>JBGSTW010000057.1:0-32980 GCA_041753595.1 Bacteroidia bacterium | reverse complement strand
CGCACGGCCGTGCGTCTCTACAACCCCAACCAACAGGCGTTGCCTACCGCCCACCCAAATCGATATCGTCATTTATGGCGGGGTTCAAATCGGCTGCTACCACGCGCATCAACCAAGGGCAAAACACGCCTGGCATGCCTGTTTGGCAACCCCGATTTCACGACCAAATCATCAGAAACGAGCCCGAATACGAACGTATCGCCCGGTATATTGAGAACAACCCCTCCAAATGGGAGGATGATTGTTTCTTCAAATGAGGAACCGTCGCCTATTGGGTTATGAATGGCGGCAAAATCCTCACCGTTGTCATCCGCTGTCGGCTACATGCGACGGATCGCTTTTGCGTATTTCACCCCCATTTCCCGCGCCGAGCGACTGTCAAGGTGGAGGCCATCGCCTTTATCTGTGGCGTTTTTTAAGGATACTACCTGATAATGCCTGAGCTGCTTTTTCAGGTGCCGGATGGCCCGGTTAATTTCGATAGCGGATTCATTGCGGGTTTTGACACCTGATTTTTCCTTCACCAGTTGAAAATCCGGCAGTAAACCAGCCACAAAAGGCAATTCGCGCATAGCAAGATCGTTGCGAAATTGCCGGACTACAGCTTCAAGTTTTGCTTCATACCCTACTTCCCTCCCTGGTTTGCTATCACTCTCGCCTTGATTCCAGATAATGCCTTTAAGAATACCGGATTGCAGGGCAATGTTCGTCATAGCTAACGCCCGATCGTAGGGGTAGAGGTGGGTGACAGAATCATAAGCTCCTGGCTGCCAAAGGTTTATGCTGGTTCCACCTACCGCTGCCGGAATCAATCCAATCAACACCCCCGTGTCCTGATCGGCCAGGTACCGCGCAAAAGACATTCCCGGACCCATACCCACAATAGCTTTGTCGTAGCGAAGCGGATCTTTGGCTATTTCCCATTCTCCTGCTTGATTCAGCCGCAAGATGCGTGGATGCGCAAGCGTGTCCTCCGGCTCAACAGGAGAGTTACCTGCCATGTTCGATTGACCGACAAGCAGGTAAAGATGCAGGGGTTTACTCTCCTTGCTCACGTCAACCACTTGCCTGAACTTAGGCTGCAGGGGTTCCTGAGAATGGGCTTGCCAGGCGACAAAGCAAAGCAGGATGGTAGTTAAAATAGCTTTCATAGGTCGGCTGCTGTTTCAGATTACTCTACCGGAATCCCCGCCGCTTCGCATATCCCTTTCAGGTATCCGATGGCGAAAATTTTACCGGTAATCTCATAGCCTGCGGAAATACCGCCCTGAAAATTTCCCTGTGTTTCGCCGTACATCGCCGGGGCATGGTCCGGCCTGAGCGGGCCATCAAAGCCCATTTCGTGGTAGAATTTCAGCATCTCAGCCATGGGTGTCGGTCCGTTGTCGTGGAAGGTTTCGCGGAAATGGTATTTGTCGCCCTCAATGTCCCGCAGGTGCAGGAAAAAGATGCGCTTATCCTCGAACCACGGCCGGGAGATTGACTTCAGGTCTTCGCCCATGGTTTTGAAAGTAGCCTGGCAAAAGGTAATGCCATTGCTCGGACTGGGATATTTTTTCAGAATAGCATCAAAAGCAGCGGCACTCGTCAAAATACGCCCTACTCCTTTGAGTGGACTCACGGGCGGATCGTCGGGGTGCAGGGCCATCTGGATGCCGTTTTCCTCCGCCACGGGCAATACCGCGTCGAGAAAATAAAAGAGATTTTCCCAGAGCTTTTCTTCAGAAATACGCTCAGATTCAGGTACCAAATCCTGCGCATCCTTTGCGTTGAATTCGCTCACCTGTGCACCTCCGCGCTCCGGAATATCCACGCGGGTGCGAAACCATCCGATGGTCGCCATGAAATTGTAACACAGCAACCGGATGCCAAGCTGGCCCATGTTTCGCAGCATCTGGCAATAACGGTCGATGACTTCATCGCGGTTGGGCAGGCCCAGCTTGATGGGTGCCATGTCGAATTGGTCGCCTTCGAGGCCATAAAGGGCAAAGCCCGCCTGTGCAAAATCAGCCTGAATCGCGCGAAGGGCTGCCAGGTCGTAAGGAGCGGGCTTGCCAGAAAGCGAGGGCATGGCCTTGGTGATGGCGTAATTTACGCCGATTTGCTTGGCGAGCGTCCATTTCCGTTCGTCGTACTTTGGCGGGAGCAGCATGGTAAATTTCATGGAAATAGCTTAGAAGTACCCGCCTTTTTCGGTGATTTCCTGGGCCGATTGGCCTTCTTTTACCCAGCCAAAGATCTTTTTTTCATTTTCTAAAATCTCTTCAGCCCGTAGCAGAATTTCATACGCGACCTGACGGGGCACCACGAGTACGCCGTCCACATCGCCGAGCACCACATCGCCGGGACGGATGAATACCTCGTCGATTTGAAGGGGAATTTGATAATGGGTAATCAGGCAACGACCGAGGCTGCCATTGGACGAGCGGTATTTGTAAAAAACAGGAAATTCCGCTTCCAGAATCTGATGGGTATCGCGAATGCCGCCGTCGAGACAAGCCGCTTTCACGCCTTTGCCCTTTGCTGTGGCCGTCATCACGCCGCCCCACGCAGTCGATTTTTCATCGTTGCTGGTGTCGTAAATCACGAAGGCATCTTCGTGCATTTCTTCCAGCATTTTCGCCCTAAAGCCCATTTCGCCTGAAACCAGGGTGCTGGGTGCGCTTTTGACCGTGAAGGCAAAACCGGCCACGGTTTGGTACTCCCGAAGTGGTTTGATGCGGATGGGCAGGGCCTGGTTCAGCAGGGTAAATTCGCGCAGCACGTCGTTAACAGCACCGGTGTATAACTGCTCGAACCGGGAGAGGAGCTCTTTGTCCGGGATGGGAAAGGTTACTTGAGGTATGGTTTCCCGTGCTTCGATAAGACGCTCCAGGTTCATCATACCCACTTCTTTTTTGTACTTTTCGATGCTCATAATGCAGGGTGAGTTATTTTACTGAAAATGATTTGAGGTATTTCTGCCAGTCTTTCTGGTCTTTGAATTGGCCGCTTGGGCCCCAATTGGCACCCGACTGGTAGGTAAACGGTTCATTGGTTTTCACACGTACCAGCACATATTCATCGTTTTGATAGGTAGTGAAACCTACCAGCGTTGCGGGGTCAACCACGATGGCGGTACCAAGACTACCTTTGCCTGTTTCCAAAGGTTCCCATATGGAAATAATGCCGCGCTTTCGGTCCGTGGTTACCTGGGCCTTTCCAAAATCGGTGAGGCCAATCCCCACGATGATTTCGACCGTGTCAGGGGAACGGAAGGTGCTGGAAACTTCGAAGACATTCGACCCAAGGTCCATATTTACCTTTTTTTGCTCGCGGATATCGAGGTTAGGCACGTTCCAAGTGTTGTATTGAAGGTCGAAGGTGAGCCCGTCGTTTTGATTTTTCCTGATGCTGTATACATCGTAGGTAGCGGCTACGTAGGGGGTATCCCGAACCCAAATGGCAGTTCCTCCACAACCACGCGCTTTGCCCATGTTGTAAAAATCACCTCCTTCGCCGCGGTCTGAATGGTAGTCCTGGCCTTCAGCGTTAAGCTGATACCACTTGTCGATGATGGGATAAGTCACCGTTTTTGCCCAAACGTCAATACCACTGCCAACTTGCTGCCGCACCTTCGGGCCATAAACCCGAAAGGCGATACGGTCATTTTCCCAGGCGAGGTCGTCTTTTCCCGCGTGGGTTACATAAGTCCAGGGTTGGGCATTTTCCTGGGCGTGAATCGTGTAGGTGCCTTGTGGTAAAGTAGGTACTACCTGGCCGATACCCAGTTTTATCGCCTGTGAAAAGGCCAGAATAGCGGGCCCGAAGGAATGGTGGTCGTTGTAGCGCCAGGGCTGACTGGCATAATCGGCTTTGGTACCTTTTCCGGGACACAAGCACCCACCGCAAGTATGGCTGATAGCGCCATCGGAGCCAATGTAGGCCATATACCCCTGCAATCCACGCAGGAAATCGCTGCGGTACTTTTCGGGGAGCAGGCCCTTTTCAAGCATAATGCCAATACTGTGGAGGATCAGCCCGGTTCCTGAAGTTTCGATAAAGGAGTTGGGGTCCGTCATTTCCTGGTGCCACATCCCTGATGGGTCCTGTAAGGCCAGCACGGCAGTAAAATAGCGTGTGGCCAGTTCTTCAACGGCTTGCCTTTGTGGGTGCGTTTTTGGTAAATCACGAACCAGCGAGGACAAGGCAAAAGCCCCCCAGCCTATTCCGCGGCTCCAGTTGTCTTCGGAGAAATTACCTGTGCCGTTGAAGCCCCTGGCCTGGTAGATCAGCCCAGTCTCTTCATCAAGAAGGATTTTAAACAATTCCATGGTTTCAAAAACCGCAAAATCCACATATTCCTGGTTGCCGGAAGCCAGGCCTGCGTACAGGAGAAAAGGGGTTACAGCAAAGGCCACATCGATAAATACCAATTCAGAACCTTCACCCGCAAATTTGGCGGTCATCAGGCCGTCGATCGTCCGTTTTTGGTTGGCGAACATCTTAGATGCAGTTGCCTGCACGTGCGCTTCGAGCGTGGGCGCTTTGCCTTTCCAAACCAAATAAGCAGCACCAGAACCGCCGGCTTCGTATGAAATAAAATTGCCTTTTGCCTGAATTTCTCCGCTACTAAACTTTTCGAACAAACCGATTACCTCCTGCATTTTTGGCTCATTTCCGGGAAGCAAGGCAAACTCGCTCATGCCATGCAGCATCAGCGTTCCGGCGTAAAAGTCCAGCTCACAGTGTTTCAGGCCTTTTGCAAAAACCGCATTTACGACCTCGGTAGCAGCAACTGCGTTTGGTTGCTGAACCATATCAGCATTTTGGGCAAAACCCGTTAAGGTCCAAAATATCCCCCAGACGAAAATGGGTACCGATTTTAACTTCATGGAAGCTTTCATGAAAGTTTTAGGAATTAAAAGTTGCGGCTTTCGAGGTATGTGGTCAGGTCCTGTTTTGACATAGGGAGCAGTTCCGGATTTTGGTCTACCCATTTCAGGAAATCTTTTTTGATTTCCACTGTCCACTTGCTGTCGATCTGGCCCGGAGTATAGGTATAGGATTTAATCCTTTGCTGCCCGAAAATGTCGAACAGGGCGGTTACTTCGCCGGTCAATACAATTTCTTCCACCAGATGAGCAGGAATAAAGAGCACGCCATCTTTCTTTGCCAGAACGGCATCACCCGGCAAAACCACCGCTTCTCCGATCCGGATGGGCGCATTGATGGAAATGAGCAGGGTTTTGCGCATGTAGGACGGATCAGAGCCTTTGACCCAGCCATTGAAACCCTCGATTGCCCTCAGGCCTTCCATGTCTCTGACGTGACCATAAACTACGATTCCCCGCTTGGAACGCGCATAAACGCCATTGCCCAGGTTGGACCCTACGACGGTACCATAGGATGCCTTGTCATAGCCATCCGCCACGTACACATCCCCTTCCACTAGGGTATTGACTGCCCAGGATACAGTGCGCCTTTGTTCCCAAATCCTGCCCTCAAGTTTTCCTTGTTCGATGACCTGATTCTCCAGATCGGTTCTGCTGGGCATAAACTGTGCTGTTACCGCCCTGCCTGTCATGGTGGTTTCTTCCGTTTCGTCAATCAGTTGCCAATTTCCTTCGAATTGATTGTGGTAGCCCAATTCGATTAATTGTGCCCAAGCCTCTTCCAGGGTGATTTTTTTTAACCTTTCCAGCAAATTATCCGGCACTTTGGGCCGGCCGTCGGGGAATCGTTCCCCCTTCCAATCCGCAGTTAAGGCTCGGATATATTCCGGGGTTGCGACTATGTTTTGGGCTGACGCCTGTAAACTGTTGAGCATACATGCCACAAAAAGGAAGGAAAACAGGAGGTAAGCGGGTTTGCGGCAGGTATTCATCATCGGGTATTGGGGTGCGGGGAAAATGAAAAGGGCAGCCGCCTATTTTAGCTGAAGGACGAGGGGAGCCGCCTCTTGGGTGAGCTGGTAATTAACCTGCTGCGTTGCACCCTTGTGGGTAACGGTGATCTCATAAAGGCCCAAATGTCCCCGCGCCGCTAACTCTCCTGCTGCATTGGAAGTAGCTTGAATATCGGTTCTCCACTCCTGCAGCACCCATTTACGCCAGACTTCGGAATTGGGCTTAGGGGTCCAGTCCCGGCGGAACATGGCGGCATCGGGCTTCCAATGTGCCCCTTCCCAAAATCCCCACATGGTAAAGCCCGTTACGACCGGGTGGCTGTAGCAGGCAATGAGAAAATCGCGGGTATAATCGGCTTGCAGGTTTTCGTCGGGGGAGTTGATGTCAAATTCGGTGATTTGAACGGGAAGGCCGGATTCCACAAATAAATCGAGGTCCTGGAGCACTTGCTTAGGATTCCGGGGTTGGCGGCCCACATGTCCTTGCACGCCTATGGCTTCTATTGGCGCTCCGGCCCCTCTTAGGGACGCGATAACCGAAAGATAGGTGGCTATATTGATTGGGCTGGCCACATTGTTGAGCATGCTGTAGTCGTTTATGAAAAGCTGAGCATCGGGGTCGATATCTTTTGCCAGCTTAAACCACTCCACAGCTTCGCTTTGAGGCAGTACGTCGAAATAGTCCTTCTCGTGCATCATTTCATTGATCACGTCCCATGCATATACCTTCCCTTTGGTGTAGGATGCGATATCCTGAATGTGCCGGGTGATAGAATCGCCGAAAGCGGGGCCAAAATCGGGCTGGTTTGCGAAGTACGCGGGCGTAAATTTCTTACCCGGCCATACGAGGTTATGCCCGCGAATGCGCAGGTTTTGGGCTTCGAGGTAGTCCAGGGCTATCTTCGTTTGCTGCTGCTTTTCAGGGTCTCGCCAAACCGGCCACTTGAGGTTATTGTCAAGGGTAACGGCGTTGAAATATTCGTTCAGGATGTTTTTATAGGTTGTGCCGTTTGCATCGCTGGCGAGGAGGTACGAGACCGAAACAGCCGTGCCAAATACGAATTCCGGATCGATGAGGCGGGCGGTTACCGCAGCTCCGGATACGGGTTTCCCCTTTTTATCCAGCACCTTGATGACCAAAGGCGCGGTGCGAATCTCCTCAATTCGCTGCAAGGCTTGTACCCGCCAAGCTGCATTTTCTTCCCTTCCCGCATAAGAAAAGCGGGTAGTGGGCAATTGTTCCAGGGCAATTTTCTGCCCGAAATTCAACACCTGGATATCCGCGACCTCTACTTTTTGCGCCAAAGCCCCATAAGAAAAGCACATGGAGGCCTCCCCGGCGGGAAGGTCGTTGAGCGCCTTAAAGGGAATTTCGATGGTTTTCCACTCGGGTCCGGCGCTTATTTCAATGATTACACTTTTGTCATGGGGAGGAAGCGCTTGCTGCACAAAAAAGTACACCACCGCATCTCCTGATTCTTGTTTGGCGTAAATGGACCGGATGGAAAAACGGGCCAGGAGCACTTCGCCTTTTTGAATAGGGGCAGCCGTTTTCCAGACAGATTGCACCTGGTAATGACTGCTCGTAGCAGCGAAAACCTCGGTGGAGAATACCGGAAAAGGATGGTCCTGCTCATTGACGCTGAATACGCTGGGCTGGGTGGCTGTTTTGCTGTCGTTGAAAACATACGCCGATCCGGACACCACGGGAAAAACCTCCACAGGATTTTTGGCTGCCAATTCCGGAGCCATGGCCTGGGTTTTTTGGGCAAACGCAGGGGTGACGAATATCGCGCACAGGCACAGGCAAGCGCATATAGCCGCGCGGGTTCTCTTTATTGAGGCATAAAGCTTTCGCATGGTCGTTATTTTTCGAGGGGAATGAGGCTTTGCTCCGCTATCAACACCGGCCCGTCGTACACGGGAACATTCCGAAAAGTATAGGTGTCACCCGACTTGCTCCACTGTTTTCGCGGAACCTGGTACACTTCGCCGGTAATGATGTCGACATTAACGGGCTTTTTGAAATTGGCCTGGGAAAAGGTGAAGTCCACTTTTTCCTTATCGGTGGAATTGTTGGGGGTATCGCCATTGGCCCAGATCGTAAACAGCTGCCGGGAAGAGGCCGTGTCCCGGTAGACGTACACCGCCAATCGGGTAGGCGTGCTTTGGGTAAAGTCCACATCCGGTATGCGGGTAAGCGCGTGGTCGAAAATGGTGGCTACGTGCTGCACCGCATGGTAGGCCATTTTGGGGCGAATGGCTTTTTGGGTAGAATCGGACGAAATGAGGCCCTTTACATTGAGCCGCTTGATAGGCCCTGAAGAGTAGGGGATGTCGATAATCGTAAAAACACTGCTTTCTATGTCGTGGCCCAAATCGCCTAACATTCGGCGGGTGTCCCATTTGGCCTGTGACAGCTCGGTCCAGTCGTGGTCGCCAATGGCTCCCCTCCCCGGCCCTCCCATGGAAGGCGCGCCGTTTTCGCCTTGGCGCAATGGAATTTCAGGTGCATACTTATCCAAAATTGCCCGCAACTTCATCACCTCCGGGTAGTGGGAGTCCGGGTTATAGACGTAGTCGTGGTACACGATGTCGTGAAACAGCTTGAGTTTTCCAGCATCATTCAATATTTTAAAGAAGGTATCCGCATAGACAAGATCCATGTGGCCCATCGTAAGTCCGGAAACACGGGCTTCCGGCTGAATGCGCTTCACGATCTCCACGGTCCGGAGGTTGAGAGCCGCAGTGGCTTCGGGTCCGTTGGCCATGTTGACGGTGTTGCCAAAGTTGGGTTCATTCCACACCTGCCAGTCCTGTACCCTATCTTTGTAGCGGGTAACCATGGCTGCTACCCAATTGTCCCATGCTTGTAGGGCCTCTTTGGAGTAGGGGATTCCCGCAGCGAGGTTAATGCCGCCGCCTCCCTCATAGATGGGGTTGCCGTACGAAAATTGTAGCCAGGGTTGTAAGTCTCGTTCGGTGGCATCGTTTACAATATGGTCCAGCCAGGCAAAATCGTACTGGCCCTTTACCTGCTCGGTTTTGGCCCAGCCGGTTTGCATTCTGAGCCTTTTGATACCCAGTGGCACGAGGAATTCTTTGTATTCGTCGTAATTGGTAAAGTCCCGGTCAAAGGTTTCACACCCAATGATCCAATTAGAGGAGCCTATTTCGTTGGCATTTCGAGGCTTCACTTTGCCAATCAGGAGATATTCCCCATCCGTAGCTGATTGCCCGTAACTGAAACAGGCGGCCAGGGAGAACAGGAATAGGGTAGTAGTTTTTTTCACGCTAGTGGTCTATTTCGGGTAAAAAGCAGAGGCGCCTATTTCATTTCTGGATCGAAATGAGGCTTCTGTCCGCGATCAGGATCGGAGAATCGTACACCGGAATTTCGGTGAAGGTGTGAGCGGTGCCATTCTGCTTCCAGTTAGCTGCGGGAATATCAAATACCTCGCCTGTGCGCATATCGACCCAAACCGGATCGTTGAAGTTACCAGTCCCAAAGTCGAACGTAACCTGGATTTTGTCCTGGCTGTTTCCCGGGATAGCTGAGTCGATCCAGACAGTAACTACCTGGAGGTCTGTCCCTTGCCTCCGGTATCCAAACACCGAAAGCGACGAATCACTGGTAGAGGTATAGGGATAGTTCGGTATGCGGACTAGGGTAAAGTCAAAAATGGAAGTAACGTTTTGAAAGGTGCTGTAAGCCGGCTTGAGGTAATCTACTGTATTGTCTTTTTTCGCTTTTATCAGGCCCTTGGTGTTGACGGTGTAAATCGGCTCTTTTAGCAGGGTTACTACTCCCTTTACATTTTCGTACCTACGGACATAGTTCAGGTCAATGATGGAAAAGTAAAGTGCGGGAATATCGTGCCCCAGATCGCCCAAAAGCCGGCGAAGCAGCCATTTGGATTGGGAGGTTTCGGTCCAGTCATATTTGCTCAGGGCATAAAACGGCTGGTTTTCTGAAGGGCAGCCCAGTTCTCCCTGCGCAATGGAAATTTGATCCGAATAGCCGCGCACCACGTTCCGCACCTTGGCAAAACCATCGTGCACCCCCTCTGGGATAAAGCTGTATCCGTGAAGGGTAATTACATCCACGAGGTGGAGCTTGTTGTTGCTTTTGAGGTAATCGAGAAAAATTTCCACGTAGTCAATGTTCCAAGGATTGGCCAGGGAAAGGGCGTACAGGGTTGCGTCTGGGTCGGTCGCCCGGATAATTTCAGCGGTCCTGACAAACAATTTGGCGTAGTCCTCGGCGCTGTTTTTTTGATTAAGGTCGCTCTCGTTCCATACTTCCCAGATATGAACACGCCCCTTGTAGCGATGGGAAAGGGCATACACCCACTTGTCCCAGGCCGCCCACGCTTCTGCCGAAACGGGAAAGCCCGCACCTAAGAAAATATCGCCTCCGCCTTCGTAGATCGGGTTGCCGTAGGAGGTTTGCAGCCAGGGTTCCAGCCCTTGGGCAATAACCTCATCTATCACGGCATCAAGCCACACGAAATCATAAACTCCTTTTTGCTTTTCGCACCTGGCCCATCCCGCTTGTAGCCTAACTTTTTTTGCTCCCAGCGGACCGAGGTACTGTTTCCATTGGTCAAAATCGCTATAGCCCCGGTCGAGGGTTTCACCCCCAATGGACCAATTGGACGCAGCAATTTCTTGCGAATGGCGGGGTTTAACTTTGCCAACATACGGAAACGGATTGGCTTTGTCTGCCTGGCCATAACCAAGCTGAGTGGTGACCAAAGCACCAAGTAGCAAGAAATAGGAAAAGGTTTTCATTTTTCGACGTATTTGGTAAAAATCAAATTCCCGGTCGGGACAAAAAGCCGCCGTCTATCGGAATAGTAATACCTGTAACAAAACCAGCGGCATGGTCATCAATCAACCAATTGAGGCAGCCGATGAGCTCTGGTGCTTCGCCAAAGCGCTTCATCGGCGTATGGCCCAGCACATTGATGGCACGCTCAGTTTGGGAGCCGTCTTCGTTGAACATGATCTTACGGCTGCGGTCGTTCAGGAAAAAACCGGGTGCAATGGCATTTACCCGAATATTCGCCGGGGCTAAGTAGGAAGCCAGCCATTGGGTAAAATTCACGATACCGCCCTTGGCGATGGCGTAAGCCGCTACCTTACTCACGGGGCGGTAGCTGGTCATCGAAGCAAAGTTGATGATACAACCATACTTCTGGCTGGCCATGCCACGGCCAAACACAAAACAGGGAATGACGGTGCCCATAGTATTGATTTCGATCACGCTCTGAAACACCTCCATATTCAGGTTAAAAAAACCCTTCACGGAACCATCATTCAGCAATTCCCGATCGTCAAATTCGGCAATATTGGGCAGGGCATCGTTTTGATTGCCGCCTGCGCCATTGATCAAAAGCGAAGCAATACCCCAGGTTTGCTCAATGAGGTCTTTTGCGGCAGTGACCGCAGCTTCATCGGCTACGTCCACACTTACTGAAAGGGCGGCGCCTCCGGCGGCCACTATTTCCTCTTCCACCACTTTGAGCTTATCGAGCGAGCGACCCAGCAAGGCCACTCGGTAGCCCTGCAAGGCGAGGTCTTTGGCCATTTCGGAGCAAAGGGTACCTCCTGCACCGGTTACTACGGCGATACGGGTATTATTTTCTTTCAGGGACATGAATGGTTGTTGTGTTAGAAGTCCAGTTTTTGATATTCCCATAACACACAGCGGTGATCAGCGATTGGAGCATGGTTATATCCGATGGCAAATGGCCTTGCTCCACCCATTCACCTACCAGGTTGCAGAATACCCTGCGAAAGTATTCGTGGCGGGAAAAGGAGAGGAAGCTGCGTGAGTCGGTGGTCATGCCGATAAAATGATGCAGCAGGCCATAGCTGGCCAGGTCTGTCAACTGTTTCCGCAGGCCTGAGTAGTGGTCGTTGTACCACCAGGCGGGTCCAAACTGCACTTTTCCGGCTACTCCGTCTTCGGTAAATGAACCTGTAAGGCTGGCGAATGCCTCGTTGTCAGCCGGATTGAGGGTGTAAAGAACTACCCGAGGCAAAAGCGTTTCTTGCTCCAGGGTATCCAAAAAGCGGGCAATACTGGCTATATCAGCGCCTTTTCCGATGGAAGCAAAGCCTCCCGCCCCTCCAACCAGGCCCAAAAGCCGGGCACTCGTTTCCCGTTGGGCGCCTACATGCAGCTGAAGCGCCATGCTGCGGGCCGCGTATTCTTTTCCCAAAAAGACCAACAGGTAAGATTGCAGGGAAATGCTCTCTGCGCCGGTAAGGGCATCGTCCGAAAGTTGTTTTTGAAACAGCGAATTGGCCATCCAATCAGGCGTTGATTCAAAGGCAAACCCAGGTGGCAGGGCATGATCGGCAAATCGGCAACCTGCCAGTTCGAAAGCATCCAACCTTATCCGGATGGCCTCCTGGTAGGCTTCGAGGCTGTCAATCGCTACTTTGCTTTGCTGGCTTAGCTCGGCCAGCCACTCCTCAAACCCGGGGCGGTCTATTTCGATCATGGAATCACCCCGGAGAGAAGGCAGCACCTGTACGCCATGCAGGTGGCTGGTGGAGATATGGGGCTGCAAATCTGCCAGCAAATCATCAGAGGTACACAGGAGTTCTACCTGAAACTTTCTCAGCAGCTCAATGCTTGAAAAGCCCTCTGTTTGCAATAAGGCATTGCAGGTTTCCCATATTTCTTCCGCATTGCCTGGGTGTAGCAAATTGTTGATGCCAAAAATACGCGACAGCTCCAGGCTGCTCCAGTGATAAAGGGGGTTACCCAGTGTTTTAGGAAAGGTATGCGCCCAATTCAGGAATTTTTGCTTGTCGGATGCTGAGCCCGTAATTCCCTGCTCTGGAATGCCATTGAGGCGCATGGCCCGGTGCTTGTATTGATCGGGAATGATCCAGAGCTGGGTAATATTATCAAAGCGGTGATTGCTGGCCAGGTAAGCCGGGTAGAGGTGATTATGGTAATCAATGACGGGCAGCTTTTTTGCCGTTTCGTGGTAAAGCTGCTCGGCAATGGAGTTTTGGAGCAAAAAATTGGAATGTATAAAGGGCTTGAACATGGTAAATGTGTAAATCTTACAATTGCTTCCGTTGCATTAAACACGTGCAGACCGGGGAGGAAGAAAAAAATACAGCCCAAGGCAAACGAGCAAACATGCACCGCCAGCACCCATCGCAAGTTGTCCGCTGTATTCAGCGACAGAAGGAAAGCCCATAAAAAGGAAAAGTATTCCCACCGCGGCTAGCGACATCATGAACAGGATCAGGAGTACCCGCTGAAAACCGATATCAATGGCCGGTTTGTCTTGCTCAGCGATAGGGGTATCCAGTTTTGTGAAAAAGGCGTTCACTTTTTCTGTATTCTCTACGCTGCGTTTTGACCAGTATGATGACCCCAAAAACGAAAGCAAGCAGACTACAATGGTTAAGAAAGTGGCCATTTCCCATGATACCCCCGGAAGAAAATTGAGGATTATCCCCGTTAATACCCCCAGCACAAGAGATAGGAGTGCTCCTGTAGCGTTGGCTTTTCGTACCAGTACCCCAAAAATGACCGGAATGACCAGCGGGATAGCAAAAAGCCCGGTAAACAATTTACTCGCCTCAAACGCACCACCCAGTTTTTCGACATACAAGGCTCCAACAATGACCAAACTCCCTACGATCAGGGTAGCCACACGCCCCATGCGCATCATTTCTTTTTCGGTGGCCTGGGGCCGTAGGTAGCGTTTGTATATGTCGCTGGTAATTACGCTCGCGATAACGTTGTACTCTGAATCGAGCGAGGACATGGTGGCCGCGAACATGGCAGCCAACATGAGTCCCATAATGCCGGAGGGCAACAGCTCCAACGCGATGGTGACATACGCCATCTCATTGTTAGCGAGATTGGGGAATAGCTGCGCCGAAGCGATAGCCGGAATGAAGAAAAAGATCGGAAATACAAAAAACATAACCGCGGTGAGTATCCCCATTTTCCGCCCGGAAGATTCGTCCTTTACACTGTAGAATCGCTGAATGAAGGACCAGTTACCATTGTTTTTAATAGTGAACATCAGGTAATACACCAGCAAATAGAATCCGTTGCCCTTGGGTCCATGAAACAGTGTAAAATGGTCGGGCAACTGGGAGGTCAGGCTACCGAATCCACCCACTGCCCGGAGAGAAAGCGGAACCAGAATTAAGGTAGCTGCGATCAGTACAAAAAATTGCACCACATCAGTCAGTACCACCGCCCACAATCCACCTACTACGGTGTAGAAAACCACAATTATTCCGGCTAGGAATATAGCCAGATTCAGGCTCAGGGGGGTTGCAGTGGAGATGAAAACGCCAATGGCGTACAACCTTACCATGTTGTCGAGCACCCGAAAAAAAATACCTCCCCAGGAAAAAACCTGGCGTACGGGGCTGCTGAACCTTTCTTCCATAAACTCAACCGGGGAGACAATGCCAGCTCTGCGCCATTTCTTTGCAAATATTAACCCTCCGATCAGGGTGGCTGGCACCGCACACCAGATAATGGTTAAGGCTACAAGGCCATGCTCGTAAGCGATTCCTGCATAGGCCACGAACACAAACGTGCTGAAAAGGCCCATGAAGTTGCTGATACCTCCTACGTACCAGGGTATGGTACTCCCCCCTTTGAAATAGTCGCTGATATTTTTGACAAAAAAACCCAGGGCTGTACCAATCGTCGCCACGATCAACATGTAGATGACTATGGCAACGTAATCCAATGTGTGCATCCTGATTTTTGAAAGATCTTTGAATAAATACCCGCAGACAACACAGCCCAGCATTCTTTTCAAATTAGCGGAACTACTTGCCTGCGGGTGAGATCTGATTCGGCTTGAATCAGAAAAGAAACAACCAACTACATGCAACTACTTAACCAACCTTTTTTTCAATAACCCGGATTTTGCTCCAGATTTCCATTAATGTTTGCTTCAATTTCACCTGCCGGAATTGGCCACAGGGCATGAAAGTCCTGAATATTGCCCGCGTTGAGTGCGTTGTAGAGCCTTACGCGCTCCACGAGTTTCCCTGTGCGAAGCAAGGTGATGCGGCGCTGTTCTTCCAGGCTTAGCTCGCGGGCACGCTCATCCAGAATATAATCGATTGTTACCTGACCCGGGGCAACTGGGGTAGCATTGGCACGTGCCCTTACTACATTGATGTCGTCAGCTGCACTTGCCAGTTCACCTTTGCCGAGGTACGCTTCGGCACGCAGGAGGTAAGTTTCAGGCAGTCGCAGGTAATAATCATCAGAATAAGTGGAACCCGCACCGGCATTGAGTAACCCCAATTCTTTGTTCGAGTATAGGGCATCCGGGTGCTGGCCAGGTGTGGTAACTTTAGACAACCAGGGATACCAGCGCCACCGTTGGGCAATGAGATTGGGACCGGGATACTTCACCGCACTGGAATCAAACCATGCAGATGCAGGGTTGTCGTATTTAAAATCCCGTACGTAATTGAAGGGCGAATTACGAATGTCATTTTCGAAGTCGGAGGCCCAAAGGGTATTTTGAAAAAAGGTGGTGGGTCGCATAAAGGATACACCCCTTCCCCCACAATTGAGGTTGGAGCGAGATCCCAACACCGCTACTTTCCCATCGGGGTCCACGAGGGTAAATACGGCACATGCATGGTTTCGCTCAAAATAGTTGCCTGCATTACCGGTGGATGATAAGTATCCACCCGGAACATCTACCTCCATTTGCGCCACCCACAGTGCCTCTTTATTTCCACTGGACCGATTCTGGTTGCCCACCCGAAACAAGTCGTAATACACATCCCCTGGTTGGCTAGCCAACGAACCAAACCGATTTGTCATCAGGCCCGTATTGGGGTCATCAATAATGACCGAGGCCGAAGCAATGGCCAGGTCCCATTTTTGCTGGGTAATATAGGTTTCTGCAAGTAAATGATGAGCCACCAGGTTGGAAACTTTCCCGTCTAAAACCTGGGTTATTCCTGGAAGGTTTGCAGCAGCAAAAGCAGCATCTTCGACAATCTGATCGATTATCGCTTCTCGGCTAGCGCGGGTGAAATTTGTTTGCGGTGAGCTTACTTCATTTACCAACAATGGCACCCCACCATACAAGTACACCAAGTCGCGGTAGGCGATGGCCCTAAAAAACCGGGCTTCTGCTTCGATCAAAGTTGCTTGTTCGGCACTAAAGTCCCCATTAGGCAGGCGGTCGATGATGATATTTGCCCCGGAAATGATTTTATACAAACGTGTCCAGTGAAACAGCGTAATTCCGCCAGTAGGGTTCAGTGCAACGCTGTAGCTTCCAAATCGCGAACCCTCCGTCGTTTCCCGGGCTTCAAACATCATGTCGGTACCCCAATGGTGCGCGTAAGAGGCATTATCCGGGCTAAACCTGAGAATGCGATACTGGGCATAGAGGTCTGTAACAGCACTTTCAAAATTATTGAGAGTTACAAACGAATTGCTTGAACTGAAAAAGTCAAGGGGAACTTCTTCCAGAAAGGCCTCCTCATTGCAAGATGTGGTCATCACAACAAAAGCAAAGAGAAAAATGAGGTATTTAAAATGTGTTTTCATGGTGCATTATTAGTTAGATGTCAAAGGGAAATATCCAAACCTACGGTGTAGCCTTTCATCACTGGAAGTGACCTGTTTGCAGTTACACCAAGGCCCTGGCCTGTTTCAGGATCCCAACCTTCCCAATTGGTGAAAGTGAGGAGGTTTTTTCCACTAACAAATAGTTTTAAAGACCGAATTCCGACCCGACGAGTAATGACATCAGATAACTGATAAGACAAGGAGATGTCTTGAAGACGTACAAAACTGCGATCAAAATACCTTTGTCCACCGATAGATGCCCCTGGCCCTGGTAAGCGATAGGTAGCATTGGGGTTGGAAGGTGACCAATAATCTACCTGTGAAAACCAGTTTCGGCTTTGGGCATTTCCTATTGAACCATAGTCACTTCCTGCAAAGGGATCATTGATACCGAGGTAGCCATTTTTACCCCCTTGGATCGATCGAACGAAAATTTTAAGGGTAAAATCACCGTAGTTGAGGGTATTTTGAACTCCAAACTGGTAGGCGGGCTCTGTACGACCGAGGATTCTACGGTCTGATTCCGCCGTAATTTTCGCATCTTCATTCAGGTCCTGAAGCTTATACTGCCCCGGAAACCATCCTGTAGGAATATTACCCTCATCGCTGATCTGCCAAATACCTTCTACCACATAGTCATAGATGGTTCCTATGGACTCATCAATAAACAGGCGATTTGCAATGAGATCATCTTCCTTGCCATCTCCATTTTTATCCAACCCCAGCAAGCTTACGACCCGGTTGTCGTTGGCAGCAAGGTTAAATGACAGGTCCCAGCTAAATTTGGCTGATTTGATAGGGTTTACATCCAATTGCAATTCAACTCCACGGTTGCTGATTTCCCCTACATTAGAAGTAATGCTGCTAAATCCGGTGATCTGAGGCAGAATATAGTTCCACAACAAGTCAGTGGTTCTCGATTGATAGAAATCAAGGCTACCGGAAACCCGGTTATTGAGCGCAGCAAAATCAAGACCTACATTGATACCTGCGGTTCTTTCCCAAGATAGGTTGGGGTTAGCCAATGATGCCAATTGCTGCCCATTGACGGTAGTGCCACCATCTTCGAATACATACTGTGAAGCGGGTAAAGAAGACACCCTCGCCAGGGAACTGTAGCGGTTTGTCAGGTTACCATTGAGACCGTAGCTTGCTCTCAGTTTCAGGAAATTTATGGCCTTAAATTCTCTCAAAAAGCCTTCTTCGGAGATAACCCAACCGGCACCTAATGAAGGGAACACACCAAATTTGTTGTTTTGAGCAAATCCGCTGAAGCCATCCCGACGAACCGTAGCGGTCAGAAGATACCTTCCTTTGAAATCATAATTTATCCTCCCCATCTGGTAGAGGTAATTTTCGCTCCATGCTGCTGAACCAATTACAGGAATAATTGCTTGACCAAGGTTATTGTATCCGAGGGTAAGGTTTGAGAAGTTGGATCCCCGCGCAGTAGTCTGGTCGTAGCGGATCTTATTGAACCCATAGAGGAAAGTAGCTCCTATCCTGTGGTTCTCGTTGAGTTGACGATCATAGCTAACGATATTATCCAAAAGCAGGTCGTAGGTGGCCGAATTGGATTTAATGGCACTTCCTGACAACCCAGCCCCATAAGGATTGGAGTTGCTGTAAGCGTCCCAGCGGTAATTGTTGCTGAAATTGAGGCGATAGTTCAAGCCTTTGATAAAAGGAATTTTCACGTTAGCATAAAAAATTCCGGAAAGGTTGTTGCGCAGGTCGCGGTCATCGGCTTCGCTGTTGAGGTAGGGGTTTACCACAAAGTCTCCAAGGGGGTTGATGATAAAGTCACCATTCGCATTACGGGGAGATGCCAGAGGGCTCATCTGCTGAATTTGAGGCAGAGAAGGACTCTGGCCTGAATAGTCTGAAAAAGATCCAAAGGTGTTGGTCCCCAAAGTCAGCCAATCTGTAACATCAATGTCGAGGTTTATCCTGGAGGTCACCCGCTTGTAGGTATCATTGAGCATCCAGCCTTTTTGATCGGTATAGCCACCCGATACGAAATAGGAGGTATTGTCGCTTCTGCCCCGCACGCTTAGCTGATGATCGGTGATGTACCCAGGGCTGGTTATGTCGTCGTACCAATTGTAATTAGTTCCATTTGCAAAGCCTGCAAGCAGGGGTGGAAAAAGTGCCGTATTGTTCGCAATAGTCCAGTTTGGATTTTCCTGAAGATAGTCCGGACCCAGGTATCCATTTTTCCAATCTACATCACGCACACTTTTAAGGTATTCATCCCGGCCTTTGGGAGTTAATCGAATAGCCGGAGTTTGGTTTGCAAGATAAGTGGAGTAACTGATCACAGGCTTGGATGCTGACTTACCCGATTTAGTGGTAACAATCACCACCCCATTTGCCGCCTGGGCACCATAAATGGCCTTGCTGCTTGGATCTTTCAACACGTTTACCGATTGAATGTCCTTGGGGTTTAAATCGGTCAGGCGACCACGATAGTACACTCCATCCAGAATAATGAGTGGGTTCTGGCTACCGTTGAGACTGGATTGGCCCCGGATTCGAATGGAAGGTTCCTCCCCTGCACCAGTAACTTGTCCAATATTGATACCCGGGGTAGAGCCACTGAGTGATTGGAGAATGTTTGTATTGGGCGCCTCCGTAAAATTGCCTAGCGGGGCAGAAGAAATGGCCCCTGTTAAATCACCTTTACGCTGAGAACCATAGCCAATTACCACCACTTCATCGAGGTTTAGTCCACCGAGTTTCATCTTGATATTGAGCGTGGCATTGTTACCAACGGGTACCTCCTGGGTCTCATAATCCAAATAAGAAATTTTGAGAACGGCCTGGTCGTCCTTTACAGACAAACGAAATGCGCCTTTTGCGTCGGTAAGTGCCCCGTTGGTGGTTCCCACTTCGAGTACAGTAGCTCCGATCAGGGGGTTGCCCTGCTCATCGAATACGGTACCTGCTACTATTTGTGCGGGTGTCTGCAGTTGCTTCGACCAGGCAGGCGACAGGTACAATAAAAAACCAAACAACAAAAGCCATGTCTGGCGGGTAAAGAGTTTTCGTTTCATAGTCTTTGTTTAAGTGAGTAGTAGTCAATAGAAACACATGTAGTTGATGGTCAACTACTTACAGAAAGAAAAGGGGAAAGAAAATCAAAAGTGATTGCTAGTCCTTTGCAAACATTATCACAAATTGGAGGGGCGGGATTGAGTAGTTGGCTGTCATTGTTGTATTACAAATATATTTATTGACTTATGTATAATCTTCCTGAATTTTCACCGCTTATAATACAAAAGTTGCAGCTAAATGGTATTTTCGGGTAAATAGACGTTCTAATCACATTGAATGAGACCACTTCTTCTCCAAAAGAATACCCAATCGACCCTACAGTCTTTTGTGGCACGACATGCACTTGTCCCGCATTTGTACAACCAATGGCACTACCACAAGGAGATTGAGCTGCTATATGTAGTCAAAAGCAATGGCACCCGGTTCGTAGGAGAAAGCATTCAGCCTTTCTTTGAAGGAGATATGGTGCTAATTGGCTCCAACGTACCCCACTTTTGGCAGAATGAAGAAAAATATTTTCAGGGAAAAGAGGAACTCCGGGGAGAGGTAATACTGGTTCAGTTTTTGGATACGTTTGCAGGAGAAGCCTTTCAGCTACCTGAAATGATACATATTCCGAAATTGCTGGAAAAAGCCCTGCACGGCATTCAGTTTATCGGAGAAACCCGAAACCTGGCCACCCAACACCTTTGGTCCCTGGTAGCCGATAATGGAGAAAATAAAATCATCCAATTGCTGGCGTTACTCGACTTACTCGCCAAATCCAGCGAGTACCGGTTATTGTCTGATTTCGCCTACCAGCCTCAGGAAAATCAGCATTCTGAACGTATACGCAAGGTATGCGACTACCTGCTTACCCACTACAAAAATCCTATTTCGCTCGATGAGGTAGCAGGAATAGCCAACATGACTGAGAAAGCATTCTGTCGTTTTTTCAAAAAATCTACCCAGAAGACCCTTTTGCAATTTGTGAGCGAGTTAAGGATTAGCCACGCCTGCAAGCTGCTCCTATATAAAGAGTATCCCATCAGCGACATCTGCTTCGAATCCGGATTCAACAATCTGTCTAATTTCAATCGCGTTTTCAAAGACCTGACGGGTCAAACTCCCCGCGAATATCAAAAATCCAAGATGGATTTTCATTTCGACTCCTGATCCTGCACTAGCTGGTATGCTTGCCCTTACGCGTTCCAATTCAAGCATGGGTGGCCATTTCCGGAAGTAGATTTCTTTGAAAATGAATACCTGCTTTCGTCGCAAACCATGCCCACCTCTCTGTGTCTGGGTAACTTTCGAAAATAATTAATAGCAACTTGATGTTGAGGGATTATTTCACGCATTGAAAAACTCCCGAAGAGGTCATTTCACATTTCGGTATATCTTTGTGTACTTCCTCCTGAAGCGTATCCTGATCCTCAAAAATGACGCATTTTCCCATTAAAAAGCTCCTGGGCTTATGCCTGGCCGGTTTCCTGTATATCCTTTCCGGCTGCCAGTCTGAGGCGCTGCTGGGCTCCAATTCAGAGAAAAGCACGCTGTTTATCAGCCAGGTAAGTGGTATTGACATCGACGGCAACCTCGACGATTGGAAGAAAAAAGGCACCCGTTTTCCGTTGTCGGCAGATCACTTTGGCGTGGTAAAACCCGGCGGATTTCAGGCGCAGGTCTCCCTGGGCTGGAACAAAGAGGGCCTGTATTTTGGGGTGATGGTAACCGACGACCAGCTCCTCCAAAAGGCCGGTCAGGTGCTGGACTACGACGGCATGGAGCTATTTATCTCCCGGGAGGCGGGCACCCACCAGATTGTGCAATACCTCATTGCCCCCGACATTACCCCGGCGTATCCACAAGCAAGGGTCATGAAGGCCGATTACCTCTCTACCGAAGTGGTTGAGGCCTCCGCAGAAGTGGAGATTAAATCACATTCAACGGCTACCGGATACGTGACCGAGGGCTTTATTCCTTTTTCTTCTATGGGCATCGACCCCGCAGAAAAAGAAACCCTGACGCTGAACCTGTACGTCAACGACCGCGATGCCGCTTCACAGACCCAATCGGTGCGCCACAGCCTGTATCCCTACGCCAATACCTACATCAACCACGACGCGCTTTATACTTTTGGCCTCGGAGAAAAGAAGCAAAACCGGCTGCTGGTCACCACGGCTTATTTACAGGATACCAGCACCTATTTTTTCAATTTTTTCAGTAGCCAGCCCCGGCGTGCCCCGGCGCGTTTGCTTGTGGGCAATTACCTGCTGAAATCCACGGCTTTTGTGCTCAAAGACGGCGTATTTTCCGCCAGCCTCGTGTTTCCCGATAGCCTCGTGGACAAAGACCTCTACGTGGCCGACCTCTACCTGAAGCGGGCTTATCAGTACCCCATCAACCTGTATGAGGTGGAGGACCAGTACGAAACGATGAAAAAGCCGCACCTTTTTGAGGAAGAGATCCGGGTGTTTGAAATGAAAGACAAGCAGGGATTCCCGCCTTCGGGAGCCACCTTGTTTATCGGCAGCTCGAGCATCCGGCTGTGGCTTACGCTGGAGGAAGACCTCCCCGAAGTAACGGTCATCCGCCGCGGGTTTGGCGGCTCTACCACCAGGGATGCCCTTTATTATTTCGATCGCATCGTGCTTCCCTACCACCCGGCGCGGATCGTGTATTTCGAAGGGCCAAATGACATTGCAGGCGGAGCAACGCCCCAGGAAGTGGTGGACCGCACAGAGACATTCATCCGCTTGGTCGCCCGCAAACTGCCCAAAACCGAGGTAGTCGTGCTGAGCAATACCATCAGTGTTGCGCGGAAGCTGCTGGCAGATAAGTACCTGGAAACCAATGTATTGCTTCAGGAAATGGTCAGTCGTTACCCGCAAGCGAAGTACCTCGATGTGGTGTCGCCTACCCTGTTGGAAACGGGCTTGCCCAACGGTACCCTTTTTCGCCAGGACAGCACCCACCTCAATGTGGAAGGGTACCGGATCTGGGCCGATATCCTGCAAAAAGCACTGGAGGAATAACTTTATTGTAGAAGCCAGGTTAGGTCTTTTACCCAAAAAATAAAAATGTCAGCTATCCTTCGCCGCATTGCTCCTGCCGACAACCCTGTGCTGGCAGACATTATCCGGGGCGTTTTCCGTGAATTTGGGGTCGATCGCCCGGGCACGGTCTATACCGATCCGACCACCGATGCGCTGTATACCTTATTCGACATTCCGGGCGCGGTCCTTTGGGTAGCGGAGTACGATGGGCAAATCAGGGGTTGCTGCGGCATTTACCCCACCGATCAGCTGCCGGAGGGCTGTGCGGAATTGGTCAAATTTTACCTGCATCGCGAGAGCCGGGGCCTTGGCATTGGCCGCCAGCTGATGGAGCAGAGCATTGCTTCAGCCAGGGAAATGGGCTACACCCAACTCTATATCGAAAGCCTGCCGGAGTACAACCACGCGGTACGCATGTACGAACGTGCGGGGTTCCGGATGCTGGATGCGCCGCTGGGCAATTCGGGCCATTTCGGCTGCGATATCTGGATGTCGATGGAGCTGTAGCGTTAAATTGCCTGAGTTTCTTCGCGCTTTCGCGGCTTCGCTTGAGACTTTTTCTATTAGATTTTTTGTCACGCGAAGGCGCGGAGCCGCAAAGCTTGTAAGGGTTTGAAAAACGTAAAATCCTTTTCTTCTTCGCGCTTTCGCGGCTTCGCGCGAGACTTTTTCTATTAGATTTTTTGTCACGCGAAGGCGCGGAGCCGCAAAGCTTGTAAGGGTTTGAAAAACGTAAAATCCTTCGTTTTCTTCGCGCTTTCGCGGCTTCGTGTGAGACTTCTTCTTTTGGATTTTTTGTCACGCGAAGACACGGAGACGCGAAGCTTGTAAGTGGTTGAAAAGCTTAAAATCCTTGGCTTCTTCGCGGCTTCGCGTGAGACTTTATTCTCACAACAAGCCCCCCCCAAGTATCGGAGGGGAAAATCGTCCATGCACCTGCGCCCTTTGTCCATTTTCGCGGGCGGCCCCATGTCCCAACTTTGTGATGTCAATTTATTCACACGTTAACAAACTGGTCATGAAAACATTTGAAGTACCTACCCGCGAACAAGTAGCCCCCAAAAATCAGGCTATTTTTGATGGTTTGCAGAAAGCCCTCGGCTTCGTGCCTAACCTGTACGCCACCATTGCTTACTCCGAAAACGGGCTTGAGAAGTACCTGGCTTACCAAAATGCCAAAACCACCCTCTCCAACAAGGAGAAAGAAGCCGTTAACTTGGTGGTAAGCGAGGTAAATGGCTGTGCCTACTGCCTGAGCGCCCATACCGTCATCGGTAAAATGAACGGTTTTTCTGACGAAGAAATCCTGCATCTCCGTAGCGGAAAAAGCACCAACTCCAAGCTGAATGCCCTCGTGGCCTTGGCCGGTGACATCACCAAAAATCGCGGAAATGCTGATGCCAAGTTGGTAGAAGCCTTTTTCGGAGCGGGCTACACCAACGAAAACCTCGTGGATGTGATCCTGCAAGTGAGCGACAAAACCGCCATGAACTACCTGCACAACCTGACCCAGGTTCCCGTAGATTTCCCGCTGGCGGTGGAACTGGCCACGGCTTAATCCGCCAACCGGATCGACCCTCTCTCCAATTTTCCTGAAGTAAACCCGGGCTAAAGGTTCGGGTTTACTTTTCTTCCAAAAAAATCCTCCCATGTCAACCGAAAACGCACGTCCTCCCCTGCCCCCATTTACCCTCGACACCGCCCTCCAAAAGGTGCAAGCCGCCGAGGATGCCTGGAACAGCCGCGACCCCGAACGCGTGAGCCTCGCCTATACCGTGGATACCGATTGGCGAAACCGCACGGATTTTATTCATGGAAGAGCGGAAGTGAAGGCATTTCTCACCCGCAAATGGGAAAAAGAGCTGGATTACCGCCTGAAAAAAGAGCTTTGGGGCTTCCGTGAAAACCGGATTGCCGTACGCTTTGAGTACGAATGGCACGACGCCCAGGGGCAGTGGTACCGCAGCTACGGCAACGAATTGTGGGAGTTTGACGAAAAAGGACTGATGGCGCGGCGCTATGCCAGCATCAACGACCTTGCGATTGCCGAAAAAGACCGTACCCTTATCTGATCCGACATGCCCCAACCTGCCCTTACGCTCGTAAATCCTCAAAACGCAAACCTCGCGTTCAAGCTCTTTTCGTTTGAGGACAATAGCCATTTCGACCACCTCCAGCGGCTGAACTACTATTCGCTGATCTGGATTCAACAAGGAAAGGGAAGCGCCAAGGTCGATTTTCACGCGTATGACTTCACGCCCAACCAGCTTTTTTGCCTGGTGCCCTATCAGCCCTTTATGTTTGAAACGAAGGGGCCCATTACCGGTGTGGTATTAAATTTCCACCCCGACTTTTTCTGCATCCATAAGCACCAGCACGAGGTGGCTTGTAACGGCGTTTTGTTCAACAATATCTACCAGCCGCCTTATGTGCATGTGGACGAAGTGGCTGCCGCTGCCTTCAGCCTTTTGATTGGGCAGATAAAAACGGAGATGCAAAATCCGGCTCTGGCGCAGTATGAATTGCTGGTTTCTTATTTGAAAATATTCCTCATCACGGCTTCCCGCCTCAAAACACAGCAGCAGCCCGAAGCCCAAAAAGCCGTTGCAGATGCCAAAGAGCCTTTCATTTTACAAAACCTGAAAGACGCCATTGAGCAGCATTTCAAAACCAAACACGCCCCCAGCGCCTACGCCGACCTGCTGCACATGACGCCCAAGGCCCTGGCCAAAATCACCAAGTCGTACTTTAACAAAACCCTCACCGACCTTATTTCGGAGCGGATTATTATAGAGGCCAAACGCGAACTTTACCTCACCAATAAACCGGTGAAGGAGATCGCCTACGAACTCGGCTACGACGACGAGCACTATTTCAGCCGCTTTTTCAAAAACAATGCCGACGTTTCCCCGCAGTTGTACCGCGATACGGTGGGTGCAGCCAGGGGCGCTGCGCAAGGTTAACTATTTGATTTTCAGATAAATAACGACTGCCATACCAGCTTTTACAATTCCTTAACATCCTTTTACCGGCAAAATTACCATTGCTGTCAGCGGGCGGATACCTTTGTTTAACTTCAAACAAACGAGTATCAAAATGCCTATTTTCAAAACAACTGCCAGTCTGATTTTCCTCTGCGTGCTGCTCACCTGCGGCCGGGCACAGGATACTTTTACCAATTGCACCGCGGCATTTCTGAACAACCAGATGGTGGTGAACGCATACACCCCCGAGGGCAAGTGCGTGCTGCCGCTTACCTCTACGGGCACCCTCACGGTTTGTACCGTCAACCTGTCGCCGGAAGCGGGCATGGCAGTGGATAAAATCAAATTTTCCCTCGCCATCCGTGACCACAAAACGGGCACGCTGATGATGTATTCCCCCAAATCCTTTACCGAAATCGACATCCGCCAGGTACTCGATCGCTGCCAGTCAGGCGACCATGTGGTGCTGCTCACCCATAACAATGAATTTTCTCTGCCGCACAACGAAATCGAAATTCAATAAGCATGTCTGCCATGAAAACAACCTTTTTTATTATCACGGCTTTGCTTTTGGCCACCCTTTTTGCCTCAAAAAGCAACCTTAGCGGTCCATCGACTCACCCGGCCGGGGACTCAACCCAACTAGCGAACAACGAACCGGAACCTCAGTCGCCGGTGATTCAGTCTATCAACGGCGGTTATACCTGGGAAGATATCAGCGAAAACCTCCCGCCCGAAACCTGGGTATCCAGCATTACCCCTACGCCTTTTGGCCTGGTAGCGGGCACCGACGACGACGGCGTTTATCTGCGCAACAACCTGACCCGTCAGTGGGCCAAAATCGGGGGATCGCCCCTTTTTGACAGCGAAAAAATAACCTGCACCTTCTACACCGGACATTTTCTCTACGCAGGGATTTTTCAAGGGGGATTTTTCCGCTACGATCCTGCCCGAAAAACGTGGAAACCCATGCATGCCCGCCTTCCCGATAAGAACGTGCGGGTGATTATACATTATGGAAACAGCCTGATGGTGGGCACAGACGGCGGCATTTACCAGTCGTACGACGAGGGCAAAACTTGGATTCAGGTATTTAACGGAGGCCAGGTAACCAGCATCGTGGAAAATGAGGGCACCTTGTGGGCAGGCACCTACCGGGGACTTATGAAATCAGACGACGAAGGCCGAATCTGGCGGTACGTACTGGACGATGGGGCTTCGCAAAAAATCAAAAAGCAGGGCGACGAACTCGTGTATATCCGCATGGGCGGGTTCGTGCGGGCAACCGAAAACAACGGCCGCAGCTGGCATGTGATCAGCCAGACCCTCTCGGCAAACACAGCTATTTTCGACGTCGTGAAGTCGGGCTCATTCTGGATCTGCAGCCAGCAACAAGGCCTGGTCAGGGGTTCGGCCAGCGGATTTTTCTGGCCCTTGCTGCGCCCTGCCCAAAACCGGCGATTCCTGCAACTGGAAGGCAGCGGCAACCTGATCTACGCCATTACCGGGGGCGGCGGCTGCTAGTTTGGGCAAATATCCTGTGGAGCACATAGCAATCAGGGCATTACCTCCCTGCTCATTGGAGCGCAGTCAGTATTGGCTCGCGACCCTTTGATGCTCACCCACATCCATGAATATGCCACAACGAAATCGAAATCATTTAAATCCCCTCCCATGAACCACCTCCTTCTCAGCGCACTGGCTTATGTTATGGCGACCTCGTTCGCCTTCAAAAGCGATGTTTCCAGCCCGGATGCATCCTGTCAGCAAACCAACCGGACTTCTCAGCCGGTCGCAGCTGCCCCTCAGGGACCTGTCATCCAGTCCATCGACGGCGGGTATTCCTGGGAAAATATCGGCGAAAACCTGTCGCCTGAAACGTGGGTAACCAGCCTCACCCCTGCCCCATTCGGATTGGTGGCCGGTACCGAAAACGACGGGGTTTACCTCCGCAGCCATCTCACCCGGCAGTGGATCAAAATCGGCGGCAAGTCTTCTTTCAGGACCGAAAAGATAAGCGGCACCTTTGTTTCCGGCGGCAACCTGTACGTTACGGTTTTTCAAGGTGGCTTTTTCCGCTACGACCCCGTACCCAACACCTGGAAAGCCATGCACGAACATTTACCCAATGCCAACGCGCAGGCCCTGCTCTCCCCGGACTCAGCGTTTGTGGGAGGACACCAACCAAACCCTATACCCAACAACGTGCGGGCAGTTCTCCACTACGACAACAGCTTGTGGGTGGGCACCGATCAGGGCATCTTTCAGTCTCTGGACGAGGGAGTGACCTGGAAACAGTGCTACCACGAAGGCCAGGTAACCAGCCTGGTGGAAAACAATGGCTATTTGTGGGCGGGTACCTACCGCGGGCTGATGCGTTCTGAAGACGAAGGCAGGCAGTGGAGGTATGTATTTGAGGACGGCACGGCCACCCGGGTGAAGCAGCTGGAAAAGGAACTGGTGTACGTGACGATGAACGGCGTGGCACGCACGACCGTCAACAACGGCCTCAGTTGGCATACAGTTACGCAGGGGTTTTCTGCCAACAGATACATTTTCGACCTCGTAAAATCCGGCTCTGATTGGTTAATCAGCAGCGAAGAGGGCCTCATCCGGGGTACGGGCAGCAGCTTTATTAGCCCGTTGGTTCGCCTGGCCCAGCGCAATATTTACCTGCAACTGGAAGGAAACGACAAGGTCATCTACGCCATCCGCGGAAACGGAGGCTGTTGAATGTGGAATAAGTCCAGTTGAGGAGGTTCGCCGCTGAACGTGGTCGCTTCCTCAACGGGATAAAATAATCGAGCCAAAAAAAATGCATACCTTTATTTATGCGGGTTCTGATGCAGAATAAGGTGTTTTTCTGGGTAATTCAGGTGCTCCTGCTGGGCATGATGACGGTATTCGGCTGGCAATTGCACAGCAATTTTACCGGTGAAAACTTGCCCGACGCCCAACGGGTAAACCTCGCCCTGCGCCGCACCGCTCACCACCTGCTTGCTGCAGCCGGCGACACCACCTCGCGCATCCCCCCCGTAGCCCGGCGGGGAGTAGGGGTCTGGTCGATCCGCCTCGAGCAAGATTTCATCTACGACAGCGTACCCACTGCTTTGCAGACGGCTTTGGCCATCAACGCCGTGAAGAAACCCTATTCGGTCAGTATCTGGAATTGCGATACCGCCCAAATGGTACTCGGCTACACTTCTTTTGATCTCAAAAATCCCAAAGACATTTCTTGCCTGGGCCGTTCGCTCGAAAATACCTGCTACGACTTACAGGTGACCTTTCAGCCCCGCCCCGATTACCAACGGGTGCCGCGTACGGGTTGGCTCGTACTCCTGACCGGCCTGCTGGCGGCGGCTACCTACGGCCTTCGGCCAAAACCGACCCCTGAAGAGCCTGAACCTGTAGCCTCAGCACCCGAAACCGGCTTACCTTTCGGTCATTCCCGCCTCGATCTGCCTAACCTTACCCTCTTCAGCACCGGCGAAACCCATCCCCTCACCTACCGCGAGGCCAAACTCTTGTCCCTCTTTGTGCAACACCCCAACCAGGTTCTGGAACGCGCCTATATCCTCGATCAGGTGTGGGCCGATGAAGGCGTGATCGTGGGCCGGAGCGTGGATGTGTTCGTTTCCCGGCTGCGCAAAATGCTCAAAAGCGACCCTTCGGTGGCGCTGGTGGCGGTGCATGGCGTGGGGTATAGGCTGGAAGTGAAGGGGTAGAAAGTAAGGGATTACATTTTCATAAATCAAAGCTGCGGTTCAATTCCTTCTCAACCTTTGTCAATGGAACTTCATCAGCACCCTGCAAATCTTCGCTGTTAATGCCACCAGCTTGTTTTGCCCTGCTTTTAGCCCATTTGCGAAGAAATTCAATCTGATCTTTCATTGTCTTTGAAAGTGGAACGGTGTCTTTGATAGCATTAAGCAGGTGGATTATTTGCAATCTTGGTTCATTACGATTTTCAGTATAGGCTGTAAATTTTGCTTCTTTAACACATTCTTCAATTTCTGCACCATTAAAGCCCTTTGATTCCTTTGCCAATTTGTCGAGGCCGAAGTCTTCTGATTTTTGACTGGTATCTTTTAAAGCATTCGCCAGGTGAATGGAGAAGATACTTTTTCTATCTGCTTCTGAAGGAAGGTCAACAAAAAAGATTTCATCAAACCTGCCTTTACGCAGTAGTTCAGGGGGAAGCATTGAAATGTCATTTGCAGTGGCAACTACAAACACCGGCTGAACTTTTTCCTGCATCCATGTAAGTATTGTAGAAAATATTCTTGATGTAGTACCGCCATCTGTTGAGCCACTGCTTTGAACTCCTGAAAGCCCTTTTTCAATTTCATCAATCCATAGTACACAAGGAGCAACCGCCTCTGCTGTTGCAATTGCTCTTCTGATATTGCTTTCACTGCTGCCGACTGTTCCCTCATAAACTTTTCCAATGTCCAGCCTGAGCAATGGCATATTCCATAGGGAGGCAATACATTTTGCTGTTAAACTTTTGCCGCAACCCGGAACGCCTAAAAGCAACAATCCTTTTGGCTCAGCCAATCCCCAGGTCTGTGCTTTAAAGTCAAATGCCTGTTTGCGTTTTTCCAACCAATCTTTTAAGATTTCCATTCCACCTACATTCTTCAAACTTTCATTTACCTGAAAGTAATCGAGCAAACCACTCTTCTTAATGATTTGCTCTTTTTCAAACGCTACTGTCCTTGGAGAATTTATTCCCATTTTATCTTTCACGGCTGCAAGGCAATACGCTAAATCTGCTTCCATAACTGTCATACCTAAAGCAGAATCAATCAACTTCTTTTTAAGGTCATTATCAACTTCCGTATTAGCATTCTTCACAACCCTATTCAAAACACTTTCCAAATCAACCCTGCCCGGCAAAGGTAATTCAAGAACTGTGATATACTTCTCCAATTCGATGGGTAAACTAAGCACCGATGAAACTATTATGATATGCTTACGGTAAAACCGTAATTTCTCCGCCAACTGCCTTAGTCGTATTTTAATATTCCTTTCTGAAATAAAATCGTGAAAGTCTTCAAGAACATATATTTCAGCATCATCTTTCTCTGTTTGCGAAGCAATGTGTTTTAAAAGCTGTTCAGGTTCTTCAATATTTTCAAGGAATGTAATGCTACCATCATTCAAATCTCTTTGACCTAAGCCATCGACACAATTCCATTCATAGAACTGGAAGTTCTTATTTAGATTTTTGGCTATACCTATCAGCTTTTGCTTTGTACGGTCGTATTCAAAAGTTGTCAAGTATAAAACAGGGTAATATGCTTTAAGCATGTCCTGTATTTGACCGTAATGGTCAGCATTGCTTTTGGTTATTTGTGCCATTTATTTCTTATTTAATGATATTGTTTTTTTGTTCTCGCAAAATGTTTTGTGTTTGTATTTCAAAGGGATTTCCTTGCCGATTATCTCTCTCTTTGAACCCATGATGTTTTCTAATTCCAGCATAGCTTTATCTGCCAATTCATGAATATCTCTCGGAATATAATCGCTGTCCGTTTTTACAGACCCGTCCTTTAGAATTGTAAATTTGATTTGAGCAACCTTTTCCGACTCCTCTTGTAATTTGCTTCTACCCACCATATAAAAGCTAACCTTCTCTTCAACATTTGCTTTGAACTTGTCGTTACTCTTAAAGGACCAGTCTTGCTTCTTGAACTCCCTGATTATGGATTCCTCTGCATACTTCACATTCAATTCATAGAATACCGACTGTAACTCATTAACCTTGCTCCTGGCATTCTTTAAAAAATATGTGTTGTAAGTAACTTTGTTGCCTACAATCTTCATTGCATATTCACCTCGTAAATTCTCATTTTCATTTAATTGAAATATGGTAAGTTCATTGGCAGTCTTTGTAAATTTCCATCCCAGCTTTGTGCAAGCCTGAATAAGAACTTCCTGATTCATTATATCAGGATTTTTAGCAAACGTGGATGTTTCAAAACATGACATGGTTATCTTCTTTTTGGATTATTTCTTTGTTGTGCTGAAAAATTGAACGTTCTCAAACTTGCAAGCATCTCAGCAACTTCTTTTGCACCGGACATTTGTAATTCAAGAAAATCCATGAACTCGTCCCTTAATTTTTCAAATTCACTTTCTAAACTCTTTTTCCTATCTGGTGAAATGGATTGCTTTGAAAGTTCTTCCGCCTGCTTTCTATAATCCGCTATCTTACCTTCAAAGTATTTTTTTCTGTAAAAATTCAGATTTTCCAACTTGTTTTCTTCGAGTGCATCATAAGCCGTATCAAACTGCTCAATGCCCTGATTAATGAATGGTTTCAGCTTGCTGTAATCAACTGTCTTCAGCTTTTGTAGATATGGCCTGTCAATTTTTGCAGGTGGATTTTGGCAAAGTGCATTGAAATCCTCAATAGCTTTATTAGCATACTTTAAACCGAATTGCCTTATCACATCTGCAAACTCCTCCTGTACCTCTTCATTCCAATCCATACGTGTCATTTTCTCCTGTCTAACCTTCTGTAATCCCTGACTAACAAAGAATGAAAGAATATTGTAACTGCCGGTATAGTATAAATTGCTACCGTCTTCCTTACGAAGCCATACATTCTTATAATGAAAAGCCGGTAATTGATGCAGGTAAAAATTTTGATACCTTTTTTCTAAATCCAAGAGTTTATTCAATGGTTCATCATAAGCCATCACCTGCCCAGGTTCTTCGGGTTCTGAATAGGCAATAAATATTCTGCCTCCTTTTTTCAGGTACTTCTCAAAGAATGGGATACGCTTGAAAGTTGCATTTTTAATCCACGGACTAATAATCCATAGATCATTTGCAGTATCATCGAACAATCGTTTAAGTTCTACTTCAAATTCAAGTGAGTTAAAATGTCGCTTAATGGCTTCAACCTCTTTCTGAATTTCTTTTATCTTACCTACATCCTGAGTTTCGATTGCTTCATCTATCTCAATCTGTTTTTGAATCAATTCAGATTCAATTTGAATCTGGTCGGTTTGTTTCTCTTCTTCAGTAAATTCAATAGCATCATCGACCTTTACCAATTTCTCAAGCAATTCGGTTTTGATGTGCTCCTGCTTATCCAACGCTTCTGACAATGAATCAATGACAATGTTTTGCTTTTCGTCATAAACTAATGCCCTTAATGTATTCTCCCTAAAGTTTTCCAATAGGATAACCCAAACTTTAGCTTTGAAACTATCAGCAGAAATAAACTCTGCGGATTGTAAAAGATAGTTCTGAAATACCTCGGTTTGTTTAGACCACTTGGCGGTGTTTGTTAATGTGAATCAAGCGGCGATCCGATACTTTTCAACGGGCTTTTTACTGTCGATTCCCTGGTGGCATCGGTGATGATACCGTTGTAACCAACGATCTA
>JBGSTW010000056.1:0-377941 GCA_041753595.1 Bacteroidia bacterium | reverse complement strand
TAGATCGTTGGTTACAACGGTATCATCACCGATGCCACCAGGGAATCGACAGTAAAAAGCCCGTTGAAAAGTATCGGATCGCCGCTTGATTCACATTAACAAACACCGCCAAGTGGTCTAAACAAACCGAGGTATTTCAGATTGGCACGTATCTGAAGGGGGCTTCTCATCTCCCTTGCATCACTAAAACCCAATGAAAGTACAAATACATCCACGTTTTCGGTAAGCAAATAACTTACCCTGTTTAGCCCGGACCGGGAAGAATCACTCTTTACCCCTGCATTCACTACTGCAAAAGGCAGATAAGATGAATCTATTCTTTTTCGGATCAAATCAGGAAAAGCTTCCTCTGTATCAAGCCCATATCCTGCTGTGATATCACTTCCAAAAAAAACAATAACCCGTTCCTCCATCCCTCGGCTTTCCAGAGAGGCCCCTTTGATATAGGATGGATATTCTCGGCTACTATCCGGAGAGGACTGGCAGCCAGTAATGATAAGAGCGATCAGAAAAAGATGGTAGCGCATAACAAAGGGAACAAATACGAAAGGATTTACAATAAAAATAAGACATCCTTTCCCTCGACAAAAAAAACGCTCCATCGGACATTATTGATGCGCAAACTAACTTCCGTATGGTTTTCCCTACCCTTTTCCCTTCCTGATACGACTCAGGTTAATCAGTTCCTGGTAAAATATTACATCAGATTCGAGGTCATATTTACCACAAGCTTTAACCAGATTATTCAACACCCGGTTTATGATGGTAGAGGTATCTGCCTGATAATAGTCGAAAGCATTTGAAAAATCTCCGGGAGGAAGGGCTGAAATGGTTGAAACACCCACTGGCCTTCCTTGCTTAAACGGATCCCGAAAATAAACTACATCGTGCTCCTGGGTAAGGATCATAAAGTGTCCCGGGTTATTAAATCCAAAAACAGGTAAGCCTAATCTCTGGCCTAATAACATGGCAATGGTGGAGAGACTGATCTGAAGTCCTTTTCCGGTACGTAATACTTCGCTTAATATGCTGTGTTTGGGATGAAAAAAGTCTTCGTTCGGCGGCCCAAACCCTTCGCTTTCAAAAAGGAATTTCATCATCCCTTCGATGGAATAATCGAAATCTCCTGCTTTAAACTTAATAGCCAGCTTATTGAGTGCCGAAGGCACCGATTCGTTTAAATACCCAAAAGCTGCCCAGCTCAACCGGTCTTGTGCCTGCTCTAAGGCATGTAGTTGGTTTGCTCCGTCCATCCAATCAATCCACTGAAGCGTAACCGCTTTCTGTCTGAAGGGTTTAATAATCGGCTCCAGAATGGCCCACTGACTGCTATTGAGGCTGTATGAACGAAGCAATACCAGTAGATCGCCATCGAAGGCTCCCAGCGCAAGATGGGCTTGATCCCTTACCCAAGGGTCTTCATCGTCAAGCAAGGTTAACAAATGGGGGATATCGTTTCGGCTAATCATACGTGCTTAATTCACCGCTAAATTTACCCCTATTTCGTTTTAGAAAGAGTGAATTAACCTGAAATGTAGTGTCTATTTCCTGGTGACGTAAGTAACTAGCAAAAAAAAAGGTGCTGTTTCCAGCACCTTGGGTGACCAATGGGTTTCGAACCCACGACCTCCAGAACCACAATCTGGCGCTCTAACCAACTGAGCTATGACCACCATGTAATTTCGGGTCGTAAATATACGACTAATATGAGCTAACAGTCCAAACTTTGAGGATATTTTTTTACCTCAAAAGGGTAATAGTACCTGATCTGGTGATCATATCGCCATTCAGCCCTACGGCATTAACAACGAATACATAAACACCTTCCTGCACATCGCTTCCTTTGAAGGTTCCGTCCCATCCCATGTCGAGGTTTGTACTGTAATAAATTTCAGTTCCCCAGCGATCAAATATTCTCAACTCCCCGTTGGCAATATTTGGTGCAAAGACCCTGAATTGTTCATTCTTACCATCACCGTTAGGAGTAAAGGCATTAGGAGCATACAGGTCAGGACTGAAAATCAAGCAGGTTTCATTCGATAAGGAGGTTGCATTGTTTCCAGCTACTTCCTCTGCCCGAACACGATAGCAGTAAACAGGCTGATTCAGCTTAGTTTTATTGTCCTGATAAGTAGTAAGGTTTCCTGGTATAATATCGACAAGGTCCCACTGGCCCGTAAGGTCATTAAGCACCTCAATCTGATAATTAAGTACTCCGCTTCTCCATTGCAGGTAGGCACTCCAGTTCAATACCGGTATTTCAGCCCTGGGAAGGAAGGCCGACTCAATCAACATTGTTTTTCCGTACCGCCCAACTACTGACCTTTCCCCACATGAATCCACCGCAAATACCCGATAGAAATAGGACCTTGAGTTTACATCAACTGTAGTATCAAGGTAAGTAAAGGTGGTTAACGGGAATTGTGCTACCGAATCCCAGGAAGTTCCATTCTGCGATTTTTCCAGGTAGTAGTAGGCTGGCTTGTAACCCGGATAGGACTCCCAGCTTACTTCGATATCCAGATTGTTTACTACCGAAGCGGCAATCATCTGAGTAGGTTCCGAAGGTAGATTGTGCTGCGGCGCATTTTTGCTGATATCGCTCTGCGAGCGGTTTTCGGGGTCAATGCCGATAGCTTGTACGCGATAAGCCACCGAGTCGCGGCAGAACATAGCCGTATCTGTAAAGGTGAATTGATTTCCACCCACAGCTCCAATCGGATTTATCAGGGGCGTACTGTAATCAACCACCCGATAAACCTCATATACCACCACCGGAAAGCCAACATACCCATTCCAATTCAAGGTAATTTGATCAAGGCCGGAAACCGTTTTCAACTCAACGGTACAATGTTGCTCGGTGAGATCCAGTGAGGAATACTCGTCGCAGAGGTTTTTCGCCAAGACTTTGTAGCAATACACATTCTTTGAGCAATCCAACAAGGGATTGACCTCCTGGAAAGTGGTTGTGTTTTGATTCGTGATGAGTGCAACAATACCCGGAGAAGGCCCATTCATCCGGTAAACTGCATAATCAACAAAATCGGCAAGTGGATAAGGTTCCCATGCAACTTCTACCGTCTGGTCATTCTTTACTGTCACATAACGCATGGTTAACGGCTCTGGCACAAACCTCTCGTTGATCACAATCACGACTGAGTCGGAAGTTCCCACGCAGCCCAATGCATCGACCAATTGTACTGTTACCGAAAATGATCCGGGAACATTAAACAAATAGTCAAGGGTATCAATGCCTATCCCTGTGTTTGAGCAGGTGATAGCACCCGTTAGAAGATTGCGGATACACCATTGGTAGGACAGAATTGTCGTATCAGAGATAGAACTGTCAGCAAAAAAAGTGAGCGTTACCGGATTACACCCTATCGCACTGCTTGCATAAAGACGGGCATCCGGATGACGAAGATTGATATAGTTCTGTTTAATCAATGTGTCAGAGCAACCCAAGGTATCCTGCACAACAAGGGTTACAGTATACACCCCATCGTTAGCATAGGTATGTGTCGGATTTTGAATACCAGAAACAGAATTTCCATCTCCAAAATCCCATATCCAGTTTGCTGCAGGATAATTGTAACTCAGGTCGGTAAACTGAATATCAAAAGGAGCACAGTTCAGGCTATCAGAAGCGGTGAAATTTGCAGTTGCACCTTGGAAAACCTCGATTGCTGAAACAGTAACGGTGTCTTTGCAACCATGAAAATCCGTTACCTGCATAGTTACATCATATGCTCCGGCACCAAGGTATAAATGAGATGGATTCTGGGTTGAGGAAGAATCTCCGTCACCAAATAACCATTTCCAATTAGCGATAGCCGTATCACCTAGTGTAGAAACATCGCTAAATGGCACTGCAAAAGGTAAACAACCAATGCTATCTATAGGCAGAAAGGCGGCAACAGGTATGTTGTAAATCCTTGTAGGATTAGGGCTGGTAAGCGTAAACACACACCCTTGCGGATCTTGAAGAACCACTACCGGGTTGAAAATACCTGGAGTTGCATATACGTGACATTGGACGGTTGTATCAACCAAGCCGGTAGCAGGTACGACAGTAAAGGCGTTCCCATCTCGAAAATCAAAAGTAGCCAATGCTGCACCCGTGGTATATGCGGTTATACAGATTGTGTCTCCTAGACATGCATTTGGTGGATCCAGCACAAAGCGCCCGTTTGGGCCTGCCAGGTTTACATATTCAGGCCTGACCAGGGTATCCTTACATCCGTCTTCATGCGTTGCGATAAGGGTAACATCGTATTTCCCAGGTGCCAGGTAAACATTTGCAGGATTTTGGAGATTGCTGAAATTAAAGCCGGTTCCAAAATTCCATCTCCAGCTTACCACAGCACCCACTGTTGAGTCGGTAAATTGGGAGTTAAGCGGCGGACAAATTCCGATGAGGGGATCTCCGCCAAAATTAGCCCTGAACTCTTCAATGAAGATATAATTGGGCTTTGTGATACTATCCACACATCCGTTGATATCTGTTACAACCAGGGTTACATCATGATAGCCAGTGGTAGAATAAATGTTTGTTGGAGCTGACCCTGTTCCTGTTTGTCCATTCCCAAAATTCCATGAAAAGGAAAGTCCGGATCCGGTAGAAGTGCTGGTAAAAGGAACAGGGATACCTGCACAGGTTGAAGTATCTGCAACTACAAAGTTTGGCGAGGGAAAAGTAATTACGATGTAATTGGGTCGGGTGAAGGTATGCGAACAGCCGTTGTCATCGGTAGCAGTCAATGTCACCGTATAAGCCCCAGGTGCGCTATATACGTGAAAGGGGTTTTGCAGGGCAGAGGTGTTCGCTGTACCGCTTGCAGGATCGCCAAAATTCCACAACCAACTAACTACGTTGGCATCAAAAGTGGTTGTAGACTGGTCTGAAAATCGAATTTGCTGTCCAGGACATCCACCCTGTAAATTGGAAATAAAATTAGCTGTAGGTCCAACCACTCGAAAATAGGCAGGTTTAATCATTGTATCCCTACAACCAAGGTTATCCAAGACCTGGAGTCTTACAGTATAATTTCCTGTATCAGGAAAGGTAAGTAAGGGGTTCGCTTGGCCAGAGTTAACTGGAGGCATTGTTGAAGTCTGTATCCGCCAGGAAGAACTCACTAAAAAAGGCACAACACTTAGCTGTGTAAACTTTATAGTTAGTGGTCGGCATCCAAAAGTGAAATCAGAAGTAAAATCAGCGACAGGATTCCTTGCAAAAACCACGGCATTCGCTGTATCTGTACATCCGGTAGCCGAGTTTTCAACGGCCAATGTAATCAGATAGGTACCCGGAGTAGTAATTTGTAAAGCTGGAGGATTCTGAAGGGTAGAATACTGCACGTTGTTTACTAACCATGTGTAAATATCGGCCGGGCCAATAGTGGTATTTGTTATAATAACACTATCAGCAAGTCTGCACAACAGGGAGTCTGAAATCGTAAACTGCGCTTTCGGAGGTCCAACATAGATGATATCATTTTTTATAAGCGAATCCCTACAGCCATTGTTGTCGATCATTAACCCTACACTAAAACTACCCGTGTCGCTGTACGCATAAGGCAATGAATCGGTGAGTTGGACAAAATTGCCAGAAGGTGCCTCATATTGAAAATCCCAGTAATAGTCCCAGTTCGAATTCTTGAATAAGCTCTCAAAAACCAAAGATTGGTTAATACAGACCGTATCCTCTGAAAAAGTAAAATCAACTGTAGGAGGTGTTCCTACTTCTACATAGCTATTCTTGACAACTGTATCCCGACATCCCGTCTGTGTTACGATAATCAATGTTACATCCAGGTTACCTTGGGTATTCAATGTAACAGAGGTAGCGTTTCCTGTTGCAGTAGTTGGGGCAACTCCGGCTCCTGAAAAGGTCCAGTTGTATTGTGTAATTGGATCACTGGAAACAGAAATACTGGTGAGATTAACCGACAATGGAATACAACCAATCCTTGGGCCTCCTGTAAAATCTGCAGTGGGAGGTGTGATAATGACGTTTTGGCATACAGTATCCGAGCATCCCTGGCCATTCGTTGAAATCAGACATACCTGAAATGTATCGTATGTAGCAAAGGAGTGAGTCGGATTTCGGAGTATGGAGGTGGCTCCGTCTCCAAAGCTCCACTGCCAGGAAGCCGCCCCTGTTGACTGATCCGTAAAAGTGAACGGATTGCCAGGCATACAGTCAATAAACTTGTTTGCCGTAAATGCCGCAGTAGGCACCGGCAACACCTGTATATAGCTTGTCTTTACGAGGGTATCCCCACATTGAGCGTTGTTTGCACGAAGGGTTACTGTATAATTGCCGGGTGTATTGTAAAGGTGTGTTATAGTCTGAGTCGTTCCATTTACGCCAGGCGTTTCTCCAAAATTCCACTCAAGGCTGGAAACTCCACCCGTAGAGGTATTGGTAAAGAGAACCGGCTGACCAATACATACTACCGTATCATTTGCTAAAAAATTAGCGGTTACGCCCCCGATTCCAATGAGATTCGGCCTGGTTAAGGTATCAGCACAACCATTTCCCGAAGAAAAAATCAAGGATACACCATAAGTACCTGCAGCATTGTATGTAACAGGAAGTGGCGTTGTTTGGGTAGAGCTGTCAATACCTGCAGCATTAAGCCCACCAGGAAACTGCCATACGTAAGAAGGATTTGTTGCCCCATTCAGTACGGTAGTATTGGTAAACTGAACGGTAAGCGGCGGATTACAGGATGAATTTTGATCGACAGTAAAACCAAGTGTCGGTGCTTGAAAAGTCCGAATGTAGTTTTGTACTTGTAGAATATTGGTACACCCGTGGCTGTTAGTCACCTGAAGAAAAACGCCAAAAGAGCCCGTATCAGCGATGGTAAAGTTGGGGTTGGGACCTGCACCTGATGCACCATTGCTAAGCGTCCAAGACCAGTTAGTGAGTGTTCCTGAACTGGTACTGGAAGTATCTGTAAAACTGAACTGAAAAGGAACACACCCCTCTAGTTGAGAAGCAGTAAACCCGACGGTAGGCTGCGGAAATATCTGTATGTAACAGGGCCTTACGAGGGTGTCACACCCCCCTGCGTTACAGGTAATAAGAGTAACGGTATAACAACCCGAATCACTATATACGAAGGTTGGATTCTGAACGATACTGGTGCTATTATCTACATCGCCGAATAACCACTTCCATGAAGTAGCCCCATTGGTAGATTGATCCTGAAAGTTGATTACCAAAGAAAAGGGGGCACAGCCCGTTACCTTGTTACTGGTAAAATTTGAAACAGGCTGAGCTTTGGCAACCTGAATCCCCAGTGTAATAAGGCCTAAAAGAAATAGCCTCTTGAGCAAATGTTGTTTCATCTTTCTTGCTGAACCTGTTGTTGGTTGGTAATCAATACCCAAATCGCCATCATTTCTGCACCAATTCTTCTGAGACGATAAAGATACATCCGAAATAAGCTTTACCCTTCCATATCTATCTCTATGTTCCGGTAAAGCGAAATGAATCTGATACTAAAATCTTTTTCAGTGCTGATCACACAAAAACCCTGCCTAAGATTGCCTTTTCGCCCCATTAAGTAAACCTAACAAGGTTGATTGAAACTGATAAGCTTGAATCAGAGGGTTTTTTACGTGTTTGCCTAAAAAAAAAATCAGCTGAATGGTGCTTGGTCCAGGGTAGATAAGTGAACTTGAAGCAAAATCAGTACAAACAAATACAAAACTATGGGGCCAAAGCTAAGCCAAGTCCCCAACGCGGTCCACCTTTCTCCCCAGTGTAAGATAATTTGAAAAAATGTAAGAAAAAGCAAGCCGTTACCCACCCATTTGAAGGCTTGATTCAGCAACAGAGGGGTTCCTGGGAAAATATCTCTCCAGGCCTGGCTTACCTCCTGGTACGCGTAAGGACCTTTCCATACCATCCAGCCTACTATTCCACTTATTAGTATCCAACCCATTACCCATGAAATCCTGTAACTCGCTGTCCATTGTTTGCCCAAAGGCAATATTCTTCCCCAGATCAGTATTGGGGTTCCAATGCACAATCCAACCAACAGTACACCAGTGGTAGTTGGGCTTAACGTAAAAAACCATATTCCAAGGGTGAAACCGTATTGAATCAGTACATGGAAAAGCAGCATCAGCGGTATCTCTTTACGCGCCGACCACAATACATATGCTACAAGAAAAAGCAACAGCAGCACATAGCCCAGGTGAATCCAAACGCTCATTTGCAGCATGTTTGACGAATACGGTTAAGTATGGATAATGAGCTGTTCCGCTCCGGCCCCAAAGCTGCGGAAAGTAAACCGTACCGCAAAACAGGTCCTTGAATTATTACCAGTCCTTGAAATTTCACCTATTGAAAAATAACCATTAATGCCCGATAGCATACATAAGACTAAACTGATGGGCATACTGAAGCTGACCTGCTCCATAGCCGCCGTATCCATAATCAAACGCAAATCGTGCTACCCTGATTCCGGCACCTATACTAAACCCGGCAAAACCACCTGCGCTCGATGATTTCAACTCTTGCCTCCTTAAATGATTATACCCAAACCTCAACCGGAGGGCGCGTCCCATCAAAAACTCTCCTCCAAAAACTGCATGCCGAAACAGGTTATCTACTAACTGATTCTTCTCAGGAACAGGATTTCCACTCAGGTCCAGTACCGGGGCGGCATTGGGGTCTTTTACAATCAGGTTGGGCTGATGAAGGTTATTCAGGGTAACCGAAAACCGAAGGGGCATGTACCGAAGCTTATTGGAAATACCAATGGCTACATCCAAAGGAAGCGGATCACGGCCGGAAGTTCCTGTGTAATTGCTGAACTGAAGCCCTGCATTCCGTATCACCATTCCCGCTGAAAACAGTTTATCCTCACTTTGATAAGCAATTCCCAAATCGAGCGCCATACCCACCGAGGTATACCCGGGAGCCAGACTGGAGGAAATAAATTTCATATTAACCCCTCCCCTGAAATTGCCCACAGCCCTTCCGATACCCAGGTACCAGGCTAGCTCACTCGCCCCATAGTCGCCTGTAGGGTTTCCGAATTCATCTGCTCCGGCAAAATTCCCATAATTCACAAATTGAACCCCTGTATGCAGGCTCCCTACGCCATCTATGGTATGGCTGTAACCAGCGTACCCGGCGCTTATGTCGGACAAATAATTAGAAAAGGATAAGACCGCACGCTGGTGCATGGAGTCTGTAGCCAGTGCCGGATTGTAAGCGGCAAAATGCGGGTCGTCATCCATTAGTGACACATTCAGCCCCCCCAACGAGAGTATCCGGGCAGAAGCTGGCAGATTGAGAAAATCATAGGCCACACGCCCACCCGTTTGAGCAAATAACCAAACAGGGATTAAGCATCCGAAAAAAATATATGCCTTCTTCATCGTGCCCAAATTACCAATTAATATCAACCAAAAGCAGGCAAAAATCCGTATCCGGTTTACCCGTTTTTCAAACCTTGGCGAACCGTTCCCGCTTTCCCATCCTTTTTAGTAACTTTACTCCCGTTTTTCGAAATTATGGAAGCATACAATCAAAATTTCTCCAGCGGCGTGCGTCGTGAGTGGAAAAAACGAGGCGGCGAAGAGTCATGGATGGTCTTTAAGATCATGTCTGAATTTGTGCAAGGGTTTGAAAAAATGTCCGAAATAGGCCCCTGTGTCTCTATTTTTGGCTCTGCACGTACCCAGCCTGGCTCCCCAAATTATGAGCTTGCCACTGAAATTGCCCATAAACTCACCCTTGCCGGGTTTGGAATTATCACTGGGGGTGGCCCCGGGATTATGGAAGCTGGCAATAAAGGGGCGCACCAGACCGGGGGCTCATCCGTCGGGTTAAACATCGATCTCCCCTTCGAACAGCATTCCAATCCTTACATAGACCGCGACAAGGACATCGACTTCAACTACTTCTTTGTAAGAAAAGTGATGTTTGTCAAGTACGCGCAGGGGTTTGTGGTACTTCCCGGTGGATTCGGCACCCTGGATGAGCTTTTCGAAGCCCTTACCCTCATTCAAACCAAGAAAATAGACCGTTTTCCAGTGGTTTTGGTCGGCAGATCCTTCTGGGGAGGCTTAGTAGATTGGATAAAAGAAACCCTATTGGCTTCACATGGCAATATATCTCCGGGAGACCTCCTGCTTTTCTCGGTTGTCGATTCAGCCGACGAAGCTGTCGAGTCCATCCTCAATTTTTACAGTCAGCACGTACTTAAGCCCAATTTCTAGTTTGGTTTCTCAACTTGCACCGAACACTAACAGCGCTATTCTCGTTTAAAAACGATGCTTTAACTGGTGTAAGGAAAACCCGTTCTTTTCGAAAATTCTAGTTCTCCGGCAAAAAAATTAATCAAGGACAGCTGCTGGAGAGCCACCTGAACCGCTAAACTGCCTCAGTGTTCCCCAAGTTTATACACTTTTGGCACAGCCTTTGACTAGCGGGTATGGTGCGAACCCTAAATCGCTTCAATGTCCAGACTCTCTTATTTTGCACTTCCGCTCTTGATCCTGATTACAGGTGCCTTTGTTTTTTCCTGGAAAGGAAACAAAAATGAAGAACGTGACCTTCGCCGCCTCGGTGATCACCTCACCACTATTGAGGTACAAGCTCCCTCTTTTTTAGACTTCGCCGGGGAGGCCTTCCCCCTCGAAAAATGGGAATTACGCTCCCGCCTCGAAAAACAGATGCGTTATCAGCTCAATGCCCCAGAAGGGTTGAAACTGTTGATGAAAAGAGCATCCCGGTATGAATATCGGTTCAGGACCATCCTGAAAGAAGAAGGAGTTCCAGAGGACTTTTTCTACCTCGCTTTGGCCGAAAGCAATCTTTCAAACGTCGTTTCTCCTGCCGGTGCTTCCGGGTTCTGGCAATTAATGCCCGTAGCTGCCCGTCATTACGGTTTAGAGGTTTCCTCTACCGTGGATGAGCGTTACCATCCGGAAAAATCGACAAGGGCTGCTGCGCGCTACCTCCGCGATGCCCACAAAGAACTCGGTGACTGGACCCTCGTAGCTGCTGCCTACAACATGGGTACCGGAGGAATCAACAAAGCCATTGGCCGTCAGGGCAATAGCGACTTCTACTCGCTTGCCCTCAACAAAGAAACAGGCCACTACGTGTATAAGGTACTGGGTTTTAAATGCCTGATGGAAACACCTGAAAGGTATGGCATCGCCTTTTCTTCCATTCGGGACGGATACCAGCCCCTGAGATATAAAACAGTAAAAGTGACGGAATCCATAGCAGATTTGGGTAAATTTGCGAAGAATCAAGGTGTGAGCCTTACCGAACTCAGAACAATTAACCCCTGGCTAATCGCCAACAGACTTGAGGTGAAAGCCGGCAAAACTTATGAGATACGAATTGCGTTATCTCTTGGAGTCCCGGCTGAAGAACTTCTCGTTAAGGGTCATTCCGTTCCCGATTCGGTACTCATCGCCTCGACTCCAAGGGAAACGTTGAAAAAGCCGAATGCATGAATCAGGCTGATGATGGCCATATCGTGATCCTGGGTGCCCGGGAACACAATTTGAAAAATATTGATCTTACCCTCCCCCGCAACCGCCTGGTGGTGATTACAGGGGTGAGTGGTTCCGGAAAATCTTCGTTGGCCTTCGACACTTTGTATGCCGAAGGCCAACGCCGTTATCTGGAAAGCTTTTCCGCTTACGCCCGCCAGTTTTTGGGAGATCTCAAAAGCCCGGATGTGGACAAAGTAGAAGGGCTCAGTCCGGTTATTGCCATTGAGCAAAAAACCACCAGCCGAAATCCCCGATCTACCGTTGGTACCGTAACTGAGATTTACGACTTGCTTCGCCTCATGTATGCCCGGGCAGCTGACGCCATCAGCTATAAAACCGGCAAGCTCATGGTCCAGATGACAGATGAGGAGGTGGTAACAGCCATCAGGGAGCAGTTCAGCGGGGAAAAAATGCTCATCCTGGCCCCTTTGGTGCGCTCACGTAAAGGCCATTACCGCGACCTTTTCGAAAGCCTCGCCAAACATGGCTACAGCAAAGTAAGGATCGATGGGGAAATTCAGGACCTCAAGGCCGGGCTAAAAGTTGATCGCTATAAGATTCATGACATCGAACTGGTCATCGACCGCATCGTGGTTCCTGGCCCTGATGCTTCCGAAAAAGAAACCCAACGCCTCTTCGAAAGTGTCCAGCTCGCCATGAAAACCGGCGAAGGTATTGTGCTCATGCTCCACGCCACAGATGGCCGTAGCTTTTGGTACAGCCGCAACCTTATGGACCCCGAATCGGGCATCAGTTACGATATCCCCTCCCCCAACACCTTTTCGTTCAACTCGCCTTATGGTGCCTGCCCAACCTGCAACGGCATGGGAACCATTTTCGAAGTTGATACCGACTCCATCATTCCGGATAAAGATCTATCCATCAACCGGGGCGCAATAGAACCGTTGGGTGAGTATCGCGACATCTGGATGTTTCGTCAGTTGCGACAAATTGCAGAAGGCATGCAGTTTTCCCTGGCTAACCCCTGGAAAGACATTCCGGAGGAGGCAAGAAACCTTATCTTAAATGGAGGATCTTTTGGAAAAGTCAAGTTTGACGGGATCAAGCAATTTGTCTCCGCTCAATACCACGAGTCGTCTTCCGAGAAAATAAAAACCTGGGCTGAGCGGTTTATGAAAATAACCACTTGCCCAACCTGTAGTGGCACCCGCCTGAAAACCGAGAGCTTATTTTTCAGGTTCAGGGATAAGCATATCTACGACCTGGCTTCCATGGATATCACCTCCCTGGCCCAGTTTATTGATGAATTGCCCGGATACCTCACGCCCCGCCAGGAGAAAATTGCAGAAGAGGTGATTAAGGAATTGAAGAAGCGTATCGGATTTCTGCTCCAGGTGGGCCTCGATTACCTTTCACTTGATCGCCCTGCAAGGACCCTTTCCGGCGGAGAAGCGCAGCGTATTAGGCTGGCTACTCAAATCGGTTCTCAGCTTGTGAATGTGCTTTATATCCTGGACGAGCCCAGCATTGGTCTGCATCAGCGCGACAATGAACGCCTTATCAGGTCCCTGCACGAATTACGGGATCTGGGCAACTCCGTGCTAGTTGTGGAGCATGACAAGGACACCATGCTTGCAGCCGACTACCTGGTCGATTTCGGCCCGGGCGCAGGCGCATTTGGAGGAGAAATTGTAGCACAGGGAACACCTGAAGAGGTGTTGCTCATCTCCAATCCTACCGCAGATTACCTCAGCGGTCGCAGAAAAATAGTGCCACCAGCCGAGCGGCGGCAGCCTGGCCCTCTTCGTTTCAAAATTAACGGAGCCACTGGCAACAACCTCCGGAACGTTGACCTTGACCTTCCCCTTGGGCTATTTGTTTGTGTTTCAGGCGTTTCGGGAAGTGGGAAATCGACCCTCATCAACGAAACCCTCTACCCGATACTCTCCCAGCACCTGTTCAGGTCAAAAGAAAAGCCTCTACCCTACGAATCCATTGAAGGACTGGAGAATATCAATAAGGTAATAGGTATAGACCAGGCACCCATTGGCAGAACCCCGCGAAGCAATCCAGCCACTTATACAGGTCTCTTTACCCCTATCCGCGAGTTGTTTGCCAGCCTGCCCGAAGCCAAAGCACGGGGCTATGAAATCGGGCGTTTCTCTTTCAACGTGAAAGGCGGGCGCTGCGATGAGTGCGAGGGAGCAGGGGTAAAAACCATCGAGATGAATTTCCTCCCCGATGTGTATGTAGTCTGCGACAAATGCCAGGGCCGACGCTACAACCGGGAGACCCTTGAGGTCCGTTATAAAGGAAAATCTATCAACGATGTCCTCAACATGGACATTCAGACTGGGTTGGAGTTTTTCGACCAGATGCCGCGGATTCGCCGCTACCTGAAAACACTCGTTGATGTAGGCTTGGGGTACATCACCCTCGGGCAGCCAGCCACTACCCTATCCGGAGGCGAGGCACAACGCATAAAAATTGCCGGGGAACTTTCCAAAAGAGATACAGGAAATACGCTTTACATCCTCGACGAGCCTACCACTGGCCTCCATTTTCAGGACATCGAAATTTTGCTGGAAGTACTGCAGCAATTGGTGGACAGGGGCAATACCGTGCTGGTGATCGAGCACAACATGGATGTAATCAAGGTTGCCGACTGGGTGATAGACATAGGCCCTGAAGGCGGCATGCGCGGAGGTCGGATTTTGGTGCAAGGCCCTCCGGAGGTGGTTGCCGAGAACCCCGAATCTCATACCGGCCGCTTCCTGAAAAAAGAACTCGAAGAATTGCAAAAGGCCTGATTTCCAGGAAACCAGGCCTTTTAACTTTACTTTCTCACTGCCAATCAGGAAAGGTAATATCCAATCCTTAGTATTTCTGCAAAAACACCCGCAGCAGTTACCTCGGCTCCCGCACCCGGACCTTTGATCACCAAGGGTCTTTCATGATAACGGTCGGTAGTAAAAACGATCATGTTATCGCTTCCTGACAAATGGTAGAACGGGTGTTCTACATCTACGGCCTGCAAGCTTACACGTGCTTTTCCATCTTCGAGTGATGCCACGAAACGAAGACGTTTTCCCTTCTTAGCTGCATCGTTTTGGCGCGCTTCAAACAGGTCATTGCCTCTTGCCAAAGCCGCCTTAAAATCGGGTACCGTTTCTGCATCAATGCATTCCTGCGGCAGAATATTTTCAATCTCAACCTCTTCGAACTCCATCGGATACCCAGCCTCGCGTGCTAAAATGAGAATTTTTCTGGCTACATCTTTGCCGCTAAGGTCCACCCTTGGGTCCGGCTCGGTAAAGCCTTTCCGTCCGGCCTCTTCTACTACTTCGCTAAAAGGCAAGCCAGGTCCGAAAGTATTGAAAATAAAAGACAGAGAACCCGAGAGTACCCCTTCAATTTTCTGGATACGGTCACCGCTGTTGATCAGGTCATTGAGGGTCGTAAGCACTGGCAACCCCGCACCTACGTTGGTTTCGTACATGTACTTTACCCCCCGCTTGTTAGCCACAGCACGGAGTTGCTGGTAGTCCTGGTATCGACCCGAAGAAGCAGACTTATTGGGGGTAGAGATCGAAATACTGGAATTCAGGATTTCAGGATAGAACTTAACCAACTCCGTATCTGCGGTATTGTCGATAAATACGGCGTTTGGGAGGTTGAGTGATTTCATTTTTGCCACAAACTGCCCCATATCCATAGGAAGGTCAGAGGTGGTCAGGGTTTCTTTCCAGCTATCCAGATCAATGCCTGCCGGGTCAAAAAGCATCTTTTTGCTGTTCCCCAATCCTACGACGTTGAACTTTACGTATTGGGTTTGCCTCAGCCAGTTTTCCTGATTGCGGATTTGCTGAAGCAACGTTCCGCCTATCAGCCCTACGCCAACCACGAATAGGTTGAGCGTGTAGTAATCGGAAAGGAAAAAGATGTTGTGAACAGCAGCCAGGGCCTTTGCTTCATCCTCGCGGTGAATGATTACAGAAATATTCCTTTCAGAAGATCCTTGAGCAGTGACAATGACGTTGATACCATTTTTGCCGAGTGCCTCGAAGAACCTGCCAGAGATTCCCGGGCGCGACTTCATATTTTCGCCGATAATGGCAATGACAGAAAGGTCGAACTCTACCCGGACCGGGTGCACATATTTTGCTTTGATCTCCAGCTCAAACTCTTCGTTAATCAGCTCCCTTGCTTTTTCAGCAACATTGGGGGCAACAGAGAAGCAAATGGAATGCTCGGAAGAACCCTGGGTAATCAGAATAGCATTGATAGATGCCTGGGCCAGGGTTTGAAACAATCGGGCGGCGATGGTAGAAGCACCAAACAATCCGCTTCCCTCTAGGCTCAGCAAGGCCACATTGTTGATTGATGACACACCCGTAACCGCATACATGTGGTCAGGAGCTTGCTGGCTGATTAAGGTACCCGGCGCCTCGGGGCGAAAGGTGTTTTTGATCCTAATAGGAATTTTTTTCTCTAAAGCCGGGATAATGGTGGGGGGGTAAATCACCCGGGCCCCGAAATGCGACATTTCAAGGGCCTCTTCGTAGGTCATGGCCGGAATAGGAAAAGCCTGCTTCACGATCCGGGGATCAGCGGTCATTACCCCGTCCACATCGGTCCAGATCTCTATTTCCTGCACATCCATGGCGGCACCAATGATAGAAGCAGTGTAATCAGACCCTCCTCTGCCGAGGGTAGTGGTAATTCCACTCCGCGTAGAGGCAATAAAACCTGTGAAAATGGAAACCTGTCCCTCCGTTTCGGCAAAATGGCGGGAGAGATTTTCTTTCGTCTCTTCCATGAACACCTTGGCCGAACCGTAGTTATCGTTCGTTTTGATGAGCTTACGGGCATCTACGAATACAGCTTCAGTACCCATAGACTTGAGTACATGGTTCAGAATAAAGGCAAGGTTCCTTTCTCCAAAGCTCTGGATATAATCTAAGGTGCGGGTGGTAAGGTCGCGGGTAAGGTAAAGTCCCTTGAGCAAATTGCCTAACTCCTCCTGACCGGAAATAATTTCCTCTAAACAACGATCGTGGATGGTACTGCCAATTAACTCGTCAACAACCACCCGGTGCCTGCCAGCAAATGCATGAAGATCGTCTTCATAGGCCATTGAACCCGAAGCGGCTACCTGGCTCATGTGGATCAAGCGGTCGGTACTGCCTCCCATGGCAGAAACCACCACGGCAAATTTTTCACCACGGGCTATATAAGACTGGATAATTTGGGCAACGTGCAATATGCGTTCTGCAGAAGCGACAGAAGACCCTCCGAATTTTAATACTTTTTGGAGCATGATGCCTGGAAAAGTGCGGACAAATAAGAACCAAACGAAAAAATCAGGTTTGTATTCGACCATTTACTTTTGGCCAATACACCCAAAGAAATCCAATGGCTATCCCTGCAAGCAGGATATCCAGCCACGGATGCAAACTAAGACCCCGGGGGTAAGGGTGGAGCGCAGACCACAAACTGGCTGCCCTTCCTGCTGCCAAAATTAACCAAATTGGCCAATGTTGAATACTTTGTCTGATTAAGTTTAGCATCACCAGAACAAATCCGGGCAGGATCAGGGTAAACATACGACCCGTATCAGTGGCTATCACTGAGGCAAGCATAGCTGTCAGGAGGCTGATACCGAGCAAATGAGCCGTAAATGACCTTTCTGATGGTGGAACGGCTTTCCAAGCCAAAGGTAGCAGCCACCAGCATGGCCCCAGTACGCTGTATATTTCTTTTAGACGCCAGAAAATCGGGCTCACCTGCCATGAATTCCGGATTACTTCCAGTATACCTGGCTCTAGGATATCTTCCGGAAGCAGAATTCGGGGAAGGAAAAGCATGATTCCGGCCATGATAATCGCCAGTCCCGTTTTCCCTTTTTCCCGATGAAACCACCAAAGCAGTGCAAAGGGGAACATGACCTCCCGGGTAAGTACAGCCAGGGAGATAAAGAGTACAAAAAGCCAAAACCGATGATTGCGAACAGCCAGAATGGAGGCAGCCAGCAGGGCCAATGCAAGCGCATCAGTAAGAAACGGTTGGAGATACAAATAGAGAAATGCCCAACCTGTGCTTGCCAAAAGGGTAGCAAGATGAGCTTCCCAGGTATAGCCCATTTGGTACCCGGTGCGAAGGCAAATGACGAGAAAACCAGCCAGTGAGCTCCACGAAATAATCATCAATCCCTGCCAGGGCGTACCCGGCAACCATCCGGCTAACCAAGGGGCCAATACGCGGTATCTGTACGGAGAACGCGCGAATGAAGGGCCATTCTCCACCCAAGCAAAATATTGCTCGCTATCCTGATCACCAAAATAGGCCCCAAACCAAGCCTCGGGATGTGCCGCTTTCTCCCAAACATAGCCCCCCCAAGCATCTGCATTCGCAAAAAGCCAAATAAAAAACAGGCCCCAGCAGGCCCGGATGAGCCATATAGGGGGCTTGGAGGTCATGATTATCGGACTACCTTTTCAGCGCCGATCATGAGCATAAACTCATCGAACAGGTAGTGGCTGTCGTGCGGACCCGGAGAAGCTTCGGGGTGGTATTGCACCGAAAATGCCTTGCGGTTGCGGATACGAATGCCTTCGATGCTCTGGTCGTTGAGGTTAACGTGGGTTACCACTACGTCAGGTGATTTTTCGATGTCCTCGCGTGAAATCCCAAATCCATGATTTTGAGAGGTAATCTCGCTTTTGCCCGTTAGCAAGTTTTTCACGGGGTGATTGGCACCGCGGTGGCCATGGTGCATTTTATAAGTGCTGACCCCATTAGCCAATGCTAGGAGCTGATGCCCGAGGCAAATACCGAAAAGCGGCCGATCGTGATTCTGAATCGCTTTCACAGTTTGGATGGCATAGTCCATAGATGCCGGATCTCCGGGGCCATTGGAAATGAAATAACCATGGGGTTCAAAGCTTTCGAGGTCATCGAAGGTAGCTTTGGCAGGAAATACTTTCAGGTAACAGCCCCTGGCAGCGAGGCAATCGAGGATATTGCGCTTGATGCCCAGATCGAGTACGGCAACCCGGAAAGGAGCGTTTGGGCTTCCATGAAAATAAGGCTGCGCTGAACTTACCTTAGAAGAAAGCTCCAATCCTTCCATTGGGGGGCAACTGGCGAGCAATCGGGCAAGCTCTTTGGGGTCATCTATTTCCGAAGAAATAATGGAGTTCATGGCCCCTTTGCTGCGGATATGGGTCACAAGCATGCGGGTATCTACATCTGAGATACCGACGATATTGTTGTGCATCAGAAAAGAATCGAGCGACTCTACGGCATCCTGACGGGAATAAATCTGCGAAAAGTTACGCACGACCAGGCCAGCGATTTTGGCTGAATTGCTTTCGTATTCTCGCTCATGTACCCCGTAGTTGCCAACATGGGTATGCGTCTCAATGAGGATTTGTCCGTAGTAGGAAGGATCTGTAAAAACCTCCTGGTAGCCGGTCATGCTGGTATTGAAGCAAAGCTCCCCAACGGTGGAACCATGTTTTCCGATAGACTTACCGGTAAAAAAAAGCCCATCTTCCAACAGAAGATAGGCAGGTGCTTTATTGGGTAAACGCATGTGAATTTAGTCGTCGATCTGAGATTGGTCGGAAAGAGGAACGGACTCAAAAGGAATTTCTTCGTCGTTGCGAAGCTTTTCGATGAGGGCATCTACCTTTTCGGGAGTCAGGTTGTGGGCATAGCGCCGATTAGAGAGCTGGCACATAGGTGCTGTATCACAGGCTCCGAGGCATTCAGCAGCCCGGGTCCAGATTTTACCATCTGCACTTACCCCGCGCTCGTCTGCCTGGAGTTGCTTTTTTACATAAGCAAGTGTTTCAGGACCGCCATTTACACTGCAGGTAAAGCAGGTACATACTTCAATGAGGTGCTTGGGCACAGCCTGCTTGAAGTACATGGTATAAAAAGATGCCACCCCATAGACATGGGCAAATGGCAGATCCAGGGTTTCGGCCACGAGACGCACAGCTCCTTCGGAAAGCCATCCGAATTTTTCCTGGGCGATCCAGAGTGCGGGCATAACCGCAGAACGTTTCTCCGGATACTTCGCTACATGGCGATGAATCTCCTGGAGTTCTTGTTCGGAAAAGGTGAATACAGCAGCTTCCATACGGGAGGCAAATATAAGAGAAAAGGAGGGGGATGCAGAAAAAATCCAAAAAATACTCTGGACTTTATCCAATAGAATCGGTGCCAGTGTCAGGAATAGTACATTTTTCTTTTTTCCCGAATCTTCGGAATAACCTGTAGATTAGATCGTTTAACCCTATGTTGAAGATTGAGACAAGATCAGCAACCTGTTAAGACCTTAAAAATTGCCTTTCATGGTCCTTTCAGACCTGATGGAGTGGATGTAAGAAAAATAGAGCCAAACGTCGCTTATTTTTGTTCATACCCAGTTGACTTGAGTCACTTCTATCCACCCATTAGCCAATAATTCTCCACGATGAAAAGCAACCAAAACCTCTTCCGGGTTTTTCTGCTGATCACGGATTTCATCCTAATCAACTTCGCTACGAAGCTGGCTTTCCTTACCCGTTTTCAGGGAATGGAATACTATGAGGATGCCTATCTGTCATTGTTTTTGATCTTTAACCTTGCTTGGCTCGGTGCATCCCTGGTCAACAATGTGTACAACACAGACAAATTATTCGATATCCGGGAATATGCCTCGAAGTTGTTCTATATCCTCTTCGTACAGGCCTTCGTTGTTTTCCTGTATATAGTCAGTGTAAAAGCACAATATCTTTCCCGATTATATTTGCTTCATGCCTATCTGGTCACCCTTGGTTTTTTGCTGGGTTTCAGGTTTATCATGCACATCATTTACCAGTACTACAACAGTGTTACCTACAGTATCCGGAAAATCATCATTGTAGGCCCGGGTGAATCAGCCGACCAGATGTATGAGTTTTTTGAATCGAAAGGCACCAATGTTTACCGTTTTCTTGATGAGGTAGTGTTGGATGAAAAAAATCCGGAGGCTGGTCAGGCTGCCATAGCCGAGCGTATCGAAGAGCTTAAACGCTTTTGCTTAAGTGAGGGCATTAATGAGATCTATTTTTCCCTTCCTGTTACGTTCGCTGAAATAATTGAGGAGATGGATAATTTTGCCGACGACAATTTTATCTACTTCCGAATCGTTACCGAGCTCAGGGTATTGAATCAGCGTAAGCTGAATGTGAGCTTTTTTAATCAGGTAATGATCCTGAGCCTCAGGAAGGAGCCTTTGCGTAACCTGGGCAATCAAATGCTTAAACGTACCTTCGACGTAGCATTTTCTGCATTGGTGCTTACCACCATCTTCCCGATGCTGTACCTGATCATCGGCACACTCATCAAAATGGAGTCAAAAGGGCCTGTTTTCTTTCGTCAGTTACGAACCGGCCGTGAAGGAAAAGATTTTCTTTGTTATAAATTTAGGACCATGAGGCCCAGTAACGACGCAGACAACAAACAAGCTACCAAAGGCGATATGCGCATTACCCGTGTAGGTGCTTTTCTGCGCAAAACCAGTCTCGACGAAATTCCTCAATTCATCAATGTATTTTTGGGTCATATGTCTGTAGTCGGGCCTCGCCCGCATATGCTCAAGCATACAGCGGAATACTCGAAGATCATTGATAAATACCTTTTCCGCCACTTCATTACCCCAGGTATTACCGGCCATGCGCAAATCAATGGCTTCAGAGGTGAAACCGAGGACCCTGAGTTGATGCGCAAAAGGGTAGAATATGACTCCTGGTACATCGAAAACTGGAGTCTGTTTCTGGATGTCAAAATCGTTTTCTTAACGGTTTGGAATGTATTCAAAGGAGAAGAACGTGCTTACTAAACCAACAGGGAACGTGCAAACCAGCCAACAAACGAGCTCGCTGAAAAAAGTTGAAATAATTACCTCCCCGATTTCGACCGGGTCTTATTCATCCTTTGCCGAAGAAATATTTTCCATCGCCGCAAGAAAGCGGTCGGGGTATGTTTGCTTTGCCAATGTGCACATGTTGATAGAGGCTTATCAGGACAAATCCTTCAGGAAAGTACTCGAAAACGCTGATATTTTAACCCCAGACGGGATGCCGGTCGCCAAAGCTATCAAAACCCTGTATGGGGTAGATCAGGATCGTGTTGCAGGCATGGACATGCTCCCTTCATTATTGGTTGAAGCCGCCAAAAGGGGTAAATCGGTATATTTCTACGGAAATACCCAAAAGGTACTTGACGGTATCAGTAAACGAATTGCCACAGAACTCCCCTATCTTGATGTCAGGGGCTATTTTTCGCCTCCTTTTCGCGCCATCACTGCTGCTGAAGATGCGGAAATTGTTGCCCGGATTAACGCCGCAGAACCCGATCTCATTTTTGTTGCTTTAGGCTGCCCCAAACAGGAAAACTGGATGGCAGATCACAAGGACAAACTGCGCGGACTCATGCTTGGTGTGGGAGGTGCATTTAATGTATATGCAGGCATGCAGCGTCGTGCGCCACTTTGGATGCAAAAACTCTCGATGGAATGGCTCTATCGACTCGTGCTGGAGCCTGGACGTTTGTGGAAAAGATACTTCTACACCAACAGTCTCTTCATGTGGCTGTTCTTTCAGAAGTACCTGAGTAAGGTTGCCGGAAAATGGCATCCTGCTCTTTTTTGAATCCCACTGAGCATAAACTTACATCCGGACAAGCAGGGAAATTAACCGTATGCTTACCTGAAACTTTCAGGTATTCGTCTTTTTCATAATTTCACCGCAGTTCCGTTCTTTTCTTCCGTATCAAATATCGGAGTTTCCAATTTTTCTCACATCCGATGGCTTTATTACAAGCTTGCTATTTATGAAAAAAGCTTTCATCACCGGTACTACCGGCCAGGACGGTTCCTATCTCGCAGAATTACTGCTCGAAAAAGGTTACGAAGTACATGGCATCATTCGTCGTGCAAGTAGCTTTAACACTGATCGAATTGAGCACCTGATGGGCAACAAAGACATCACCCTGCACCACGGTGACCTGTCAGATAGTGCCAACCTCAATAAACTCCTCCGCGAAATCCAACCCGACGAAATCTACAACCTTGGCGCCCAAAGCCACGTGAAGGTTTCTTTCGAGGTACCAGAATACACCGCCCAGGTAGATGCCATCGGTACCCTGCGCTTGCTCGATGCATTGATCAACCAATGCCCCGAAGCCCGTTTTTATCAGGCTTCTACCTCCGAACTTTACGGCCTGGTTCAGGAGATTCCACAAAAAGAAACTACTCCTTTCTACCCTCGTAGTCCTTACGGTGTAGCCAAGCTGTACGGTTTCTGGATCACCAAGAACTTCCGCGAATCATACAATCTCTTTGCCAGCAACGGTATCCTTTTCAACCACGAATCAGAACGTCGTGGCAAAACATTCGTTACCCGCAAAATCACAACCAACCTCGCTGAAATTTCAGTAGGACTGCGTGATATCCTTCGCCTGGGCAACATGGACTCTCTCCGCGACTGGGGCTATGCCAAAGAATATGTGGAAGGTATGTGGCGCATGCTTCAGCAGGATGTTGCTGACGACTTCGTACTGGCAACCGGAAAAATGTACACTGTCCGCGATTTCGTAAAACGTGCAGCTGTTCATATCGGAATGGACATCGAATTTGAAGGTGAGGGCGTTGACGAAAAAGGCTACGACCGCAAAACCGGAAAGCTCGTGGTAGAAGTTGATCCTCGTTACTTCCGTCCGGCCGAAGTAGAGCTGCTGATCGGTGATGCTACCAAAGCCAAAGAAGTACTTGGCTGGGAAGCAAAAGTAGGTATCGACGAACTGGTTGAAATCATGATGACACACGACATCAAAGAAGCTAAACAACGCGTGTTGTATGCATCACATAGCTAAAGTATACGTAGCCGGGCACAGGGGAATGGTGGGTTCTGCCATCGTGCGGAAATTGAAAGCCAAAGGCTATACCAATATCGTCACCCGCTCCTCTTCGGAACTTGACCTGCGCGACCAGGCTGCTGTAGCTGCATTCTATGAGGCTGAAAAGCCTGAATATGTGGTGGTAGCGGCAGCCAAAGTAGGCGGAATCCAGGCCAATAATATCTATCGCGCCGATTTTATTCACGACAACCTGGCCATTGAGCTCAACCTCATCCACCAGGCCCACTTGCACGACGTGAAAAAGCTCTTGTTCCTCGGCAGCTCCTGCATCTATCCCAAGTTTGCTCCTCAGCCGATGAAGGAAGAGCATTTGCTCACGGGTATTCTTGAGTCCACCAATGAGCCTTATGCCATTGCAAAAATCGCAGGGATCAAACTCTGCGAAGCTTACAGAGACCAGTACGGCAGGAATTTCATCTCTGCCATGCCGACCAACCTCTATGGCCCGAATGACAACTATGACCTCAACAATTCGCACGTATTGCCGGCCCTTATCCGGAAATTCCACGAAGCCAAGGTCAATGGTACACACGAAGTGGTAGTTTGGGGAGATGGCAGTCCGATGCGCGAATTTTTGCACGTGGACGACCTCGCTGAAGCCAGCCTCTATTTGCTTGAAACCTACGACGAAAAAATGTTCGTCAATGTGGGTACAGGCGTAGATGTAACCATTCGTGAACTTGCCGAAACCGTAAAGCGTGTGGTTGGATTCGAAGGGGAGTTGGTATTTGACACCTCAAAACCCAACGGAACTCCCCGGAAACTCATGGACGTTAGCCGCCTGAATGAATTTGGATTTACAGCCAAAATCGGACTTGAGGAAGGAATCCAATCTGTTTATGCGGACTTCCTGCAAAACATGGAAAAATACATCGCCAAAGAGCGCGTAGTTTCCTGAAACACCTTAGTAACCAAGACGCCCAGCACATGAACCTGGCGAGAATAAAAAGTGACATAGAGCACTTTGGCTATGACTTATTGCGCACACTTTCCCCTATTTGGGGAAAGGTGCTGCTGAGTCGCCAGCGTTCATTTGACCGCCTGAAATCGGGCGTCAGGTCAGCGGAGGTTGCTGATCCCGTATTACTCTCTCAGAAATCCAGCCTGAACGGGCAACTTTTCTTCGCAGGAAACGGACCTGAAGGTGAAAGGATCACCTTTGAACCGGATTTTGTTTGGAAAATAGCTAAAGACAATCAGCACAAATCCCTTCGGGTTTTGCCCTCAGGCAACCCGGTGCTGAATGGCCACTGGCACCTCAACCTCGATTTTTCGCCCATCAAAGGTTTGATTGAACCGCACAAGATCACCGGTTCAGAAGAATCGCTGATCATTTGCTGGCCACATGGCTGGGGTGCTTATTACGATTTCATTCTGTTTATTCTTTCCAAGTGGTGCCGCATGGAGGATGCCCTGGGAAAGGAAATATGGACAAATAGCAAAGTCGCCTATGCCCGGCTGAATTTTCCTTTTGAGGATGATTTCATTCAGCTCATGGGTATACCCGCTGATCGGGTGATCGATTCCCGAAAGCTCACAGGCTCATTGGAGACAAAAGAAATGATTCTGGCCAATTGCCATGGCCTTTTTTACCCCAGTCCTGCTGATGTACAACGCATCCGTAACCGACTGGCCCCTCCAACCGGCAAGCAGCCCACCCGCAAAATCTACCTTTCGCGTGCCAAGACCCGAAGGCTGTTGTGCGAATCCGAAATCAGGCCTTTGCTAGAAAAACATGGCATTGAGTTTATCGAGGATGTACCAAGGACTGTTGAAGCGCAAATCGCTCTTTTCCGTGAAGCTAGTCTGATCATCGGTCCCCATGGAGCAGGATTCGCCAATATGATCTGGGCACCTCCGGGAGCAAAAGTGGTGGAGTTTTTTCATCCGCATTACTATCCTCCTTATTTCTACTACCTGGCGCAGGTACTCGGCCACAGTTACGACTGCTGGCTCCACCCCGATGCCGCCGGAAGCAGCCAGCACATTGCCTCCCGGTACGACGATGTGGATATTTCCCTGGCTGAATTTGAGAAGGTCTTGGTCGAGGTCATGGAATCCTATACCTCCGTTTCGACTATCCACTGACCAAATTACACGCCGAAGTCACTCCTTGAAACATGTCAAACGAAAGCAACCTTTTTTATCGAACCGCCAAAAGCCTGGCTACAGCAGCAGCCCCTCTGGCAGCACGTATAAAAGGCCAACAATTGCTTTCATCCAAAGCGACCCTTCAGGTTCTGGAGCCCTATGTCGTAAGCCAGCAGACCTGTGAGCAAATTGAATTGCCTGCCTATACCAGTATAAATGGTATCCCTTTCCACCCCAACCAGGTGGGAAACTGGTCTCAGCCAGAGCAAGATGACTATGTTTGGCGGGTACCTGAAATAGCCGGCAATCCTCTACATGCCATTACCCCCTCTGGCAATGTGGCATTATTCGGGAAAAAGCATATTCAGGATGGGATCGTATCCCGCATGGCGCTTTTTGAAACACGCGAAAACGACCGAACCGAAGACCTGGTAATAGCTCTCTGGCCCAAAGCCTGGGTAGCCTATTACGACTTCCTTGTTCACATTTTGCCTAAACTGCTCAGAATAGAAAAAGCATTCGGTCCTGGCATTTGGAATGAAGCCAGGCTTGCTTATTCCCGGTTCAATACTCCCTTTGAAGCTGAATTTCTGGAATGGATGAACATTCCTGAGGAGCAAGTGATTGACTCACGAAAAGAAGGAAAACGCATCCTCTCCCGTGAGGTTATTGTTTCGAATACACAATGGGATCTCCCTTCGATTCCGGCGGTACGCATGCTGCGCGAGCGGTTTGCACCCGGTCACGATACCCCGCTCACCAAGCCCGGAAAACGCATTTACTTAACCAGGGGAGGCACCCGCAACGTAGCAAACGAGGCTGAAATTCTGCCGATTCTGGAGCGTTATGGGTTTGAGGTATTGGAAGAAAAGCCGCGTACAGTGAAAGAGCAGATAGCCATTTTCGGAGAAGCTGAAATGGTCGTAGGTCCGCACGGATCAGCTTTTGCCAATATCCTCTGGTGCCGTCCGGGCACCCGTGTATTTGAATGGTTTCATGCGGGGTATCACCCCAATTGCTTCTACTTTCTCTCAACCCTGCTGGGTTTCCCCTACCAGAACATCATTGCCCAATCGGCTGACAACCGCTACCAACATAGCCAGGAGCACCAGTATGAGCCCATGACCCTGCAAGCCGCAGATATTGAAAAAGGCATTGAGCTGCTCCTTTCTTCCAAATAATCCCCTATCAGCACCTTCACCATGGCCAATCATCCGCAAGCAGTAAGCCTCAAGGATAAATTACATTTTGACGCAGTAGAATGGGGTTTCCGATTATTGCCCTATTACGGGCACCTGAAAGGAGAACACCTGCTGTCTCCTCAAAAAAGCCGGCAAATTCTTCAGCCATATACCGTTTATCAAAAACCGACGCGGAGTGTCACTCTCCCTCCGTACAAAACCCCGGAGGGTATTTCATTGGGTGCGCCGTACGGAAATCGAAGAATTATCAAGCATACCGACGATTTTGTTTGGCAAATAAAAGGGAGTGATTTTAAAAAACTTCCCACCATAGCCCGATCGGGAAACGTGATACTGGAGGGAAACCAACACCTCAATACTGACTTCAGGCCCATTATGGCCCTGCTCGACAAACAAAATGAGGTTACCGACCATGTGGAGCTGGCCATCGCACTCTGGCCTAAGGGTTGGTGGGCATACTATGACTTCACGGCTTTTGTACTGCCTAAAATAGTCAGGATCGAAGAAGCTTATGGTCCTGAAATTTTTCAACAAGCCAAGCTTATTTACTCCCGGCCACAATCGGCATTTGAAGCAGAATTTCTGGGAATGATGGGCATTCCGAACGAGCAATTGATTCACTCGCGCGACATGGAAGGCAGCGTAAGCGCTGATTCCATCATTCTGGCTAATTCACAGCACTTCTATTTTCCTAGCCCTGCGAGTCTTGACATGATCCGAAGCCGGTTCGGTCGTTTTCCAGCCCATGCATCAGTAAACAAAAGGCGGCTTTACCTCCAGCGAAACGGAACCCGCAAACCGCTGAATGAAGAGGCTATTTTCAAGGTGCTCGAATCTTTTGACATCGAGATCGTACCTGACCAGCCGCGTACAGTAGCCGAGCAGCTCGACTTGTTTGGCCAGGCAGAAATGGTCATCGGGCCACATGGATCTGCATTTACTAACCTGCTTTGGTGCGCACCGGGAACGAAGGTGATGGAGTTTTTTCACCCAAGGTACTACCCACCCTACTTCACCTACCTGGCACATTTGTTTGACCAGCCCTACATGGCCATGTTTGGCAGCGACCCTCAAAACACGAACTACCGCTACCACCGGGCCTATCAATACAATGATTTTGTGCTGGACCCGGAAGCCCTGAGCCGCAACCTGGAAGCACTGCTTAAGCAACCTGCTCCCGTTTCGATATGATGAAGAAAGGCCAGATTCGTATAGTCATCCTGTTGCTGGCCGGAGCCCTATCCGGGATTTTTCTGCTGTTGTCGCCTACGTTTTTGTCACCCAGAAGTGCAAAAAAAGGGGGAATTGCGGTGGTTGAAGGCTGGCTGATTCCCGAGCTGATCGAAATTGCTGCACCCCACCTCAAATCCGGTGATTACAAAAAAATAGTCGTAACAGGTGGGCCGAGCGATATCCGGCCATTTGGGATGTACCTCAATGGCACGGTGTCTGTTTTTCCACAAACTGGGATTCGCACCGAAGCCCCTCTCTACTTTCAAACCTGGAGCACACCCTGCAAGGGCGCCTATGCACACTTTGAAGTATGGCTGGGCGAAGACCTGTTGCTGGACACGGTTTCGAGCGGATATAGCGAGGAATGGGAGGTTAGCCTACCAAATGGCTTAAGGGAAGGAACACCCCTGGAATTTCGTTTTCTCAACGACGAAGGTACCGAATCGGAAGACCGCAACTTTTGGGTGGACTCGGTACGGGTGAACAACCAGCCCTGGCACCGATGGGCAAAAAGAGCGGCTTATTCCTATTATTACGAAGGCAAGGATCAGCTGGAAATCCGGTTTCCGAATAACGCCTTGCGTGGAGCCAACCTCCTGGCTTATCATGGCATTGATCCGGAGAAAATCTTCATTTGCCCAACCCTGAATGAATCACCCGGGGGCAGAACTGCCGCAGAAGCGGAAGCCTTTGCCGCCTGGGACCGCACCTGCAACACAGAATCGGGGCCTTATGAGCTTATTTCCTCCAACTATCACGCCCGAAGGTCTTTTCGTTTGTTCAAAAGAACCTTGGGCAAAAAGGCAAATTGGGGCATTTGGAGCATTGGAGAAACAACGCCTTCGTGGAAAGACTGGCTCGACCATACCCGCCGGGGAGAAGTAATGAGGCAGTTGGTGAAATGGGGGCTGATTGGTTTATTTTACCATCCCGAATTATCTACCTCTCAGGCCAAAGAACCAACATCCTGCACAGCAATAGTTCCTGATGAAGGCGTTACCCCTTTTGGGCTCACAGGTTTCCCCTAATTTTGACCGTAAATCATCCTCAGATATGTCATTGGCAAACAGCAAACAACCTCAATCCTCCTCTGTATCATCCGATACTGCGGTATTGATGATTGTTTTTAACAGAAGAGCGGATGCTGAAAAAGTACTAAACGCCGTGCGTGAAGCCAGGCCTTCCAGGCTTTATATCGCTGCGGATGGTCCTCGTCCCGGTCGACCGGACGATATCGCCAAATGTGCCGACACCCGTGCCGTCGTGGACCTGGTTGACTGGCCATGTGAAGTCAAGACCCGCTTTCTGGATGAAAATGTGGGTTGTGGGCTAGGCCCTAAAACGGCCATTGACTGGCTATTTGAACACGAAGAGTCGGGCATTATACTCGAAGACGACTGCGTCCCCCACCCTACTTTCTTTCGTTTTTGTCATGAGCTTTTGGAAAAATATGCCGACGATTCGCGGGTAATGATGGTAGGCGGAAATCTGCACGTAAAAGGCTGGCAGCCTTTGAACGGTGCTTCTTACGCATTCAGCAACCATGGATTTACCTGGGGCTGGGCTACCTGGAAGCGTGCCTGGGTAAAATACGACTACGACTTGCGCGATTTACCCCAGGTGATGGATGAGAAAATCGTGAATCACCTGTTTACCAGCCCGCTCGAAAGGCGCTACCGGATGGGGAAAATCAAAGAGGTTTACGACGCTATCCAAGCCTACGGCAGGGAAAAAATAAGCGTCTGGGACTATCAATGGGACTATGCCCGCTTTGTTCAAAACGGCCTGTGCATTGTACCGGGTGTAAACTTCGTGCGCAACATCGGATTTGGGGAAGACGCCACCCATACCCTGAATACAGCTGACCAACGCCTTAATTTTCACGAAGAAGGGATGACCTTTCCCCTTGTTCACCCCAAATATGTGGTGGCAGATCAGCACTTTGATCGCTTGTTTTTCAATGGGTTTATTCTCAAAGGGGGAATTATCAGAAAACTCAAAAGCTTTATTCCCTTTCTAAAATCCTGAACATGAAGATTCTGCTCATACATAATCGCTACAAAATAAAGGGAGGCGAGGACACGGTTTTTGACCTGGAAACTGAACTTGTTCGTCAAAACGGGCAGGAAGTGGAAACACTCGAGTTTACCAATGATGAGATCAACGGTGCGCTTGGATCAATCGCGACAGCTGTTCGCTCTTTCTACAATTCCTCTTCAGCGAAATTGCTGAAAGAAAAGATAGCGTCGTTCCAGCCGGATATCATTCATATTCACAACTTTTTCCCGGTAGGATCACCCTCTCTGTTCTATGTGGCCAGGAAAATGGGCGTGCCGGTGGTGATGACCCTCCACAACTACCGACTAATTTGCCCAAGTGCCATCCTCTACTATGATGGAAAAGTGTATGAGGACAATATTCACAAGATATTCCCGCTCAAGGCGGTATTGAAGGGCGTATACAGAAATTCTGTGGTAGCGACCTTCAGCCTGGTAGCCATGACAGGGTTTCATAAGCTTGTCGGCACCTGGAAAAACAAGGTCACCCGCTATATCACTTTGAGCGAATTTGCCCGTCAGAAGTTTATCCATTCTTCCGCAGCACTCGGCGAATCGCAATTGGTGGTAAAGCCAAATTTCGCATTTGATGCAGGAGTTGGTACCGAAAAAGAGGATTACTATTTATTTGCCGGGCGTTTATCTGAAGAAAAAGGGCTATCGGTATTGGTAAAAGCCTTTATGGATTTACCCTATCCGCTTGTGATAGCAGGCAGCGGACCGCTTTTGCCCGAGGTAGAAGCTTTGCTGGCCAACAACCCCCAGGTAACCTATCTGGGCTTAAAAAACAGCCAGGAGATCCGGGATTTGATGAAAAAAGCAAAAGCGCTTGTATTCCCTTCTGTTTGCTACGAAGGCATGCCCATGACCATTATTGAGGCCTTCTCGACGGGTACTCCTGTCATTGCCTCCAAAATGGGCGCCATGGTAGAAATGATCGTTGATGGCGAACATGGGTATCATTTTGAAGCGGGTTCTCCTGCAGCATTACAAACTGCAATCAAGAAATTTGAGGAAAAAGGCGCTGAATATGCGGCGATATCCCAAAAATGCAGAACCAGATACCTGGAGCGTTATACCCCCGAACGTAATGTAGAACAGCTTATTCAGATTTATCAAGATGCCATAAAGCCAGGATAACTAATTTTGCCGTCAAGTTTCTTTCAGGACATGAACATAGCGAAAATACAGTCTGACATTCGTGATGTGGCTAAACTTAGCCTGCGCTGGGCTGCAATCGCTTCCGGAAAAAAGCCACTATCGAAGGAAGAAAGTTATCAGGTACTCAGCCCTGGAAAAATCTGGGGTAAAATGCCGCAGCCAGTTACCCTTCCGGCACTAAACTCCCTGAATGAGGTATCTTTTTTTCCAGAGGATCTGATAGTTTCGTTTGATGAAGATGCCGTATGGCAAATAAATTGCTCCTGCGACAATATTCGCAAGGCGGTCATTTCAAGAGCCGGAACACCCATTGTAAATAACAACCTCGTCATTGACGTGGATTTTGGGAATACTGCCGGCCTGTTTACCCCTTCATTTAAGCAAAAAACAGTATCCGGGCCAGTAATAGCTCCCTGGGCGCATTTTTGGGGTGGATTTTACGACTATACTTTCTTTGTTGCCGCCAAACTTTTACGCATCAAATCGCAGGTAGCGCCAGCTATATGGGAAAAAGCCATCACGGCCTACCCGCTTCAGGGCACCGCTTATGAAAAACAATGGTTAGCCCTCTTGGGTATTGCTGAGCACAACAGGCTGGATACCAGCGCATTTGGTACCATTACCGCAGATGAACTTTTCCTGGGCAATAATCAACAGTGGTTTTATCCCAGCCCAGAAGACGTGCTCAGGATGCGTAGTACCTTCAGCCTCACCCCTGAAATTAAACCTGGCAAGCGGTTATTCCTGAGCAGAAAAAATACCCGTGTGCTCCTAAACGAGACTGAAATAGCACCTATGCTCCATGAGCTGGGGTTTGAAATAGTGGAAGATAAAAGCAGGACAATAGTTGAACAGATCGAAATATTTTCAGGAGCAGAAATTATCCTGGGGGTGCATGGTGCAGCCTTTACCAATATTTTATGGGCACCTGCCGGAGCGCAGATCATCGAATTGTTTGCTGCCAGCTACTACCCGCCTTACTTCTACTACCTGGCCCACGTGCTCGGGCAACGTTACAATTGTATCATTGAAACACCGGCTGTAGAAACGCACCACTCTGCCAAACTTGACGATATGCGGTTCAATCCCGACGAATTACGGGAGCTCCTCCAGACGGTAGTCTGAAACATGTGGCCTGGTTAGTCGCAGCCATCAAGGGAAATCGCTCCTTTTTGCAGAACCACTCAAGACCGGAAACGAGCAATTCACCCATCTCAGATGGTATTTCATGCCTTATAGCTCTCTGGAGACGGAATGTAAACACCCATAATCTTACATTCTTTAAACTTTTGCCTCCTTGAAGTTTAAGGCACAAGCATTGTTTTTGGTTTCCGTAATAATGCCATGCTAATCATGGCCTATATAGTTGCACTTGCGAAAAAAGGGCTCCTGTTCAATATTCAGAGCTATTTATATAATTTTATCAACACCAAAATTAAAATATCTAAATATTGAAATACATTATACTTTTTCATCTATAAAATTTTCGAAATAAGCAAACATTACCTACTGTATTATTCTTCGAATATTCTTTGTTTCTTTACAGCCATGGGTTGCTCTGCTCTTCTGGTAAAAATAATGACGACAATCAATCACCGTTACCAGTACAGACTCTTCTTAACACAAAACCTATGATTTTCTATAACACAACTGTCCTGGCGAAAAGGCTTTTTCACTGTAAGGCTCCCGGTGTTTTTTCCATTTTATCACTTTTGCTTGCTTTCCAAATTTCATTTGGTCAGAACCACCCGAATAAAATTGATTTCATCGGCCCTGATGGATTGATTTATCCGAATGTGTCCTACGCTGGCGTACAAGGAGGAATTCCAACTAATCTGCAAGTTGTTGCCACCGTTAGTGCATCAACTTCTAACGACCGTCAGGCAATTCTCAATGGTATTAGTACTGCAGCAGCAGCAGGAGGAGGAGTTGTTTTGCTTCAAAATGGGGTTTATGACCTGAGTGGAGCCATTGATATTAACAACTCCAATATCGTTTTACGCGGACAAAGCCGGGCAGGCACCCGTATCAATTTTCATCAGGCAAGTAATGGTGAATACGGGATTATTCGCTTTCAAGGAACCGGGAGGTTGTCTCTGAGGTCTCAGTCAACCCAATTTAGCCCCAGAGGTTCGAGGAGAATATTTCTTGATCCACAGGAAATATCCCGATTTCCGCAATATTATTTCGCAGGAAAATGGCTTTTTGTGTGTCAAATTATTCCTCCTGCGAACTACCAAACAAAGTTTAAGCGGAGTGTAGTTGATGGCTATTACCGCGAACTTGGTAAAATAGCCGCTGTCGGTTCCAACTATATCGATATTATTCAACCCCTGCGGATTGACCTTGATCCTAATCTCAACTCCTATGTGGAACCCATTGTAGTGCTGAATAACGTAGGCATTGAAAGCCTGAAAATATATGGCGACAGTACTAACTCGCCTGTGAATGCCGTGCAATTTGACTGGATTGTAAATGGTTGGGCAAAGGACATTGACATTATTCGTCCATCCAGCTTTCCTATCGGAACTTTCTATTCCAAGCACATCGAGGTTAGAGACTCGTATTTTGAAAAGCCTTATTACCGTGAAGGCGGAGGGGTAGGTTACGGTGGATTTACCGAATGCTACGATTGTCTCTGGACCAATACAAATACCAAAACCATGCGCCATGCGCCCATGCTTACGGGTCACGCCAGTGGTTGCGTAATTCAGAACTCTACCTTTGAAGAATCTGAAGTGCACTGGCACCAGTCGTGGACTCGGGAAAATGTAATCGAGAATGTGGTCGTCCTTAAAGGCAACAGTGGATTTCCGTACCTGATGGATACGCCTATGCCTGACAACAACGTGCACGACCCTGTAGCAGAAATGAACGTGGTGTACAACAGCGACTTCAATGGAGGCGTTTGGGGTGCCGGTATCAAACTAGGATCCTTTATCGAAGGATGGATTTTTGCCCATAACCGGATCCACTCCCCGCTCCGCAAAGCACCTCCTACTCAGCCATTGATTGAGATCTATGACTGGGCCAAGGATACCTATTTCTTGAATAACGTATTCTGGACCAATAACCTCGACCCGAACAACAACAGTGTTTTCGCCATGTTCCAACCCGGTTACCTACCAGGTTTCGGCCAAACGGGTACCTGGACATTCGAGGGCCTGAACCCCGAATACGAAGTTTCTACCCCTGCCAGCACCCCGATTCCTTCTACTTCTGAGGTACACTTCATCAACAACGAGGTGTATGGCATTTCTTCCGGAAGGGAATATATCGGGTATGCCTCGCCGATCACAGACATTGGTAACAACTTTCACCCACAAACCAATACAGCTCCTCCAAGGCCAGAGGCTCCGGTAGCTTCTATTTTTGCCTGGCAAAAAACCAATCGGGATACGGCTGTTATTGGTCAAAGCTTCCCGGTGTCTATTTCTTTCCTTCGTGCAGAACCAACACCCTCAGATGTTCAACTGCTCTGGGAAACCAAAATAGAGCTAACCAGTTCGCACTTTATCATCGAAAAAAGTATCGACAATGTGCTTTTCGAAGAGATTGGAACGACCTCAGCTACTCCTAATTCCGAAAATGTGTTTTACACTTTTGACGACCAGGACGTAGAGCCGAATGCGGTTTATTACTACCGCCTCAAAATGGTTGTTCAGGGAGGCGATTTCAAATACACGCCCTCTGTGGAGGTCGTTTACAATGAGCGGATCGAGCTTTCTGCTAAAGTGTTACCTAACCCTACTGAGGGTGAAGTATGGCTCGACATGGTTTATTCCGGCGACAAACCACTGGAAGGAACCATCTACAATATCACAGGCCAGGTAATTGAAAAGCGGAACCTTGCAATGGAGAATGGCAGGGGCAAATTCCTCTTCAATCTCCAGGGACGCTCTACAGGATTGTATTATATCTCTGTCTCTGATCCTACCCATGTGGTATTTCACTCCACGATCCTGAAAGTAGAGTAATCGGTTCCTTCAGATCTACGCATAAAAAAAGAGATGGCTTGAGCCATCTCTTTTTTTGTTTATCCAAACGGGCTTTCCCTATACTTTCTCCTTGATACCCAAGTAGTTCCTGAGCGCAACTTCTTTTTGGGGAAAGACTTCCTGAGTAACGTAGTCATACGCCCTACGGGCCATAGCATCCCTTTTTTCAGGATGGTAATAGAGATCTGCGATGGCATCCGCGATCTTTTGACGGGTAATATCGGGTGTCTCTACCGGAATTTTTACCCCTGCGTAATCCGGCACAATCACTTTTCCGCCATGAAGGTCGAGGGTAACGATTGGCAATCCATGAGACATGGATTCGATGAATTGATCAGCCGATGAGTCGCGGAGGCTGTTAAAGAGGAATAAGTCGTGCTCGAGGTAAGCCTGGCGCACATAGGTAAAGGGTTGTTGCCCCACCCAGTTTACCCGGTCCGCAATACCCAGCTCATTTATCCAACCGTTGACCAAGGGACCCTGGTCACCGTCGCCCACCACTGTCAGTGTCCAGGGAATAGACTTATCCAACAAGGAAAGGGACTCAAAGGTTAGCAGCAATCCTTTTCGGGTAAGCATTCGGCCCACCCACAAAATTTTAAAATGCTCGTGTGGCTCGCGTTCAGGAAACACCTGAGGCAGCGTTCTGGGGTCCAGATTGGTATCGGTGAGGTATTCTACACGCTTTGCTCCCAGCTTATTGGCCAGGGCATAAGTTTCGTTGTTGGCAACCCAAACCAGGTCTGCCGTTTTCAGTACCCTTGCACAATCAGGGTTGAGGCGGGTAAGCAGGTCGCTGATGGTTTTGCGGCGAAGCTCTACGCTCTTCCACTCATCGAGAAAATACTGCTTAAAAGCATCAGGAGCATATTGCGCTCCGCCTACAGGGCCAAAGAGCAGGCGCTTATTGAGCCTCCACATACCCGAACCCTGCTGTATGCTTCCCCAGGAAATATGATGCACGAGGTCAAAATCGACGGTCTTGTCCAGCTTTTTAGCCACAATTCCGGCTTTGCGCTGCCAGTACAGGTAGCGCACATAGTGCCACACGCCCCTGCGACGGTCCAGGGCCTCCACCCATTCGGGCACTTCTACATATACCACGTGCAACTTGGGCATCTCGGCCAGGTAGGGATCTATGGCTTCCTTACCCCAAATAGAAGTGAAAAGCCATACTTCGTTTCCTAAACGGAGGTGGAGCAAAAGCCAGTTCCAGCTACGAAGATTTTCGCTTCCTTTGGTAGGATCACAGGCGTATGCAGATATCAGAACTTTCATGTGTAGGCTTTCAGGGAGTAAAAGGAGGGACTATCCGGGGCGATTATTTCATCCAGAAATTGAATAGCCTGCGGGTATAGCCAAGAACCAGCTTGATGGGAATTTCGTGTGGTGCGTTGTTTTTGAGGGTATAGCGGGTGAAAAGTACCAGGTTTCCTCCACCACGAATGCCGAACAGGTGTTCCCGATAGCCCTTCATCGTTTTGTTGGCCATGATTTTTGATTCGCCACTCTCGTCCGGATAGGTAAACAGGGGCGCATCATAGTTGATGAATACTTCGAAACCTGCTTTTTTGGCGTTGCAGGTAAAGTCGAAATCAGCAAAGTAGTGCGGGAAGTTTTTGATGTCAAAAAGCCCGATTTTATCAAATACTTCTTTAGGAATCCACAAACCACGGCCGGGAAGTACGTCTGAATGATGAAGCCCTACCTGCTCTTCGGGTGGGAGGGTATAGTGCAGCGCTACCCATTTATCCAGAATTTCTGAAACTACCGAAAGGCCGCCAAAAGTAGTTTCGCCGGTTTTTATATCTTTTTCCAAAGCGCCGATCACAGCAAGCGGCTTCTGGCTGTTGGCTTTCAGCATCTGGCTCATGAAATTAGGCGGTACGATGGTATCGTCGTTGAGGGTAACCACGTGGGTTGCACCCTCTTTCAATGCGTGTTCGATGCCAAAATTTACAGAGCCTGTCCACCAGAGGTTACCGTCGCCCCGCAAAACGATCGTTTCAGGAAATTTTTCGGCGATCATTTCTGAAGTACCGTCTGTAGAGCCATCATCCACGACTATTACCTTGAAATTCTGGTAGGTCTGTTTCGTCAATGAAAGCAAGCAGTCCTCTGTAAACTGTTTGCGGTTGTAACAAGGAATTACAAGGTAAATCATGTGTAGGTGTTCTGGAGTTTAGAAAAGCTTGTTTCGGGTGATTATCCGAAAATCTAAAACTGACTGAAAAAGAACCATTTCCCCAAATTGGGGAGTGAAAGGGAGTTTTTTTACCCTTTTGCGTTTGCTTTAGCAGCCAACTGTTTTTGCTGAATATAAGGCCCCACCACCACGCTCCACTCTCCTCTGAGTACAAATGAAGCAATCATAACGGAAAGCGTGATGTAGAAATAAATGGCGTTATACAACCCATAGGTTGACTCTGAGGTACCGCTCAACACGAAATAAATCAGGTAAGCGAGCAAAGCCAGGCTGGGCTTAAATCCTTTTTTGTAAAGGTAAATCAGGCAATTAATAGCGTAAAGCAGGCTGAGGATAAAGAGCAGACTGCCCACATACCCTGCATCCATGAAACTCTGGAAAAACATGTTGTGGGTTACCATCAGCGGGCTGGTACCCTCGCCTTTCACCTCCACCGAGTACTTTTGCGAAAGGCCCGCCCCATACTGTCCATAGGTGCCATAGCCGAAGATATGCTTGGGCTTTGCGTCTTTAAGTTCATTGAAGCAATATTCCCAAATGAGTCCGCGCGAGTTGCCGTCAGCCAGGTCATTTTCCTCTTCCGAACGCGAAAAGCTTTTCATGAACGCCGAATCGGCGGTAGAAGAGAGCACGAAAATCAGCACAAACGGAAGGAAAGGCACCACAAGCACCAGCAACCTGGGCAACCAGAAAACCCTGAATTTCTGAATCATGAATATCACCCCAAGGGCGATAACGGCATTCCCGATAGATCCGCGCGAATCGGCTGCCAGCATAAAGGCAACCTCTGCAATGAGGGCGAGGTACAGGAAAAAGCGCATGGCTCTCCCTGTTTTGTAAATGAGCAGGGTCATTACCCCCATCACAAAAACGGCACTGGAGTAAATACCTACGGTATTGGGGTGAATTTCTTCCCCGCCCATAATGAGTGGCTTCTTCTCAAGCGGAATATGAAAGGCTGCGGCAACGGTAGCGATACCCGCTGAAGGTGCTGAATTGTAGTTGACAATGTAGAGTATGGTCATCCCGATTACAACGACGGCACTCACAAAATAAACCCCAAAAACAAGCTCATAAGCCGTCATTTCCGGGTCTTTGCTTTCGGTAAACCGATACCCGGTACCCGCAATAAAACTCATGAGAAAGAGCACCATCGTCAAAATCTCCATGATGGTACCGGCTACTGTAGCATCCGGTGTATTGGAGCGAATCTGGCTGAAAATCAATATGGCTAACCAGGCGATGAAAAATCCAAATCCTGATTCGACAGGAGGGGTCCGGAGAAACAACTTTGCTTTTCTAAAAAACATATACCTGCCTACGGCTCCTGCGGTAAGCAGCAGACAGGCAAGTTTGGCAATGTCGTCGTTTGGAAGCATGCTTGCAAAAGCCTGCAACATAAAGAACCCCAGAATAACGTAGTAAATCACTGGGCCGCGATGCTTAAGGATACTTCCGGGATACCGAGCAGCTCCCGGTAGAGGGTCAGATGCTTTTCAGCGATATCCTGGTCCTGGAAACGGTTGAGTACACTGTTCCGGGTATGTGCGCGCAAACTTTGTACGTCAGGAGTCTGAAGTACCCATTGAATTCCCTGTGCCAATTCTCCCGCGTCAAAAGCCTTGGCTAAAAAGCCATTTTCTTTGTGGGAAATCATGTCGGCATTACCGCCTATTTCGAAACTCACCACGGGAGTACCGCAGCTAAGTGCCTCCATGATCGAATTTGAGAGGTTTTCCTGCTCTGAAGGAGACACCACCACATCTACGGCTGCATTCAACAGTGACAACGAAACATCATCATTGAGTTTGCCGGGGTAGTAAACGGGAAAGCCTTCAGGCAAACCTTTGATCTCCTGCGAACTTCCCAAAACAACCAAGCCAATATTATCCTTTGCGGGAATCTGCTCCAGGGCACTTACGAGGTGTTTAAATCCTTTGCGGGGGTCACCAGTACCTGACATGGCTCCGAACATGATGAGCTTTTTATCTAAAGGAAGCCCAAAAGCCTCTCTGGCAAATGTCTGATCCGCTGGCCGGTAAAGGAGGGTGTCAATGCCATTAGGGATAAATTCTACCCTACGGTCGCGAAAAAGGCTAGAGCTCCTGGCCGATTCAGCCATCCAGCTACTTAGCCCCACAATGGTTAAATCTTTTTTGGCGGACCAGTGTTTTTGCTTCGCGGACCATACACTCCGGCTCAGGTCATGCTCCTTGCCCGACTTCAAAATGGGGCAATTGCCACAACTTTGGGTGTATTTTCCACACTCCTGGTCGTAATGGCAGCCGCCGGTAAAGGCCCACATGTCGTGAAGGCTCCACACCACGGGTGCTTTTATTTTGGCCAAACCGGCAATACTCATCATGCCAGCATTCGTCCAATGAACGTTGACGATGTCGGGATTGAGGCTGTTAATGTGTTTTTCGATGGCAAGCGAAGGCCAAGTAGTCGAAAACTTCACCCGGTCACGCGCTTTGTTGCGGTCGATGAAGAGATCTTCAAAGCGAGAGAAATAAAAACTCAGTGCCCTTTCTGTTTTTGAAAGCGGGGAAATAACCTTTGAGTGGTCGGTTCCCTTCATCAAAACAAGCATATGGGCATCCACTCCTGTTTTCAACAAACCCAGGAACAGACGTAAAGCGGCTTTACCTGCACCTCCAAAAATATCACTGTGGCTGACGATCAGTATTTTCATTTCGAAATTCAGCCTTTGAGGGCGTATTGGAGGCGGTTTTTAACCTCGCGTAATTGACTTTTTATTTTTCTGGCTAAAGAACGTTCGGGAATCTGCATGAGCTCCGCACAATACATAATCCATTCGTTACTTCCGGGCTGGATCGAGTAAAACCGGGAAGCAGGATTCATGATGTCGTCAAACATGCGTTTGAAGCCATACTTTTTCTCCGTTGGCAAATGCCAGATGGTGAGGTCAAGATCGGCTTTTTCTGCTGTATAGTGGTGGTCAACTGTCCAGATGCGCCGGATATAGGTGTGGAGGGTGTCCTCTACAAAACCGTTTTTGAAAAAGAGGTAACTCAGTACAAAAGCTTCGTTGGTAAACTTCTTTTTTCCTTCAAAATGCCGTTGGAGGGTTTGTTCCCATACTTCCGGATAGTCTTTCATCAGGAGTTTCATGGTCTTGAGATCAAAGCACTGGATCTCGCCGCCGATGTATGGAGGAACAATATCAATTTCTTTGCCCAGCATTTCTTCGTAGATGTCCTTCATGTCGAGGCGGGTAAGCCCCTGGGCCACATGGTCCTCGGTATAAGGAATCTCATAAATCAGCGTGCCAGCCTGGCGGGTTTCTGCTGTTAGCTTTTCGCCGCTTCTTACCCATGCACAATCGGAATCGAGCAGGAGGTACACATTGTCGTCGTTCGAATGATTGGCAATAATCCAGTCAAAAATGCCGAAAACGTAAAACTGGCTCCTCCATTCGTGGTAGAAATTTTCAGGAGTTGGGTACGCCAGGTCCAGATTAACCACTTCGATATCATGTTTTTGCATGAAATCACCCAAACGAACCCCATCTACAATGGGAAGAAAATCCTTTGGAACATTTGTGAAGAAGATGTGCTTACAACCGGGGTTGTTGCGTATGCTGCTGGCGAATTGAGATACAACGCAACGCCAGTAAACTTCCTGGAATTTCTGAGAGGAGGATAGTTCGGCGACCTGAGGATAGAAACTTTCTTCGCCGGACTGTTCGGCGTAGAACCAGGTCATGATGTAATTTTCAGGCATCTGAAGATACTTTGATATGGTCAAAAGTAGCAAAAACTTCAAGGCTTAACCCATCCTACAGGTAACCGGTTAAGATTCCCGCACCAACTGTGTAAGATTCGGGGCAAAAAACCATTCAACAAACGAAAGGTTGGCCAATATGGAATATTAGCTCGCAGTTTAGGGAAGCTTTCAATGAAATGAACAGAATAAACGAGGGGTAAAAAAGCCAGCCCGAGGTGGGTTATCGCTTCCATTGCTCGTACCTGATCGATTTTTTAATCAGGTTAAGCACTTTTGTTTTAAACGAATAGGCGTATTGCCGGGCAAAATTTGCGTCCATTTCAGGATTTAACTCAGGCGATGGCGGCAATTTCAGTCCAGCGGCCTTCAGGTTTACCACCTCTGCACGCGCCTTTTCGGTAGCACCATGGGTTCCGCTACCATCCAGTCCCTTGTTGATGATATACGATTCAACCGGGTACACCGCGAGTCGATTTTGCTTAAACTGAGAGTAGCAATAGCGGATGGCCCATGAATCAATCTTTCCTTTCATTTGGCGATCGAGCATATCGGGCATATCGTCGCCTCCGAGTGCAAATTGCCTGCGCTGAGAGAGACTTCTCCTGAACTGAGGGTAGTCGCTCATCTTCCAGTCGATAGATTGCCAGCGATCAATCCACGTAGCCCAACCCCAGGAAGAGCTCCTTCGGGTAAAATATATATCGTAGGGATAATCTGCCGGGGGAGTAAAATCCTCGGCAGGAAACTGGTAGGCCGATATGGAAAAAACCTTGGCTTCGTCCTGATATACGTCCAGCATCTGGTTCATGTAGGTCAGGAAAAAGGGCGAAGTAAGCAGGTCGTCTTCCAGCACAATTGCTTTCCCGTAGGAAGCAAGCACCTCACTTACCCCTGCTATCACATTTCGGGCAAGGCCCCAGTTTTCGGTACGCTCAATGAGGTGCACGCTTTGAAAAAAATCAACCTTCCTGATGATTTCCCGCGTGGCTTCTACCTTGGGGATATCGTCCACATACCTGGCATAATCCGAGTAGATGTACAAAGGCGTATTGGCAACACCTTCGTTGGACCTGAGTGCTTCCAGGGTAGCCTGGGTATGCTGGGGCCTGTTATAGACAAATAAAATGAGGGGAGCGTTCATGGTCAGGTTGGGTTATTCACGTGTAATGAAACTTGCCTTTACCCGATACAGGGTAGCACCTTTTACATTTCGATTTTTTCTCCCCTGATTACCTTCATCAACAACTGGAATGGGCTGATGAGCAATAATGACCGCGACATCATGACGAAAAGCGGCCAGGTTTTCTTGGAAAACAGATAGCCCAGGTAGGATGCCACTATTTGGGATACCAGCGTCGCCACTGCCGCCCCAATAATGCCATAACGAGGGATCCAGAAGTAGTTTAACACCACATTGACTACGGCACCCAGGATACTCCGGGTAAGTTTTACGATCTGCAGGTTTTCAGAAAAAACCCAGGCACTGCTCGTAAGACCAAGGTAAACGAATACACAGGTCCAGATGTGTACCTGAAATACAACCCCTGATTCTTCGAAGGTAGCTCCATAGAAAGTGCGGATGAACCACGGACCCAGAATGGTAACCCCCAATGCCACGACCAGCGCAATAACCATCATGAAATCGAAAAGCGTTTGCATCCTTTTCGTAAACAATTCATGGTCGGTATTCCGGGCTTTTACAATGGCGGGAAAAAGAGAGGGCACGATAATACTCGGCACCATGTAGGACATCTCCGAAAGCTTGGTACCTACCGAATAGAGCCCCACAGCGGCATTTCCCATCAGGTGCTTGATCATGATCTGATCTATACTGGTATAAATCAAAACCAGAAAACCTGAGATAAAAATCGGGAAAGAGTCTTTCATCATTTCGATGAAATAGTCCTTGTTGAAGTTCCACTTACGGATATCGCCATTCTTGCGCTGGTAGCTCATGATGAGCCCGGTAGCATTCATCACATCGTTGAGCACCACACCGAGGGCGAACCAGATGATGTGCGCATTGAAAACCAGAAAGCAAACCTTAAGGATGGTGGACACCACAAATTGAACCAGCCTTACCTGTACCGCATTTTTTGATTCTACCCTACTCTGGTAAAAGTAGTCGATGACGAAAAAGCTCTGAAAGATGGTACTGGCCACGAACATGAAGGTCAAGATCTTCGTGAGCGGATCATCTTTGATAAATAAGAAAGCGATCAGCAAAACCAACACGTTGAGCACCGAGGCGCCGATACGCGCAAGCAAGGCCGTGCCCAGGATTTCGGTCTCCTTTTCAGGGTTCTTTACCAGGTTGCGGGTAATAATCGGGGTAAGCCCCAATTCAGAAAATATCGCAAAAAAAGCAGCAATACTACCCGCATAGCTCAGGATACCGAGGTTGCTTGGCCCCAGATACCTTGCCACCAGCACCCCAACAGCGAAGGAAATGCCCATGGTAGCGAGCTTTTCCCCGGCAAGCCAGGAAGTGTTTTTGAGGTATTTTAGGAATCCGCCAGAGTTTTTGAGCCTGTTGAAAACAGAAGATCCAAGCATGAAATCAATTTTGTGAGGTTATTAAGCGATTGACAAGGAAAAAATCATTCCTCGTCATTGTCTCCATAACCATAGTATTTGTCGATATATCCGTAGGCTGCCAGGGTCTTCACGTCGTTGATCAGGATGGACAAGTTCTTGATCTTACCACTTTCGTAGAGTTGGTTGATCCAGTTCAGGGCCTCTACACTGGTGCGCTCGTGGCGAACGATGTAGATATTGTAGTCCGTCAGGGTCATCAGAATCAGGTAGTCGGAAACCATGCCCAAGGGCGGGGTATCCAGAAAAATATGGTCGTACTCCTTACGAAGCTGCTGCATCATATTGGCCATGCGGGCACCGCTCAGCAGGTCAAGGGGGTTGCTACTGATGGGGCCAGAACCCAACACGTCGAGGTTTGGCACGTGGGTGGTTTGGATAAGGTCAAAAACATTGTCCACCTCCTCAGAAAGGTAGTTAGACAACCCCCGCTCGTCCTTGAAATCGAAATAGCGACCTACCCTTGGGCGGCGAAGGTCCACGTCGATGATCAGTACCCGCTTTCCTGCCTGAGAATAAATCGCTGCCAAGTTGGCAATACAGAATGTTTTCCCTTCGCCGGAAGCAGATGAGGTCAGGCCAATTACCTTCTTTTCTACATTCGACTCCAGGTATTGCAATTTGATGCGAACGGCCCTGAAAGACTCAGCCAGGGGCGTACGGGAGTTTTTGTCAACAATATAGTTGCTGTTTTTGTCGTGCTTGGCAATGAAACCCAGTATAGGAATACTGGTGCTTGTTTCGATATCTGAGCCACCTTTTACCCGGTTATCCATAAACTCCCTTACCACGATGAAGCCCAGCGGCAGCCCTAATCCCATAGCAATGGCGATAAGGTATATCATGAAAGGGTTGGGAGAAATGGGGCCATCTCCTTCGAGCTTTGCCCATTCGATTACCCGGATATCCGACTGCATGGAGCTCATTCGCATGCCCAACTGTGCCTTCAGCTCCAAAAGTGTTTCGTAGTTCTTCGAATTAATGTCGCCCATTGACTCTGCCACACCGGTATTGAGTTCACGACCGGCCAAACCCGCACGCTGCCCCTGAAGGGAAGATATCCGGCTGGAAAAGTCAGAAACAGCACCTCTGCTTGCACTGATGCTGGTGGATACACTTGAAACTACAGCGCTCCGGGCGTTGTCCAGCCGAAGCTCGAGCACAGGTATCTGCGGGTGATTGGGGGTTACCTCCCGGCGTAGCACTGCCAGGTCGCGGCTGGCCTGACTCAGCTCCATAAGCAAATTGGTCAGAATCGGATCGCTGACATTCAGCGAAGCAGGAGCAGCCACGTTAACTTCTCCATTCGACACCCGGTTGAGTACATCCTGATAATAATTGATCCGGATGTTCATATTCGAACGTTCGTTCTCCAGGGTAGAAATCTGCATGGCGATATCTCGGCTTTCAAATGAAAGTCCTTTCAGATCGCTGGAACCTCCTGCACGGGCAATGTCTTGTGAGGTTTGTTGAATAGCATCAGAAGCAGTCGCAATCTGTCCATCGAGGTGGTTCAGGGTGGCATCCACCACCTGCAGCTTTTCGCGCAGGTCTCGGTTGATATGTGCCTGCATCACCTCGTTCAGAAATTTCTTTTCTTTGGAAATCGAGCTTCCGGAAGATGACAGTTCGATTACTTTGGTTTCTTTCCCCATGGGCTTTACGGAAAGTTTGTCCCCGTATTTATTGACCAAAGATTCGAGGGTATTGATCTTAAATATGTACTCACCCTGGTCGTACAAGGCTGCATCGCGTGAAAACTCCACCCGAAAGTTGAGGTTTTTGGAGATATAAGGTTGCCCTACAGTGCGCTTGTCGTCCACGAGCACGGTTTCGAGTACATCGGCCACCTCACCGTCTTTCATGTCCATGACATTTACCTGCTCCCCTTTGATCCTCACCTGGTATTTGTTTCCAGACAGCAGGCTAATGGCGATATCGATCCCCACCATTTGCCGCTTTGTGGAATCAAGCACAATGGTATAAGGGAAGTTTCCGTAGGATTCGGAAGTCTTGAACTTGTCTTTGTGATAATAGGAAATGCCAAAGTCGAGCTGCATGATCGCATTTTCGATGGTATTCGAAGAGGTGATCATGGCTATTTCGTCATCTACGCCCGTGGAAGTCACGTTTACCCCTGCAGACTCAAGGATGGCCACAGTTGAGTTTTTATCAGCGGGATCACCCAGCAGCATTTTTGCTTTTACGGCGTAAATCTTGTCAGCCGTTTTGACCTTAAATACGGCAATGCCCATGGCGAGCACCAGGCCAATCGCAAACAGATACCAGTTCGCAAGCAATTTACCGAGGATGACCTTTACGTTGATCAGGTCATTAAATCCGGTTGGCTGGTTGCCTTCTGTAGGTCTTTTCAGTTGAAACATATCGGAATGATTGTTTGTGCTTCGGTTTTTAAGGGGTTTTTTTATTGCTTAAATAAATGTTGACAATCGTGGCAACCGTGGTTAATGCTGAAAAAGTAAGACTTACCACATTGAGTGCTGCCAAATTTGAACGCTTGGTTCGGGCTTCCAGAGGAGGAAAATACAATACATCGTTGGGCTTCAGATAAAAATAAGGGCTGGTATAAATTTCAGATTTAGTGAGATCCAGCAGCACCACCTCTGACCCCTTCGCTGATTGACGGGTAAGTTGTACAGACTTACGGTCTGCAAACTCTTTGGTATCACCGGCCAAGGCCATGGCTTCGAGGATATTGCACTGGTTGTTGTAAACGTAGTAGTATCCGGGGGTTTGAACTTCGCCAATGACCGAAAATTTGAAGCTGACCATGGAAACAGTCACCGTGGCATCGGGTACAAATTCGCGGACTTTAGCCTGAATGGCTCGCTGGGCATCGGGCACTGTTTTCCCTTCAACTTTTACAGGTCCAACGCCCAACATCTGGATATTTCCGTCTTCGTCGATGGAGTAACCGGTTACATAGAGAGAGACCTGGTTAAATCCATTTAACTGTCCCTCGAGCTGGGAATTGTAGTCGGCAGCTACTTGCTGGTTATGGCTACGAACGTTTACAGAAAGGATGTCGTTCGGCTGGAGGTGATACTCGCTGTTCTTATTTTGAAATTCTACGGGTTTATCCGTAGTAAAATTGATGTCTTGAAAATTAACGACCTGTTCCTGGTGGATACAGCCCGAAAATGCGATCAAAAGAAAGAAAACCGGTAGTAATCGTTTCATACCTATTGGGTTCGAAAGAAGTTGGTGGTAATTGGTTTGGGGCCAGGTTTAACGTAAGAATTGGCCATAAAAGAACGCTGAAAACTATCTGCCGATTATAATATGTGGTATTATTCAGGCGAACATTGCAAAGTAAGCCGAATAACGTATTGATTGACTGAAAGGGATTACTGAACGGTGATATAAATTTCGCGAACGGAGAATAATCGGTTGATGTAAGATTATTGCCGGAGAAAAAGGACTTATCCCAGTTGGATGATAGTCCATCCGGCACCGCCTTCTTCTACGGGTGCATCTGCGACTTCCATCACAAAGGGCATTCCATACAAATGCTGCCTAACGGCCTGCCTGAGTGCCCCGGTGCCCTTTCCATGTAGCAACCTGAGCCTGTTAAGGCCCGTAAGGCGGGCATCGTCCAGCCATTTATCCACGGCTATCAGGGCTTCATCGACGCGCATCCCCATAATATCGAGCTCAAACCGGGCCCGTGTACCCCTGCCTTCGCTTACCAGCCGCACGTTTACTTTTGCCTGCGGTTCTTTGTATAGCCTGATTTTCACCAGGTCCTGTAAGCGGATGGTCATGCGCAAATCGCCGATTTCAACCACGGCTTTTTTGCCCGCAATTTCATCCACCCGCCCATATGATTCTCCCTGCCGGAGCTTTGCCCAGTCGCCTGCTACAATCGCTTGGTTGAGGTCAATTTCGTAAGGCAGCCCTTTCTCGGCTTTTTCCGGTTTCTTTTCTTCTGCCGGCTCAATGACCGGGGCAGCTGTTTCGAGGTTTTTGCGCACTTGCTGGACCACGGTTTTTTCCGCCTGGCTTTCGCGAATGTCCTTAATGGCTCGCTCTACTTCTTTATTTGCCTGAAGTACAATGCTTTGCGCCTCCAGCTTGGCTTTGCGAATGAGGTCTTTGCGGTTGGTTTCGAGCTCTTCTTTGAGCTTGCGGGTAGCTTCGGTGAGGAGGGTAAGCTTCTGATCTTTGCGTTCAGCTTCGGCAGCCAGTCGGCTGAGTTTTGATTGCTTCTCCTGCAATTCCCGGAGCAGCTTCTCCGAATCCATGTCGTCAGAGCTGAGTTTTTGGCGGGCTTTGCGCAGAATACTCCCGTGCACCCCTACCCTTTGGGCCATTTCGAAAGCATAACTTCTTCCAGGCAGGCCGTCGATCATCCGAAAGGTGGGCTTTAGTTCCTGGGTATCGAACTCCATTGCGGCATTGCCGATGCCTGGGTTTACCTCCGCAAAGTCCTTCAGGTTGCCATAGTGCGTAGTAATGATACCGTAAGCGCCGACCCGGATAAATCGCTCAAGGAATGCCTCGGCTATGGCACCTCCCAGCTTAGGATCTGTTCCGGCGCCAAATTCGTCGATCAGAAACAGCGAATCGGCATTCATCTGATCGCCCATTTGCCGCATCTGAAACAAGTGAGAGGTATAGGTACTGAGGTCGTTGGCTACCGATTGCTCGTCGCCGATATCGAGAAAGAGTTTGCTATACAGTCGAAACTCAGAGTCGGGTGAAGCAGGAACCAAAAAACCACACTGCAACATCAGCTGTAGCAAGCCTATGGTTTTGAGGGAAATAGATTTGCCTCCCGCATTTGGCCCTGAGATGAGAATGATTCTTTTGGTGGGATGAAGGTCGATGTTGAGGGGAACGACCTGAAATTTTTCTTCGGCAGCGCGCAGAAGCAGCAAAGGAAAATAAGCTCCACGCAGCACGGTACGCTTTCCTTCAGGCTGAAACTTTGGCAAATGCGCATCCAGCTTAATGGCCAGTTTTGTTTTGGCCTGAAGCATGTCGAACTGGGTAGCAACCTCCTGAAAATGAATCAGTTCCGGCAAAAAATCGCGCAATTTCTCGCTGATTTCCTGCAAAATGCGGATAATCTCATTGCGCTCAGCCAATTGTAGCTCACGTACACGGTTGTTGAGCGGGAGCGCCTCGGCTGGCTCCATGAATACCGTTTGGCCCGATTGGGATACGTCGTGCACAAATCCCGCAATACGGCCTTTGGCCTCGACCTTCACGGGGATAACAAAGCGGTCGTTGCGTATGGTAATTTCCTGGTCGAGGGTCCAGCCCTGGTCCTGTGCTTTTTTCAGGGCGCGGTAAAGCGAGTTGCGCAATTCCGCCATGGAGGAGCGTATTTCCTTGCGAATGGAGCCCAAAGCCGGGGAAGCGTCGTCGCGCAGATTGCCGTGTGCGTCAAAAATAGCGAGGATGTCCTTGATTACCTGCTGGCTGAAAGGATGGCTGTGGGCCAGGCTGTGCAAGTGCGGAAACCGCTCAGCTTCACGCAGAAAATACACCCGCAACTCCTGAACGGCCTGCATCCAACCAGCCAGTCGCCAGAGGTCTTCTAGCGAAAGCCATTGGCCGGTTTGCTTTAATTTCCTCAGAAAAACAGATACTGATACCAGGGCAGACCATGGAAGGCTTGCCCCAAGGCCCATGACCTCTTTCATTTCACTGGCTTCTTCCAGTATTCTTTGAATAACAGCTGGATCGGAATCGGGCTTTATTTCTGCCATGCGAATCTTGGCATCCTCGCCTATGCAGCGATCGCTTACCCAGCGAAGCAGGATATCAAAACCGAGTTTTTCGTACGTATGCGGGTGAATACACTCCATCATTGAGGTTTAGCAAGCGCTCCTTGGGCACCGGTGAGCGATCCGGGAGTGGGTGGTGCAACTGAAAGGGTGTCTTTAATGACTTCAGGAGGAACTTGTTGCTGAATCCGCTGCAAATCTTTGATTATCCATTGAAACATGGTGTCCATCTCCACGGCATGCTCTATATAATAGGTGTAGCTGTTGAAAAAATCTTCTTTAGAAATACCGTAAGCATGGAGCAATTCCTCGTTCAGATCGCGTCGAATATTGTCTTTAGACCGTAGGTTTTGGGTTTTCAGGTCTACGATCCCGCTCGAAATCATGAGATCGCGAAGGATAAACTTCATTTTTTCGGGCGGAATGACTTCCGGGGCCAGGATTCGCTCACAGGCAAAAAAGCTGAGGCAAAGTATGAAAGCGATCTTCCTTTTCATGCGTTGCAAAGATAAGATAAATCCAGGCGAGGGGTAGTGGTTTTCGAAGAAAGGAGAATCATTAACTTTGAAGATGAAGAAGCCTATTGTAGCTGCGGTGTACGCTGTTTCCGAAAATGATGTAATCGGCGTGGACCATCAATTGCCCTGGAAATTGCCCGACGATATGAAGCGATTCATGCAGATCACAACTGGCAGCACTGTGATCATGGGCAGGCATACGTACCTTGATCTCGGTAAACCCCTGAAAAACAGGCGAAATCTCGTAATTTCCCGAACTCTGACAGAAATAGATGCTCCTTTTGAGCTTTTTCCCAGCCTGGAAGCCGCACTTGATGCCAGCAAAGACGAAGAACGCGTCTTTATTATCGGCGGTGCCGTGGTATATAATGAAGCATTTGAAAAAGGGCTGGTGGATGAAGCCATAGAAACCCTCGTTCATGCAGAAGTAGATGGCGATACCTTTTTTCATCCGCCGCTGGAGCAGGGCTGGGCCCTCACGGAGGTAGATGCCCGCCAGGCCGACGACCGCAATGAGTATGCATTTACCTTTCGCAACTGGAAAAAAATCACCTGACCATGAACCGTATCCCACTCCCCGTAGAAGGCGACTGCCCTCCCTATTTTTTTCGCTACATCCACTACCTGCACGGTAGCGACCCTGAGGCTGAACTTCGGGCCGGACTTGAGCGCCTGAAGGGCCTGTCTCGGCTTACCGAAACAGCGCTTGATTACCGGTATGCTCCCGGAAAATGGAGTATTCGGCAGGTGCTGGGGCATATGGCCGATACCGAGCTCATTTTTATGTACCGAATGCTGCGCATTTCCCGCAAAGACAAAACCCCACTTTCGGGTTTTGAGCAGGACGACTATGCCGATTCGGGGGCATATGACTCCATTACTGGGCCGCAGCTGATTGACTTGCTGGTGGCTGCACGATTGTCCACCCTTGCCCTCTGTGCTTCGGTATCTGATGAAGCATGGGAATTTCACAGCATTGTGAATGATAACAAAGTAACCGCAAAGGCTTTGCCCTACATCACAGCGGGTCATCAGCTCCACCACGAGCGCATCCTCCGCGAACAATACCACCTGGCCATCTGATTTTTCCCTTCAAATTTCCTCTCCAATATTTATCGATATGTACCCTACTCCCACTGCCCTTTCCTCGCCCGAAGCCATGGAACTGGACTCCCGCTACGGTGCCCATAACTACCACCCGCTACCCGTGGTGCTTTCCCGAGGCGAACGGGTCTTTGTCTGGAACCCCGAAGGTGAACGGTTTTACGACTTCCTTTCGGCATACAGCGCTGTAAATCAAGGGCATGGCCACCCAAAAATAGTGGGTGCGCTAGTGGAGCAGGCACAGAAAATAACCCTTACCTCCCGTGCCTTTTATAACGATATGCTGGGCCCCTATGCCCAATACATTACGACTTTGCTGGGGTATGACCGGGTTTTACCCATGAATACCGGGGTAGAAGGCGGGGAAACAGCGATCAAGCTTTGCCGCCGCTGGGCTTATGACGTAAAAGGTGTACCCGCTAATCAGGCGAAAATTCTTTTTGCATCGGGCAATTTTTGGGGAAGAACGCTTGCAGCTATTTCCTCCTCCACCGATCCCTCCAGCTTCAAAGGTTACGGCCCTTATCTCCCAGGCTTTGAGGTCATCCCTTATAACGACCTTCCAGCCCTCGAAGAAGCCCTCAAAGACCCGAATGTTGCCGGATTTATGGTGGAGCCCATCCAGGGAGAAGCAGGGGTTATGGTGCCTGATGAGGGTTATTTGGCCGGAGTCGCGGCCCTTTGCAAGCAAAACAGGGTGCTTTTTATAGCTGACGAAGTGCAAACCGGGCTGGGTAGAACGGGCAAAATGCTGGCCTGCGACCACGAAGGGGTACGGCCCGATATTCTGGTTTTGGGAAAAGCCCTTTCGGGGGGAGTATTGCCGGTATCGGCGGTGCTTTGCGACGATGAAATCATGCTCACGATCCACCCAGGGGAGCACGGGTCCACCTTTGGCGGTAATCCGCTGGCTTGTGCAGTAGCGATGGCGGCCCTGGAAGTGTTGATCGACGAAGCGCTGCCGGCCAATGCCGAGGCGATGGGCATTATTTTCCGAAACGAAATGGCCCTAGCCCAAAGCGAAAGGCCCGATCTGATAGGGATTGTGAGGGGCAAAGGATTGCTCAACGCCGTTTTGATCAACGATTCGGAAGACAGCACCACGGCCTGGGATATTTGTGTAAAGCTCAAAGATGCAGGCGTACTGGCCAAACCAACCCATGGCAATATCATCCGTTTTGCTCCTCCGCTCGTAATTAACGAATCGGAAATGCACGATGCCTGTGCCAGGATCAGGCAGATATTTCAAGACTTCGGAAAATAAGAGGGTCATGAAATGAATTGCCTGATTTGGTATTGGTAAGCGTGATTTCTATTCAGATTTTTGAAAACATTACATGAAAAATTTCATGGGTTATTTCCTTCGTCCTGTTTTTTCGGTTAAACAATTGCAAGCCCTTTCCGTGTTGATGGGCCTTATTGGGCTTAGCTGGGGCCAGGTATCGGTGGTACAGGAGCAGGAAAAGTCGCTGCTGTGGGAAATTTCGAAGCCTAATAGCAAGCACGTTTCTTACCTGTATGGCACGATACACATCATTCCGCAGGATTCGTTTTTTGTGCTGCCTCAATTAAACAGGGTAATCAAGAAAACGGACCGCCTGGTGCTGGAAATGGATCTGGATGAAGCTATGGCAAATCCCTTTGCGCTGTATCTGGAAATTCAGCAATCCTTCTCAATGCCTGAAGGTCAGCACTATACGGATCTGTTTACCGCATCGGAACTGGAAGAGATAAAGGAATCCGTAAAAAAAACCTCGATGGTTTCAGCTGATAACCTGGACCAGTATTCGCCCATGCTGCTTTCCATGATGATGGAATCTTCAGGTTGTGACGATAAGGCTTCGGCGAAAACCACCTCTTATGAAATGTATCTCACGAAGCGATACAAAGACAATTTTCGCCCGATAACCGGCCTGGAAACCCTGGATGATCAGCTGGGTTTTTTCGCAAGTATTTCCCTGAAAGAGCAAGCCGAATACCTGCTGGCTAGTATCCGATCAAAGGAGACCAATTGCGATAAAATGTCGGAACTGGTGGCAGCCTACCGCAGGCAAGACCTCGAAAAGCTCCTGGATGACAGCGGGGTATTCAGCGGAGAATCAAGCATTGCTTCGGTTTTGCTCGATGACCGCAACACGCGGTGGGTGCCCTTGATCAAAAAACTGAGTAAGAAAGAAAGTATCCTGGTAGCCGTTGGCGCAGGGCATTTACCCGGTCCCAAGGGACTCATTGCCCAATTGCGCGAAGCGGGATATACTGTAACCTCATTAAACCACTAGCCCCTTTTATGCCCAATACCTGGCCAAAAGCACATCACCTCCCTATTGGCTCGTTGTTCTCAAGGAAGTCTTACCCTTTGGGTCGTGTAAGGGTACTGCTTGCTATGGGCTCGGTTTTGGGTGTAGTGATTTGGAAGTTGCTGGAGTACTTTTTTCCCTTTTATCAGTTCCCTGCATTTAGTTTTGTTTTCCCTGCGGCCCTGTTCCTATGTGCATTTGGAGCTACTTTTTTCTGGAAAAATATTCAAAAGCGGCTACCCGATCTGCTCTTTTTTATCAGCACAGCATGTTATTTCTGCCTGGTTTATGTCTCATTTCTGAATAAACTCTCTTATGAGTTTTTGGTGACCATAGTCGCCTATCAGATTTTGATGTCGATCTCATTCAGGTACTTTCGTTATTTTCTGGTGTTTGCAGGAGTGAGTCTGGCGTTTCTTGCCGGGTGTATCTGGCTGGTGAATGATTTACTTCCGCCCCGAATACTCACAGGGGCTATATTTTTTTCAACCACTGCTGCTTCAGGGCTATATGTAGGGGTAAAATCGTGGCGTTCAGGTCAGCAGATTCGTTTTGGCGAAACCCTGAATCAATTGCTTGATAGCAGCACACAGGCCATTCTTCTTTTCGATAACGAGTTTCAGTCTCTCCTGTACGCCAATGCCGAAGGCTGGCAGATTTGGGAGGCCCTTCGCGTAAATCATAAAGGTTTAGCCGTGGTCAGTATCTTCCTGAAGCTTGGCATTGAGCCCGAAGCTATACGCCTGATTGCCAAGGCCCCCAAAGACGCCAAAACGCCCCTGCAGGTAAATGTGCAATTCTCTCAAAACCGTGCACCGAAGCGCTACTCCTTCACTTCCAGCCACCTGACTTTCCAAAACCAGGAAACCATCATGGTGTCGATGGAAGACATCACGCGCCAATATGCTCAGGAAGCAGCCATCGAGTACGGCAGTTTATTAAACAATACCCTGATTCAGGCCATGCCCGACCTATTGCTTACCCTAGATACAAAAGCAAATGTAGTGTCGGTGAGGATGAGCGAAGTGTGGAAGCAGGACGCATCAGAGTTATTTAAGGAAGGAATTAACCTCATATCCTGGGCAAAGGAACGATTTAGTTCAGAGGACCTGCTGAAATTCACAGCATGTATAGACAAAGCATTTGAAGGCAATTCGCAACATTTTAATTGTTGGACAGCAGATCCGGTTTCAGGCAACTTATTCCTCGAATTCAGGATTTCGCGGCTTCCAAACCAACCCGACCTGATGGTAGTGGTGAGGAATAACACACACGCCAAAACCCTGGAGCAGAATACCCAGAAAGCTGATTTTCAATACCGCCAGCTGTTTGAAAGTGCGCCAGCGGGTGTGTTGATTGTCAATAGCCAATCGATGGTAATAGAGGATGGCAACCCCCTGGTATGCCGCCTGCTGGAAACAGACCGCACCGAGATAACGGGGCAAAGGGTGGAGGATTTCATCCCGGCAGATCAACTTCCCGTACTTTCTTCTTTGTCTAATTTTCATGAAAATCAGCCTTCTACCTACCAGGAGACTATTTTTCAAAGTAAAAAAGGCACTCGGGTTGAAGTGGAGTTGACCATCAGACCCCTTTCTTCCGGTCAACACCCTGTAGTGATGCTCGTGGTACGCGATATCCGGGAAAGCAAGGCGCAGCAAATGCAGGTTCAGCGATACATGGACCTGTTCCAAAACCTGGACGTAAGTGTTGTTTTGCTGCATCTCGATAAACAATCCGGAGAGGAATGCTTGCGATTAACTACGGCTAACGATTTGGCTATCAGGGAATTGGATTTTGAGGAAGCCGACCTCAACGGCGTACTTTTATCAGATATTAAGCCCCAGTGGGATTTTTTCAAAGGCCCGGAACTGATCAAAAAGTCAATCGAGGAAAATTCCATTTGTAAGCTGATAAATATTCCTTACCCTGACTCCAATTTTCAGATCGGGTATTGGAACATCAAAATCGTACCCCTGCCTGAAAACCATGCAGCCGTAATCTTTGAATCAACGACCAAACAAAAACAGGCCGAAGATAAACTCAAAAGCCAGGCGCACCTCGTGGCACACGTCTCGGATGCCATTGTTTCCGTGTCTCCTCATTTTATCATCCAAAGTTGGAATCCTGCGGCTGAGAGTATCTATGGATGGACTGAGCATGAAGCATTAGGCAAACACATGGGCAATCTGCTCGGAAATACCTTTATCGGAAGTAAACAAGAGGAGGTATTGTCACATGTGCTTGCTCACGGAAACTGGTCGGGAGAAGGGGTGCATACCAGCAAGTACGGCAAGAAAGTATATGTAAGTGCTTCTGCACAGGTAGTTTACGATTCGCACAAAAAGCCTGGCCAAATCGTAATTGTAAACCGCGACATTTCCCAGCGCAAACTCTGGGAGGAGCAAATGAAGCAAAGCGAGCGCAAATTCAGGGATTTGTTCAACTTTTCGCCGGAGGCGATCATGGTCGTAACGCCCGAAAAGCATGTGCTGGACGCCAACCCCATCGCGCTTAAAATGCTGAAAAGTACCCGTACCAAAATGGTGGGTATCTCACTCAACCATCTCATCCCTGCCTCGAACCTGTACGAGTTTAATGTGGCATTGCAGGAGGTACTTTCGAATAAAACGGCCTTTTTCGACACGCCTTTTATGGCCATGGATGGCACCGTTTTTACGGCTGAGTTCAGGGCAAGGTCATTTGACCGAAACGGAGAGAATGCCATTATTCTCCATATTTCAGACATCAGTGAGCGTATTTCAGCCGAAGGAAAACTCCTCCTTTTCCAATCGCTGATGAACCACTCTACGGACGTTATTTTTATTGTAAACTACCGCACCGGCAAAGTCGTTTACTCTAATGAACAAACCTGGAAACAGCTGGGCTACCCCACCACCTCCATACCAGATCTCCACCTCTTTGATCTTTTCGTTACCCTCGACCATTACCCGCTGCCTATTCGTCAGCTCCAGCAGGTACAAATCAACCGGAGCGAGATATTTTCCGGCAGGCTGATCAGGAAAGACAGAACCTCCTACCCGGTGGAGATCAACATGGGATACCTCCCCATCTCAAACCAGGAGTACCTCATTTGCATCGCCAGGGACATTACCGAGAGGATGTTTCAGGAAGAGCTTTTGCGCCAAAACGAACTCCGTTACCGCACCCTGGTAGAAAATATGAACGAGGGCCTGATTTTGACCGACGTGGAAGAAACCGTGTTGTTTGTAAACGAAAGCCTGTGCCGGATTTTTGGGATGAAGAAAGAAGAGCTCGAAGGGAAAAGGACCTATCACCTGTTTTCTCAGGAGCTCAGAGACATCATTATGTCGAAAAACGCCTTACGCCTGGAAGGGGTTGCCGACAAATATGAGCTACAGTTTACCCATGGAGACGGGAAATTGGTTTGGCTGGAAATTGCGGGCTCGCCGTTCAAAGACGATTTTAACGATGTTACGGGCACCATCGCCATCGTAAACGACATTACGGAAAGAAAGCGATCGGAAGAACTGCTTTTGGAGAAAAACAACGAACTGGACGCCTTTGCCTACAAAGCCTCACACGACCTGCGTAGCCCTCTGACCACCATCCAGGGCATAACTACCCTCGCTCGTTTGCAAAAAGGCAAGGAAGACCCGGAGGTATTTTACCAACTGATCGATACTACTTCTGCCCGCCTTTCGAATATTCTGGAAGAACTGGAAGAAGTAGCACGTATCCGGAAATCAGAAACTGAGTTGGTTAAAATTGACCTGCAATCTACCATTCTGGAGATATTTGATCAGATTAAGCTCGATGTGCGGTCGGAAGGCGTAGCCCTCTATCACGACCTGAAGATCGATTCACCACTTGAAATTGATTCCCGGCTTTTCCGGTCGATCCTTTCCAACATTCTGCTGAACAGTGTTCTATACCAGCGAAAAGCCGAGCAAAACCCCTTTGTAAAAGTTTCGGCCTATAAAGCAGGCAAGGACCTGATCTTAGTGGTGGAAGACAACGGACAGGGCATAAAGCCCGAAATCCGTCAGCGGGTATTCGAAATGTTTTTCCGTGGCAATCATCAGTCGAAAGGTTCCGGACTAGGTTTGTATATTGTAAAAAATGCAGTAGAGAAGCTCGGCGGAGTCATTCGTCTCGATTCGCAGGAAGGACTCGGAACTACAGTTCACTTGCGCATTCCGATTCAGCCTTCGTTCGAGCTGGTACATGCATAAGCCGTACCTAATTCGACTTGGATGCCATTTCCGGGTGTTTGGAACTTCAACAGATCTCAGCGAACTGGATTATTGCTGCTGGTAATGCTGATTTTGCTCCTGGGATCAGGAGTTACCTACTGGAACATGCAAAAACCTGCGTTGCCGGGAGATGCTCCTGCTCAATATGCAGAAAAACAATATCAGTCGTCAGGCTACTCTACTCGCAAAAAAACACTTCCGCAACTAAAGAGCATTTCCTTAAATGAAGCCGACTCTGCCCGGCTCGAAACCCTACCCGGAATCGGGAAAGTGCTCTCAGCCCGTATCGTAAAGTACCGAAAAATCAAGGGTGGATTTGCTTCGCTGGAGGAGCTCAAAAAGGTATATGGACTTTCGGCAGAAACCTACGAGCAAATTCTACCTTACCTAACTCTCGGTGCCGCACCCGAAAAACCGGCCCGGAAGCTGCCGGTTCCCATCGAAATCAATACAGCCGATACGGCGGCCTGGGCCAGCCTGCCTGGGATCGGGAAGGTGCTCAGCGCCCGCATCGTAAAGTACCGCGACGCCAAAGGTGGGTTTAAGGCATTAGAAGAAGTAGCAAAAGTGTATGGACTTTCTCCCGAAACATTTGCAGAAATAGCGCCCTATTTGTCGCTCGCACAAGTACCCGAAAAGCCTGCCAACACAAACGCCGCGCCGGAAGCCACAACATCTAACGCTCGTGTGGCCAACCCTGAGTACGCACCCAAAAAGGTATTTGAAGGAACCGCCGACCTCAACACCGCCGATTCAGCACTACTGGTACAGATTCCGGGTTTTGGTGCCAAAATTGCCCCGAGGGTAATGAAATACCGCCAGATACTCGGATTTTATGCTGATGCCGACCTCGTGAAGCAGGTTTATGGCCTCTCAGAGGAAAATTATCAAAGGGCCCGCCCCTTCCTTACTGCAACCCCACCTGCCAGTCATACATACCTCAACCTGAACGGCACTACCGCCAGGCAGCTCGATATAATGGCGATTATCTCCAAAGAAGAAGCAACCCGGTTGCTGGCGGCACGCATGGAGCAGGGCAGATTTACGACCTGGGACGAAGTGAAACAGGCCAATTTGTCTCCGCAATCCCTGTTTCGCCTGCAAGCATATTTCAGGTTATAAATAGAGTCAGAAAATAGGGGAAGCGCCGCTGAGGTTGTAAATTGAGGTACAAACCAGCAGCTACCTTTTCATGGAATTATCAAACGAACTTCAACTAGCTATCCGGGAAGTACCCGATTTTCCCATCCCGGGAATTTTGTTCAAAGACATTTCGCCCATCTTCCTACGGCCCGAACTGATGGTCAAAACCCAGCAGGCATTGGCCGCACATTGGGCCAATAAAGGCGTTAACAAGGTCATTGGCATCGATAGCAGGGGCTTTCTTTTCGGCCCTCAACTGGCCATTTCCCTCGATGCAGGGTTTGTGATGGCGCGCAAAAAAGGAAAACTCCCCCCCGAAACGGTGTACGTAACCTACGAGCTCGAATACGGAAGTGCCACCCTGGAATCGGTGAAAGAAACCATACAGCCGGGCGACCGTGTAATTATACATGACGACCTGCTTGCCACAGGAGGAACCGCCGAGGCCGCTGCAAAACTCGCCCTCAAGCTGGGTGCCGAAATTGTGGGCTTCAGCTTCCTGATCTCTCTCGAATACCTGAATGGTGACCAAAAACTCACCCATATTTCCAACGATATCCATTACCTCGTCGGATACGGCAACTGACCTCCCCCTTACCCCTCCCCCAAATAATTTGCTATGGCTATTACCCTTCAAGACCTCACCCCTTCGCTCAGCTTCCTAGCTACTGAAAACCAGCACATGATCGCCGACATGATCCGCAGATACGGACAAGAACGGCTTACCACAGAATTTGTCCGTCAACTCGATGAAAAACAGGAGTTTCCCCTCGATGTATTTCAAGAACTGGGGGAAATGGGCCTCCTCGGTATCCTTGTACCTGAAAATTATGGCGGGTCAGGCTTCGGATACCTCGAATATGTAACGGCTGTTTCAGAAATATCGGCTTTTTGCGGAGGCATAGGCCTTTCGGTTGCAGCGCATAATTCGCTGTGCACGGGCCATATTCTGAAGTTTGGCAATGAAGAGCAAAAGCAGCAATACCTGCCCAAGCTGGCCAGCGGAGCATGGATCGGAGCCTGGGGCTTAACCGAGCCTAACACCGGTTCAGATGCCGGAAATATGGCCACCACGGCGGTAGAAGACGGAGATTACTTCGTACTCAACGGTTCCAAAAATTTCATCACCCACGGCAAAACCGGTTCCGTAGCCGTAATTATTGCCCGTACAGGAGCGCCAAGGGCCAAAAATAATGCTACTGCGTTCATCATCGAAAAAGGAACGGCGGGATTTAGCAGTGGAAAAAAAGAGGACAAACTCGGCATGCGTGCCTCCGAAACTACAGAGCTGATATTTCAGGATTGCCGGGTACATAAATCGCAGATCCTGGGCAAGGTAGGCGAAGGATTTAAGCAGTCGCTGGTTGTGCTCGATGGCGGCCGTATCTCGATAGCCGCTCTTTCGCTGGGTATCGCCAAAGGTGCCTACCAGGCATCGGTTCGATATGCAAAAACACGCGAGCAATTTGGCAAACCCATCAGCTCATTTCAGGCGATTTCTTTCAAATTGGCCGATATGCGAACCCGGATCGAAGCCAGTGAGCTGCTCACCTTGCGTGCCGCCGACATGCTCAACCGGAAAATGTCCGTAACCGAAGCATCGGCCATGGCCAAGTACCACGCCAGCGAAACAGCCGTTTGGGTAGCCAACGAAGCGGTGCAAATTCACGGAGGATATGGCTATATCAAAGATTATCCCGTGGAAAAATACTACCGCGACGCTAAGCTGTGCACCATCGGTGAAGGCACTTCCGAAATTCAGAAACTGGTGATTGCCAGGGAAATACTGAAGTAATCCACGGGGATTATTGCCAAATAATTTTGCATTTGCAAATATTTCGGTAAATTTGCTATTATTTGTAGCAATGCTATTTCCTCGTGTTCATATCCTTCCTTTCAGATGGCGTAAACCACCCGTTGACGCAGAGAGGTCGGCTCCAGCCGTTTGGAGGCCCAACAAAAGCACCTCATACCTGTGGCTGGGCCTCGCCTGCCTGCTGGGAGCCAACCTCTGGATGGGAGCCACGCTGCAAAGCAATTTCGAAATTGACCAGCTCCTTTCCGATGAGCTGTATCTCCGCAACGACGCCGCCCGCTATTTCACTGATCTCGATGCATTTGAAGCCCGCCTGAACCACATGGCTGATACCCTGGAGGTACCGCCTGCCTGGATCATGGCCGTTTTCCATACAGAATCAAAATTCAACCCCAGGGTAATCAACTACCGGGGGAGTGGCGCCACTGGCCTTATCCAGTTCATGCGCCCCGCTTTGCAGGACCTCAACAAGCGCCTGGGAACACGCTATGCGATGAGCGACCTCGTGAAAATGGATCCTATTCAGCAATTGGACCTCGTGGAGGCTTATTTTTTCCAACAAATGGAACGTGCGGGGCCCTATGAGTCGCTCACCGACCTCTACCTGAGCGTGTTATTTCCCCGGGCCAGGGGGCATTCGCTCGACTATGTAATGTTTTGGTCACCGACCCTGAAATACCGGCAAAATAATGGCCTGGATGAAAACCGCGACGGGCGGGTGAGTATCCGCGACATTGACCTGAGAATGAAACGATTACATCCCATTGCCTATCGGCATCGATATCGTAAATCCTGAATCGTATGAAATCCTTATCTCCCCGAAAAAAAACAACCCCTCCGGTAACAAAAATAGCAGGAAGAAGCCTGCTGCTGGGGGTACTGCTGGTTGGCGCCATACAGCAATGGATGCATTACAAGGCTAAACCCCAAGCACCTAAAACTGACCCGGAGGTAGAAACCATTACCCAAAAAGCAAATCAGGTGACCTATAGGCCCCTCTGCAAAGAAGGTTATTTTGGCACAGAAGTATTCGTCATTCGTCGGAGGCTGAGCCTCACAGCCTATTCCAGCGGCAGACTGGAGCCCGAAGAACTGATCGACACCTTCTATTATAAGACACTCTCGCCTGAGGAGGGCTGCCCCTCTACTTTCCTCAACGATGATTTTACGGAAGAAGAATCACTCCCCGATCAGCCCTGAAGAAATTCGCTGATGAAACCAGAGAGTTGCCTGAATTCAATCAAAAAGCCATCGTGACCGTACGGTGACTCAATCACACGGAGCGACGAACCCGGGATATATTTCGAGAGATATTCCTGCTCATGAATTGGGAAGAGCTGATCGGAGCGTACCCCGATGACCAGTGTTTTAGCCCGAATCAAGCCCAGGGCAGCAATTGCTCCTCCCCTGCCCCTTCCCACATGGTGCGAATCCATGGCTTTAGACAAAGTCCAGTAGGCGAAGGCGTCGAAGCGTTTTTCGAGTTTCAACCCCTGATAACGCTGGTAGGAAGCTGCTCTAAAATCATCAAAAACCGCCTCTTCCGACTCAGACTGCGAAATCTGATAGGTTTCGTAGCTGCGATAAGAGAGCAATGCAATGGCTCGCGCGGCCCGCATACCAGCCAAACCCGCTTTGGAGTCTCTACTGACCCAGGTAGAATCAGCCGCAATGGCCATCCGTTGGGATTCATTATAAGCAATGCCCCAAGGCGAATGCCAGGCATTGGTAGCAATAGGAACGATATGTTTAAATACATCTGGCCGTAAAATGGCCCATTCGAGCACGTGCTGGCCTCCAGTAGAGCCACCCGTGAGGAGAAATACCTGGCTGATATTGAGGTGCTCCCGAAGGAGATCAAATGCCCGGACAATGTCGCAGTGGGTGACTAAAGGAAAATCGTGGTACCAGGGCTCCCCGGTTTCGGGGTTAGTGGAAAGTGCATAGGTAGAACCATAGCAAGAGCCCAGCATATTGGCACAAACCCAGAAATAGGCATTTTCATCGAAAACCTCCCCTTCACCAAATAGACCCGGCCACCAATCGGGCGCATGGGCATTTCCAGTAAGGGCATGGCACACCCAGATCACATTGTCTCTCTGTGCATTTAAGGAACCGCCGGTTTCATATGACAGGCGGAAACCCGGAAGACTGGCTCCGGATTCGAGAGGAAAAAGATGCGGATAGTCAAATATTCCGGAGGGCATGAATAAGGCTAAGAACAGGTCAAGCTACTCGTGAAGGGGGCGAAAAAGCAAATGTTTTTCGGGTAAAAAAAGAGCCCACCCCGAATAAGGATGGGCTCAGGTGTTTATCAGGCAAGCACCGGCTGAAAAACGGTGGCGAAGGCTTGCTCAAAATCGGCGAGGATATCGTCGATATGCTCAATGCCTACGGAAATCCGCAATCCGGTGGGTTTTACCCCTGCGGAAAGCTGCTCCTCGTCAGATAGCTGCTGGTGCGTAGTAGAAGCCGGATGGATAATGAGGGTTTTTGCATCACCCACATTGGCTACATGACTCACGAGTTTGAGTGCTTCAGCGAATTTAGAGGTTGTCTCTTTGGTTCCTTTCAGCTCAACACTCAACACACCCCCAAAACCATTTTGCAGGTATTTTTTGGCTGTGGCATGATATGGGCTCGACTCCAGGCCTGCATAATTGACCTTAGCCACCTGTGGGTGCTGCTCAAACCATTTGGCCAGGGTCAGGGCATTGTCCACCGTTCTTTGTACCCTGAGCGAAAGGGTTTCTACTCCTTGCAGCAATAAAAAGCTGTTGAAGGGGCTTTGTGAAGGGCCAAAATCGCGGAGACCTTCTACCCTTGCGCGGATAATAAAGGCGATGTTAGGCAATCCAAGGGGGTTATTCGGACCGAAAACATCGTTGAATACGAGGCCATGATATCCTTCGGAAGGCTGAGAGAATTGGGGAAACTTGCCGTTGCCGTAATCGAAATTACCGCCGTCAACGATCACACCGCCGATAGAGGTACCGTGTCCGCCAATCCATTTGGTAGTAGAGGCCACGACTACGTTTACCCCATGGTCGAATGGACGGGCGAGATAACCAGCAGCGCCGAAGGTATTGTCTACCACGAGGGGGATACCGTGCTCTTTTGCAAGTTTGGCAAAGGCTTCGAAATCGGGAACGCTGAACTCGGGGTTGGAAAGCGTTTCGAGGTAAATAGCCTTGGTTTTTTCGTCGATAAGGGACCTGTAGGAATCCACATCCACGCCTTTAGCAAAGCGAGCATCCCAACCGAGACGCTTAAAAGCGACCTTGAACTGGTTATAGGTGCCGCCATACAAATGCGAACTGGTGACAAAATTGTCTCCGGCTTCGAGCAAATTACCCAGAGCAATGAACTGCGCTGCCTGTCCGGAGCTTACGGCCAAGGCTGCCACTCCACCTTCCAGGGCAGCAATGCGCTTCTCAAACACATCATGGGTGGGGTTCATGATACGGGTGTAGATATTGCCAAACTCCCTGAGGGCGAACAGGTTAGCGGCGTGCTCACTGTCGCGGAAGAGGTAAGAGGTAGTTTGGTAAATAGGAACAGCACGGGCACCGGTAGCGGAGTCGGCTTCTTGTCCAGCATGCAGCTGTAGGGTTTCAAAACGAAGATTCTGGCTCATAATAAAAAATGATTGATGGGTATTTTGAAAAAAAAGAAGACATAGGTATGCGGATCATTGGCCCTGAATAGGGTCAGACATACAGCATAGAAATTAGCATAGAATGCCCGTATCGCAGCAATGGTCTGAGGAAATCCGCAGAAAATCAGCAACAACAACCAGCGCAATCAAGATTGAAGACACGCAGGGTGTAGATGGGCGAAAAAAGGGAGAGAAGAGAAATGGCAGGATGGATCTTCATGGTGCTTAAATCAGTTTATTTTTCCCTTGCGGGACTGGAAGGGGCACCTTTTCATTTTTGTGAGAGGTTGCCAGAGGGTCAGGGAGCCAGATCTCTCGCCTCTTCGGAATAAGCCAATTACATCCAACCTGAATGTAAAAAATAGCTTTACTGGGGATACTTACGGGAGATTAAATTATTCGGTTACAAGATTCTTAAAAAAAAGGGGTAGAAAAATTTCAGAATGTCAATAGCACAACCATATATATAACAGAACAAGTAAAGGGCAGGGTTTTGTCACAAATTTTTTTGACTGGCAGGCTAAATGGTTATTTTTGGAGCTAACCTTAGTTTTAAAAAACAAATCAGGTACTATGAGAAAAATTTCGACGCTGTTGGCAGTCGTATTGCTTTCCGGATCAGCCATGGCACAACAGGTGAATAAAAACCCTGACGCCACCCGGTTGGTCAACTCCAATGACTGGAAGAAACAAGCCAGTTATTCAGAAAGTGCAGATGCTGCCCGCTCTAACCCAACCACCGGCCAAACAGGAACTCCCGGAACCACCAATGGAACAGAAGCCATTTCTGCCATTAAAGTAGGAGAATCATCTAACGCATTTTCCTTTATTGCTGACCGCGACAACCAGATCTCGGTTGAGCCTGCCGTAGGTACCAATGGTGGTACCATCGCCTTTATTTATCGCCAGAATATCACCAACTGTGGTGGTGGTGGTTCTGACAATGGCAAATACCGCTTCTCTATTTCTACTGATGGCGGTTTGAACTGGAAAATTGGAAATGGTGTTAACGTTAACGCCAGTACGCCAGCCCCCATCGGCCAATGCTTTGGTCTTGGCACCCTGAACCCGCTTTACACGCTTCAGAGCCGCTATCCAAACATGACCATTTTCGCTGACCCAACCAAAGCTTCTCCTAACCTGGATGACTTGAACGCGATCTATGTAGGTCCGGTGCTTGATGCTGCCGGTGCTGACTGGAGTGGTCACGTGATTGGCGCTGCAACTTCGATTGCTGGTTCACCCGTAACTACACAGGAAGCTTACGCTTACCAGGGTGGCGATCAATACCTGCCTTCTACGCTCGTACACCGTCCGGGTACCAACGAGTTCTTCTACCTCGCTCAGGAAGGCTTGATCAACGACGATGTACACGAAGAAATCAATGTAAACCGTGGCCTTTGGGATCCTGCTACCAAGCAAATTACCTGGACAACTACCCGCATTGTGCCTCCACACTACAAGACTACCCTATTCAACAATGGTACAGAAGGATTTATGTCCACCCCTAAAATTGCTTTCAGCCCGAACGGACAGTACGGCTGGATCATGCACACAGGTGACATCATCGGTGGTCAGGATACTTCTGCCAACCCTATCTTCTACGAATGGCAGGGCAACAACAACTGGTCTGCTCCTACCGAAGTTGACCTTCGTCAGTTTCCTGCCTTGCTTGATTCACTGGGTCAGTTTCTTTTCCTGAATGCCAATGGCGACACCATCCAGGGCGGTGTTCGCACCACCGTTCTGCGAGGTGACCTTGCGGTGGACAACAATGGTAATCCTCACGGATTTTACATGGTAGCCAACAACGGTACCCGGATCATCAACGGTGGAACAATCGAGCCTTCTTCAGGTCCTCAGTTCTTCAACCCAGGTATCGTTATGTACCTGTACGACATTACCAAAGACAGCTACGGCGACTGGAATGCCATGCACGTAGCCAACCAGTCAACCTTTGACGCATGGTTTGGCGACCTCGGAAACTCTGATGCCAGTGCACGTATTACCTCCGGACCAAGCTTGGAAGTTTCTGTTTCTTCAGATGGCAATGTAGTTATGTACAGCTGGACCGACTCTGACACCACCCTTTCTACTTACCAGACCCTTCCTGGGCCTGCAGAAGATCCAGGTGCTATGACCAACGTAAACCCTGACCTCTATGGCCGTGCTTTAGACCTTGTAAATAACACCATTACCCCGATTGTAAACCACACCCTGGGTGATCCGAACTTTGGTTCACGTGCTATTCTTCCAAAGCCTTCTATCATCGGTATCAACAATGGCAGTGTTTACACTCAGCCCATGATGATGCTTGACCTGCCTCCAGGCCAGAGCACCCTGAACCCTGTTTCGTACATCTATGTACCCAACATTTCATATGACCGTAGCACGGCTTTTACCCAAACGCCTACCTTTTTCTACAACTGTAAGCAAAACCCATTCACGAACACGGTCGCAGTTAACAATGCAGCTTGTGGAACCTCAAATGGTAGTGCAACGGTTAGCGTTGCTGGTGGCTTAGGTAGCAAAACCTATCTGTGGGACGTAGCAGCCGGTGGTGTAACTACCTCTGTTGCTTCCGGTCTTGCTGCAGGCATCTATTCCGTAACTGTATCTGACTCCGTAGGTTGCTCAGATGTACTTACCGTAATCGTAAACAACCAGAATGGTGCAGTTGCTGCAATCATTGCTGACTCTGTAAGCAATATCTCCTGCGCTGGTTCAACCAACGGTACTGCAGGACTTTCTCTTACCGGCGGAACCGGACCTTTCACTTATGCATGGAGCAATGGAGAAACCACCGCTCGTGCTACCAGCCTTCCAGCTGGAGTGAGTACCGTAACCGTTACCGATGCCAACGGATGTAAGAGCTTTGCTCAGGTTGCTATTTCTGAGCCAGCAGCTATTCTGGCTGAGGCTACCAACAAAAAAGTAAAATGTAACGGCGAAGCCAATGGCGAAGCCAAAGTGAGCGCAAGCGGTGGTACCGGAGCCTTGACCTACTCTTGGAGCAATGGAGCAACTACCTCTACCATCACAGGCCTTACTGCTGGTAGCTACACGGTTACTGTTACCGATGCCGCAGGCTGTACCAATGTTGTTACAACTTCCGTATCTCAGCCTCCTGCACTTACACTGGGTTTAAGTGGCGTGGCAAACGTCGTACCTTACACTGCATCCGGAACCGGATCAGGTACAGTTGTTGCCAACGTGCAGCGTGGTGGTGAGTTTGGTGTTTACACCTACTACTGGGAAGGCCCAGGTGGTTACACCAACGGACCTAGCACCAACGCTTCTTTCCTCTTCGCTATCTGGGGTGGAAAATACGTAGTGGCCATTACTGACGAAAACGGATGTAGCATCACCGACTCTACGACCATTGGCGGCCCTGGACCTCCTAGCGTTGGCATCGATCGTTTGCTCAACGCAGGTCTGACCGAAATGACCATTCAGCCTAACCCCAACAGCGGTATCTTTAACCTGTCAGTAAAACTGAACGAACTGGATGCCCTGAACCTGGAAGTGCTGAACGTAAATGGACAAACCATTGAGCGTCGCAGCACCGGCCGTGTTACTGAAACCGAAGTTGCCTTCGACCTCAGCAAACTGCCTGCCGGTCTGTACCTCCTTCGTGTGACGACCTCACGCGGATCAGCTACCCAGCGCCTGATCATTCAATAAGCGTAATTCACGCAAAAAGAAAGGCTGCTTCGAAAGAGGCAGCCTTTTTTGTTTTATCTATTGAGGAGAAATTATCCCGGAACCGCTTCCAGCAACTGCCGGGTATAGGCTGAAACCGGAGATTCCAGTACCTGATCTACCCTGCCTGCCTCCACTACTTTTCCTTGTTGCATAACGATTACTCTTTCACACAGAAAACGAACCACCGCGAGGTCGTGGGTAATGAAGAGGTAGGTAAGGCCCAGGTCTTCCTGGAGTTGCTTTAGCAAATTGAGGACCTGCGCCTGCACAGAAACATCGAGGGCGGACACCGCCTCGTCACACACGATAAATTCAGGCTCCAGCGCAAGGGCGCGCGCAATCACGATACGCTGCCGCTGCCCGCCGGAAAACTCGTGTGGATAGCGGCGATAATGGTCGGGCAAAAGCTGGACCTGCTCCAGGAGCTGCATCACCCGCTGTTTTCTAGAAGCAGAGGAGCCTATTTTATGTACGTTAAGGGGTTCCAAAATGGCATCGCCTATACGCATGCGCGGGTTGAGCGAGCTGAAAGGATCCTGAAAAATGAGCTGTGCTTTTTTTCTCCATTGGCGGAGTTCTTCGTCTTTTTTGGCCAGTAAATCCTCCCCTGCATAGCTGATCTGGCCGGCTACGGGGTGTAAGAGGCGCAGAATCGTTCTGCCCAGTGTGGACTTTCCGCTTCCGGATTCTCCCACAATCCCTAAGCTTTCACCCTTCATCAGCTGAAAGGAGATATCGTCCACGGCTTTTACAAATTCCACGGGCGCAAACAGGCTTTTACGGGGAAGCGGAAACCAGGTTTTTAGCCCTGCGACTTCAATCAACACCTCCTCAGCGGGGACAATTTCCTGATTATCAGATACAATGACTAAAGGATTTACTGTAGGATCGAGGTAATCCTCCACAGTCGGCAGGCGGTCCAGCTTATGGTGCAAGGGCGGGCGGCAGGCGATAAGGCCCCGGGTATAGGGGTGATTGGCCTGGGTAAAAATCTGATCGACAGTGCCGGATTCTACCACTTCGCCCTGGCGCATGACCAGTACCCGGTCAGCAATTTCCTTTACGAGACCGAGGTCGTGGGTAATGAAAAGACAGGCCATGTTCATTTCGGCCTGAAGCTTCTGAATGATTTCGAGGATGCGCTTTTGAACGGTGACATCGAGGGCGGTGGTGGGTTCATCGGCGATGAGCAGGCCCGGCCCGCAACTGATGGCCATGGCAATCATGACCCGCTGCTTTTGTCCGCCGGATATCTGATGCGGATAAGCGTCAAACATTTGCTCGGGGCGCGGAAGCTCTACCTTTTTGAAAAGCGCAATGGTGCGCTTTTTGGCTTCTTTGGCTGAAATGCCCAGGTGCACTTGCATGGCCTCGGCCACCTGCCAGCCACATTTCATGACCGGGTTGAGCGAGGTCATCGGCTCCTGAAAAATCATGGCTATTTCCTCTCCCCGTATTTTCTGCCAGGCCTTTCCGGGCATTGCTTGCAAATCCAGCTTGGGTTTACCGGGTCTGCTCCAGGTAATAGCCGAAGCAGATACTTTGCCGGGTGCATCAATCAGGCCCAATATCGAAAGGGCGGTAACCGATTTGCCTGAGCCGGACTCTCCTACCACAGCCAGGGTTTCGCCGGGGAAGATATCAAAGCTCAGGTCCCGCACCGCCACGGTCGTTTTCAGGCCTGACTCAAAGCTGATATTCAGCCCGTTAACGGAAAGTAAGGGTAGTTTTTCCTCTTGCATACCTTAAGACAGGTTATCGCTTGATTACTTTTTGAAAACGGGTGGCAGCATCCACCATGCGCAGAAACGACACCTTTTCGCCGGTAGTAACCGACTGATACTCGAGCCCGTCGGGGCCATTGACGAGTACCGCGATGCCTAATTCGTAGCGAAGTGCTTCTACTTCATCGCCTACCTTGATGGGTTGCCCATGCAAGTCTACCAGTATCGGCTCATGCGAAGGAATGCTTTTTTTACCCTGAAATAAACGGGAGAACCAAGTGGCCATGGCAAAAAATCAAAGGTGGGTATGTGTTTTTGGGGGAACGGGATCGTAGCCACTGCCGCCCCAGGGATGGCAACTCGATATCCTTTTAGCAGCCATCCATCCGCCCTTCCAGGGTCCGTGCACCTTGATGGCCTCTACCGCATAGACCGAGCAAGTGGGGGTATAACGACAGGAAGGAGGAAAAAGAGGCGAGATGCCGTATTGGTAAATACGGATAATGACCAGAAAAATCCAGGAAAAAAGGCGGTTGATCAAACGGAACATAGGCTGATACGCAAAGGCTTTTGCAAAATTATACGCAAGCAAACCGGAAGCAGCTGCAAAGGTTGTTCGGGTTATCGGTCAATTTGGCTAAATTGGCAAAGTAATCCCAATAACTGCTTCCCGTGCTACAATTTATCAGATGGAATGTTGACCCTGAGATCGTGCAGATCGGTTTTTTGCACCTTCGTTGGTACGGCCTTCTCTTTGCTTCCGGTTTCCTGATCGGCTATTTCATCGTTCAGGCCATGTTCAAAAAGGAAGACCTTCCTGAAAGATGGCTGGATTCGCTGCTGATTCACCTCATGCTGGGCACCGTATTAGGTGCAAGGCTAGGCCACGTGTTTTTTTACGACTGGAGCTATTACAGCAAACACCTCGCTGAAATTCCGGCCGTGTGGCAGGGTGGGCTCGCCAGCCATGGCGGACTGATCGGTATCATGGTCGCTTTGTGGCTGTTTTCCCGACGGGTAGCCAAAAAGCCCATGCTCTTTATTATTGACCGGGTAGCTGTGCCTACCGCACTTGCCGGCACGCTGATTCGCCTCGGCAACCTGATGAACAGCGAGATCGTGGGATTACCGACCGATAAGCCCTGGGGCTTTATTTTCCTGCGGCTCGATGAAACCTTTGCCCGCCACCCGAGCCAGTTGTACGAGTCGCTGGCCTACCTCGTGATCTTTGCCATCCTGATGTACCTGTATTGGCGCACCGATGCCCGGAACAAAACCGGCTTGCTTGGCGGCTTGTTCTTTGCGCTGGTTTTTGGGGCCCGCTTGGTGATCGAGCATTTCAAAGAAAATCAGGAAGCATTTGAAGAAACCATGGCTTTGAATATGGGCCAATTGCTCAGCATTCCTGTGATCCTGGTGGGCCTTTGGTTGATTTTTCGGGCGCTCCGAAAATCCCCCGGAGTGAAATAAGCCTGATGATTTCCAACGAAACAAACAACGTCATCCCTAGCCTTGCGTAAAACTTCGTGAAAGCCAAAGCAGCACTTTCTTTTTTGTCGATGAATACTGCTGCGAAACAGATGTACGTTCTTTCCATGCCAGCTTCACCGCTGGCATTTTTTTTTCAAGGCCTATTCACCCGCCCCATGAATAAGAGATCCATTCTGCCTATCTCCGGAATAGTGCTGTTGCTGATAGTCGGTGTCTATTCCTGGCTCCAGTTTTCCGGAAAGCCCCTTGAAATAAAAGAATCGAAGATCAGCGCACCTGCGGGTCCGGTTTTTACGCAGGAGGGCACCCTTTATTTTTTCGATAAAGCAAGCCGGGACACCCTCACGAACCTCACGATCGAAATTGCCGACAACGAAACGGACATCACCCAGGGCCTGATGTGGCGGCATACCATGGCCGATAGTTGCGGCATGTTATTTTTGTTTGCAGGAGAGGAGCCTCGTTCATTTTGGATGAAAAACACCTACCTCCCGCTCGACATTATTTTTATCAATAACTACCAGCAAATCGTAAGTATCGCCCGGAATACCGAGCCCCTTACGCTTACGTCTATCCCTTCGGCGGCCCCTGCGCGCTATGTGGTGGAGGTGAATGCAGGGTATTGCTTAACTCATGGCATTACCGAGGGCGACTTCATGGAATTTGAGGTGCAGCCTTCGAAGTAGGCAGGTTAGTCCGGGTTTTGCCGAATAATTCACAGGAATAGATTCCCGGTAAAGGGCATTTAGCAGAAAGCCGCACTCAACATTTGCCCCATAGGCGGATGGTTGGTATTTTACTCTTCGGTGTCGCTCGAAATACAGCACCCGACAATACAACCAACCTCCATTGTTCATGAATCGATTTAAACACCTTTTAATCCTGATGCTGAGTACCCTGCTATGTTTGCCGGGATATTCGCAAAAGAAAAAACCATCCGAGGCTACTCCCACACCCAAGGCAGATTCTCTGTGGGTTTCAGGCACCTTTAGCGGCCTAAAATTCCGCAATATCGGCCCAGCAACTACCTCGGGCCGGATCGTGGACATAGCCGTTAACCCCAACAATGCCGACGAATACTACCTGGCGGTTGCCTGTGGAGGCGTATGGAAAACCGAAAACCACGGCACCACCTATTCTCCCATATTCGACGATCAGGCCAGCTACTCCATTGGCTGCATCAGCCTGGCTCCTTCCAATCCCAAAATCGTATGGGTAGGCTCGGGCGAAAATAACGGCCAGCGCTCGGTGAGCTACGGTGATGGCGTGTACAAATCTGAAGACGGAGGCAAGTCCTGGAAAAACATGGGCTTGGGCACCTCCGAGCATATCGGTAAAATTATTATCCACCCTACCAACCCCGACATTGTGTGGGTAGCAGCTCAGGGCCCGCTGTGGAAAGCAGGCGGCGACCGCGGTCTGTACAAAACGACCGACGGCGGCAAATCCTGGAAAAAGACCCTCGATATCAGCGAAAATACCGGAGTATCGGACATCGTGATGGACCCCAGGAATCCGGATGTGCTGATTGCCTCTACCTGGCAGCGGCGCAGGCACGTTTATACCCTTGTTTCAGGCGGCCCCGAATCGGCCGTATATAAGAGTACCGATGGCGGCGAAACCTGGAGCAAGTCCATGAAGGGCCTGCCTGGAGGAGACGTGGGCCGTATTGGCCTCGCGATTTCTCCGGTGGATGGCCATGTGGTATATGCCATCGTGGAAACGTCAGGCGACAAAGGCGGATTTTTCCGCTCCAATGACCTTGGCGCCTCGTGGAGTAAGCAAAGCGGAACCTCTACCAGCGGCAATTATTACCAGGAAATATTTTGTGATCCGGTGGACGTGGACCGGGTATATATCATGGACACCTACGCTAAGGTGACCAACGACGGCGGCAAAACGGTGGTGCCCTTGGGCGAAAAGGACAAGCACGTGGACAACCACGCCATCTGGATCGAGCCCTCGAACCCCAAACATTACCTGATCGGCTGCGACGGGGGCCTGTATGAAAGCTGGGACAAAGGCACCACCTGGCAATACCGCTCTAACCTGCCTATTACCCAGTTTTACCGGGTAGCGGCCGACAATACCGAGCCTTTCTACTTTGTGTATGGCGGCACGCAGGACAACTACAGCCTCGGCGGACCTTCGCGCACCCTCAATGCCACGGGCGTAACGAACCTCGAGTGGTTTGTTACCAATGGAGGAGACGGATTTGTATCCAAAATTGACCCCGCCAACACGGACATTGTGTATGCAGAATCGCAATATGGTGGGTTGGTTCGCTTCGATAAGAAAAACGGCGAGTCGGTCTTTATTCAGCCGCAGCCCGGAAAAAACGAAGCCGGTTACCGCTGGAACTGGGATGCACCATTCCTCATCAGCACCCACGACCCACAGCGCCTCTATTTCGCGGCCAATAAAGTATTTAGCAGCAACGACCGGGGCGACTCGTGGGAGACCATCAGCCCCGACCTTTCGCAGCAAATAGACCGCAACCTGCTGCCTGTGATGGGCCAGGTGTGGAGCATAGATGCCGTAGCCAAAAATGCCTCTACCTCTATCTTCGGCAACATTGTCTCCCTTTCTGAATCGCCCAAAGTAGCGGGATTGCTGTATGCCGGTACCGACGACGGTCTCATTCAGATAACCGAAGACGATGGCAAGAACTGGCGGAAAATCGCCTCTTTCCCTGCTGTACCCGAAACCACCTACGTAAGCTCTCTGAGGGCTTCGATGCACAACGATCAGGTGGTGTATGCTGCGTTTGACAACCACAAAAACGGCGACTTTGCCCCTTACCTCCTCCGCAGCAGCGACCGGGGCAAAACATGGACCTCTATCAGCAGCAATTTGCCCAAGAACGGCTCGGTGTATTGCCTGGAAGAAGATCCTGTGAACCCCAATCTGCTTTTCTGTGGCACCGAGTACGGTGTATTTTTCACAGCTGATGCCGGAAAAGCCTGGGTACAGCTGAAATCCGGTTTGCCTACCATCGCTATTCGCGACATGGATATACAGGAAAGAGAAAACGACCTGGTACTGGCCTCTTTTGGCCGTGGATTTTATATCCTGGATGACTACACGCCCTTGCGGTCGCTAACGCCCGAGTCGCTGAAAAACGAAATGGTACTTTTCCCAGTAAAAGATGCCTTAATGTTTGAGCCGGCCACCCCGTTTGGCAGTCCTAACCGGCATTTCCAGGGCGCTTCGCTCTATATGTCGGAGAACCCGCCAGTGGCTGCAACCTTTACTTTTTATCAAAAGGAGGGCATGAAGACCCGCAAACAACAGCGGATGGCGGAAGAGAAAAAGCTCACAGCCGCGGGCAAGCCGGTGCCCTACCCCAGTTTTGAAGCATTGCGGGCGGAAGCAGTAGAGGAATCTCCTTATTTACTGTTTACCATCCGCGACCAGGCGGGTAAAGTGGTAAGAAAGCTGAAAACCGGAGCCGACGCCTCGGGTATTCGCCGCTTCACCTGGGACCTGAAACACCCCGCACCGGACGCCATCAGCCTGAGCAGCCGCAGGGGAGATACTGAATCGAGCGGCGACTATGTATTGCCAGGAACCTATTCGGTAGAGATCGGCAAAGTGGTCGATGGCGCCTATGCCCAGGTAGCCGCTCCCGTTTCCTTTAAAGTGAAATCGCTGGAAAATTATGCCATTCCCGTAAAAGACAGAACAGCTCTGGCCCGTTTTGAGTCGCAGGTGGCTGACCTGGTGAGGGAAGTGGATGCTGCCAGCAGCAAATGGGACGAACTCAGCGAGCAAGTGAAGTACCTTCAAAAAGCTGCCTGGGTAACCCCAGCTGTACCCGATTCGGTTTTAGGACAAATAGAAAAGATCCGGAAAGCGCTTGCCTCCATTAGCATTACCCTGAAGGGGGACGCAGCCATTGCCAGCCGCGAATTCGAAACAGCGCCTTCGCTGGAAGACCGTATCGGCACCCTCTCGGGAGTATTGCGCAGCACGACTACGGGCCCCTCGGGCAGCCAACTGGAAACCTACAACCTGGTAAAAGAGCTATTGCCGGAGATAACCGTAAAACTTGATGCGCTGGAATCGGAAATAACAGCTCTGGGTACAGAAATGAACAAATGGGGAGCACCCTACACCCCCGGAAGGAAATTATATCAGGATTAAAGAGATGCGGGATTTTCAGGATTGATTTACTTGATTTTCATAGGATTACCCTCGGAATGTTTCGTAAACCACTTCCATTTGAGAAGTTACAACTCTGATTTAGAGGCAATCTCAGTGACAAACCCCCGGATTTATTCGGGGGTTTTTTATGGTTTGATGTAAATTTTGGCGGAAAACGAAGGCGTTACCGGGATGGGGTTGCTTATTATTTTTCTAAAACAAAGATTTCCTACGCGATCTCTTACCCGAAAAAAAGTAGGCAAATCACCGAAACGCCCCCTCTGCATCGGTAAAAGGAATTGCAAAGACGCGATAGGTAAAATACCTAACACCCCTGCCGAAGATGTAACAGCAGCCGTGGAAGGGGCATGGACAGGTGAATTGATAGTACGACATTTGAAATAATCAATCACTTATTTATTAAACATGTCAAGAACTTCACACGTCTCCATCAAGCAAGTTACCCGTACCGGCACCTTTTTCCTGATGCTCATGGCCGTGGCCATGGTAGGCTGGGCACAATCGGCTGCACGTCAGGTAGGTAGCCAAGGGGTTATCAAGCAAAACATTGTGGGTAACCTTGGGGCTTTAGATCAACAAGATATCAACTCAAAACCAGAACAGGACGCACCTTCGGTTATCAAAGTATATCCCAACCCGGCGCTGGACGGATTCTATGTAGAAATCCCTGACGACGAGTCGGGTACCCTGATCCTGACCGACCTGAAAGGAAATGTACTGATGGAAGTGATCCTGAAGGGCTACCAAACCTATGTCCAAACCTCTGACCTGGAGCCAGGCTTTTACTACGGAAGGTTAAAGCTGTCCGTTTCTGATCCCGAGACCTTCAAAATAAAAGTGCGCGAATAACCAGTTCGTCCTTCAATCCAGGAACGCCTTCGAAAGAAGGCGTTTTTTTTATCCCTCAAAATAGAATATCCCAATAAACCATTGATTACGAGACTCTTACAAATAAAGCATCCAAAGCATACCACTTATCGAATACATAGGGCTTTGAAATGGCAAACCAGGTTCATTAGAAAAAAAATTCATATATGTTTAAGAACGGATGTATGAATTTCCGAAAATATGAAATTTCTGAAAACAGACATAGCTGCCAAAACAAGCCTAAGCAGATTACGCCTCCTTGATTTGGATATGATAATATCTAATCAAGGCCAAAAATTGAATTGCACGAACTTGATTATCAGCTCATTAATCATTTTTTTTGAAAATATTACGAAATTCTAATATCCTGAATTTCTGAATTTCTGAAATAAATCAGGGTTTTGCTGATCTATTTCAGCTAGGGAAAATACCTAGTGTAAGTATTCCAAAAACGGAAGTTTTGGAAAAGGGAAAGTCTATTCTCCTTTGTAAAAGCAAAAAGCAGATGATTTCTATTCTACATCCTTTCACTTTTCCTGCAATGAACAACAAAAAGTTCTCAGCCATTCATCCACACTTGCTCTCGTGGACATTGATGGCCATTCTGGGAGTATTTGGCTGGCAAACAGCCAAAGCTCAACCCGGTAGTGCACTGAACCTCGATGGAACCGGCGATTACGTATCGGTCGCTTCCAGCTCACAAAACAACATCTCCGGGACTACCATCACGGTAGAAGCATGGATTTATCCAACTGCCTGGAAAACGAATTATTGGGACGGTGGCATTGTAACCAAAGAAGGTAGCACTACCGGATATATGCTACGCTGTGGAAACAGTGGTCAATTGGGTTTTAGCTTGGGTGATGGTAGCGCATGGCATGAAACTTCCTCGGCTACTGGTGCGCTTTCCCTCAGCAAATGGCAGCACGTAGCAGGTACCTACGACGGCACTACTATGCGCCTTTTTGTTAACGGGGTACAAGTTGCCACCAATACCAGTACTTTTACCATTACAGGCAATGCAAACAACCTGGTTATCGGCTCCGCAGATCCTTACTTAGGTACCCGTGAATTTCAGGGTGCCATTGACGAAGTACGGGTATGGAACACAGCACGTACATTCAATGAACTCCTGTCGACTAATTACAAAGACCTGGCCGGAACTGAAACCGGTCTCGCAGCCTACTACAAAATGTCAAACGGCTCAGGAATAACCCTTACCGACAACGTATCAAGCGGCGGAACCAGCGGTACTTTCGTCGGCAATACAGCCTGGAAAACCTCCAATGCCCGCCTCGGCAGTGCTTCTGATGCCCTCAAATACCGCCGGGCAGGTACCGGTCTCGACTTCGACGGCATCGACGACTATGTAGTCGTAGCTGATAAAGCTCCTCTGGACCTCACCAACACCTTTACGATCGAAGCATGGATAAACCCAGTTTCGCTTTCAGCAAGCTTAACCCGGATATTGGGTAAAGGAGACGCTTACAGCTTCGGATTAACCAATTCTATTATTCGCTTTACCGCTCAAAGCGTTATGGATTACGACCTATCTTACGCCGTAAACACCGGTGAATGGACCCATATCGCCGTGGTGATGGATGCCAGCAACGATGTTACCTTCTATGTTAATGGGATTAACAGAGGTACCGTAGCCGGAGCAACTCCCGTCAGCGTAAGTGCAATCGACTTGTATATCGGAGCCACCTCTGCCGGAGGAGGGATAGAATTTTTTGAAGGGCAAATCGACGAAGTACGTATCTGGAGCTCAGCCCGCACCTCCACTCAAATCCAGGACAATATGCTGGATGGTATCGACCCAACCACCGCTAACCTGGTAGCCCTCTATCGCTTTGATGATGCAACGGGTACTCAAGTAGCTGAACTAACAACCAACGTTATGACCGGCACCATGACCAATATGGATGCCGCTACCGACTGGGTAAGCACCGCCGGACGTGAACCTTTTAAAGTGTGGGAATCTGCGGGTTCATGGTTGGTTGACTCTACCTTTGTATTGGGAACTGCACCAACCAACAGCATCAACAATGAATGGGTGGAAGCTACCCGGAATGTAAATATCCTGTCCAATGCCTGCTATGCCGGCAATCTGAACATTCCTTCGGGTGTTACGCTTACCAGCTCGAATGCTCAAACCCTCAACCTGAATGGGAACCTGATCAACAACGGCATTTACAATGGCACCACCGGCCACCTGCGTTTTCAGGATCCTAACAAAACGCCTGTCCACACGGGTTCAGGAACTTTCCAAACGGCTCAGTATCGGGTGAATACTTCTTATGGGGTGTACCTGGATCAAAACATCTCACTTTCATCAACTCTATTTTTACAAGGAGGGGTATTTTCTATCAACTCAAATACCGTTACCCTGAACAGTGGTATTAGTATTTCAGGTGGTGGTACCATGTTAGGAGGCAGTAACTCAAACCTGGTTATAGCTGGAACAGCCGCTGCGGTAACGATCCCGGCGATTACCTTGAATAACCTCACGATTACTCGTCCAAATGGAATCAGCCTTTCAGGCAGCATGCGGATTGAAGGTACCCTGGCACTGAATGGAGGTCGAATTAACCTTAACAGCCGCACGCTTACAATTGGAACAGCAGGAACTATTACAACCAGCTCAAGCTATTCTAGCTCCAATATGATTCGTGCCTACTCTGCAGAGGTAATAAAGGAATTTAATGCTCCGGGCTCATTCTTCTTTCCTATAGGAGATGATGGACTAGTTTATACCCCCATCAGCCTCGAATTTACCAGCGGCTCTTTCGCCAGTGGGGCAAATGTGAGTGTGCGAGTTTACAACAACATTCACCCGGACAACGCCAGTGCTGACAACCTTATTTCCAGGTACTGGACGGTTATCAGCAACAATATTACTGGATTTAGCTGCTATGTACTGGCTACTTACGATGATGTCGACATCATTGGGGACGAGAGCCAACTTAAATCAGCTCGTTGGGATGCTACCAACTGGCTGATTATGGGAAGCGCCGATGTAGACAACAACTACATCTATGGTACCGTTAGCGACTTCTACGCTTACTCTGACTTTACCGCAGGGGAAGAAGCCTTCTTTGCCACCCTTCCGGTTGAGATGCTCTCATTCGATGCTAAAGCCAACGAGAACACTGTGGACCTGAACTGGGTGACTACACAGGAAGTAAACTCCGACTACTTCATGGTTGAGCGCGCTACCGATGGTAAAACCTTCTCCGCTATCGGAAAAATGAACGCTGCCGGTCTGTCAGAAACCACGCTGAACTACGCCATGAAGGATGAAAATCCAGCCAACGGCGTAAACTACTACCGACTCCGCCAGTTCGACATCGACGGCACCTCTCACCTGAGCAATACGGTAGAAGTTTCGCTGAAGAAAGTAGGCATCGAACTCTTCCCTAACCCTGCTACTGACGGGTTCTGGATTGTGGTGCCCGAAGACATGACCGGCTTTTTGTTTATTACCAACAGCTTAGGCAAAGCCGTGAAAGTAGTACCAGTAACCGGCGGCAAGCAATATGTTTCCACCGCTGGCATCTCCTCAGGCGTTTACTACGGTGCTTTTGTGCTGCGTGGCCTGAAGAATGTAGTAGAGAAAATCGTAATCGAATAAGGTCTCTGGCCTTTGACTCAAAAGCCGCCTCCGGGCGGCTTTTTTTATTTTACCCGGCCTATGATATCACCGGTAATCTTTGCGGAAAGCAGGCAGAGGGGAATTCCACCGCCGGGGTGCACGCTTCCGCCCACGAAATACAGCCCCTTTATTTTCGATGAAAAATTGGGGTGGCGCAAAAATGCCGCAAACTTATTGTTGGAACTGCTACCGTAGAGGGCGCCTTGGTACGAGGAGGTCCGTTGCTCAATGCTCCGTGGATCAAGCACACTGGAGGTTACGATGTGCTGCTCCAGCTCCACCCCTAAGCTGGTACTGAGTTTTTGGAGAATGGCTGTTTTGGCTTTAGCAATCAGCAGGTCCCAGGGCTGACCGATGTTGGCCGGGGCATTTACCATCACAAACCAGTTTTCGCCGCCTTCGGGTGCGTCAGCGGCTTCGGCTTTGCTGCTGATATAGATATATACCGTAAGGTCGTCGGCGAGGGTTTTTTCCTGCCAAATGGCCTGAAATTCAGCGTGGTAATCGCTCGCAAAAAAGATATTGTGGGTATCGAGCTCCGGAAAGGTGCGGTTCATTCCCCAGTAAAAAATAAGCGCAGAGCTGGACCTCGGTTGGTTGAGGGTTTTTTCCGGAGGGGCTATATCGGGGAGTAGCTTGCGAAAGGTAGGCACGATGTCGGCATTTGAAACCACGACCTGAGCTGCGTGGTCAACACCGTTTACCTTCACCCCCAAGGCTTTGCTTTGCTCCACCAAAATCCGCTCTACGGGCGCATTAAACGCAAACTTCACCCCCAACCTTTCGGCGAGTGCATGCAGGCTTTGGGCGATGGCGAACATTCCTCCTTCCGGAAACCAGGCCCCCATGTTGTGCTCGAGGTGCGAAATAACGTTGAGGGTTGCAGGCGACTGGTAGGGATCGGAGCCATTGTAGGTGGCGTATCGGTCGAACAGTTGCACCAGGCGCGGGTCGCGAAAAGCGGCTTTGTTGGCGGCGTGGAGGGTACGGAAGGCATCGATCTGAGGAAAGCGAAAAAGCGACTTCAGCGTAGGCCAGCGCAGGTACGTGCTGAGTTTGTGCAGCGACCGCTCCAAAAATACGTGGTTGGTGATGTCGTACACCTTTTCGGCCTGACGGAGGTGCGCATGCACGTGGGCCGCGGGTTCGAGGGTCTGTTGGGCGACTTCGTTGGCAAAATCTTTCGGGTCCTTCCAGGCGGGAAGGTTAGTGCCATCGGGAAAAAAGTAGCGCGTAACAACGGGCAATTGGCGGTAGCGAAAATGATCGGCGGGATTTTCACCTGCCAAAGCAAATAGCTCGTCCACCAACTGCGGCAGCGTAAAAAGCGAGGGGCCCATGTCAAACCGAAAGCCTTTGCTCCGCCATTCGGCTATTTTGCCGCCGGGCATGTCCGACGCTTCAAATACCTGCACGTCCCAGCCTTGCACAGCGAGGCGGATGGCGGTGGCGAGGCCGCCGATACCGGCTCCGATTACGATTGCACGAGGTTGTTGCATGGAGAAGTAAACCGGGAAGGGCAGGGTTTGTTTGGTTGGGGGAAGGAAGGACCAATGGCGGTCGTTTTATTTCCTCGAGTTTTATCGCTCAAAAATCGACGAATTATGAGCGATAAAATACAGATTTATCGCTCACTCTCCTTTTCCTTGAGCACCATCCCCTTCCAATAACGCTTATCGCCCGATAACTCCGGCATATAAGGAAGGTCGTCGATTTTGCTGATTTGCTTTAAACGGTGGTTGATTTTATGCTTCCCCTGCGAAAGCACTTTTCGCTCGTGAGAAGCAAGAGGAGGATCGGGGCTATTGAGCGGTTTTTCATGGGAAACATGATCAGGGATTAAGTCCCATTAGCTCCCGCAAATTTGGACTCCCCTACCATGATTCCGAAAGAGAATAATTTTCTCTGTCGAGGTGAAAGGATTTGAACCTTCGACCTCTACGTCCCGAACGTAGTGCGCTACCGGACTGCGCTACACCTCGATATTGAACAACAAAAATAAAACAGGTGGCTTTTTTACCAAAACGAGGGCATGTGGATACCAAAAATCATTTTGAGTTAGTCACTATTCTAAAGGTACTTTAGCGCCTAAATCAAGCCCCCTAATCGATAAATTCACGCTAATTTACCGATTACGATCGACAAATTCGCGCGATTTTACCGAGTAGCCTTTATAGCTCCTTGCTTATGCCAGCTGATATTTTACTCCGAGGCGCTGCAGCCCGTCGGCTAGTTCGCGGGAAGGCGACACCTGAAACTCGCCCGAAATGAGGCTGAGGTTGGTGCGGCGGGCGGTATCCACAATCCGGAATTTCAGGTCTTTGCTGCCTTTGTTTTCAGAAATAAGGGCATAAATAGCCTCGACCAGTTCGTCGTTGAGGTCCTCGCTTTCGATTTCGATCTGGAGGAATTTGATGAGTTTTTCAAAAAGGAGTTCATCGAGGATCTTGATTTCTTTGATGCGGACTTCCATCTCTGAAGGGTCGTACCGTCGGGGAGCAAAACTGCCCGAAAGCATCACCATTTCGTCCTTTTGCACATAGCTACGGTATTCGGCGTATTGCTCGCTGAACAGGAGAAATTCGTAGGAATCGGAAAAATCTTCGAGGGTAAAGGACATGAATTTCGTGCCTTTACGCGAAATACGCTCACTGACCGACGTTACGATGCCCGCGATGCGAAAATCCTTGGGCATCAGCTCACCCAGCTCTGAAATAGGGCACGTCGCAAATGCATCAATCAGCCATTTGAAACGATCGAGCGGATGGCCGGAAAGGAAGAAGCCGATGACTTCTTTTTCGTAGTTCAGCTTTACCAGTTCGCTCCAACCGTCGTTGCGTCCTTCGGGAATGGTTGGCTCGGCAAGTACTTCGGTGGAGCCCGAGGCTTCGCCAAAGAGACTCACCTGCGAGGAAGTTTTTTCCTGGTGCACTTTTGTCCCGTACGACAAGGCCCGGTCGATCACGGTATAGGGTTCGTTGCTGACCGGAAAGAGGAAGTAGCGGTAGCGCCCCACCCCAAACGCATCCACAGCCCCGGCATACACGAGAGATTCGAGCACCTTTTTGTTGAGGGTACGCGGGGTCAGCCGGGTGCACATATCAAACAGCGACACATACGGCCCGTGGATATTGCGGTCGGCAATGATGGCCTCTACCACGTTGTGCCCCACGCCTTTGATGGCCTGCAAACCAAAGCGGATCTGGCCTTTTTGGTTTACGCTGAAGAGGCCGCGGCTTTCGTTCACGTCAGGCGGAAGCACCTCGATGCCCATGCGGCGGCATTCTTCGATAAAGAAGGTGATCTTCTTGATGTCGTTCACGTTGTGCGTGAGCACCGCCGACATGTATTCTCCGGGGTAATTGGCTTTGAGGTAAGCGGTCTGGAAAGCCACCACCGAGTAGGCTGCCGAGTGCGAACGGTTGAAGCCGTACTCCGCAAATTTCTCCATGATGTCGAACACCTTGTTGGCCTCCGCCTCCTTGATGCTGTGGTGCTTTTCAGCCCCTTCCACGAATTTGACCCGCTCCTTGGCCATCTTCTCCTTATCCTTCTTACCCATGGCCCTCCGCAACAGGTCGGCACCTCCGAGGCTGTAACCGGCGATGATCTGGGCAGTTTGCATGATCTGCTCCTGATAGACCATGATGCCGTAGCTGTAGCTCAGGATGGGTTCGAGCAGGTTGTGGGGATATTCTACGGGTTCGCGGCCCTGCTTCCGGTTGATGAAGGTAGGGATGTAGTCCATGGGCCCCGGCCGGTAAAGGGCGTTCATGGCAATGAGGTCTTCGATGTTGGTGGGTTTCAGCTGGCGCAGGTACTTGCGCATGCCGTCGGATTCGAACTGGAAGGTACCGACCGTATCGCCGCGCTGGTACAGCTCAAAGGTCTTCAGGTCATCGAGCGGAATATAGTCCGGATCGAGGGTCAGCTGGTGGTTTTCCTGAATCAGGTGCATGGCCGTTTTGATAATGGAGAGGGTTTTCAGGCCCAAAAAGTCCATTTTCAACATACCGGCGTCTTCCACCACCTTGCCCTCAAACTGCGTAACGAGGAGCTCTGCATCCTTCGCGGTCGCTACGGGGATATAGTCCGTGAGGTCATCCGGGGCAATGATGATACCCGCGGCGTGGATGCCGGTGTTGCGCACAGCGCCTTCGAGGATCTCGGCGGTTTTGAGCACCTTCCCGCGCAGGTCGCTGCTGTCGCGGATGGTTTTCAGGTCAGGATTTTCCTGATAGGCTTTTTCGAGGGTGGTACCGGGGCGTTCGGGCACCATTTTGGCCAGCATATTGGCTTCGGCCAAAGGTAGCTCCAGCGCGCGCGAAACGTCCTTGATCGACATTTTGGCGGCCATTGAACCGTAGGTGATGATCTGCGCTACCTGGTTTTTGCCGTATTTATCCACCACATAATCGATCACCCGCTGACGGCCTTCGTCGTCGAAGTCCGTATCGATATCCGGCATGGATACCCGCTCAGGGTTGAGGAAACGTTCGAAAAGCAGGCTGTACTTGATGGGGTCTATGTTCGTGATGCCGATGGCATAAGCCACCGCCGAACCCGCAGCCGAGCCACGACCAGGCCCTACCAGCACATCGAGTTTGCGCGCGGCACGGATAAAATCGGACACAATGAGGAAGTATCCCGCAAAGCCCATGGCCTTCACGATGCGCATTTCGTGCTCCATGCGCTCCCGCACCTCCTCGGTCAGCGGAAGACCCGAAGCATCCATCGGGTCGTCGAGCGGAATATTGTTGTAACGGCGTCGGGCACCGTCCATCGCCAGGTATTCGAGGTAATCGTCGGCATTGCTGAAGCCCGCAGGCAGCGGAAAGTTCGGCAGCAGGATGTCGCGCTTCAGCTTCGGCGAGGTGATCTTATCGGCTACTTCCAGCGTGTTGTGGATGGCATCCGGCACGTCTTTGAAGAGCGCAGACATCTGCTCTTTGGTTTTGAAAAAGAACTGATCGTTAGGGAAACCGAAGCGGTAACCTTTGGGCGAAGAGCCTTCCTCTTTCCAGATGGGCGTAGCCTGCACGTCGCCGGTGTTGATACACAGCAGGATGTCGTGGGCGTTGGCGTCCTCCTGCTCCACGTAGTGGGAGTCGTTGGAGGCGATGACTTTTACGTTGTATTTTTTGGCAAAACGAAGGAGCACCTCGTTTACTTTTTCCTGCTCAGGCAACCGGTGACGCTGGAGTTCGACGTAGTAATCTTCTCCAAAAATATCGAGCCACCAGCGAAACAGCTCTTCAGCTTTTGCCTCGCTGTCGTTCATGATCGCCTGCGGAACTTCGGCACCCAAACAACAGGTGGTGGCGATGAGGCCTTCGTGGTACTTGAGGATCAGCTCCTTATCAATGCGCGGATACTTTCCGTACATGCCCTCAATAAAGCCCAGGGAACAGAGTTTAGCGAGGTTTTTGTAGCCATTCTGGTCTTTGGCCAGCATGAGCTGGTGGTAGCGCTTGTCCTTTTTTTCTTTGGTAAACTCGCGGATATGCCGGTCGGCTACCACGTAAAATTCACAGCCCACAATAGGCTTTACCCCTGCTTTGGCGGCTTCGGCTACGAATTTAAAGGCACCGAACATATTGCCGTGATCGGTAATGGCGACGGCAGGCATTCCGTTTCCGGATACCTTTTTCATCATCTTTTCAATCTTGGCGGCCCCGTCGAGGAGGCTGAATTCGGTATGGCAGTGGAGGTGTACAAACGACATGCCCTAATTTACGAAGGAGACACGGGATGCCCCGCAACGAGTTTTCTACGTCTGTGGATAAGTGCCGGAAACTTTGACTGCCAAGCTCATTTTTCAAAAAAAATTTCCAATTAACCGCAGCGCGCTATTTGTCGCCTGGCTGTCAGATATATTCCTGAAGATAACCCCTGAACGCTGGAAGGGGTATACTTGCATGAATAAATTACCCAAACCACCATGCATCTCTATTCCCTTCCATTTTTCATCCTATTACTGATGATCACAACCACTTCCTTTGCCCAGGAGTCTTTGCCCACCAAGCCCGAAGACATATCTCCATTGCTTGTAGGCGAAACCATTCCAGACATCGCCCTTACCTCTATGAAGGGAGATTCTTTAAGCTTTTCTTCTCTGCTTAATGAAAAGAAAACCATCCTGATTCTGTACCGGGGCGGCTGGTGCCCTTACTGCAATACCCACTTGAGCGCCGTGGCACGCATGGAGCAGGAACTCCTCGACCTCGGATACCAGATCATAGCTATCAGCCCAGATGCGCCCGAAAAGCTGAAATCCACCCTTGAAAAAGACGAAATCAGCTACCAGCTTTTTTCTGATGCTTCGGGTCAATTTATCCGCAGCGTAGGCGTGGCATTCCAGGCACCCGAAAAATACAATGACCTTCTCTCCAAAAGCTCCGAAGGCATAAACCAGGGATGGTTGCCCGTTCCGTCGCTTTTTGTGCTGGATACCCAAGGCATGATCCAGTTTGAATACATCAGTCCCGACTTTAAGGAGCGCATTTCTCCTGAATTGCTCGGTGCTGTGGCCAAGGCACTCGCAGGGAAAAAGTAGGTTAGTTTCCCTGCAGTATTACCCGGAGGCTCCAGCCTCCGGTTTTTTTTTGCAAAAAATTACTTCCCGAAAGCCACCATAGCTTTGTTGTGGGAGGATTTATTCCACAAAAAGGCCTTCAAAGGTTCGTTGGCACTCCCCACGAAATAGCGCTTTTCCCCGCCTTTTCCATCCAGGCAAACGAGGCTATGAACCTCGCCCCGGATGCCGAATCCGCTGAGCAAAACAGGCATCTGGCTAAAGCTTCCTTTGCCATCGCCGAGCATTACCCAGCCGTGAGAAGCATCTAACTGGCCCGTTTGGGTATCGGTGCAGAAGAGGTTACCGCCAGCCAGCACATCCAAGCGGCCATCGCCATTGAAGTCGGCGACCTGGAAGGCATTGATGGGGGCCATCTGAAAAATCATCGGCAGGGGCCGTAGCGCAAACTGCCCCTTACCCAGATTTTCGATCAGCATCGAGCGGGTTTCCTTGCAGGGTTTTACGAGTACATCCTTGCGGTCATTGCGGGGCAATAGCTCTTCAAAGCTCAGTTTGCCATACGCGGCATAGGTGTTAAAGCGCTTTTTCAAGGCAGGTATCTGCATGGTCAAGGCATCCCGTGTATGCGCGCACACTTCTTTTCCCTGCACATAATAGCTCAACATGGGGTCAATCTGGCCATTCTGGTCGAAGTCTTTGGCGTAGAGACACACGGGTTGCCCGGGGCTCGGTTGGTAGCGGGAGTTAAGCCCGTAGTTTCCGGCAAGGATGTCGAGGTCGCCATCGCCATCAAAATCGCCGGTGGCCAGGGTATTCCACCAACCTTCGGAGTTTTGAAAAACCGGAACAGCCGCAAGGCTTAATTTTCCTTTTTGATTATCAGCTAGGGTAAGCGGCATGTATTCCCCTGCGAGCATCAATTCCGGAAAGCCGTCGCTCTGCAGGTCGAGCCAGATGGCGGTGGTGACCATGCCGGGCATTTGCAGAAAATCAGGCGTAGCGTCGCGAAAGAGCGCCTTTCCGGTTTGGCTGTCGTTGCGCAGGAGGTAGCTGCGGAGAGCACCGGGGTATTTCAGGGTAGAAATATTGCTGCCAACAAATAGGTCGAGGTCGCCGTCGTGGTCGTAGTCCGCCACTGCCACGCATCCACTAGCGGTCTTCATTTCCGGCAAGGCAGATTTATTTTCTACAAAAACTCCCTTTCCCTGGTTGATAAAGAGCTGGTCCTGAAGCCTGGGGCTGCCTTCTTCAAATTCACTGCTGCCATTGGCGGCGTAGAGGTCGAGGTCTCCATCGCCGTCCGCATCGAAAAGGGCCACGGCTGTCACTTCCCCTTCTTTTTCGATGAGCTGGGGTTGGGAGGAGAGGTTGCCGTTTTGGTCCTGAAAAAAGATCGCAATCGGCTGGCCTGCGCCGCCACCGGCCACAAGGTCCTGCCAGCCATCGCCGTTGAGGTCACCGGTAGCGAGTGCGGGGCCCGCCTGGCTGTACATGCGCCGCCACAAGCGGTGGGCGTTGAAGTCCACATAGGGCTTTTCCTCCTGCTTCCATTCAGGGGCTTTTTGCGAAAGAAAGAGGGTGGGATTTTGTTGAACAGGCTGGGGCTGCAGGCTGTCGGGCTGGTAGCTCAGGTAAATTTGCCCATCGGCTTTTACCTGAAAAGCATGCTGCACCTTTCCATCGGGCCACTTTATTTCGAGCGTATCCACCATCGCTACCTGCCCTAACCCAAAATGGGCAACGGGTTCTACCGACGATTTATAGCCGCGCTGGCAGGTAAGGTGCACCACTTGCTTTTTCCCCCGGTACTTTGCGGTAAGGGTAGCACCGTAGCCCGCCCGGTTGCCGGGTAACCCGTTGAGGCCCACACGGAGGTAATGGGTTTCTTTCGGTTGTTGCTGGTGGTAGAGGTTGTTGCGGAAAAGGCGGGCTTCGTGGTTGAGGTCGTTGGTAACGAGGTCAAGGTCGCCGTCGTTGTCGAGGTCGGCGTAGATGGCTCCATTGGAATAAGAAGGCGCTTCGATGCCCCAGTCTTTGGTTTTGTCTTCGAAGGTAAGGTCGCCTTTGTTACGGTAAATGAAATTAGAGAAGTGCACGCCCGGCAGCTCGTTGAGGGCTTTGGAGAGGGCATTTTTTTGCGAAGCAACATCCCCGAACATGGCCAGCTCTGCATTGTAAGAGGTGAAATCGAGGTCGGTGATGTCGCGCACGTAGCCGTTGGTGATGAAGAGGTCTTTCCATCCATCGTTGTCAAAATCGGCAAAGAGGGCGCTCCAGCTCCAGTCGGTGCCAAAAATACCGGCCATTTGGCCTATTTCTGAAAAAGTACGCTGCCCCTGCGCATCCGGCCCCTGGTTGAGCTGAAGCATGTTGCGCACAAATTGCGGCTGGTATCCCTGGCGAATGCCGAGCTGGTAACGGTCGTAATCGGGCATGCCAAACATCGATTTGATGCGTGGATTGGTAAACGGCATCATGTCGAGGGTAACGACCTCGGGGTAGCCGTCGTTGTTGATATCGGCCACGTCGCAACCCATGCTGTTGTGGCTTTGGTGGCTGAGGTAGTCGGCGATGCGGTTGGTAAAGGTGCCGTTCTGGTTATTGATCCAGAGCAGGTCGTTGGACAAAAAATCATTGGCGCAGTAAATGTCCTCCCAGCCGTCGTCGTTGAAGTCGGCAATACAGATGCCGAGTCCCCAGCCTTCCTGCAAAATGCCCGCTTCCCGCGATACGTTGGTGAAATGGGGTACACCCGAAGCATCGGGACCCTCGTTGCGGTAGAGGCGGTCGGTACTTTTGCCTGTGCCATCCTTGGCGGGCAGACGGGCCACGTTTCGGTTAAAATCTTCGAGGGCGTTGGTGAGGAGATAAACATCGAGGTCGCCGTCGTGGTCGTAGTCGAGAAGGCTAGCCTGGGTAGAATAGCCTCGGTCATCGAGCCCTGCTTCAGCCGCTACTTCCTTGAAGGTGGGCACGCCTTTTTCACCTCCCTTATTGAGAAAAAGCAAATTGGCTGCGCTGCCTGTTCTTGCAGGAAAGATGGTGGAAACATAAATGTCGGGGCGACCATCCTGGTTAAAATCGGCTACGGCTACCCCCGTGCACCAGGCAGTGGTGGAAACGCCAGCTGCCTCAGTAACGTCTTCGAAACGAAGGTCTCCCTTATTGAGGTAGAGCCGGCTGGAATTTTGATTTCCGGCAAAAAACAAATCCTGCAAGCCGTCGCCGTTAAAATCGCCCACCCCTACCCCGCCACCATTGTAGAGGTATTCGAAGGTGAGTATGCGGATGGTATCATTTTCCCGGATATCGTTTCGAAAATCGAGGCCGGAGGCATTGGTCGGAACCTGGCTGAACAGGGTATCAGGCTCGTGGCTGCCAGGGGTGCAGGCCTCCGAAAAGATACCCGGCAGGAGGAGGCAGCAGGCAGAAAGAGTAGAAACTGTAAAATGTTTATTGCGCATCAGAAGGGGGTGAGGATGTCCCTTACAATTTGCCCAAACAACGCCCTACGCGCAACATCCGGAGCCAAAATTACCAGCAATTGAAAGGGGATTGCCAGTCGTCGGGGTAGGTATATTCTAATTTCGATAACTGAATTTTTTCCAAATCTTCACCCTTTTTATTTATGAAACACCAACTACTACCCTGGAGGATATCGCTCCTCCTTTTTATCATGGTAGGGTCGGCTATTGCCGGATGGGCACAGACCCTTACTGTGACCGGAAAGGTAACCGACCCTGACGGATCGCCCCTAGTAGGCGCCAGTGTGCTCCAAAAGGAGGCAACCACTGGCGCCTTTACCGACGTGAACGGCGTCTTCACCATTAAGGTGCCAGGCAACGCTGTGCTACAGATTACGCTGCTCGGCTACGCCACGCAAGAGGTGTCGGTCAATAACCAGACAAGCCTGGACGTACGCATGGAAATTGCCAATTACGCCATGGAAGAAGTGGTGGTTATCGGCTACGGTGAAAGGAAAGCCCGTGATGTGACGGGTTCTATCTCTACCGTAAGAAGTGCCGACATCGCCCGCTCCTCTACCAATACCCCCGAGCTGGCCATGCAAGGCCGTTTGGCTGGTGTATATGTGAGCACCCCCGGTGGTAGCCCTACGGCTCGCCCGCAGGTGCGTATCCGCGGGGTAAGTACCTTTGGAAACGCCGATCCGCTCTATGTGATCGACGGTATTCCGGTCTATGAGCAATACGGCGGCCTCGACGGGGTAACCGCTTCACGCGAAGCCGACCTTCGCGGAGGGGTAAACATCCTTTCGCAAATTCCTCCCGGCGACATTGAGTCTATCACGGTCCTGAAAGATGCTTCTGCTGCGGCCATCTACGGGGTACGTGCGGTAAATGGCGTTATTCTGATTACCACCAAACACGGCCGTACCGGAAAGCCCAAAGTAGAGCTGAATGCTTCTTATGGTATTCAGAATGCCCTGAACCGGTTCGATGTGCTGAATACCCAGGAGTATGTTTCTTTTTACAGAGATGCCTTTGCGGCCAACGTAGATGCCCAGAACTCTGATCCATATCGTTCACTTGACACCATCCCTACGGGTAATTTTTACGACTGGCAGGACTATGGCCTGAATAAAAATGCCGTGATGCAGGACGCCAGTGTGCGCATTTCAGGGGGATCCGAAAACACGGATTACTACCTTTCTTTTGGCCAGGCCAACCAGAATGCAATCGTAAAAGGAAATGACCTGAAACGCTATTCCTTTTCAACCAACATCAATACACGGGTATCGAAATACGTTTCGGCCGGTGTTACCTACCGACTGACCTATTCCCAGGTAAACGATGCCGCTTTTTCAACCGGCCAACCCATCAACCTGGAACGCCTGGCAACCTCTTCGCCCTGGCAGCCCATTGTCGATGGCGCTAACCCTTATGGATATGCCCCGGTATCAGCCCTTACCTTTAAGGACAACGCCGATTACGACCCGGACAAACTCAGCTCAGGCCCACCGAAGGAAGTGGACCAAACCACCCTGCTGTGGGGACCAAACACCCGAAGCAACATCTTTGCTTTCCAGGACCTGAACACGGTTAACTACAATTATACCCGCAACATGGGCTCGGCTTACCTGACGTTTGAGCCTATCAGAGGGCTGACTTTCAAGGGTACTTTGAGCGCTGACTACAACTTCCAGTTGCGACAGACTTTCTCTGACATCAACGGATATGTATTTAACCAAACGCCAGGCAACCCTTATGCGATTGGCGACGGTACCTCCAAAGGCCAGTTTAGCGAGCGCCACCTCCGCACCATCAACCTGGTGGGCGAAGTAAGTGCTCAGTATTCCAAGGAGTTTAACGGTCATACCATCAACCTGCTGGCCAACCGCATGCAACAGCAGATTACCTACCAGGCTTTGCTGGCTGAAAACAACCAGATCAACCTTGTGGGTGACCAGTTTAACACGCTTCAGGGCTCCTTAAATCGCTACAATGGAACCTCCGGGTTCAGAGACGGTCAGGCCCTGATCGGCTACCTGGGCAGGGTGAGCTACAACTATAAGTACCGCTACTACCTCGACGCCACCGTGCGCAGGGATGGCAGCTCGAAATTTGCTCCCGAAAACCGCTGGGGCGTATTTCCTTCGGTAGCTGTGGCCTGGCGCATCAGCGAAGAGTCCTTCTTGCAAAATGTATCTGCCCTCAACGACCTGAAGATCCGCGCTGGTTACGGACAGCTGGGTAACCAGGAAACCCGTGCCTTTGCTTTCCTTTCGGGGGTTAACACCAATCCTACTTATTCATATGGATCTGGAAACGGAAACGCCGTGGGCAGCCCCAACTTTGGCGCATTCCTCCCCGACTTCCCTAACCGTGACCTGAGCTGGGAAAAAGCCATTACCTACAACATAGGTTTTGACGCTGTGCTCCTCAAAAACCGCCTGAATGTAACCATTGAGTACTACAACCGCCTCACGGACGGCATTCTGCAGGCAGCTGCCCTACCGGCAAACGTAGGTAACTACAACCAGCCGGTGTTCAACATCGCCTCGGTACGCAACAGCGGCATGGAGTTTCAGGCAGGCTGGAACGACAAAGTGGGTGACGTGGGCCTTCACTTCAGTGGCAACTTCACCACAGTTAAAAACCGAGTAGAGAGCCTTTTCAACGCCGAACCTTTCGGTGGCGAATATGGCCGTGTGGAAGTAGGACAACCGCTTTTCTACCTCTGGGGGTACAAAGTGGGCGGTATTTTCCAAAATCAAGCTGAAATCGACGCTTACAATGCCACCACCACCGACGCTACCAACGGCGGTTATGCTCAAAAGCCGGGCGACATGTACTTTGTGGATGTAAACGGCGATCCTAAAAATCCGGGAGAAGGCCCTGATCCGAATCCGGATGGCAAAATCAACCAGTACGACCGCACCTACCTGGGCAAAACGGTGCCAGGGTTCTACTACGGACTCAACCTGGGGGCTGATTACAAAGGATTTGACCTCAATGTATTTTTCCAGGGAGTGGGCGACGTAGTGGCTGTTAACACTGCACGTATTGCCGGAGAAGGCATGTCCTACAGCAACCTGCCTAACCAGTTTGCCTCGGTAAAAGACCGCTGGACAGAGCAAAATCCTTCTACCACCATGCCTCGCGCCATTATCAACGACCCCAACGGCAACACCCGTTTTTCTGACCGCTGGGTAGAAAATGCAGCCTTCCTCCGCCTCCGCAACGTGACCCTGGGCTATACCGTGGACAGCAAAGCGTTCAGCCACGTGGGTTCATTTGCCCAAAGCATGCGCGTGTACCTGATGGCCAGCAACCTGTTCACCCTCACCCAATGGAGCGGCATTGACCCCGAACAAACCAACCGCGATGGCCAGGTTATTCCTCCGGTAAGGACCCTTACTGCCGGCATCAACCTTACGTTCTGATTCCTCATCTGAGATTTTCAACAGAAAAAAACATGAAAAATATTAAGCAACTGCTTTACCTGGGCATGGTGGTGATTTTCACCCTGCTGACCTACAGCGCCTGCAAGGATGAAAAATTCCTGGATGTGCAACCCGCCTTCCTTACCGAAGAAGTTTACTTCAAGGATATGGGAGAATTTGAAAGGGCTGTACGCGCCTGCTACGCCAAGATGACCGATTTTTACTGGTACGCAGCCCTTTCACCGCAATGCTCCATCTGGCAACTGCCGGGCGACGACATCACCACTTCGGGCGACACACCTTTTGAGAACTTCCTGACCCTGAACAGCGGCAACGGACTGCTCTCTAATTACTACAAGTCGAGCTACGAGTTGATCAACCGCTGCAATGTGCTGCTGGAAAAGAACAAGGACTCGGACGTATATACCGATGCAACGCTGAAAAACACCCACCGCGGAGAAGCGCTGTTTTTGCGTGGCTGGGTGTATTACAACCTCTGGAATTTCTTTGGCACCTCGCCTTTGGCCCTCCAGCGTATCAGCACCGTGGACGACGCCACCCCAGGCAATACTTCTGGAACACAGCTGCTCGACCAGGCCATTTCTGACCTGCAGGAAGCTGCGGGCTTGTTGCCTGCTTCCTGGGATGCCCTCAACCGGGGCCGGGTAACTTCTAATTCCGCCCGTGGCATGTTGGCCAAAGCATTGGTTTTCAGGGCTTCGTGGTCCGATAGCAATGCAGATTACGCCGCCGCTATTCAGGCTGCAGATCAGATCCAGGGCGTATCGTTGATGGCTGATTTCAACAGCAATTTCGACCCGGCCATGGAAAACAACGCTGAGTCGCTGTTCGAATTTCAGGCGAGCCAGCAAGCTACCGACAACGTGTGGCTGGCCAATGATTTTGGCGGAAGCGTGGGAGCGATGTCATCTTACTGGGGATTTTATGAAAATCACTGGAGCCTGTTCGGCACCCCTCCTTACGTAGCAACCCAGAAGCTCATCAATGCCTACGAAACGGGCGACCCCCGCAAAGACATCACCGTGAATGCCGATGGGGCCATTATCAAGTATGTTACCCTCGACCAAAAAGCCAATACCGGCGTGGGCTCCTTAAACAACCCGCGTATTCTGCGCTATGCCGACGTATTGCTGCTGAAAGCTGAAGCCATTATCCGCTCGGGAGGATCTGCTTCTGAGGCGATAAGCCTGATTAACGAGGTGCGTACCCGTGCCCGCGAAATGACGGCGGACAAGCTCGTGCCAGCCGATCGTCCGGCCTCTACCGATGCAAACCAGATCATGAGCTGGATTATAGATGAGCGTTTTATCGAACTGGCTGGCGAAGAAAGCCGCTGGGTGGACCTCCGCCGCTGGCACAAAGCCGGAGTCATTACGCTCAACACCGCTTTTTTCAATTCGGTTAACTCTAAAATCAGCTTTGACCCAGGTACTCATTTGTTCTTCCCTATTCCGAACAATGAGATTGACCTGAACCCTAACGTATCTCAGAACCCGGGGTATTGATTGTTGCTGATGTAAAAATTATGGGTTGGAATTGAAGTTGAACCCGGAGCCTGACAGCCTCTACTTGTAATCAAGTGAGCATGGGTCAGGCTCCTTTTTTTTACCTTATTGTATGTTAAACTCAATCAGACTACGGATGAAATCGACTTTACTATTCCTGTTTTTCTGGGCTATGGCAACCTGCACTCAAGCGGCAGAAGTGCTGGAAATAAGCCCCATTACGCATCGGATATTGATGGTGCAAGTGCGCGATGGCTATGTGGTACACCACAAAAAAGGCCAGCCCAGATCCAGTGAGTATGTTGTTCAGAACGCGCTCAATGTTTCTCTGGCAGATCAATCAGCGAATTATTTTCTTTCCAGCACCGACGACCCGGCCTACTCCTCCGCGAGAACTCCTGTATCTGTATCCCGCAAAAGCAAGGGACAGGACTTCACCTGGATATGCCAGAACTGGGACAACACCCTCGGCTGCCAGAACCTGAATGTCGCCGATCACACCAAAGACCATTGGCTGTACCTTTTCCTGCCTGACAGCCTCGTTTCGGATAAAAGCTATACCCTCGATGTTTCAGCCGTGGGGATTGAAGGAAACAGCCTCACCTTTGTTTTTGATGAAAAAATCCTCCACAGCGAGGCCATCCATGTCAATAACCTGGGCTATTCGCCTGCCGCACCTGCCAAATACGGCTACCTCTATCACTGGATGGGAAACGGCGGCGCGGCTGACCTCAGCGGCTGGTCGGGAAGAGCCTTCCGGTTGGTGGACAGCCTGAGCCAGCAAACGGTTTTTTCCGGCAAAATCAATTTCAGAAAAGCAAAATCAAATATAGAAACGGGGCAATCAACGGATTCGCCGGGCAGTAATTTCTTAGGCTCCGACGTGTACGAATGTAATTTTTCTGCTTTCAATACCCCCGGAACCTATCGATTGGTCGTCGATGGCATCGGTTCGTCTTTTCCTTTCCGGATAGCAGCCGATGCCTATTTTGAACCCTTTTACTGGGTAATGAACGGCCTGTATCAGCAGCGGTCGGGCATTGCAACGGTGGCCCCATATACCGACCAGCCCCGCCCGGCACCCCACAACCCTACCCTTACGCCGGGTTTTGCAGAAAAACTGCAATACTCCAGCCGCCGCATGCAGGACCTCGAAAACATGGACAACAGTGTCAACGACAAAGCCGGAATAGAGGCGGGCTTTAAAGGCCCCATCGATACCTGGGGCTGGTACCAGGACGCCGGCGACTGGGACGGTTATTTCACCCACCTCAAGATTCCGGCCGAGCTCATGTTTCTCTACGAAATGGCTCCTGCCCAATTTACAGACGGACAGCTGTTGCTTCCAGAAGCCGGAAATGGCCTGCCCGACCTGCTGGACGAGGCCCGCTGGCTGATCCGGTACCTACACCGCACCCGCGCCGCCATGAAAGCCGCGGGTTATGGCACCGGGGGCGTTGGGGGAGCAAGGGTAGCTGGCGACTGGTTTGGAGGAGATGAACGACCCGACGGAACCACCCATGGTTCGTGGGAAGACACGGGAAGGACCTGGGCCGTTTTGGGAGAAGATGTTTTCACCACGTTCCGGTATGCAGGCCTGGCGGCACATTTTGCCTACCTGCTACAGACAGGCAACTTTGTCGATCCGGAAGGAATTAATTGGACAGAAGAAGCCGAAAGTGCTTACGAATGGGCGATCAACCATACCCAATCCAACGATTATCAAGCCCCTCATGAGCTGAATGTTTGGCAGGACAGGATGTATGCTGCTGTGTCATTGTATCGCCTGACGGGAAACAGAACCTACCACGACCAATTGATACTGGACATTCCTACAGCGAAATACGCCAATGGCTCGAAAGTGTACACAGCTTCGGCTAGCGTAAACGAAGGCTGGAGTTACCCGGTATATGCTTACCTGCTCATGCCCGGCAACCGCCCGGTGGACGCCACCAGCTTACAATTGATGAAAGACATTCTCGTGCAATCGGCCAATGGCTATATAGGCAGTGCCTCGCAAAGGGGCAGCCGCTGGGCGGGCGATTTCTACTTTCCGATGCTGATCGGCCATTCGTCCACCCCGATGATTTCCCGGGCGACCATGGGCTATGGCATCGCCCGGAGGTTTGCGCCAGCCACCGCTGACACCTGGAAATCAGCCCTTTTTACCACCGCTGACTATTTTCTGGGGGCTAATCCGCTGAACATGACCTGGATATCCGGAGTGGGCGAAAGGTCGCCCTTCGATATCTTTTGTATTGATTCGTGGTACCTCGACAGTGCCGCCTTTCCCCGAAAAGGAATTGTGCCCTACGGACCCTGGCGCTCCGACCCTACCCCTCGCCCGCTGGGCCCCTGGGATAACGACTTTGCGGCCAAGACCCTGACCCCGGCCCTGAACCTTTGGCCCGGGCACGAACGCTGGTGGAACAGCCGCACGACTCCGCTTCAATCGGAATACACCGTGCATCAAAACACCCTACCCGCGGCCATTACCTACGGATTGCTTTCGCTCGACCTAGCACAAACCCCTGCCTGGCAGCCCTACGACGAGAGTTACGAGTTTCAGGAACCGGTAGACCCCGTCAAAATAGAAACACCCCGCGTAGCTCCCAATCCCGCCAAGGGTCATTCCCTTCGGATACTTTGGCCGGATACCTGGCAAAAACAAAACGTAACCCTCGAATTAATTGACCTCGCGGGCAGAGAAGTGATCCGTTTTCAGCTTTCCGAAATCAAAGACCCGGCCAACGAATTTCCGATTACCCTTGCTTCGGGCATTTACCTCCTTTCGCTAACCACCAGCATTTATCAATTTTCCACCAAAGTGGTCCTTATTCCCTGATGAAAACCCAGTACCTTAAAGCACGGCTGAACCTCAGCCCCTGGCTGAAAATAACAATATGTATCATGGCGCTCCAGTACCTGAGCGGCGAGGTTTTTGCCCAATACACCAGCCGCCAAACGGTAACCTGCCTTCCCGGAGAGTCGTGGTGGGGCGCCCTGGTGAATGCCAGTCACCTCATGCCTTTTCAGGCCACAGGTATCACCTACGACCTGTGGAAAACCAACCTCGATAACCAGGCTCAACCCTTGCTTATTTCCTCCAAAGGGCGGTATGTGTGGAGCGAATTGCCTTTTCAGTTTTGTTTCCAGGGAAATGAAATGGTGCTTAACGGCGGTACCGACCTTCAGGTTTATGCGGGTGGGAATACCCTGAAAGAGGCTTACCACAGCGCCCAGTCGCAGTTTTTTGCCCCCAAAGGCACGATGCCTGCTGAACTATTGTTTCGGGTACCGCAGTGGAATACCTGGATAGAATTGGGCTATAACCAAAACCAGAAGAGCATCCTCGAATATGCCCGTACCATTATCAACGAGGGTTTTCCTGCCGGGATCATCATGCTCGACGATACCTGGCAGCAGGACTACGGCGAGTGGCGGTTTCACCCCGGGCGGTTTCCTGACCCCAAAGCCATGATGGACACCCTGCATGCCCTGGGTTTTCAGGTAATGGTGTGGGTAATTCCCACGGTATCGCCTGACTCGTATGAGTACCGCAGCCTAAAAGATGCAGGGGCACTTTTGCTCGAAAAACCAAATGCTTTTGTCCAGAATTATCCTGAATGGATGCAGACCAAGCCGCAGCCTGCCCTCATTCGCTGGTGGAATGGCGCCAGTGCGGTGTTGGACCTAACCAAGCCCGCAGCTATGGATTGGTTCAAAGCCCAACTCGATGCATTGCAGGAAACCTATGCCGTGGACGGCTTCAAATTCGATGGAGGCGACTGGTATTTTTATCCCGATTACGTAGACTCAGAGGTACCAGCAAGTACTCATGCACAGCGCTATTGCGAGCTGGGGCTGTCGTACCCACTGAACGAATACCGGGCTGCCTGGAAAATGGGCGGCGAACCTTTGGCCGAGCGCCTGCTCGATAAAAACCACAGCTGGACCGACCTCCAAAAGCTTATTCCGGGGATGCTGGTGCAGGGCATGCTGGGCTACAGCTTCGGCTGCCCCGACATGATCGGCGGCGGAATGCTGGGATCATTTGGAGAAAAAATTGACCAGGAGTTGTTTGTGCGATCGGCCCAAATACACGCCCTGATGCCGATGATGCAGTTTTCGATGGCACCCTGGCGGGTACTGGATATCCCGCATCTCGAAGCCATAAAGCAGGCAGTAGCACTAAGGGATAACCGTTTTGCCCCGCTGATTATGCGTCTGGCAAAGGAAGCTGCCGTTACCGGAGACCCCATCGTGCGGCACATGGAGTATGTTTTTCCCAATCAGGGATTTGAAAAAGTGCAGGACCAGTTTATGCTCGGCGATAGCCTGTTGGTAACGCCCATGACGGTGCCCGGAACCCACCGCCAGGTGCTGCTGCCCGCCGGTGAATGGCTGGGCGACGACGGCAAGGTTTATCAGGGACCCGCTACGCTCGAAATCGAGGTACCTCTGGAACGCCTGCCTTATTTTGAAAGGAAAGACACCCCGAAGAAGAAACCGCGTGCACGTCGTTTATAAGAAACTACCCTAATATTACTGCTGTCTACTGTGTCCATAGCGGAGTGAAAATGAGGCCTGCCCGTTCATCATTTATTTCCCGCCATACACATTCACATTTTGAAATATGTTGATATGAGAGTAAATTTCCTTGAGAATAAATGGACGGAGAATTAATTCCGGGCATACTTTTTCAGAATATTTCTCTGCTTTTGATCTGTTAAATGTGGATACCTCTTGCCTCCAGTCTGCTTCATATGTCAAGACACTTCGCTAAGTCCATATGCCTTTTTTTTCTATTAAGGGCCTGTCTTTCAGGCTTTTCCCAGCCCTGTTTTGACCACATCACCTCCCTCAATGGCCTGTCGCAGGGTTCGGTATTCTCTATTTTTCAGGACAGCAAGGGCTATATGTGGTTTGGCAGCATGGACGGGTTGAACCTGTTTGACGGTTATGGATTTACGGTGTACCGCAACGAGCCCGGGAACGAGCGCAGCCTTTCGCGCAATGAGATAAAATGTATTGCAGAAGACAGCAAGGGGCGACTGCTGGTAGGCGTAATAACCGGCGGGCTGAACATTCGTGAATTTGAGGGCGATATTTTTACGCGCATCACACGCGATGTGGACGGCAATGCCATTGACCAGCTGGCTATCAACACCTTTGCCAACGACAATCAGGGCCGGACCTGGGTAGGATCCGAAAGGGGTATTTACCTGCTGTTGCCCGGTAATAAAATGCAGCTGATCCCCTCAACGGCCACTCAACATATCACGGCACTCCTCAAAGACAAACAATCCCGGATTTGGGCAGGCACCCGGAACGGGGAGATCTGGTGTTTTGACCAGACAAGCGGAAAACCGGTTAAGTACCCTATTCAATTTCCCAATCCACAGCCCCATCTATTAAGAACCGGGTTTTTTATTGACCACCCTTCCCTGGGTTTGCTGGTGGGTTTTGAAGGAAATGGCCTTTTTCGCTTCGATGACAAAACAGCCACTTTCCAATCTGTTTTGTTTTATGAAAACAGGGATGGCAGAAACGTAATGCGGGGAGTGACCACAGGCGCAGATCGGAAATTAAAAATTGCCTGCGATGCGGGCTTCCTGACCCTGGAAGCTACCCTGCCTATCCAGGTTACCCACACCCGGCCTTCTCCTGAAAACCCCTGCGGACTGAAGAGCCATGCCCTTCAAGCCATTTATGAAGACAATTTTCACAACCTCTGGATAGGGTATTGGGAAGACGGAATTGACCTCCTGTATGGACGTGCCAACCCCTTTCAACTCCTTTCGAATAGCGATGGACTACGGACCAACAAATCGACCGGCGTGGCTCAATCGGGCAAAGACCTGCTTATTTCTTCGGGGAAAGGTATCGCTGTTTTAGGTCCCAATGGCTTGAAACCGCCCTTGCTCGAAGGCAAAGAAATTATTTTCATGGTCAGTCATTCGCCGGAGGCGGTCTATGCCTATTCGTGGAAAGAAGGGCTATACGGACTGTTTGAGGGAAAAAAACCACAGCTTTTTTATCCCAGGGGACTGCCCGATGCGTCTCATAGTTTTACCCTGGGTGCATCAGCTTTGCAGGGTAAAGACACCGTGTGGATGGGCAGCTATACGGGCATTTTGTGGAGGCTCATTCCTTCTACCGGCGACATACAGGAAATAACCCGGCTGCCCGTGGAAAGTACGATTACCGCCATGACGGTTGATCCCGCAGGCAAGGTATGGATCGGAACATTTGCCACCGGAATCTGGTGCTACGACCCCGGCAGGTCCTTGATGGAGCGGGTATCGACCTCCCTCAAAAACGAACCCTTGCGGGACGGAGTACACATCAACCATTTTTTTCAGGACAGAAAAGGCGACCTATGGGTGGGAACTAATGGCTTTGGACTGCTCAAATACAACTGGCGCGATAAATTGCTCGTGGACCAGATTACCCGCAGAGACGGGCTCACCAACGACGTGATCAAGAGTATTCAGGATGATGCAGAAGGCATATTCTGGCTTTCGACCAACGAAGGCATCAGCCGGTTTGACCCCGAAAGCAGGCAGGTGCGTAACTACCGATCAAGCGATGGCCTCTACGGCAAAGAATTTGTTTTCCGGGCCTGTTTCCGCGATTCTTTGGGCAAAATTTACTTTGGAGGGGTGCATGGGGTAAATATTTTCCATCCCGACAGCGTCTATTCTGACGACAAAATGCCGGTTGTTCATTTTTCGGGGCTTCGCCTCTTAAACCGGGCCGTAACGCCAGGTGCAGCTAACAGCCCCCTCAAAACGAGCCTCGACAATACCGCTAACCTCACCCTCACCTATGCGCAGGCGGCATCTATCACCTTCGAGTATGTGGGCATTTATTTCCGGAGAGACAATTCCTGCACCTATGCCTTCAAGCTCGATGGGTTTGACCAATGGAACGAAGTGGGTACCCAGCGAAACGCCACCTATACCAACCTCAATCCGGGCCACTATACTTTTCGGGTAAAAGCCGCCAACCCCGACGGCACCTGGAGCATAAATGAAAAAACCCTTTCATTTACCATCTTACCGCCCTGGTATCTAAGCGGATGGGCCATAGCCGTTTACCTCCTGTTGCTTGCCCTGGCTTTGTATGCCTATCGCTATTATGTGCGGAAGCAGGAAAATCTGAAGTCGAAGCTGGCTTTGCAGGAGATAGAGACCCGGCACGTAAAGCAGCTCGACGAGCTCAAAACCCGCTTTTTCACCAATATTTCGCACGAACTACGTACCCCGCTTACCCTTATCCTCGACCCCACCGAGCAAATTCTCGAAAACCCTGACCTCCCCCAGCGCAAGGTGCTGGCCTTTAATCAGGTGATTCACCAAAACGCGGTCCGACTCCTGCAGCTCATCAATCAATTGCTGGACCTATCGCGCATCGAAACGCAGGCATTCCGCCTCAGCATTACGCGTGGCGAGCTGGTGCAATTTATCCGCAGGGTGATGTATTCCTTTTCACTGGCCGCCGAAAAACAGGGCGTAGTGCTCGATTTTTCCACCAATACCGACGAAGCCAGGGTGTATTTCTCGCCCGATGCACTCGAAAAAATCATCAGCAACCTCATCGCCAACGCCCTGAAAGCGACCCCCTCTGGTGGGCAGATTCACTTACACCTGACCATGGATATGCCCGCTGAAGGGGAGGAACATTCAAGCTTTCAACTGGATATCAGCGATACCGGAAAAGGCATTTCACAAGAAGACCTGCCGCATATTTTTCAACGGTATTTTCAAACCCGTGACAAAAAAATCAAAAGCGGAGGAACGGGCATTGGCCTGGCACTCACTTACGAATTGGTAAAAAAACACCAGGGAAACATTGCGGTAAATAGCATTCCGGGTGAGGGAACCACTTTCGGAATAGCGCTTTCTGTGGCGAAAAACAGCTTTCCGGAGTCGTGGATTCAGGAAGAAAATGTGCATCAGGAAACCTACCGCCGGGTGCCTGAGGAACCTATTCCTGCCGCGTCGCTTACGGACATGAGCAACCCCGAAAAGAAACGGGTGCTGGTGGTGGAAGATAATGCGGCCATGCGTGCCTACCTGCTCGAAAACCTGGGCCAGGAATACGCCATTTCCACCAGCGAAGACGCCGAGCAAGGCTGGGAAATGGTGCTGAATCATCCGCCGGAGTTGGTGATCAGCGACCTCGTTTTGCCGGGCATGGACGGAAACGCCTTTTGCCGCCAGCTGAAATCAAACGAGAAAACGAGCCATATCCCCGTCATTTTGCTTACCTCGCAGGGGCTGGTGAGCAGCCACCTGGAGGGCCTCGACAGCGGTGCCGATGACTACCTCACCAAGCCCTTTCACCTGCACGTACTTCAGGCAAGGGTGCGCAACCTGCTCTTTCAGCGGGTGCATTTGCAGAAAATATTTGCCAACCAAACCACCTTCCAACCAGGCGGGCCGCCCATTACCGCTACCGACGAACAGTTTCTCCGCAAAGCCATCGACCTCATTCACAGCCGGATGGAGGACCCGAATTTCAGCATAGAGCACCTCGAAAAGGCCCTGCTGATGAGCAAAATGCAGCTCTACCGAAAACTCACCGCGCTGGTGGACATGTCGGGCAATAATTTTATCCGCTACGTACGCCTCCAGCGGGCCAAGCAGCTCCTGGCCGAAAGCAACCTCACGGTATCTGAAATCGCTTACCAGGTGGGCTACAAAGACCCCTCGTATTTCACCAAAGTGTACAAGAAAACCTTTGGTCAGCTGCCCCGAGAATCCCAACCAGCCTCCACAGAAAAGCCGCTGGACATTCATTTTCAGCAAAAGAGCTAATCCCGAAAATGCATAGCCAGCGAAAGGGATGCTTTCGCTGGCTATGCTGAAAGGTCAATTTTCCCGCACAAAGCACCTGCTAGCTTTTTCCGGTAAACATCTGGTCGCCCAGATTTTCGAGTGACTTTCCTTTGGTTTCGGGCATTAACCGCCACACAAATATCAGCTGGAGCACCATCATGAACGCGAAAAAGAGGAATACAGGGCCGGGGCCGAAAATGCCGCGTTCTGCTTCGGGAATATCGGTTCCGGTAGGATTAGCCAGGGCCGGGAAAATAAACGACACCAGCGCGGCGAGTATCCAGTGCGTGAAGCTGCCGAGGGCCTGACCCTGGGCACGTACTTCGTTGGGGAAAATTTCGGAGATAAATACCCAGATCACCGCTCCCTGTGAGAAGGCGAAGAACCCGATGTAGCAGTAGATATAGATCGGAACCGCAAAACCATGGAAGTTATTGGTAAAAAATGCCAGTGCTACCAGGCTCAGCGTAAGGATCAATCCCACAGAACCAACGTACATCAGCGATTTGCGCCCAAATTTGTCGATAACCGTCAGCGCCAGCAGCGTAAAGGCCATGTTCGTTAAGCCAATACCTACGGTGGAAAGCAGGGCGGCATCTTTTCCGAGGCCGGTCCATTCAAAAATGCGCGGAGCATAGTAAATGATGCCGTTGATACCTGCCAATTGGTTAAAGGCGGCAAACAACACGGCCAAAATAATCGGGAAACGATAGCCCAGAGTAAACAACCTGATTTTCTGGCCTACGGAAGAGTGGTGGCTGAAATAATTGCGCAGCGATTGCAGGTCTTCGTCGGCGGTTTCTTCGTCCACTTTACCCAGAATGGCACGTGCAGTGGTGTAGTCGCCTTTCTTAGCAATCAACCAACGGGGGCTTTCAGGCACACCCAGCACCAGCAAGGTGTAGATAATGGCGGGCAAACCTTCGATACCGAGCATCCAGCGCCAGGCGTCTGCTCCACCGATGGTTCCGATCACGTAGTTGGAGAAATACGAGATCACGATACCAAACACGATATTGAACTGAAACATGGCCACCAAACGACCGCGTGACTTGGCCGGGGCAATTTCGGAGATATACATAGGCGCTACAACCGATGAAGCTCCCACGCCCAGCCCGCCGATAAAGCGGAAGAACATGAACAGATACCAGTCTGTAGAAATAGCTGAGCCGATGGCAGACACAAAATACAATACCCCAATCCAAAACAAGACCTTCTTACGACCCATGCTATCGGCGGGGTAGCCGCCAAACAAGGCACCGAATACGGTACCTACCAATGCGATGGAAACGGTTAATCCGTGGAGCCACGTATTGAGGTTCCATATCTCTTGTATCTGTTGCTCTGCACCAGAAATTACGGCCGTGTCGAAGCCGAAGAGGAAACCTCCCATGGCTACGGTGATCGACCATAAGAGAACTTGCGTGTTTTTCATAAGGGGTTAGGGTCTGTGTTTGGGGAAAAGTTAAAATTGGATGACATCGCGGCTTTAGGCTTGCCATGTCTTTCCATTTCAAAAGCGATCAAAAATACATGTTCACATCTAGAAAAGTTAATGTTCTGATTTTCCGGATGGAAAATGGCTTTGCAGGCTCCCTAAAAGTATAGGATTCCTTTTCACAAGCTTTCCGATTATCCTGTTTTTCAAGTGTATAAGCAATTAAAACGTAAGGTTTCTGCTCGTCACCACGCACTTTTCAGCCCGTAGCCCATTCCTTTTACCGTCACCGTTTGTCCGCTGGTGGTGCTACATTTCACGGTTGTAAAGTCTTCTCCGGGGAAAAAGATATCCGTGAGCACGGTTTTTCCTTCCTGAGAAAATACCTCCAGCGAAGATTTGTCGAGGAAAACATGCAGACTGAGGCTTCCTTCGGTTTTTCCGATTAAAGGAGCGGGATGTACGCCTTTGAAACCGGGTTCGAATGACATATCGCCCGCAGCCGTGCGGTCTATCGAAAGCGTGACGAGGCTGTCGTTGTACATCACCTGCACGTATTCGCCCTGGCTATTTTCGAATTTCAGGACCAGATCGCCCTTCAGGCTTCCTTCCCAATCGAAATCAAGCACCAGTTCGAGCAGGCTTCCGGTAATGGGCAGGGCTTTGGGCGCTTTTCCCCCTTCCAGGTTAATGGCTACCGAGTCCTTGCGCAGCACGCTCAACTCTTGCACAGGCTGCGAAGCCACCCGGAGTCCTTCAGGCGCCTGCACCAGCGAGAGGGTCCGGGGGAGGGTCATGGCGCTTCGCCAAACCGTGGTCGGCACCACCTGCGCATAGTTCCAGTTGCTCATCCAGCCGATAAACAGCCGCCTGCCATCGCTTGCCGGAATATTGGACCAGGTTACCCCCGCGTAATTGTCGCGGCCATAGTCGAGCCACAGCTGGGTATCAGGGGTATTGGTGTTTGTAAATTTCTTTCCATCAAAATCCCCTACAAAATATTGGGTACCGGAGCCTCCGTTGACGCCGCCGGGATTGATGCTCACAAACAGCACCCAGTGCGTTTCCCCGTCCACCGTGAGCGGAAACAGGTCCGGGCACTCCCAAACGCCGCCATGTGCCCCGGATTGTTTCCCAAATTCTGAGCCCAACTCCCATTTTTTCAGGTCAGGGGAGGTATAAAAGCGGATGTGGTCCTGACAGGCAAGAGCCATTACCCAGCGCGCAGAGGCTTCGTGCCACATGACCTTGGGATCGCGAAAATCGCGGATGCCGGGGTTGGGGAGTACGGGATTTTGGTCGTAAACCGTCCACGTCCGGCCTTTGTCGAGGCTGTAGGCAATGCTTTGGGTTTGAAAATCGCTTTTTCCCGCTTTTTCACCCGCCATGTCGTGTTGGGTAAAAATGGCTACGATGGGCGTTTGGCCCGCTTTTCCGAATCCGGAGGTGTTTTTCGTATCAACCACCGCACTGCCGGAGAAAATCATGCCCAGGCTGTCGGGGTAAAGGGCGATGGGCAAATGCTCCCAGTGGGTCAGGTCTTTGCTGATGGCGTGGCCCCAGTGCATGGGTCCCCACACCGTGCTATCAGGATAATATTGGTAAAACAGGTGGTACTCTCCATCGAGGTAAAACATGCCATTGGGGTCATTCATCCAATGCGCTTCCGGGGTGAAGTGGTACTGCGGGCGGTGTTTTTCCTGATAATAATCAGACGTGTTGGCTTGATCCGTTGCTGGCGGGGGCGTATTGCAGGCAAATACCGCCAGTGAAAGCATGGTCAGCAACCAACGGGAAGGGGAAGTGAGTATCGGGGCGGGCATGGGGGTTTTCTTAAATAAATGATTGGCGGAAATAAAGGGATTCGGGATGAAAAAGGTAGGACTTTTACCCGAATGAAAGTGCTTTGCGAAAAATCCCGAAGGTAATCCTTTGGAAATCAAGGGAATAAATCCTGAAAACAATGAAACCTCTGTCCTATTTCCGGCTCTGGGCCATTTGGTAATACACCACTTCCAGCTTCGGCAGGGTCACGCCCGTTTGTTGGGGCGCAAAGGTCACTACCCGCGTCTCTCCCGGCAGCAGGTCAAAGTAGTTATCGGAAAAATGGCCATCTACGCCTGGGAAATTCAGGTAAACGCCTACCGCCAGCTGATTGGACGTGAGGGTCACTTGATAGCCTTTCCCGGCAGGAGCCACCACGCTGCGCACTTCTGTTTCGGGCAGCTTCTGGTCTTTGGGCCATTCGGGATAATACAGGTTGTGGGCCGAAACACCGTCCGTGCCTTTCCAGTCCGCCACCAGCACCAGGTGACGCAGTTTTTTGCCTTTCCAGCGTTGGGGCACTTCTCCCGCCACGATCCGTGTTTTGCCATTGGCCTGAGCCGTGGCTGGTGCCGCGTATTGCCAGAGCGTATCGCCTTTAAAATCGAGGATGCGGAGGGTAAGCTGTCCCGCAACCGGCTGTAATTTATCCGAAACGATGTCCACCCACACCTGGTCGTCCGTTACGCCGGGCACCACAATCAGTGGGGCAAAGGCGTGCTGGATGGCGTAATGGCTGGCTTTCCAGCGTCCGTAATAGTCGATGCTGCTCCACGAAAGCGAAGGCCAGCAATCGTTGATCTGCCAGTAGAGCGAACCCATGCACTTAGGCATGGCCGTGCGGTGGGCTTCTGCCCCGGTTTTGTAGGCCAGGGCCTGGTTGAGTTGGCTGAGATAGACAAAATCGGCGAAATTGGCCGGATCGCCGTAGTAGCGGTCCACATACCGCCTGATCATTTCATTGCCGTTCACATTCTTCCCGATCCACGGCATAAAGCTCCGCTGGCGGTATTCCATGGCTTCGGAGCGGTAGGAATAGTCGTTTTGGGTAGCGAAAGAATCGATGGTGGCCATTTCCGGAAAGGACTGCAAGCCCCATTCGCTCACAAATCGGCCCGTATTCACGCCGTAATCGGCATAGGATTTTTCATTGAACCAAACCGTCCAGTCGTGCTCGTCGCCCGTTTTGCGGTCGGGCAATTCATTGCCGAATGCCTGCGGCGACGAAGGCCAATAGCTGATCTGCGGGTTGTAAGCGCCGACGGCAGTGGGGAGTATCGTATAAAAAATGCGCTCGTAATCGGCCCACATCTGGTTAGAGACTTCGGGGCTGTAGGCCGTTTTCCACCCCCAGCGGTGCCAGGCGATGAGGTTTTCGTTGTTGCCGCACCACAGCGCCAGGCTGGCGTGGTGACGCAGGCGACGCACCTGAAAATCGGCTTCCTTGCGGATATTTTCGAGGTGAAGCGAATCAGCCGGGTTGAGCGCGCAGGCAAACATAAAGTCCTGCCAGACGAGGATGCCGTTTTGGTCGCAGAGGTCGTAGAAGTAGTCGTCTTCGTACACGGCCCCGCCCCATACGCGCAGCATGTTCATGTTGGCGGCGAGGGCATCGCCGATCAGCCGCTCGTAGATGGCGGGCGTCTGGAGCTGGGTGAAAATATGCGAAGGAATGTAGTTGGCGCCTTTGGCGAAAACGGGCACGCCATTGAGCCGGAAGTAGAAGCTTCTGCCGAAAGAATCGGGCTCCTGCACGAGTTCGAGGGTACGCACCCCGAGCTGGCGGCGGACCTTGCCCAGCTGGGCGTCCTCGTTTTTCAGGCTCACTTCCACCGGGTACAAATGCGCTTCGCCGAGGCCGTGGCTCCACCAGAGTTTCGGCTGCACGAGTTCGAAGGGAACGAGGATCGTTTGCAGACCCACCTCCAGGCTGAGGGTGTTTTTAAAGGTAGTTTCCAATCCCGATATGCGCACCTCCACCTCGTAGCGCCCCGGCTGGGTGACGGTGATCTCCGTTCGGGCCTGGTAGCGGGCGGTGTCGGGATTTACGGAAAGGGGCTCCAGGAAGGCGTCCTCGATGCGGGCCTTGTCCCACCCTTGCAGGTAAACGGGCTTCCAGATGCCGCTGGTCACAAGGCGCGGCCCCCAGTCCCAGCCGTAGTGAAAGGGCGCCTTGCGGGTAAACACGTTCGTGCGCTGGTCCTCAGGCGCGATTTCATTCGTCATTTTGAGGATATAGGGCAGCTGGCTCTTTTTGCGCAGGCCCTCGATCACCGGCGAATGAAAATAAACCCGCAGGCTATTTTCGCCTTCGCGCAGGAGCGGACGCACACTCGCCCGCCAGTCGGTGAACATATTGTCGGCGCGGATGACCAGCGAATCGTTGATATACACGTCGGCGTAGGTGTCGAGGCCGTCGAAGACCAGCTCCACCACGTCGCGGCGGAGGAGGTCGGCACTCACCGAAAAGGTGCGGCTGTATTCCCAGTCCTCCCGCTCGATCCACTGCACTGAATCGGCATTGTTGCGAAAAAACGGATCAGGGATTTTCCCGGCCACGAGCAGGTCGTTGTGTACACAGCCGGGCACGGTGGCGGGCAGCCAGGCTTCTTTGCCTGCCTGGTGAAAGGACCACGCCCCCGAAAGGTCGAGGCGAAGGAGGGGCTCAGCAGGTACAGACGAGGTGAAGGCCATGGCAAGCAGCAAAAGGGCAGAGAGGAAGCGACGCATGGGTCATTTTGGGTGAAATTTAGGGATTTTTTTGGAGGTGTATCGCCGTGGGTTGTGTTGTGGGTGTTAACCCCCGCGGCCTGCGGCCGCTGCCCCCTTGCAGGGGGCGGGTTGGGATATACAGGCACAGCCTGGTTTTTTTATAGGGCCCGCAGGCCCCTCACCAACCAGCCCCTCTTCAAGGGGGGCAAAACCGGAGGTTTGGAGGGTTAACACCCAACACAAAACCCCAAAAAAACCAGAGGTCTGGAGGATCCCCACCAACACAGGCGCAGCCTGAAAACCAAAGTGGCCCGCAGGCCTCCCCAAATAACCAGGCCGTGCCTGCATCTATCAGCCAGCCCCTCTTCAAGGGGGGCAAAACCGGAGGTTTGGGAGGTTAACACCCAACACAAAACCCCAAAAAAACCAGAGGTCTGGAGGATCCCCCACCCACCACCGGCGCAGCCTGAAAACCCAAGTGGCCCGCAGGCCACCCTAAATAACCAGGCCGTGCCTGCATACCTCAGCCAGCCCCCCTGCAAGGGGGGCAAAACCGGAGGTTTGGGGGGTTAACAACCCCCACACAAAAAAATATTTTTATATCTAACACCCCCAAGCTAAATTCCCCCAAACCCCTTGCATGGAGCCCGAAAAATACCCCAACAACAAGCCCTACCTGAAGCCCTACCGGCGAAAGCTCCGCAACAGCCCCACCCCTGCCGAAAAGCTCCTTTGGATGCACCTCAAAAACAACCAACTCGGCGGGCGCAAGTTCCGGCGGCAGTTTTCGGTACATAATTATATCCTGGACCTGTATTGCCACTCCGAGATGCTGGCCGTGGAGCTGGATGGCGCCCACCACTACACTGCTGCAGGGAAGCTCGCGGACATGGAGCGGGATGCATTTTTAAAGGCAAAAGGCATACGGGTACTGCGCTTTGAAAACCGCTTGGTGTTTGAGCAGATGCCTGCGGTACTGGCGGAAATTGAGGCGGCGTTTGGGGGGAGATAACCTTTTATTTCTCCAACAGCTCCAGCAATAATCCCTGTATGCGATCCCACAATACAAACTTATGTTGCTTAGGATACTTTCCTATCTGCGGTGTAGCGTATTTGACCAAGTCATACGCCAGCGTGAGTACATTTTCGTTTTCTGCCATTTTGTTTCGATTTCGAAGTTTTATTGAAAAATCTCCTTGTCCTTTGGACCTCCAAAAACCCCAAAAGGGGAAATAAAACCTAAGGTAACTCACGGGCGATGCGAAAGCCATTATTGTCAAAACGACTTCCCGGATAATTCATGAGGCGATCTGATACCCGGCAACTGCTTTCATCGTCATACCAGGAGCCGCCGTGAAGGACACGATTTGTTCCAATTTTCGGACCTTTTGGATTTTGCAAATCACTGTTTTGGGAATAGTCTCCCCCATACCAGTCCAGGCACCACTCCCATACATTTCCGCTCATGTCGTATAGGCCCAATGTATTCGGGCGTTTACCCCCCACGGCATGGGTCTGGTTTCCGGAATTATTATTGTACCACGCAAACGCTCCCAAGTCTTTTTCCACGTCAGTGCCTGCAAATCTGGTCCGGTTATTTACCCCACCACCTGCAGCGTATTCCCACTCTGCCTCGGTAGGTAAGCGCCATTTTTGCCCCGTTTGCACGCTAAGCCAATTACAGTATTCGCTAGCCCCATACCACGTCACAGGCACCACAGGTTGGTTTTCGTACCCTGAAGTCGGAGCCCAGCGGTCATCATTTTTTTGTATACCCCACTGATGCGTATAAATCATTGATTGTCCCTCAAATTCGCCCGTCTTAACTTGGTCTGAACCATAGGCATTCAAGAAAGCCGCATACTGCGCATTCGTCACCTCGTATTTCCCCAGGTAAAAATCGCTCACCGTTACGTCGTGCGGCGGTTTTTCATCATCTTCCCCATCTTTGCTTCCCATCGTAAACTTCCCACCCCGCACCAATACCATATCGGGTAGGCGTAGGTCAGCTGGCTTTTGTCCACCGCAAACCTCCTCCCGCTGCTGGCGGTAGCTGTAGATGTCCGGCACGTTGGCGGCATCGAGCAGGTCCAGCAGGCTGTCCGCTTTGGCGCAGCGGCTTTGCTTGAGGGCCAGGTCCAGGGCCTGGCGCAGTTGATTCAGGTCAGGCCCTTTCGGCACCCGTTTCATGCGCAGCCGCTGGGCAGCAGGCGGCAGGGCCACGGTCACGTAGAGGTTTTCGTAGCCGCTCAGTTGCAGGGCAAGGGCAATCTGGCCATCGCCCCGGGCTTCTTCCTGCACCGTTGCGCTAAAAACCCCTTTGGCGTCGGTGCGGGCAGTCCCCTCCCACCAGCCTACCTGCACGCCTCGCAAGGGGAGGCCGGTGCTGTCGTCCACCACGGTGCCCCGCAGGTCGTACACGGGCAGCAGTTTACGGCGCAGCTCTTCCAGGGCAGCCAGGCGGGCAGCAGCGCGGGCATTGGCGGGGTCCAGGGCTTGTACGCCTTCGTAGGCCTGCCGCAGCACGATCAAAGCGGCATCTATCTCTATGGCATCGGCATTTTCCAGCCCGGGCCGCAGCGTATCCCACAGGCTATCGGCCTGAGCCAGGGCTTGCGCTACCTGCCGCCGCAGGGCATCGCCGCCGAGCAGGGTAAGCAGGTTGGGGTGGTATCGGGTAAAGTAGGTGCTGTCCATCTGGTCGCGGATGGCCACTGCACTCGCGCGATTGCCCGCATAGTAGCGGCTCAGGCCCAGCCCGTGCAGGCTGTGCTGGAGCAGGAGGTAGGTGGCATCGGGGTTGCTAGCATCGCGCCCGCCGGGCAGGGGTTCGTAGCCGGGCAGGTTCAGGCCCAGGCCGTCGGTGGCAGCGGTTGCGGCGCTGTCGAATAAGGCTTCGGCACGGGCAAAGTTGCGCTGCTGGTAGGCCAGTCGCCCCCTCAGGTAGTGGTAGGCGATGCGGTTGTAGCGGGCTTCCGGTAAATTTGGCTGCAGGGCCAGGGCGCGGTCCAGCAAGCGGCTTACGTTGGTGGTGTCTTCGTGGGCCAATGAATCCGCAGCAGCGTTCACGTACCAGGCGGCGGAGTCAGCCGGCAAAGCCTCCACCATGGCTGCCTGTTGCCAGACGGGCTCTTCGGGCGGGGTCACCCATCGTACCCCCAGCGAGCATAGCAGGGCAACCAAAAGCACGATACCGGTCCCGGTAAATAGTTGCCGACGATTGCGGGCTTGGCGGGCATCGGCTTCCTGCCGCACGATGCCGCGGTGGAGCGGATCAAGCAGCCCTTGCTCCCAAAGCAGACGCAGGGAACTTTGGCGACCTTCGTCTTCGGGGTACAGCAAGGCTTCCTGCACCGCCAGCTGGATGGCCTTTTCCTGGGCAGCGAAGCTTTCCGGCGGTGGACTGGTTTGCTCCAGTAAAGCGAGCAGGGTAGCGCGGGCTATTCTTTCGTTTTGGGGCGTAAGCAGGGCAACAAGTTCCGCACGCAGGGTCTCGCTCAGGTCGCCGGTCTGGAGCCACGGGATGCGGGTGAGCCGCAGCAAATCGTCGAAGCTTACCGCTCCTGGCGAAATCGCATGGCCCATGGCCAGGATCACCTCCCATTCTGGCCGGGGGTACAACGCAGCAGCTGCCAGCCATTGAAAACGCTCGATCCCCAGCCATCCCTGCAGGTCTTTCGCATTTCGGAAATCGTAATCGGAGAGTGCTTCGAAGCGACCCTGCTTCATAAACTGGCGCTGGAGGCTGCGGAAATCGAGGTCGCGCCGCTCCTCCCAAACTTCGAGGAGTTGGTTCTGGCCGTCGAGATCAGCAGGCAGAAGTACAAATTCGCGACCCGCTGTGCGTTCAGCTGATCCCCAGTCAGCCGGAGGCAGCGGCGTAAACCACGCCTTTTGCTCCCAGGCACCCAGCGTCTTTTCCAGCCCGGGCATCAGCTCATTCGTGTAGGGGTTGAGCAAAGCCTTTGCTTCGCCATACACCAGTAGCCGGTGGTTGCTATATACCTCTTGCAAGCGATGGAGCGGAACCGTATCACTTGCAGGGCCACGAAAGCAGGAACGTATATCGTCGCGGAAATAAAAGATATCGAGGCTTACCTGCTCGGCCTGCATCCGGTGAAGAAAACGGGTAAACAGCCGCGCCTGCTGGTCGTCTTCGCCACGGGTTTGCACCAGGGCGAGGTATTCGGCGGCCTTGTCGGGTTTGCGGTAGCGAAAATCGGGAAGGCCGCCCTGACGGATGGTCGCCCGAAGGGTGGCCGGTAGGTCGAGCAGGGCAACTTCGGTTTCAAGGCGTTGACGCAGGCCCTCCGTCAGGGTTCGAAATGCTTCTTCCGGCTCGTTGGTATCCGGGCTTTCAGGAAAAGGAAGCCGAACCGGAGGGCCGCCGCCATCCTCAAATGCACGTCTCAGCCCTTCACTTCCCGTAGGTCTCCGGCGAAAAGCCAGCACCGACAACCAGGTGAGTATCCCCAATACCCCCAGCAACAACGGCAAAAGCCAGGCAAGCCAGGTCCACCGATACGTGGGGGTTGACTCCAGGCGGGCGGGCTGCATCGTCGGCAAGGGAACCAGTTCTTTTTTTAAATCGAGCTTTTGCGTGGTCGTTGCATCGCAAAGGGGGAGGCTTCCGGCCGCGCGGAGATGCACCGTAAGGGTGATGTAATGGTCTTTCCCCTCCGGAAGGATCACCTCAGGCTGGGCGATTGAGGCAAGTTCGAGTCCGGCATTTCCCCCAAAATCCCAGCGATATTCGAAGCGTAGGGAATCAAGTTGTTCAGGCTCGAACCGGTACCTGTTTTCCCCCAGGTTATTAATTTCAAAATTGGCATTTGCCGGGTCGCCTCCGGCGCGTACATACACGTCCTGTTCCGCCGTATCGGCCATTTCTTCCGTACCCAAAATCAGCCGAACCACAAATTTTCCTGTGTCAGCGTAGCGATGAACCGGGTTAAGCGAAAGCGAATCCTGGGTGCCATCGCCAAACAGCCAAAGTCGAGGGAGGGCCGTATCGGGCGAAAGCAGGGTCAGGTGAACGGAATCGCCCACTTGCACGCAAGCCATTTCGATGCTGAAGCTGGCGTCAGGTTTTATAGGTTTTGAGGGAGGTACGACCAGCCATACAAGCAAGGCCGCCAAAGCTACGCCGACCGTGACCCAGGCAAAGCGTTTCCAGATTTTTTGTGCGTGATCGACCGGGTTTTCGTGCTGTTTGGGCTGTTCTGTTACCGGGGTTTCCTTTGGCTCAAAAGCCCGTGCCCATTCGTCGAACAGGACGTAGAATTTTTCCTGTGACGGACCGTCAGAGGCTATGAGAGGCGCGAGAAAATAACGCAGGTCTTTCAGGCTGTCCGCCGAGGGCACCATGCCCTTGTTGGCCAAAGCCAGTTCGATGCGCACCAGCCGGTCCGGGGTAAGTGCGAAACCCTCCTGGCGTAATCGCACCAGCAGGGATCGCAAAGGCAGTCCGGTAAATGGCTGTTCGGGCAAAGGAGGCGGATTTAGCGAAATGCGTTATTCTGAAACGGTTTCCAGGATGGCCTTGAGGTCTTCCTGAGTTTTGGCTAAAACCGAAAAACTGAGCTTGAGGAGTGCCTTTTTTTCCACCGAAAGGCTGCCTAAAGATTGCGGCTGCTCAAAAAACTGGTGGAGTTCGAGGGCTTTGAGCCAGGCAATGAGTTCAGCCGTAGCCGGTTTTTTCCGGTTGGCTTTTTTGCGTATTTCTTCAAAAAAAGCGACCCACTCCCGCCAGTCAACGCCTGCTTTTTCACCCAACCGGGCTTTCACGATGGCCAGGAGCTGGTTTTGATCGGGAAATGGAATGTGGTAAAACACACATCGCCGAAGGAAGGCTTCGGGGAGGTTTTTTTCCGAATTGGAGGTAAGTATCACGACCACCCGGCGGTCCTTGGGTTTGCGGAGGTAGCGGTTTTCGTCCTCGTGGATTTCGAAGGCAAATTGATCGAGCTCAGCCAGGAGGTCGTTCGGAAAATCGCGCGGGGCCTTGTCAATTTCGTCAATGAGCACGACCGATTGGCGGGGTTTTTCTTCCTGGCGATAGGGGCCGGCCTCCTCCGGGGTAGCAAAGGCAATGGCTTTGCCCAGTGCCCGCAGCTCGATGAACTCAGCAGGCGTAGGTGCAGCTCCTTCCTTCCGCAGGTTCGATTCACGAAAATGGCGGAGGGCATCGTAGTAGTAAAAAAGGTCGCGGGCCGAGGAGGTCGTTTTGGTAGAAAAAACCAACGGCTCGGCCAGAAAGCTGCTGTCTTGCAGGTGCAGGTCATGGGCGACCTTGTAGGCCAGGCGGGTTTTGCCGGTGCCGGGTTCACCCGTAACGAGGAGGGGTTGCCCCAGGGCAAGTGCTACTTCTACGGCTCCCCGCAGGCCATCGGGCAAAATGTATTGCTCGGCGGGCAGGTCGCGGAGGTCAAATGCGTATTTCGGAAGGGTGATAGAGGTGCTCATGACTTAAAATCAGGGTCCTGAAGGGCGTATTTTTTGATGAAGGCATGGAGTCGTCGTTCGACCTCGTCCATGTTATAGCTTGGAAGGTTGTCGTAGCAGATCTCAAGGAGCAGTTCGCGCACCTGAGCGGGGTTGGGAGACATGTATTCCTGAATCCAGTCCCGGATATGGTCCTGGGTAACAGGCCGCAATTCGTCGAGGATTTCGGCTTTGGGTAACTTTTTCACCGTCTCCCGAATATGTTGAAGCAACACGACGTGGTCCGGCGCTTGTTCGTAAACGATGCTGAGAAAGAAGTAAAACTGAGGAGGATTACTGCCCAGGTATTCGGGTTTGCAGTAATCATCGATAAACCACTGGATAATTTCCGGCGTGAAGGGCTTCCAATACGGGCTCCGAACCTGAAACTCCACGGCTACTTTCAGCTTATTGTTATCTTCCAGGAAATCCAGAATCTCCAGCCACTGGTTGCGGTCGTTTTCTACGATGGCGGAACTTGCCTGAAAAGCAGCCAGCAGTTTCGTCCTAACCTCGGCCTTGTACCCTTCCAAAGAGTGCGAATCCCGCAGCACTACCTGGGCATGCATCGATTGTTCGGGACGCTTGCGGTGACGGAGGAAGTAATGAAAAAAACGTTGAATCAGCCCGGCATGCGATTGAGGGTCGTCTCCATGAATTCCAAAAAAGGCAAAAGGACCTAACTGGGTGGCCGTGGGCAAAATTTGCACAAACTGTTGCTCCTGCACTTCCCGGTCGCAGAAGAAAACATGGTGGTCATCAAAGCGTTCAAAGCCAACGGATCTTGCCGTTTGTGCGGAAAAGGAAGGGCTTGGCAAAACTGGCTTTTCATTCCCCAAAACCCGCCCATTGTGCCAGATCACCACTTCGTGCTCGGGAATTTCCTCCATGCCAACCACGCTCTGCACAAATTTGGCCATAAACGCCTCGTCCCGGCCACTACATAGAGCATTGTACACATTTACCGAAGCGGTAATCCGTTGATCCGGAGTAAGGCCGGACTTCAGCCCCACTACAAACATATCTGCTCCGGCAGTTCCGAGCGACGACACGGCCCTTGCCTGCGCTTCTTCGTAGCAGCCGCTGAGCACAACCGTGGACACTGTTTCCCTGAACAAACCCACCAGGGTAGCCAGCTTGTTGGGCTCCAGGTAAATGGGCGGGGTGTTATCCTCCGTAGGAATGCACAGCCCCTTGTCCGAATCGCCTACGAAATGCAAAACGTGTTTTCCGTCTTCAGGTAAATCGAGCAGTCCTTGCCGGAGCGATTTGGTGGTTGCGGCTACGCAGGTATCCAAACCAAACAGCTCCCGATGCTTTGATCCCCGCCATGCCTCCCGGATATTGGTATGCTCCGATCCCATGCGCGCACGGGAATGCTCGTTGGGTTCTGCTGCCAGAAAGAGGATGGTATTTTTGGAATCAGACAAGATTGGAAGGTTCCAAAAGGTGGATTATTTGCCAATATAAACAAGATAGCCTGTGTTGGGCTATAGAAAATGCATCTTGGGTCAACAAAATAATGCGATTCTCTGGCAGGAGACAGGAAAACATATGGAATCTCCGGCTGCTTTTCCGCTTCACTATGGTTTTCGGCATCCCGCCTAATCTTCCCCTCTGCCTTGTTTTGCTTATTTTTAGTCAAAATCCACCCTCCCGCCATGTCACACACCCGCATCCTTTTCCTCTCTGCCAATCCTACCGATACGGGGCAGCTCCGCCTCGGAACCGAGCTTCGCGACATCAAGGATGCCTTTCGCGGCGCAAAAAACCGGGACAGCATCGAGATGCACGAGCGCCTGGCCGTCAGGACCCGCGACCTGCGGCAAGCCATGCTGGACGTTGATCCGCACATCGTGCACTTCGCCGGGCATGGGGTCGCTTGGCACGTGGAAGGGGAAATATCGGGCCGAAGCCTGATCATGCCGAAAATGGAAAGCCCCGACCCTACCCGCGCCGGGGGCATTGTGCTGGAAGACGATGCGGGCCATTCGAACGTCGTTTCAGACGAAAAGCTCGCCGCCCTCCTGGGCTTATTTTCCGAAAACCTGCGGTGCCTGGTGCTGAATGCCTGTTATTCGGAGGTGCAGGCCAAGGTGCTCATCCGCCACGTACCCTATATCGTGGCCATGAAATCCGCCGTTCCCGACGAAACCGCGATCCGGTTTGCCGTGGCGTTTTACGAAAGTATCGGTGCAGGCAGGGACGTTCCGTTTTCCTTCCGTTTTGCGATGGCCGCCCTCGGCCTGGAAGATACCGCGGGCGCAGCTATTCCTGTTTTGATTGAGCGGGAAGCGGAGCTGTAGGGCGGACTGCTGGTTGGCTTTGTTTGGGGGCGGGTAGCAAACCCGCCGCGATTGAGGGGCTTTGCACTCTGGGGTACTGGCGGGCTTTAGTTTCCCAGGGATGTACCTGCTGGAAGCAGGCTAGACGGTGTGTGCCACGCGTCGGCGACTGAAGATCACCGGTACTGAAAACCGTACAGAGATATCTGTTTTTTATTCAGCTTTCGAAGTGTTTCGTTTTTTTTAAATCCGACGCCCACTCCCCTCGCCCACTCCCCTCGCCCACTCCCCGCTCAGCCTGTCTGCTTGGGGCTGGCACCTTTCGCTCCGCTCGGGGCCTACCCCTGCGCTGACAGGCTTCGCTTTTTTCCCTTTTAGCTCACATGCAGGACCGGAGAGCAAGCCTCCAAACTAGCGGGCGAGGCGGAAGCCGAGGTTGTTGTTGCGGCTCGACGGGCCGCCGCTGTTGCGAAGCGCAACGCGGCAATGGACCGGGGCGTAGAGCCAACTGCCCCCGCGGAGCACGCGGCTAGCGCCCGATGCAGGGCCTTTTGGGTTGTTAGAAGGGCTACTCGCGTAATAGTCTTCTCCATACCAGTCCCCACACCACTCCCACACATTACCACTCATGTCGTAAAGGCCCAAATCATTCGGCTGCTTTTGTCCCACAGGGTGTGTTTTTTTTCCGCTGTTGGAACTGTACCACGCGTAGCTGCCGAGGCTACTTTCATTGTTGGTACCTGCCCATTTTGTTCGACTTCCGTTTCCGCCCCCTGCGGCATATTCCCACTCTGCCTCAGTGGGTAGCCGATATGTTTTGCCCGTTTTTGCATTTAGCTTTTTGATAAATCCCTGAATATCGTCCCACGATACCTGCTCCACTGGGCACTGGTCGCAATCTCGGAAATGGCTCGGGTTCGTTCCCATGATCCAACGCCACTGCGCCTGTGTAACCTCATATTTCCCCAGATAAAAGTCGCTCACCGTTACGTTGTGGACTGGAAACTCGGCATAAACCTCCTTGTTCCCCATCTGGAAGGTACCGCCTTTAATAAGTACCATTTCTGGCAATACATTCATTTCTTCGCAAAACTGTAAGGCTACATCCATTCCTTCAAAATCCAGTAACTCCAAAAACTTCCCATCCTCTTTGGCTTTCAGGGCTATGAAATACTCCAGGATCGATTTATGGGCGAATTTCAGGTTACCAGCCGTGTCTTTGTTCAACAACGACTTGCTTTCCAGGTCCACTTTACCCAACTCTATTTCATATTCACTGGAAAAACTCAAAACGTCATCCATGGCAAAATGGAGTACCCCCCCTTCCCTCCATTGATGGTAGATTCTTACTGCCAGTTCCTGTGAAAAGCGAAGAAGCTCCTGTTTGAATTTTTCTTTGCCTTCGAAAACACGATCTGCTTCTCTTTGGAGCCAGGCATCAATCATTACCTCATATATTTCATGTATCAGATCGAATGATCTGCTTGTATCATTCAGCAGCAAATCAATATGGCCGAGCAACATGGGCCTGGCCATCAGATTCGGCGCTTTTTGGACGATTGACCTGGCCTTTTGTTTTGACTTTCTTTTCTTACCAAAGGGCCATCTCCCAAATTTTTTGGAGAGAAACTTTTCGATATCCTGGTGGGTGAAGGGTGAAATGTAAAATTTCGCCAGTTCGTGAAATCCACGTCTTGGACCATTCCTTTCAATTCTTACTTGTCCGGGTATCGCATCTTCTTTGGGAACAAACTGGGTGCGGCAAGTGATGATCACATCTTTGAACGTCTGCACCGATTCCAGTAGGCTGTTCATCCTTTCGGTAAAATTGTCTGCCGCAGCCTTGTCCTCATCGAGGGCATCGAGCAAAAGGATGGTGTCGTGAGCCTTACCTGCGTCGATGATTCTCTTTATTTCTTTTTCCGTCTCGACATGGTTAATCGGCATAAGTCTGATATCGTAATGCTTGCCCCACCATTTGGACAGGTAGCGGTAACACAGGTTGATCATGAAGGTCGTTTTCCCTGTGCCCGATCCTCCCAAAATGAGGTAAAATTTTTTGTCATCGCCGGGTGGGGGAAAAGCTTCTTTCAGAAAAAAACGGATGATCCGATCGCGGACGGTGGTCGATTTGGCGATTTCATCCAAAACCGAAGGCGCAGTTCCCTGGCAATAAGTTTCTACATAATATTTCCGTGCATCTAAAATTTCACGGTCATCATAAAACGGACGAAGGTGCAGCTTCAATCTTCTTTCCTGCAACCACCTCAAGGCTTTGATGATTCCGGTTGCTGCTGCAATTGCGATCATCAACAGAAACAGGTAAGGCACTATCCAATCCTGTTTGACTTCTTTGAGGTAGTCAATAATGAGTTTAATAAAATCGCCCATAAATCAATAAATAACACTTTCAGGTAAAGTGGGATAGCCGAATGAAAACTCTGATGGTCCACCACACCCAAAATACGATTTTCCCAAATTTCTGCAAGGTGGTTGAAAGATGCTGGCTTTAGGCTTTCTTTTTTGGGGGCGGGTATCAAACCCACCGCGACGGAGAGCTCCGCTTCGTAAGGGTACAGGCGAGCTTTAGTCGCCCAGTTCCCACTACTAATTGAAGCAGGAGAGGGATTATAGGATAGCCCCGTTACTACAAAATAGGTTCTCACTGTGCGCAGGTCTTTTTTTGAATTTTTTTAGCTTAAGAACTAATGGGCTATGCGAAAACCCAGACTGTCGTCCCGATGGCCCGGTTTGCCCCAGTTCCTGTATGCAACATGGCAGCCCACCGTGTTGCCGCCCCAGCAGCCACCACGAATCACGTGATCGGAGCCTGCTAAAGGGCCTTTTGGATCGTTACCTGGACTGCTGGCATAGTAGTCTGATTCATAAAAGTCCGCACACCATTCCCATACATTTCCACTCATATCGTACAAGTCCAAGCCGTTTGGCTGCTTTTGGCCTACCGGGTGCGTTCCAAGTTCATCGTTACCAGAGAACCATGCGTAATTCCCCAGGCTGGCTTCACTGCTTGTGCCTGCCCATTTCGTCCGGCTTCCGCTTCCACCACCCGCCGAATACTCCCACTCTGCCTCCGTAGGCAAGCGGTAGGTTTTGCGAGTCTCTTTACTCAACCATTCGCAATACGCCACCGCATCGTTCCAACTTACATGGATTACCGGATGGGTATACTCACCCTGCGGACGTACATTACCTGCCTGGTTGTGGCGCCAGTTCACCCCACTCTGCTTTAATAGTTCAACACCATCACTTATATAGCTCCCCCCACCCTTTTCTGCGTCAGTCTGATACCCCGTTGCCATTACAAACGCTGCAAATTGCTTCACGGTCACTTCGTATTTCCCTATCCAGAAATCGCTTATCGTAATGTTGTGCATAGGTTTTTCTCTCTCTTCCCCCTCGTTGCTACCCATCTGGAAGGTACCGCCTTTGATCAATACCATTTCGGGAATCAGCAATGCTTCTTGATTGGCCTCCCCTTGTTCTTTTTCTCTTTCAATACGCCGATATAAGGAGTTCCGTCCAATGAAGGAAATAGGCTTTTCCTTTTCCCATGAATGCACCTCAAGGTCCGTTTCCTTTTTCCTGCGGGGGTGGAATACAAACTCTCCCCCCTGGTCACCTGTACCATAAAGCGGGCGTCCGATGGGAGTTTGAGGTGAATTATTGATGACCGCAGAAGTAAGTTTGTCGGCAAGGGAACCTAACCGGATACCTTCATTGGCATAACGATTGAGAATATCCAGCAGCTTATCGGAAAAGGGGCTATGCCCTCCTGCTATGCCGTCGGGCACCACTTCGTTGCGGCCTGAAGCTATCAGCCACCGGGAAGGATCCTTTTCAACTCGCTCTGTCGCAAGATCCCGTTCACGTACCAAAGCCGCGCCTGAATAGCAGCTGTCCACTATAAACACCACGTGCCGGGCTTTAAGTGCCTTAATAACAGTTACCAAATACCCGTAAGACAAATAATCGGTTTCCGCTTCAAATTCCGCATCAACGGGTAACCAATAAGCCTCCTCATATACCCTGTCGTAATGCCCGTGCCCTGAAAAATATACCAGCACGTTGTCTTCATGCTTCACTTCCTCCACCAGTTTCCGAAAAACCTGGATAATGGCTCGCCGGGAAGCTTGTTCATCACAGAGTTCCCGTACATTTTCTGGTTCGAACTGATACCTCGCCAGTAGAAGGTCTTTGAATGATTGTGCATCATTTACAGCATTTTGGAGCTGACCAAGATGTAGATACTTGTCTATCCCAATCACCAAAAGGTAATTGCGTGCAGATGAACTGTCGGGGTCTAAATCAGGGGTGCGTGGAAAGCTTCCCCTTTCTGCGCTTTCGGCCATGCCCGAAAATACAATTTTCCTAAATTTCTGCAATGTGGTTGAAAGATGCTGGCTTTCGGCTTTTTTTAGGGGGCGGGTATCAAACCCGCCGCGACGGAAGGCTCCGCTTCGTGGGGTACGGGCGGGCTTTAGTCGCCCAGGACGAAGGCTGTGCCACGTGTCGGCGACTGAAGCTCGCCGGTAATTATAGGGGCGCAATCCCACAGCGGGGGCTGTAGGCTCCCAATCCCCCAATTACCATTTTCCCGAAAAAAAACGATAGCTTGGTACCCACAAACCACCACCAAATCCACTGCCATGTCCTCTCCTTTCTCTTCCTTTTTCGAAACAAACGAATACTTTATCGACGAAAAAGTAAACCTCTTTCGATTCGAAAACGAGTACAAGGTCTATAATGAACTGGGCGTACAGATCGGCGCAATCCTGCAGCGGCTCACAGCCGGACAAAAGCTGCTGCGCCTCCTGATCAACAAGGCCATGATGCCTTTTCACCTCGACATTGTCGATACCGAAAACATCCTGCAGGCCAGCCTGAGCCGTGGATGGACGTTCTGGATGTCGAAAATAACCGTGCGCGACGGCGAAGGCGTCGATATCGGCCAGATCCAGCAGAAGTTCAAATTCTTTAAGCCCACCTTCCTCATTTTTGATGCCTCCGGCTACCAGATTGCCTCCATCACCGGCGACTGGAAAGCGTGGAATTTCACCATCACCGATGCCAGCGAAAACCAGATCGGCACCATCAACAAGAAATGGGGAGGCATCGCCAAGGAAGTGTTTACCTCCGCCGATAAATACAATGTGTCCATCCGCCCCGAAGTGGCCGAAGACAACAAGAAAATCGCCATTGTAGCCACAGCCATCACCATCGACATGGTGCTGAAGGAGCGGAAGTAATCTGCCCGAATACGCCTGATAGTTGATAGCGGGTGCTTTTTTGGGTTAGTTTTGCGGGTGAAATCAAAGTTGAAACAACAACCTACGTTCATCCAGCATGACACGAAAGCAAAAAGCCCTGCTTATCCTCTTATTGGGGGCTTTGGCAGCTATTTCCCCGCTCAGTATCGACATGTACCTTCCGGGTTTTAAGGCTATCGCCCTAAGTCTGAAAACCGATGTGGCGCAGGTCGGCCTCACGCTGTCGAGCTATTTTTTGGGCATCAGCTTCGGTCAATTGGCTTATGGACCGCTGATTGAGCGATTTGGCCGAAAAAAGCCTTTGCTTATCGGATTGGGTATTTATGCTGTTTCGTCTATCGGCTGCGCCCTGGCATTTAATATCGAGAGCCTGATCCTTGCCCGCTTCCTCATGGCCATTGGCGGTTGTGTAGGCATGGTCGCCAGCCGGGCAGTAGTGCGCGATTTGTTTCCTGTATCTGAAACGGCACGCATCTTTTCTTTTCTCCTGCTGGTGATGGGCATTGCCCCGATTATCGGACCCACGATTGGCGGCATAGTGGTGGCAACCGCGGGTTGGCGGACCATTTTCGTGATCCTGACAGTTTTCAGCCTGCTGCTTATCGGGACCTATGCCTTATTTTTTCAGGAGAGCAAACCCGCCGATCCGAGTGTTTCATTGAAACCATTGGCGGTGCTGAAAGGCTACGGCGAAGTGCTGAAGCAGCCGCAGTTTGTGGTTTTCAGCCTGGCGGCAGGCGTCACTTCCGGGGGCATGTTTGCCTATATCAGCGGGGCGCCGTTTTTGTTTATGGAGGAATTTGGCCTTACCGAACAGCAGTTTGGCTGGATGTTCGGGCTAAATGCCTTTGGCCTCATCGGCGGTAGTCAGCTCAACCGTCTTTGGCTCACCAAGAGCAACAGTGCGGCTATTTCGCTGCAAATGAATTCGTTACAGGTGGTGCTTTCTGTGATTCTGCTGATTGGCAGCATGCTCGGCATACTCAATATCTACGCCTCCTTCGGGCTAATTTTCCTCTACATGACCTGCCTCGGCTTCATGAACCCCAACAATACCGCTCTGGCACTCGCTCCTTTTACCAAAGGCATCGGCAACGCTTCGGCCCTCACGGGCTTTACCCAAATGGCCATCGGAGCTGCCGCTTCTGCGCTCATCAGCCATTTTCACAACGACACCTCGCTCCCCATGATGATCGCCATGCTCACCTGCGGGGCACTCAGCCTGATTGCCATGGTCTATTTCCGGCTCACCAACGAGGCCATTGCCTGATCATATGCCCCTTACCCTCAGCCAGTTAACCGGAGATCCTGCTCCATTTTTGACAAAGATCATGGAGGGATTGGCCCAGTACCGGGTCGATACCGCTGATTGGGAAATGGACCATATCTGCTATCGGGTCGAAAACCGCGAACGCTACCTGGAGGTGCGGGCATCTCTGGACCAATTGGGCACCCTGCTTTCCGAAGCCAATATTTCGGGAAGAGAAATCGCCTCCTACGCGCTGGATCAGCCCATTTTATTCGAAGGAAAAAGCATTCCCCTGATCGAAATTCCTGCGCCGAAAGCCGAAAGCCCCTACCCCGAGGGATACGAGCACGTAGAATTTGTGGTAAACGAAAGCCTGGAGACCTTTGTCGCCTGCCATCCGTGGATCGCATTTGACGTCAAAGGCATGCACAAAGTGGTGAACCCGGAGGTGCGCTTACCCCTGGGAGTTCTTTCGGTGAAATTTCATACGCAAAGCCTGGCGGAGGTCATCCGCAACGAGCAGGCATCCTAAGGCGTTATTTTTTCAAGCCAATTTCCCGCAGACGTTCGTCGAGGTATTGGCCGGCGGTCATGTCGTCGTAGGCCTTGGGGTGCGCATCGTCGATGCAGGAAGACAAACAAGCGAGGCTCATGCTGCCCTGGGGGTGCATGAAAAAGGGCATCGAAAAGCGGGGCTCGTGCATACGTTCGCGGGGCGGATTCACGACCCGGTGCGTGGTGGAACGCAAGCGGTTGTTGGTGAGCCGCTGGAGCATATCGCCCACGTTGATCACGATTTCGTCCGGAGCGGGGGCCGCTGCTATCCAATTGCCGCCGGTATTCAGCACCTGCAAGCCCTCGGCGGAAGCACCTACCAACAACGTGATGAGGTTGATGTCCTCGTGCTCCGCAGCGCGAACGGCTCCCGGAGGCACGGCGTCGGGATCGGTGATGGGGAAATAGTGGATGGGGCGCAGGATGCTGTTGCCGTACTGCACAAATTTATCGAAATAATGTACGTCCAGACCGAGGTATTCGGCGATGGCACGCAGGAGGTACACGCCCGACTGCTCCAGCGATTGGTACAGGGCCGAGCCGTATTGCTCCACGCCGGACACTTCGGGAACAAACACGTTATCGGGATATTCTGTGCGGAGCGAATGCCCCTCGGGAACAAACTGGCCAATGTGGTAAAACTCCTTCAGGTCGCCCACATTGCTGTGCTTAGCGTGCTCTTTTCCTTTGCCGGTATAGCCGCGTTGCCCCGCCATTCCGGGAATTTCGTACTGCTGCTTTACCGCATCTGGCAAGCCAAAAAAATCCTGAAATGCCTGATACGCACCGGCAATGACCTCGGGGGAAACCCCGTGGTGGCGCACAATGGCAAAGCCAATGCCTGAGAAGGTATCGCCCAACGCCTGTACGAAGGCTGCCTTTTGTGATTCATCGCCGTAGCGGTAGTCATTCAGGTCAACAACGGGAATAGCAGTAAAGTCCATAGCTAACGATTTTGCTACAAAATAAAGCATTCTTTGGAGAAGGAGGGTAGCAGATGAAAGGCATTCCCCATCTGAAATTTAGATTCCGTCCAATAATTTAAGGCAAAAATGCTTTGCTAAAAATTGAATATTGCTAAATCTGAAAGAAACCCAACGACTTACAGTTGCCGAATCCGGAATATTCCCTATTTTAGACCTCAACCCACCTAATCAAAAGCCAGTTTATGGCCCAGCGCCCTGTTATTTTCCTTGCTTTTGCCAATGACCAGGATGCCCACCTGGATATGCTCAAGCAAGAAGGCCGCGACATTTACCGTGCCCTTCAGGACCTGCATGACCAGCAGTTCATTGAGCTTTATCGTGAGGAGAGTGCCGATATCGAGGATATTTTTTACAATTTCAACCGCTACAAAGACAGGGTAGCTATATTCCATTATGGTGGCCACGCCAGCGGTACCCACCTCCGGCTGGAAGGGACCGAAGCCAATGCGGGCGGTTTGGCTAAAATGTTTGGCGCACAACCCAACCTCCAGCTCGTGGTGCTCAACGGCTGCTCTACCCGCCAGCAGGTAACCCAGTTGCTGGACTCGGGCGTGAAAGCAGTAGTTGCGACCTCTGTTCCGATTCAGGACAATATGGCTTCGGAGTTTGCGGTGCAGCTTTACACCAGCCTGGCGCGTGGCGGCGCTATCGGCCCCTCCTTTAACCAGGCAGTAGCCTACCTCGAAACCAAATACGGCAACAACAAAGGCGCTGCTATTTTCCGCAGCCTGACCTGGGACAAAAAAGAGGCAAGCACAACCCTGGAAGTACCCTGGGGCCTGTATGTACAGGAAAACGGCGAATCGCACCTCGAATTTAAACTGCCCGACCACCGCAAAGTATCGCTACCAGAGAGCTTCGGGTCGTCGATCAAGGAAAATTACAAGATCAACGAGTACATCGTTACGGTGCTCGAAGCCATGGCCCAGCACAACAAGGGCATTTACCGCGAAATGGAGGATGAATTTGGCGAACCCCGCGACCCGCGCGAGTACCCTGAGCTCATTATCAAAAACTTTCCGTGGCCCATCGGCTCCCAGCTGCGTATCCTCGTGGCCAATTCTGAAATGATGAACCGACCCGGAATCGCCCGGCTGCGCCAATTGGTGTACAGCTACGTGGTGACCTCCGAGTTCATGTCTTATATATTGCTGGCCCAGCTCTGGGATGAAGTCGTGAGTGGCAAATTTGCCCTCGACCCGGAGGTGAAAGCCATGGTGATGGGCCTCATTCCTGAGAAATCGGAAGCCTTTGATTTCATCGCCCTCATTCAGGATATTGAGAAGACCTTTAAAGCGTATAACCTCACGCCTTTTATTCCGGAGTACTCCATTTTGTTCGACAGCCTCGATAAAAAGGACGAAGGATACGAAGCCTACCAGTTTCTGGAAGGGATGCGGGCAAGGATCAACGCCAACGACATCGGTGCCGACGAATACCCGGCCCTGTGTAACCACACCGAGTTTTGCCTGTCGGCCTTTTTGAAAAAGGTGGCCTTTATGGCCAAATACCGACTGGTGACGGTGAAAGACATCGAGATTTTCAAGCCCAAGCACCGCGAAGCGCTTTTCCGCGTGCAAATGGGCGTGCTCAACGCGCTGGATAAGGAGTTTTTGAGGGAAAAAGCACGCGACCAGGGACGCTACACCGACAGCCATTCGGTATTGGTGGTGAAGGATTTGAAGGAAATGAACGAAACCCTCAACCTTTCGCCTTTTTTGATCGACAAAAATGCATTTGCAGGAAAACCGATTCCCAACATTTTCCTCTACAACTGCAAAAAGGGCTCCTATTACCAGTACCTGTCGGTCAATTACAACATCAACAAAGAAACCCAGGAACCCGCCGATGTGGTGGTAACTGAGGAAGAAATGTATGGGGTGCTGCACGAGCAGTTCCAGTTATTTCTCGGCTAAGCCGGTCGTTTTTTTACCTGTCCCTTTTTCCCGACCTTCCTAACCTTGCCCATGCAAAGCCCTTTTAAATTCCTTGATCCGTACGGCAAAGACGACAAAGACATCTTCTTTGGCCGCAGCGACGAGGTGGACGCCCTGTATGAAATGTGCTTCGAAAGCCGGCTGATTCTCCTCTATGGGGCTTCGGGTACGGGCAAAACCAGCATGATTAACTGCGGGCTGAGCAACAAATTTGCCGATACCGATTGGTTTTCGATGTTTGTGCGCCGCCGCGAAAACCTCAACCAGTCACTCGACCGGGCCATTCGTGAGCACAGCACCACCCCGATTCCAGAAGGAGTAACCCTTCGCAAGTCGGTTAAATCGCTGTTTTACGACCACTACAAGCCGATTTACCTTATTTTCGATCAATTCGAAGAGCTCTTTATCCTTGGAGACCGCACCGAGCAGGAGACCTTTTTTCAACAGCTGTCTGATCTGCTGAAAATCGACCTGCAGTGTACCGTGATCCTTTCCATGCGCGAAGAATACATCGCCATGCTCTCCGATTTTGAAAAAGTAATCCCCACGCTCTTCGACTACCGCCTGCGGGTGGAACGCATGAGCCGCACGAATCTCGAAGAAGTAGTAGAAGGTACCGCGCGAGCTTTCAAGATAGAAATGCCCGATCCTAAGCTCACGGTAGATACGATTCTGCGCAACCTGAGCAATAAGCGCTCTGGGGTGGACCTCACCAACCTACAGGTTTACCTCGACCGTCTGTTTAGGGCCGATGTAGAGCGCAGGCCTACAGAAGTACCACCCGTGAAGTTTGACTTGCCATTGCTGGAATCGGTTGGCGCTTTGGACGACGTGCTGGCAAGTTTTTTGGATGAGCAGCTGGCCGTGGTAGAATCGGAAATGGACAAAGAAAAAAAGAATGTGCCCCTCGATGTGCTTTTTGCGCTGGTAACCGACGACGGCACCAAGCGGGCCCTCGATACCGAAGCCATCAAGGATGCCCTTTTTCGCCGGAAAAATATCTCCCGTGCCGATGTGGACTATTGCCTGAAACGATTTTCTGAAATGCGCCTTTACCGGGAAGTGGACTGACCATGAAAATTGAGCTTACACACGACATTCTGGCCGATAAAATCTACAAAAAGGTATCGGCTGAAGAAAAAGCACGCCGGAAGGTAGAGAAGTTTGTGGCTGACCGCTACGAATTTTACAATGGCAGGGGCAACCTCCTGACCAACAATGAATTGAATTTCATTGTACCCTACCTGGCCGAAGTAGATCTGCCAGGCGAGCACCTGAAATTTGTACAGAAAGGCCAGCGAACCGCCCGCAACAAGCGGATGGCGCTGATCGGGTTTCTGTTCTTGTTATTTATGGGGCTGCTGGGAACGCTCGGCGTATTTGTTACACTCTGGCAAGAAGCCAAGGATAGCGCCGAAAAACAATTGGTGCTTACCAAAGAAGCACAAAAACAAACCCGAAGGGCTGATTCATTGAGGGTGATTGCGATCAATCAAACAGACATCGCAACAGCTCAAACCATCGAAGCTAAAAAGCAAGCGGCTATTGCAAAGCAACAAACAGATATAGCTAAGCAAAACGAAATCAAAGAATTTGCGGCCCGGGCCACTGCTGAAAAGGCCCGTGATGCGGCAAAAGAAGCCGAAACGGCTGCAATTGAAGCACAGGGCAAAGAAGCAATAGAACGTAAACGAGCCGATGACAACCTGAAGCTCGCCCTTGACCGCGAACGCGATGCCAACCGGCTCCTCATGCTCACGATTGCCCAATCGCTGGCTACCAAATCGCAATTAACCGGTACCGATAGCGCGCAGAAAAAAGGCCGTTTAGCGGCCCAGGCCTATCGTTTTCATACGGAAAATGGCGGCGAAACGGTTGATCGGGCCATTTACAACGGCATTTATTACGGGTGGAAGTCCTTTGCAGGAGAGAAAGAAGCCGGTTTGTCAGGACATACCAGCACCATCCGCGGAATGCTACCCATCAAAGGCGGCCTGTACACTACCGGAAGCGACGGTATTTTTATCCGCTACCCCAAAGTACCGGGCAAAGGCGACACTCTGAAAATCAACAAATTTGTGAACCGGGCACTGGCTGCCAATCCTGAACAAACCTGGCTTGCCGGGGGCAGCGACCGAGCCCCTTTCCTTCAGCTTTTCCCGCTCGACAAGGAAACCAATCAGGTAGTCACCTGGCAGGGGCAACCCGCAGGGGTATGGTCAATCGCCTGGGGCAGCAAGGGCTGCTTTGTAGCCGGGCAAGACAGTGTGATAAGATTTTCGCCCAAAGTAACCGTGCCATTGAAACCTGTAGCCAAAGGCGACTGGCGGAGACTGGTACTGAACGGTGACGGAAACCTCCTCGCCGCCTGCTCTGAAACAAATGGCCTCATTATCTGGGAAACCGGAGGCCAAAACGACAGCCTGAGCCGGGTATGGAAGCAAATAGAGGGCAATTTCCATTCTGTGGCGTTTAGTCCGGATGGAAAATATTTTGCTGCCGGAGACCAAAAAGGCAAGGTGCATATCTGGGCCATCAACCCGGGCGGACTGGGGCTCGGTACTGAATACGTGCTGGCCGGTCACCAGGCGAGGGTTTCCAGCCTGGCCTTTTCTTCGAATGGACTGCTGGCCAGTGGCAGCTACGACCATACCGTGCAGGTGTGGGACCTCAGGGGTGGTATCTATCGCCTGAACAACAAAATGCCGCTTTTGCTCGACGACCAGACCGACTGGGTGGAAACCATTGCTTTTACTCCGGACAACAACAGTCTCCTTGCAGGGTGTAAAAACGGCGTTATACGTCGCTATCCGATGTCCACCGCTTGGCTATCCAAAGAATTGTGCAACAAGCTGACCACCGATCGGTTGACCCCGGAAGAATGGGAGCAATATGTAGGCACCTTACCTGAAAAGCTGCCCCAGGCACCGGAGAGCATTTGCCAGTAAAAATAATTACCCGCTATGAAGATACGTGTCAGGGTTGGGATGGTGATGTTGATGATGGGGTGCCTGCAACCGCTGCTGGCACAGGAAGCGAGCTGCGACCTGAAGTTGAAACTCGCTAAGGATTATTTTGACCAGGGTTTGCTCGAGGAGTTCGAAGGAGACCTGACCCCTTCCATCGAAGGCTGTATGCTGGAGACCTTCGATAGTTACCAGAAATTACAGGCCTATCGCCTGTTCACTATTGAGGCATTGCTTACCCAAAACAACGCCAAAGCCGATCGCTATTTCACGGAGCTACTCCGGATTGAACCCGAGTTTAAGATCGACCTCAGTCAGCAAACCGACCCCGCCGAGCTGATTTACCTTTACCACGATTTTCGCACCCGTCCCCTGCTCTCTTTCGACTTTCATGTGGGCATTACCAATACCCAGATTTCGGGGGGGGAGCGGCTTTCTTTTGATGAAACGACCTACATACCCGAATATCTGTCCAACAACGGTTTTGCACTTGGGGCGGAAGTGTTTCTCCCTTTCCTCACCCGTAACCTGGGAATTGTGACCGGGATTGATATCACCCGAAGGAATTTTGCTTTTTCAGACCAGCTTTCTGGTGGTACTGCCCAATCCTACACCTTTAGCTTTGTAGAAAGAGAAAGCTGGCTGGAAGTGCCGATTTTTTTGCGATACGACATTGACTACGAATCGAAGTATAATTTCAAACGCAAACAGCTGGTGCCCACCATAGAAGGAGGGGTATCGCTGGCCACCCTGCTCAGAGCCACCTTTGTGGACCCAACCCTCGATTATGGTTTCTCAGAAATCGTAACTGACCCCAGCCTGAATGTGGGCGAAATCCGGTCTTTGAATCAGGTGTTTTTGTATGCCGGAGCAGGATTGAAGTACAAATGGAATTCGCGGTATTTCTTTGTAAAAGCCCGCTACTCCCAGGGTCTGCTGGACCAATCAGTGGCCACTGATCCCAATTCAGCCCTTGCGCAGGAGCTTTATTCAAAATACAACTACCAGGACGTGACCTTCTCGGTGAATGGCCTTGGGGTTTCGGTAGGCTTTGAGCAACCGCTGTATCGCCCTAAGCGGGTGAAGAACCTGCCCCGACCGTTTTACTCTTTTGAAAAATAACTGATTTGTATCAGCAATTACCCCAACCGTAATGGATTCGATTTTTCAAAAATATTGCTGCGTCCTGGTTCTCCTCCTTAGCCTGTATTATCCATTGCAGGCGGATGGCGATTGTGATAAAAAGCTAGCACTGGCAGAAGAATACTTTCGTGAAGGAAAACTGGAGACCTTTGAAGACAGCCTGGAGGAAAGCCTGGTTAAATGCATTCCCGGATTTGAAAACAACAAACAAGTAGATGCGCTCAGGCTATTGACTATCAAGGCATTGCTCAAAAACGATAACCAAAAAGCCGATCACTATTTCAGTCAACTTTTGGAAATATCTCCTGAATTCAGGCTAGACCTGAGCCAGCAAACTGACCCGGCGGAGTTGATTTACCTCTACAAATCCTTCCGTACCCGCCCATTGCTTTCCTTAGATTACCAGGCCGGGGTTGGCATCACAGGGGTAAATACGGCCCAGCGATTTGCCGTGGACAATAGCCTGAGCAGGCCCAGCTATGGCTACGTTCCTGGCCTGGTACTGGGAGGCGAAGCCATGCTACCCTTCTTTAACCGCAACCTCGGATTGGTGGTTGGGTTAAATTTTAACCGTAAACAATTTACCTACTCGGATGTGCTCGAAACCCTTAGCACTACCAACAGTACCCAGCCCGATTTTACCTTGAACTTCACCGAGCGGCAAGACTGGCTGGAAGTACCGATTATGCTCCGCTATGATTTCGATAAAAAATCCATCTACAACTTCGAACGAAACGCCCTGGTGCCCATGATAGAAGGGGGCATCAGCTACGCCCGGCTGGTGAATGCTAAATTTATTCAACCCCAGCGATTCAACAGTGTTACGGCTTCCCAGCTGGGTCAGGACATCAACGTCAGGGACCTGAGGCAACATTTTCAGGCAAATCTATTGGTCGGGGGCGGCCTTAAGTACAAATGGAACGAGCATTACTTCTTCGTCAAAGTGCGCTATTCCCTCGGCCTCACCAACGTGGTAAATGACGAAAACCGCTATTCGCCCAAAAACCAGGACCTGATCTACACCTATGGCTATGTGGACGATAATTTCACCGTAAACTCGCTGAGTGTAATCGTCGGATTCGAGCAAACCATTTATTCACCCCATCCCAAAAATCGCAGGCGATGAAAAATATTTTATGGATAAGCTGCGGGTGGTGGATGACGCTTCTCTTTACCTCCTGCAACCACGATGAAGTATTCCCTGATCAGGCATTTATCAAAATGTACGGCGGCGGATTTGCTCAGGAAGGCGTAGGCGTGGCTGAAATGCCTGCTGGCGGATACCTGATGGCCGGGAGCTCAACCTCTTACTCCCGGGGTAATTATTGGGATATTTTCGTGGTAACGACTACCGCAGAGGGCAATGCCACCCTTACGCGGAATGTCTCCATTTCCCGCAACCTCCGCACCAAACAACTGCTGCCCATTCAGGCAGGCAACGGAGGTTATGTGGTGCTGGCGCAAGGGGAAAATGCATCGGGACTTTCGAAGACCTACCTGCTCCGCCTCGATAAAAACGGCAACCCCGTCGGCAGCCCCGTTTCGATACGCGAAAACACCTCCGGGAACGATTTTCCAACCAGAATAGCCAGCACCCTCGATGGCGGATTTATCATCGTTGGCAGCACCTCTGCGGTTAGCACCCTGGGCGGAAGCATCGGTCCAAACGACCCTGCCGACTTGTTGCTGATACGCACAGATGCCAACGGCACCCTGTTGTGGGACAGAACCTACGGACTCAGCCAGCGCGACCTCGGCGCCGATGTGTACCCTATGCCGGACGGTAGTTTTCGGGTACTTTCGACCTCTATTCGTGAAGGGGCCGCCGATCAGGACTTATTGCTTGTTAGCTGCGATTCGCAGGGCCTGCTGACCAACGCCCTTTCTTTTGGAGATGCGCAGAAAAATGAAACCGCACTGAGGTTATTGCCCGGAGCCACGGCGGGGTCGTGGATAGTTTTCGGAAGTAAAGAAGGGCAGATAACGGAAGTACCCTTTCTGATGTTCCTGAACAGCGATTTTCAATCGACCCGGATCGTGAACTACGACCAGCAAGGCGCGCAAAAGCCGACCGATATCCTTCCGCTCCCCAGTGGGTTTGCCCTGCTTTCTTCCACTTCCACCGCAGACCAAAGCAGCGACTGGTTGTTTCAGTTAACGGACATCAACGGCACGCTAAGGTCGAACTTTAGCACCTTCGGCGGCAGCAAAACGGATACGCCTGGAGCTATGACTGCCAGCAGCACCGGCGGCTACCTGCTTACCGGCACCCTTACTTTTGACAACAATACCATGGCCGGCCTTATCCTCACCGATGCCAACGGAGAGGTAAACGGCACCAAATAATCCCCTGAGCCCATGTGGAGAACGCTTCAAATGATTACCGGGGTTTTGCTCGGTTTGCTTATCTCACTGCAAGGCCATAGCCAGGCTATTCAGTCATTTTCGCCTACAGCGGTCTGTCCGGGTGCGCAATTAACCGTGGCTATCAGCGGCTTTTCGGCCAAGCCAGTGGTAAAGATCCTGGGCAATGCCGTCGTAACCGTGCCTGCCAATAGCATTTCCTACAATGGAAACAGCACCCTTGCCTTGCTTCAATTTGCGGTTCCTGCGAATGCAACCACCGGAAAAATCGCCGTTTCCTTGGGGTCGAATGCTGACACTTCCGGCAATGACCTGACTATTTTTTCTGTGCCAACCGCCAATCCGGGATCGAACAAGACCGTATGCCCCGGAAACAACACCACCCTGGGAACAACCGGCTCAGGGTTGAGTTACCAGTGGTCGCCCGCTTTTGGGTTGAACAACGATAACAATGCCCAGCCTACGTTTAATTCGACGGCACCGGGCAGCTATGTGTATTCGCTGGTCGTAACCAACAGCGATGGGTGCGCATCTGCGCCAGCCGCGGTAACGGTTACCGTAACCGCTCCTCCCACGGGCATCAGCATCTTGGGAGACAGCCTGGTGTGCAATGGCGACCAGGTTGCCTACAACCCAGCAGGAGGCCAAAACGGCTACACCTATGCCTGGGCCACCACCGGCGGCAGCCCTGCCAGTGGAAACGGGTCCAATTTTACCGTAACCTGGAACAACCCGCCCGGCCCGAAGCAGGTGCGTGTTACGCCTTCAACCAGCAATGGCTGTGCGGGAGTGCAGGTGGTAAAGTCTGTGTCGCTTCAATCCCCTCCGAATGTATCGATTACTTCGCCGGTAGTGACGACTTATGCCACAGCTGACAATTCGGTTGTCCCGCTGGTGGGCAGTCCGACAGGAGGTACCTTTTCGGTGCTGACGACCAACCCGGCTGCTCCGGCTGGTTTGCTTTCTAACAATAGCCTCAATCTTGCGGTTATCAACAGCCAGGGAAATTTTCAGATACAATATACCTACACAGACCCCGGCACGGGTTGTGAAGGGAAAGACACCTTGTTTCTTCAAATCTATGATCCGGGAGGGGCCGTTTGTGGATTACCGGCCAGCATTTGCCTCACGGCTAACGACACGGTGATTATCCTTAACAAAGACCAGAACTGCCAAATTTCGACCATTTTTCCTGGGGCAACCCTCACCGACATGTTTGTCTATGGGCCGGGTGTTACCCAAATCGGATCCGGGGTTTACCAGTTTGATCCGAGGGCGATTGGCGGGGCAGGAAGCGTAGTCATCAGCGCGCTTTACTATCAGTATTTCCCTGTTTTCAATGTCTTTTCAGCGAGCCAGTTAATCCAGATTTACGAACCGGCGGCACCTATCGCCCCCGATCCTGCGCCCGTATGCCAAGGTACTGCCGCCCCTGTTCTGACGGCTTCAGGCGGTAATTCGGCCAATTATTTATGGTCACTCAATGCAGACCTGTCCAATGCAACTACGGCAACGACCTTTACCCCAACAACCCTCATTCCGGGGTTGAATACCATTTATGTCGCTTACAACGATGCCAACGGATGCCGTAGCCTGATAGATTCCGTACTGGTAACCGTAACGAGCGCCCCGACCAGTCCTACGGTTCCTGCGAGCCTGATTTCTGCCTGCCCGGCCCCGATTCTTCCGCCGCTGATCGCCAACCCCGGCATTAGCCTGCGCTGGTACAGCAGCGACCCTTCTAATGGAATCACCTTTCCCATAGGGTTTGGAGCGCAGATAGCACCCTCCATTTCTGCTCCCGGCTCCAGCCAAACCTATTATGTAACGGATGTGCTCGGCGCTTGCGAAAGCGCGCCCACGGCGGTGCAATATTCCATCAACCCCCTGCTAAGTCCGGCCTTTACGGGGCTGGGAGCGGCTTATTGCAACCCACCCTCCACTAACCCCATTATCCTGACGGGGACAGCGGCAGTTTCTATTGAGATGGAGCAGTACTCAGGACCAGGTATTACCAATGGCGTGGGTTCGTTTGATGTCGCTTTGGCGGGAAATGGCACACACGCCGTGCAGTACCTGGTGGAAGATGCGCTGGGTTGCCGCGATTCAGTTACAAAATTTGTCACCGTAACCCCTAAGCCGCAAGTTTCCTTCACCGGGCTGGACCCCACCTATTGCCAGCAAGAAGGCCAGCAAGTGGTCCTGCGCGGGGTCATTCTTCCCGGCGTGGTGTCAGCCATTTTTGAAATTGATACCGCCCGAAATGGATTTACCCTGGTAGCTAACCCCAACACACAGTCGGGACTGGCCACTTTTTCGCCCGAAAATGCCTTCCTGGGAGTAAACACCATTACCTATTATTACCTCGATCAAAACGGATGCAGAGACACCATCAGCCTCTCCACCCGCGTTTTTCCACAGCCCAAAGCCCAGTATAAAACCTTAGGCGCCTGCCAGGATTCGAGTGTGACTTTCCAAAACAGAACCACCTTTGTGGGAAATGTTGCCGGCACCCTGTCATCGGTGAAGTGGCGGTTTGGCGACGGAGACACCAGCCTTGTGAGCAGCCCTACGCATGTGTACGGGTTCGCCGGGGCATATAACGTAACGCTGGAAGTGGCTACCGACTCAGGATGTGTGGACCAATTGCAACGCAACCTTATCATTGAATCCAATCCTGTAGTGGATTTTTCCTGGAAAAATATCTGCCTCGGCGATGTAACGGCATTTTCAGATGCTTCGGTTCAAGCGGTGGGCAATATTCGTCGCTACAACTGGAATTTCGGCGATGGGCGTACCTCTACCCTGCGAAACCCCAACCACAGCTATTTCAACTCCGGTTCTTACCAGGCTACGTTAACGGCTACTTCGGACAGCGGCTGTTTCGCCATGGATACGCAACGGGTGTTTATTCTGAATAAAATAGACCTTTCCGGACCCGGCGACCCCTATTATTACGAAGACTTTGAAAATGGGGACGGCAGCTGGATCCCTGAAGGCACCATTGCCGGTGCAGAAGGCTGGAGTTGGGCATTGGGCAATCCGAACCCGAACGGCACCATTAACGCTCCGGCAGAAGGGCAATTTTCCTGGAAAACCAACCTCAATGGCCCCTACCCCGCTAGTGAAATTTCCTTCCTGAACAGCCCCTGCTTCGATCTTTCGGGCCTTACCCGCCCCATGATAGCCCTGCAAACCTGGACCAACACTAACCCCCAAAACGATGGTGCTGTACTCCAGTTTTCGCTTAACAATGGGGTGAGCTGGGCCACGCTGGGCAAAAAGGGCACCGGCATCGGCTGGTTTGACCGGGAAAATATCCTCAGTACGCCAGGCACCAGCCAGAGTAATCCGTTTCGTTTTGGGTGGGCAGATGACACCCAGACCTTCTGGAAAGAGAGCCGCCATAAACTCGATGAGCTGCTTCCGGGTTCCAAAGTGCGGTTCCGGGTAGGCTTCAGCAGCCTGGGGGTGGTCGATTCTACCAAAGATGGCTTTGCCCTTGACTCCGTTTGGATCGGCAACCGTACCAAAAACCTGCTGGTGGAGTACTTTGCCCACACCGGTGATATCGGCAGCTACAATTCCGCCAGCAACTATATCTACGCACTTGGCGACGCCAACCCCCGGGACCTGAACGTGATTCAGTATCATCTTGACAACGCGGGTGGCGACTACTGGCACGACCTTTTGCCTGAACCTCCCAATGCCCGGAGCCTTTACTACAAAATACCCCAGGAGACTTACCGTGCCGTGCTGGATGGCAACCGGGAAAACGTGTTTGCTACCGACTTGCCGCAGTTGTCGCTGGACCTGCGCATGCTGGAAACGCCTTTGTTTACGGTTCTTCCGCCTACTTTTGTCCAGAATACCGCAGGACGGCTGGACAGCATCAAGGTAAATCTGACGAGCAAAGCAGCGGTAAACGAGGACCTGGTGATACAGATCGCGCTGATTTCCCGCGAATTTTTCCCGCAAAACAATGTCAACAACAGCCCTTTCCGGTACCAGCTGGTGAATATGTTTCCGAATGCGGGAGGCACGCTTTTTTCCTCATGGAGCAACGGGCAGACGAGGACCGTGTCGGTAAAGGCCACCACGCCCCTTAATAGCTTGCAATTTCAGGACAGCTTTGCGGTCGTAGCTTTTGTGCAGAACCTGCAAACGGGTGAAGTGTACCAAACGGCTTCAGCGCTGGTGCCTCAAGGCACGTATGTAACTGCGGTGGAAAAGGCGCTGCCAGCCTACCTGCAATCGGTCAAGCTGTTTCCCAATCCCGCCAACGACCTGCTATTTTGCCAGTTGGCACAAAGCGCACCCTCGGCTCTGAACTGGTCCTTAACCGACCTTGCGGGAAAAGTGGTGCTGAAGGGTGAAGTATTGCCCGGACAAATGGAGCAGCAGATATCTGTAGGTCACCTGGCAGCAGGTATGTACCAGTTTCAGCTTTCAGCTCCGGATCAGGCAGGCAGGCTCACACAAAAGGTTTTGGTGACGCATTGACCCGCGCTATCAGGACTTTTTGAGGTTGGCTAATTGCTGATACAGGGTGCGTTCGGCGGCACTGAGCCGGGTAGGGATTTTCACTTTTACCTCCAGGAGGAGGTCGCCAAACTTTCCCGAACCATCGTAATCGGGCATGCCAAGGCCACTCAGGCGCAACCTTTGCCCGGGCTGAACGCCAACAGGAATGGTGATCTGCATTTCTCCTTTCAGGGTAGTGACCACCTTTTTTCCGCCCAAAATAGCCGTGAGGACATCGATGGTAATGGAGGAAAGCAGATCGTCGGCTTCGCGCTGAAACCGGGCACTGGCTTTTATTTTCACGGTAAGCAGAAAATCGCCCGGTTCTCCGCCGTTTTTGCCGGGCTCACCCTGTCCTTTAAAGCGAAGTACCTGCCCGTCGGCGATGCCCTTGCGTATTTTCACCCGCATACGGCGGCCTTCGTAGGTAAACACCTCTTCCATGCCGGAATAGGCCTCTTCCAGCGAAATACGGATATTGGCGTCGAGGTCCCGGCCTTTACGCGCACCCGTAGCCGCGCCGAACACTTCGTCCATAAACCGCTGAAAAACGCGGTCAAAACTGCTGCTGTCCTGCCCTACGTCTTCGGGATTTACGCCCGAAGGACGGGCCGTGCCCTGGTAGGCTTGCCGCCAGGCATTGGCGAGGTCGTTGTATTTTTTGCGGTTATCGGGGTTCAGCAATACCTCTCTGGCCTCATTGATCTCCTTGAATTTCTCCTCGGCAGTGGGATCATTGGGGTTCTTGTCCGGATGAAATTTTACGGCAAGCTTTTTGAAAGCCTGCTTTATTTCCTCAGGAGTCGCCGTGGGTTTTACGCCTAGTATGCGGTAATAATCCTTGTAGCTCATTTACCCGAAAATTACCAAGGATTTCGCAGATTTAACCCCTTAAACCTAGATATGAATTTACCCGCCTATCCCACCACCCCTACCCTGCCCCATTTGCAGCAATATATGCAAGACCTGTGTGCGGCCCGGGGCTGGAACAAAAGCACCGACCTGGAGATATTCCTGCTTTTTGTAGAAGAAGTGGGCGAATTGGCCAAAGCCATGCGCAACCAAATGGCCTTGTATCAGGAGCCGGAAAAAAAGGACGAAAAGCAGGAATTGGCGGGTGAATTTGCCGATGTATTCAGCTACTTGCTCGACCTGGCTAACCGGTTCGACATCGACCTGGAGGCGGCTTTTCGGGAAAAAGAAGCCATCAACGCCCACCGAAAGTGGGATTGAGGCCCCTATGCTTCGATTCAAGGGGTAAATATCTGTAAATTGCGGCTGTGAGAATGGAGTTATCAGAAAAGGACCTGGCCCAACGAAAGCAGTCGGCGATCGAAGTGCTGCGTGAGCCTGTGTTTCAGGCAGCCCGAAAGGTATCCAAGGATCTGGGCATGCCTGCGTATGTGGTAGGCGGATACGTGCGCGACTGGCTGCTGGGTTTGCCCTCTAAGGACATCGACATCGTGGCCATAGGCGATGGGGTAGCGTTTGCCAAGGCGTTTGCGGCTGCAGTGAATGCTCCCCCACCGGTCACCTACGGCAAGTTTGGCACGGCCATGGTTACAACCCCCGAAGGCGATATTGAATTTGCCACCGCCCGAAAAGAGAGCTACGACCGCCAATCACGCAAGCCTGATGTAACACCCGGCACCTTGCGCGACGATCAGCTCCGCCGCGACTTTACCATCAATGCGCTTTCCTTTTCCCTGAACGAAGCTGATTTTGGCGAAATCCTTGACCCTTTCGGTGGGGTAGAAGACCTCAAAAACGGCATTATTCGCACCCCTACCAACCCGGACATTACCTTTTCCGACGATCCGCTGCGGATGTTGCGGGCGGTGCGATTTGCGGGCAGGCTGGGTTTTGAAATAGAGCGGGATACGTTTCAGGCCATTATTCGAAATGCCGGGCGGCTCGAAATTATCTCTGTGGAGCGCATTTTGGGGGAGTTCAACAAAGTATTGCTTCAAAGGAAACCCTCCGTTGGGCTCAACCTCCTGTTTGAATCAAAGCTCCTGCACCAGTTTTTTCCCGAGCTGGTAGCCATGCACGGCGTAAGCTTTGTAAAAACCCAAGGCCACAAGGACAATTTTTACCATACCCTGCAGGTGGTGGACAATGCGGCAGAAAAATCGGACAACCTCTGGTTTCGCTGGGTGGCGGTATTGCACGACATCGCCAAGCCCCTCACCAAGCGATACGAACCCGGTATCGGCTGGACTTTTCACGGCCACGAAGACAAGGGCGCCCGCATGGTGAAAGGGATTTTCAAGCGCATGAAACTGCCCATGGACGAGCAGATGCGCTACGTAGAAAAGCTCGTGCGCCTGCACCAGCGGCCCATTGCCCTGGTGAATGAGGAGGTGAGCGACAGCGCCATCCGCAGGCTGTCTTTTGATGCGGGCGAAGACCTCGAAGACTTGCTCGACTTTTGCCGGGCTGACATTACTTCCAAAAACGAAAACAAGGTCACGCGCTTTCTCAGCCGGTACGATGCCCTGGCCTTGCGTATCCGCGAGGTAGTAGAGCGAGACAACCTCCGCAACTGGCAGCCACCCGTAAACGGAGAACTGATCATGGCTACGTTCAATATCCCGCCTGGCCCTATCGTGGGTGCTATTAAGAACCAGGTCAGAGAAGCAATTCTTGACGGCATAATTTCCAACGACCCCGCAACAGCTATTGCGTATATGCATGAAATTGCACCCCAACACCTGGGTAACCTTCCTCCTGATGCGTAAACGAGCTTTTTCTCCGCTGAATGTACTGATGCTGGCTTTTCTCCTGCCGATTGCAGGACTGGCACAGAACGGTGTGGGCATTCGGTTTGCCTCCAATATCAATTACTATCCCCGCGCGCAGGAGTACGGTCTGGTAACCGCAGGCTACACCACGGGCGTATTTGGCGTGTTCTGGAGTAGCTATACCGAATACCGCGGTATGGAGGTGGGAATCAACCTCATGGGGAAATCGCAGCGGGACGGCGGCTTTAAGCTCCCGGTGGTGATGTCGGACTTCTCCAAAGACCAGGATGTGGGGCTTACTGGCATAGAAATGGACCTGAAGGTTGGACCACGGTTTGGACCTTTGAATCCGAAAATCGGATATGTATTCGGGCGACTACTACAAGCTGACAGCCTTCTTCGGCCGGGGCTTACCCTGCCAGTAAACAAGTGGTACCTGCAACTTCCTTTTGGCTTGTCAACCAACCTGCCGACCAATTTCGGAACCGTGGGCTTTGGCGCCTACTACTATGTGGGCGTGCTGAACGTGCTAAAAAACCCCAGACCGGGCGCTGGTACCGGGGGACAGGTGTACGACGGTGGCCGTTGGCGATCGGTGAACCTGGAGATTACCGTGACCTTTAATTCGCGGTGAGGGTAAAATGCTGGATTTTCAGCAAATCCACGATTTTACCCAGGTAGGTCACATCTGTATCTGAAAAGTGGCTTACAAATTCGCTGTCAACATCCAGCACCATCTGTACATCGCCATTGGCATCTACCAGCGGCACCACTACCTCTGAGCGCGAAAGACTGCTGCAGGCGATATGACCGGGAAAGAGGTCCACATCGGGCACAAGAATAGGTGCTTTACGGGTAGCAGCTGCTCCGCAAACGCCCCGGTCTAACGCAATGCGGGTACAGGCCAAAGGTCCCTGAAACGGCCCCAGCACCAATTCACTTTCTTTCATCCGATAAAAACCCACCCAGAAAAAGCCGAAAGCCTCGCGCAGCATAGCCGCAATATTAGCCAGGTTGGCGATCAGGTCCGATTCGTCGGCTATTACCGATTGAATTTGGGGCAACAGTTCTTCATAAGCCTGTTTACGGGAAGCTCCACGCGAGATAATGAGTTCTTCTGCCATGAGGGAGTGTTGATTAGAAAATGAGCAATAAGGCCAATGTACGTGTGGTACCTCTGTCGGTTTTCGGTGGCGTCGTTAAAAATACATCAGGATTATCATACTTTGGGGGATTTACAGGATTGATTCCCTTGATGTTTAAAGGATTAGCTTCCGCATTTTCCAAAAAGCACTTTCGTTCGGGTAAACACAAATTCAATCCGTCGGCTGGTCCTTCTTTTCGAAAAGCAAATAGCTTACTCCCCAATCCGGGGATTTATTCTATAAACAAAAATGAGCTGCCCTTGAGGACAGCTCATGATATTGCTTTAGCAGAAGAATCAGGCTTTCTGGCGGGCTTCATTGAGGTTGAGCTGCCACTCCCAGGAGGTACGCATCATTTCGTCGATGCCGCGCTCGGCTACCCATCCGAAGAGTTGCTTGGCGAGGGAGCTGTCTGAATAAATGGCTTCCACATCTCCTGCACGTCGTGGGCCGATTTCGTAGTTCAGTTTTTTACCCGAAACCCTTTCAAAAGCTTCGATGGCTTCGAGTACGGTAACGCCATTGCCGGAGCCGAGGTTAACCTGGAGGTAATTGGAAGCGTTTTTGCCATCGATCAGGAAGTCAAACGCACGCATGTGGGCAATGGCGATGTCGGTAACGTGGATATAGTCGCGGAGCGCCGATCCGTCGCGGGTGTTGTAGTCGCCCCCAAATACGGTGAGTTTGGGCAAAATACCGGAGGCCACCATGGTGATATAAGGCACAAGGTTATTGGGGCGGTTGATGGGGTCTTCGCCGTTCATGCCCGACTCGTGTCCACCCACTGGGTTGAAATAACGCAGGGCAATGCTGTTGATTTCAGGATAAGCTTTGGCAAAATCTTCGATGATTTGCTCCCCCATGAGCTTGGTGCTGCCATAAGGCGAAGCTGCTCTGGAAGTTGGCGTAGCTTCCGTTACCGGGATCTTGTCGATATCGCCGTACACGGTGCAGGAAGAGGAGAAGATGAAGTTGCTAATCTGGTATTTTTCGAGGCAACGAAGAATATTCAGCAGCGAGATGATGTTGTTTTCGTAGTATTTCAGCGGCTCAGCGACGGACTCACCTACCGCTTTGAAAGCAGCAAAATGAATGACGCCTATAATGCCCGGATGTGCTTCAAAAACCTGCTCCAGGGCAGCTTTGTCCGTTGCATCCACCGGGTAATTCAGGTAAGGCTTACCGGTTAGGGCTTCCACCCGCTTGATGGCGTCCGGAGACGAATTGGAGAAGTTATCGATAGATACCACTTCGTATTTTCCTTCATTGAGGATTTCGATGGCGGCATTGGAGCCGATATATCCGGCGCCGCCGGTGAGTAGGATGGTAGGTGAATTTGCAGACATACTGAAAAATTTTAGGTGAAGTTATTATTGGAAAACGGAAATATTGCCTGCCGGGCCTTTAGTGGATAAAATCGAGGGCTAAACGGTTTCCGTAACCGACTCATTTATTCGCAGGTCGCCGCCACAACTGGGCAATTTTTGCAAAATATTTGAGGTAAAGCCGGAACAGGCTTACCCTAAAGCCATACTTAGCCACAGCCTTCTGCATCTCCCGGTTGATGGTGATGGTGCTTTTGATGCCGCTGGTGCTGGCCCCTCCGAGACGCATGTGCACCATCACCTCAGGCAGGTAGGTCCAGCTAATGCGGTTCGCCAGGTGCAGGCGGGCCATAAAATCGAAATCGGCCACAATTTTGAATTGCAAATCAAACCCGCCGAACCGCTGGTAGAGCTCCTTTTCGACAAAAAAAGTAGGATGCGGCGGCATATTGCCCTGGAGGTACCATTGGGGCCGAAAGCCCTTTCCGGGATAATAGCGTGCCATTTCTTCGGGAACATCCGCCTTAACATACACCAGGTCGCCGAACAGAGTTTGGGCACCGGAGTCCGATAATTGCGCGGCAACGTGTGACAGCACCGAAGGATGCGGATAAAAATCGTCGGCATTGAGCATACCGATAAACTGCCCTTTGGCGCGGGCGATGCCTTTGTTCATGGCATCGTACAACCCCTTGTCTTTTTCCGAAATCCAGTTCACCCGTTCGCCATACGATTTGAGTATGTCGAGGGTGCCATCAGTAGATCCTCCGTCGATAATGAGGTACTCGAAATCGGGATAATCCTGCGTGAGCACGGAGTCGATGCAGGCGCGCAGGTATTTTTCAGCTTGGTAGGTAACGGTGATGAGGGTGATTTTCATGCGCTGATTTCCCGCTTTTTTACCGCCACAGCAGGATTTCCCTGGTAAATGGTGTAAGCTTCGAGGTCGGCGGTGGCGACAGACCCTACGGCAAGCACGGCATGGCTACGCAAGGTTACCCCCGGGCAGACAACGGACTGGGCTCCCACCCAGGCACCTGCTTCAAGCAAGATGGGGCTGATCATGAGGTCAAAACCAGCCAGTTTGTAGTTGTGATTACCGGTAAGCAGCATGGCTCCCTGGGAAATGCAGCAATGGGCACCTATGGTTACGTTGTCGAGGTTATCGATCCAGGCATTTTCCCCGATCCAGGCATAATCGCCGATGGACAGTCGCCAGGGATATTTGATGTTGACCGAGGGCTTGATGATAACCCCCTTACCCACCTTCGCACCAAAAAGACGCAACACCTTGATTTTCAACCCACTGAAGGGATTACAAGGATTGAGAAAAAAGAAAATATTGCAAAAATACCACAGCAGCCGTTTGGCACTGGAGCCGCCGGGCTGGTACCAGTCGTTGTTGTAGGAAGCAAGGTCCACTCGGTTCATGGGCGGTCGAACAATCGTTGATAAGCGGTAAGATAGTCGGATTGCTGCATAAAATTTTGTGCAAAGTGGTAGGCGCCTTTCGACCATTGGTCGTATTCGTCCTGGTCCATTTCGGCAAAAGTGCGGATAGCAGCGGCAAAGCCATCGGGTGCACTTAGCGGCAGGTCAAAGCCTGCTTGCTGTGCTGCGAGTCCTCTCCAGGGGGTTTGGTCGCTGATGACAACTGGCCTCCCCGCCTGCAAAGCCTCGAAAATGGCATGACCGAAGTTTTCGCCCTGGGTAGGGAGGATAAAAACATGCGCTTGAGTGAGGTGGGCTTCAATTTCATGGGCGGGTTTGGGGCCCAGAAAATGAACTTGAATTGTTGGGGAAAGTACTTCGATCATGGATCTCACCTTTTGGAGGTAAGGCTTATCTTCTTCAGGGCCGATAACGGTTAAAGACACTCCCTGCTTAAACTCCCGCAGGGCGTGAATCACAACATTCAGGTTCTTGATAGGTACAACCCTTGCCACGTAGATGAGCTTCAGATTTCCGGGCTTTTTTTCCAGGTGGCTATTAAACTCAGGAGCTAACGGCTTGGGGAGATTGGGTGCCCACACCACTGGCTGGGTTTTACCAAATACCGTTAACACATCCGAAGCTTCGTTTTGATCCGCAGCATGAAATACCACCCTTCGGTTGAGGGAAAATAATTTTATCACTTGCAGAAAAACGATCTTTTTGTGGGCTTTGTACCTCAAAGCCGTAGGGCGCAACATTCCCCTGGGTGCCAAAACAATCTTTGCTGCAGGGACAGTTTTTTTTGCGGCAAGCAATGCTTTCCAGGTAAAAGGTACCGAAAACATGCTGTTGAGGTAAATGTGATCGGGGTTGAATTCTGCCAGCAGCCGGGAAATTACCGCTATGGATTGATCCTGAGGAGAAAGGTACCTCACCTTCGTGCCTGTACCATAAGGCAGCCAATCCTCGGTTGATACGCCAGGGTAAGGGAGCATATCGCCTAAATCACGGTCACCGGTAATGACAAAAAGCTCATAAGCATCCTCAAGCCAGCCAACCATGTTCATGACGGAGCGGGTAGGTCCGCCTGCTTTATATCCGGGAGAAAACCAGTCTATAAAAATGGCAATCTTGGGTTTTGGAGCCATGCTGTGGATTAGGAGAGATTACAAATTGACTTTGAAGATTTTTTTCCCAACACCATAAACCAGCCAGGCAAAAAATACAGCTTTCAGGGCATGATTCAGCACCGTGGTGAGGTCGGTTTCCACCTTGACCACCTGCAGGAAGATAAAGGGAATCCAGAAAATCAGGGTGGGATGGGTTCTTGCCTGAAGAATTAATTGGGAAAAAAGCCATGAGATGGCGGTACCATACAAAAAGATATAGATCCAACCTCCGACCTTGCCAAAATTGGCATAGCCTTCGGCTAAGGGGCCGATATTCATGCTGGTTGTCCCGCGCACTTTGTATCCGGCAAATCGCCGCATCTTTTCCTGCCCGCCTGCTTTGGGTTTATCCGGCCAAACAAAGCGGGGAAGCAACGAACCTACGGTGGCAACGAAGATGGTTTCGCCTTTCGCAAAGGGCTCTTTTTTGGGCACATGCTTCATGGTCATGCCTATATGGAAACCCATATTTCCCCTTTCGAGGATTCCGGCCATGGCGATAGGTGAAAACAGGGTTTCGGGTGTAGCTACCTTGTCAGCGATCAATGAAAGCAATAACCCACTACCAGCGGCCTGTTCGTTGCCCCAGGTTTTGTCCCGATATTCCCATTTTACGGACTGAATAACCAATAAAGAAAAGCAAGCGATAGAGAAGCCCACTACTTTCAACCAAAATGGAATGTGTTTACCAAGCAGGGTCACAATCAATATGAGCCCCAGCCAAAAAACAAACTCGCCAAACATACCTGTGGCAACTACTTCGGCCAGGGTAAGCAAAAACACCAGACCTATGATCACCAATTTGTTTTTTGAAGGGGAAAAAAGGGCATAGATCCCCCCTACAAACATCAGGTGGCTCAGCAGGTAGAAGAAAAATGCCAGTTGAATGGGCGCAATCGTTTTCAATATCCCCCCTACCCAACCTACCGCAAAGAGATAAAGCCCTAATTGGGGGTTTTGCTGCAGGTGAAGTTTGGCACTCTCGAAAATAGAGAATTCAAGGTGCTGGTATTTTTTCCGAAAAAGATTGAGGCCCAGAATAAGTAATGCGACGCCGGGAACCACAAAAGCCAGGTAAACTTCTTCCTTTACTGCCAGAATGTTATACCCGATAAAGTCGTTGGCCGCTACGGGAAAAAAGGCCCATTGGCCGGCGGCTAAGAGGGAAATTACCCGCAGGATAACCAGCCTTTGCCCGAAATAAAGGAGAAAAGAGAGCACTTCGAAGGCGAAAATGGCATAAGCGAGGGTAGGGAGCCACGCCTCTTTATTGAGAAAATGGGTAACAAAGACGAAAATCAGAAATGCGAGTACGGGAATCAATCTGGCAAATTTCCCAGAATTAATTCTGCTTTCGGGCACTATCGAAAGGACTTCACTCATATAATCATCAGGGGATGAATTAACACGCTTCTCAAATATACATATAGTGTAGTTGATGTGTCTTTCATTGTTGAGCTTAAGCGTTCTACCTTAGATGGAAGTTCCCTGAAAAACCTCCTCATATACCTTTTTGTATTGAGAGGCAATATGAGCCGATTGGTAACGCTTTGCATTTTCTATACCCTCATACACCATTTTGGTTCGGGTTTTCTCTGATTCCAGCACCATGATGATCTTCTCTCTGATATCTTCAACCGAAAAAGGATTAACGAGTACAGCGCCATGCCCTGCAACTTCAGACATAGGAGAAAGGCCACTGACAATAACCGGAGTAGCCGATGCTTGGGCTTCAAGGATTGGCAGGCCGAACCCCTCAAATGTCGAAGCAAAAACCACAAGATCTGCCGACTGGTAAAGACTTGCAACGTCGTCGGTAGTCAGTCCTGACTGGACATGAAATTCAATTCCTAAACGCTGAAGTATCCTTACCTGGTCCTCAGTTGGTTTCCCTAAAATTTCAAGTCTGACTTTTAGTCCTTCTAAAGCCTCAGCTAATCTTTCAAGATTTTTATTCGATTTCACTCCTACCTGAAGGATAACAGGCACCGGATTGGGAACTCGATGAGAATTTGGCTGAAATCGAGGGTGTACAGGATTGGGAATGACAATTACCTTATTGGGATCACAACCAGTGGCCTGAACAACTACTTGCTTGCTATTTTCAGAAATCACGGTGACTTTTGCGGCCCTTTTTACAGGAAGGATGACCCAAAACCATTTGAAAATCCACCTCGACAAAGAAGGTTTTTGATTCAGATAGCCCAAATCATGGATCGTTAGGATCGTCTTTTTCCCTGGCAACACCATCAAAAGATAGTGAACATCTCCGGTAACATGGAAAAGATCACTTCTTAGCAAGGATGCACGCCACAAATTCAGCAGCCTGTTGGTAAGTCCGGCACTTAATCTGGGACAAACCCAAGTTCGAATGTCAAAAGAGTTTATTAACTCTGGCTCTAAAGTCTTGAAAACAGTTTCAATACTGAAATACCCTTCAAAAGGAAGGCGATTAAGCCAGGTAACAGTGGTATGCATGTAGCGCTACTCAAAAGAAATCAGGTGACAAGGGGTATCATTTGAGCCCTTCGATGTAAACAGATAAATACGACTCTTCTTTGCCTTCCATTTTTTCGATATCGGGGATATACTCGCTCACACCATAGGACAAGGAACGCATGTCGTGAAACCCAAACTTGGTAAAGATTTTCTCAAGGCTTTTGGAATCATACATGAATTTATGCTGATGGGGGTACCCTTGTGCCTCAAAAACCTGTTTTTTGATCCAAGGGATTTGGGCCCCATATTGCCCTTCGCGGTGCATGTTAATCGCCCACATGATAAACTCAGTAGTATTTTCAACATCCGACTCGTAATCAGAAATATACCTTTTGCTAATCTGATAAAGGTCAGGAACAACAATACGACAGACCCCCCCAGGCTTCAGCGTTCTGTAAGCCTCTTCCATAAAGAGCTTGGCAGATTCCTGGGTCAGGTGCTCGTAAAGATGAGAGGCATATACAACATCAACTGAATTATCTTCAAATGTCCAGCGTTTGTTCAGATTGATGTAATGAAAATTAGACGACTCGTACGAAACCGTATTAAACATGCCTGAAACAAATTTTCCAATCAGAGGGATGCGTTGCAGGTTCGCATTTAACGATGAGTCAGCATTGTACCAACCCTCAGGACGAACATTGCCACATCCCAGGTTTAGCTTTATCAGCTCAGAATGAGTACTCATGATTTAAGGGTCAAAGGTTCAGTAAAAGAGGAAGGTATAAACTTCAAGCTTGAGCGGAAACGTGAGCAACCCTTTGCCCGAGTCTTAACTTTTGAAACTGGGCAGGGCTCCAGTTTCCCAAATCAGCTTTTCTACTGGTTGGAATCGCGATAACAGTTCCATAAACGCCAAGTGGATCCGTATAAGGCTGATCAAAATGTTCGATGGGAGTTGGATCTCCAATCCTGTATGACTCATATCCCTGAATGGACAACACTTCCCCGATAGCAAGATCCTCTTCACGGGTATGGCTTTCGAGCATGAGGATAGGCGCGTTTTTGGCTATACAGTTTTTCATCCCCTTGAGTGCGTAAACCCCACCGCCTTCAATATCCATTTTAATAAAGTCGGGATATTTACCCAAAGTCTCGAAATAAGCATCAAGGGTAGTACAAGGCACTTCTGTTTCACCTCCTTCTTTTCCTGCCCAGCTCGAGTCGAGAGAAGCCATATAGTGGGTATGGCTCAAGAACATGGTAACAGAGCCTACCTTATCACTCACAGCCTTATTGACCAGTGTGACGTTCTCCAGTTTATTCAATTTGGAGGTATCTTTCAGCATAGCAAATGTCTGTGGAATGGGCTCAAAAGCGTGTACTTGCCCTTTAGTCCCTGCTTTTTGAGAAAGAAACCGGGTAAAATAGCCAATATTTGCCCCAACATCTGCTACCACCATTCCTGGCTTAACGAAAAGATCAAATACTTCAAAGGTATTGGGTTCATGCAGGCCTAACAGCATATCCAGATTCAGGGTGTCGCTGTAAGTCATCTTAAAACCTTTATTTTTTCCCGTTAATACCTGGTTAACACCCAGCATTTTCAGAATTGAACGTAGAACGTTTTTGAGGAAAGCTTTCATAGATGAGAAAGTGAACAAGTGAGCCAAAAAGTATCTGGTAAACGAAAATTCCAGACGGTGCAAATATCTAATTTTTTAGTTAAGACCGCACCACCCTGTTTGTTTATTAGTCGAAACAGGTAAGGTTTGTTCCAAGAAAATTGAAATTTTGACCAGGGAAACCAGCAAATAATTCCTTTACTTTTTGAAAAGTGCGTAAAGGCGATGTTTCAGGCTTTTGAAAAGTGCGACAGGCGTTAGGAAACCCAAAATAGTTGAAAAGCTATAACAAACCGTAATGAATAGTTTGTTAATAATGTTTAATAATCCAAAATTTGGGTTTTTCCAGGGGTTAAGCCCTACTGCAATTCCTACGGCTGCAGGAAAAGCCTTGTTCTCTTTGTAATCCAGAATCCAATGCGGATAAGTAATGAGATATACCCGCCGAAAAATATAAAGGATTCTTTGCTGAGTAAGCGCATTTGCATCTTTAAGCCCATTGATAAGTACATTCATCACTGATGGTAATCCGCCATCTACTACTTTGTAGTCTTTCCAGGTTTTGGCTATACGGTCCCTGTAGGAATGCCGAAAAACGCCATCAAGTAAAATATCTTTCAGCACCATGGGTTCTTTTATTGAAAAGAGTTTTTCTCCTGAAGAAACCATAAATACGCCTAAATACATTTGGCTAAAAATACTTCCATCGTACTTATCGGTATTGTATCGGTCAAAAGTTGATTTTTTATATATCAAGCCTCCAACAAAACTGAAACACGAGTAATATTTTAGTGCGACATCCGGGCCAGAGCCTAACACTGCCGTTTTTTGTGCCCTTTGAATAAACGAGTTGTCTGTTCGTTCTTCAATCATATTACAAAAACCCAAATCGGGTAGGTTGTTTGATTGAAGAAAAGACACCAGGTTTTCTATACTATTTTCTCCTTCAATTGAATCGTCGTTTCCGATAACGAAAGCGTAATCCCCGGTCCCCATTTCAATACATTTCCTGTAATTACGATCGTATCCATAGTTCACAGGATTACGGTCAAAAACTATTGGATATTTGTAATGAGCCTTGAGAGCTTCAATTTTTTCTACCGTATCATCGCTCGAACAATCATCGCTGATGGAAATTTCAATATCGGGGTAGGTTTGCCTTTCGATTTGTGCTAAACTTTTTAACAAATATTCAATTCTGTTATACTGGGGAATGCAAATCGAAATCTTCATTTGTCGAGGGTTAGGGAGGAAAATAATTTTCTTTACCTTAAATTTTTTCAGTAAAGAATGTTCATTTTGTCCAAAAATTCAGGCAAATATAGTCACTTCTATTGAATAGCAAAGAAGATGTAAGGCTGACTGCTATTTGGTGATTATCCAATAGTTAAACAGGTTCAGGGCTGTTTCTGATCTCTTTCTGTAATGATAGCCTTTGGATATAGCATGTGCTCTTGCCTGATTTCTAACCGATAATGCTTGTTCTTTACTCCATTGCAGTATTTCAACAGCTTTTAGTACCGCATCTCCTTTGTCCTTGAAAAATACGGCATCTGTTCCGTTTTGAAAAAAAGTGAGGTGTTCTTCACTCTCCGGAGCCAGCATTATTCCGCCGGAACCGGGAATATCAAAAGACCGCATATTGTGCGAACCTATATTATGTGGACGAAAAGTATTGAGTTGAACCCTGTATTTTCTCAATGTCTTCCAAAACTCGAGACCATAAACAGGACCATGAACAGCAAGATTTGATGCAGGGGCTAACCATTTATCCCAACCTGAACCAAATACATCTACTTCGATTCCGTGATGTAGCATGGCATTTATGTAGCTAGCCCTATCCTCGTCGGCACTTCCTACAAAACCTACTTTTAGTATTTCTTCTTCATCCGAAATCTGATCAAATTCAGAAGTACTTAAATCAAAGCCAAAAGGAAGAATTGCTACTTTGGTGCTGAATTTATTATTCAAAATTTCTGCAACCCCCGAATGATAGGTCAAGTGCGCGTTATACGTTGGGAGAGCTTTGGTTATGAGTTTATTACCACTTCCTGGTCCAGTAAAGAAAAAAGGATGGTCGGGATTGAAATTAACAGTGAAAACACCCTTATTGCGAATAAAATCAAGGGTAGATGGCAGTATCTCCATTCCTTTAAATACCCATAAGACCTCGAAATTTTGCTCTCTTACTTTATTCTTGAGGAGATTATTGATTGGTAGTAGTCCGGCTTGTGGAAAAAACCTCCTTATTAGTCGTACCAGTTTTGCAGGGAGAATGTGTATAATTCCGAAAGGGCGGCGAATATCAAAAAGCTCAACCTCTGCGCCCAATTCAGAAAGATGTCTTTCATAAATTTTTTCAATCGCCGCATGGGAAGCTGAACCTGCAATTAGTATTTGCATTATTTTGTTTTTATTGATTAAACCTGCTCTGCGGAAGAAATGAAACTGGGAAACGTGAAATCATATCCACTTTTAATAAGCTAGACTCCTCAATAAACCGCATAACGGAAGAAGTCAATTTTTCAGGCTATAGATTCGTTCAATTATTTCTACAACCTTCATCCCCTCCAATGCATTGGTTGTGATGGTATTTCTTTCATTGAGAACATCGACAACATTATCAAAAATAAAATGGTGATTGGCTGCAGACCCTTTATATGGGCCGTAATCATTCGGTGGATTAGAAGGTTGAAGTTCAGGCATCTCATAACCTTCGATATTGCACGTGAGCACTTCATTCATGTATTGCCCACCCACTTTTACAGAGCCCTTTTCACCTATAATAGTAATACTGCTTTCCAGATTAGCATCCCATACTGCTGTTGAATAATTAAAGGTGCCAAACCCTCCATTCATAAATCTGAAATTTACCACCCCTGTGTCCTCAAAATCGATAGTACCTTCGTGATTGAAATTGCTGAAACGTGCCTGTATGTCCGTTATGTCTCCGAACAACCAGTACATGATATCGACGAAATGCGAAAATTGGGTAAAGAGAGTGCCCCCGTCCAGGTCTTTCGTTCCTTTCCATCCGCCCGCCTTGTAGTAGCGATTATCTCTGTTCCAATAGCAATTGATCTGAACCAAAAAAATGCCTCCAAGCAGCCCTCCCTCAATTATTTCTTTTAACCACACCGAAGGAGGGGAATATCTGTTTTGCATTACACAAAACACATTTCGAGAAACCTGCAATGATTTGAAAATAATTCGCTCACATCCAGCTTTAGAAAGTGCCATGGGCTTTTCCACCACTACATGGTGCTTTGCACCCAAAGCCGTCAGGGCATGATATTCATGGTATCCGTTCGGAGTGCAAATACATACCACATCCATATCAGGAACCTCGGCAATCATTTCTTCTATGGAAGCAAAATACGGCACGTCAGGCAGGGTCCAGCCGGTTTCTTCGGGGGTTCGCACATCGCAGATTGCCACTAAGTGGGCTTCGGGATTATTATTAACCATTGCGGCATGGCGCTTACCAATGTGTCCAGATCCTACTATTCCAAAATTAATGATGCGGCTTGAACTCATGATAGGATGAAATTTTCTCACGAAGATAAAGGAATTTACCCTTTCCTTTCAAAGGAAACCTCCGAAACAAGCACAAGATACCCCATTTTAGTAAGGGACTAGGTTGAACCTATAACTAGCCGCAAATCCTGAAAAGGGAATTTATAATAGTGATAAACGGGGAAAAGACCCTGCAATGATCTGTGAAGAATTAACCTGAAGCCACTTTTCCACGACCTCAATATAAACTTGTCTAAAATCAACCGTATGGATCAAATCTCCTACATCATCCAACTTCTGAAGATCGGGAGCAGCATTAAACATTCCGGCTTTGGGTAAATGTTTGCCAATAAGGTATAGCTGGTTAGCTGTACCGTGATCTGTTCCTGAACCATTTTCTTTTACCCTCCTTCCAAACTCTGAGAAAACCATTACCAACACATCATCCAACCTGCCGATTTGCTCCATGTCTTTGATGAATACCCCTAATGCTTTAGATAGCTGCGTCAGTTGAATGGACTGATCGGCCAATTGATTGGTATGGGTGTCGAACCCTGTAAGATTGGTATAATAAATACGGGAATAACACCCCCCCGCTATCAGTTCGGTTGTACTTTTCAGTTGCTGAGATAAATATCCGGTGGGATACATGCTACGGGATTTAAACTTACCTGCTGTTTCGGTCAAATAGCCAGCTGTTGAAACTGCTGAGGCAAGAGTTTTATACATAAAGTCAAGCTCCTGGTGATCAGCCGCATGTTTGGCCTTTAGCAGTTGCTGAAATCGGGGTGTATTAGCAGCTTCGTTTAATTTATGGATTTCACCTGCTGAAAAACCTACCCGGTTTTTGCCTTTTAATGCTAATATTTGAGCTGAATCCATAAAAAGGGCCTGGGCCGCCCGCTCGCATCCCAGGCAACTTGAATCCAGATAACGTCCAATCCATCCGGTGTCAAGGGTCTGATTTGCCCCTGAAGCCGAATGCCAGATATCCATGGCTCGAAAATGGGATCTTGCAGGATTATCATACCCTACATTATTGACAATAGTCATCATTCCTCTATTGTACAGATCTGCCATTTCGGGCAATATGGAATTGAAGCCCTGCTCATCATTCAATCGGAGAACCTTAGATGAATGAATAGCGAGGTTAGGCCTGCTTTTATAATAAATATCATTGCGAAAAGGTACCAGGGTATTTAGTCCATCATTTCCTCCGGAGAGCTGAACAACAACCAGAATTTTCTCACCTTGTGGCGAAAGGCCATCAAAAGGCCTAAGAAAGCCGGGCATAAATGGAACCAGAGATGCCAGAGAGGAGGATTGTATAAATTTTCTTCGGTTCATTTTTTTACTTCAACTGATATTCCGGCGTTCCCATCAGACCGAAAATATTAATAAGGAGTTTGTCCCTTGAACTTGTACCTGTGGTAGAAAAAGGCAAAGGAGATGGAGGGAGTACCGGAAGAAGATATTCTACAAGTGACGACAACTGTTTTGTCCCTTTCAGTTTTTCAAAAGAGGTATAAACTGGTTGAAAATCACCAGTTACTCCCAGATTAATTCCCGAAATATCGGTTCCTAATGGACCCAACGGCCTTAAGACTCCCGATGGGGGTGGAAGCACCTGGTTGGCCATATATGTCGAAACATTTAACCGCTTAAACAAGGAAGCAGCACTGATCCAGGCTTCACCGTTAGGCCAACCCGCTACATTAGGAGGAAAAAACAGCTGCTGGTCTAGCCATTCACACAGCCGAAACAAGGCGGTTCCGTCCTTAAACCTAAGCCGGAATACCCGCATGATGGAGGCAATCAACTCAATAGGAGACTTAATATGGTTTCCAACTACCTGACTTTCAAAAAACCAGGAGGCCGAAAACATGGCTTTTAGCACAGGAAGAATTTCAAAATTATTTTTAAAAAATATTTCGGTTAAATATTCAATATGAGCGGTATTTTCGATCGGCGAAACAAAGAAACAATAGAGTTTACCTGCAATAAATCGTGCAGTCTGCTTTTGTTTCAATAGAATATCTACAATATCGTCGCCATCAAAATTTCCTTTTTGACCCAAAAAAATTTTCGAATCAGAATCATGAAAATAAGGGTCAATAAAAAATTGATAATGCTCATGATGCCCCCACCCGGTAAATGCCCTGGATGCCTCAACAATATCCTTTTGGGTATAGTTACCGATGCCTAGCGTAAAAAGCTCCAGAAGCTCACGCCCAAAATTTTCATTCACCCGCTGTCGGGTATTGAGGTTATTATTTAAATAATTCAACAGGGCCGGATCCTTCACCATGCCCCGAAGCAAATCTCCAAAATTACCTAAAGCAAATTTCCTGATATGGTTATTTTGCAATACGGCACTATGTGCAAAACGGATATGTGTAGCGAAGTGCCCATGCCAAAATAGGGTCATTTTTTCATGTAAACCTGACACATCCGGATTACCCATAAGATTCATCCACTCTATACGGGTATCAGGCATAGCCTCAACATTGCGACCCAAAAAGCTGTCTCTTTCCTTATTTCTCTGGTCCTGTGATTTAGCAAGGAAGGTATTTACTTCTATTTGTGTAAGAAAATGTACCCTTGATGCCTGTTCAAAAAAAAGGTCTTGACCATAAGCAAAACTGCGTTTCCTGAATGCCAGAAACTGGTCGGGAGAAAGTCCAAACCCTCCCCTTCTATATAAATGATTGATCTTTTGTAAATCCGTCATGGTACGAGTCTTGCCACAAATATAAGTTTACGGCTTAAGGGGCAAAAAGTGTTCCTAAACCAAGGGAATAAACAAATTTGAACAGGGAGTGTGAAATTCAGGAAATGTTCTAAGCACCTTCACGTGCCGAATACCTCAGGAATGGTTCAGGATCAGCAGTACTAAGCTTGTTTTGCAATCATACAATGATCTCCAACAGGCTATCAACTACTCTTTTGGCCGAATGGCCATCCCCGTACGGATTTGTATGAATCCGTAGCCCCTGATTCAGTGCAAGGTTAGCCGCGTCAATTATTCTTGCCTCATCTGCCCCTACCAATACAGAAGCTCCCTCCACTACACCTTCGGGTCGCTCGGTAGTATCCCGCAAAACGACTACAGGAACACCAAAGGAAGGTGCTTCTTCCTGTATTCCTCCTGAGTCTGTTAAAATCACTTTCGACCGGCTCATCACCTTTAACAAGTCTAAATAATCAAGCGGCTCTGTCAGGATGAGATTGTTCAGGGTCGTGAGGGATGAATGCAGAAGTACCTGTTTTACATTCGGATTGGGATGTACTGCCCAGATAAAGAAAAGCTCCGGGTGTGAACTGGCAAGGGTAAAAACGGCAGAGATGATTTTTTGGAGATTTTCTCCGTGGTTTTCACGCCGGTGACAGGTAATAAGTACCAATTGTTGGTTCTCCTTCCCTTTCAAATCTGCATGAATAAAGGGCTCAGAAGCAAAAGTTGGCTGGTTTGCAAAATAGGCAAGAGCGTCGATTACGGTATTGCCCACTACCCTGATTTTGTCTTTAACTATACCTTCTGCGATAAGGTTATCCGCAGAGGTTTGGGTTGGGGCCAGGTGCAAACGGGCAGCAACTGCTGCTACCTTTCTATTATATTCCTCAGGGAAAGGATTTTCAAAGTCAAAACTTCTGAGACCAGCTTCCAGATGAACAAAATGAATTCTGTTATAAAAGGCGATCATCGAAGCTACCATCACTGTAGTCGTATCGCCTTGAGCAACAATTATTTGAGGCTTGGTGGATAGACTATCCAAATGGCTTTGAAGTTGACCCAAGACACGGGCAGTAAGGGATGCCAGGTTTTGACCTGCAACCATGCTATCAAGAGTTACCTCAGGTTCGATTTCAAATAATTTCCAATAAATATTGAGCAGGTCCCTGTGTTGAGCGGTATTTACCACCCGGATCTGATCTTTTAGCTCTGACTGGGCGCAAGCATGAATGACAGGAGCCATCTTGATTAGCTCTGGCCTGGTTCCAACAATAAATTCAATTATAGCCATTTCCTTAAAGTTTGGTCTTGAGAAGCTTGTCGAAAAGCTGAAGATAGGAATCAATTCGGAGGTGTTCATTGAAATAGGACCGGAGAGCTATCCTCTTGGTCTTCATTTCAGGCTCATTTATCCAGGAAACAAGTGTTTCACCGAAAATTTTGGGTACATCCATATTCGTTAATGTACCCTGAAAGGGAAATTGGAACACAGGAATGAGCCCGGGTATGGCATGGCCTATCACTGGAATGCCCGACGCCCAATACTCATACAGTTTGTTGGGAGCACAAAATCGATAGTTTACATCCAGGTCTTTGTATAGAATTACCCCAAGGTCGATTTTCGAATATATATTTTTCAATTCGTAATGTGGTAACTCACCAATGATTTTGACCTGTGGTAAATCAAATCCATTAATTTCTGATAACACTTCAGGGGCCAATCTGCCAACAAACCAAACTTCAACTTTTTCAGCAGGAACGCTACCGATCGCTTGCATAAATGAGTGGATATAGTGTGACAAACCAACATTCCCTACGTGGGCAATGATAAACTTATTATTTGGCTGAGAACTGGTTTCATTGCCAGGGAAACCCGAATTAGTATTCGGAAATATTAAAGTTTGTACTTGATTGCTTAAACCAGTGAGGGTAGCAAAATAGTTTAGCCTGTTTTGCTCTGGTACAATAATAATATCTGTTTTTCTTTGAAGAATATTAAATATCCTTAAGAGAAACCTATCCATTGAAGACATTCTGGCCGGCTCAAGCACCTCAAACTGGTGGTATACTACCCTTACTTTTCTCCAAAAAATCAATTGCTTTAATATCAATGCCAGAACCAGGGTAAATACATCCTGAACATAAATCAATGAGCATTTATTCTGGAAAATAAAACTGCTTAATTTTTGAAAGAGATTTACATATTTTAATGATTTCTGCCGCCCTCCCTGATTCATAAAAGAAGAAAAGTTATCGAATACTGCCAAATTGAGTTGTTTTACCCTTTCGTCGTAAAGCGTATAGCCTGACACGTAGCACTGAGACAGCTGCACTGGCTTATTACCGGTCAGTTGAAAAAAATAATCAATAAAAAAATGGGTAATAGGAATATTTACAAAAGAAGAAATAGTGAACATTCCGGCAGCATAGCCCTGTCCGGCTGTGAAATCCTTATTTTTAGATTTGGGTGTTGTTTGCAAAACCAGGGAAATTGTTAGTGAGATAGGATTTTTTTAATCAGGAAATCTTGGTTTTTAATTGAAAACGTGCAAATAGCCGCGTGGTAATTAACTTCTTCCAGTTAATTTGAGGAATAATTTCAAATAGCTCTTTCATATTTCTCATTTTCCTTTGCTTGAGTCTTGCAACAAAAATTGCTTCAAAATACATGGCTTTCTGGATTTGTAGAAACCGGTGGTATTTACCTTCAAAGTAGTGATCCATAACCTGAAGTAAATCTACAACATTCCAATACCTGCCTATCTGCTTCTCTATATTGGTATTTGAAATACCCGCTTCATGCCGGCGATAAACTGCCATTACTTCCTGCATAAAATTTACGGGACCATGCTTGGCTATCAATATCTGAAGCATGTAGTCAGTTGAGTAGTGTGTAAAGAACCATTCAGGATACTCAGCGATTAAGTTGTTTCTAAAAACCAATGAGTTAGTACGCATAAACCAACCAGCCTCTAATATATTCTCAAGGAGGATCGTATCCCCTGGCCATACAGAAGTATCTCTTGAAGCAGATGGATCTATTTCATTCAAGTCATGTGTATTGTGGCTACTCATCACGAATGCTTGATTTTTTTCAAGAAAATCAACCTGTCTTTGGAGTTTATTAGGGTCTGTCCAGTAATCATCTCCTTCAAGGAGTGCGATATACTGTCCTTTACAGGCCCGAAGGGTCAAGACTACATTTTTATGAACGCCAACATTTTCCGTATGAATTAAAGGAAAAATAATCTCTGGGTATTTCGCCTGATATTCCAGAATAATATCGCGGGAATTATCGGAGGAGCAATCATCTCCTATAATTACTTCAAAATCAAAATTTACCTGTTGCATGAATACCGAATCCAGTGCTTCCCTGAGATAATTTTCATGATTGTAAACAATCATCCAAATACTTAATTTAACCTGGTCCATAATTAATTATTTCATGGGTTTTGCGGGCACCCCGACCAAAAGAGTAGCCTCGGGAAACGATTTTGTTACTACTGCACCTGCCCCAACTTTTACACCTTTCCCCAATTTCACATTTGGCAATAGAATAGCACCGGTACCAATCATACAGAAATCTCCTATTTCACAACCTCCTGAAATTCGGACACCTGGAGAAATCTCTACATAATCGCCAATTTGGCAATCGTGTGTAACGGTGGCATACAAATTAATCAAGCAGCCTTCGCCTATTCGGGTAGATCCTTCAATAATTACTCCTGAAAGTATAGTACAACCCTGACCTATTCTGGAATCAAAACTACTAATTTGTGCATGATGGGAAATAATGGTTTCCATTTTCCCGCCTGATTCCAAAAATTTTCTGGAAAGTAAAAAACGGTGGTCCGGATTTCCGATTCCTATTGCAAAAGAAGGCCCATGTATGGAAAAATGAGTTTGTAACTCATCGAAGGTTCGAATTACCGGGAAACGCTCAAATACGGGTTGAGGATCAGGAGAAACGTTGTCGAAAAAACAAAGATTTTCTAATTCCTTGGGAGTTAACGCTTCACAAAGTTGTTTGGCAAACCCTTTCGCACCGATAATAACCATAGTTTAGCCTTTAGCGATAATCCCTGAAATCATTTGGATGTACTCTTCGGTTACCCCATTGTGAGAAGGTAAACATAGTATTCGCTGAGCAACATCCTCTGATAAAGGCATCGGCTGATACGCACTCACTGCTTTCATGGTATTAAGTGAAGGGTAAAAATACCTTCGCGGATAAACAGATGCTTCTTTCAGGTTTCTTTCTACTCGAAGCAAACGATCTTCAGAATCGAAAACAACTGGCATATAGCTGTAATTATACTCATCAGGATTGAACTTCTGAAAACTCAAAAAGTCAAGGTGATTAAGCCTTTGATGATAGCCTTCAAAAATCCATTTCCGGTGTGCCATTACCTGATCCAGGTATTTAAGATTTGCCAATCCTAATGCAGCATGGATCTCCGTCATCTTACCATTGCATCCATCTTCTACTACTTCTTTTGAGTCGTCGTGGCCAAAAAAGCGAAGTCGCTTTAACCGCTCATGAATGTCATGATCTACAGCTACACATGCACCTCCTTCAGCGGTATTAAAGAGCTTGGTTGCATGAAAACTGGTCGCTGAAACATCGCCATACTCAAGGATTGATTTGCCTTTGTAATTGGTATAAGCAGCATGAGCTCCGTCGTAAATAACCTTTAGCCCATATTTATCTGCTATTGTCTGAATCGCTTCCACGTCACAAGGGTTACTGAAAACGTGTACCCCCATTATCGCCTTTGTACGATGGGTAATGGCATCTTCAATTTTTTGGGGATCAATATTGAGCGTTGCCGGGTCAATATCCACAAAAACAGGAGTACATCTCTCCCATAAAATGGCACTGCAAGAAGCAACCCAGGAAAAGGGAGTGGTGATAATTTCCCCTGAGTCAAGATCGAGTGCTTTTAAAGCGAGCTGGATGGCGATGGTTCCGTTGTTTACCGCCACCATTTGGCTAATACGCCATTTTTCGCAAAGCTCTTTTTCTAATCTCTGTACAAGCGGGCCATTATGAGTTAACACGCCCGTTTCCCATGGATCTACGAGTAAAGATGCAAACTCCTCAATTGAAGCCAATGAAGGAGAAGTAACAAACAGCGGTTTATTTTTTGTGGGTTGCATATTGTCTTACCTGTTCAATGAGTTGTGCCTGTTTTAGAAGCTGAGCATACACTTCCTCGTGATTGCCCTGGTCTGTTCGTGCATAAAAGTCCATCAGCAGGCCTGCGAAATGATTATCCTGAGGCAAGGATAACTCCATTCTTTCGTCCTGTTTTTCAATAATCATGAGTGGCTTAAATCCTGGAGGAGCAGTAAACGCCCGTTCTGCCTGAATCCGGCCCTTACTTCCCCACAATTCGTAGGAACATTGATAAAAGTTATCGAACCCCCAGGCGAGCTGAGCAGTTACACCTTCCGGATTAATCAGCAGTGCTCCTCCATATATATCCACACCTTTTACGGGGTCAAATACCATACTGGCAGCAGCAACTTCTACCTTGTCACCCAAGAACATACTGGCAGCTTTCAAGGTGTAGGCCCCGGCATCAAGCAATGCCCCTCCTCCTAGTTCTGGCTGGTAACGGATATTGTCTTTATCGGTAAAGGGAGGAAACCCAAAGCTTGAGCGAAAAGCTCTAAGTTCACCAATGGTCCCGGCTTTCATTTGATCGAATACCCAAGTATGCTGCCGATGGTAGGTAAACATGAAGTTTTCCATTAGCAAGACTTCCGCAGTCCTGGCGGTATCGACGAGTATCTCCACTTCGGACCAAGATCTGGCGAGCGACTTTTCTGAAAGCAGATGCTTACCCTGTTTTATGGCTGCAAGCCCCCACTCCAGGTGTAAGCCTGTGGGCAAAGGCATATAAATCGCATCAATATCCTGCCTTTCAATCAACTCTTGATACCCAGCAACAGGTTCAATTCCAAACGATTTAGCTACCTGATCCGCTTTTTCCTGATCCCTGCTGGCAATGGCCTTTAGCTCAAAAAACTGTGGGAGAGATTGCAATACAGGTATAATAGACCGCCTGGCAATATTGGCCGTACCTAAAATTCCAATTCGAAGGGGAGAGTTCTTCATGCGGGGCTAAAGGTCCAAAAAATAGTTCTCGATACAAAACAATTGAAACCCGGAAACTTTTTTCCGCTTATCACCTGAAAATCTTACTCAAGATAGATTCAGATGATCCCGATAGCCGATATCAGGCTCCGGGCCTGAATATTCAGGTAGTTATTGAACTTGATAAAGGTTTTCAGCTGGTTAAGTGTCATCCAGATATAATTTGGAGGCAAATCCATGGAAAACTCTTCGCCCATTTCGACGATTACGTTTCGGTTCTGTTCCCTATAAAACCTGCCTCCTTCCTCAGACTGGAGGGTATCAAAAAATATCTGTTCTTTTTTTGCAGTTAATACTTCATCCAGAAATGGCAAACTGCCCTTTGCTGTATCACGAAAATTACCAGTAAGGCATTGTACAGTCGGTGCAAGTTCGAGGATATCAAAGTTTCCACATTCTAGTTTTGCCTGAACGAGGAAGTGGTAAATACCTTCAATTTCTTTGATAATGAAAGCACAGAGGCCCTCCTGGGCAGGCTCGATCATGGGTTGCATCCAGGATTGAACTTCACGGTTCCCAATTTCAACCTCCACTCCTATTACCTGGAAAAACTTATTATCCTTATGCCTGATAACATAATCCTCTTTCACCCACTCTGAGATTCCGGTAAGCGGCACACGTTGAACTGTCAATTCTGTTGTGGCCTTTAAATCGGCAATCCAGGCGATGATATCATCCAGAGAATGATAGGAAGATTCGGCGTCCAGGAGTGACTTTATCATTCCACTCCGATAGCTATTTTTTGTTTCTGAAAGACGCTCTAGAATATGGTAAAAATCAACAACCCTTGAACTGAAGTCTCCGAAGGGAATCCCGGATATCACTGTTCGGGTATCCATATTAACGAGGTTATCAGTACTTGCCAGTTGCTGAAGCTGCCCCAGGGTCAACCATACAAAGTCGTCATGCACAGGAATATTCTCCTGAACCTGAATGATGATGTTACGGTTCCGTTTTCTTAAAAAACGCCCACCCTGCTCTGACTGAAGCTGATCGAGCAGAACAGGATATTTACTCCGATCTTGAAAATATTCCAGATACAGCGGGGCCTTCCCTTGATGAGCACGGGTGTAGTTGCTCCTTGTGGCCTGAAGCGTGGGAGACAACTGAACATGGTTTACATTTCCCGGTTCAATTTTGGCTTGCATCAGGAAATAGAGTATGCCATCAATCTCTTTAGTAATTATCCCAAGAAATCCCACTTCTGGTTGATTGATAATGGGCTGTGTCCAACTGGCTCTTACATGATTCCAATTGGTATTTACTTCTACCCCTACGATCGAAAAAAACTTTCCGGTGCTGTGATTAATATCTCCCGTTACCCCATCAAAACCCCAGTTTTTAAGGTCTTGCAATTGCCTCCTTACAACATTTACATAAGTCTCTTCATTTCTCTTCTTTAACCAGTTACGGATTTCTTTGGTATCCATCATTGGATTATATTCCGTGAGTGCAGATCTGAGAAAAAGCAGATGCTTCCGTTGGTGCTGGTCGTTCATAACAGAAAATATTTTGCAAAGATAAACAGTAGTCCCCCCCGAAAAAGTGTAAATATCTGCAAGTCAATACACCCCTATTATTTCATTAGGACAACAGTAGTCATCGCTCCCACTAATTTGAACCAACATCGGGTACACTTACAGGTTCTCCTTTTGAAAAAATCCAACTTCTGTACCCCCAAAGCATATAAATAGCTGAGAAATTCATTGAGTACATCAAAAGTAAGGTGACGGTACTTAGGTCTTTGCCAAAAAAGAAAATCAAGAAGGTGGAGGCCAGAAAATAGAGGTGAATAATTAGATTTTCCCGAAGCTTATCAGCCACATAGTACATAATTGAAACGGTTCCAAAAACAAACCTGAGATAAAACATAAAGGACATTACCTGTGCATAACGACCTGCTTCGACCCATTCTGCACCAAAAACAAACTTAAAAAGCCAGGGACTTATTAGCCCAAGCACCAAAAAGGGAAGAGCCCCAATTAGGGCTAAACCTTTCGTTGTTTTCAGGTAATCCTGTTCACACTCCCCATTTGCATTATAGCGGGAAGCGGCTCTTTGCTGAAAAACCTCACCCGTTGCCCCAGCAATAGTTTGAATAGGAGTAATCAGAACCCGGCTACAGAGATTATATAATCCTGCACTGGAAGGGCCTTTATAAAGCGTAAGTAACAAAACCGGTAGTTGTTGAATTAGCTGCTGGATAAACTGGGTAGGAAGATTCATTAAAGGAAAATCCTTATACTTCAATGCCAATTTTTTCATTCCTTCAATATCCCGGAGAGGTAAACTGCCCAGGCCTTTTCTAATATTTCCGATCCACATAAACAGGCTAAATATAGAAGTGCCTATAAAAAAACCCAATATCAATCCACTTGGGCCATCCAATAAAAAGCCAAGACCAACACTGATGGCAGCCGAGGTTACTGAAATAAGCATACGCCCCTGAGAAATGAGGGAAAAATGCTGGTTTCGATTTGCCCAGAAGTATGAGCTGTTACCAGCAGATGAGATAAAAATAATAACCGGAAGAAAGTATAGCCAAACCTTATAGGCAGGATTAAAATCAAACCATTTTGGAAAGAATGGGATCACAAACAAACCCACCACCTCTGTAAATACAGCTACACAAAAAGACAACCACAAGGAAAGAGAAAAAGCAAGCTTTGCCTGCTCCTCTTCTTTTGCTAATATAATTGTCTGGTTATATTGAAAAGTAGCAATAGTGCCTGCAAGAGTAGAAAAGGACATCATCAGTGCGAGAAAACCGTAGTCAGTACTCGAATAAAGTCGAGTAACTACCGGAGAAATCAAGATGGATACAACCTGTGCCAATACTGTAGCCGTCATCAAGCGCCCTATATTCTGGAAAGTTGGACGTTTCAAGAATTGGAGCGCCTTTTCGAATAGCATTTTCATACGGGCAATATTACCTGAATTCTACCATTCTTCTTCCCAGTGGAATATGATCTTTTTCGAAAATCAGAAAATAGATTCCGGCGGGTAAATTCTCTCTTTGAACAGTGGTAATATCCCGGGCCAATTGTTGAGTCCTTATTAATTGACCATTAGCAGACCAAATGCTCAGGGTTATTCCTTCGGTTTCTAGCCCGGAGTTTGAAATATGAAGTATTTCACCCGCTGGCACAGGATAAACCTTCCAGTTATCATCAACGAGTTCTTCTATCCCTACCGGATAACGGATAAGGGTAAAGCAATAGCTCTGGGTATCTGTTCCACATCCATTGATCTGATCTTCTACAATAAGGCTCACACAGTAATTACCTGGTTGAGGATACGTGTGAAAGGGATTGAACCCGCTTGAGCTTGTGCCGTCACCGAAATCCCAAAAAAACTGCCCGAAAGTAGAGAGATTTAAAAATGAGACCTGAAGACTTGGATTGATCACCGTGTCAGCTATAAAAAAGTCAGCCTGGGGACGCTGGGGAACAAAAACCAGTATAGTATCGCTTGTCGCACAGCCGTTGCTATTGGTCACAGTTACCATATACGTTCCACTTGATACCACTTTTATCATTTGGCTCATCTCTCCTGTACTCCACATATAGTTTAGCCCCTGGTTACCTGCATTCAAGGAGGTAGAGTCACATTGGGAGAAATCCTGCCCTAGGTCTACTAGTGGAAAGACATCAAACCCGGTGATATTAATAGTATCTAGTAATGTACACCCTCTGGGCTCCATAACCCTGACTGAATAAGTACCAGGGCTTGTTACCTGAATCGTAGGCGTTGTTTGACCGGTACTCCATTCAAAAACTGCCCCAGCTCCATAATTTGTTGTTAGTGCCTGGCCGCAAAGAATTCCATCATTAGGTAAACCTGCATTAACCGGTCGATCAAATGTGAGGGTATCTCTCACTATACATCCCGAAGCATCGGTAATTTGAACCGAATATACCCCAGATGTATCCAATACAATCGCATTGGTGTTTGCTCCTGTGCTCCACAGGTAGGTACCGGTATTATTAGATGATGCTGATACCGGGTATGCATCGCAAGAATAAATATCATTGCTAAATGTAATCGGATATTTCACATCGACTTTAACAGGTACCAATGGGCTCCGGCAAACCCCTTTACTGATGACTATTTTGTAGAAATAATAGTAATTAATGGAACTGCTCACCTCGTCAGAATTAATCGAAATCAGTCCATTGGTAAGATAGGGGTAAGCAGTAGATCCGCTACTAAACCCGATAGAACCGATAATATTTTCTGCTTGGAGACGGTAGTTAGACCCTTTCCTTATATCCAAAAACAAAGGGATCACAGTGGCTTGTCCACCAGAAACTTTAGTTGATACAGCGGATGTGGAAATGACCTGGTTTTGCCCGTTTCGTAATACAATATTGAAAGACGAAGGCACATTGGAATAAATGGTCACGTACTGAATAGTAATATCAGATAGGGCATCAAACCTGAAACCATGATTCAAGCTTGAGTAATTCAAAAATCCAGGGGATAATCTTCCGGCATCTATAACTGGTCCTGAATTAACTCCTTGCACATAAACTGTACTTGTATCCGTAAAATCACGGGTAAAGGAAGAGCCAACTCCACTGATAGATCCACCTGACGGCAAAAGATACCACAACTGCATATCATTCGCAGAGTTTGCCAAAACAGAAACTCCTTTTCCTCCGCAAACAGTCGTATCATTCACAATTGGAGTTTCGGCTTCAGGAAGAAAATCGACAATCAGCGTATCCTTAATTTGACATACGCCCAGGTTTACTTTTACTGAAACCGTATCACTTAGTAATACGGGAAATATTCCTTGAGTAGATCCGTCACTCCAAAGATAAGTTGCGCCACTTTGACTGACATCCAATATCAAAGGACCGTTTCCGCATACCAGAGTGTCTGGCCCGAGGTCAAAAACAGGTGAGGGCAAGGTATTGACCAAAACCGGCTGAGGAGCACTAAAGCACCCCCCAATGCTTACTCTCCAGTCAAACAAGTATCCGTAGCTTGCCGAAACACCATTGGCTGAATTTGTAATCGAAACCAGATTTTGAATGGTATAAGGATAGGAGATACTCACAGAGTTAGGCACAGCAAATACCCCCGAGGTTACCTGTAGCATCAGGCGATAATTCTGACCCTTCGGAATATTGAAGAACAAAGGAATACGATAGGGCTGGTTAGCGACACCACTTATGGATACCGATTGGCTTGCAATGGTTTGTAGGGCCGCATTCTGAAGATAAATCACCCCTGTCGCAGGTTGATTACCGTAGAGAACCACACTTTCTAAAATAAAATTTTCTTGTGCATTGAACAAAAGCCCCCGGGTATCACTTACAAAAACAAGCGCCTGAAATGCAGAGATACCTACAGACAAAGAAGGTGACAGGCTAATTCCTTGGGCTGTAATTATAGATGAATCGGCTACGGTGTACTGCACCGAATCTCCAACTCCGATTATCTGATTGTTTGAAAGGTCTCGCCATAATGTCTTCGGATTAGGCGTTTGGCTTTTTAACACAAAAGGAATATTCGCACAAACAAGGGTGTCATTCAATTGAGGTTCAAGTGCTTCGGGTAAAAAATCAACTTTGATTTGATCGGTTGAGCTACAGATTCCGATATCCACTTTTACACCATAGGTTCCGTCATTCACCACCGTTATCGTAGAATCAATGGAACCGGTACTCCACAAATAGGAAGCACCCGTCTGACCAACATTTAACACCAAAGGCCCAACCCCGCAAACCAGGGTATCTCTCCCAAGATTAGCAACTGGTGACAATAGAGTGCGCACCTTCACATTATCCAAAGTACTGAAACACCCGCCCGCACTAACCCGCCAATCAAATAAATACCCATAACTCGCTGAAACACTATTTGCAGAGTTATTAATAGAAACCAAACCCGGAATAGTGTAAGGATAAGATATACTAACGGAGTTTGGAATACCAAAAACACCGGAAGTTATCTGAAGCAAGAGCCTGTAATTTTGTCCTTTGGGAACTGAAAAGTAGAGCGGAACCCTGTACGCCTGATTAGCCACTCCCGGTATCGAAACAGCTTGTGAAGCAATGGTTTGCAGGGCTGCATTTTGTAAGGTAATTATCCCTGTAGAAGGTAGATTTGAGTACAGAACTACACTTTGCAGGATAAAGTCATCTTGTGCATCAAAAAGCAATCCCCTTGGATCACTAACATAGTTGATTGCTTGAAAAGTGGACATTCCTACTGCTTGTGATCCAGAAAGGCTAACGCCCTGAACAGTAACCTCAACTGAGTCCTGTACAGTTAATAATAAAGTATCAGCAACCCCTAATATTTGGCTTGTTATTTTATTTCTCCAAACTGTGGAAGAATTTGGAGTATTGCTTCTCAAAACAAACGCAGTGCCCGCACAAACAATCGTATCATTTACCGATGGTGTTAATGCTGCATCAAGAAAGTCAGCAGTTAACTGATCGTTTGCAGTACAAACCCCAATGGAAACCTGCACCCCGTAAACTCCATCTGTTGTTACGGCAATGGTCGAATCTGTAGAACCTGTTGACCAAAGATAAGTTGCTCCGGGTTGTCCCACATTCAATACCAAAGGACCCGAGCCACAAATCAAAGTGTCTGGCCCAAGCTCCAACACAGGGGAGGGAAGTGTGTTTACCAAAACCGTATCATTAACACTCAGACAACTTCCCCTGCGTACCCGCCAATCAAAAAGGTAGCCATAACTGGCAAGCACATTATTATTGGAGTTGTTGATGGATGCAGTACCTTGAAGAACATAAGGATATGAAATACTGGCCGAGTTCGGTATCGCAATCGCTCCGGAATTCACTTGTACCATGAGCTTGTAATTGGTACCAGCCTGAATATAAAAATAAAGTGGAACCCTCTGGGGTTGGTTTATAGCCGCAGGCAACACCACCCTTTGTGAAGCAAGACGCTGACCAACTGAATTTTCCAGATAAATCGTAATATCTGAGATCTGGTTGTCATAAACTACCACACTTTCAAGCATCATAGGCTCAAAAACATCGAATAGCAATCCCCTTAACTGGTTTAGGTATGTCAACTGCTGAAAAGTTATCATACCTAAAGGGAGACTGGGAGATAAATTTGCCCCCTGCACCAACAATTCTGTGGGCGCCTGAATGGAATAATTGATGCTATCACCTACCCCAATCAAAAGATTATCAGATTTTCGACGCCAGATCGTGGTATTATTCGTTGAGCTGGATTTTAAAGTAAAGCTCGTACCCGTACAAACTGTGGTGTCGAATACTACTGGTTTTACAGCACTTGGATAAAACAATAAGTTTATGCTATCTTTTGTTGTACATCCTCCCTTATTCGCAACTACAGTAAAAGCCCCTGATTGAGAAACTATTATTGCCGAGTCCGTTGATCCTGTATTCCACAAATAAGTAGATCCGGAAGAAAAGGCATTCAGCGTTTTGGTTGTACCACATACCACTTCCTGGCTTGAACCTAAATTAAAAACAGGTGTGGGCAGCACGGTAGCTACCGATACCCCTCTCGTACTTTTGCAAATTTGTGGAGTAACCTCCCAATCAAAAAAGTAATTGTAATTAATAGTACTCCCATCCTGAGCAGATTTAATACTCATGAGATTAGGGAGTGTATATGGAAAGGTAACGCCCGTATTCTTAAACCCTAAGTTTCCTGACAAGGTTGCTACAAGCTGATAATTGGTCCCCGTTGGTACGTCAAAATACAAGGGCACCCTTACCGGAGTAATCTGATATAGATTTCCGGGAATCGTTACCACGGTTGAAGCAATAATGACGTTACTGCTATTTTTTAATTGAATAGTTGCTGTTGTGGTAGCTGTGGCTGACACCAACACACTATGGATTGTAATAGGTGCCAGCGCATCAAAAATAAGGCCCCTTACCTGTGTGCTCTGTGTCAAAGCTGATGGAGTTGTAATTCCAACTTTCTGGATGGGCGAATGATTGATCGCCTGGGGATACAGGGTCAAATTGGCGCTAGGGTTTAAAGCTATAGTTTTACCTACTGCCCGGATATTGGAACCTGAAGATGAAGTGTACCAAACTACATTATTGTTGTTTCCATTGGAGCTCCAATTAAATGTCGCTCCCCCACATACACTCGTATCATTCACCACAGGCGCAGCAGGAGTTCCCACAATGGTTACCCCTACCGAATCGCGGCTGGTGCCGCTTCCATTGGTCACATCTACCCAATAGATTCCAGAGGTAGTTACAGTCAGCGTTTGAGTGGAAGCGCCGGTGCTCCACACGTAACCGGCACCGGCATTGCCGGCATCCAATACTACCTGGTCGCAGGCATATTTATCCGCCCCCAAATTCACCACGGGTTGTGCCATTACGCCCAATCCAGCCAACAACACTAATCCGAGCAAGACAGTCAACCCTTTGATTTGCAACCACATATCTGTTCTGGAAATTTTATTCGGAAAATTGCTAAACCTTTTACGCACACGGAAACGAATCCTCTCAAACCCTTACTTCAACAAAAATTACACAGCCATCAGACCCGCTTTCACCTGCTCGGCGATATAGCTTACCTGCGCTTCGTCCAACTCTGAGTGCATCGGCAGGCTCAGTACCTCAGTAACCAATTGCTCGGCTACCGGAAACTGCCCTTCGCTGTAACCATACCCCTTGTAAGCGCCCTGCAGGTGCAAAGGCACAGGGTAATAAACCATTGAAGGCACATCTTTTCCTTTAAGGTAAGCTTGTAGCGCATCCCTGCGGGCACGTCCACCTTCAATTCTGAGCGTGTACTGGTGAAAAACATGTGTGCTGAAAGCCGCCCGCACGGGCACGTGTGCCCCCGAAAGCCCTTCCAACAGGGTATCGTAGCGATCGGCAGCCCAGTTGCGCGAAGCCTCGTATTCGTCCAGTGAACGCAGTTTGATATCTAATATGGCCGCTTGCACCGCGTCCAGACGGCTGTTTACACCGATGGAGTCGTGGTAGTATTTACGGAGCGAACCGTGGTTACAGATCGTCCAGAGCGAATTGGCCAACTCCGCATCACGGGTAAAAATGGCCCCTCCGTCGCCGTAGGCACCGAGGTTTTTGCTGGGGTAAAAAGAGGTACAGCCAATGTCGCCGATGGTGCCGGTGCGCATTTTGGTGCCGTCCGGAAAGGTGTACCACGAACCAATGGCCTGGGCATTGTCTTCCACCACGTGCAGGTTGTGCTTTTTAGCAAAATCGAGCACCGGCTGCAAATCAGCAGATTGACCAAATAGGTGTACTGGAATGATGGCCTTCGTTTTGGGGGTAATCACGCTTTCCAGCTGATTGACGTCCAGGTTAAAGGTATGGGGATCGGCATCTACGAAAACAGGACGCAGGCGCAGCAGGGCGATCACCTCCACCGTGGCCACATAGGTAAAAGTAGGAGTAATGACCTCGTCGCCGGGCTCCAGCCCCAGGGCCATGAGCGCGATCTGGAGGGCATCGGTACCATTGGCGCAGGAGAGGGCATGGGGCACATCCAGATAAGCCGCGAGGTTGTTTCTAAACTGCTGAACCACAGGCCCGTTGATGTATTGACCGGAGCGGATCACGTCCAAAACGGCCTGATCGACTTCTTCCTGAATTTTGTGGTACTGGCCCAAGGTATCCACCATTTGGATGCCGGGATGTGTTTGGGTACTCATGGTATATTTTTTAGGATATGCGGGTTACTTCCCCTGCTTCCAGCCGATATTGCTGGCCGGACTCGGGGCAGGTTGCGTGGTTGTTTTCATCAAATTCGAGGCGGTGTCCGTACTCGCTCATCCAGCCAATGCGCCGGGCAGGGTTGCCGACCAGCAAGGCATACGCTGGCACATCTTTAGTTACAACGGAACCGGCACCAATAAATGCATATTGGCCGAGGCGGATTCCGCAAACGATCGTGGCATTGGCACCGATGGTCACGCCCTTTTCCAGGAAAGTTTCTACGTACAGGCCCTTTCGTACCACGGCGCTGCGGGGGTTACGGATATTGGTAAAAACCATCGACGGGCCCAAAAACACGTCATCGGCGCAATTAATGCCCTCGTAGAGCGACACATTGTTCTGCACCTTCACATTATTGCCCAATACCACCTTCGAACCCACATATACATTCTGGCCCAGGTTGCAGCCTTTGCCCATTTTCACACCGGAACTCACATGGGTAAAATGCCAGATTTTGGAGCCGGCCCCGATTTCTACGGGTTCGTCGATGATGGCTGTCTCGTGGGCAAAATATTCTTTCAAAGCAGGGAAATTTTCGGTTCGCAGGTCGAATATCCTGCCACCTGCTGAATTAAACAAACACATTTGGTCAATACCCTACTTCTAATCAACTCCTAACATTGTCTCAGAGGGTGCTTTTTACAACCGCTATCACTTCAAGCACCTCTTCCACCTCCAATCCGGGCCCCGAAGGCAGGCTGATTCCATGGTCGAAATTTAACATGGCCTGCTGCCCGCCGCCGATATTGGGGCAGTTTTGGAGAAAGGGCAATTGGTGCATCGGCATCCAGATCGGGCGTGCTTCTATTCCTTTTTCCTTGAGCGCACGCAGGGTAATATCCCGGTCGGGTACAAATACCGTATTGAGCCAGCTGTTCCAGAGGGCATGTTCGGGCATTTTGGGAAATTTCACCCCTGCCGGTTCCAAGGCTTCGAAGTACAAATCACTCCACTGCATTTTTCTTTCGAGGGCATTTTCGAGTTGACTCCACTGGCTGATTCCCAGGCTGGCAGCGATTCCGGTCATCCTGAAATTAAACCCCATATCGGTATGAACATAATGCCCCAGCCCCGCAGATGCGCCCATTTCGGGAAACAATTCCGCTATTTCTGCCTCGCCTGCTTTCGCCTGTACCGACCACGACCTTACGTTTTGCAGCGACTGACCTGCTCCGCCAATAACCGCACCGCCACCACCCGTGCTGATGATTTTATTTCCGTTAAAACTCAGGCAGCCCATTTCACCCAGGGTTCCCATGGGTTTTTCTTTCCAAAAAGAACCCAAAGCCTCCGCCGCGTCTTCTACCATCGGTACCTGATACTTTTCAGAAAGCGAAAGGAGCAGCTCCATGTCAGCCGGAATTCCCATCACGTGCACCACCAGCATCGCTGACACCCGTTTTCCCTGCCAAAAAACTCCTTCAGCCTTGTTTTCGCAGCCAAAAAGAAAGTCCTCCACCAAATCGGGATCCATGTGCAGGGCCTGATGCGGCGTATCTACCAAAATGGGGGTTGCCCCGAGCATTTTGACGGCCTGCACCGCTGCCACAAAGGTAAGGTCGGGCACAAGTACCCAATCTCCGGCCACTACCCCTACCGCACGCAGGGCCAGGTAGAGCGCCGCCGTACCGCTGTTTACCGCTACCACTTCCCTCCCCTCAAAATATTGGCTCATGACCGATTCAAAGGCATTTACCGAGGGCGATGCGCTCGAAATCCATCCTTCCTTCACTGCCTGAAATACTGACTCGGCGTCTTCTTCTCCCAGCCAGGGCGCGTGTAATGGTATTTTCCAGCTCATGGATTACAGATGATAGCCTTCGGAATGATATCCGTACAAATTTCCTTTTTCCCGAAACCAGGCCAACATTGTTTCGAGTCCTTGCGAGAGAGAGAGGGTTGGTTTCCAGCCGGTCAGCGCTTCCAGCCTCGAAGCATCCCCGCACAAATTAAACACTTCGCTGGTCGCAGGCCTCATGCGTTCAGGATCATTTTTCAGGGAAAAATAGCCATCCGGAAAGACCATTTTACCTAAAGTGTGGGCCAGGTCGCCCATGCTGACAGCCGTACCCGTGGCGATATTTACTTCCAGCCCTTCACCTGCAAGCTTAGCCAGGCGGATAAATCCCTCCACGGTATCTTCCACAAAAACAAAATCGCGCAAGGGCCGGGTATCGCCCAACAGTATTTCCCGCTTTCCGGCTTGCATTTGCACCATCAGTCCGGGAATAATGGCGCGGGCACTCTGCCGCGGTCCGTAGGTATTGAACGGCCGCACCATGGTCACAGGCAAGCCATAGCTCCGGAAAAATGATTCACCCAGTTTATCAGCGGCTATTTTCGAAGCGGCATAAGGCGATTGTGCCTGCAAAGGGTGCGCTTCCGACATGGGCAAATGCATCGCCGTGCCATAAACCTCTGAGGTAGAAGTGATTAACACGTGTCCGACCCCAAATTCGCGGGCGGCTTCCAGCACATGCAAAGTGCCGAGGACGTTCACCTGCATATAGCTTTCGGGCGCGTGGTAGCTGTAAGGAATAGCAATGAGGGCAGCCAAATGAAATATCTGATCTACTCCCTTCACCACGGAGCGTACCCAGGCGGCATCCCGAACATCGCCGGCCACGACCTCCATTTCAGCCAAAATATCTGAAGGCACATCCCGCAGCCAGCCCGTTTGTCCATCGGGTTGATAGCGCACCATGGCTTTAACCGCAAAGCCGTCCTTCACCAGCCTTTCGGCGAGGTGGCTGCCAATAAATCCATCGGCTCCGGTAACGAGTACACGGCGGGCCATCAAAATTGAAGGTGTTGAATATCGTCCTGCGCCTTTTCGTAGTCGCCGGGGCGGCCCACGTCGAGCCAATAACCCAGAATGGGGTACTGAATCACCCGCGCACCCTGATTGACCAGCAGCTCCAAGAACTCAGTGGCATCAAAAGGATCGTTTTCGGGGATCAACGAAAGGAATTTTTTATCAAAAAGATAAATACCTGCATTGTGGTAATAGCGCAAAGTGGGCTTTTCTTCCAGCCCCATCACGATGTCGCCGGCCACTTCCATCACCGCATAAGGCACATGCACCTCAAAGGCGCGGGTAGCAACCTGCAGGTCGGCCCCCTGCGCAAAGTAATGATTGCAAAAGGCGGTGAGATCGAGGTCGGTTAAGATATCGGCGTTGATAACCAGCAAGTTATCTGCAGCGGCATCAGGTACCTGGCGAGCCGCCCAAAAAGTGCCCATGGGCATATTTTCCTGCAAAAACTCCACCTCCAACCCCCATTTTCCACCATCCTGCAGGTATTCCCGCAATTGATGGCCTCGGTAGCCCACCGACACATATACCTTGCGGATGCCTGCTTTGTGCAGCTTTTCCAAAATGAACTCCAGGATCGGCTTCCCCCCAATTTTCAGCAGAGGTTTTGGCACCTCATCGGTCATGGGACGCATCCGCACACCCCGACCACCAGCCATGATAATGGCTTCTACAGGGCTGTTTTGCCGGGGAGAAGGAGCCTCGTTACCAGGCTGAGGTAAAAAGGCATTCCAGGAGGTCCTGTTCATGGTACTAAGCTTGGGCAGGTCAAAATTAGGCTATTCGCCCGTTCTCCCTAACCGGGGGTAATATTTTCTTACAAATCGGTGTAATTTTGCAAAATGAATCCCAATATTCATCCGATTTTTGACCGTGCACTTGGCCGGAGCCAAAAGGAGAGCCTGCTCGACCAGCGTGGATTAGTTGCCTGGTTTACAGGGCTTTCCGGAAGTGGAAAAAGCACTTTGGCCATGGCCCTGGAGCGCAAACTCTACGACGAAGGCATCCTTACCCAATTGCTTGATGGCGATAATGTGCGTACCGGCCTTTGCAAAGACCTCGGTTTTTCGGAAGCTGACCGCACAGAGAACATTCGTAGGATCGCTGAATCGGCAAAGCTCTTTGCCGGTTGTGGTGTCGTTACCTTGTGTGCTTTTGTAAGCCCGACCATTGCCATTCGCGAGCAGGCAAAATCGATCATTGGTGAGGCTGATTTTTTAGAAATTTATGTCAATGCCTCCCTCGAATCCTGTGAAGCACGTGACGTAAAAGGCCTTTATAAAAAGGCGCGGGCCGGGCAGATTCCCGATTTTACCGGCATTACCAGCCCCTTTGAAGCGCCTGAGCAACCATTTCTGGAACTGCGTACCGATCAGCTAAGCATGGACGCTTGTCTGGATACGCTTTTCAATTCAATTTTGCCTATTATTCGCCCCCCTCATACCTGACCCAACCGGGAGAATAACCCCAAAAACTTATGGATTACCGGCTTACCCATCTGCAACAACTGGAAGCAGAAGCCATTTTCGTTATCCGCGAAACCGCTGCCCAGTTCGAAAATCCTTCCCTCCTTTTTTCCGGAGGAAAAGACTCTATCACCCTGGCGCACCTGGCAAGAAAAGCCTTTTACCCCGCCAAAATTCCCTTTCCTTTTCTGCACGTGGACACTGGCCACAATTTTAAGGAAACGATGGATTTTCGCGACTGGTACATCAAGGAACTGGGAGCCAAACTCGTGGTAGGCTCGGTGCAGGACAGCATCGACAAAGGCATTGCCCGCGAAGAAAAAGGAATTAACCCCAGCCGAAATTCCTTGCAGAGCATTACCCTCCTCGACTCCATCGCCAGCAACCGCTACGATGCCTGCCTCGGTGGCGGACGGAGAGACGAGGAAAAGGCACGCGCCAAGGAGCGTTTTTTCTCCCACAGGGATGAATTTGGCCAGTGGGAACCCAAAAACCAACGCCCCGAACTCTGGGACCTCTTTAATGGCGACAAAGATCCCGGCGAAAACTTTCGGGTGTTTCCCCTCTCCAACTGGACCGAGATGGATGTGTGGATGTACCTGAAGCAGGAGAAAATCCCCCTTCCTTCGCTTTATTTTGCCCATACCCGCAAGGTAGTTAACCGCCAGGGCATGTTGCTGGCCGATACCGAGTTCAACACCCTCCTGCCGGGCGAAGCCTACGAAGACAAGGTGGTGCGCTTTCGCACCATCGGTGACGCCACCTGTACCGGGGCCGTCTTGTCAGATGCTGCCGACCTCGACACCATTATTGCCGAAATCGCTTCCACCCGCACGACCGAAAGGGGCGCCCGCTCCGACGACAAACGCTCGGAAAGCGCCATGGAAGACCGCAAAAAACAAGGCTACTTCTGAATGCCCTTTAGCAGTACCCGGGAATTTTTCTGCAAAACAAAATCCCGTAACTGCCTGTATTTCAGGTCAATTCAATTTTCCCAACTCAGCAAACATCCCGACTATACATGGATTTGTTACGTTTCTCAACCGCTGGCAGCGTAGATGACGGCAAGAGTACCCTCATCGGGCGGCTTTTATACGATACCAAGTCAATCTTCGAAGACCAGCTCGAAGCCATTGAAAAAACCAGCGAGCGCAGGGGCACCGGCTACCTCGACCTGTCGCTGCTCACCGACGGCCTCAAAGCCGAGCGCGAACAGGGCATTACCATCGACGTGGCTTACCGCTACTTTGCTACCCCCAAGCGTAAATTTATCCTCGCCGATACCCCCGGCCACGTGCAGTACACCCGCAACATGGTTACCGGTGCCTCCACCGTAAACCTCGCCATTGTGCTGGTAGATGCCCGCCACGGGGTCGTAGAGCAAACCCGCCGTCATGCCTTCATCGCTTCTTTGCTCGAAATCAAGCACCTGATTGTTTGTGTGAACAAAATGGACCTCGTCAACTACGAAGAGGAACGCTTTGAAAAGGTGCGCGAGGAGTTCGAGTCCTTTTCCAGCAAGCTCAGTGTGCCGGACATTCACTACCTCCCGATCAGTGCCCTGGTAGGCGATAATGTAGTGGACCAGTCCGCTAAAATGCCGTGGTACAAAGGTTCAACCCTCCTGTACACCCTCGAGCATGTACACGTAGGCAACGACTATAATTTTGTGGATACACGCTTCCCCGTTCAGTATGTGATCCGCCCCCAATCAGACGAATTTCACGATTACCGGGGATATGCGGGCCGTGTGGCAGGCGGGGTGCTGAAGCCCGGCGACGAAGTAATGGCCCTTCCTTCGGGCTTTACTTCCAAAATCAAATCCATCGACACCTTCGAAGGGCCTGTAAATGAGGCTTTTCCGCCTATGTCGGTGACCATCACCCTCGAAAACGACATCGACCTCAGCCGGGGCGATATGCTCGTGAAGCCCAATAACCAGCCCAACGTTACCCAGGACCTCGAAGTGATGCTTTGCTGGCTGAACGATCGCCCCCTCAACCCCAAAGGCCGCTACAAGCTCCACCACACCTCGCGCGAAACCCGATGCGTGATCAAGGACATCCGCTACAAAGTGGACATCAATACCTTACACCGGGTGGAATCGGACAGTACCCTTGGCCTTAATGACATCGGCAGGGTACAAATCCGCACGTCCGCTCCCTTGATGGTGGATGCTTATCAAAGAAACCGCACCACGGGTGCCATCATCCTTATAGACGAGTTTACCCACGAAACCGTGGCAGCAGGCATGATTCTTCAGTAAAATCAATGATCTGAACGATAATAGCATAAGGGGCCGTGTGCCCCTTTTCTAATGGTCATTTTTCGGGAGAAAATTGCGCCAGCACCTCCGCCGAAATTCCCACTTGCGAAAATCCGCCATCGTGAAAAAGGTTCTGCATCGTTACCATGCGGGTGTAATCGGAGAATAGGCTGACGCAGTACCGCGCACAATCTTCGGCAGAGGCATTGCCCAGCGGAGACATTTTCTCCCCAAAAGCATACATTTCCTCAAAGCCCGAAACGCCCGATCCGGCGGTGGTCATGGTCGGTGACTGCGAAAGGGTATTGACCCGCACCCTCGATTTTTTGCCGAAATGATACCCAAAACTGCGGGCAATAGACTCCAGCAAGGCTTTCGCCTCCGCCATGTCGTTGTATTCCGGGAAGGTGCGCTGGGCGGCCACATACGAAAGCCCCAAAATGGAGCCCCAGTCCTTCATCAGGTCGCGCTGATACAGCGATTGCAGGATTTTATGAAAGGAAATGGCGGATACATCGAGGGTTTTTTCCAGAAAATCGTAGTCGAGGTCGGTGTAAACGCGCCCTTTACGCACATTGAGCGACATGCCGATGGAGTGCAGCACGAAGTCGATTTTGCCAAAAGCCGCCTCCGCCTCGTCGAGCAACGCATGGATATCGGCCAGGTTCGTGGCATCTGCCGGTATCACACGGGCACCCGTAGCTGTTGCCAGGGCATCGAGGTTGCCCAGGCGCAGGGCCGCAGGCGCATTGCTGAGAATAAATTCAGCCCCTTCTTCGTGGCAAAGTGCGGCTACCTTCCAGGCGATCGACTGTGCATTCATGGCACCGAAAATGATGCCTTTTTTTCCCTGAAGCAGATTATTTCCCATGGTTTTAGCGGTTTTCGAAAAGCAAAAGTGGTCAGATTTTTCAAAAACCATCGTCCTGTCAACTTGTTTATCCCTGACTGTAACCCTATTTCTGTATTTGAAGTAAACCCCGCTTTCTGTTTCTTTGCAGTTTCTTATAAAAATCCTCCTTCTGGCATGCCGGGAAAGCTGGTCATTGTACCAACCTATAACGAAAGGGAAAACATTGAAGCCCTCATCCGCCGCACCATGCAAGTGATGCCGGACTTACATATGCTGATCGTGGAAGACAGCTCGCCGGATGGTACCGCCCAAATCGTACGTGACCTGATGCCGGAATATGATGGGCACATTCATATGCTCGAACGTGCCGGAAAGCAAGGCCTCGGAACCGCTTACATCGCTGGTTTTCGCTGGGGAATAAGCAAGGGGTACGATTACCTTTTCGAAATGGATGCCGATTTCAGCCATGATCCGGCATACCTCGTTGACCTGCTCAAGCCCATGGAAGCCGATGGCTACGACATGACCATAGGCTCCCGCTATGTGACAGGCGTAAACGTGATCAACTGGCCCATGGGTCGCGTGCTCATGAGCTACTACGCCAGTGCCTATGTGCGCATGGTTACCCGCATGCCTTTTCGCGACACCACCGCCGGGTTTAAGGGATACCGAAGAGAAGTGCTGGAGCGTGTACTCGAGCGCCCCATCCGCTTTGTGGGCTATGCATTTCAGATTGAAATGAAATTCCGGGCCTGGAAACATGGGTTTAAGATCAAGGAAGTGCCCATTATTTTCCGCGACAGGGACATGGGACAGTCAAAAATGAGCTCAGGTATTTTTCGGGAAGCCGCGCTGGGCGTTATCAGCATGAAAGTGCGCTCCTGGTTTCAAAAATGGTAATCCCCTGATTATGAAGAAGCTGGTGTTGTTGTGGATGATAATGGGGTTGTTTGCTTGCCAGCCTCAGTCCCGAAAAGACCTTATCGATCAGGCTCCCAGTCTTACCCGGACCTTTACCGACGACCTAGGCCGTACGCTCAAGGTATCCCGCCAGCCCAAACGAATCATTTCGCTGGCACCGAATATCACCGAAATCCTCTTTTCACTTCAATTGGGCGACCGCTTCATCGCCCGCTCACAGGCGTGCAATTACCCCGATGCGGCCCTCGACCTGCCTGTGGTTACGACCTATCCGCGACTGGACCTAGAGCAGATACAGGCACAAAACCCCGACCTGATACTTGCCACCGATGAAATTTTCTCCCGCGATGACCTGGCTGTGCTGGAAAAACTCAACGTGCCCGTTTATATCCAGACCTACCCTTCGCTCGACAGCCTTTTTGACCGCATCCGCGACCTTGGCCAATTGCTCAACCTTGCCGACAGGGCAAACATCGTGGCTGATTCGCTCCAGAATCTAAAAAACCGCATTTATCGCCTGACCGAAAACCAGGTACACTACTCCACCATCGTCCTGATCAGCGACGACCCGCTCATGGTAGCAGGGGGTAGCGGTACCATCAACAGCATGATAGAAATGTCTGGCGGAAAAAATGCCATGGCTTTTCGGGAAGAGCCTTTTGCCCGCACCACCGTGGAAGAAATACTGAAGGCCCAGCCTGAATACCTGATTATTCCCAGCAGCGACCCGAGGGCCTATGCCCGCCTGCTTACCTCCTACCCTTTGCTCTCCAATACCCCGGCGGATGTGCACGCGCAGGTATTTCGGGTAGATCCCGACTTGTTTTTCCGCCCCGGCCCCCGATTGATGGAAGGCATGATTTCGCTTTCGGGCATCCTGCACACTGCGCTTACCCCTGATAAATTTGAGGATGAAGAGTAAAGTCATCCTTGCGGGCATGATTTTGCTTTTTCTCACGGTTGCCATCACCATCGGAGGATTGCTTACCGGTAGCTACGACCTCGGCATACAAACCGTGGGCGAAATTTTACTTGGGAAAAGCCACCCGCAATCGATGGTTATCCTTGATCTGCGGCTCCCGCGGGTATTGCTGGCATTTGCCACAGGCGGCTTACTTACCCTTTCGGGCTTTTTGATGCAGGCGGTGGTGCGTAACCCGCTTGCCGATCCTTACATTATGGGCGTTTCAGGCGGGGCAGGTTTAGGGGTAAATATCCTGATGCTGGGGTTGGCGCCACTGGCGACCTGGTCCATTTTCACCCTTCCGTTGTTTGCAGCGATTGGGGGCTTGGGTAGCCTGCTGCTGGTGCTCAGCCTGGGTTATAGGGGCATCGGAGAAGAAACCTCGCGCTTGCTGATAGCGGGCGTAGCCGTTTCGTCCTTTTGCACGGCCATCATGGGCCTGCTAATCTATCGCTTTGCGGGCGACAGCCAGGTGCGGGGCCTGCTTTTCTGGACCTTTGGCAGCTTTGACCGGGCGGCATGGCCGGGAGTATGGATAAATGCAGGCCTGCTGCTTGGGCTTATTTTTCTGTTCAAATTGCTGGCAACCCGGCTCGACCTGATGATGTTGGGAGAGGAATCGGCAAAGAGCCTGGGCTTACAGGTAGCAACTTTTCGGTTGGGGGTATTGCTGGCAGCCTCACTTGCGGCAGGTACTGCCGTGGCCTTTTGCGGACCTATTGGGTTTGTGGGATTAATGGGACCACATTTTTCCCGTGCATTTTTCGGCGGATCGCATCGCACGAACCTACTGCCGGGAGTATGGCTCGGAGGCGTATTTCTGGCCGGAGCCGACCTGGTATCGAGGTGGATTTTGCCCCCTGCGGGGCTTCCCGTGGGCATTGTTACGGCCTTGCTGGGGGTGCCTTTTTTCTTGTATCTTTTGTTTAGAAAAACACCGTTTCGCTAATTTTCCTGAGGTGAGGGCCTTACCGCTTTGTAATGCCTTTCAATCCCCGTAATTTGCGACAAAAAAACGCCTGATCCTGCCTAACTGGCGGCATCGTTTTTTCTTTGAATGTACCGTCTTTATCAGCTATATGATCCAAAACATCCGGAATTTCTGCATCATTGCCCACATTGACCATGGAAAAAGCACCCTGGCAGACCGCCTGCTGGAGAGTACCAAAACCATTACCGAAAGGGAAATGATGAACCAGGTGCTTGACAGCATGGACCTGGAACGGGAGAAAGGCATTACCATTAAGAGTCACGCCATCCAGATGCACTATGAAAAGGATGGTACCATTTATACCCTCAACCTGATTGACACTCCCGGCCACGTAGATTTTTCTTACGAGGTTTCCCGGGCTATCAGCTCCTGCGAAGGGGCATTGCTCATTGTAGATGCAGCACAGGGCATTGAAGCACAGACCATTTCGAACCTCTACCTCGCGCTGGAGCACAACCTGGAAATTATTCCGGTACTCAATAAAATCGACCTTCCTTCTGCCCGTGTAGAAGAAGTAAGTGAGGAAATAATGAACCTCATCGGTTGCTCTCAAACCGACATCATCCTTGCCTCTGCAAAGAATGGCATCGGTATCATCGATATCCTCGACAATATCATTACCCGGATTCCTTCACCCAAAGGCGATAGTTCTGCCCCGCTGAAAGCGCTGGTTTTCGATTCTATCTTTAATGCGTACCGGGGAACCATCGTCTATTACCGCATTTTCGACGGTCAGCTCAACAAAGGTGACATCATCAAATTCATGGCCACTGACGCCACTTACCAAGTGGACGAAGTAGGCGTATTGCGCCTTCAGCAGTTTCCGATGCAAACCATCGAGACTGGCAGCGTAGGCTACCTGGTCGGGAGCATCAAAAACCTGGCTGAGGTAAAAGTGGGTGATACTTTTACCCTGGCTTCCCGACCCGCAGCAGAGGCAGTTCAAGGTTTCCAGGAAGTAAAACCAATGGTTTTTGCCGGTATTTACCCGGTGGATACCGACGATTTTGAAGAACTGCGCAACAGCCTGGATAAGCTTAAGCTCAACGACGCATCGCTGGTTTACCAGCCAGAAACCTCAGCAGCTTTGGGATATGGTTTTCGCGCCGGCTTTTTGGGAATGCTCCACATGGAGATCATCCAGGAAAGGCTCGAAAGGGAATTTAACATGTCGGTGATCACCACCGTCCCGAACGTAGGATTCAAAGCCATCCTCACAGACGGGACATTGATAGAGATCAATAGCCCTTCAGAATTGCCCAACAGTACCCGCATCAAGGAACTGCAAGAGCCGTTTATCCGTGCCCAGATTATTACCAAATCCGAATACATCGGCAAGATCCTGGAGCTGTGCATGGAAAAGCGGGGGAGATTCCTGAACCAGGTGTACCTCACCCAAGACCGCGTAGAGCTAGCCTTTGACCTTCCGTTGGCAGAAGTGGTCTTCGATTTCTTCGATAAACTAAAAACCATCAGCCGGGGCTATGCCTCCTTCGACTACGAGGTAACCGGTTTCTTTAAATCTACACTCGTAAAGCTGGACATCATGCTCAACGGCGACGTGGTGGACGCACTCAGCTCCCTGATACACTCCGATAAGTCCTATTCTTTCGGAAAAAGGATTTGTGAAAAACTGAAGGAGCTCATCCCCCGCCAGCAGTACGAGGTAGCCATTCAGGCAGCCATCGGAGCCAAGGTTATTGCCCGCGAAACGGTAAAAGCCCTGCGTAAAGACGTTACGGCCAAATGCTACGGTGGAGATATCAGCCGTAAACGCAAGCTTCTGGAAAAACAAAAAGAGGGTAAAAAACGGATGAGACAGGTAGGTGCCGTTGAAGTACCTCAAAGCGCCTTCCACGCCGTGCTTAAGTTGGATTGAGTTAGATCATTTCCTTTGCTTTTTCACCCAAATACCTGCCTCCAAGCAGGTATTTGGGTGAAAAAAAAGACTGAATTTCAATATTCGTCCATCAGAAAAAGTTCTGAATTGGCAGAACGGAAAATTCTCCCGAAATTGGCCCAAAACCACTTCACCGACTAACCTCGGTATGGTCGTATACCCCGACCACTTTGAAACTGAACGGCCACCCGCATGATCAACGATCAAGACCCCAAGAACATCGAGCTACCAGGCGAAAACAACGCCGAGGATTCTGCCATGACGACGGAAACGACTTCCGATAACACGGAAACATCGTATGCTCAAACCCCTGAAATTCAGGAAGAAGTAAACTTTTCTCCCATTCCAGAAATAGAACCGGAGGAAGCACCTTTGACCGAAGAACCTGCGGGGCAGGAAGAAGAAATGCCGGCAACTGAGGAATCTGTAACCGAAGTAACATTTCCCACCGATGAACCTGTGAATGCCCCTAAAGCAGAAGAGATGGCAGTAGCTGAAATTGCTGAGGTGGCAGATCCTGTGGCTGAAGAAGCCCCTGTTTCAGAAGCAGTTGAAGAAGAGGCAGTTACAGAAGAACCCCCGGTTTCAGAAGCGGCTGTAGAAGAAGCTCCGGTAGAGGAAACTCCGGCTCCTGAAGTGGAAACGCCTGCAACTGAGGTTTTGCCTGAAGTTACGGGAGTTTACAGCACAGCCCTTTCTGATGACGAAGAGGTAAATACCGATGGCTCTCACCAGGACCTGCTGAAGAGACTGGAAGAGGTTTTGAGTGATGAGGAGCAAACCGAGGATTACCTCACCTCAGTAACAACTGATGAGCTCCTCTGGCTGGTTCAGCATTTCCTCAAGCAATCGAACCTGGAGCAAAGCCGTCGGAGGGTGGATGTGGTGCGGGTAAGTTTTGAGCACCTCAAAGAAAGCGATCCTGAACTCGACGAAGAGGAAATCAACCAGGTAAAACAATCCCTGGCTGCATTTAACGATCGTCTGCGCACCTACCGTGAGCACATTGACCAGGAGCGTAAAGCCAACGCACAGAAAAAACAGGCCCTGATTCAAGAGCTTCAGGCCGTAGTTGATAAAAAAGATGCCACCCTCATCAACGATGTAAGGGACATCCAAAACGCCTGGAAATCAGCTGGTGCAGTCCCCAAGGACCTGGCCGATGAGCTGAATGGCGAATACCGTAAACTTCTCGACGATTTCTACGAGCAGCGCAAACTCCACATCGAAATGATGGAGTACGACCACAAGCGTAACCTCGAAGAAAAAGAACGCATCATCGAGAAAATCAAAGAGCTCGTTCCTACTCCCGAAGACCGTGAAAAGCCGGAAGTATGGAGGGAGAAAATGGAGATCCTCAATGAGCTACGCCAGGAGTGGAGCGATGCAGGCCATGTGCCCCGTGAAGACATGGAGCGCATCAACGAGGGATTCCGGAAGTCTGTGGATGAGTTTTTCGAGGTTCGTCAGGAGTTTATGCAGCTTCTCGACAAATCCAAAGAAGACAACGCTGAGAAGAAGCGGGAAATCCTGGTTCACATGGAAGACTTCCAGACATTCACTGCTGACAAGCCCCGTGAGTGGAACCAGTTTACCGATCAGCTGAAAACCTACCAGGAAGCCTGGAAAAACATAGGCCCGGCACCCAAATCAAATAACAGCGAGCTCTGGTCACGCTACCGCGAAATCTGCAATACCTTCTTTGCCCACAAAGCTGAATTTTTCAAGCATTTTGATTCTGAAAGGAATTCAAACCTGGAATTGAAGCGGGCATTGGTTGAGCAGGCAGAAGCCCTTGCGCTGAATACTGACTGGGAAAAAACCTCCCGTGAGCTTCAACGCCTCCAGGGCGAATGGCGGAAAATAGGTCCTGTACCTGATCGTTTTTCCAATAAACTCTGGACACGTTTCCGCAAGGCATGCGACAGCTTCTTCGAAGGCCGCAGGGTACACCTCGACTCTCAGAAAGAAGAAGAGCAGAAAAACCTCAAAGCCAAGTACGATCTGATTGACCAGCTGAAAGCACTTTCAACCGAGGTTATTGAAGACGCCGACGAGGCCCGCGAGCGCCTGAGCAATATTCAGGAAGCATTTCGCGCTATTGGCCATGTACCCTTCAAAGAGCTCGACAAATTGCGCGACGCTTACCGTACGGCTTACAACCAGGCTTCGGATCAACTGCATGCTACGCGCAACACCTACCGCAGCAACCAAGGCAGCAAACCCCAGGGTCAGGGCCGTGGAGATAAACAGAAGAGCAATTTTTCAGATATTCCAAACCCCGAAAAGCGCTCATCTGCTATTCAGGAGCAAATCAAGCGCATTCGTCGCCGTATCAACCTTGCTGAAGAATCAGTAGGCCAGTACGAAGGCAACATGGGCATGATCGCCAAAGGCAAATCAGGTGACCCGCTGCGTGAGACCATCAACGCGAAGATTGCTACCGAAAAGAAGATGATTGCCGACATGCGCAAGCAGATCAAGGATCTTCAGGAACTGGAATCCAAAAACGATGCAGAAGCCATTGCGGCAGCTGAAATAGCCGCACATGCCGACGCCGCCGCAGAAGAGGCTGCCCTCAATCAACCCGAAGCAGATTCAGATGAGGTAAGCCATGCCGAGGTGGAAGCCGCCCTCTCCGAAGTACAGGCAGCTTTGCTCGAAGACGATTCTCCTGCTGAAGAAACTCAAGCCGAAGAATCAGAAGCCGACAAAGAATAAAACGATAGGTTCGATCATAAAAAAGCCGCCTTCCTCAGGCGGCTTTTTTTGTTGGTATTAGCTCCATCACGGCCGTGTTCCCGGGCGTGCCCCTCCGGCGTTGTGCTGACTCCTGATTTCTTCGAGCAGCTTTACTTTCCATTCTTCTTCGGCGCGATACAGCATAAGTACTTTCCGTATAGGCAGCACGGATACAAATTGCTTGTGGTAATGAGCGAAAATATCGCCCTCGTTCTGCCTGAGCAGGACCAGCTTATCGGCCAGTTGCGCCATTTCTTTGTCGCCCATGGTGTTGAAATTTGTGCGGATCTGCCGCTGAATTTCCCTCTCCTGCTTACGGTTGTTTTCGATGGCCGCAGACATGTTGTTGTAAACCGGCCAGAATTTTTGCGCTTCCGTAGGGGTGAGGGCAAGTTTTTGGGTAATAAAGCCCACTTTCATGGCTTCCAGCTGCTGCCTTCTCGAGTTAGGTATGGGGTCCTGATCCGGGCCCTGGGCATGACCGCTAAGGGTCATTAGCACAAAGGTCAGGGACAGGAGGATACGAGAGTTGGTGTGTTGTTTCATAGGTTCTATCTCTTTAATAGCCAGTTAATTGAGGTAAATCTGGCTCAGGTCGTTTTCATCCAGCATCTCCAATTCAGGGATGGACTCAGAAGAGGAGCTCGATTCAGCGTCTAACAAGTCGTCTCCAAATGCCTCTTCCAGGGTTCGGGTGTCATAGGCAGCCCAGTCAATAGCCCCGACCAGTTCTTCGGTTGTCATGCCCGTGGTTTGGATGGTGGTAGGCTGAGGCGTGAGCAGCCATATACCGACCAGTAAGGTAACAGCCGCCGCCAGCTGTGAGGCCATTAATCCGAATCTTGAAAAACGGGATTTTGAACGAAAATCAACCACTTTCGCGGGAGATATCCGGACTTCCAACTGCTCAATAAAATGCTCGAAATAGCCCTCTGGAGCCATATATTGCGGCTTTTGCGAAATAGCAAACAATACAGGTGCTTCTTCCCTTGCGGCGGCATCTTCGATCATGTCCAGCATACGGTCAGAAAAACCTTCGAAGTAACCTTCCGGCACCGTAGAATCCGTCGAATCCTTCTTCAGGGATTTGAGGAAAGGGGCGTCATCCAGTTCGTCGATAATTTCAAAAGATTCGTTCATCAGAAATGATGACCCGGCTAAGGGCCTGAGGTTTAATCGTTTGTCAATATTTTTTCCACTTTCTTCACGGCATGGTGGAAGGACGCCTTTAAAGCACCAACGGTAACTCCGGTAATGGTGGCAATTTGTTCGTAAGGCATTTCCTCAAAATACCGCAGGCTGAAAACCATGGCCTGCCTTTCGGGCAAAGTAGCTATAGCTGCCTGCAATTTTTGCTGAATCTCCTCCCCTCCCAGCTCCCGACCTCCCAGGTTGCTATGTGCAGCACTGTCTTCCAGATCGCCTAAATCCGTGTATCCCCTGCGTTTCTGCTTATTGAGGTGGGTAATGGCTTCGTTGGAGGCGATGCGGTAGAGCCAGGTTTTGAGGCTGGCATCTCCCCTGAAATTGGCGATGCCATTCCATGCCTTGATAAAGGTATTCTGAAGCACATCATCGGCATCCTCATGGTCGTGTACCATGCGGCGAATGTGCTGATAAAGCATGCGTTGGTAAGCCTTTACCAGTTCATGAAAGGCAGCGTGCTTCAGCGAAGCATCCTGTAGTGAAGCGATCAGGGCCGAATCCGGGGTGGCTACCATGGCTTTTTGACTCAGGACAAAGGCTCAGGTTTAACCGGGCACGGAAATATTTCCACCAAAGGTGCTCAGTTAGCAGCCTCGTGGGTTTCGAGGAGTTGTTTCTGGTAAATCCGGGAATAAAAACCCGGCTCACGAATCAGCGCCTCATGGGTGCCCTGCTGGGTAATTTTACCATTTTCAATCACCAGAATCAGGTCCGAATCCTGCACACAAGAGAAACGGTGCGCAACCTGGATCACCGCCGTTTCCGGGTGAAGGGTGCGAAAATCGCGCAGGTGATTCAGTACGGTTTCCTCAGTTTTGGTATCTACGGCCGAAAGTACGTCATCAAGAATGAGGAGTTTCGGCTCGCGTACCCATGCGCGTGCGAGGGAGATACGCTGCTTTTGCCCGCCGGAAAGGGTCACCCCGCGTTCGCCGACCACGGTTTGGTATCCTTCCTGAAACTCTTCGATGTTGTGGTGAACGGCTGAGCGGGTGGCTGCACGCTCAATCTCTTCCTGGGTGGCGTCCATGTGGCCAAAGGCAATATTGCCTGCCACGGTATCGCTGAATAGAAACACATCCTGAGGCGCGTACCCGATCGACTTACGCAAACCGTCGCGTGTATAAGCTTTTAGGGCTTTGCTGCTGAAACTGATCGTGCCATGCTGAGGATCAAGCAAGCGGGGAATGAGTGCGCAAAGGGTACTTTTACCCGAACCCGTAGGCCCTACGATTCCGAGTTTCTGGCCAGGTTGTAGCGTGAAAGTTACTTTCTGCACCGCCCGGATACCTGTGTCAGGATAGGTATAGGACACATCATTAAAAGAGAGACCCGCATCGTTTACTTCCGGGCCTTCTTCGGGAAAGTCAATTTCGGGCGTTTCCGACATCAGGGCATTGAGGCGGGCTTGGCTCGCAGCAGCACGCTGGACAAGGGTAGTAACCCAACCCAGAGAAATAATGGGCCAGGTAAGCAGGTTAATGTAGATAATGAATTCGGCGATGTTACCCAGCGACAACTGACCTGAAATCACGCGCTCACCCCCGATCCAGACCGTAAGGATAATGCTCAGCCCAACGAGAAAAACCACCAGCGGAAAGAAGAATGCATCAACAGCCGCCAGCTTCATGGATTTGTCCTTATATACTTCTGTGGCCTGGTTAAACCGGTTGACCGAATCTTCTTCTTTCACGTAGGCTTTCACCACCCTGATACCCGAAAACATCTCCTGGGTATAGGTTGTAAGCTTCGAAAGCTGCTCCTGTACGGACTCACTTCTTTGCAACACTATGGACTCAACAAAATAAATGAGGAAGCTCAACGCGGGCAATGGAATGAGCGCATAGAGCGTCAGCTCCCAGTTTACCATCACCATGGTTGACACCGTAACCACAAACAAGGTAATGGTGTTGAGGGTGTACATAATGCCCGGGCCGAGGTACATGCGCACGCGGGAAACATCCTCGGTGAGCCTTGCCATGAGGTCGCCGGTGCGATGCCTTCTGTAAAAGGATAGCGTGAGCTCCTGAAATTTCTGAAAAAGGTCTGAACGCAGGTCGTATTCCACCTTGCGCGACATCACAATGAGGGTCTGGCGGGTAAAAAAGAGGAAAATACCCCGGATGGCTGCCATCAGCAACACCAATACCCCGAAGAGCACAAGGTTACCGGCAAGCAGTCCTTGCAAAGAAGCAGAGGCCCGAAACCCATGAAAAAGGGAAAATAGCCCCAGCACTTCGCTCACCATATTAATGGCAATCCTTACGACCTGGGCAGGGTAAACGGCAAACAGATTGGAAATTGTTACTACCAGAATACCCAGGATCACCAGCGTGCGGTAACGCCATATATAGTGGTTAAGGGCGAAAAGAGCCTTCATAAATCGTTGTTTGGGTCAAAGATAACACATGTTCAACGGCTTTTCCTTATCCGGGTTCAGGATACATGGAGCCGTAATTTATAACACGAAAAGTAATTTTCCATTTTGGAATTATTTTGTTTTCGGAAAATATGCCTGTATCTAGTAACCGGTTTCGGAAATTACTCTAATCGAATTAACAGCACAGACATGCATACCAGGCTTCATTCTTCTGCCGTATTATTCTTTGCTCTACTTGTTTCCGCATTTGGCCATAATTACCAAGCATTCGGGGCTTATCCCCCGGCATCCTCCATCGAATTTATCAAAGGAGACTTTGAATGGATTCAGCGCTATGCCCTCAATGAACGCAAACCATACTTTGTGACCTTTTTGGCTCCCTGGAGCGAACCTTGCCGCCAGATGGAGGCTCAGACCTTCACCAACCCCCAATTGGGCAATTTTGTTAACCAGAATTTTCTTGCCTATCAGGTTAATGCAGGTGAAACTTCAAGGGGAGAAAGGGACCTCGCCTCGGAATTCAAGGTAGTGTTTTATCCTACCGTAATCGTATTTGATGCCGACGGACAGGTGCTTCACCAGTTTTCCGGCCTCAAGGATGCGGGCTCTTTCCAGGCAGAGCTGGAGAAAATCATTGCCCCCGTTCCCGTTACCCGTAACCATGCCACTGACAGCCAGGAAGATTTTGTAAAAGCAGACCTCTTTAAGACAAATAACCAGGAGCAGGCCAACAACTACGCCACCTATACCCGCTACGAGCAACCATTCGCCGAAACACCTGTAAACCAAGGCTTTAGGATAATTGACGAAGGCAAAAAGATGGAAGAAGCCGTGGAGACCTGGCATACAGCTACCCTCGTTTACGAAGAACCCAGCTGGAACCCTGCACCTGATAACCGCCCGGTGATTGATGCAGCCATTGAAATAAAGTCAGCGCCCGCATTTGGGTTTGCTTTGCAGGCTGGGGCATTTGGCTCCTACGAAAATGCCAGAACACTCCAGTCGATGCTGAAAAATAAAATGGGCTTTGCCACCACCATCTGGACCGTACACGGAACCACAGGAACCCCGGTGTATAAAGTCATGGTGGGCAATTTCCTGAGCAAGGCCAATGCCGAGCTATGGCGCGACTCGCAAAAAGGAGAAATGACCAATGGCTGGTTTGCAGCTGAACTGAATCGATAATTTACTTCCGATTGTTTTATTTCTAAAGGTCGCCATTGACGGGGCGACCTTTTTTTTATGGGGTTATCGCTAATTTGAAATATGAAACCCCGAATCAAGATTTGCTGCATCAGTTCCCTCGAAGAAGCAAAAACCGCCATACACTTCGGCGCACACGCCCTGGGCCTTGTGGGTCCCATGCCCAGCGGCCCCGGAGTAATAGACAATTCTCTCATAAAAGAGATCGCACGACACACCCCGCCGCCGACAGCTACCTTTTTATTAACCAGCGAAACCACCGCCCAAGGGGTTATTGAACACCATCGACAGGTGCACACCTCTACCCTTCAATTGGTCGACGCCATGGAAAAAGGAGCATTCGCCGCCATCAGGCAAGCCTTACCCACGGTGAAACTGGTGAAGGTAATTCATGTGTTGAATGAGCAATCGGTGGAAGAAGCGCTGGAGGTAGCCGAAATGGTCGATGCCTTGTTGTTAGATAGCGGCAACCCCAACCTAGGCGTTAAAGTGCTCGGAGGAACGGGCAAAGTGCACAATTGGGCATGGAGCAAGGCGATTGTGGATCAATCACGGGTGCCGGTATTTTTGGCGGGCGGACTAAACCCCGAAAATGCAAAAAGGGCCCTCGATGAAGTAGGACCCTTTGGTTTAGATATTTGCTCAGGCGTAAGAACAGCCGGCATGCTCGACCCGCTCAAACTGGAGGCTTTTATGAAAGCTGCCGGATATTAGGCAGAGAAAGATTCTCCGCATCCACAGGTTGTTTTGGCCAGGGGGTTATTGAAAACAAATCCCCGGTCGTTGAGCCCTTCGCTGTGGTCCACTTCCATTCCGGAAATGTACAGCGTATGCCGCTTGTCAACGACAACCTCAATTCCTTTGATGTTGAACACTTCGTCGAAGGGGCCTTTTTCCTCAAAATCAAGCACATACGACATGCCTGAGCAACCGCCCCCTTTTACGCCGATTCTCAGATAATGCGAATCAGGCACCGAGGATTCGATCCTGACCTGCGCTAATTTAACTGCTGCACGGTCAGAAAGGGACACCGGTAAGATTTGTGTATCGTTCATAAGACTTCCGTTACCAATAATTTTGACAAAGGTCATTGTGAAACGCTAATTTAACAAATAAGTTCGAAGCTTGAATAGCACAATCATACCCTATGGCACAACCCGATGATTTGACGTTCTACGAAGCATTTTCGCCAACAGAACGTACCGACTGGATTAAACAAATAACCCTCGACCTGAAAGGGAAGCCCTACGAAGCCCTGATCTGGAAGCCGGAAAAAGGCCTTGAAATCGCCCCTTTTTACCAAAAAGCCGATGTAAGCTCCTGGCTACCAGCCCTTAACCAGGCGCCCGGCAGCAGCCCCGGACTTCGCGGCAATGCCTGGCATGCACAAGAGCCCGGCTGGCAAACGGTGCAGGCTATCGCGGTGGACGACCCCCAATCGGCCATTTTGCGATTGCAGGAAGCCCGACTTTCGGAGGTACATGCCGTGAGTCTTTACCAATGGGAAGGAGCCCCTTCGCTGGCCAATATCCGGGAAGTGCTCCAGCACATAGACCTGAAATCCATGGCCGTTCATTTGGATTTCCCTGATCTGGCACCGGAAGTACAGGCGTCTCTTTTTGATTCATTCGGCCAGAAGGATCTGCTCACCGGCAGCATGTTTAACCATCCGCTATCGGGTCTGCTCAACGCTCAACCCTCTTTTCCGGAAGATTGCTGGAAAAAAAGCGGTGATGCGGTGCGCAACTTATCGGCATCTCCCTGGTTTCGGAGCATAGGCATAGACCTGCGCCCCGTGGGAGAAGCAGGGGGGAGCGTTTCCCTTCAAATCGCCATTGCCCTTGCTGCTATTTCAGATGCTTTTGCAGCACTGCCCGATCAGATTCCCGGCATGAAGCCGCTCAAAGTGAGCAAAATGCTGGCTGTTCGCTTTTCTATCGGCTCAAGTTTTTTCCTTGAAATCGCCAAACTCAGGGCTTTCAGGGTGGTATATGACCAGCTCGCTGCGGCCTATGGCATCGACGATCCCTCCGATCATCCTCCTTTTGTCATCACCGATTCAGCACGCTGGAACCTTTCCCGCTACGACCGGCACACGAACCTGCTGCGCAATACCACCGAGGCATTGGCATCTGTGATCGGGGGCAGCCAGGCCCTCAACATTTATGGCTTTGACCAAAGCGACGGCCCGGAATCGGAAAATTCCGCACGTTGGGCACGCAATATCCAGCACCTGCTCAGCTACGAATCCTACCTCGATCAGGTGATTGACCCTGCCGGGGGCGCCTACTACCTCGAAGTAATGACCGACCAGGTAGCTCGCCAGAGCTGGGCTACTTTTCAGGAAATAGAGGCTGCGGGCGGATTAGCCAGTTGGGTGTTTTCAGGAAAATTAGCTGCACAGTTGAGTGAAATGGGCCAGAACCGCAATGCCCAATTTGCCAAACGCAAAAAAGTACTCGTGGGCGTGAACCAATATCCCCAAACGGGCGAAACCTTGAATACAACCGATTGGAAGCAGGGTCCTTTTGACGAAAACAGAATTGCCCGGGCTTATGAAACGATCCGGGGAAAAGCCGATGCCTCGTTTTATGCTAAAGGAAAACGCCCTTCAGCCCTGCTTTTTGCTTTTGGCGACCTCGCGATGCGCAATGCAAGGCTCATGTTTACCCGCGACCTGCTCGGCAGTGGTGGTTTTTTAGCTACCGAAAACAGCCAGCCCAACGATACCGAAGCTTCAATTCAGGAAGCTATCGCAGCAGCTCCGGACGTACTGGCGCTCTGCAGCTCTGATCCCGAATACCTCTCACAGGGAAAAGACCTCCTGGACCGACTGGCTCAGGCCCTGCCTAACACCCGGTTTGTACTGGCAGGTAAACCCGAAGGATGGACCGACGCCCGCACGGTTTCGGTATTTGCCGGCATGGACGCCCCTGCCTTTTTAGCCGCTTTGGTCGCTGATCTGCCTACCCTTGATCATTCAAAATCATGAAACCAAAATTTGAACATATAGCCTATCAGCCGCAGGTTTCGAAAACCCGGCCCATAGAGGGAAAAGAAACGACGCACTACACGGCCAAGGGCATCCCGGTTTTGCCGATTTATGGGCCAAAAGAGTTTGAATCTCTTCGCCACCTCGACTTTGGGGCAGGTTTTCCCCCTTTTCTCCGGGGTCCATATGCCTCCATGTACACGTCGCGGCCCTGGACGATCCGCCAGTACGCGGGTTTTTCTACCGCCGAAGAATCCAATGCCTTCTATCGTAAAAACCTCGCTGCCGGCCAAAAAGGGCTTTCGGTCGCATTTGACCTAGCTACTCACCGCGGCTACGACTCCGACCACCCCCGGGTGCAGGGCGATGTAGGTAAAGCAGGGGTGGCCATAGACAGCGTAGAGGACATGAAAATCCTTTTTGACCAGATACCCCTCGATCAGATGTCGGTGTCGATGACCATGAATGGCGCGGTGATTCCGATCATGGCGTTTTTCATTGTGGCTGGGGAAGAACAAGGGGTACCGACAGCCAAACTGAGCGGAACCATCCAGAACGACATCCTGAAGGAATTTATGGTGCGGAACACCTATATCTATCCTCCCGAATCGAGCATGCGCATCATAGGCGATATTTTTGCCTATACCTCCCGCAACATGCCGAAGTTCAATTCCATCTCCATCAGCGGATACCACATGCAGGAAGCCGGAGCCACCGCCGACCTGGAACTGGCCTATACCCTGGCCGATGGCTGGGAGTACCTCCGCAGGGGAATTGCGGCAGGATTGGACATCGATGCATTTGCCCCACGGCTGTCGTTCTTTTGGGCAGTGGGCATGAATTTTTTCGAAGAAATTGCCAAAATGAGGGCCGGTCGCCTGCTCTGGGCGCGCATCGTGAATACCTTCGGTCCCAAAGATCCGCGATCCATGTCGCTTCGTACCCACAGCCAGACCTCGGGCTGGAGCCTGACCGAAGCCGACCCCATCAACAACGTAGCCCGTACTTGTATCGAAGCTTTGGCAGCTGCTTTCGGCCACACCCAATCGCTGCACACCAATTCGTTTGACGAAGCCATTGCCTTGCCTACAGATTTTTCGGCACGAATTGCCCGCAATACCCAGCTCTATTTGCAGGACGAAACCGACATCTGCAAGGCCATTGACCCTTGGGCAGGCTCTTTTTATGTAGAAAAACTCACCCACGAGCTCGTAGAAAAAGCCTGGGCCCTGATCGAAGAAGTGGAAGCCCACGGCGGCATGGCCAAGGCCATTGAAGCAGGTATTCCGAAAATGAGGATCGAAGAAGCCGCTACCCGCAAGCAGGCCCGCATCGACTCCGGCAAAGATGTGATCGTAGGTATAAACCGTTTTGCGGTGCATGACAGCAGCAAGTTCGACATCCGCGAGGTGGACAACGCAGCTGTGAGAGATTCGCAGGTAAACCGGCTGACCCAGGTAAAAGCCAACCGTGACAACGAAGCCGTTGCCGCTGCCCTTGAGCTTATCCGCAACGCCTCCAAAGACCAAACCGGCAATTTGCTGGAGCTGGCGATAGGTGCTGCCCGGGTTCGTGCCACCCTCGGCGAAATATCCGATGCCATGGAGGACGCCTTTGGCCGCTACAAGCCGCATATTACAGCCATTTCGGGGGTTTATGCGCAGGAAAGCGGGCAAAACGAAGCCTTCATCAAAACACGAAAACTTGCCGATACCTTTGCTGAGCTCGAGGGACGCAGGCCTCGTATCCTGGTCGCTAAAATGGGACAGGATGGCCACGACCGGGGCGCCAAGGTCATTTCGACGAGCTTCGCTGACCTCGGTTTTGATGTGGACATTGGTCCTTTGTTTCAAATGCCCGAAGAAGTAGCGCGCCAGGCCGTCGAAAATGATGTGCACCTTGTGGGAGTTTCCAGCCTCGCAGCCGGGCACAAAACCCTTATACCGCAACTCATCGCCGAACTCAAACGGTTAGGCAGGCCTGATATTTTGGTGGTAGCAGGTGGCGTAATTCCTCAGCAGGACTACGACTTCCTTTTCCAGGCGGGCGTAGCAGGCGTTTTCGGACCCGGCACGGTTATCCCTGAAGCGGCTTATCAAATTCTCAAAAAAATGATGGGCGTAGGTGTTTAACCTTCTTCTGTCCTTTTTGCCTTCAAATCCCTTGTCAAAAGCAGGGGATTTTTCTTTTTCTTATTTTCAAATGAGCTTCTAATAAAAACCAGAAAATGATGAAATTAGACTAAAATAACCCCTACCCTACCCCCCATCATGATTTCTGACAAAGAACTAAAACCCATTCTTGAGAAATACTTCGGCGAGCTTTCAGCTGAATCTTTTAAGGAAATACTCGGCATGCTGGAGTTTGTCAATATACCGGGTAACCGCGTATTGGTTCAGCAAGGCGACCCGGGCGACAGTATGTTCATTTTGGTTCAGGGAAGATTACAGGCAGAGGTGGAAACACCCAACGGCCCCCCGAAAATTATCGGTGAAGTAACGCGTGGGGAAAGTGTAGGCGAAATGGCCCTTTTTACAGGAGACCCTCGTTCTGCGACCATCTACTCGCTGAGGGATAGCATCCTGCTTCGAATCAACAAACCGACCTTCGACCTGCTGATACGGAAGTTTCCAACCTGTGCGGTTGAGCTTTCGAAGCTCATTATTCAACGGTATAACCGCCCCAGGAAAAAGAAAAGCCTCCATCCGGTGGTTAATATTGCCCTTATTCCGCTTAGCCCTACGGTTGATATCGCGGCATTTACGCGGCAACTGGAAACATCCCTGAGCAAATTTGGCCAAACGGTTGTTCTCCAAAGCAACTCAGTGGCAGAGCAGTCGGGCATCGAGGGCGCACATCGGCTCACAGAAGGCGACCCCAAAAACGTATCTTTTACCGGCTGGCTCGAAAATCAGGAAACGGCTTTCGACTTTGTGCTTTACCAGTCCGACCATGAGTTTAATATCTGGTCAAGGAGGTGCATGCGGCAGGCAGACCGGATTTTACTGGTAGCAGATGCGACCCAAAATCCGCAACCCGGACAACTGGAAACTGAGTGGTTGCCCACTGAATTTCCGGGAAAGGGCTCCATTCAGGAATTAATTCTCCTGCATCCTGCCGATACCCGCATGCCATCCAATACCCGGAGTTGGCTCCAACCCCGCAATATCGACCAGTTTCACCATCTCCGTATGGGCAACCTGGCAGATACCAATCGGCTCGTGCGCTTCCTGAGTGGCAACGCCATCGGGCTTGTACTGGGGGGAGGAGGCGCCAAAGGGTATGCCCATATCGGCGTGATTAAGGCCATGCGCGAGCTGAATATACCTGTCGATGCCGTTTGCGGGGCAAGTATCGGGGCACTTTTTGCGGCCAGTGTTTCTACAGAAATGGACACCAACGAACTCATCGACTCTGCCAGAAAAGGTTTTACCAAAAAAAGCCCGCTCGGCGATTACAATTTCTATCCCATTGCCTCTTTGTCTAAAGGACTACGCCTCAATGAGCTCCTGCATGGAGCATTTGGTGAACAGGAGATCGAAGACCAATGGATCAGCTTTTTCTGTACCGCTTCTAACCTCTCCACCTCGGAGTTAATTATTTTCAGGAAAGGCAGCCTTTGGAAAGCAATACGGGCCAGCCTGTCTATTCCGGGTATCCTGCCGCCTATGGTTGACGGCAATCACTTACTGGTTGACGGCGGTGTACTAAACAACCTGCCAGCCAATATCATGCGCGATGCTGGTATTGGGAGGATTATTACCGTGGACCTCGAATTGACCCAGAGCTACCAGCTCACTTACAAAAAAATGCCCTCGACCTCTACGATTCTGAGGAGCCGTTGGCTGCCCTGGGTGAAGAGATTACCGGTACCGGGCCTTACTTCCACCATCTGGAAATCCATGATCATGGGTAGCGGAGCCAATAGAAAGGAAGCCATTGCAGCAACCGATCTCTACCTCAACCCGCCACTGGCCAAGTTTGGGCTCATGAATTGGAAAGCCCTGGACACCGGCATCCAAAGCGGTTATGACCATGCCCAAAAGGTTTTCGCTGAAAATCCGCAGGTGAAGGAGTGGTTTTAGCCCTACCTTTGCCGTTTAGCAAAGCATTTTTCATGCAACGAATCATCGTGATTGGCGGCGGAGCTGCGGGTTATTTCGGGGCCATTGCCGCAGCGGAGGCGAACCCTGCTTCACAGATCATGATCCTCGAACGGGGAGCCGAAGTACTGGGCAAAGTCAGAATCTCCGGCGGTGGGCGCTGCAACCTTACCCATAATTGCCCAAACCCGCAGGACCTTATCAAGTTTTACCCCAGAGGAAGCCGCGAACTATTGGGTCCTTTCCATCGGTTTGGCCCTACGGACACCATCGCCTGGTTTGGTCAAAGGGGCGTAGCCACCAAGACCGAATCCGATGGACGGATGTTCCCTGTCACCGACGATTCGGGAACCATTGTGCATTGTTTACAGGAAAATGCCCTGAAGCTCGGCATCCGGGTTCGCACGCAAGTCTCCGTTTCAGAAATAATTCCCCCGGAAACAACCGACGCAACCTGGACTGTGAAGTCGGGCGACGACGTTTTTTCTGCCGACAAGCTCCTGCTGACTTCCGGCAGCAATCCCCGGGTTTGGGACATGCTGGCCGGGCTGGGGCACCGAATCATTGCGCCGGTTCCGAGTTTGTTTACTTTTCAAATCCATCACCCCATCCTCGAAGGGCTTTCCGGCATTTCGGTCCCATTGGCGCAGGTCCAGATCGAAGGCCGAAAACTACAGGCAGCGGGTCCGTTGCTTATTACCCACAAAGGCGTGAGCGGACCAGCGGTATTGCGGCTGTCGGCCTGGGGCGCCCGCGACCTGGCCGAGGTCAACCATCAATTTTCCCTGAAAATCAACTGGTTAGGCGAAAAATCCGCTACTCAAGCCTTGGAAATGCTGCATGCACAGAAACGCATCGAAGCCAAAAAAGCAGTAGCGAATGCTTGCCCTTTCGACCTTCCGAACCGACTCTGGAAACAGCTGGTCACTTCCGCTGAAATACCAGAAACTACCAAATGGGCCGACCTGAATAAAACCTCCTTGCAGGCACTTCATTTATTCGTTTCCCAAACGACGCTTCCCGTCTCGGGCAAAAACACCTTTAAGGAAGAATTTGTAACGGCTGGCGGCGTGGACCTGAAAGAGGTAGATTTTAAGCGATTTGAAAGCAAAATTCACCCCGGGCTGTTTTTTGCGGGAGAAGTACTCAATATCGACGCCATCACGGGCGGCTTCAACTTTCAGGCGGCCTGGACAGGCGGCTGGATCGCAGGCCAGGCCATGGCGGAGCTCAGTCCAGCCTAAACTCATCGGTTACCTGCTGCTGATGCTGACCGGGCAAAGGAGGCGGCATGAGCAAAATATTTTCACCAACATCAGAAACGAAGGTTCTTATCGCCTTCAATCCTCCATTTTCAAGCATGATTCTGCTAGCTTCGGGTAAAGCCAATGCCTCAGATACCGCATGAATCGCCCCCGCAGGGACACCCGCGCGTTCCAGCTCCGGCAGCAATTTCTCCCTTTCCCAATTCGCAATAGCGGGTTGAAGCCATTCTTTTACGGCGATACGGTGCTTCACTCGCTGGGCATTGGTGGAAAATTCTCCTGGCGGATCAAGCCCCATCACGCGGCAAAGCGCCAAGAACTGCTGATCGCTGCCCACGGCAAGCACGATGGGTTTACCGCCCTGGGTATCAAATGAAGCCCCGTAAGGAACGATATTAGGATGCTGGGAGCCCATAGGCTGCGGATCGTGGCCTGCAACCAGCCAATTGGTTGCCTGGTTGGCGAGGGAGGCGAGCGCTGTATCGAGCAAGGAAACCCGAACTACGCCCCCTTTTCCCGAATTCATACGCCGGATATACGCCACCAACATGGCTTCTTTGAGCTGATGCGCGGCCAGGATGTCGATGAGCGCAACGGGCATTTTTGTTTGAGCACCGGGGTTTCCGTTCAGGAAATAAAAGCCCGTTTCAGCTTGTACAATGGCATCGTAGGCAGCCCGTGGGTTATTGGGCCCATAACCATTGATTTCTCCGATCACCAATCCGGGGTTAATTTCGAGGAGAAAGTCGGTTCCCAGTCCGAGCTTTTCGGCGGCACCACTCCTGAAGCTCGTAATCAGAAAATCAGCTTTGCGGATAAGGCTGAGGAGTAAGGGGCGGTCATGGGAATCTGCGAGGTTGAGTAAAATCGATTCCTTGCCCCAGTTTACCGCACAAAAATAAGCGGCGGGAATAGCCGGATTCTGCTCCGAAGCCAGTTTCCAGGAGCGTGTTACATCACCGCCTGTGGCAGGGTTTTCGACTTTGATTATCCGCGCGCCCAGTTCAGCAAAGAACATCCCTACCGCCGGACCCGCGAGGACTGAAGCAAGCTCCACCACCAATTTTCCTTCAAATACCCCTTTTTCCGCTTTCATTTGCACCCTTACTTATTTCTCCGAAAATAGAAATTTGTATGCCATCCCAGTTACTTATTTTTACAGATTAACTCCCCTGCCACATGATGCGCCGCTTACTTCCTGCTATTTTTTCCCTGAGTCTTTTACTCCTTTCCTGCTCCGGCAATAAAGCTGACCTGGTTTTGACCAACGGCGTGATCTATACCCTCGACGCCGAAAAGCCGGTAGTATCGGCTGTCGCCTGCAAAGGCGATAAAATAGTGGCCATGGGCTCCGACGAAGAAATACGGGCATTTGTTGGGAGACAAACCCATGTGGTTGACCTCGAAAAAAGAACAGTAGTGCCCGGTTTCGTGGAGGGACATGCACACCTGGTGGGCGTGGGAAAATTTGCCCGGGAGCTCGACCTCACGGGTGCCCGCTCATACGAAGAGATCGTATCGATGGTGGGAGAAGCAACCCGCACAACCCCAGCGGGAACCTGGATTCTGGGCCGGGGTTGGCATCAGAACAAATGGGACTCTTTACCTGCCGATACGCTACACGGTTTTCCGAGCCATACTGCCCTGAGTGCCGTTTCGCCCGAAAACCCGGTTTGGCTGGAGCATGCCAGCGGGCATACCGGTATCGCCAACGCCAAAGCAATGTCCCTGGCAGGAATGGAGGCAAATGTATTTCCGGGAGAAGCAGAAATGGGCGACCGGGGCGAGGTACTCCGCAACAAATGGGGGGAACCTACAGGCATTTTTAACGAAGCAGCCAGCGGACTGATAGAAAGCCGCATTCCGAAGCAAACCCGCGAGTCCCTTATTAAGGACCTTGAGGTGGCTTTCGAATCCTGCCTCCAAAACGGCATCACGAGCTTTCACGATGCCGGCGCAGATGGTGCTACCCTCGATCTGCTATTGGAATGGAACAAGCAGGACAAAATTCCGGTGAGGCTGTATGAAATGGTCAGCGGAGGCGACTCTATGCTTGCTGAGACCTGGTTTCAGCGTGGACCTTTTATTTCGCCCTGGCTCACCGTACGCGCCGTAAAGCTCTATGGAGATGGGGCTTTGGGCTCGCGTGGTGCCTGGCTGCTGGCGCCTTATTCCGATCAACCCGGACATACAGGCCATGCAGTTACGCCTATGTCCTATTTACAAACCATGACCGACCATGGCCTCAAAGCAGGATTTCAGGTATGCACACACGCCATCGGCGACCGGGCCAACCGTGAGGTGCTGGATTTATACGAAGAGTCCTTCAGGCATTACCCTGATAAAGCGGCTAACAGCCGTTTTCGGATAGAACATGCGCAGCACATCGACCCCACGGATATTCCCCGGTTTGGGGATCTGGGCGTAATAGCCGCCATACAGGGAATTCACCACGCTTCAGATCGCCCATGGGCCATTCAGCGACTGGGACAAGCCCGCATTACCGCAGGCGCTTACCCCTGGCAATCGCTCATTCAATCGGGTGCCCACGTAATGAACGGCACTGACGCGCCCGTGGAACCCATGAGCCCCATCGCCTGTTTTTATGCCACTATTTCCAGAAAAACCCTCAAAGGAGAGCCGGAAGGGGGATATGAAGCTGATCAAAAAATGACCCGGGAGCAGGCTTTGCGGTCCTATACGACCGAGGCGGCCTACGGCGCTTTTCAGGAAGAAACCAAAGGCAAAATAGCCACGGGCTTTTGGGCTGATTTTACCATTCTTTCTCAGGACATCATGACCATACCAGAAGCCGACATCCTCAACACCCACGTAGAGGGCACCATCGTGGGCGGAAAAGTAGCCTGGACTACGCCAGATTGGAACTGGGCGATAAAAAAAGAATAGCAGGGACGAGGCGTTAAATAAAAGGAGATTTCCCACGTTCGCCTGGCAGGGGGGTGATTTGGTACAGATGTTGTATTTATGGAAGAAAATCATGCATCCATGAGAAAGCGCATCTGTCTGGTGGCCCTATTGGCCGTAGCTACTAACTGCTTAACGGCTCAGGTCCGCAACTGTGGAACCATGGACAACCTGGCTTCCCTCACCCATCAAAATCCTGAGATTACCGCACGCATGGCCAATATAGAACTGGCCACCAACATGACTGCCAAGCGGATAGCCCCCGAGAACATGGGCACGATTGTCATTCCTGTGGTGGTTCATGTTTTGTATCATCGTCAGGAGGAAAATATTTCTGATGCGCAAATTCTTTCCCAGATCAAAGTACTGAACGACGACTTTCAGCGCCAGAATGCCGATGCCAGTCAAACCCCTGCCCTGTTTGCCCCGCTGGCTTCAGGAGCTAATATCGCATTCCGGCTTGCAGAACTTGACCCTTCCGGGCGGCCAACCAATGGCATTACCCGCACCTATACCGAAAACAGGGAGTATTTCGCCACCAACAATGGCGCAAAATACAGCTCCATGGGGGGCGTAAATCCCTGGCCAAATGACAGCTACCTCAACATCTGGGTGTGCAATGTAGCCCAAGGAATGCTTGGCTATGCTCAATTTCCTGGTGGTCCCGCCGAAACCGATGGCGTGGTAATCTGCTACCGCTTCTTTGGCACCACAGGCACCATTTCGGAGCCTTACGACCTGGGCCGCACCACCACCCACGAGGTAGGTCATTACCTTAACCTCCGCCATATCTGGGGTGACGGCCCTTGTGGAGTAGATGACTTTGTAGAAGATACCCCCATGTCTGACGGCCCAAACCAGGGATGCAATACCTACCGTGAGTCTTGTGACGGAGTGAACATGGTTCAAAATTTCATGGACTATACCGACGATGCCTGCATGAACCTGTTTACCAAAGGTCAGGTGGCCAGGATGCGGGCCCTGTTTATGCCCGGAGGGGTGCGTCAGGGGCTGGTAAATAGCATGGGCCTGCGCCGCCAGGTGGCTAACAATCCAACCATTCCCGGGCCAATGATTGAGGTAGAAGCTACGGACCTTACAGAAAAATCGGTTGTTTTTTCATGGACAGAAACCCCACAGGTGCAGTCGTATGTGGCAAAATTCCGCAGGCAAGGCCAAACCAACTGGGAGTCGCGCAGCTTCGATAAATCCTATGTACGGATCAACCAGCTGTCGGCCTGCACCGACTACGAATTTATGGTCGAAACCACGCTTCCTGGTGGTCAGCCCGTGCAGTCGTCGGCTTATTCTTTCCGCACCCTCGGCTGTGGCACAGGGGGCATCTATGTACCCAGAGAAACCCCCCCCAGCGAACTACGTGCCGATCAGGGCATTAACAACTTTGTTACCTTCAACTGGAAGCCGGTACAGGGAGCCCAAAGCTATAAACTACAGATCAAAGCGAACGGCAGCAAGAAAATCGGCACCTTTTCCACCAATTCTCCCACGTTTGCCCTCAACCAGCTTACCCCAGGCAGGCAGTACTATTTCCGGGTAAGGGCGCAGTTTGCCGATGGTCCGGGCGTTTACTCCTCAGCGGTCAGCTATGTTCATGGGGGTGGACCAAACGCGCGTTTAGCAACCGGGAATGAGAATGCAGCCCTACAGGGATGGAGGAACAGCCAGGGACAAATACAGATGGTGTGCCGCCTCAACGACCAGGAGCCCTTTTCGGTGCAGGTACTGGATGGCCAGGAACGGGTACTCTGGGAGTCAAACGACGTGCGTATTACCCCGGGGCAAACGCTCACGCTCCCCTTTACCAACTCGCTACCCAACCTGATACTTCGGGTGGAAGACGACCAAGGGTTCCGTTTCGAGGAAAAAATCTGAGGAAATCAGGAGGGTGTGCGCAGGTGATAGGATTTGGGTTGCACAAAAGCCCTTATTCCCTGGTAGGAAAGGGTGGCGCCGAGTCCGCTGTTTTTCCTTCCGGACCAAGGCAGGCGCGGGCTTACCCGATCGCAACAATTCCAGTAAACAGTGCCTGTTTTCATTTTGCGAAGAATGGGCAATGCATTCTCCTCATGATCTGCATAAACAGCTGCGGTTAAGCCATAATCAGTATCCAACATTTGGGAAATTGCTTCTTCATCTGAAGACACCGACTGGATTCCGATCAGGGGACCAAAGCATTCTTCACGCATGACCCGCATGTCGTGATTTACTTCCGTGAGCACCGTGGGGATAAAGTAGCTCCCCTGGCCTTGGTATCTCTCTGCCCCATAAACCACATGTGCCCCTTTTAAGACCGCATCACCGGCAAGCTGCTGGAGGTAATGCACTTGCTGCGGGCGGGCCAAAGGACCTAAATCGGTGTCTTCTCGCTGAGGGTCGCCCATTTTCCATCGACTTACCTCCTCAACAAAAGCCTGAACAAAAGCCTCGTAATGAGCTTGATGCACATAAATACGCTCGACGGCACAGCAGCTCTGGCCTGCGTTATAGAGCACGCCTTCGGCAGCTGCAACAGCTACTTTGGCAATATCCTGATTGTCGGCAGCCACATAAAGCGGGTCTTTCCCTCCAAGCTCTAACTGGCAGGGCACCATTTTATGGGCTACCCTGGTATAAATGTGCTGCCCGGTCTTATTCGATCCTGTGAAAAAATAACCATCGGCATCCATGTCGAGCAGGGCCTCACCAGCTTCTTTTCCGCCGGTAATGGCCATAAACACATCTCCGGGCACCCCAGCCTCAATCATCATTTCCTCGATCTGAAGCCCGGTAAGGGTGGCCCATTCCGAAGGCTTGTAGAGCACCGCATTGCCCGCTATCAGGGCTGGAATAAATACATTTACCCCCACCAGATAGGGGTAGTTCCAGGCAGAAATATTCACCACCACTCCCAGGGGTTCGTATTCGATGCGCTCCTGCATCTGGCCGTCTTCAGACATGATCTCAGGAGAAAGCCACATGGCAGATTCCTCCAGAAAATAGCGGATGCGTGCACGGGCGCCCCTTATTTCATTTCTAGACTGACGAATGGGCTTGCCAACCTCACTGGTGAGAATCCGTGCCAGCTCTTCTTCCCGCTCTTCCATGAGGTCGTGAAAGCGGCTGATAAGGGCTATGCGTTCGTTAATGGGCACATTTGCCCAGGTTAGTTGCCCTTTCCTCGCTGTTTCATACGCCTGCTGAACCACGAGGGCATCGTCTTCTTCGAGGGTAGCCAACAGTTCGCCGGTAGCAGGATTGATAATGTCCATAAAGCCAAATTTATCCTTGCAATATAGCCGATAAAGCTGTCCTGAGGACATTCAGGCAAGCGAATAAAAAAAACTCCCGATCCAAATAACCGGATCGGGAGTCAAGGATTACTGATTACTCAGGAATCAGATCAGTTTGCGTCCCAGAACACTTTGCTGGTTTTGGCATCGCCGCCGATGGCAGATGCTGCAGCCGTTACAGAAGGTCCATTGAGGGAGTATTCGGTAACAGGATAGGTGAAACGGGTAGGTGTAGGCACCTGGGCAGTAGCAGCGATGTTCAATACCGGAGCATCGTAGATGCGGTAGGTAGTGTATGCTTCAAAGCCCTGGTTGTACATCGCGATCCATTTCTGGAGGGCAATTTTCTCTCTCCAGGTACCGGCAGCAGTGGTATAAGCCACTTTTTCGCTGGCGAGGTAGGTGGTGATATCTCCACCGTCTACACCCCAGTATTCCATGGAAGCAGTAATCCCGGCGTTGTATGATTCCTCTGCGGTTGCTCCTACAGAGAAGCCACGCTCAGCAGCATCAGCAAGCAGGAAAGCCACTTCGCTATAATCCATCAACATACCAGGGAAGGTAGGATCAATCAACTTGTCGCCAATTTTGGAAAACTGGGCATATGGGCTGTTCGCACCGTAATCTCCTCCGAGGTATTGCAGCACGGTATCCGCACCCACAATCACCTCTTTCTTGTCCTGGTAGTACTGGTCCAAACGTGGGTCAACGAGATCGTTCATGTAGTCAACCAGCGTGTTGGCCGCAACAAAGTCATTACGGTTACTTTGGATGATGTCCACCCACAATGGGTTGGTGTTTGGCGTAGCAGACAGATAATCAAGCTTGAAGTTGTCGTCATTGGAGGTAAAAACACCGGCGGCAACCGCAGCTTCAGCCATGGTCTTCGCTTTTCCCGGATCTACATCGGCAATGCGGATAGCGAGTTTCAGTTTCAGAGAGTTAGCAAACTTTTTCCAAAGTACTACATCTCCACCATAAACTAAATCAGCGTCACCCAAACCGGTGGCATCTCCTTTGAATCCAGCAATAGCTGCATCCAGACGTACGATCAGGTCGCTGTAAATATCAGCATCGTTGTCGTACGCAGGGGCAACGATTTCACCATTGAAAGCCTGTGAGTAAGGGATGTCGCCGAAAATGTCCACCAGCACATGGAAAGCAAACACCTGCATTACTTCAGTCTGAGCCAACTGACTCGACTTGTAATCGGCAATCAGCTTTTCGTCGGCTTCGATGAGACGGGCAGCTTCGCGGAAGTCGGCAATGATACCGGCGTAGAGCGTATTCCAGGTTCCACCGTTCACGTTGCGGGTAATGAGGTCGTAGTTGGCCTCATCGGTGTAGGTAGTTTCGGTCCAGTGCTGTGCCCACAAACGGAAGTTGTTGGTGTTCACGTTGGTGCTGGTCATGAAGTCAAACAGGTCCACTGTTGCGTTAGCAACCAGGCTGGATGCTTCAACAGCAGAGGGACTTTTGGGGTCCTTGTTGAATTCTGTGAGGTCCTGGCAAGCAGAGAAGGTTAAGATCGCCAGACCTGCTATGATTAGTTTTTTCATGTTCAATGAATTGTTTGAATGAAGAATGAAAGGAAGCGGGCTGGGACTAGAAACGTACACGTACGTTGAAACCAAGCTCTTTCACAGCAGGATATACTCCTGACTGGTATCCCTGAACGTTACCAGCACTCAGGTTTCCTTCCGGATCAGAGTAAGGAGAGTTCTTGAAGATGATCCACAGGTTGCGGCCAACAACTGAGAAGTCAACTCCTTGAACCGGAGTTTTAGAGATAACTGATTTTGGCAGGGAATAGGTCAGGTTTACTTCACGCAGCTTCACGAAAGAAGCATCGTAGATGTGGTAAGCGTTAGGTGCGTTTACATACCCGATAGCTGAACGGTAGTCAGAAGCGAAGAAACCAAGGGTGTTAGCTGTTCCGTCTGAGGTAGGTAAGCCATTGGCATCCAGTACTGCTTTGCCTTGGTCGTCAAACTTCTGAGAAATGGCACCTGGGATAATGATACCCCCACCATTGGCAGGCAAGGCACGGGTTTCTACGCCATTGGCATTGGTGCCGGCTGTGATGTCGTACAGACCAGTAGCATATCCATACCAGCTATCCAAAGAGAAGAAGTTTCCACCTTTCTGCATGTCGATCAGGAAGCTGAAGGTCAAATCTTTGAACTTAAAGGAGTTGTTGATACCTCCACGCCAGTCCGGATTGATGTTGCCGATCGGCTGTGGAGTAGCGTCTTTCAGGTAACGAACACCCCCGCGGTAAGGACCTACGATTGGGCTCTTGTCGCCGTTTGCATCGGTACCGTACACAAAGTTTGATCCCCAGATAGAACCATAGGCTTCGCCCACGGTAGCATTGATGGTGACACCTCCCTGAAGGCTGGCCAGCTGAAGGTTAGTTTGACCTTCGAAAAGCTCAATTACCTTGTTGACGTTCTTTGCCCAGTTGGCAGTAACGGTCCACTGGAAGTTAGCGAGCTTAACAGGTACCAAACGCAAGGTTACTTCTGTACCCAAGTTCTGAATGTTACCTGCATTTTTGAAGATTGAGGTAAATCCAGTGGCGGCGGTAACCGTTACAGGGATGATCTGGTTAAAGGTGTTTGATTTGTAAGCACTTACGTCCAGTCCTACGCGGTTTTGGAAGAAGTTCAGTTCCAGACCTGCTTCGTAGCTGTCAGTCCTTTCACTTTTCAGTTCAGGGTTGTTACGCCTGTTTGGCAGTCCTGCAAGGGAGATTCCATTGTAAGGGGTATTCAACCCGTACACGTTGTACACCGAGTAAGCAGGTGCCAGGTTACCCACCTGAGCGAAGTTCAGACGAACTTTTCCGAAAGTGAAATTACCTGCAGTATTCATCAGTTCAGAGAACACAAAGCTCAAAGAAGCAGATGGGTAGAAGAAATCGTTTGCTCCGGTAGGCAGGGTAGAAGCATAATCTTGACGTGCGGTGAGATCCAGGTACAGGAAATCGTTGTATCCCAAAGAAGCACGGGCAAAAAAGCCATTGGTAGCAATCGTAGCCTGGTATTCAGAAGGAGCGTTGATAGGGCTGACTGTGTTCGAGAAAGAATACAGGTTAGGCACTACCAGACCACCGTTGGTTTCGGCGTAGATAGAAGCAATGTTCGTGCGACGGATGTTGGTACCTACGAGTCCGTTGATGCTGATTTTTCCGAAAGATTTGTCAGCGCTCAGGATCAGGTCGAGGTTGTCTTCTGAATAAGAACGGTTGTAGCGGTTGTACTCAGACACGTCGATAGAACCAATGGCAATGCGCTCTTCCTGTACCTCTGCATAGCGGTCGGTAGCCATACGACCCATGAAGCTCAGCCAATCGGTGATTTTGTAATCCAACTGGATGTTTCCGTAGGTACGGTTGCGGGCATCGGTAGAATAGTTGTTGTAAGCTACAAAGTAATAGTTGTCGAAGTAGCTGGGGAAACCCGGGTTAGCGGTGTTGTTAGGGCCTTGTGGGTTCCAGGTAATGTTTTTACCGGTCCGCTCATAAGCATCTTTCAGCTCCAGGATGTCGGTGTTCACATGGTACCACTGGCGGAAAGACTGGTTCGGGTTGCGCTGGTCGTAACCGGTTCCGCTTCTTCCCCGGCCATCTGTAGCGGTGAAAGATACCGCTGAAGTTACCTTCAGTTTGGGACTGGCCTGGAAGCCTGCAGAAAGGTTCACCGAATTACGGGTGAGTTTACTGTTTGGCATAATACCGGACTGATCCAGGTTGGTGTAGCTCAAACGGAAGTTCGCAAGGTCGTTACCTCCGTCAATAGCCACGTTGGTGTTGTACATGGCCGAAGTCTGGTAGAAGGAATTCGAAGCATCGTTGGCAGCGGCCACGTGTGGGAATGCCTTTCCGTAGCTTTCGGTCAGTTCAGGGTAGAACGACTTCCAGTCATACACCATCACATTCGGATCAAATTTGGCTCCGTAAGAAGCATCTTCGTAGGTAGGAACAGTAAGTCCTTCTCCTTGTCCGAAGTCGAAAAAGTCGAAGTAACCGTCGTCGCTGGAGTAAAAAGCGCCATAACCTACGCCATATTCTTTCTGGTAGGTAGGCATGGTAGTTTGGTCCACCTGGCCATAGGTACCACCAAATGAGGCAGATACACCGATTCCTTTGCGCTTGGTTCCTTTTTTGGTTGTGATTACGATAACACCGTTTGCAGCACGTGAACCGTAAAGGGCGGATGCAGCAGCGCCTTTCAGTACGTTGATAGACTCGATGTCATCCGGGTTGATGTCCATGGCAGCGTTGCCATAGTCATATCCACCACGGCCGGTGCGTTGATTGGAGCTGTTGGTGTTATCGTTGCTGAGGATAATACCATCCACCACAAACAACGCCTGGTTGTTGTTGGTAAGCGATTTGTATCCACGAACGACCACGTTGGCTGAACCACCCATGGTGTTGGGGCGGGTGATGGTAACCCCGGCAATTTTACCCGAAAGGGAGTTGATGAAGTTTACATCTTTCACTTTGGTAACTTCGTCACCGCCTACTTCCTGAGTAGCATAGCCCAGGGTTTTCTTTTCCCGGGTAATACCCAATGCGGTAACTACCACTTCGTCGAGGGTAGCGTCAGAGGTGGCCAGCGTTACGCTGATCGAAGTCTGGCCATTGAGGGCTACTTCCTGCTTGAATTTTCCTACGAAGGAAAAAATCAGGGTTTCTTTACCCTCGGGTACTTTGATTGTGTACTTACCATCAACATCAGTAAAAACACCAACTGTGGTGCCTTTTACGAGGACGGTGACACCTTCCAGGCCTGAGCCTGTTTCTCCATCGGTGACTACTCCCGTAACGATGGCCTGTGACCATGCTCCGAGTAAGAATAGTACCATAAAACTGAACAAAAGGAAAGGTTTCCTCATCGGACAAGTGTTAAGTGTGACTTAAGAAATTGTAGAATACGTTGGCTGCAAGGGGCAATTACCCCAAATCCTGATAATTATCAAAATTTTTTATTTCGATGTAAAATATTCTAAGCCAAAAATATCCCTGATTTTAGGCTAATTTACTCTTTCACTAACAATATGACAGTTGTATTAAAAAATTGTAAACTATCCAGTTAACGGCTCAGAAACGCTGTTTTTGAACGTAATTGTTTGAGTAAGATAATTGGCTTTCATTTTTTCGGATCATACTCTATAATATTCTTCATCCTATTTAAATAAATTCACATATCGAGTATTAAACATATGATAATATTTGATTTTCAAAATTTTCTTGTAGCCTTCAATACTTACCACCAGCAATGGATACAGGAGAAGACTCAGGCAAAAGGCTTCAGGTCAAGTAATATTTTGAACAAACAGGCCCCTATTCGTTGCTACGCGGATACTCTTGGCGAATTTTCGCTACTACCTGCTCGTGGTTTTCGGAGTAAGGAGGCTGAATCAGGTCATGGTCGTGCCCTGCGAAATCATGCCCGCGTGTCCAAGGGTATTCCGACATTACCCGAAGTAATTCTGATACACTCCAAGCCTGTGCAAAGCAACCCCTCGGTTCGAAGGGTGCCGAACCATCAAAAATTTCGGAAACAGATCCGATACCGGCATCGTTCATGTGCAATTCCATCAACTCCATCATTTCACGCACCTGAGATACCCCACTAGCGTCGCATTGCTGGGCAATAGCATCTATATAAGGCCCCGCCAGCCAGCCCCAAACGGTTCCCTGGTGGTAAGCACCATCGCGCGAAAAGCGGTTGCCTACATATTTCCCTTTGTACTGCGGGTCTTCAGGCGAAAGGCTTCTTAACCCAAATGGGGTGTACAGGTGCTTGTCCACCGAGCGGATTACCCTTTCAGCCTTTTCTCCGGTCAGGATCGGGAAAGGAAGACTTACCGCAAAAATCTGATTGGGCCGTATATCTCCCTGAGGTCCATCCGGGGCCAGAAAGTCGTACAAACAACTTTTTTCTTCATTCCAGAATTGCTCCTGAAAAGATACCTGGGTTTGCAGGGCTTTATTTCGCCACATTTCCGACTCCCGTTCCCGCCCGAATGACCGGAGGAAAAAGTCGTAAATACGCAAGGCATTGTACCACAAAGCATTGATTTCCACTACTTTACCTATCCTGGGAGTAACCACCCAGTCGCCTGCTTTGGCATCCATCCACGTAAGCTGAAGGCCATTTTCACCTGCCATCAGCAACCCATCTGCATCTACCCGGATATTGTAACGGGTGCCTCTGATATGGCAATGGATAATTTCTTCCAATACCGGCAGCATTTCCTTTTCTACAAATGCCCGGTTACCCGTAGTCAGGTAGTATTTATAAATCGCCACAAAAAACCACAGGGTAGCATCTACGGTGTTGTATTCTTTTTCCTCACCATCGTCCAGGAAACGATTGGGTATCATGCCCTGGCTTACTTCAGCAGCAAATGCCTCCAGTATTTTCCGGGCTTCTTCGTGGCGGCCCGTTGCCAGGCACAGACCCGGCAGGGCAATCATGGTATCGCGGCCCCAATCCGAGAACCAAGGGTATCCAGCAATGATCGTTTTGAGGTTGTCGCCGCGTGATACGATAAACTGATCGGCGGCCAATACGAGTTTTTGGTAAAAAATCCCCCGCGAGGCAAAGGGTCGTATAAGTTCACGGCGGCGTTCTTTTTCGTGCTCCAGCAAAACCAGCGGATCGCGATTTTCCTGAGGAGAAGTGGAAAGGATAAAACCGCGTGGCTGTCCGGGCTGTAAGTCGAGGTAAAATGATCCCGGGCAATAGAGGTCTTCGTAGCCGCCCTCACCTCTTTCGAGTTCCTGCTGGTATTCAAGCTGAAAATACCAGTCGGGCTGCTCCTGGTAATCGGCAAAAGGTGTTTGGATATACAATTCCAGGTCATTAGCGCCTTTAACCTGTAAGGTATTGGCCTCCCAATTGAAATGCCATTGGCGACCATCAGCCTGACGAAGGGCGTGAAAATCGCGGAAAGCAAGAAGTGGTTGTACCCGAAGTGCTGCAGGCTTATCTCCGGAAAGGAGTTCATAAATAACGAGGGTAGTATTCTCGCCATGTACAGCTGAAATGGTTTTTTTGAGCAGATAAGGCCCGATTTCGTATATAAATGAAGGAAAGAACTCGCGCTCAAACCGCTGTAGGTGCTGAAAGCCCTGAGGAAAAACCGAATTTTTGTATTGATTTGTGCCCAATAAGTAGGGCTGCCCCTCCACCCAAAGGGTTTCGTCCATTTTTGAAACCAACACCATGCGGCCCAAAGGCGGTTTGGTGGCCGCTACCAGCAATCCGTGATACCGGCGTGAATTTATCCCTGAAAGGGTACCTGAGGCAAAGCCCCCCACTCCATTGGTTTCAAGCCATTCATGTTTGGACGCAAGTTCAAAATTTCTGGTGAGCGCAGATTCAAAGATAGTCAACATGCATTCGAGTTTTGGAAGCTGAACCCGGGGGCTAATGGCGGTTCAAAGTAATTCAATTACTGGATTATATCCAAAGGTTCATCGAAATGAACACAAGATCAATTCTGCTGTAAAGATCAACAAAAGAGCTTATTCAGTGGTATTTCAATTTACGTCCTTTTTAACAAGGGTTCCTGCTGATTTGCCTGATTGATCAACGAGAATATCACCGAAATCGATTTAATATCCTAATTTAAATGCAAGTATAAGCATAATATCCAAGTCCTCCTTGTCGGATGTTAGAGAAAATGGCACCAAAACGGTAAAAACCTTACATGTGTTTAATATCCAAAGGCTAAACAAATAGCTCTTCTTGTTCAACGTAGTCGATCACGTGTGCGCGCAACAGGTGCACCTGGCTGAACATGTCCTGAAACGGCAACGGCTTCAATGCTTCCCAATGGGGCCAGCCTTCCTGGTCAGTTCCATTTAGCTCATAGTAACCCGATGCCGACAGCAGCCTGCAAATGGCGATGTGCATCAGGTCCACTTTTTCTTCTTTTGAAAACTCCCTCGGAGCTACGCCCAGTTCGCGTACCCCGATGAGAAAGAGGATGGATTCCAGGGTAAGTGGCTTCTGAAACTTACCCTGAAACTGTTCTTCCAGTATTTTCCATTTTGAATTGACATCGAGCTCCATCGCCATCAATGAATTTTTCCGGTGCCAATGCGATTCCAGCGGATGCCGAAGTCTTTTTCGAAGGAGAAAAAGATCATGATCGGCCTGCCTACCACGTGGTCTTCGGGTACAAATCCCCACCAACGCGAGTCTTCGGAGTTGTGGCGGTTGTCGCCCATCATCCAGTAGTAATCCATCGCGAAGGTGTAGTTATCGGCTTGAGCGCCATCAATAAACACCTTGCCGTTTTTCATTTCCAGCTCATGCCCTTCATAAGCGGTGATACACCTATAATAAAGGGATACATTCTGGCTGTCGGCCAATGAAACCGTCATTCCCTTTTTGGGGATATTGATCGGACCAAAATTGTCAATGCTGAAGCTGAACAATTGGTTCTTCTCATTGAGGTAAGAAGGATAAAGCGGCATGACCCCTTCGTAGGTAAAAGTGTCAACCTTGGTCACAAAGCGGAAAGATTTTATGGTTTTCGCTATGGAATCAGGCATAAAGAAGGTGTACTGGTCACTGCCAATGGGGTAGTAATTGGGGTTGATCGAGGAGGCCTGCTCTGCCCGCGTTCTGGGCAATGCACGGAAGCCAAGGGTTTTGAGTTCACGCTCCAGGAAGGTATTTCCGTTGGTTTGCACGCGGTATTCGTACTGCATGTATGGCGGATTCCAGGAGGGCTTGTCGTTGATATAGAGTTGCTGGTGGCGGATTTCGAGTTTATCGCCAGGCATACCCACGCAGCGCTTCACGTAGTTCTCCTTCATGCTGATGGGCTTTACCGTGCCCAATCCGTCGCGCAAAGGCGAAATGTCGTGTGCAGGGTAATTGAACACCACGATATCGAATCGGTTGATTTTACCCAAGCCCGGAAGGCGGAAGTAAGGCAGGCGCAGCGCACCTATATAAGAAGGCATGGTTAGGGTGCCTACGCTGATTTTGTTGTGGATAAAAGGCACCGAAAGGGGCACCATGGGCAAGCGTGCTCCGTAGTGAAATTTGCTTACGAAAAGAAAATCACCGGCCATCAAGGTGCGCTCCATGGAGCTGGTCGGGATCATAAAAGCTTCAATGAAAAAGGTGCGGATCAGCAAAGCTGCCATACCTGCAAACAAAAAGGCATCGCCCCACTCGCGCAGACCACTTTTGCGTGGGGTTAGCTTCTCGGCTTTTTCCATGCCCAGAAACTGGGTCTCTTTGTCGAAACCGATAATGGGATAGTAGATATAGGGCACTATGACCGCCAGGGCTTGCTGACCGAATTTGTGCTTGCCGAATACCTTGGCCATGTCGATGTCCATCGATACCTTGACCAGGGTACGCACAATGGGAATGAGGGTCAGTACAATCCACCAGGCCGGCTTGCTGATCATTTTCAGCCAAACGACATCGCTGTAAACAGGGATAAAAGCCTTCCAGCCCTGTTCGCCCACCTTTTCGAAGAGCTTGTAGAGGCCCAGCCTGATCGAAACAAAAAGTGCGATAAACAGGAGGTAGTAAAAGATAGATGCCGTGGTCATGGGGGATTCTAATCAGATTTGCGCAAAAATAAAGATTCTGCGGTTCTATTTGGGTTGGAATTTACGACTGAATCTCTGTAAACATTTTTTGGTACACCCGTGATGCTGCATGAAAGCCCGCCTCAATCCGCATCTGGATGGCGTCCTCGCTAAAATCAAGGAGTGAACCGAGGTCTCCTTCGGGCTCGATGAGGATGGTGCGAAATTGTTTCAACATGGATTTTTCGTTGGATCCTCTTCGGGTGTGCCAAAGCCCCATTTCGGGCGCATGCCGGGCTACTTGCTCTACGAGGTCGTTTATTTGCAAAAATTCACGGAGGTCATTTTCAAAAATCTCGTTCACAGCAATGTCCACGAGGGCCCTTTTGGCAATGGTAAAGATATTTTTTCCGGCCTGCTCATCCACCGGAATTTCCATGTTGCGCGAAGCACAATTAATAACCACCACCTCGTCGGGCTCTTCGTGCACCACATCGCCCAATGGGCTGGTATCCCGCAAACTACCATCTACGAGGTCGTATAGTTTACCGTGGCGGGTATTTATCTCAGGAACGGGCGGCCACAGGATGGGAATGGAGGTGGAAGCAAGCAAAAATTTCTGAAAATCATCTTCTGTAGGAAAATCAGCGGGGCCCAGCGTGTGAAGTTTGCCTGTTCGCAGGGAAACTGCCCCCATCCTGAAGCGCACATCAGAATCAAGCATCCGCTCCCGATGCACATAGCGTTGAATGAGCTGAAACAAGGGCTCATTGTCCAGCAGCGACTTTTCGCTTGCCAATAACCTGCGGGCAATGCTCATCCATTCCAGCTTACCCTGAAATACAATTCGCTCCAGGTTGGACGAACGCCATACTTTTTCCAAGGCGTTTAGCTGTTTTCCGGCCCAAAGTGCGCCGTTTAGCGCCCCTACCGATACGCCCGAAACAAGGTCAAACCGATAACCCGAAACCTTGCGTTTTACCTCCTGGTCTATATAAAGCATGGCTCCAAGCTGGAAGGCACCCAGTGCTCCTCCTCCACTCAACACCAATACTCGCTGCATACTTTCTGTTTTTTCACATCGAAAAATAAAGATTTGTGCGTAATAACCCCGGCTTTCTGTTCTGGATGCGCTTTATTTCGCCATTTTACCCAACAAAGACCTGCTCACCGGGTTGAGATGCTACCTTATTGTTCCGCCATGAACCTATTTCAAAAGTCCATTTTGCTGTTTGCCTTTGCGATGGTATGCCTCCTGGGAAAAGCTTACGGCCAGAATGCCTTGACCAAAGCCAACGAACAACGGCTTCAGGTAAACAAGGTAAACATGCTGGTTTTAGGATCGTGGGCAACGGGCAACCTCGTTTTCAGCGGCATACGTCGGAGCCAAACCCTCGGACAGGAGCGGTATTTCCACGAAATGAACGTGTACTGGAATATTGTAAACTTGGGGCTGGCCGCTTCCGGCTACATCGGTGCCATGACTGCCGATCCCGATTCCTTTACCCTTGCGCAGACCTTTTATGAACAACAGAAGCTGGAAAAGATCCTCCTGTTTAATTGCGCGCTCAATTTCACCTATATCACGGCGGGTGCCCTCCTTCGCGAAAAAAGTAAAACCGCCCTCAATAAGCCCGAAAGGCTCAAAGGGTATGGCAATTCGCTGATGCTCCAAGGCGCATTTTTACTCCTCTTCGATTCGGCACAGATCATTGCCCACCAACAAGCGGGCGGTAAAACGCTGAAAACCATTATGCCGCATGTGCAGTACATCGGCAATGGCCTCTCGGTACACTGGACCTTCTAGTTGTCTGGATTCGCCCAGTTTTCCTTCGAATTGTACTTTTCGGTATCGAAGTCCTCCGGTTTATTGTTTACCCTGATCGTGACGAGGTACGGAATCTGGCTATCACCATCAAAAACCATCATGACCACGTGCTCGGGATTGAGCCAGCAGATGTAGGCCGAAGGCACGTACTGGTTCCGGCGGCGGCCTTCGTAGAGTATTTTCCTTTCGCTTACCGTTTCATTGGCAAGGTCGAGGTTGCGGTAATAAATGCGGTTAGGGCCTTTTAATTCCTCGCCTGAGGCTTCAAGCCCCACAAGTTGCACGGTTCCTGCAGCCATGTCGGGCCACCAGCTGGTGAATCGGCCCAGGGCTTCTTCGTTGGTGGCTATAGGCTGAAAAGAAGGGACAATCATCGCCTTTCGAATCTGGCCCCTTTGGTCAAATTCATACCAGATCATTTCGTGTACCCGGTAATTGTTAAAGCCCTTGAACGCCCGGTTAAAATCATCGACGGGGCCGTTTGCCTGGCTGGGTGAGGGCCGGTCGCGATACTCCATGTGCTGCGTAATCAGCCAAAGAGAAGTATCGCCCATAGGCAAAAATCCCCGGATACGGAACTGGTCAAAGTTGCGCAGGGGTTTTAGGCCAAAGGCTTCCCGCTGTTTTTCTACCTGCACTTTAAGGGTGGAAGAAATGGGCACTTTTCGGCTGAGGTCCACCACTCCGGAATTAAAATCGAAGCAAATGACTTGAAATCCGTCTGTTGACTTGTTCCAATGCTTGCTGTCGCGGTCGGCGTAAGCCAGAAAAGCATTGCCATTGCTCACTAAAGGAGGCAATTCCGAGGTAAAGAAATCGACAAATTCATGGGGCTTGATGAAATCGTCAAAAATGAGGGACTTTACCTCTCCTTTTTCCCAACGGAAAACCTCGACCGTGGTACGTTTTTTCAGGATTGTAGCAAACACCCGGCCCTCGTTGTCAACTGAACAATCGCGCAAAGCGAAATTCCAAATTTTATCTTTGGCGGTGCGTACCGAAAAGGTGCCCACTTCCAGGCTTTCGAGGTTAAGGTCATATACCTGAAAATGAACCTCTTCTACCCAGGCGACCTGATAGGCAATCCGCTCATCCGTTTGGAGATAATCGTAGGTAAAGCGGGCTTTTTGAAGGCTTTTGTCGTTTTCGAACCAAAAAACCGCCAGCTTGGAGCTATCCGGCGATATATCCACTACAAATTCTGCGATGTTGGTGTTGGCAATAAGCGTGAGCGGATCCGAGAGTGCACCGGTTTCGAGGTTAAATTTTCGGATAACTACCTGCGCTGTCTGCGAACCCAGGCCATCTCTATGCGAAACGAGCTGAATCAGGCTGTCGGTGCGCAGTATTTCCAGGATCTCTTCGTCGAATTCGAGCTTAAAGGTTGTTTCCCACAGCGGCTCCAGCAGCAGGTTATACCGTACCATGCGCAGCTCCTGAAATTTGTCTTTCCGGTTGGGATACACTAGGGCAAAGCTGCCATCTGACAGCCTCAGCATGGGATGATGCCCCAGGAAGTACTGGCTACCCGAAAGCTGAAAGGATTCGTAAGGGAAAAGGTCGACGCGGGTTTCAAACTCTTTGATCTCCTTGCGGGCAACGAGGTCCTGAGCCAGCAGGGTCTTACCGGTAACGATAGCTACCAAAAGAAATATGAGAAAATGGCGGATAGTATACATAGTGTTTTGTTCCTCTTAAACATACGTAAAAACCGTTTTGCGGGGAAATCGAGCGTGATAATTTGCAAAGAAAATGACCAGCTGGCAACCTGAAAAGAGAGTGAACGGCAGGAGAAATAAAACAATACAACAGACCCGATGTTATCTCCCAAATTGTTGGATATGAGCAAAAAAGTAGCGCATTGGTTCCGAAGAGACCTCCGCCTGGAGGATAATGCAGCCTTATACCATGCACTCAAAAGCGGATTTCCGGTGGTTCCGGTATTTATTTTTGACCGCGAAATCCTCGACGAGCTGCCGCCTAACGATGCCCGCGTTACCTTTATTTACCAGCAAATTCACTGCCTGCAGCAGCAGCTAACCGATCTGGGCAGCTCTCTGGTAGTCGTTCATGGCCATGTATTTGAAGCATGGAAGAGCCTCACAGCACAGTTTGAGCTGGAAGCTGTTTATACCAACCACGATTACGAGCCCTACGCCCGCCACCGCGATACCTCCCTGGCGGGTTATTTTCAGGAAAAGGGCATCTCTTTCCACACTTTTAAGGATCAGGTACTGCTGGAAAAAAACGAAGTGCTGACCCAGGCAGGGAAGCCCTACACCGTGTTTACGCCCTATTCACGTAACTGGCGTTCCACCCTTTCGGCCGGTCACCTTCAGCCCTACCCTACCGTGGATCATTTCTCCCGCTTTTTTGATTCTTCTCCCCTGGAAATTCCCAGTCTGGAAAGTATGGGGTTCGAAACGAGCCAACTGGTATTTCCCGGTTCTGCTCCCGACAAAAGCATCATCCGCACCTACGACCAAACCCGTAATTTTCCGGCGGTGGCAGGAGTTACCCGCATGGGTATTCACCTGCGTTTTGGCACAGTTAGCATCCGCCAACTGGCGGCTGAGGCCCAATCGCTGAACGATACCTACCTCAACGAGCTCATTTGGCGCGAATTTTATATGCAGATCCTCTGGAATTTTCCGCACGTGGTAAATGCCCCTTTCCGTCCGGAATATGCGGCGGTGCCCTGGCGGAATGCACCCGAAGATTTTGATAAATGGTGTAAAGGCAAAACGGGCTACCCCCTCGTGGATGCAGGCATGCGCGAACTCAACGCTACCGGCTACATGCACAACCGGGTGCGGATGGTGGTGGCCAGCTTCCTCACTAAGCACCTGCTCCTCGACTGGCGTAAAGGAGAGGCCTATTTCGCAGAAAAACTGCTCGACTTCGAACTCTCGTCTAACAACGGAGGCTGGCAGTGGGCGGCGGGTTGCGGCACCGATGCGGCCCCTTATTTCCGCATCTTCAACCCCGAAGAGCAGCTCAAAAAGTTTGACTCAGGGCTGAAATACGTCCGCAAATGGGTGCCTGAATTTGGCACACCGCTATATCCATCGACGATGGTGGATCATAAATTTGCGCGGGAGCGCTGCCTGGAGGCATACAAATCGGCCTTGAAGGGCGCCTAGGCTTTCTGGGTAGAAACCTAAATTCTCCTACCTTTGCAGATCAAAACCGAGCCGACCATGGACGTTTTTTTCTACGAAGCATTTGAAGAAGAAGCCGAGGCCCTTCGTCATTACCTGCCTGCCGGTATTGAGGCGGGCTACACCTGGAAAACCATTCAGGAATACGGCGCCGATACCCCACCTGCTCCCCTGATCAGCGTGCGTACCCAGTCACTCCTGCCGCTGGAGTGGTCCGATAGCTTGTCGGGCATTCTCTCCCGAAGCACGGGTTACGACCACCTGACTGCCTTTAAAAAAGCTGCCAGCCATCTGGTACAGGGCGGTTATCTGCCGCTCTATTGCCACCGGGCAGTGGCTGAGCAGGCACTCCTGCTTTGGCTGTCGCTGATGCGCAAACTTCCCCAGCAAATGGCGCAATTCCACACGTTTCACCGCGACGGCATTACGGGCCTGGAAACTGAGAAAAAGACCCTGCTGGTGGTAGGTGTAGGCCATATCGGCGGAGAGGTAGTCAAAATCGGGCACGGCCTGGGCATGGAAGTGCTTTGTGTGGACCTGATCAAAAAGCTGCCCGAAGAAAACTACGTGAGCATCGAAGAAGGCCTGCCACAGGCCGATGTGGTGGTGTGCGCCATGAACCTCACCGAGGAAAATCCGGGCTACTTCACCTACGATTTGCTGAAAAAAACCCGCAAGGGCACCTTTTTCGTAAACATCTCCCGGGGAGAGCTTTCCCCTGCCATTGACCTGCTACAGTTAATGCAGGAAGAACACCTCGGAGGAGTAGCGCTCGACGCCTATAACCATGAAAAAGAACTGGCAGGAGCCTTGCGTGAGGGCCGCAACAGTCACGACCCAGAGGTACAGGCATTGCTCGCCTTGTCGAAACTGCCCACCGTGATCTGCACCCCGCACAATGCATTTAACACCATTGAAGGGGTTGACCGCAAAGCTGCGCAAAGCGTGGAGCAGGTGGTAGCCTGGAAGGAAACCGGCAAATTTAAATGGCCTTCTCCTTAAGCAAACCCTCAATTTCCCCTTCCCTTTCGTATATTTGATAAAAACACCCGCTAAATATGAGCTGGTTCAAACGCGTAAAAGACAACATCAGCACCCGTACCGAGGAGAAAAACAATACTCCTGACGGGTTGTGGACCCAGTGTCCGAACTGCCGCAAGGCCATACAAAACCGCACCCTGCGTCGCGAAAATTTCGTGTGCCCGCATTGCGAGCACCACATGCGCATCGGTAGCCGCGAATATTTCGATATTCTGTTCGACGACGGGCAATACGAAGAATTGGGCGCTGAGCTTATTTCCGGTGACCCGCTTCACTTTGTAGATACCAAGCCCTATCCTGCCCGCTTACAGGCAACCATCGCCAAAACCAAAATGAACGATGCTTTGCGCACCGCTTACGGCCCGCTGTATGGCCGTGAAGTAACGGTTTGTGCCATGGATTTCGAGTTCATCGGTGGTAGCATGGGAAGTGTGGTGGGTGAAAAAATCGTTCGGGGCGTTCAGCACAGCCTGAAAAACAGGGTGCCGCTGCTCATTATTTCCCGCTCGGGCGGCGCGCGGATGATGGAAGGTGCGCTCAGCCTCATGCAACTCGCCAAAATCAGTAGCCAACTGGCCCTGCTCTCCGAAGCAAAAATTCCTTATATCTCGCTCATGACTGACCCTACCACCGGGGGCGTTACGGCCAGTTTTGCTATGTTGGGCGACCTCAACATCGCTGAACCCAATGCGCTGATTGGCTTTGCCGGCCCACGGGTAATTAAGGAAACCATTGGCCGCGACCTGCCCGAAGGCTTTCAGCGGTCAGAGTTTTTGCTCGAAAAAGGCTTCCTCGATTTTATCGTGAATAGAAAAGAACTGAAAGACAAACTGGGCCTCGTTTTCGAAATGTTGCTGCCCACTCCCGCAGAAGCCGAAGTCAGCTAAGGCCCGATGGACACCTATTTATGCCCGGCTCAGGCCGGGCTTTTTTTTGACCATGTTTTCCATTTTCGCCAAAAGGATATTTGGAAGAAAAATACGGTATTCATATATTACCCCTTGAAAATCAATACATTACAAAAAAAATATATCTTATTTTCTACATTTGATGGAAATTCAGGGTTTCTATATCACACTCAAACCGCTTACCCTGAAAGACCGAAGCAGGTTCTTTAAGTGGGCGACCCAGTCAGACGCTACCCCTTACTGGTACGGCAAACTCTATGGGGATGAAATACCCAATTATCCCGACTTCAAGCACGACTGGCAGAAGCATTATTTCGACGGAAGCGCACCCGACAAAGGCCGCTGCTTTGGCATACACCTCAATGGCCGGTTGATTGGGGAGGTAAATCACAACGAAATACATCCGCAGGACCGGTCGGTAGAATTGGATATCCTTATCTCAGATGAAAAATACATGGGCAAAGGCTACGGACCGGATGCGATTCAAGCACTGGCAGGTTACCTTTTTAAGGAAATGGAAATAGAAATTTGCCGGGTAGAGGTACTAGCCAATAACCCCAGGGCCATTCGTGCCTACTTAAAATCGGGATTCACCCTTGTTCAAAGTTTTTTTCGCGAAGAAATTTACTGGCAGACACTCGAATTCCGACGGCCACTCCCTGGAGGCATGAACTGATTTCATTACCAGAAATTCACTTCGGGCTCGAGGTTTACGCCGAATTTTGCTTTTACACTTGCCTGAATTTCCTGCGATAAAGCCACGATCTCTCCGCCTTTGGCCTTCCCGTGGTTAACCAGTACCAACGCCTGCTTGTCGTGTACGCCGGCATCACCCTTCCGAAAGCCCTTCCAACCCGATTGCTCTATCAGCCAGGCTGCGGGCACTTTGATGCTGCCATCTTCCTGCAGAAAACGGGGCATTCCGGGGTACTCTTCCCGGAGACCCGCTTCCAGGTAAGGAGCCAGCACGGGGTTTTTAAAGAAACTACCTGCATTGCCAATCACCCTGGGATCCGGGAGTTTGCTCCTTCTTACTTCAGAAACCAAAGCCCCTACCTCCTGAATGGTAGGCGAAACCAGCCCGGCAGCGTCCACAGCCTGGCGAAGCGCCTGGTAACTGAGGTTCACCTCGGGGTGAAGTCTCAGCCTGAGCGCCACATGGGTTATCACGTATTTGCCCTTGCCTTCGCGCTTAAAAAAGCTGTCGCGGTAGCCGAAAGCACAATGCGCAGCAGAAAAAACGCGGAGTTGCCCGGTCTGTATATGGATTGCCTCCACGGATTCGCACACATCTTTAAACTCTGTTCCATAAGCCCCGATATTCTGGATCGGAGCGGCCCCTACCCTGCCGGGGATTAGCGAAAGATTCTCCAAGCCTCCCCAGTTATGAGCGAGGGTATGCGTCACCAACTCCTGCCATTCTACCCCGGCCCCAACGCGCAGGAGCACGTGGTCCTGGCGGGTGTCCGCTACTTCCATGCCCTGGATGCCCATGTGAAATACAACCCCGTCGAAATCGTCGGTGAGTAGTACGTTGCTACCTCCTCCCAGTACCCTTATCGGCCATTGAGTTGCGCCCTGGTCCATAAGAAACTCTACCAGATCTGCTTCACGGGTTACCGGGTAGTAAAAGCGGGTTTTTGCGGATAATCCGAAGGTATTCAGTGGAGTAAGGTCCACGTCCTGGAGCATTCTTGCCATGGGGTAAAATTAGCTAAATCCTGCTATTGGTCAGGGAACGAGGCTGCTAAAAGGATTGCGCAGGTATTTGTATTCAACGAGGTCGGCCCGGAGCGCACCTATCATAAGGTTAAGCTCGATGCGGAGTGGAATTTTGTTGAAATCGTCTGTAATCCAGAAATCAATTTTGCTTCCGTCGGTAACCAGGCCCGATTCTTCTACCATGAGCTTGAATTTCAGGGCTTTATACTTTTTGTCACCCACCTTTATTTCCTCCCTTTTCAATAGTTCTGCTTTCAGGGGCACGGTTTTCCGGTCAATAAAATTGGTCATGTCGATGATATCACCAGGCTTGAGGGTGCGGTGGTCGTAGTTGGCTCGTGCGAAATAGAAAGCAGAAATAACGTCCTGGATATGGTCAGGCACCTCGAAGAAGGTCTTTTTGCGTTGTTCATCAATGTAATGGGCCTGGTTGTGGGCGTGGTCAAACCACGTTTCGGTATAGCTATTGAATCCTCCTTCCACAATGTGCCGGTTAAACCTCCAGGAAACGAGGCTTTGCTGGTCCACCCACGATTCGTAATTGTCGCGCACTTTATACACAAGGTCGAAAGAGGAATTGGTAAAACCTTTGCCTACGATGTGGTAGCAGGGCCTTCCGTGCATATAAGCGACGGTATCGTCCACCTGTAGCGTAGCAAATCCGGCATTGATAAAGCCATAGTGTATTTTGAATTTCAGGTATTCGCCCTGTTTGAAGGTCGTATTCTTAACTGGAGGCAGCGCCGCCTGGGCACTTACCCCCGAAACCGAAAACAAGCAAATACAGCATAGCAGAACAAAGCGGTACATGGCAATTTCTTTTCAATAAGATAAGCAAAAGAGGAGCCGGAGTACCTGACCTGGATAATAAACGTGTGATTAAAAGGGAATAAACCCTTTGAAATCAGGAAGAGGACGGGAAAAAAATTTATTATATTTGCACCCTACTGTAAAAAAGCAGTGAATTAACCCGCTACATGAGCGTTTTCGGATCCATACACCGCATTCTTGCTACCCTCGTAGTGGCAATGGTGGCCATGTGGCTCGGAAAATTTGACCAGATCGGGTTCTACCACCAGTATTTTCGGGTAATCGGCGAAGTTGAGCTTCGCAATTCACAGGCTATACCTGTGCTGGATCTGGCCGATCAGGTTTGGACCGCCCCGAAAAACACCCTTACAGATGCACAAGCCGGACTTACCGGAGGAGTAACGGTTTCCCTTTTAGCGGAGTCGATGGGAGAAATTGCTCCTGTTGAACCTGTCGAGGCACCCGTATTACGCCCACCTGTTTGCTACCTGGCCCGGGCTCCCTAGCATCTTCCTACATCGTTCCCCCTTTCATTTTTGGGCGCTTGCCCGACTAATATTCATTTTTCATTTTCAAAATGACCTTATCAGGCCATGAAAAATAAAAACACCATTCTTTTCCTGCTGATTGTATTTTCAGCAATCTGCTTGTATAACCTTATCTGGACGGGTATTCAGTTTTCAGAAGGTAACAAGCTCAACGATGCGCGCACCTCGTACCAAAAGGTGCAGAGCAAGATCAAGAACAACAAAACACTTACGGTTCAGGATTCTGCTGATTTGAAAGCTTTTGAGGCCCTGATGTCAGACAAAGACTTTCAGACCACCTACAAAGACGCCATCAAAAACTCCTTCACCCTGGGTCTTGACCTTCAGGGAGGTATGTTCGTAACCCTCGAAGTAGGCGTTGACGACATCATTAAGGAGCTTGCAGGTAATCCTGACGTGAAACAAGACACCCTTTTTTACAGTGCGATCAAGTGTGCCAATGAGCAGCGCGAAAAAGAAAGCCGCAACTATGTGGACCTCTTCGTATCGTGCCTCAAAGCACAGGATCCAGGCGTAAAGCTTGGTGCCATATTCGCCAACCCAGACATGGGCATCAGTGTAAACTCCTCTGAATCAGAAGTAGTTGCCAAACTGAAAGAAGAAACCGAGTCCACCATCGACCGCACCTTCAACGTACTCCGTACCCGTATTGACCAGTTTGGCGTTGTTTCGCCTAACCTGCAAAAGCAACCCGGTACCGGCCGTATCCTGATGGAGCTTCCTGGAGTTAAGGAGCCCCAACGCGTACGTAGGTTGCTGCAAGGTACAGCCAAACTGGAGTTCTGGACCAGCCACACCTGGAGGGAAGGCTTCCCTGTGCTCCAGAACCTCAACGAGCGCCTGCGTCAGGTACGCGGATTGGTAGACACTACCGCTACCGATACCGCCAAAACTGCACTTGCAGCCGGAGACACTACAAAGACCGACTCTACAGGCCTGGCAGCTGGTGGCGACACCCTGAAATCGGTGAATGACGTGCTCGAAGGTGATTCCGCTACGAACGAAAACCTTTCTGAAGCCGAGCGTGAAAAGAAGCGTGATGAATTTATCCGCGAAAACCCGCTCTTTGGCCTCATCAGCTTCGCCAACTACGAAGTGCTGAACCAGAATGGCTCCAACACGCCGCTGGTAGGTTACTCCAGCGCACTGGATACCTCAGCAGTGAACAAGATTTTGGCCATGGACGAAATGCAGGACCTGATTCCTGACGACATGCGTTTCGCATGGTCATTCAAGCCTGTAAACGATGAGTCTGATATCCACGAGCTTATCGTGCTGAAAACCAATCCGGAAGGAACTCCTGCCCTCGATGGAGACGCTATCAGCTCTGCCCGTTCTAACTTCGACGAAACCGGTCGCCCGGTGGTATCGATGACCATGAACGCTGAAGGTTCACGTGAGTGGGCCCGCATTACCGAAGCAAACGTAGGCAAGCACATCGCCATTTTGCTGGACGGACTGGTGTACAGCTACCCTGTTATCCGTCAGGCCATCTCCGGTGGGCAAACTGAAATCTCCGGTGACTTCACCATTGACGACACCAAGGACCTTGCCAACGTACTGAAAGCAGGTCAGCTGGAAGTGCCTGCCCGTATCGCAGGAGAAGAAACCGTAGGACCAACCCTCGGAGCGCAGAACATCCGCACGGGTATGATTTCCTTTATCGGAGCTATCCTGCTCACGATGGTGTTCATGTTCTTCTACTACAACAAAGCAGGACTGATTGCTGACTTTTCACTGGCCGTCAACATCCTCTTTATCCTCGGATGCTCTGCAGCGTTTACCATCGTACTTACCCTTCCGGGTATCGCCGCGTTGGTGCTAACTGTGGGTATGGCAGTGGATGCCAACGTTCTGATCTTTGAGCGTATCCGGGAAGAACTTCGCCATGGCAAAACCATGAAAGCCGCTATCAAATCCGGCTTTAGCAATGCATTCTCCTCCGTAATGGACTCCAACATCACCACCTTCCTTACCGGTGTTATCCTGTATGTGTTCGGTGTAGGTCCTATCAAAGGCTTTGCTGTAGCATTGATGATTGGTATCGCTACTTCGCTGATTTCAGCCCTGATTATCTCCCGCCTGATCCTCGACTGGTACGCTAACCGTGGACGTGGTATCACATTTGGTAACAATACGACCAATGTTGTTTTTGAAAGCCTGAAGGTTAACATGGTTCCTCGCCGTAGGAGCTTCTACATCGGTTCGGGTGCCCTGGTATTGCTCAGCCTCTTATCGCTGTTTACTATCGGGTTGAAAACAGGGGTTGACTTCCAGGGTGGCCGCCAGTTTGTGGTAGAGTTTGTTTCCCCCAATGGAGAGGCAAAAGACCTTAAGAGCCCACAAGTAGAGCAAGTACGAGCCGACCTTACCGATGCATTCGGCAAGCAGGCTCCGGTTATCAAAACGCTGACCTTTGACAACCAGTTGATGATCACGACTTCCTATCTTGTAAATGACCGTGATGCTACCGGAGATGTTGAAAATGCACTGCTTACAGGACTTGAGAAGTCATTTAACAAGGGTACGGGATACAACACCAACATTATCAGTACTTCCGATGTAGGACCGACTGTGGCCAGTGACATCCGTGCTTCAGCCGTTTATGCGGTGCTTGCAGCGCTGATCATGATCTTCCTCTACATCCTGCTTCGCTTCCGCAAATGGCAGTACAGCCTCGGGGCACTCGTAGCACTCGTTCACGACGTTACCATCACCCTGGGTGTGTTCTCGTTCCTGAGCTTGTTCAAAAACCTGCCTATCAACGTAGAACTTGACCAGGCATTGATTGCGGCCCTGCTTACGATTATCGGTTACTCCATCAACGACACCGTGGTTGTATTTGACCGTATCCGTGAAAACTTCACCGAAATGAAGTCCAGCAAGTTGACCGATGTGTTTAATGCATCGATTGACCAAACGCTGAGCCGTACGACTATTACCTCGTTCACTACCTTCCTCACCGCACTGATCCTCACGATCTTTGGTGGAGATGTTATCCGCGGATTTACTTTCGCGATTGTGATCGGTGTTGTGGTTGGAACCTACTCGTCTATCTTCATTGCCAGCCCGATTGCCATGGACTTCATGCTCCGCAGCAACCCTGAGGCCGACAAAGAGCCAACAGCTGTGAAGGCCAAAGCCTGATCCGCTCCTGACTGAATACAGAAAGCCACTCGCAAGGGTGGCTTTCTTTTTTTGGAATAGATATTGTTTAAAAATGCCGAACAGATCAAAGCAGGATGCAATTTTATGGAATGCTGGAAAATTCATTAGCTTTGACTAGTTTGTCGAAAACACCCCTAATCCGTTAACTCAACCCGCTCACTTATGTGGTTTATCCTTCAAGCGCCAGTAATTACCCCAGTAACCCAGCCAGAAAGTACTGCCTCTACCCAGTCCTTATTTGAAGTTTTGGTTTCCGGAGGCCCGGCCATGATTCCCCTGGCCATTTTGCTGATTCTGGCCATATTTATCTCTATTGAAAGGTACCTCACCATCCGTAAGGCCAACACGGATTCACGCGAATTCATGAAACAGGTGCGCCGCTATGTACTTGCCGGCAACCTGGAAGCAGCTAAGGGCCTTTGCGAGTCCATCAATGACCCCTTCTCGCGCATGATCTACAAAGGAATCAGCCGCCTTGGTTCTGCATCAATCAAAGACATTGAAGGCTCTATCGAAAACGTAGGTCGCCTGGAAGTTTATCGACTGGAGCGCCGTATTTCATTGCTCGCCACCATCGCTGGTCTGGGCCCCATGATTGGATTCTTCGGTACCGTACAAGGAATGATTCAGGCATTTAACACGATCGTATCTAAAGCAGGTAGCGCTAACCCTGTTGACCTCGCCGGAGGTATCGCTACGGCAATGGTTACCACTGCTGCCGGTCTCGTGGTAGGTATTATTGCCTACTTCGCTTATAACTCCCTGGCCGCCCTCATCAACCAGGTAGTTTTCAAATTGGAGCTTACCTCCAATGATTTCATTGACCTGCTTCAGGAACCCTCTAACTAACCTACCTGTATGGCTATTTCCAGTAGAAATAAACCCTCTGCAGAGTTCAGCACTTCGTCCATGGCGGACATTGTGTTTCTGCTGCTGATCTATTTCCTCCTCACATCTACCTTTGTGGCGCAGGTGGGGATAAAAGTAGATTTGCCCACAGCCTCTTCTGACCAACCCAGCCCGGGAAGCAGTACCGTTACCATCACAGCAGATGGGTCTTACGCATGGAATCAGGATGTACTCGCCGACCGCGAGCAATTGATACCGCTGATTACCGCTGTTTTGACCGATCCCGATCCTGAAAACGATGTAATTACGCTTCGGGCCGATAAATCAGTAACCATGGATAATGCCGCTTTTGTGCTTTCTATCATCGCAGAAAACAAAGGCAAAATTGTGATCATGACCGAGAAGAACTAACCGTTCCTTCCGGCAGGCTTAACAGCGTTTTTAATACAGATTCAAACTGGTCGAGATAGAGCATATTCGGCCCGTCGCTCATGGCAACTTCGGGGTTAGGGTGCACTTCAAAGAAAAATCCCCTGGCCCCGAATAGCCTTGCAGCATACGCCATATTTGGCACAAACTCCCTGTTTCCGCCCGTTTTACCTCCCGCGGCTCCGGGTCGCTGCACCGAGTGGGTACAATCCATGATCACCGGATATCCCAGGGCATTCATATCGGGTATATTGCGAAAATCGACCACCAGGTTCTGGTAGCCAAACATGCTCCCCCGCTCGGTAAGCAATACGCGGTGATTGCCGCTTTCTACTACCTTCTCTGCCGGGTAGCACATTTCATGGCCAGCGAGAAACTGCGCTTTTTTGATATTAACGACCTTGCCGGTATGCGCAGCCGCCTCCAATAGTTCGGTCTGGCGGCAAAGAAAGGCCGGAATTTGCACGATATCGACCACCTCTCCTACCGGAGCCGCCTGCCACGATTCGTGTATATCGGTAGTCAGCTGTAAACCATAGGCATCCTTTACCGCCTGTAGCATCTGCATCCCTTTTTCTACGCCCGGACCCCGAAAGGAGGATCCCGAAGTGCGGTTTGCCTTATCGAAGGAAGATTTGAAAATAATATGTACGCCGAGCCGATCGCGGATATCGGCCAAGGTTGCCCCGACTTCCATAAGCAGGTCCTGGCTTTCTATCACACAAGGTCCGGCAATGATAAATACCTCCTGGCGGAGTTTTTCGAATAATTGATCTGGATTCATCATAAAGAAAGGTCGTAAATCTGAATTACCCCTTGCAAATGCTGCCCTTCGGCCACCAGCAGCGAAGTTACTTTACGTTCGCGCATGATGAGCTCAGCCTCTACCAGCCGGGCTTCCGGGCTGATTACCAGTGGAGAAGCCGTCATGAGGTCTGCGGCTTTAAAGGAAAAAAAATCGCCCAGGTGTTTCTCCATCGCCCGCCGCACATCGCCATCTGTAACAATGCCCTGGATCAGGCCTGATTCTTCCACTACTACCAAACCCAACCGGCCTGCCGAAATACGATGAATCACCAACGGCGCTTCGGCATCTGGCAGTAATACGGGTAAGTCCTGGGTGCGCATTACCTGATGCACGCGGGTCAGCAGGCGCCTGCCAAGGTTTCCTCCCGGATGCAGACCCGCAAAGTTTTCGGGCTGAAATCCTTTCATTTCCATCACGGCCATTGCGAGCGCATCTCCCATGGCGAGTGAGGCGGTCGTGGAAGCTGTAGGGGCGAGCTGCAAGGGGCATGCCTCTTTCTCTACACTTACATCGATTACCAATTGGGCATACTGAGCCAGGGTGCTGGTTATTTTACCCGTAAAGGCAATGTAGGGGATCTGATTTTCCTGCAAATACGGAATCAGACGAATGAGTTCTTCGGTTTCTCCTGAGTTGGATAGTGCTAAAACCAGGTCGCCTTTGCTCACCATGCCCAAGTCGCCATGGATGGCTTCGGCGGGGTGAAGAAAAACCGCAGGGGTACCGGTACTGGAGAACGTGGCCGCTATTTTACGGGCGATAATTCCCGATTTGCCCATTCCCGTTACCACCAGCCGATGGGTATTGCAGAGAATAAGCTCCACCGCCCCGGTAAACGAAGCATCGACACGGGGGATGAGGTCCAGAATTGCCTGGCTCTCAATTTCGAGCACCTTTCGGGCGATATCAGCAGGGTGAGGCATGGCTGCAAATCTGAGCAATTTTGCCGGATTGCTTGTTTATTAAAGCAACTTAGACCCGGTTAAAGCGGACGTACCTCTTCCAAAATATACGCCATGCCATCGGGTGCATAGCTGAGGCGCAGCTTCCCTTGCACTTTTACGGGCTCGTCGAGGTCAAACTTCCATTTCTGATCGAGCATTTTGAGCTCTACCACGGTTTCTTTTCCTGCCATACCGCAAAAATAGCACTCGGTATAGGAATAACGGGAGAGGATAAACAGCTTATTATCAACGGTTAGCGGGAGCATATACCCTTGCAAAATCACCGTCTGGCCCTCAAGGGATTTCACCTTTTCGCCAAAAGTAGGAGTACCGCCTTTTTTATACAAGGGGGAGTCGGCAAAACGAACATCGGCCAACGACGACCAAGGAAGGATATTTTGTGCGGAAACGGAAGCTGTCCACAGGAATAACAGGGCTGCGACCGGCAAAAGGCGTGGGAAGAAGCGGAGTATGTTGGTCGTACGCATGATTTTTACCTTATGTCCACAAAGGATATCAGGGTGTACTGTGTTTAAGGAAGAAAGTTGAAGATGCTTCAGCTCAGTTCTTTCCACCGGGCAAAATACTTACCCAGAATATCAAATTCGAGGTTCACCGGATCGCCTGGCTTTAGCAAACCGAAGGTGGTATGTTCGTAGGTGTAGGGGATAATGGCCACCGAAAAAGTGTTTTTGCCAGCTTCTACCACCGTAAGGCTCACCCCATTGATACAAATAGAACCTTTGGGTACCAGCAGGTGGCTGTAGGCTTCCTTGTATTCAAAATAAAAATACCAGGAGCCGTCTGCTTCCATTACCGAAACAACCTTTCCGGTGTCGTCCACGTGCCCTTGCACAAAATGTCCGTCGAGGCGGTCGCCCACCCGCAGGCTACGCTCGAGATTTACCTGTGTTCCTGATTTCCAGGAACCCAAAATGGTCTTTTTCAGCGTTTCCTCTATAGCAGTTACGGTGTAGAGGTTGCCTTCAGCACTGGCATCAATTACCTCCGTTACGGTTAGGCATACGCCATTATGTGCGAGGCTTTGGTCCACCTTCAAGGCTTCTTCAAAAGGGGCTTCGAGGGTGAAGATGCGGTTGGAGCCTTCGTCGCGAAAGTTGCGGACGAGCCCCATGGCTTCTACTATTCCAGTGAACATACTCAAGTGTTATTAGCCCTCAAAGGTCGTTCTTTTACGGCTCATCCCCTAGCGTACCAGGGTTATCCATCCTCGGAGGCGTCGGGGAACATTGCCTGAAATGCCCAATTCATCGTAGTTGAGCACGTAGTAATAAACCCCTTCCGGAGCAGGTCCACCCACCAGGTCGGTGTTTCCGTCCCAAAGTGCACCAATATTAGCTACCCCGGTGTACATCAGCCTGCCCCAGCGGTCAAAAATCTGAATCTGGCGTAGGATCACATCCCGGTAGCGAACAGGCTTGAATACGTCATTGATTCCGTCGGCGTTTGGAGAGAATACATTCGCTATTTCCAGAAATGGACAGAAGTCGGTACAGTAGGGTAACGAAATCAGACTTTCATTTCCCAAAGAATCACTCAACGATACCGCCCAGCAACCGGCGAGCTCAAGGTTTGGCCCCCGGTCAATGATCAGGGTTGTGTCCCGAAGGATTTTGGTATAATCCAGTTTCAGGTAAGGGATAAATGGCCCGGCTTCGGAGGTACTGAAATAAAGCGTGAGGCTGTCTCCGTCAGAGGAACAAGGAAGCCCGTTCGGGAAAATCGTGATTTCGTAATTGGAGGCTTCGCAGCCACCTTTGATATCGAGCGTAGGTGGGCAGGGCGCTTCCTCGTCGCGGGCAAAGGCACAGGCAACCTGTGAGTCATTGATAAGCAGCTGCTTTACTCCGGCTACCGAATGTGAGCCATAAGACCTGATAAAGTAGCAGTACTCAACAGCAGGATCGAGATTGTTATCGGCTTCGGTATGGACATTGGCTCCGGTACCGGGCACGGTAGAGATCAGCACAAAGGGGCCTCCTGCTTCGGATCGGTAGACCTCGTAAGAGGTATTCTGCCATGGGACAAATTCGCTCCAGCTCAGGCGGATATTATTATTGCCTCCCGTAGCGGTAAGGTAAATGCTCGAGCCAATGTTTGTATTTTCACTGGTATTGACGAATAGTCCCAGCGCATCGAATACTTCTACCCGGTAGTTATAGCCGCGAAGTACGGTATTGAGTGCTCCGTCGTCGTAAATGGTATCATTATAACCCAAGGTGGCGATTTGGATAGCCGGGTAGCCATTGTTGTTGGCCCGATACAAGTGGTAGGTAAAGGGTGAAGGAAAAAACTCATCCATGTCTGGCTGAGACCATATCACCCTGATTTCTCCATTGGCCGGGTCGGTAACGCCTACACTGTCGTTGGTGAGGTAAATGGGATCATTTACAATCTCCACGCATTCTTCTTTGGTGGCACAGCTTTCAATCAGGGTTTGCACCAGGGGATTAGGTTCGCTGTATATGGCCGTAACCACGTAGCATATTTCCCTTCCAAAAATACCGGTAATGTCGTTCAGGGAGTCGGCAAGCGAGGTGTTGGAAGCTCCGGGAACATATTTCAGCAACTGAAAACCCATGCCAAGCGGCGACTCCTGGCAGCAAACTGTATCCTGGTTAAATCCACCCCCAATTTTCCGGTAAACATTGTAGCCGATCACATAATCTCTACAAGTAGGTGATGTCCATTGAAGCAGTACCTGGCGGGAAGATTTAGTTATCTGAAGATTTTTAGGCGCGGGCGGAATTACCCGTATCTGCACGGATTTGCTGGCTGCCAGGGTAGCATTTCGCGGAATGGTAGAATAATTCCGGTTATCGTGGGCGAAAAAGTCCGCCTGATACACCTGCCTACGGATCAAATTACAATCGGTAATCCACCTGAAATAGCCAATGACCGTGTCAGGGCGAATATTGGAATTATTGCCGTTATAGGTTCTTACAGGTACACCTGACCACGGTATGGTTCCTTGAATGGGGTCTTTGATTTCCCAGCGTACCGAGGCAGGAGGATTTGCTGCAAAAGGTCCATTGTTTCCGCTGGCACCATTGTTTAAGAGCACATAAAGGCTGTCTATCAGGTCAGGGTCCCAGGCTTTTATCTGAAACTCCAATATATCCCCGGCGGTGATGCAGGTGTCATTAATGGTTTTGATCACTGGCGGATTATTCTTGCAATCATTTACCCAAATAGCCATGTCACGCACTACATACCCCAGCAAAACCCCGTCACGCCACTCTTCAACCACTATGGCGATATTGTAAATACCCAACTGCATGGGCACATTCCAGGTTATCTGGCCTGTAAAGGGGTCAATGGTAAAAGAACTATTTGCGCCAAACTGGGGGTCGTCGGGAAAGCGATACCCTGTGGCAGGCATGGGCGGCACAGGCGCGTTGGGATCTGAACTGTATTGATAAGATGGGCGCAGGCTGTAGGCCAAAGAATCGCCATCAGGGTCATATGCTCCGGGGTTATCTGTCCAGAGTTTACCCGCACAGGCGTCGTAAAGGGGCTCATTCAGAAGAATAGGTGTATTGTTATAGCCTACCAGTGGGGGCAGGATGTACACTTCTGTTTCTACATAAAAAGCCTGATCCCCAGGGTTAGAAATATTGACCACCGACTCGTGGCGGGCAATGTCGAAATAGCGCAATTGATAAGCCCCTGGACCAGGAAAAACATAGGATACGGTATAAATATTGCGCTTAACGGTGCCTTTGACCACTACGCCATTTTGGGGAAGCGGGGAAAGAGAACAATCAGAAGCATTCACCATGAATACCCCATTTGCACGGGGAATATCTCTGAGGGTTGAGATAAGGATAGGATTGGGGCCTGTGGTCCATACCTCAATATCGGCTTTGCATCGATCCACATTGGCAGGCGCAGGGTCGGTATAAGTAGTGAGGGTAATGACGTAGCTATTGGAATTGCCAGAAGCATCGCGCTGTGCAGCAATCTGTCCGGCCAGGTTGTGGGTAGCAAGTGCCGGATTTACCTGAAGCAGCAAGGCCACCAGCAAGAGCCAAAAAATTCTAAGGACAGGTAATTTTCCCATTATTTCCATTTAATCTCAAACCAAAAGTTAGGAGCGAAAAACGCCAAATAAAAGCCCCATTTGCATTTACTCCCACTGGATAATCGAAAAAGAACGGGTAAGGTTTCCCTTTCTAACCCAAAGCAGGAAAAATGGATTATCCCTTGCAAATGAATGCGAAAAATCCGTATTTGCACGACATTTTAAAAAAACCCGCTGTTTTCAATGGAAACTAAGCGTTATAAGACCAAATCCGCAAACAAATCCACCGTTCTAAAAAAATGGTTGGTCGTAGATGTGGAGGGACTGGTCCTGGGAAGAGCTGCGGCTCGGATTGCTTATTTGCTTCGCGACAAACATAAGCCATACTTTACGCCTCATGTGGATTGTGGTGACAACGTAATTGTTGTTAACGCAGACAAAATCCGCCTGACCGGCACTAAGTTGTATGACAAGCAATACGTCCGATATAGCGGTTACCCCGGGGGCCAACGAGCCGTTCCTGCCAACATTCTGCTTGACAAGTATCCCGAGCGCCTGATTGAGCACGCCGTTAAAGGTATGCTCCCCAAAAACAAATTGGGCGCCCAATTGTACCGCAACCTGCGCGTATATGCTGGTGCTGAGCACCCGCACGAAGCACAGGAGCCCGAAACCCTCACCCTGTAATCGTTCGCGCTATCAACATGGACAGTATTGTAAGTGTAGGTAGAAGAAAGCGTGCTATTGCACGTGTCTACTTCAAACCCGGAACCGGGAAATTTTTGATTAACGGCCGTGATCTGAAAGAGTTTTTCCCACAGGAATTGCTTCAGATCAAGGTTTTGGAACCCTTTGTTGTTACGAATATCGCTCCTACCTCGTATGATGTGACTGTTCGTGTAGAAGGGGGTGGCCTTACGGGCCAAGCCGACGCTATCCGCCTCGGACTTACCCGTAACCTCATGGTAACCGACGGTGAAACTCGTCCTGCGCTGAAAAAAGCCGGATTCGTTACCCGCGATGCCCGTAAAGTTGAACGTAAAAAGTTCGGCCGCCACAAAGCCCGTAAAGGCACTCAGTTCTCCAAGCGTTAATCTCCCAATTCCGAAAACATGGATTTTCCTACTTATAAGGATATGCTCGATGCCGGTGTGCATTTTGGGCACCTGAAGAAAAAGTGGAATCCGAAAATGTCTCCATACATCTTTATGGAGCGTAACGGAATCCACATCATTGACCTCAACAAATCGCTGAGGATGCTCGATGAGGCCGCCAGGGTAGCTAAGCAATTGGCTATCTCAGGTCGTAAAATTCTCTTTGTCGCTACTAAAAAGCAGGCACAGGAAATTGTAATGGAAGAAGCACGTCGCGTGAACATGCCTTTCATTACCGAGCGTTGGTTGGGAGGTATGCTTACCAACTTCATCACCGTACGTCGGAGTGTGAAACACATGAAGAACATCGAAAAGATGGAGTCTGATGGCACTTTCGAACTGATCAACAAAAAAGAACGCCTCATGCTCACCCGTGAGAAGGCAAAACTGGAGAAAGTACTGATCGGTATCGCCGACCTCAACCGCCTCCCTTCTGCCCTCTTCATCGTTGACATCAAGAAGGAGCACATCGCCGTAGCAGAAGCCAAGAAACTGGGTATCCCTACCCTCGGAATGGTGGACACCAACAGCGACCCGAATCAGATCGACTTCCCTATCGCCGCTAACGACGATGCTGCCAAGTCTATCCAGATCATTGTGCGCACCATCACTGATGCCATCGCCGAAGGTCTCCAGGAGCGTAAGAAGAAAAAAGAAGACGACCGCGTAGTGGAAGAAGCCGACCGCCAGCGTTCAGAAGAAGAGAATCAGGCTACTGCCTGATTTTCCGAATCAAATTTTCAAGCCGCTTTCGAAAGAAAGCGGCTTTTTTGTTTGCAGCGTTTTTTCTGTTTCATTCGTCTCTCCCCAAAGCCCCCGCTATGCGCCAAATATTCTTCACTACAGCCTGTTTACTTCTCGCGGTTTCCTTCGCTTATAGCCAGACGGACTCAACCTCAAGAAAAGGACATCCATACTTGATGGCGCAAGCCGGCATTCTGCTCAACAAGCCAGATTATAACACCTACAACTACGATTCGCAATCACAGGTACAGGGGCAGCTTTCGGGAGGCTACACCTTTAGCCATTGGCTATCTGCTGGCGGCTATTTGGGCCTCAATCTCGTATCGCGGGTGCCGCTGGCTCCTATGGGCCTTGACTTGAGAAGCGAACTGAGTAACAAGCGATTTTCACCTACCCTCTACCTGCAAACAGGTTGGGGCGCACCACTCCGAAAAAATCAACAGGACAATAACTGGTGGACTGATTCCATCGCTGCCAAAGGCGGACCCAGCCTGGCTTTTGGTACCGGGTTTCGGATCCGCAAATCCGATGGTAGGGAGTCTTTCTGGCTATCGCTGGGCTATCTTGCCCAAAAATCGTCCCTTACTTTTTATTCGGGTGAAACGTACCGAACGACAGAAATATATAACCAGAACCGATGGTCTATCCAAATGGGATGGATGTTCTGGTAAAAAAAAGGGCTGCTTTCTCAAGCAGCCCTTTTTAAGGTTAACGATTTATATCTCAGGTTGCCTGAGGTTACTCATTTTCTGTCTGAGTTCATCCAGTTTCTCTGCACGTCCGGTTTGCTGATACTGCTGCATGAGGAGGTTCAGGGAAATATAATACTCTCTGCCTTTTACAAACGACTCGTTGATTGACTGATAATAATTCAATGTCTCGTAAGCCATCTTTTCCCCGGCGTCGTAGTACTTCTGTGCTTTCTCTTTCTGATCCAAACGATCATACATAAGACCAGTCCTTACGATCATGTATGGATCGGGAGTAGCCACCGAGATAGGAAACTTCTCCTCGCCATAGTTCATCACTGCTTCGGCACGTTGACGATAGGAGGCTGACCGAATACTGTCGCCCACCAGGTCGCTATCACTGGCAGCACGCAGGTAGGCATTTGCCAGGCGATAAAAGGTGTTGTAGTAGTTGGAGATCATGCGCATGGCATTCTCATCATAATACACCGAAGCATCGTCGAGGTTGGTGTACTTAAACTTACTGGTAAGCGACGAATCGGTTCTGGCAAGGTCAATATATCCATCATAGGGATCGTACGGATCGTTCGTAGAAGGCTTGCTAACAGGCAAAACACGGTAAGCCAGTCCTTCGAGGCGCAGGTAGGTATTCAGGTTGAGGAAGCTATTGGGAGCCACAGTGTTGGCAAAGTAAATAGGGCGCTTCCATCCTTCTTTGGCTACATTCGAGAGCAGGTCAAGAATCAGCACATCTTTCAGTTCAAAATAATGATTGCTTCCGCCGCCGCGTGTACTCACCTTCCATGCCATGGGGGTAGCCAGGTAAGCACTATCAGCTGCTGAAATGATTCCGTTGGCAATCAGGGTTGCAGCGTCAACCGGCAGCTGAAGGTCAATAGCTGCACGGCTGCCCATGTTACGCGACTGGTTGGCCTGCCCCTGGTATTTCTTTTTATCAAGGGTCAGCGGCAAAGCAGGCGATTCGTTGTACTGCTTATACATCTGATCGATGTACCAATCGGTGTTTACGTAGCTGAGGCAAAGTACACGAACATCCGTTCTTACGCCTTCCACTTCCTGGATATACCACAAAGGGAAGGTGTCATTGTCGCCATTGGTGAATAGAACGGCATCCTTCTCGAGAGAATTGAGGAGGTTGTAGGCAGAATCAGGTGCAAGGTAGTTGTTGGCGCGGGAGTGATCGTCCCAGTTCTGGGCGGCCATGATAGCAGGGGTAATCAGACCAACGGCAATAGCAACATAGGCTCCGCTTTCCTTCAGGTATTTCTGCAACCAATAATAAATAGCCCCGACACCGATCCCGACCCATATCGCAAAGGTTTGGAAGGATCCGGCAAAAGAATAGTCGCGCTCACGTGGCTGTGAGGGATATTGGTTGAGGTAGATAATAATGGCCAATCCGGTGAAGAAGAACAGCAAACCAATGATCAACGCATCTCCTTTGTTTTTGCCCACCTGGAAAGCAAGGCCCAGAATACCCAGCAGAAACGGCAGGAGGAAGTAGTGATTTTTTGCTGGCCAATCTTTCACACTGTCAGGCATTTTGCTCGTTTGATCGAAACGCAGGCCGCTCTCCCAGTCCTGATCCTGAAAATCGCCTTCTTTTCCGGCAAAATTCCACATGAAATAGCGCCAGTACATATGAACCACCTGATACTGCAGGAAAAAGCTCAGATCTTCACTGGCAGTAGGTTTGTCATCGGCGGGGTTGGTAGCATCAGCACCTTTGGAGCGAACGAAATTTACATAGCCGAAAGGACCGGAAGTGTACTTGGAACGCTCGTACATCCGTGGGAAAATCTTCATGTCACGGTCAGCGTATTTGTATTCAAATTTATCGCCAAGCTCTACATAGCGGGAGCCTCCGGGATCAAGCACGTATTCTTTGCCTGTGACATCAAGCGCAATGGGGTCTGCATTATATAATGGACCTTTGAACAGTGGGCGGTTACCGTACTGCTCACGCTTCATGTAGCTCAGGAATGAGCTGGTATTTTCAGGGTTGTTTTCGTCAATCGGAGGATTTGCAGATGAGCGGATAGGAATCATCAGATAGGTTGAAAAACCTATGTAGATAACGAGGCTACACACTAGCAACATGTTGGCAGTCAGCATCTTGCGCTTTGCAGTAACAAAGATGGCTCCACCAATTATGCCGAAAAGAATAAAGAAGAAAAGGATAATACCTGAGCCGATGGGCAGCCCCAGGCCACTCTTTGGAGAACCGTTCGGGTAGATAGTACCTACCAGCGTTTTCTCAAAAAACCACGCAATGTCAAACGTGTAAAGGATAATACCCGTCTGGATAACGCCGAGAATGGCTATAGAAATCAAGCCGGTAAGCGCAAGGCCGCCAAGTGAGTAAGGATATTTCCGGAAATAATAGATCAGCGCCAGCGCAGGAACCGTAAGGAGGTTCAGCAAGTGGACCCCTATCGAGAGGCCCATGAGATAAGCGATGAGAATAATCCAGCGTTCACTGCCTGCCTCATCAGCCCTTTCTTCCCACTTAAACATCAGCCATACCACGATAGCCGTAAAAAAGGAACTCAGGGCGTAAACTTCCGCTTCGACAGAGTTGAACCAGAAAGAATCGGCAAAAGTAGTAACCAGACCTGCTACCGCTCCGCTGACCATGATGACCAGGGTTTGGGTAAAATTGGGCTCTTCGGTTTGCGAAGCTACCAGACGGCGGGTGAGGTAAGTGGTAATCCAAACGGTAAAAAGCACCGTGAATGCGCTGGAAAGGGCGCTAAACAGGTTGAGGAACCAGGCAATATGGCTCACATTGTTTCCGGCAAACATGGCGAAAATACGGCCAATGAGCAGGTAAAAGGGGGCTCCGGGGGGGTGCGGCACTTCCAGTTCATTGGAGCAGGCGATAAACTCGCCACAATCCCAGTAGCTGGCGGTAGGAGCCATGGTCATCAGATACGTGACGATGGCTACCGCAAAAACGGCCCAACCGGTGAGGTTATTAATCTTACGATAATTCATCTGCGAACAAATTTTTTTTCAAATTCCGGACCTCCGGATTCCGAGAGGCCGAATATACAGATTATCGGGCAAGTGCAATGTGTGAAAATGAATCCATTTATTGAGGAAGGTCCGAATGAGGCGGTATTCTCCACCTCGGCTCGTCCATCAGGGTTTTCAGGATAAATGCGCGGCGAAAATCTGCACGGGGAAATTTCATGGGCGCATGTAGCACTTCTACCGTTGGCTCCATGCCTTCTTCGCTGTCGTAAGTGCTCAGCCGGCTTCCGGAGAGGGGTTCCGATAGTGGTTCGGGAGGATCGAGTCTCCAAGTGCGCTGAACTCCCGCATTCTTTCTATTTTTGAGGACCAGAAACCTGGCATAGATGATCCCGATCACCAAAACCAGGATTCCCCCAACGATTAAGATTAATTTTAACGGGCTCATGCCTGCAAAATAAAGGGTCCCGCACCACCATGCAACTGAAGACACTCGAAATCTTCGGCTTTAAAAGCTTCGCAGATCGCACCAAATTCGCTTTTGATAAAGGCATCACCGGCATTGTAGGCCCCAATGGCTGCGGCAAATCCAATGTGGTGGACTCCATCCGCTGGGTGCTGGGCGAGCAACGCACCAAAAACCTGCGGTCAGATAAGATGGAGAACATCATCTTTAATGGCACCAAGGACCGCCGTAAAGCCAATTTTGCCGAAGTATCGCTCACTTTTGAAAATACCCGCAACCTCCTCCCTACCGAGTACGCCACGGTATCTATCACCCGCCGCCTGTACAGGAGCGGAGAAAGCGAATACCAGCTCAACGGCGTTACCTGCCGCCTGAAAGACATCCACGACCTGTTCATGGATACCGGAATCTCCTCCGATTCTTATGCGATCATTGAGCTGAAAATGGTCGATGAAATCCTGACCGACAAGGAGCAGGGGCGCAGACAATTTTTTGAAGAAGCTGCCGGTATCTCTAAGTATAAGGTGCGCAAACGCCAGACCCTCAAGCGCCTCGAAGAAACCGACGGTGACCTCGCCCGGGTAGAAGACCTCCTGTTTGAAATTGAGCAGAACATGAGATCGCTCGAAAAACAGGCGAAACGGACCCAGAAGTACTTTGAAATAAAGGAAAAATACAAGGAAATCAGCTTTGTATATGCCCGTCAGGCGCTGCGGGGCATTGTGATAAAGCAGGAAGAACTTCGCAAGAAAGAACAACAACTTCAGGACGAGCTCTTGCAATCGCAATCGGCGCTTGCCCAAAAAGAAGCCCGTCTGCTTGATCTCAAGAAATACCTCACCGACCACGAAAAACAACTTGCCGATGCCCAGGCTGACCTCAACCGCCATACCCGCAAAATTCAGACGGTAGAAACGGAGAAGTCGATCAAAAATGAACGCCTGAAGTATCTTCAGCAGCGCGAGGTTTCTATCCAGAACCAACTCGAAACCGACCGTAAGCAAAACGACAAAATTCAGGGTGAGCTGGTTCGTATCCGCGAAGAACTCTTCCGGTTATCAACCGAGCGCGACGCCCAGCAGCAGGTAGAGCAGACACAAAAAAAACAGCTCGAGATCACCAAAGAAGGCCATCAGCTATGGCAGAGCAAACTCGCTAACCTTCAGGCAGAACACCGCGAAAAAGAGCAGGAGCTCCAGCACCTTACGCGGGAAAAAGAAATTAAGCGGGTGCAAATTGAAAGCCTCGAAAGCGAGCTGCGCCGGGCCGAAGAGGACCTCAACCAACGCTCTGAGGACCTCGATGCCTTTGGTGTAAAATCCGCAGAACTGGAAAAGGAATGTGCAGCCCTGGAAATTAGGTTTAATGAGCTGAAAGCTAAGCAGGAAGCACATATCGCCGACCTCAGCCAAACAGAGGATGCGGTAAACAAAGCCAAGGACACGGTGTACAAAACCAACCGCATGCTCGATGCCCGCCAAAACGAGTTTGCCCTGACCAAAAGCCTTGTGGAAAACCTCGAAGGCTTCCCTGCTTCGGTTAAGTTTCTGAAAACCAATGCAAAATGGATGAAGACGGCGCCGCTGCTGTCTGATATTTTTGCCGTTCCGGAAGAATATAAGGTTGCGCTGGAAAATTACCTGGAGCCATTCCTGAGCTACTATGTGGTATCCACCCGCGACGACGCTTTTCTGAGTATACACCTCCTGGCCGAAAGCTCCAAGGGCAGGGCCAATTTCTTTGTGCTCGAAGAGCTGGAATCCTACAAGGCCTCCAATCCGCTGCTCTTTACCCAGGCAACCCAAGCCATCGACCTCGTGGATTTTGCCCCGGAATACCGAAAACTGGCTGGCTACCTCCTCGATAGGGTGTACCTCGTGCAGGAAGAAAGCGACCTCCCCACCCCTATGCCCGAAGGTGCAGTGTTCCTCACCAAAACCGGCGGGCTCCAGCGCAGGAAATTTCAAATGGGCGGTGGCTCACTGGGCTTGTTTGAGGGTAAAAGGCTGGGTCGCGCCAAAAATCTGGAGTCCTTGGGCAAGGAGCTCGAAAAGCTGCAAAAGCAGTTGACCATCGAAAAAGGGGAGCTTGAAAAATACCAACGCCACCTCGAAACCCTCAAAAAGGTCGATTTTTCCAAAGAGCTGGAACCTTTGCGCCAGGAGCTAAACACCAAGCAACGCGACCTTTCGGTGATCCAGAGCAGGGAAAAGGAGTACCGCGAATTTTTGGCACGTGTGGGCGAGCGCTCCGAAAACCTCGAAACAGAGCTGGAAAAGCTGCGCCAGGAAATTACCCGGCTCGATCCACAGGTGAAAATATGCCTCGAAGAATTGCAGTATTTTACCACTCAGCTGGCCGTTACTCAAGCAGAAGCCCGTTCCTTCGCCGACATGGCTGAGCTGGCTTCACATGCCTATAACCAGGAGCATATCCGGCTGATTCACCTGCAAAACCAGACCGAAAACCTGGAAAAAGAGATCTCCCAAAAAGGCGAGCAAGCCGAACGCCTCGCAAATAGCGAGGACCAGCTCCGCGAAGACCTCCACACCGTGCGCCGCGATACTGAAGCCCTGGTCAATGCCAATCTGCACGAAGACGAGGTAGTGGTGGGACTTTATCAGGAAAAGAAAGAAAAAGAAGAGCGGGTTGATCGCTTTGAGCAGCAGCTGAGCAATACCAAGTCGAGCATTACCCAGGTAGAAGAAGCCATTTCTGAAACCCGCCGGTCGCGCGAGCAGGTGCTTCAAAAGCAAAATCAGCTCAAAGAAGAGGAAACACAGATAAAAATTGACCGCAATTCGCTGCAGGAACGCATGGCGGTGGAGTTTCAGATGGAGCTGGATTTCAGCGCGGCCATTCCAGTCGAATCAGAAGAAGATCCGTTGGATATCGACGCTGCCCGTGACCAAATGGTGAAGCTCCGCCAGCAGGTGCAGAATTTCGGAGAGATTAACCCCCTGGCCGTAGAAGCCTACAACGAAATTAAGGAAAGGCACGACTTCATCACCGTTCAGCGTCAGGACCTTTTCGATGCCAAGCAATCACTGCTGGACACCATTGCCGAAATCGACCGCACGGCCAAGGAGAAATTTCTCGAAACCTTTGAGCAGGTAAGGGAGCACTTCCAGCGCGTATTCCGGAGCCTTTTTTCCGCCGACGACAGCTGTGACCTCATCCTCGTAGATGCTGATAACCCGCTCGAATCCGAAATCAACATCATCGCCCGTCCCAAAGGCAAGCGTCCTCAAACGATCAAGCAGCTTTCCGGTGGCGAAAAAACCCTGACGGCAGTAGCCCTACTTTTCTCGATCTACCTCATCAAACCTGCGCCTTTCTGCATTTTTGACGAAGTGGACGCCCCGCTGGACGATGCCAACATCGACAAGTTCAATAACATCATCAAAGAGTTCAGTGCTGATTCGCAGTTCATCATTGTTACCCACAACAAGCGCACCATGGCCTCAACCAATGTGATGTATGGCGTAACGATGGAAAACCAGGGCGTAAGCCGCGTATTACCTGTGGACCTCGTGGCACTGAACCTGAATTAATCCACATTTTCTGTTACCAGGGGATTTCCTCTTTGTCGCGGAGAAACTTACCCGTGAGGCTGCTGGGAGCCTCCAGTGCAAGCCAAACAGCCGTAGCAGCGCCTTGCGCGAGGGTGCGAGGAGCAGCAGAGCCACCCATATCTGAGCGTACCCAGCCGGGGCATACACTGTTTACGGATACGCCTTTGCCCGATAGCGCACCTGCAAACTGCAGGGTAATGCCGTTGAGAAGGGTTTTGCTCAGGCTATAGGCAGGAGAATACGATTGCATGCCATTCAACGCCCCCATGCTGCTGGACATATTGATGATCCTTCCCCCTTGCGGAAGCAGGTCCGCAAACTCCTGCGTAACGAGGATCGGCCCGAAGCAATTGGTTTTCAGTGTTTTATGAAAAAGCTCTGGATCCATCTGCACGATATTGGCATGGTCCTCGAGGATAGCAGCATTGTTTATCAAAATATCCAGCCGGGACTCTAGTTTGCGAAAAGCTTTGCCTGCCTGCCGGATAGAAGTGGGGTCATTTACATCCATGGGCAGCCATACAGCGTCTAAACCCTGATGGCGGAGCTTTTCCTGGGTTTCCAATCCGGCCCTTTCTGTCCGAATGCCCAAATACACTTTTACCTTTCTCTGAGCAAGTTGTCGGGCAATTTCAGTCCCAATGCCTCTGTTCGAACCCGTAATAAGGGCAACGAGTTGTTGTTTCATATTGCATTTTCGTTGCAACAAGATGCTCCACGAGCCAAGCCTTCAAAATGACTTCTGTCTGAAAACAGGGTGTCTTTTCTTCGTAATTAACCGTGAACCATGATTTTTTCACGCAAAAATTTTGCGGTCCACGATCTTGGTTCGTTCAGCAGTCCTTCGGGCGTACCTTGATAGAGCACTTCACCACCCGCCATGCCGCCTTCCGGCCCCATGTCCACGATCCAGTCAGCACACTTGACTACCTCAAGGTTGTGCTCAATGATCAGGATGGTATTGCCCATTTCCACCAGTTCATTCATGGCCTCCAGCAACTTCCGCACATCGTCGAAGTGAAGCCCGGTGGTGGGTTCGTCAAAAATATAAAAGGAGTTTTTGCTCTGATTGCCCTGACTCAAAAACAAAGCAAGCTTCATGCGCTGGGCTTCCCCACCCGAAAGGGTACTGGTGCTTTGGCCCATACGGAGGTATTCCAGCCCTACTTTGTGCAATACTTCGAGCTTGTCCACCACTTTGGGTTCATCGGCAAAAAAGGTCAATCCCTCGTGGATGGTCATGTTCAGGACCTCGTCGATGTTTTTGCCATTATAGGTAACCTCCAGAATATGCTTTTTGAAGCGATGCCCGTGGCAAGTTTCGCAGAGGAGTTTCACATCGGGCAAAAACTGCATTTCAACGGTTACAAAGCCTTCGCCCTGGCAGGTATCGCACCTTCCACCTTCTACATTGAAGGAGAAATTGCCTGGCTTCAGGTTCTTGAGTTTAGCCAACGGTTGTTTGGCGTAGAGGTCCCTGATGTGGTCGTAAGCCTTTACATAGGTAAGCGGATTTGATCGGGCGCTGCGGCCAATGGGCTGCTGGTCCACCATGTCCACAGCTTCAATCAGCATTAAGTCGCCGGTCAATTCCTTGAAATGCCCCCCTTTTTCACCAAACTCTCCCAATTGTGCCTTCAACGCCGGGTAAAGCACCTTTTGGATGAGGGTAGTTTTGCCAGAACCGGAAACACCGGTTACTACCGTGATAGCATGTAAAGGTATCTCTACATCATGGCCTTTGAGGTTGTGCATCCGTGCACCTTTGAGGTGCAGACGGCTGCCGGGGTTGCGACGCGAAGCAGGAACCGGAATTTCTTGCCGGCCACTGAGGTATCGGGAAGTGAGGGTATCGGACTCCATCAATTCCCCAAAATCGCCATTAAACACCACCTCACCGCCAAGCTCTCCGGCTCCGGGGCCCATGTCAATGATCTGATTGGCATGGCGCATTACCTGCTCGTCGTGTTCCACCACGATCACGGAGTTGCCCTGATCCCTCAAAGATTCGAGGATTAGAATCAGCTGATCGGTATCGCGTGGATGCAGGCCGATGCTAGGTTCGTCGAGGATATACATCGAGCCAACCAACCCACTACCGAGCGAGGTAGCCAGGCGTATACGCTGCATTTCTCCTCCGGAGAGGGTATTGATTTTTCGGTTCAAGGTAAGGTAGCCCACCCCTACTTTGAGCAGGTAACCGATGCGTGTTTTGATCTCTGACATCAACCGCACGGCAATGATGCGCTCGGTATCGTCGAGGTCAAGGTTTTCAACAACGGGCTGAAGTTCATTGAGTTGAAACGCCAGCAAGTCGGCAATGCTGAAGCCGCCCACCTTCACATACATGGCATCTTTGCGTATGCGGCTGCCCTGGCAATCGGGGCAGGTGGTATATCCCCGGTAACGGGCCAGCATCACCCGGTTCTGTATTTTGTGCAGACTGCCTTCTAGGTGCTTAAAAAAACCGTAGATGCCATCTGCTTTGCCTATACCTCGCCAAACCTGGTCGCGCTCAGCAGGAGCAAGGTCGAAATAGGAGCGGTGAATGGGGAAATCCGTTTTCCGGGCTTCAGCAATCCATTCCTTGAGGTAGGCACCCATTACTTCTCCCCGCCAGGGCGCTACACCTCCTTCGTACACCGAAAGAGATTTATCAGGATAGACCAGGTCCTCGTCGATGCCTAAAATACGCCCAAAGCCTTCGCAGGTAGGACATGCGCCGTAGGGGTTGTTGAAGGAAAAGAAATTGACGGAGGGACGCTCGAATTCGATACCGTCTGCTTCAAATTTTTCGGAGAAATGACGGATTGCCTCCCCTTCCACCTGAATATAGCATACCCCGTGGCCTTCCTGGTAAGCGGTGGTGACCGAATCGGCAAGGCGCTGGCGTTGTTCTTCCACCTGCTCCTTTCTGATAACGGTACGGTCGATGAGGATCGGCACATGCGTTTCCTTCGACTTCTTTTTGGCGGCGTCTTCGGCAGCTATCCGGTCTTCAATGGCTACCACTTCGCCGGCTTCCCAAAGCCGGGTAAAGCCTTTTTGAAGGGCAAGTTGTAGTTCTTCGGCATAACCCTTACTTCGGACAGGAGCGTGCGCAATAATAAACACCTTAGCCCCATCGTTTTGGTCGATCATATAGTCCACCACGTCGGTTATTGCGTCGGAGCTGACTATTTTTCCAGACACTGGCGAAATCGTTTTACCAGCCCGTGCAAACAACAATTTGAGGTAGTCGTAGATCTCGGTCACGGTGCCTACCGTGGACCTGGGGTTTGAGGTGCTGACCTTCTGCTGAATGGCCATAGCAGGCGCAATTCCCTGAATATAATCCACTTCCGGCTTTTCCATCCGGTCGAGAAACTGCCTGGCATAGGAGCTCAGACTCTCCACATACCTCCGCTGCCCCTCAGCATAGAGCGTATCAAAAGCGAGCGAAGATTTGCCTGAACCACTCACCCCAGTTACGACAACCAACTTATTTCTTGTAATTTTTACCGAAACGTGCTTCAGGTTGTTAACTCTGGCATTCTTTATGTAGATATCTGACATGAGGCGAGGGATAAATGAATTTGGAAACAAACAGGGTTGAGCCTATCTTGTTTCTAAACCGTTAGTGAAGAGTCGAAACCAGCGGCAATATTACCATTGCCAAGGGAAAAAGTTTAAAACTTATCAGTCCAATTGTTTTCCAAAAAATCACCATGAAGCACGTCGACTTGACGTAACCCCAAATTAACCATGGATAAGGCGCTGATCAAAAACTCCCCTGACAAAGACCTCGTGAAAGGTTTTATGGCGGGCAACGATGTCTGTTTTGATGTCTTGCTTTCGCGATACAAATCTAAGGTTTTTACTACTATTCATCTTATCGTTAGAGACCGGTCTGTGGCAGAAGACTTGTTTCAGGACGTAATGATCAAAGTAGTACGCATGATCCGGAGCGGTAGTTATAACGAAGAAGGAAAATTTCTTCCTTGGGTGGTGCGTATCGCACGTAACCTGGCTATCGACCATTTCCGCAAAGTGCAACGCAATCCCATGCAGCATGAATCTGATGATTTTGACATCTTCAGTAACGTGCAACAGGCAGAGGATAGCTCCGAAGACAAGATAATAATCGACGAAAACTCCCGTTACATAAGGGAATTGATTCAGCAGCTTCCGGAAAAACAAAGAGAAGTGCTGATCATGCGCAGCTACGCTGATTTAAGTTTCAAAGAAATTGCCTCTATTACCGACGTAAGCATTAACACTGCCCTCGGACGTATGCGGTATGCCCTTTTGAACCTGCGTAAACTGGCTAAAATTCCTGATAGTATATCCTATGAGCAGGTACAACGATGAAGACATCCTTCGCTTTCTGTATGATGAAATGCCCTCAGAAGAAAGTGAAGCGTTTTTAACTGCCCTTTGTAGCGAAGAAGGTCTTTGGGAGCGGTATGAAATGTTTCAGGAAGTAGTAGAACAAGCTTCCGGTTTGCGTTTTGAACCTTCCGAAGAATCGATGCAAAGGATTCAGGATGTGGTAAAAGCTACTCCTGCTTTGCCCGCCCATGCACTGGCAAATACAGATCAGGCTCCGGTTACGCATGCTTCCCGTCCGGCAATTGTCAATAATCTCGTGATGGCAGTCATGGCGTTATTGGTAGGCATTGGGCTTGCATTTGTATCGCCTGAAGACTCAACCGATCTTTCTCTCTCCGCATCGGTGACCAACGAAGTGACCGTAAGCAGCCCCTTATTAACGACTCCTGCTGCTTTTACCTCCGATCCGGTTTCGGGCTGGGATGACTCTCAGCTTGATCACGACCTTGATCTGATCAGGACCCGGATAGACGAGATGAAGACTGACCACGGCTCCATGCTCTAGGCTCAGGCCATTTCCCAGGAACCATTCCGGGACTTAAACACCATATCTGTACGCTCTACCATAGCTACCGAAAGCTTTGCTTTCAGTAGCAGGTACTTATTGCCTTGTTCGTCTGCTGTTTGCTCTTGTGGGAGTGTTACTTTTCGCTCCGACATTTGAAGCAAAATAAGCTCCTTGTGCTGTAAATCGAATTGACTTGCGATTTCGGGCAACCTTTCCAGTTCAAAAAAACAGGAGATCTGACGAATTTCGGGCCAGTTGGATGGTGTGTAAAAACCACTGTTGAGTGCGCGCTCCCAATCAGGAAGGGTAGCCAGGTGATAAATCATTGGTCGAAGTCGATTTCGGTATTGTCGCCGATGTTAATGCTGTGGGATTTGCCCTTGAGGTTAGTATCATTGCCAATGACGCTTTGCCCCAGAATGATGGTATCCAGCCGGGAAAAAGCCCCGATAATGGAATGAAACACCACCGAATTGGTGATGGTGCTGTTTTCAGCCACCGCAACGTATGGCCCGATGATGGAATTTTTGATTACACAATTGGGGGCAATACGCACCGGTTGGATAATAACACAGCCCGGAAAATCGTAAACCGGATGGTCTTCCACCCTTCCAAGCAGGGTATGATGAGCAAGCAGCAAGGATTCTTTACTTCCGCAATCAAACCAATTCTCGACCTGAAAGGGATGAAAAGGAACATCCATGCCAATCATGCGCATGAGGGCATCGGTGAGAGAGAGGTTTGCCTTGAGGTCGGCCTGTGCCGAAACGACGGCTTCCAAAGCAGCGAAAAGCTCCTGGGTTTGGGTGATTTTATACAGACCCACCAGAGCCTGGTTGCTCGTCGGAATCTCGGGTTTTTCGCTCAGGCTGGAAATGGAGCCATCCTGGCCACACTTTGCAATGCCGTACTTTCTGGGCTCTTCTACCGGGTGAACCCCCAGAATATTGCCCTCCAGCTCCAGTATCCGGCTCACATCTTCCCCAAAAATGGTATCACCCAAGTTTATCAGGAGGGTATCGGCGTCTTGAAGAGCCGGAATGGCAGACCAGATGGCATGGGCAAGTCCGCGGCGGGGCTCCTGTATTACAAAAGTAAACCGCAGCCGGTCGCCATATTCTTTTTCAACAAACTGCTGGATTTTTTCCCGCATATACCCGACCACCAAAACAACGTCTTCTACTCCGGCTTCGAGGAGGGCATCGAGTATATGACCCAGGATGGGCTTTCCGGCTACCGGAATGAGTGGCTTGGGTTGGGTGTGGGTATGAGGCCGCAACTGGGTGCCTATGCCGGCAACGGGTACAACGGCCTTGATGTTTACGCGGGGCATATCTCTCCTTATGTTTCGCAATATCTATCTTTTTCTCCCCAAACGTGACTGGATTTATGGAATACCCCTTCCCTTCCAGTCTTTTTTATAACTATAAAACTACCCACCATGCGTATCTACTGGCTTGTTTTGGTTCCAATACTCCTTACGGGCATTCAGCCTGAATCACGTACGAACCAACAAACACACTCAAAGGACACCCCTAAGGATTCGCTCGACCTTACGGAGGACATCCGAAAATTCGTTGCCGAGTTGCCTAAGCCGGGTACCAGTTTTCGTGCGGGGTCTGTTTCCCCCACTGAGTTGATAAAAACGACCGTAGCGACTGAAAATGGCTATCGGATTCAACTCCCACACCAGGGGCTTACCCCCACCCCCACCGCATGGAAAGACCTCATTCTCGTTAGCGGCGGCTTTGGCAGCGAGGCTTACTATGCTTTCAAAGCAGAAACCGGGGAGCCTGTTTGGGCAATTTCCATTAGCGATGACGGACCATCTACAGGTGCAGTTTCAGAAGGCGTGCTGGTCTTTAATACAGAGTCCTGCACCCTTTTTGCAGTAGATGCCAGAACCGGAAAGCATAAATGGTCGTGGTTTTTGGGTGATCCGCTCATGTCAAGCCCTTGTTTGAGCAAAGGAAAGGTGTTCACGGCGTATCCAGCTGGAGGCAGGGGATCGTACAACAGCAATATAATTAATCAGCAGATGAATCAAAATGTGCAGGCTCCCGACCCTCAGCCAATTCCCAAATCGGGAAAAAATCTGCCAAATTGGGAACCCACGCACGTGTTAGCAGCCTTCGATCTCCAAACTGGAGCCGTCATCTGGCAGCATTGGCTTGATGGCGATATCATGACGGCACCTGTGGCTATGGGAGAGGAATTGGTGCTTACCACTTTTCCCGGCACCTACTACCGCTTCAACACCAGCGATGGCACCCTACTTGAAGCGCGGGCTTCCAGGGCGACTTCGGCACCCACTCTGGCTAACGGGCAGGTTTTTTTCAGCAGAAGAAATGATGACGCAGCGGGAAATGTACAGGAATGCCTCACCTCATTTAACCTCCAGCAACCAACCATTTTGAAATCTGTTGCTTCCAAGGGAGCGGTCTACTTAGATGAAAAGGTGCAAAACGAATCGAAGTTGAAGAAGGATGCGATGTCCTTTGATGCGGGAAATGGCTTTTCGGATGGAGCGCCAGCGGCGGCAGGATGGCAAAAAGCTTCGGCTAATATCGGTCAGAGCAACGTAAGTTCGCTTCAGGCTTTTCAGGGATCGAGGGTTTTCAGGTATGGTCAGCTACAATTTGCGACCATGGGTGATAGCTTATTTTGCACCAACGACTCCAGCGAGGGAGCACAATGGAAACTCGGCTTATCCGGCGACCTGCACCTGTCAGGAGGAAGCCTGGGCACGCCCCCATTCGTTGTAGGAGGCCAGGCAATTGTAGGTACCCTCGATGGGCGAATTTTACTTCTGAATGCAAAAACCGGTGAGCTTTCCCACACTTACTCTGTTCCATCAGGCCTGCGCTATCCGCCTATCGCTGTGGGGGGCAATCTCTATGCGACCACGCTGAGTGGCGAACTGGTTTGTATCCGAACCAGCAATACAGCCCTGACCGGATGGACCACCTTAGCTGGTAATGCCGCAAGAACCAATCAGGCTGAATAAAAGTCAATGACCTAAAGATATACGGGCAGAGGAGCAATCCTTTGCCCTTTTTTTGTGCCTTTTGGAATGAAAGAGAATCTAAATTCTGGGAGCTTCAAAAAATATTCCTCTGGAAATGGAAAAATATAGGACACGAAGTGACAATTGCTAATTTCGCCGTCACAAATCCACTTTCTCGAACTTTCCATTTCCCAGAAACAAACCTCATGCAAAAGTATTTAGACGAGTTAACCAATATGGCAGTGGCATTTGCCCCCAAGATTCTACTGGCCCTATTAACCCTGATTATCGGTTTTTGGCTGGCCAACAGGATTTCGCACATGATTGAGCGCTCTATGCGCGCCCGCAAGATCGAAGAAACGATCATTCCTTTTCTTACCTCTGTGGTAGGCGTATTGCTGAAAGTAATGGTGCTGATCAGCGTAGCAGGTATCGTGGGAATTGAGACCACTTCTTTTGCCGCCCTGATCGCAGCCGCCGGTCTGGCCATTGGCCTTGCCCTCCAGGGAAGCCTGGGGCACTTCGCCAGTGGCGTTTTGCTGCTCATTTTCCGCCCTTACAAAGTAGGAGACCTGATCAACATTGCCGGGTTTACGGGTGAAGTAGAATCGGTGCAAGTATTTAACACCGTGCTCAAAACCCTCGACAACAAGCGTATCATCGTACCCAATGGTGCTGTAACCTCCGGCCCGATCACCAATATTTCCGGTCAGGGAACCATCCGCGTGGACTTGGTTTTTGCGGTAAGCGGCGCTGAAGACATTGACAAAGTGCGCGTCTCGGTGCAGACTGCTGCCGATGGCTGCCCTTTAATCCTGAAAGATCCAGCTGTTGACATCCTCGTTAACGGACACGAAGTAGGCATCATGAAATTCGACGTTCGACCATGGTGTAATTCGGCACACTACTGGGACGTGTACTACTACATGCAGGAAAATGTGAAGAAGCAATTCGTGGCAGACGGCATAATGAGCCCCAAACCTGCGATGGATGTGGCTGTGAAAAACATGTAATCCTTTCCTGTTCCATAAAAAAATCCCTTCAGTACCTGGTACAGAAGGGATTTTTATTTTGTAATCAGCGATTCCGGGACAAGCAAATTACTTACCCAAAGACTCGATGGCCTTGCGCACGCTGCCCATTTTGATCAACAAGGCTTTGGCTGATTCTTCCTCTACGCCCGTGGCATCCATCACCATTTGGGTTCCCCGCTCGATGAGCTTTTGGTTGGAAAGTTGCATGTCCACCATGCGGTTGCCTTTGACCCTGCCTAGTCGGATCATGAGCGAGGTAGTGATCATGTTAAGGATCATTTTTTGAGCGGTGCCAGACTTCATTCTGGAAGAGCCTGTTAAAAACTCAGGGCCTACCACCACTTCCACTGGAAGATTAGCTGCTTGAGCCATCGGAGAACCCGGATTGGAGGTAACACACCCGGTTGCGATCCCGTGTGCATTACAGGCGAGCAAGGCGCTTACCACATAGGGGGCGGTTCCGGAGGCCGAAATACCCACCACAAAATCCTGGTTATTTGCGCGGTACTGCTGCAAATCGTCCCAGCCCTGGGTGGTATGGTCTTCTGCAAATTCTACCGGATTTCGCAAAGCGTGGTCTCCGCCGGCAATGATGCCCACGACCATTCCGGGAGGCACGCCAAAAGTAGGCGGACATTCGGAAGCGTCGAGCACCCCCAGCCTGCCACTCGTGCCTGCACCGATATAAAAGAGGCGCCCCCCCTCCTGCATCCGCAAAAAAGCAGCGGAAACCAGGGCTTCAATCTGAGCTTGAGCCTCCTTCACTGCAAGGGCCACCTTTTGGTCTTCGCGGTTGATTCCATCCAGAATCTCTCCGAATGACATCTGCTCCAGGTGATCGTACAGCGATATTTGCTCGGTTATCCTTTCCATCGGGCAATTACTTGCGCGTTGTTTTTCTGCGGGTGGATCTGCCACCAAGGCCCAGCACACCCAGAATACCACGGGTAAGTTCGCGGGCTACGGTACGTCCGATCTGGCGGGTAAGCGGGTCAGAAGCTATTTTTTCAAAGGTTGATTTTTCCTGCCTACTGCTTCCGCCGGAACTGGTCTTGCTAGCTGCCGCTTTTTGCTTCAGCATTTCGGCCTGCTGTTCTTCAGAATTAGCGGCTTCTATTTTGGCATTCAGGATTTCATAAGCGCTTTCGCGGTTGATCTCCTGGTTGTATTTGCGGGCAAGGGAAGAACGGCTCACCACCTGCTTGATTTCATCGGGGGTAAGAATGTCCATCCGCGACTGTGGAGCACGCAACATGGTATGCACCAAGGGCGTGGGAATTCCTTTTTCATTCAAGGCAGAAACCATCGCCTCGCCGATACCCATAGAGGTAATGAGCTCCTCCAGATCGTAAAAGGAGGTTTCGGGGAAGTTCTTCACTACTTTCCGGATGGCCTCACGGTCATTGGCGGTAAATGCACGCAAGGCATGCTGCACCTTGAGTCCTAATTGGCTGAGTACCGAGTCAGGCACATCGGTGGGGTTTTGGGTAATAAAAAAGAGGCCAACCCCTTTGGAGCGGATCAGCTTTACAATGGACTCGATCTGATTGAGGAGTTCTTTCGAAGCATTCTGAAATACCAGGTGGGCTTCGTCGATAAACAGCACCAGACTAGGCCGGTCGGGGTCGCCAAGCTCGGGAAAAGTGGAGTAAATTTCTGCCAGAAGGCTCATCATGAAAGTCGAGAACAGGGCAGGCTTATCCTGGATGTCTGTAAGTCGCAGGATTGAAATCTTGCCCCTTCCCTGGTCGTCAAATTTGCAGAGGTCGTCCACATCGAAGGAGATTTCCCCGAAAAACTTCTCCGCACCCTGTGCTTCAAGGGCAATTACTTTACGAAGAATGGTGCCGGTAGAAGCAGAAGAAACCCGTCCATATTCCTTTTCGATCTCTTCTTTTCCTTCGTTGGAGATGTACTGAAGTACCTTTTTGAAATCGTCGAGGTCGAGCAGCGGCAGGTTGTTGTCGTCGCAGTATTTAAAAACCACCGCAACTACCCCCTCCTGCACATCGGAGAGATCGAGAATTTTGGAAAAAAGCACAGGACCGAACTCCGAAACGGTTGCCCTGAGGCGAAGTCCTGGCTCGTCGGAAAGGCTGAGCAACTCCACCGGATAGGCAGATGCGGTATAAGGGATACCCAGTTTGGTATGCCGATCCTGAATTTTGGGGTTTGGAGCTCCGGGCTGGGCAAGTCCACTGAGGTCGCCTTTAATGTCCATGACCAGACAAGGCACGCCATTTTCACTCAATTGTTCGGCCAGTACCTGCAGGGTTTTGGTTTTGCCGGTACCGGTAGCACCCGCAATGAGGCCATGGCGGTTGAGGGTTCGCAAAGGTGCTTTTATCAGCGAGCCGGAATACACTTCGCCATCCAGCATCGCGCCACCGAAAACCAAAGAGTCGCTTTTGAACGTGTACCCGTCGGCAATGGCTTTAGAAAATTGCTCATTCATGTGTTAAAAGTAGCATTTTTAGCACATAGAAGATGACGAGACCCGGGAAAATATGCCTCAGTCGGGTATTTCTCCATCGGGCTCCACGTGTGTGAGCACGTCGGCAATGGAGAGCGAAGATGCCCGCAGCGCATCCTTCACATTATGGGCAATGTCATGGCCCCGTTTTACGGTGAGGTTTCTGTCCACCACAAGGTGGATATCGACATAATAGACAAAGCCCATTTTGCGCACATAGCATTTGTCAATCGCAAATACCCCCTCTACTGTGAGTGCCTCTTTTTTGATGGCTTCAATAAGCTCAGGGGGTTGTGCCTCTTCCATTACTTCTGAAAGGGCGGGCCGAATGATGGCATAGGCATTCAATGCAATAAAGCCACTGGCGATCAGTGCAGCCCAATCGTCGGCGCTTTCGTATCCTTCTCCGCCAATGAGTGCAACAGAAATTCCGACAAAAGCCGCCAAAGAGGTTACCGCATCGCTGCGGTGGTGAAAGGCATCGGCACGTACGGCCACACTGCCTATTTCTTTTCCTTTGCGGATGCTGTACCGAAAGAGGATTTCCTTGATAATAACTACCCCGCCCAATATCCACAAAGTAAATGCTTTGGGCCCCTCGTGCGGCGTAAGAATATAGTGGAGGCTTTGTACAGCAATGACCACAGACGCGCCAAGGAGGATAGCCGAAACGGCCATAGCAGCGAGCGGTTCGGCTCTACCGTGTCCATAAGGATGGTTTTCGTCGGGTGGCCGGGAGGCTGTTTTGAGCCCGATCAGCACAAAAAGCGAGGTTAGAATATCCCCAGACGATTCCATGGAGTCGGCTACCAGGGCAAAAGAATGACCAAAAACCCCTGCAATTCCTTTTATAATGGCCAAAAGAAAATTTGCCACAATCCCAAGGAATGTAGTGCGTATACCGTCTTTAATGAGTTCCTCGCGAATGGGCATAGCTGGGTTTGGGGTAAAGTTACCCATCAACCCCGTTATTCAAGGTCACAGCTAATAAAAAGGCGAAATTGGTTCTCAATGCTGGAAAGCAGCCATTTCCGGCTCAATCCACTTATCGTCTTCGCGGATAATCTCGATCAACCGGTCAACCGCTTCTTCGGTTTTCACGGCCTTCTCCACCACGGTTTTCCCGCGATAGAGAGCAATTTTGCCAGGTCCCACCCCTACATAGCCATAATCGGCATCTGCCATTTCACCGGGACCGTTCACGATGCAGCCCATGATGCCGATCTTTACACCTTTAAGGTGTTCGGTGCGTTTGCGAATACGGGCGGTAGTTTCCTGCAAATCAAATAAAGTGCGTCCGCAAGAAGGGCAGCTGATGTATTCCGTTTTGGTCATGCGCAAACGGGCCAGCTGTAGCATCGAAAAAGCCGCTTTTACCTTTATCAAATCGGCTGATTCGAGCCATATGCCATCCACCAGCCCATCTACCAATAGCGAAGAAATATCGGCAGAAAGCGCCAGTTGCACTTTGGCTTCGTGGGGAATGCGCACATATTCAGGCCAATGCGCATCGGAGAAATAGTCGAAATTTTCAGGCACACGCAACCGAACCATCACCGGCACATCTACCGATGTCATGAGCAGGCGAAATACCTGCGCCCGCCAGCAATAGGTGGGGATGGTATTGCTTCCCGGGTCAAGCACCAGCACAGTGTCCGTAAACCTGTCTTTTTGGTCGATGACCGCCTCTATTTCATCGAGGGTTACATTGATGAAATTAATCACCGGGCTTATCTCGGGAGCATCCAGAAAATCTGCGGCTGTTTTGAAAAAAGGATGGTAGAGATTCCTGTCTGACAACAGTTTCCAGGTAGCTGCATTTACCACCCGCTTGAGACCACCTGGAAGTTCGTGAGCAGGCACGTGATCGCCTAAAAACACATAATCGGCGGCGATGTCGGAGAAATTGTATTTATCCAGAGCGGCTACATAGGTGTAGCCGATGGAGGTGAGTGCATCGGGCGTTTCCGCTCCGTTATCGAGGCAAGCTACGACCCGGGGCACTTGGCTATGGCCGATGTTGAGTACTTCGCGGGTTTCTCTTCTGGCAAACGTATAGGGATCCAGCGGCAAGGCAAGCGATGCGTCGAGCTGACGAAGGGTTTCGTTTCGGGTGTCGTTGGCACGCTTTACGTAGTGATCGACCAGAAACTGCGCTACCGGGCTTTCGTACTCGGGCTCCTCTGTAAGGGAAACGCGAACCGTGTCGCCAATGCCATCCATGAGCAGGGTAGCGATGCCAAGTGCACTTTTGATACGTCCGTCCTCTCCTTCGCCTGCTTCTGTAACGCCGAGGTGCAGGGGATAAATCCGTCCGGCGGCACGCATTTGCTGCATCAGCAGGCGGTAGGCCTGCACCATTACCTGCGGGTTAGAGGCTTTCATGGAGATGACCACATCGTAGTAGTTGTGGTCTTCACAAATGCGCAAAAACTCGAGCGCAGACTCTACCATGCCTTCGGGCGTATCCCCGTAGCGGCTGAGGATTCGGTCGGAGAGAGAGCCATGGTTGGTGCCAATGCGCATTACGGTTCCTTCCGTTTTGCAAATTTTCACCAGGGGAGAAAAACGCTCATTAATGCGGTTCAACTCAGACTGGTAGGTATTTTCGGTGTATTCAATGTGTTCAAACCGTTTTTTGTCGGCATAATTTCCAGGGTTTACCCGCACTTTTTCCACGATCCGGGCCGCGATTTCGGCAGCATTGGGGGTAAAGTGGATGTCGGCGATGAGGGGTACCTGGTATCCGCGCTTCCGTAGCTCCTTTTTGATTACGGCGAGGTTATGCGCTTCTTTTTGGCTGGGGGCGGTAATGCGTACGTATTCGCAGCCGGCCTCTACCAGCCGTATCGTTTGCTCCACCGTACCGAGGGTATCCATGGTATCGGTGGTGGTCATCGACTGGATACGGATGGGGTTGTTACCACCGAGCGGCACCCCTCCGATATTTACTTCGTGAGCAATAATACGCTCATATTCGAGCAAATGGGGGGCATAGTTACGTGGACGATCCATAGGTAAGGAAGCTATTTCGACTGGCAATTTCCAAATTCGAACGAACACTTCCTAAACTGACGAGGGGCCAGCTTGGTTTCAAAAAAGAGGAGAATGTTTGGACAAAGGAGCTTGTGTGATATTGATGTAAGATTTGTAGGTGAATTGCCTACAATTCAAGCGATTTGAAAGCCCATGTCTCGAAAGTAAACGTAATTTTGAAATAACCGAAGGAATGAATCTCTTACAAAGGTTTATGCTTTGGCAAAGCTGTTAACTTAGTATCCCTCCTCTGAATGTTTACCTTTTCCAAGTCCGGAAATTATGGATTTGTACAAAATTATCACCCAGCTCACCGACCTGGAATTTGAAGAAATTTACAACACCTTCACGGCGAATAAGGCGGATAAAAGCGCTGCTTTTCTGAGAATTATCCGCGAAAACCCTGAAACGCCTGACAAGCAGTTTCTGGAAGAATTCGACATTTCCCCCTCGGCCTTTTATGTACTGAAGTCGCGGCTAAACCAAAAAATCGAGACCTTTCTGCTCAACCGGGTCGGTGACCCTAACCTGCATGTGATGCGCAGGGTGCTGGCGGTAAACGAACTTGTGTTCAACAATCCGCGGGAAATATCGGTGGCAGCACTCCGGAAGCTGGAAAAAGAACTCCTGCGCTTCGACTTCCCCTACGGGCTGATGATCGTGTATAAGGAGCTGCAAAACCTGCACGCCTACGACGACAACAGCCAGTTTTACCGCAGCAGGTACAATCAGCAGGTGGCAAATGCAGTAACCATGGACAAAGCCGTGGATACAGTTATCCATTTTTTCCGCACCTGGGATATGTTCTACCTCAACCGGAAGGAGCGCGACCATGCGGAGTTGATCCGGACCATCGAGAAAATCCAGAATCTCAACAATCTATACGAATCTCACCGGATGTACATTTACAAATGTATCATCCACCTGTATGGAATGATGTTCGTGGATATTCCTCCTACCCTGAGGATCGACATGGAGCCTGCGGAGGTAATGTTCGAAAAGGCATTTGAAATTTTGAAAGAATATCAGGAAGATTCCTTCTATGGAAGTATTAACCTGCTGTTCAACTACTTACGTTTTGTTTATTTTGAAGAACAAGGCATTACCGACAAAGCAAAGTTCTTCTTTGAACTGCTGGACAACAAGCTGGAGGACGTGATCACCCGCTATCATCTGAACGTAAACACCTCTCACTTTTTCTTCTACAAGCTCCGGCATCATATCCGCACCAATACTATTCCCCAGATGGTAAAAGATGCCGATGACAATGTTTCGATCTTCGAAATCGAGCCTTACCGCATCTCTTATTACCTGAACTTTAACCTGTACCTGGCACATGTGTATTTCATGGACCACAACTACAAAAAGGCTACACGGATATTGTACAACCTCCGAAACGATGTGAACCTGCGCAAGCATTCCCACGCCGACCTGGAGGTAAAGTTCTTTCTGGCATTGTGTTATGTAATGATGGAGGATTTTGACCTGGCCAATCAGCTGATTCTCAGCCTTCAGCGTCAATTACGCAAAGGGTCGCTTAACCGGTACGAACATGCCAAAACCCTGCTGAAGATACTGAGTGTGGCTCTGGGTGGAAAGCCCCGTACTCGCGCCAAAAACCTGAAAGTAAACATCGACAAATGGAAGGAAGAAAATGTGGGCTGGACCCGGCTTCTCCCCGAAATTGACCTGGAGCAAGTATTTCTCAATGATGAATTTGCTGCAAGGTCATAGCATCAGTGCAATCACAAAAAGAAAAGGCCCCGATTGGGGCCTTTTTTATTTTACCAAACTCCTGAGCCGGATTGAATCAAACGGTAATTGCATCGAGGTAGCGAGCGTTCAGGGGCTTATTGAGGTACTTTTTCACATACTTGCTACTGGCTGCCCGGTCGATGTCTTTAGGGCTGATAGAAGAAGAAAGCATGATAATTTTGCACTTGGAGCGAACGAGGTCGCTGAATTTTTCAAATTCTTCCAGAAACTGAAACCCATCCATGATGGGCATATTGATATCGAGGAAGACAATTTCGGGCAAGCTTTCCTCGTCTTGCTGGTGCACGTTGAGGTAATCTAAAGCATCCTGACCAGTTTGATAAACCAGAATGCTGCCCGCAAAACCGTTGGCCTCGATGATTTTTTCGTTGATAATGTTATCAATCTCGTTGTCATCAACCAACATTACTTTCTTGTAATCAGCCATAAGGTGGGAGCTGTTGAATACTTTGAAGGGGTGTAATTTTTAGAAATGCCTAACAATTTTCATTGCGAAGGTAATATACATCTCCAGCTTGTAAAAAGTGGATATGTAGAAAAATTTACCTGCGAAAAGAAAAACAGCATGATCAAAACGGCAGATCGTCTTTTGCGGGGTCAGACGAAGGAGCCGTAAAGCCGGCATTGGAAGATTCAGAAAAACCACCTCCATTGTTAGGATTGGTATAAGCAGGGGCCTGGTCAGCGGGCTGCTGTGCGCCGGCAATGGCAGGAGAAATTCTCCAGGCATCCAGCGAGTTAAAATACTTTACTTCTCCCTGCGGGCTTTGCCATTCACGTCCGCGAAGATTGAAAGCAACATCTACCGTTGCTCCCTGCTGAAATGGATCCAGAAGTGAAACCCTATCCTGGGTTAGTTGAAAAGAAACGAATTGAGGGTATTGACCGTCAGGAATTTCGAGAACAAATTCACGTTTGCGGAAGGAGGCGCTTACTTGTTGGGTATCCATTACCTTGTAAAGTCGCCCCTGAACATTGAGGGTTGCCATAAAAGAAGGGTTGATGATGCTTTAACTAATTCAAATGTAATAAAAAGCGGTTAATCTGCCCAAATCCTTTCACTCATCTTCCCGCCATTCCGAAGATTCAAAAGCAGATACTTCGCCATCGAGCAGCTGAGCAACCTGCAGGTCAGCCTGTTCAAGGTATTTACGGCATTTTACGACCAGTTCCTGACCTTCGCGGTAAAGGGCCATGTGCTCATCGAGGTTGCCCATGCCTTTTTGCATCAACTCTACCACCTGCCGGAGTCGGGCAAGGTTTTTTTCCAGTGAAAAATCGGTTTCCAGTTCCATTACTCATTAGATGAAGGTAAAACACGGGAGATGGCAACCCCGTCGGGAAAAATCGTTTCAATGGTATCGCCGGGGGTTAACTCCTCCGACGACCGCACCACTTTTCCTTCTTTTAAAGTTAAGGTAAATCCTTGCTCAAAACGTGCAGCCGGATTGAGGCTATCCAGTCGGTTGGCCAGGAGGTCCAGCTCCTGCGTGCTGCGCGATACATGCTGGCGCAGGTATATCCGCAACCGGTCGGAGTAGTCATCAACAATCTGCCGCTGAAATTGCAAAAAATAGCGCAAGCCTCTGGCCAGAGATGCCTCCATTCCGGCAAGCTGGCGAAGGAGGTGTTGGCGGTCGGGGGTAACGGCCTCTGCCGCCGCTGTAGGAGTCGATGCCCGGTAATCGGCCACGAAGTCGGCAATCGTAAAATCGGTCTCATGCCCCACCCCGGATACGACCGGGAGGGTACAGGCATAAATGGCGCGGGCTACCTTTTCTTCGTTGAAAGCCCACAAATCTTCGATAGAACCTCCGCCCCGCACCAGTAACACGAGGTCCAGTTGCTGTTTTTCGGCAGCCAAAAGTGCTGAAACGATCGAAGCACCGGCTCCCTCACCCTGAACTTTGGCAGGAAGGATCAGTACTTTTACCCTCGGGAAACGTCGGTAGATCGTGCGTAACACATCGCGCAAGGCTGCACCTGTAGGAGAAGTTATCACTCCGAGTTTCAGCGCCAGAGCGGGGAGTTTTTTCTTGATAGAAAGGTCAAACAGGCCTTCCTTCTGTAGTTTGTCCTTGAGCTCCTGAAACTGTTGGAAAAGATCGCCGGTACCGAGCTTCCGGACCCTTTTTACCAAAAACTGATACTGCCCCCTTGGCGGATAGAGACTTATTTCGCCCCAAACCACAATTTCATCCCCAGCCTTGAGTCGGGGAGCACCCTGCTGATAATTGCGAAACCAGGCACAGGAAATTTGAGCCCCATCGTCTTTGAGGGTGAAATACACGTGCCCTGAACCGTGATAAACCAGGTTTGACACCTCACCTAACACCTGTACCCCTTGCAAACGCGGGTCAGACTCCAGCAAGTGACGGAGGTAAGCAGTCAGGTCAGAAACGGAAAGTACCTGTTCTTCTCGGGTTTCAGCCATGTATCAGGGGTAAACGGCAGCCCATTTACGGATATCGGCTATTTGCCCGTTGCGCATCCAGGCTACCAGGTAAACTCCGGTTGGCAGGGAAGAGGCAGGGAGCTGCACAGTAGACTGACCGTTGATTGGCTGGTTCCAAAGTTCCTGGCCCTGAATAGAAAGTATGCGAATGCTTTCGTTGGCGGCAAATGGCCTGGCAGGGTCGAAGCTTACGCGCACTTCGCTATTATTTTGGCCAAAAACCGGCCCGCTCCACCAAGCAGCTACCTGCTCACGGTCGATGGAGGTAGTGGTTGAATTGAAAGAATAGGTCTGCTCTACAAAATCGGAAGGAAGGGCTTCGTTGATAAAGCGAAGGGTAACAGAAGCTACACCTGCAACTCCTTGCGGATTGAAAGCCACATATTGTCCATGTCCGGTAGAGTCGCCTGCCCCGATACGCACATTGCCATCAGTTACCTGGGGCACAGATCCGTAGCAGAAATCCCAGCAGAGATAAGCGTTCTGCCCGGCAGTGTATTGGGTATTTATCTTGGCTACCACCACATTGAGGGAATCATTGGTGAGGTTTTTCAATTCAAAATAGATCTTTACCTCAAACGAATCCGGATGAATACTGATGGATTGGGACGGAATATTGAGCAACTCCATGTTCGTACTTTGTGCAAACACAGACACAAATGGAAAAGCTGCTAAGAGGATGAGTACGATTTTCTTCATGATAGTTAATTAATAAACGTGCAGAACAAAACGTTTGGTCAACAAAATAACCACTTTCCTTCAAAAAGGGCCCCATCGTTCATCACAAGTTTGAAGATTAGGCATTGTTTTTGCAAATTTGCGGTTACTCAAAAATATAAATGAAAGCAATTTACTCCGTACTCTTCGCCTCTCTCCTTTCGCTGCTGCTTGTTCCCGCTTTTGCTCAGACTGCGCAGCTCCCTTCTGTAGAAGTGGAAGATCTAAGGGGCAGGAAAGTAAATATTCAATCCCTGACCAACGAAGGCAAACCCATCATTATCAGTTTTTGGGCTACCTGGTGCAAGCCTTGTATTCAGGAACTGAAGTTGATCGATGAGTTGTATCCTGACTGGCAAGAAGAGACCGGTGTAAAGCTAGTTGCCATCTCCATTGACGACACCCGAACCAGTAACCTGGTAAGAAGCTTTACCATGGGCCAGGGATGGGAGTACGAGATTTACCTTGACGTGAATTCAGACATGAAAAGAGCCATGAATGTGGTAAATGTGCCTCATACCTTTTTGCTGGATGGCGAAGGTAAGATTGTGTATCAGCACAACTCTTATGCCTCAGGAGATGAAGAAATTCTCTACGAGCACGTGAAGGAGCTTTTAAAAGCTAAAAAATCCGCACATTAATCATACAGCTTTAAGGCCTCTTTGATTATCGGCAACACAGGCGAATTGGCGAATGCCGGCTCTGTTAAAATATGTTGCAGCTTGCGTTTTTGCACTTCTGTATCTTTTTCTTTTTTAGCATTGCGCAAAAGCAATGCAGCCCGGATATCTTCCTCTTTCCACGAAAGAACCACCGTATTGAGCGACACCCAGCCAATCGCTTTTTTCTCTTCCCCATCAAACCTTAGCCAATCGCCTTGCTGTTCGAGGCTGATAACGATCTGGCCAGGCTCAAGTGTATCGTCTTTGAGGGTCATCATGTCGGGTCTGCGGTATATTTCTCCAGCCTTTATGACTACTGACAGCATGCCCCGCTCGGCAAACAGATAGTGGTCGGCCCAGCCTTGCTGTCCGTCGGCGAGCACTACCCAACGATAAGTACGGCCATCCATTTCTACAACGGAATCTGGCAAAAATGAAACCATTTCTCCGAATTTCACCCCCGTGAGATACCTGATTCCCTTTTTTCTGCCAGGCTGATCGCGCAAACCGGCATCTTCCCATAAACAAATCGCTTTACGGGTAATTCCTGCTGTATCGGGAGCCCCTCCTTCATAGGGCGTTCTGGCGGTTGACTTGTTTACACCCGTTAAGCCGCATCCGCCTAAGCAAGAAACTACGACGACGCTTACCGTGCACCAAGTCCAAAATTTGACCATTCACAAATTTTTGAGATTCGTAAAACTACATTGCAACCTGTTTCTATCCAAAACAAAGCCTCGATGGTAGGCGTGCAAGGGCATATTCCATATTGTAGCTGCTCCCCAACAAGCCGCTACCGGGAGTTTGCTACCTGAAATCATAGCCTACCGAAAGAATAACATATGGGGAAGCCTCTTTATCGCAGGGCAATACAAAAAGGGAACCAGAAAGTCAGTAAAGCCACAAGCTTAAACCTCAGGTCTTTTCCCTCATCTAAATTCGCTGCAAATTGAGGTGTTGATACATGAATTGAACAGAAATTCCGGTTTATGCCCTACCAACCTCTTTTTATCTGTGGATCAGGCGGATTTGCCCGTGAAGTTGCCTGGATTGTTCAGGAAATAAACCGCATTTCCCCCGAATATGAGCTACTGGGAGCAGTTAGCCCCTTAGCCGAACCCGGGGCTGGAGAACTACCCTGGCTGGGGCCAGACTCACATGTAGAACACCTTGTACCCCGTAATGCGGCATTTGTAGTGGCGGTGGGTAATCCGGCATTAAGGTTGAAGATTGCGAAAGAGATGTACAACAAGGGCTTTCAGGCCGTAACGCTCATCCACCCGGGTGCGCGCATCGGGCCGAGGGTAAGGCTGGCAGAAGGCACGATCGTGGCCGCAGGCAGCACCCTGACAACCGATATCTATGTGGGGAGCTTCTGTATCATCAATTTACACGTGACGATAGGCCACGACTCCAGTCTGGACGAAGGCGTAACGCTGCACCCGGCGGTAAACCTTGCTGGCGGTAGCCACATTGGGGCGGGCTCGGAGTTGGGAACAGGGGCGATTGTGTTGCCAAACATATCGCTTTGCCCAGGGATAATCCTGGGTGCCGGAGCTGTAGCGAATAGAAATATCACCGTCAAAGGTACCTATGTCGGCGTACCAGCTAAGCAAATCTCCTGATTTTACGATACAGCACTCACAAATTGCCGGTTTTTCTCTGCTTAAAATGATCAACATTCAAAAATCATAAGAATATCCCATAAGTGTTCAAAATTTTACCCTTCTGAATCAACAATGACACCTTTTTGAGGAAAAATTTCAACTATTTCACTAAATAAAAAGCACACTTCCCGTTTTTCTTTGCCAATCATAGTAATATCTACCCCAACCACCCGTAGTCCGAACAACTGTTGGTACTTTTCATTCAAAATACTCAAGAATAAGCGCTTTACTCAGACCTTTCTCTCATCTATAGCTCATTTTCCTAAAATTACACGCAATATTGAAGCCCTAAGTAAAAATTCCCTGACCTGTTGTCCCAAAACCTGTAACCAGGTATCCATTTACATAAAATATTGACTTATATAGAAAAATAGATAAATTAACTAATTTGCAATATCTGCCCGCTTCTTTTATCGAAATGTTGAAAATAGGCTTGGTAAAAAACGAATTTATTTGGAATTCCTTGCCTTATCTACGAAATTGGCAAACACTAGTGTTGATGGTATATGCCTTTAGTCCATCCACTAAAACCAAACTACCCAGACCTTAACCGAGGCCAGCTTCAGTTTATCCATGGAAATAAATACCCATCAGGAAATCCCTGGAAACCAGGAAGTCCTGGCTTCAGAAGTGCAAACGATGCAAAATCACTCCTCTTTACATCCGAATTCGATGTATTTACCTGAAATGGAGCGCGATGCCTGTGGGGTAGGACTTATTGCCAATATCAACGGCACCCCAGAGCATAGCATCATCGAAGATGCCATGACCATGCTCCTCAACATGGACCACCGGGGTGGCTGTGGCTGTGATCCCCGCAATGGCGACGGTGCAGGTATTTTGATGCAGGTTCCCGATGTGTTTTTCAGAGAAATACTGGCCATGGAAGGGGTAATGCTCCCCGAAAAAGGAAAATACGGGGTAGGCATGTGGTTTTTGTCGCAAAACCAGACCCACAGGGAGGATTGCCACCGAAAACTCGAAGAACTTTCGAAGGAGCTACAGCTTAACGTCCTTTTTTACCGGCAAGTGCCCACCGATAACCGGGAGCTGGGCCCTGCGGCATTTAGTTCGATGCCCTTTATCGAGCAATTCTTTGTTTCAGGAAATCCGGATTGGAGCGAAGCCGAGCTTGAGCGTAAGCTGTACGTGCTTCGTCGTGCGGTAACCCACCAAGTGCACCGCATGTCCAAAGAGGCCATCGAAGATTTTTATTTTTGCTCGCTTTCCTCCGGAACCATTATCTACAAAGGCCAGTTCATCACCACCCAACTAGGTCCTTTTTACCTCGACCTACTCGATCAGCGCGTAGAATCGGCGGTAGCGATCGTTCACAGCCGATTTTCTACCAACACCTTCCCGCGTTGGAGGCTGGCACATCCGTTCCGCTTTTTGGCACACAATGGAGAAATTAATACCATCAAGGGCAACCTGAACTGGATGCGCTCCAAGGAAGCCGTGATGACCTCGCCATTGTTTACGGACAAAGAACTACAACTCCTGAAGCCCGTTTGCGATCCCAAAGGATCGGATTCCCGCAACCTTGACGCCGTGGTAGAGCTCATGGTAATGGCCGGAAGATCGCTGCCCCATGCCCTGATGATGGTTATTCCTGAAGCCTGGGAAGACAACCACCTCATAGATGCCAAACGCAAAGCTTTTTATGAATACCATTCCTGTTACATGGAGCCCTGGGACGGACCTGCTGCGGTTTGCTTCAGCGATGGAAAAGTAGCGGGAGCTATTCTTGATAGAAATGGATTACGTCCTTGCCGATATACTTTGACCCGTACGGGCAAACTTATCATGGCATCGGAAACAGGAGCATTGCAGGTCCCTCCAGAGCTCGTGTTGGAAAAAGGGCGGCTGCAGCCAGGCTCTATGCTGGTTGCCGATCTCCGGACCGGAAAGCTGCTTCGTGACGAAGAAATCAAGTCACAAATTGCGGAGCAACAGCCCTACGATGCCTGGCTTAACGAATTCAAACGCGAACTCAAGGATCTGCCTGATCCCGGGGAGGAATTTGCTCCTGCCCCTTCTGCCCTGAGCCTGCGTCAGCAACAGCGGATTTTCGGGCTTACCGATGAAGAAGTGCGGGTGGTACTTACGCCCATGACGGGAGACGGCCAGGAACCTCTGGGTTCGATGGGGGCCGATACCCCGCTCGCAGTGCTTTCAAACCAGCAGCAACACCTCTCCAATTATTTCCACCAACTCTTTGCCCAGGTAAGCAACCCGCCCATTGACCCGCTGCGCGAGCGCCTGGTGATGTCGCTCCGCACCTGGATAGGAGGTTCTGCCAATTTACTTACCGAAAAACCAGACCACTGCCAGCACCTCGCCATCCCCCAGCCTATTCTGGGCGAGGCCGATTTCAGGCGGATCATGTCCTTAAATAAGGCACCATTCCGGGCTACGCGTATCAATATCTGCTTTCAACCGGAAACGGGGCTTCAGGCAGCGATTGAAAACCTGTGTAAAGAAGTTGAAGTAGCAATTTCTGCGGGTTTTCAGGTATTGATCCTCAGCGACCGAGTGAACGAAGAGCGTCAGATTCCGATTCCGGCACTGATGGCTTGCGGGTCCGTACACCACCACCTCATCCGCAAGCAGCTGCGGCACCGGGCCGACCTGATCATGGAAACAGGCGAAGCCCGAGAAGTACACCATTTTGCCACCCTCATTGGCTATGGTGCCCTGGCTGTTCATCCTTACCTTGCCCTGGACACCCTCCAGCATGAGGCGCAGGAAGGCGTATCGGAGCTGAAGCATTTGTCTGCGGGGCAAATCGAAAGCCACTACATCAAAGCCATTGACAAAGGCCTCTTAAAGATTTTTGCCAAAATGGGCATCTCTACCGTGCAGTCTTACCACGGTTCGCAGATCTTTGAAATAGTTGGCCTGAGTAAAGAAGTAGTCGAAACCTGCTTTACGGGCACCGTTTCAAGGTTGGGTGGGCTTAGTTTCGAAGACCTGAACCGTGAGCTTACAGAAAGACATCTGGAAGCATTTACCCCGCTGGAATCAGACCCTTTACCCACAGGAGGTTTGTATCAATGGAAGAAAAAAGGAGAAGAACACCTTTTTAATCCACGCACCATCCATTTGCTGCAAAAATGCGCCCGCACCGGCGACCGTGATATCTATAACCAGTACGCCGCTGCCATCAACGAACGGGAAAGCGCTGCGGTTACTATTCGCCACCTGATCGATTTCAAGCAGGGGAAATCTATCCCCTTATCTGAAGTGGAGCCGGTTGCAAACATCCTTCGGCGCTTTGCTTCCGGGGCCATGTCTTTTGGTTCCATTTCACATGAAGCCCATACCGCACTTGCTATTGCCATGAACCGTATTGGGGGCAAAAGCAATTCTGGAGAAGGCGGCGAAGATTACCGCAGGTTCACGCCGCTACCCAACGGCGACTCTACCAATTCGGCTATCAAGCAGGTCGCATCGGGCAGGTTTGGCGTTACCAGCTACTACCTGAGCCAGGCCAACGAGCTGCAAATCAAAGTAGCGCAGGGAGCCAAGCCCGGAGAGGGTGGCCAGCTGCCCGGGCACAAAGTGGACGAGTGGATCGGCGCCGTGCGTCATGCTACACCGGGCGTAGGGCTTATTTCCCCACCTCCACACCACGACATTTACTCCATTGAGGACCTGGCACAGCTCATTTTCGACCTGAAAAATGCCAACCCAAGCGCGCGGATAAGCGTGAAACTGGTTGCTGCGGCCGGGGTGGGAACCATCTCAGCCGGAGTAGCAAAAGCAAAAGCAGATCACATTGTAATTGCAGGGTACGACGGAGGTACGGGCGCATCGCCGCTGAGCTCTATCCGCCATGCCGGTCTGCCGTGGGAGCTGGGTCTTTCGGAAGCGCACCAAACCCTGGTCAAAAACAGGCTCCGCGACCGCGTGGTACTTCAGGTGGACGGCCAGATCAGAACCGGGCGCGACCTCGCCATTTCGGCCCTGTTAGGTGCCGAGGAGTGGGGCGTAGCCACCGCCGCACTGGTTGCCCTTGGCTGCATCATGATGCGCAAATGCCACCTCAATACCTGTCCGGTAGGGGTTGCCACGCAGGATCCTTACCTCCGCACCTTGTTCACCGGCAATCCTGACGACCTGGTGCGCTTTTTCACCTTTTTGGCTGAAGACCTCCGCGAGCACATGGCTATGCTGGGTTTTCGCTCTGTAAATGAAATGGTGGGCCGCGCAGATCGCTTGAAGGTGAAAGAAAATCCGGAAAACTGGAAGTGGGCTACCCTTGACCTATCTCCGCTGCTACATCGGGAGATAGAAGCCCCCGGCGATGTATGCTACAACGTACGCCAACAGCTGCACGAAATACACGAAGTACTCGACCGCAGGATGATCCTTTTAGCCAAACCCGCTTTGGAAAAAGGAATGCACGTAACCGGGTCCCTTGCTATCCGCAACATCAATCGCTCGGTTGGGGTGATGCTTTCCCACGAAATTTCGAAGCGGTTTGCCCAACACGGGCTTCCTGCTGGAACGATCCACTTCAAATTCAGGGGATCTGCGGGTCAAAGCTTTGGTGCTTTCGGTGCTCCGGGCCTGAAAATGGAGCTGGAAGGCGAAGCTAACGACTACCTCGGCAAAGGGCTTTCGGGCGCTGAGCTGCTGGTGTATCCTGATCGGAAAATGGAAAATACCGTGAGGTCAACTGCCATCGGGAATGTGGCCTTGTACGGTGCTACTTCCGGCACGGTGTTTATCCGTGGGGCAGCAGGCGAGCGTTTTGCCGTAAGAAATTCGGGTGCTACCGCGGTGGTAGAAGGCCTTGGCGACCACGGTTGTGAATACATGACCGGCGGCCTGGTGGTGGTACTGGGCCCTACCGGTAGAAATTTTGCCTCAGGTATGAGCGGGGGACTTGCCTATGTATATGACCCCGACAACTCGCTTAAGCGCAATTGCAACCGCGAAATGGTCGATTTTGAGGCCTTGGATAATACCGATCAGCAAACCCTGTTCGATATAGTAAGCCGCCATGCTGCTGGCACCAGGAGCCCGCTTGCCCTAAATCTGCTTAACGACTGGGATCAGCAACTGGCCCAGTTTATCAAAGTAATTCCCAGGGAATACAAAGCCGCCCTACTCAAAATGAGCCCCCGTGAACTTTCTCCCGCTCGTCAAACCGGTTAATTTTTCTTTCTGTCATGCCTCATCCAAATCCACGCGGATTTCTTGAATATCATCGCGAAACGCCTGCTTCCCGCCTTCCCGAAGAAAGGGTTCGCGACTATCGCGACATTTACCTGCCTTTTCCCAAAGACCGTATCCTGAACCAGGCTAGCAGGTGCATGGGATGTGGGGTTCCTTTTTGCCACGATGGCTGCCCGCTCGGCAATTTGATTCCTGACTTCAACGAAGCCGTGGCCAATGGAGACTGGCATAGGGCTTACCAATTGCTCTCAGCCACCAATAATTTCCCCGAGTTTACGGGCAGAATTTGCCCTGCCCCCTGCGAAGGCAGCTGTGTGCTAGGCATCAACCACCCGCCGGTTACGATTGAGCTGATTGAGAAATCGATTATCGAGCAAGCGTTTGCCCACGGCTGGGTAAAGCCTGACGTGCCTGAAAAACGCTCGGGTAAAAAGGTGGCCATTATCGGATCCGGACCTGCAGGACTTGCTGCGGCCGAGCAACTCAACAAGGCCGGACACCTCGTTACCGTTTTTGAGCGGGCAAAACGTCCTGGAGGGCTCCTTACCTACGGCATCCCTGATTTCAAACTAGAAAAGTGGGTCGTTGACCGCCGATTGGACCTCATGCGCGAATCCGGTATTGAGTTTACCTGCGATGTACAGGTCGGCACCGACATCGACGCCAGCGAACTGCGCAGTAGCTACGATGCCATTTTGGTTGCAACGGGTGCTACCCTGCCCCGCGACATACAGGCTGAGGGCCGGGAATTGACGGGCATTAACTATGCCATGGATTTTCTCTACCGCCAAAACAAGAAGGTTTACGGCGAATGGCGCCCTGAAATAGGCGAAATCACGGCAACCGGTAAAGATGTGGTGGTGATAGGTGGTGGCGATACTGGATCGGATTGTATCGGCACTTCGCACCGCCAGGGCGCCAACTCTGTTACCCAGATCACCTGGGGCGACCGCTTGCCCGACCACCGGGTAGCCGAAAATCCCTGGCCAGAGCAGCCCCGTACTTTGCAAACCACGAGTTCGCATGAAGAAGGCGGCGACCGCGAATGGAGCATCATCACCGATGCTTTTCTGGGAGATGAAAATGGCCATATCCGGGCTATCCGGGTAGTTACCGCCAAATGGAATTACGACGACAAAGGCCGCAGGCTGGGTTTTGAGCGGATGGAAGAAACCCTTCGGGAAATACCCTGTACCCTGGCCCTCATTTCTATGGGATTCAAGCAGCCGGAAACAGGCAGCCTGTTTGAGCAGCTCGGTATGTCGGTAGATGAAAAAGGAAAAACGGTAGCTAAAGGTTTTCAGACACCCAGTGAAGGAGTATTCGTAGCGGGCGATATGCGAATCGGGCAATCGCTGGTGGTGAATGCCATTTTTGAGGGACGTGAAGCCGCTACGGCCATCGATACCTGGCTGAAGAAAACAGCCAAATAGTGATATGTGGTAAAAAAAATCACCGCCTGGAATCCAGGCGGTGATTTTTTTGTGTTATAAACTCCTTATGCAGGAACGTGTACCTTCAATGCGTTTTCGATTTTCGATTTTGGTACGAGGCCCACGATGGTATCAACCACTTCGCCGCCTTTAAACACCATGAGGGTAGGGATACCCATGATGCGGTAGCGGGCAGCGATGTCGCGGTTGTTGTCCACGTCCACTTTGCCTACCACTACATTGCCTTCGTATTCGCCTGCAAGTTGCTCAACCAAGGGAGCGATGGCCTTACAAGGACCGCACCACTCTGCCCAAAAATCAATCAAAACAGGTTTATCGGAATTGAGGACCAACTCCTGAAAATTTGCGTCGGTTATTTCAACGGTTTTTGCCATGAATGAAAATGTTAGATGCCGGAAAGCTTTTCCTAAAGTACAAATTTACCTGGTTAATTTGGGACTATCACCCGTTAATTCTCCAAGTTTATATCTGTACGCGCAGTGGGTGATGGAGTTCGGTGTTAAACCATTGATACGTCTTCCGGCTGACATCACTCGCTTTCGAGCAGTGCTTTTTTGATTTCCTGCAACTTGAGCAAGGCCTCCACCGGGGTCATCCTGTCGATATCCAACCCACTGAGTATCTGACGAATACGCAGCGTGTGCGGATCTTTCAGCTCAAAGAGGTTGAGTTGCATGGTTTGCTTATCCGAAAACTTCACCTGCTTAGCGGCTTCTTTGCCAGTAACTTTTTGTGTTTCGAAGTGGGTGAGCAAATCGCGGGCGCGCGCCGTGAGACTTCCGGGCAAACCTGCCATTTCTGCCACATGGATACCGAAGCTGTGCTCGCTGCCGCCGGGCTTCAGGGTGCGCATAAACAGGATTTTGCCGTCCATTTCCTTTACCGAAACATTGAAATTCTTCACTCGGTCGAGCTTGTTTTCAAGTTCGTTCAGTTCGTGGTAATGGGTGGCGAATAGGGTTTTGGCGCGGCAGGTATCGCTCTGATGCAGGTGCTCCACGAGGGCCCAGGCAATGGATACACCATCATAGGTGCTGGTACCCCGGCCGATTTCATCGAGCAAAATAAGGCTGTTGGGGGTGGCACTGTTCACGATTTGTGCCGTTTCGTTCATTTCTACCATGAAGGTAGATTCTCCGGTAGAAAGGCTGTCGGATGCTCCTACGCGGGTAAAAACCTTGTCAACCAACCCTACTTCGGCGGTATCAGCCGGAACAAAACACCCCATTTGCGCCAGCACCACGATGAGGGCCGTTTGCCGGAGCAAGGCCGACTTACCCGCCATGTTAGGGCCCGTGATGATGATGATCTGCTGGGTTTCGTTGTCGAGAAAAATATCGTTGGGGATATAGGGCCGATCCGGGGGCAGCGATGCCTCGATCACGGGGTGCCGCCCTTGGGTGATACGAATGGTCTGGCCTTCGTTTACCTGCGGCTTGGTATATCTGCGTCTGAGGGCCACTGCGCGAAAACCCAGTAGGAGATCCACTTCGGCGACCTGCTGGCCGTTGTGCAAAATAAGGCCGAGGTGGTGTTGCAGGCGCTGAAGGCATTGCTGATATAGGTCAATTTCAAGGGTAGCAATCCGCTCTTCTGCGTTCAGGATTTTGTCTTCGTAGGCTTTCAGCTCCGGGGTAATGTAGCGCTCCGCATTGGTCAGGGTTTGCTTGCGGATCCACTCCTGGGGCACCTTGTCGGTATGCACGTGGGTTACTTCGAGGTAATACCCAAATACCTTGTTGAAGCCGATTTTGAGGGAAGAAATGCCGGTATTTTGCACCTCGCGTGACTGCATCTGAGTGAGCTTGTCCTGGCCGTTGGTGCGGAGGGCACGAAGTTCGTCGAGTTCTTCCGACACCCCTTCGCGAATCACCGAGCCATCTCCGGCGCTGTTGCTCACTTCGTCCTGGAGGTAGTGCTTCAACACCTGGAGGGCAGGGTCCACGTCCTCAAACCCCTGGGCTTTTCGGGGCGCCTGCACACCAGGAAAAGCCACGAGCAGCTCCTGAATTTTGGGTAGCAGGGCCAGCGAGTCGCGCAGGAGGGCTGATTCGCGGGGAGAGATGCGGCCGGTAGCGAGCTTGGCAGCCAGTCGTTCAAGGTCGCCCAGCCGCTTGAGCATGTCGGTGAGGCGGTCCGACTCTGCGGGAGATTTGATAAACTCCTCCACGGTATCGAGCCGTCGCTGGATATGGCTGAGGTCTTTGAGGGGAAAAAGGATGGTGCGGCGTAGGAGGCGGGCACCCATGGGTGTGGCCGAATGATCGAGCACATCTACCAGGGCGGTTCCTTCGGGGTTCATCGGCTGAACGAGCTCCAGGTTACGCACCGTGAAGGGGTCGAGGCCTACAAAATTGGCATCGGAGAAGCGGTATATCCGCGAAATATGGCCGAGGTGGTGCTGCTGATTTTCGTTAAGGTAATGGACAATAGCCCCGGCTGCGATGGTGCCGTTGTGTTCATCCTCGATGCCAAACCCTTTGAGCGAGGCCGTTTTGAACAAGCCCAGTATTTTCTCGCGGGCATAGTCGTATTGAAACACCCAGTCGTCCTGCCGGGTGAGGAAAAATCGGTCGCCAAATGCCGCATGAAACAGCCGCAGGTCGTGGCGGGAAACGAGCACTTCGGCAGGAGAAAGCGTGTGGAGCAGCTTTTCGATGTCGCGGGGGGTGCCGGAGCAGCAGAAGAAGTCGCCGGTAGATATTTCAGCGAAAGCAATGCCCAGCTCGTTGGCATTGGCAAAAAATACCGAAGCCAGAAAATTGGCTTTGTTGACCTCGAGCACCTTGTCGCTGAGCGTGACCCCCGGACTCACCAACTCGGTTACGCCCCTGCGCACGATGCCCTTGGCTTGGGAAGGGTCTTCGAGCTGGTCGCAAACGGCAACCCGAAACCCGGCCCGCACCATTTTGGGCAGGTAGGTGTCTAGCGAATGGTGGGGGAAGCCTGCCAGCTCGATGTCGGCTGCGGCACCGTTGCTGCGGCGGGTAAGCACGATACCGAGGGTTTTGGAAACCACGATAGCGTCTTCACCGAAAGTTTCATAAAAATCGCCCACCCGAAAAAACAGGATGGCACCCGGATATTGGGCCTTGATGGCGAGGTATTGCTTCATGAGCGGCGTTTGCGTCCCATCTTGGGAGGAAGCATTGCCGTTTTTTTGGGGTCGGGCCATAAGGGCGAATTTAGGAAATCGGAGTCAGGTTTCGCACATAGCAGATGCATTACCTTTATTTCCCGTAGAGAAAAATAACCCGAGCAACATTTCAACAACAGTCCTGTCTTTTTTCAATACCTCAACCCATTTAGCTCAATTCCATGAAAACAATTTTACGACTCGCAGCACTGTCAGCCCTGCTGGCACTCGCTAGGCCCCATTTTGCCCAATCCGTCACCCAGCCTCCGAGTGGATGGAACCAGTTGGCCGAAGTATCGCAATGGATTGGATTGGTGAAAGTAACGATCCAGTACCACAGCCCGGATGTGACCGGCGCTGACGGCAAATCGCGCAAAGGCGAAATTTGGGGCAAACTCGTGCCTTATGGCCTGGAATCGAACGACTTCGGAACGGCTACGCAAATGCCCTGGCGTGCCGGAGCCAATGAAAACACGGTGTTTACGGTGAGCCACGATGTGCTGATCCAGGGGGAACCCCTGCCTGCCGGGAGCTACGGCCTCCACCTCCTTCCTATGGCATCGGGTGACTGGACCCTCATTTTTTCCAAAAAATACACCGCGTGGGGAAGCTATTTCTACGACGTCCATGACGATGCCCTGCGTGTGTCTGTAACCCCTGCTTCGGCGCCTTACCATGAGTGGCTCACCTACGCGTTTACCGACCGTCAGCCAGCATTTGCGGTAGCTGCTTTGTATTGGGAAGAAAAAACGGTGCCCTTCAAAATCGAGGTACCCAACCTGATGGACCTATATGTGGCCCAGATTTCGAAAGAACTGGAAAACACGCCTGGCTTTAGCTACGAAGGCTGGCTGTCGGCTGCCCAGTTTTGCCTGTTTAACAATACCCACCTCGAACAAGGCCTGGAGTGGATAGAAATCGGAATGAATCGCCCGTATGTGAGCCAGAAAAATTTCGCTACGCTGAATACCAAAGCACAACTGTTGATGGCCCTAAACCGGAAACAGGAAGCTCAGGCGGTGATGGACGAAGCTATTCATCAGCCAGATGCATCGGTAACGGCCATCCACCAGTTTGGCAGGCAGCTGCAGGCATCCGGAAATAAGGAAAAAGCACTGGAGGTATTTCAGTACAATGCCGAACGCTACCCCAACACCTGGCCGGTAAACGTAGGCCTTGCCCGCGGCTATTCCGCCCTGGGTGAATACAAAAAGGCATTGAAATGCGCCAAACTCGCCCAAACCGAAGTGCCTGCCGGTGATGCTGTGAACAAGCAAAGCCTCGAAGCCATGGTGAAAAAGCTGGAGAAAGGCGAAGATGTGAATTGAGAGAATGGAATTACCTGAGTCCAAAAAGCGGGAGACCTACCAGGTGCCCGCTTTTTTCATTTCCCTCAATTATTCGACTGCTTTACTTCCCTCGCTTGAGTTTCCGTCCATCATTACCCGCGTTCTCGGCAGATAATCGGGGTATTCGCGCTGCACAAAGGCGATGATTTTTTCGCGCACGAGTACCCGAAGATCCCAGGTTTTGGGCGAGTCTTCGGCACTGACCAGCATACGCACCTCTACGGTTTGAGGAGTGGCATCGGTTACCTGTACCACCTGCGTTTCGCCATCCCAGAGGTCAGTCTCCGACAAAATGCGCTGGAGCTCCTCACGGAGAGGGTCCATAGGCATGCGGTAATCGACGTGAATAAACACAGTGCCGATAATGGCAGCAGTGGAACGCGTCCAGTTCTGGAAGGGCTTTTCGATAAAATAATTTGTGGGCAGGACAAGGCGTCGTTTGTCCCAAAGACGAATGACCACGTAGGTAAGGTTAACCTCTTCGATCCAGCCCCATTCGCCTTCCACTAATACTGCATCTTCGATGCGGATAGGCTGGGTAATGGCGATTTGCACACCGGCAATAACCGTAGCAATGAGCTTTTGCGCAGCCAAACCCAGAATAATACCCGCAACCCCTGCCGAGGCAATAAGGCTTACCCCTATCTTCCTTATGCTGTCGAAGGTCATAAGGATAAGCGAAATAGAAACAATCAGGATAATCATGGTTATTACCCGTTCGATGATGCGAAACTGGGTATAGACCTTTCTCGCGCTGAGGTTGTCCTTCTGGCTGAGGTCGTAGTTTTTCAGCACCACGAATTTCAACAGTCCGCTAGCCTCTATTAGGGTCCAGGTTGAAGTGAGAATAAACAGGACTTTGAGTACATGGTTGATCAGGGGCTCAAAGTCACCGGGTAATGGAAAAAACACCTGAGGGAGGCTCAGCGCCACAACCAAAGCCAGGAACAGCATCGGAAAATGCAGGGTCTGGCGCTTTTTCTGAACCATTTCTGATTCCGGAATTCCCCGCAGTTTGACCACCACAAAGAAGATCAGCCAATAAAATCCATACAAAACCACGAAAAGGGCCAGGGAAATACCCAGGTATTGCATCATTTTTTCAAACCAGGGGAATAGATTCATAAGCGGGATTAGAATAAAAAAAATAATATGTAGCCCCATACCCTAGGTCTCATGGGTAGAGAACCCGGGCTCGGATCAACTAGGTATAAAAAACGCTGGTATTGCCGGGTCACTAAAAGGAAACACCATCCCCCCTCCTACGAAGAAGGCCTGTCGAGGGGTGGAGCCGTGGCATGAAAATCATGCATAAATCGCTCGGCGTACTGGTTGAGTAAGTGAATAATGCGCTCAGGATCAGGACTTTTTACGATCAATCCAGCATGATATTCCTTGCCCATGCGCCAATCGATTTCAGTATCGCTGTAGGCACCCGTATCGGGCTGTTGCTGGCGGGCGAGGGAGATAATGATTCCTGCCTGGTCGTGGCGCACTTCGGGCAGGGTGTAAGACTCGCCTACGGCCAGGGTTTCCATTTTGGCCCATTCGGCCCACAGGTTGATACCGGAAGCGGCTTCGACCATTTCGGCGAGGTTGGCCCCTCCTACGCGGCTGGAGGTTTCGAGAAAATAATATTGCCCATCGGCAAAGGCGCGGATAAATTCGGTGTGGGCGGCACCGTTGCGCATGCCGAAGCGGTCCATCAGCTGTTGGTTCCAATACACCAGGGCGATGGATTCTTCGCCGTCTTCGGGCAAGGTATGTGAACGGAATATGCCGCCGTCGTGCGATACTGCCATGGGCGGACTCATGTATTTGCTTGCACGAGCAAACACCACTTTGCCATGCACAATGAGGCTATCGACGTGATATACATCGCCAGGCAGGAAGTGCTCCAGTACGTAATTGACCCGATCAGCACCCATCGTATCGAGTACCTTCCAGAGTTCTTCGGCGCTGTGCAATTTTTTGATGCCCGTGGCGGAGGCCTGTGACCGGGGCTTGAGCACCCACGGAGGAGGCGTATTGGCGGTGAATGCGTGAATGGCATCGTGATGAAAGGGGGCTATAAATGAGGGGATAATCATACCCGATTCTTTGGCCATCACGCGCATGGCGAGCTTGTCGCGGAAGTAGCGGGCGCGGGTTTGGCCCATGCCCCCGATGCGGAAGTGCTCACGCAGGTGGGCAGCTTTTTCCACATCAAAATCGTCCAAAGCCACAATCCTTTCGATTTTTTCCCGCAAAATCACGCCGTTCATTCCCTGGATCAATTGATGCATGTCCCAGTCGTCTTTGGCGCCCGGCATGAAGAAAAATTCGTCGATGGATTCCCGGGGCCAGGCCTCGTCTTTGATGGAAAGCGATGTTACTAATAGCACCTTCCATCCCCTTGACTTACAGGCTGTTAAAAAATCGGTTCCTTTAAAATAACTGGCCAGACAGAGAATAGTTCCGGCGTGATTTCCATTCGAATACGACATAGATGCTAGGATAAATTGGGTATGGCTTTGTTTTTTACAATATAGGAGAAATAAGAAAATGGTGTTGGAGAACCGACAATTTTACGTGTCTTTCCAGAGACTGTATCTGTTCTTTTGCGCCGAAGTCCTATCTTTCCCGATAAAACAGTCTTAAACATGGGCCGAAATACCGCCAGCGACCCCCTTAAACTATTCCCCCAGAGCATCCACCGCTATGCCGAATTTCCTTCGGTGTACCTCGACCGCAAGGTAATGGTAGAGGTAATGCTTCCTCCCGATTACGAAAAAGGGAAGATCACCTGCGATTTGCTGCTATTCAACGACGGCCAGCAAGCCGTACGCATGCGCATGGATGACACCTTGGGTGAGCTCCACAGAAGCGGTGCCATCCGCCCGGTAATCCTGGTGGCGATACATGCCGGGCACGACCGCATCAACGAATATGGCACCGGCGCCATGTCCGACTACGCCCACCGGGGCAACAAGGCTGCGGCCTATACCTACTTCATCATCCACGAATTGCTTCCTTTTCTCGAAAGACAATACCGGGTGCATAAGCAGGCAAAACACCGGGCTTTTGCCGGATTTTCCCTCGGAGGGCTTTCTGCCTTCGATCTCGTATGGCACTATCCGCACATTTTCCACACTGCAGGGGTATTTTCCGGGTCATTTTGGTGGAGAAAAAGGTCGCTGGAAGAAGGCTACTCTGAAGACGACCGCATCATGCACCGCCTCATAAAAGCAGGTGGCTACCATCCCGACCTGCGTTTCTGGTTTTCGGCAGGTACCGATGAGGAAAAAGAAGACCGCAACAACAACGGAATCATTGACGTGATTGACGACATTATCGATCTCATGAACGACCTCCGGGGCCTGGGCTTCGAGGATGAGCAAATGAAGTACGTGGAAGTAGCCGGCGGTCAACATAACGAAGAAACCTGGGGGCCGCTGCTACCCGAGTTTTTGAAGTGGACATATGGCGTAGAACAACCCGTAAAGTAATGCACCATATTTTGCACACACCGTTTTGTCTGAATTTTCGCAACTTTCCCGCATGAAGGGATTTCGCAAAATTCTAAACTACTTTCCTACGCACTGGAAATACGAAAAGCACTGGGGTTATTACCTCAGTGTATTTTTTTTCATTGCTATCTCTCTGGCTGTCAATTATTTCAGCCTTACCCATACCACCCTCGAGAGGGCCTATATCTGGAAATTTTCCAATCAGGGATGGGGCGTTCCCGCTTATTTTCTGTTCTACGGATTCCCTTATTTCTTCGTCACGTTTCTGTATGTGGCGTGGCACAAGCAGTGGCACATCTTCAAAAGCCGCGATTTCTGGGTGCGTTCGCTGAGTATGCTGGTGATTCTGAGCCTCGATGCCGCTTGGATGCTTTACCGCCATGCGCCGGAGTGGGCTTCGGTACCTGCTGACCAGTATTTTCTCCGAAAAGTAACCGCCAACCTGCAAAGCACCCTCTCCACAGGCTTTCTGGTGATGCTCTACTATTGGTGGAAAGACCGGAAAAAAGGCCATGCCTACGGCTTACGGATCAAAGGCTTTGAAGCAGGTCCTTACTGGATATTGCTCGGGCTGATGGCCCCGATCGTGCTATCGGCTTCGTTTTTACCCGATTTCATCGCCTACTACCCTACCCTGAAAATGAAGTCCATGGCAGGGTTGACGCTTATGCCCGAATGGGCAGCCTATGCCTGCTATGAGTTTGCATATTTGTCCGACTTTTTGTGGACGGAGCTGGCCTTCAGGGGCTTACTGGTGATCGGCATGGCCGAAACCCTGGGGGTAGGCGCGGTGCTCCCGGCAGCAGCAACCTATTGCTACATCCATTTCGCCAAGCCCTTCGGCGAAGCAGCCAGCTCGGTATTCGGGGGGTATATTCTGGGGGTAATTGCCCTCAACAGCCGCAATATCTGGGGCGGAGTGATGGTACACCTCGGTATTGCGGCCCTGATGGAGATCTTCGCATTGCTCCAGCACTTTCTGCGGTAAGTCAGGGCTTTCTTTTCAGGGAATAAGGCGTTGATTCGTCGAGCAGCAGGGCTTCGTGTACGAGTTCGAATAAGCTGTCGAAGGGGATCGGGCTGTTTTCAGAAAAAACGATGCCCGCTACCTGCGTTCTTCCCCGAAAATCGAGCAAACCCTGGGCATTCGAAAGTTCATTTGCACGGGTAAAGGCAAGTTCTACCCCGCTGCCTTTGATGGGGTTGAGGTAACAGACCCACGACTTGCGGTAGTAGAAGGGAATTTTGTAGCGCAGCTTGGGTTCCAGCCCTGGAAAATGGAGCAGAAAGCGGTGCAAGGGCCACATGATCTGCTGCACGGCTTCGGTTTGCTCCAGAAAAAAACCCTCTATTTCTTCCATATTTTGTACAAATATTTGCGGCAAAACGTCTTTGAAAGTAACTATATTTTGCCTCCAAAAAACACCCGTATGTACCGCATCTTTTCGCTTGTCGTGGCTTTTGTATTTGCTATTCCCTTTTCGGCCCATGCCCAAACCCTCTTTCGGCCCGACAAAGGCACATATTATGTGTTGGCACCATCCGGCCTCAATATCCGCCAATCGCCCGACGCCAATTCGGCAAAGCTCAAATCCCTGCCCTACGGCAGCGCAGTAACTGTGGTGGAAATGCCTTCCTGGGAAAACTCCTATGCCCAGGACTGGATCGTCGGTTTCTGGACCAAGGTACAGGCGGGCAGCACCGTGGGCTATGCCTTCAGCCCTTACCTTTCGCCCCTGCCTGCTCCAGGCCCTTTTCCCAAAGCCACCGAACCCTGCTACGAAGAAACCAACAGTGGTATTGCACACCTGCTGGATAACTACCTGAAAACCAAGCTAAAAGAGACTTCTCCCCAGGTCGTGCTGAATAAAAACCAAAGTGAGGAAGAGGATTACTACGAGCGGATCGAAAGGACCTACGGAAAACTAATTCACGTTCGGATTGAAAATTTCTATGAAGGGAGAAACGTGATTGTGGAATTTCCGGGCGACCTTTTCAGCGGCTATATATTTGCCACCTCCTTTATGCAACACTGCCCGGAACTGAAAGCCATTGCAGACGACCCGGAACTCGTTCACGACAAGGCACAGCGCATCGTGATGGTGCAATCAGACGCCGGCTCCTTGTTTGAAGTAAAACCCCTGGATGCCCAAACCATACAGGTAACATTCAGGTCCGGAATATGAAGAAATTGTTAAGCTTTATTCAATCGGTTGATTGGCAGGAGGTTGGGGCGTAGTTTGTGCGAAACATACGACCTCCTGAAATGGAACTGGAACTTCTTTTTATGCTTATTGGCTTCGGCCTGGCCTCTTACTCGGTTGTTGGCAACGACTCCATCCAAACCCTGGGTACCTTTCTCAGCTCCAACGAAAAGAAACCCTGGTATATCCTTTGGTTGTTCGCAGGAGGTATTATGATCGTGGTGCTGTATTTTGGCTGGTTCAAAACTGGCGACCCCTCTTTTGGCCGGCTGGAAAGGGTTGCTGCTCCCGAAACATTTACCTGGTGGTATATCCTTCCTCCGCTTATCCTGTTGGTTATCACCCGCTTAGGGGTTCCGGTCAGTACCACCTTCATGATCCTGAGCGTATTCAGCGAAAGCCTGATTGTGCCGATGCTTTCCAAGTCGATCATGGGATACTTCGTGGCTTTTGCTTTTGCAAGCGTGGTTTACTTCATCGTAGCCAAGCTGGTAGAGAAGCATTTTATACAAAGCGAAATCACCGGGCGGGAGAATGCCATCTGGACGGTGCTGCAATGGTGCTCTACGGGTTTTCTCTGGAGCCAATGGCTGATTCAGGACCTGGCCAATATATTCGTTTACCTGCCCCGTAACCTCAGCCTGATCGAAGTATCGGGTGCCATAGCCGTAATGGCCGGCATGCTGGCCTATATTTTCTATCAAAAAGGAGGGGCCGTACAGCAAGTGGTTACCTCCAAAACCAATACTACCGATATTCGCTCGGCTACGATTATCGACTTTTTGTACGCTTTTACGCTGCTGCTCTTTACCACCATCAGCAAAATACCCATGAGCACCACGTGGGTGTTTGTAGGATTGTTGGCAGGTCGCGAGTTTATGATCAGTAATAGGTTAAAAGATCCTACCCTCCAAAAAGTAACCCAGGTAGTAGGTATGGACCTGTTTAAGGTCTTTTCGGGTCTGATGGTCAGTATTGGGCTCGTGTTCATCATCAGCTACCTGAAGTCGCGTTTCTGATTAGCGGAAAGACAGCCACCAGTCGATGTCCACTGTTTTGTCCTCTACAGCCGGGTCAGCAAACCAGGCAATGGCTTTTCTGTGTTGTTCATTTTGGGAAAAATGCCTGCAATGGGCCACAAATTCCTCCGGTAACCGCACAGTATGTTCGGTGAGGTAATGGGCAAGTCCTTCGGGCCATACATACACGCCGTCGGTGAGCTCTCCTGCGCCCATGTAGGCACCACAACCCATGCGACACCAGCTGGCTTCTGCAAACTGTACGAATTTCACCCCTTGGCTAAGCAAGTGATGTAGCACCACGCTCCTTTCTTCCGGGTCCCAATCATTCGCTACAAAGGCATGTATTTCGGGCCAACGAGAATCCTCCTCACTTGCCCAATAACCGACTAAGCGGAGAACGGGAGGGGTGTGATCCATCACATATCCGAACCTTCGGGCTCCTGGGCGTGCTGCTGCTGAGGGGTAGGAATGGTTTCACAGGTGAGTACGCGGGAGAAATTATCGGGCTTCCGGAAAGGCACCTGTGGCAGTCCGATGCGCGTATCTGCGAACACTTCTTTCATGTACAAACCCCAGATCGGCAGGGCCATATTGGCTCCCTGACCGTAGTAAATAGAGCTGAAACGCATGCGGCGGTCTGCACACCCTACCCAAACTCCGGTAACGAGGTTCGGCGTAATGCCCATAAACCAGCCATCGGATTGGTTTTGGGTGGTGCCCGTTTTGCCCCCTATTTCCTGTTTCAGGCCATAGGTAGAGCGCAGCCGCTGGGCAGTACCCTGATCTACCACGCTTTTGAGCATATCCACCATCACATAAGCGGCACTGGGGTCAATAGCTGTGCGCGACTCCGGCACAAACTCTTCGAGCACATTGCCACTGGCGTCTTCGATGCGGGTAATGGTAATGGGCTGCACCCAGGTTCCGATATTGGCCAGGGTGGCGTAGGCATTGGTTAGCTCCATCACGCTCAGGTCCGTGGTGCCCAGGCAAAGCGAAGGCACCGGATCGAGGTGTGAGGTGATGCCCATTTTGTAGGCGGTGCGTGCTACGGCTTCCGGCCCTACTTCCTTCATGAGGGTAGCCGTAACGAGGTTATACGACTGCGAAAGGCCCCTGCGGAGGGTAACGAAGCCACCGATTTCGGCACCTGAGTTTTTGGGCGACCACTTTTTGCCATCGGGCAAATCGAAAAACACAGGTTGATTCAGCACGCGGTCGCAAGGGGTGCGGTTTTGGTCACTTTCAAACAAAGTGGTGTACACAAAGGGCTTGAAGGTAGAACCCACCTGCCTTTTTCCCTGGGCGACGTGGTCGTATTTGAAAAACTGAAAATCGGGTCCGCCCACCCAAGCCTTTACCTGGCCGTTGGTAGGGTCGATGGAGACAAGGCCGGTTTCGAGAAAACGGGCGTAGTAGCGCAGCGAATCGAGCGGCGACATGGTCGTATCGCGCGCACCATTCCACGAAAAAACGCGCATCGTAAGCTTTTCACGAAACTCTTTTTCTATCTCCAGGTCCGATTTTCCTGCTTTTTTGGCCAGCTTGTAGCGGTCGGTCATGCGCATGAGGTCGGCCACCATGTTGGGTTCCTTGTCGAGGATATTGCGGCCGTAGTTCATGCTTTTGTCAAAGTCGCGCTGCAAATTGGTGAGGTGCTTACGCACGGCGGCTTCGGCGTAGGCCTGCATCCGAGAGTCGATGGTGGTATATACCTGCAGGCCGTCGGTATAGAGGTTGTATTTTTCGCCGTTGGGCTTCTTGTGGTTGTCGCACCATTCCTGCAATACGCCCCGGAGGTTTTCGCGGAAGTAAGGCGCCAATCCGCGCACATGCTCTTCTTCCTGCAAAGCAAGCCCCTTTTCGAGGGGTATTTTTTTCAGGCTGTCCACATCTATCCCTTCAGGCAATGTGCCATATTTCGCCATTTGGTCGATCACGGTATTGCGGCGGTTGAAGGTGCGCTCCGGATGGCGAAAAGGATTGTACACGCCCTGGCCTTTGAGCATGCCCACAATGAGCGCCGACTCTTCAATGGTCAGGTCGTGGGCACTTTTGTCGTAGAGGCGGCGGGCGGTGGTTTCTACCCCGTAAGAGTTACCGTAGATGTTAACGGTGTTGAGGTAAGCTTCGAGGATTTCGGTTTTGGTGAATTTACTCTCCAGGTAAGCCGACACCAGGTATTCCTTTATTTTCCGGATAAATTTATTTTCCTCGCCTACCTCGTCGTAAAGGTTCCGGGTTAGCTGCATCGTGATGGTACTTCCTCCACGCACATCGCGGCCCGTAATCACATCCTTCAGAATCGTAAAAAACGACTTGGGGTCAATGCCTGAGTTTTGGTAAAAACGAACCTCCTCGGTAGAGATCAGGGCATCCACCACATAGGGCGAAATCTCGTTCAGCGATACATTGGAGCGGTTTTCACGGGAATAATAACGCTGAAGCACCTCTCCGTCTGCCGAAATAAGCTGCGTAGAAAGGTCAGACTCCGGGTTTTCGATGGATTGTGTGGGCGGCAAACCAAAAGATACGTAGATCAGCAAAGCGGTAAACAGCGCCAATCCGACCAGAAAAAAACGCATCGTCCATTTGAACGCAGTACGTACCGGCTTCCTTACTTCGGGGGTTTCTTTCTGTGGTTTTTTCGAAGAAATTTTCATGCAAATGCTGGATCTGGGCCAGGAGGTTGGGAATACGTACAGATAACCCGCTGGTTAGCTGCTTTTCCCAGTCGTAAATTTCATACCATTTCCCGGATTGCACAAACAGGCTTTCTCCTTTTCCCTCACACTTGCTGACCTAACAACTGAAACACCCGTAATGAAAGGCCGGGAAAATATACGTTCCATAAAAAAAACCGCCCTCGGGCGGTTTTAATTCTTGTTATCGGGTCAGGTCCACCATGAAGAAGTTCCAGCCGTCGAGCTTATTGCCTTCGAAAATATTGACATAGCCGATGTCGTCGGCCAGTTTTTCAAATTCCAGCACATAGGTGACTTTTCCTTTTGGAATGAGCTCGGTCGATGCCGGATAGCGGGAAATGCCTTCTGTCACTTTGCGAAGCACAAAACGGCGCTTGCCAGAGCGGTCAGTTAGCACATAGGCATCGTCCTGGCCGGGGTTGCCGATATTTACCTGAAAAGATTTTCCTTCGGGATTCTCAACAGTAATGGTCACCAGGGTAGCGTCGTCGGTAATGGTGATGCTTTCGAGGGTAAGGTAATTTTCAGAAGCTGCCTCAAAAGCAGGCGAGTGGTAGGTTCTGCCTTTTTTAGGGATGCGGCGGGAGGTAAAGCCCTTGGCGGGTTTGCCTTGCGCTTTGAGGTTGTAATCTTCGATGCGCTCCTCGCGAAGGTCCACGCTGGTTTTTCTCACCGACTCAGAAAGCGGCTTAGGGGTGCTCACCGGGCGGGAAAAAGCGTTGTAACCACGTGTATTGGGCTGATTGGAAATCCGGGGTTGATCTATCCGTGGTCCGTTTCCCTGTACCAGCTGTCCGTTGGGGTTTTGTTGCGCATTGTTACGGTTTTGGCCGGCGGTCTGCAGGCTTGGGTCAAGCGAAAGGGATTGATTGAAGTCGAGCAACGCCTCCTGGGTACGCCCTGTGAGGTAGCGGGTAACGCCCCGGTTATTGTAAAGGCTTGCCAGACTGAAGGTAGCACCGCCCGATTGTCCGGGTTCGATCACAGTCATATTGCCCATTTTGTAAGAGCCCGTAACCGGGGTTGACTGGCTCATGAGGCTCATTTCGATGGCGCGGGAGTAATTGCGGTCGGCCTGGGCATAGTCGCCGGAGATGAAATGCAGGAAACCGAGGTACTCAAACACGCCCTGAGGGGTAGGGTTTTCGTAAGATGCCTGGGTAAAATAGCCGATGGCTTGCGGGTATTGGCTCAGGCGGTAAGCCTGTAAACCCAGCTCCATGTTGGTGGGGGGCTTAGGTTGCGCGGTAGCAATCAGCCCGGAAAGCACGACCAACGAGGAGAGAATCAGGATATGAATTTTCATGGATGTTGCTTAGCGTTGCCTCAGTCGATGACGTGCACCTGGAAAAAGTCCCAGCCGGAGTGGCGGGGGTCGGTTCCTTCGAGGATGTGGAAAGTGTTCATGTTATCGTCGATCCGGTCAAATTCAGCGGTGAAAATGACGGGCTGATCGCCGGGACGCATCGTTAGCGGCGTGGTTGGCCAGTCGCGCAGTCCGCGGATGGTACGCAGGCGAAATTGCTTGGTAAAAGCCTGATCACTCAAAAACAGGGCATTTACGCCCCCTGGCCGGTCGAGGCTGATGGGGAAAGGCTGGTCGCCGGCGCTCGTGACTTCGAAGGTAACCTGGGTACCTGATGGGGTAATTTTGATTTGCTTGATCACGATCAGCGGATCAGATTGTCCGCTAACGGTGAGACGGTCAGGGCCGAAAGTAACTTCTGACGGGCGACCTTGCGGCTCCTGAGAGCGGGTGGGGTTGGTACCAGGGGTATTGTACCCGGGATTCCAGGTTGGGCCGTTGTTGCCTGGCTGGGAAGAACCGTTTGTCCAGGTCTGTCCATTGTTAGCAGGGCCTGGGTAGGTAGTACCGGGCGTCGAAGGGGTCCAGGTACCGGAGGAGGGATAGGTGTTCGTGATGGTGCCCGGAATTCCGCTGTTGGGATTGACCGGGTAGGTGTTGTTGGGATTTGCTACGTAGCTCTCACCGGATTCGCGGAGACGGGTTTGGGCGATGTCCAGGTTTTTTTGTGCGCCGGAATGGTTGGGGTCAATGCGGAGGGCCTGGTAGAAATTGTCGGTGGCATCGCTGTATTTACCCAGCTTGGCTGCTGCAACGCCCCGGCTGTTGTAAAGCTCGGCATTGTTGGGGTCAGCTTGCAGGGCCTTGCCGTAGTCATCGTAGGCTTCCTGAAAGCGATTTAGGCTGTAGTAAGCCTCTGCGCGGTAGTCGAACAGGTTAGGTTGGGTGGGGTTCAGACGCTCTACCTCGTTGAAAGCCTGGATGGCGTTCCAGAAATCGTGGGAATTATAAGATTTTTGCCCTTCCTGAAAAACCTGCTCGGCACGAAAGGCCTGGATGGTTTTGTTTGGCTGGGCAATGAGCGTAACAGAAAAGAGCATGATCAGCGACCAGATCGGAATATTCCTCATAGATGCAGGGTTGATTGCTAAAAACGGGCCTTTTGATTCAGAAAAAAATCCCGGTTTCGGTTGTTTCGGGTTTCGGCTATTTCCTGATTCATACACCATTGTTAACATTTTTGGCCAAAACTAAAACAAAGTAGCCAACATCGCGCTATTAGCCAAAAATTCAGGCAATGATTTTTTGGAAAAGTGTAATGATTTGCAACGAAGGATCGGATTATTCTTTGCCCCAAAAAAATAACAGGGCAAAATTGGCTGCATTGCATCTGCAAAGGCTGTTCATTCCTGCACCGGATCGTGTACTGCTTCAAATGCAAATCCCTGATATGTGCCTCAAAGGAGCGGTAAGCCTTTTAGCAAAAAAGGGACTACCCTACCTGGATAGCCCCAATCACACCAAAAAAACCGAAACCTACTCGCCCTGGCCCAGCGAGAATGCCCGCCGGCCAGCTATTTCATATAAATTTTCTGTCTTGATTACTTCAAACCCGGTTTGGTACAGGCGGTCCATCAGCCCGATGATGTCCTGCTGAAGTACGGGCGCATACACAGGATTTTCCTGATTCTCGGTATGAGCATCCAGCCCTACATACCTGCACCGCCAGTGATCGGTACAAAAAGTGGCCGGGTTTCCTTCAGGATACACCTTTACGCCCCGGTTGGTGATCATTTTGAGTTTCCAGCCGGGTCCTGCCTGCGCTTCGAGTATTTTTCCGAGCTTTTCCGGGTCGTTTCCTTCCCAGCAAATAAACATGTCCACGCCCATGAGCTGACGGGGCAACGATTTGCGGGTGTATTCCGGAATCTGGATGGGTTTGCTTTCGGGGAAAGAAACCGATGGAAAGTGGCGGGGCTGTTTACCTATGCGTGCGATAACGGCATCTGCAAACTCGCGGGTACCCACCAACTGGCTGCTGAAGCCTTCCTTGAAGATATCGGCGGTATGAATACCGTCTTCGAGGGTTACCAGCAACGCATTTGAGAGGTTAGCTGCGGCAGAGGCTTTGCCCATGTGGGTAAGCATCAGTACAGCTGCCTGCATGAGTCCGGAAGGGTTGGCCAAGTTTTTGCCGGCAATGTCGGGGGCGGACCCGTGAATAGCCTCAAAGATTGCAGCCAATAGGCCAATATTTGCCGAACCGGCCAATCCAACCGAACCTGCAACCTGCGCGACTATGTCCGAAATAATGTCGCCATACAGGTTTGGAGTCACAACTAAGTCAAAAGTCTCCGGCCGCTGGGCCAGCAAGGCAGCACCGATGTCGATGATCATGTGCCTGGACCGGATATCTGGATATTCCTGTGCTATTTCATCAAAAACCTGGTGAAACAATCCGTCGGTTTGCTTCATGATATTGTCCTTGGTCATGCAGCACACGTCTTTGCGGCCATACAACCGGGCATATTCGAAAGCATAACGAATGATGCGTTCGCACCCCGGACGCGTAATGAGCTTGAGGCACTGCACCACATCGGTGGTTTGCTGGTGCTCGATGCCTGCGTAGAGGTCTTCTTCGTTTTCACGCACGATCACTACGTCCATATTGGGGTAGTGCGTGGGTACAAAAGGCGCGTAGGAGCGTACCGGGCGCACATTCGAAAACAAGCCCAGGGTTTTACGGAGGGTAACGTTTACACTTTTGTAGCCTCCGCCCTGAGGGGTAGTGATAGGGCCTTTCAGCATGACCCCTGTTTCCTGCAACACGTCCCACACCCGGGCATCTAACCCCGATTTTTCGCCCCGGAGATACACCTGCTCGCCGGTTTCTACCATTTCAAAAATCAGTTCCGGAGCCACCGCACGCAGTACCCGCAAGGTAGCATCCATGATTTCGGGGCCGATCCCGTCGCCGGGTGCCACCGCTATCTTCGTGTTTGCCTTGGTTGAAACTGCCATGTTGCCCTTCAAAACTTGTTCTTGCATGGGTAATTGATTTTTCAAATATAGAATATTGCTATCTACATTTCAAAGTAATGCTATCATTTTTTTTCTTCCCCTGTTCACATCCTACCTTCGCACCATGGAAAAGCGTTTTTACAGCGATTTACGGCTTGGCATATTGGGCGGAGGCCAGCTGGGCCGCATGCTCATTCAGGCCGCCATCGACCTCAATGTATCTATCTCCATCCTGGACCCGGCAGCAGATGCCCCTTGCAGGCCCTATGCGCACCATTTTACCCAAGGCAATCTCAAAGATTACGATACGGTGATGGCCTTTGGCGAAACCTGTGATGTGATTACCATCGAAATTGAGCATGTGAATACGGAAGCACTGGAAGCCTTGCAAGCCATGGGCAAACACGTGTATCCCGACCCCAAAACCGTGCGCATGATCCAGGACAAGCGCCTGCAAAAGCAATTTTACCGCGACCACGACCTGCCTATTGCCGATTTCGTTCTGACCGATTCGAAAAAAGACCTCGACCCTTACCGCCACTGGCTGCCGGCGGTGCATAAGCTCGGGAAAGAAGGCTACGATGGCCGGGGCGTGCAGATGCTGCGGTCGGAAGCAGATCTGGAAAAAGGATTTGATGCGCCTTCTTTGTTGGAAAAGCTCGTTGCTTTTGAAAAAGAAATAGCCTTTTTGGTCAGCCGGAACCCACTGGGAGAAATGGCCGTTTTTCCGCCGGTGGAGATGGTTTTTCACCCCGAACACAACCTCGTGGAGTACCTCTTTGCCCCGGCAGTGCTGGCAGAACAAGTTGTAAAAGCAGGCGAAACCATTGTAAAGCAACTCGCCGAACAACTCGATTATGTAGGTATTCTGGCGGTAGAGATGTTTTTATTGAAAGACAATAGTCTGTTGATCAACGAGATAGCCCCCCGCCCACACAACTCCGGCCACCATACCATACGCGCCTGCCGCACCTCACAATACGAGCAACACCTACGCGCCATTCTGGGTTTGCCCCTCGGCGATGTAACGCAGCACACGCCCGCCGCCATGGTGAATTTGCTGGGCGAAGCCGGCTTTTCGGGCCCGGTGGAGTACGAAGGTCTGAACGAAGTGCTGGCCATGCCCGGTGTGTATCCGCATTTTTATGGAAAAACCGAAACCCGCCCTTTCCGAAAAATGGGCCACGTGACCATCCTCGGCAACGACCCCGAATCTCTGAAACAAACCGTAACCGCCGTAAAAAACACCCTCCGGGTCATTTCCCGCTCGTGAATACCTTATAAATAATACACACATGAAACCGAAAGCAGGCATCATCATGGGCAGTAAATCGGACCTCCGCGTAATGCAGGGTGCCGCCGAAATGCTCGATAAATTTGGCATTTCCTACGAAATAACGGTCGTTTCGGCGCACCGCACCCCCCAGCGGATGATGGACTACGCCGCCGGAGCCCGCAGCCGCGGCCTGCAGGTGATTATTGCCGGAGCGGGCGGAGCAGCCCATTTGCCCGGCATGGTAGCCGCCGTTACCACCCTGCCGGTGATCGGCGTACCCGTAAAATCGTCGAACTCCATCGATGGCTGGGACTCTGTCCTTTCTATCCTTCAAATGCCCTCGGGCGTACCCGTAGCTACCGTGGCCCTCGACGGCGCCAAAAACGCGGGCATCCTAGCCGCACAGATTATCGGCAGCGCTGACCCCGACATTGCCGCCAAACTCGATGCCTATAAGCTTGAAATGATGGAAGCAGTACAGGTAATGGCTGATGAAGTGGAGGAAAGCAATAGAAAATTATAAAGTGTTGATTTTGAGCGTTTTAAATAAAATATATTCATCCTACAATCAATTTTACCTTGCAAATCCGCTTCTTCTTGGTGGAATTGCAAGGTAAAATTGAGGGAGATATCCTTTCCATTTAATCTTTTTTAAAAAATCTGTCAAACTCGTCTTCTCCGTTCCAGTCCGGGTCTGATGTTGTATGAATAGCGGCACATTCGGCCAACCAACCCTCACGGCGGGCAGCCCAATCTGCATCTACTGCTGACCAGGACAGGTTGCTTTCCAATTCGATCAGCAAAGCGGCTACCCGTTCGTCCATTTGCAGTGCTTTACATTCCGCTTGCCACGGAGGACCTTTCCAGGACCATTTTTCCTCGAAATACTCCCGCTTAATCTGTGCTTCGAGATCGGACAGCGACCGCAGAATTCCCCTTTGGAGCATAGATGGCTCTTCCCCCACTGCTTGCCTGAGCCAAATGGGACCCTGTACTTTCCAGCTTGGTTCGTAAGCTTCATTCACCAGGTGGCTCTGTAACTCCCTCAAAAGGGTAAACAGTTTTTTTTCATTGCTGGAAACAAAGGGAACATCCGTTTCGCTCTCTGTTACCCTATGGGAATACCCGGTGCTGTTTTTGAAATAAACCAGATCCTCCGGCTTCAGGAGGCCTTGCGCTCCGGTACTCACCCAATAATCGTACAGGGATAAATAATCTTTGTTTTCCAGCGCAACATAGGTGAGAAAGCCTTCTGCAGAATAAGATAGCTCGACTTTCTTTCCCCTTTCATAGAAAAAATAAATCCTGGGGTAAGCAGCAGCGCCTCCATTCTGAAAAGTAGTTGTATTTGCCAGCAACGCCTCTGCCTGGGCTTTTGTCATGGAGAACTTTAAACCCAACGGAAGCCCCCCGGTAAAACCACTTTTGGTGCTTCCAGTCCCTCCTAGCCCTACTGAGGAAACCGGGTCTCCCAATACTTGAATGTACTGTGTGGGAGAACCATATCCTTGATGGATTGCCTGCAACTGGTACGCAGCGATTACCTTCTGCATACCCTCGGAGTTCTGGGGTTTACCGAGGATTTCCAGGAATAAATCACCCTCAAGGCTTTGAGCAAAAAAATGGCCAGGTAAAAGGGTGAAAATGAGAAGCAATTTGTGCCACATAGGGCAGGAAATTTATAATGAAATTTATAATGAAATTTATCCTTTAATCCATAAAAATAAAAAAGATACACCTCCCATTGATGCCTCCTCGACCTACCCGGATCTTTTCCCGGTTTGTCGTTTCCTCCTCATCCGAAAGTGCTGCTACCGAATCTTAATATTCAGCCAATTCCAGAAAAATCGGTGAACCTCGCCCCCATTTTACCTTGTAATCCTAAAATATAATTTTAGATATGCAAGGTAAAGGCGCTACCTAACCCGTTCGTGGTGTACCCGCTCGAAAGGCAGTTTCCGGTTTCGGCATCGGTAGAAGCCACGGGGGTAAGGGGCTGGATGGAAAAGCTGGCAGCGCTGGCCCCTCCGCTTTAAAGCCGTTTCGCTGTACCTTTGCGCCATGCAGCACAACCTGGACACCATCGTTGCCATTGCCACCCCGGCCGGAACCGGCGCCCTGGGGCTGATCCGCGTATCGGGAAGCGAGGCCCTGGCCCTTACCAGCCGCCTGTTTAGCCGCGACCTCACCCGTGCCGAGGGCCATAAAGCCTACTTTGGCCGCCTGCTCGACGGCGACGAGGTGCTGGATGAAGTGCTGGCGACGGTGTTTCGCGGGCCCCGGTCGTTTACCCGCGAGGACGTGGTGGAGCTTTCGTGCCACGGCAGCAGCTTTATCCTCCGGCGGGCGATGGAACTGCTGATCGAAGCGGGTGCCCGTCCGGCTGAGCCGGGGGAATTTACCCGCAGGGCGTACCTCAACGGTGCCATGGACCTGGCCCAGGCCGAAGCCGTAGCCGATCTCATCGCATCTTCCTCTGCGGCGGCGCATAAGCTGGCCATCAGCCAATTGCGCGGTGGGGTGTCGCAGGAACTGGCGCGGCTGCGTGAGCGGCTCATCACCTTTGCGGGGCTGATAGAACTGGAGCTCGACTTCAGCGAAGAGGACGTGGAATTTGCGGACCGCCGCCAACTGCTGTCGCTGCTCACCGAACTCGACGAACGCCTGAACCGGCTGATCAGCTCCTTTCGCCTCGGCAATGCCCTCCGCCAGGGCGTACCGACTGCCATCGTGGGCAAACCCAACGCCGGAAAATCGACCCTGCTCAATGCCCTGCTCAACGACCAACGCGCCATTGTAAGCGATATTCCGGGCACGACCCGCGACGTGATCGAGGACCGCCTGGTGCTGGAGGGCATCGAATTTCGCCTGATGGATACGGCCGGTCTGCGCGAAACCGTGGACGTGATCGAGGCCGAAGGGGTGCGCCGCTCCCTCGACAAGGCCCGAACCGCCGCCCTCGTGCTGTATGTATTCGATACCACCCAGCTGGACCTGGCCGAAGCGCGGGCACACGCCGCCAGTCTAGGTCTGCCCGATGGGGCTGATGTGTTTTTTGTGGCCAATAAAACGGACCTCTCCGCCGCGGGATATGCCGAAGCGGATGTGCTGAACCTCAGCGCCTATACCCGCGCGGGCCTCGCCACCCTCGAATCGGAGATGGCAACCCGGATTCGCCGCTTGTCGGAAGGCCCCGCCGACCAAACGGTGATCAGCCACGCGCGTCACCTGCATGCGCTGCTGCGTGCACGCGATGCGCTCACGCTCGTAAGCGAGGGCCTGGCTGTGGGTCTTTCGGGCGACCTGCTGTCGGTGGAGCTACGCGCTGCGCTGCATTACCTCGGCGAGGTGACGGGCGAAATCAGCTCAGATGAGGTGCTGGGTGAGATTTTTGAGAAATTTTGTATCGGGAAATAGCTGATAATTTTTTCCGCTTTCTTTTAGTAGAAAAGATCTCACGCGAAGGCGCGAGGCCGCGAAGGGTTTCAGGTGATTTTCGGTTGAAAGAAGAAAGAGCTGCTTTCGTTTTGGGCGGGTATTAAACCCGCCGCGACGGAGTGCTTTGTGCAGGCTCGGATGGCTCCGCCTATCCATAACGGCGGGTTTGACACCCGCCACGGTAAGGAGCGCAAGCCCTCCCCTCTTCCCCAAAAAATGCCGTAATTGCCTCCCATGAGCACGCCTCCTTTCCATACGCCCGATCAGCCCAATAACCCCCTCCACGGCGTCACCCTCGCCGATATGCTCGCGCAGCTCGTGGAGACCTACGGCTGGGAATACCTCGGCGATCAAATACCTATCCGGTGCTTTACCCACGACCCCAGCATCAAGTCGAGCCTGGCTTTTTTGCGGAAAACGCCCTGGGCCCGGGAGCGGGTGGAGCGGCTGTATGTGTGGAGTGTGCGGAAGTGAAAAGCATGTAGCCGTTAAGGCATACCCTCATTACCTGACGATTCATTTTCCCGGAAAGCGAGTTGCTGGTTCTTCATTTCTTCCAGCAGTTCGTATTCTTTAAGGAGATATAGTTGAAATTATACCCTAAAGGGTATAATTTCTAAAACAACAACCATATTTACCCCCCAAAGGGTATAAAAATGCAGCTGGCCCATTTTGTAAAAGAAAAACGTAAATCGGTGAAGCTCACACAGCCTGAACTGGCTGAAAAGGCTGGGGTGGGCCTGCGCTTCTTACGGGAGCTCGAGCAGGGGAAGGAAAGTTTGCGCCTGGATAAAGTGAACCAGGTACTTCAACTTTTCGGATACGAAGTGGGGGCTGTCATCAAGGATCGGACCGCAGATTCCTGAATCGGCATTCTTAATGAGGGTGTAGGGCAGCATGACCAATGACCTATTGCTTAGGGCTACATTTGTCAATCAAAAGTTGAACACGCTTGATTCAAACTCCACGCAGGAACGATCGAAAGCGCTAGATCTTTTCGCTTTTGTTCACAAAATTCATTTGTTCACAAAATATGAACAACCGGCAAATGTGAACAACCTTGTATCCCCCCTACCCCGGCACCCACCACGCAAGCAGCATCACCAGCAACAACCCCAGCACCGACACCAGCCCGAGGAGGAGGGTCCAGCTTTGGAGGGTTTCTTTCTCTGTAAAGCCGCTTAGTTTGGCTACGACCCAAAAGGCGCTGTCGTTCATCCACGAAATGCAGGCGGAGCCGAATCCGATGGCGAGATAGACGTACACGGGGTGATAGGGCAGCCCCTCGCCGGTACCGATCAAAGGGGCCAATATGCTCGATGTAGTGATCATGGCCACGGTACTCGACCCCTGGGCGGTCTTCATCACCGCCGACACGCCCCAACCAAGCAGGAGGTAGGGCACCGGAAAATGGGCAGTTGCGAGGGCGATGGCGTCCCCGATTCCGGCGTGTTTGATCATGGCGCCGAAGGCCCCCCCGGCACTGGTAATGAGGATAATTACCCCCGCCACCTCCAGCGAACCGCCTACCGCGCCGCCGAGGTCGCGCAGCTTCAACCCACGCATACGCGCCCACAGGCCAAGGGCCAGCACCGCCCCCACGAGCATGGCCACGTTTTTATTTCCCCAAAAAGCGACCCAACCCGGCACTTCGCCCTTCACCCCTTCCACCACCGACGACAAGCCGATCAGCACGATGGGCACCATCACCGGCAAGAGCGACTCAAGCAGTCCGGGCAGGTTGTTCATGGGTTCGTAAACGGCACTTTGATGGGCATCAGAACCCCCTTGTTCGCGGATCGGAATTGGTCGGCGGCGGTCGATCCACCGGGCAAGTATCCCCACGGCACCTGCAGGCAGGAGGGTAATACCCAGACCCGCCATCAGGGCCAGACCGAGGTCGATGTGCAGGGTTTCGGCCATAATCAGCGGACCCGGCGTAGGCGGCACCAGCGAATGCGTGAGCATGGCCCCTCCGCCGATCACGAGCACGTATTGCACGTAATGCCTGCCCGTACGCATCCCCAGGGCGCGGGCCAGCGGTATCAGCAGGAAAAATACCGTATCGAAAAACACCGGAATCGACAGCACAAACCCGCTGAGCAGCAAGGCGAGGGCCGCCCTTTTTTCGCCCAGCAGTTGCAGGAGGGCGTTTACGATTTTGTCGGCGGCGCCGCTTTCCATCATGGCCGTGCCGATAATGGCGGCCAGGGCAATGACCCAGGCTATTTTCCCGGCAAGGCTCCCAAACTCTGCCATGGGCAGCTCCACGGCGGCCACAAGGGAGTGTTGTCCGGCGGGGGCAGGCAGGTGCTGGCTGATAAGGCCCACAAAAACAGCGGCCAGCATAAGCGCAATGAAGGCGTGAAAACGCAGCCGGGAGATCATCACGACCACCGCCACGATGCCGAGCATCAACACCGCAAATGGCCAGTAGGGGGATAGGAGGGGGTTACTCATACCCGGGAAGTTAGCCGGTTTTGGGGAAATTGAACGGCTCATTTGGAGTTGGGCAGTACTTTTCTAAATCTCCCCGCTTAACCCTTACCTTTGCTACACACTCACTCGCTGAACCGCTGCTTATGCCCCAACCACCTGAAATACGCCGGGTACAGGTCACCCGCTACGTAACGCCCCTCCGCGAGGGCGGGTCGCTGCCGGCCATTACCGAAGCCGACGACGGATTTATGTACGTGCTGAAGTTTCGCGGGGCAGGACAGGGCAGCAAGGCGCTCATTGCCGAAATTATCGGTGGCGAACTGGCGCGTTTGGCGGGGCTCCGGGTACCCGAAATCGTATTTGCCGACCTCGATGCGGCCTATGGCAGGAGCGAAGGAGACGAAGAGATTCAGGACCTGCTGCGTGCCAGCGAGGGGCTGAACCTGGGCCTGCACTACCTGTCGGGCTCCATCACCTACGACCCCGTGGTGACGCAGGTAGATCCGCTCACGGCCTCCAAAATCGTGTGGCTTGATGCGTTTCTCACCAATGTGGACCGCACCGCCCGCAACACCAATATGCTCACCTGGGGCCGCGAGCTCTGGCTCATCGACCATGGCGCCGCGCTCTATTTTCACCATTCGTGGGGAAACTGGGAGGAGCAGGCCATCAAGCCTTTTACCCACATCAAAGACCATGTGCTGCTGGGCATGGCCAGGATGCTCGACGAAGCCGATGCCGAAATGCGGAAAGCAATTACCCCCGAAGCGATAGATGCGGTACTGTCGGTGATACCCGAAGAATGGCTGGCGCTCAACCGTGAGGAAAGCGAAAACGAAGCCGTGCGGCAAGTATATCAGGGATTTTTGAAGCGACGGCTGGAACATGCCGATATTTTTGTAAACGAAGCCAGGCATGCAAGAGCAGCACGTATATGAGTATGCCGTGATCCGGGTGGTGCCGCGGCCCGAGCGGGGAGAATTTCTCAACGTGGGCGTGGTGCTGTATTGCCGGGGTCAGGCTTTTTTGCAGGGGAAATTTTCGCCGGACGACACCCGCCTGGCCTTGCTTTGCCCCGATATGGCCATCGATGACGTGCGCTGTCACCTGGAGGCTTTTGAGCAAATATGCCTCGGTAGCCCCCATGCGGGCCCCATTGCGGCGCTAGATAAGCCCTCCCGTTTCCGCTGGCTTACGGCCCGGCGCAGCACGGTGGTGCAGGCATCCGAAGTTCACCCGGGGCTGTGTACCGACGCACCCGCCACGCTGGAGCGACTGTACGACCAGATGGTCAGGGTGTGATTTTGGGGAAAATCCGACTACTTTAATTCACCCGATAAACAGATGCCCGTGAGCGACGCGATCCAAACCTACCTCGAAGCGTTGGTTGCCCTTTGCCCGGCAATGACGGACGAAGAATTGCGCTACATGGAAAGCGGGCTGACCCTCGCTACCTTTTCCCCCAAGCAATTTTACCTGCATGCCGATACCCTCCATCCGCATATCGGGTTTGTGACACAGGGACTGTTGCGGGCGTATTACGTCAATCAGGCGGGCGACGAGGTCACGATCCGGTTTATCAAAGAAAAGGAATACGCCACGCATTACACTTCGTTCATTACCCAAACTCCCAGCCGCTACTCCTTCCAATGCCTGGAGCCCACGGTTCTGGTCAACCTCAGCTATGCGCATATCCAGCAGGGCTATCTGGCGCATCCGGGCATCGAGCGGTACGGGCGATTGGTGGCCGAAGAGGTACTGAAAGCCCAGCAGCGGCGGATAGAAAGCTTTTTGTTCGACAGTGCTGAACAACGCTACCTGGCTTTTGTGCGCGAAAACCCCAACCTGTTCAACCGCGTTTCCCTCTCCCACCTCGCCACGTACCTGGGCATCGAGCGGCCATCGCTGAGCCGTATCCGCAAAAAACTGAGCGAGGGCTGATTTTGTAACAATTGTTTCAGGTAACGGGATAGCAGACCGATGAATTTTGCAGCGTCATTAATTGAAACTGCATCATGAAAGTCGTCATCTTCGGAGCCACTGGCTTCACGGGCAAAGCCATTCTGCCTGAGGCCCTGGCCCGCCAACACCAGGTTACCGTACTCGTTCGCAACCCGCAGTCGGTCACGGTTACCCACCCCCTGCTCACCGTTATTAAGGGCGACGTGCTTGACCGGGCAACCGTGCGGCAGGTACTCGCTGGCCAGGAAGCCGTTATTCAATGCCTCGGCATCGGGGGCAAAGGCCTTGGACAACCCAATACTTTTATTTCCGACGCTACGCGCATCCTCGTGGAAGAAATGGAACAGGCGGGTGTATCGCGGCTGGTAGCCTTGAGCAATGTAGGTGTGGGCAATTCCCGTGCGTTCCACCCCTGGGTTTTTCGCCGAATCATCCTGCCCTACTTCATGAAATGGCTACAGGCTATTATCGAAGACAAGAACCGCATGGAGCCGATGATGATGCAAAGTTCGCTCAACTGGACCCTCGTGCGCTGCCCAAACATCACCCCCAAACCTTCAGATGAGAAGGTAAAGCCTACCCTCGATGGTCAGGGACTCCGCCTTTCGGTATCAAACGATGGCATGGCCCGCTTTGTCGTGGAGCAGCTTACGTCGCCCAATTTTTCCCGTCAGGCTCCCTCCATCAGCCATTAAATCTCTTTCAAAATGAAAACAATTTCTTTTCTCTTGGTCCTCTATTGTGTGATTTCGCCACTTTTATCATCGGCACAACCCAAAGCTATGAACACGCCTGCCTTTATTCCTACCCGCCTGGGCCAAGTGGCCGTTTATGTCAAAAACGCCGACAGCAAGCGGTTACCCATTATTTTTCTCCACGGGGTCTATTTCGATCACCACCTGTGGGACGCCACCGCAGCGAACATCGAAGATCGCCCCATCATTACCCTCGACATGCCTATGCACGGAGCCAGCAAAACCGGTGTTCCTGCAAGCTGGTCCCTGGATGACTGCGCAGAAATGCTCATAGAAGTATTAGACAGCCTGAAAATCGCCCAAACCGTAGCCATCGGCCACTCTTGGGGAAGCATGACCCTCGTGCGCGCGGCCAGCAAATATCCTGATCGGTTTGCCGCTGTTGGCTTGGGAAATATGCCCTTCGAAGCGGCTTCGAATAAACAGAAGCGAAATTTCAGGATGCAGCATACGGCCTTGATTTTCAGGAATTTCTATGAAAAACAAACGGCAAAAGCCTTATTCGCCCCCGCCTCGCTGAAAGAAAACCCTGAATTGCTGGCACAACTGAAAACGCCCATGAGCAAGCTAACTCACAAAGAAGTGAAGCGGGTGGATCAGTTTGTGATCATCAATGCCCAAGATGCCAGCGCCCTGATAACCGGACTGAAAGTGCCTGCATTTGCCCTCAAAGGCACCGAAGACTATGTGCCTCAGCCGCCGGTATTGGAAACGACCCTCGTAGCTGGCGGCCATGTTAGCCCATTGGAAAATCCGCAGGCGGTGATTGATTTTTGTGGAAAAGTAGTAGGCCAGGCAGAATCGGCATTGGCGGGAATGAAATGATCCGCGAAGGCCATGGTATTCAGTCCATGCACATACTTGGCTGCATCGGCTGAAATTTTTGAAAAAGCTAAGCCCTGTTCATTTCAGGACATTTGTCCAGCGGAACCGGAGGGTTGACCTTCAATTTTGTATCGTCAAACAAAACAACGATATGAAAAAGACAACCCTCCTGCTTCTCCTGGTCCTGACGGGCCTTATTGCCCAGGCGCAAAGCCGTTTTTCTACCCACGAACTGAGCATCAATGCCTTCCGTAATCCCTCCATCGGGGCTGAGTACCGCTACAAGTTTGTATCGCTGCACGCAGGTTTTTACCCCACCAATTTTGTGAGCAACACCACGACCCAGTTTATCCGCACAGGGGTATCGCTGTGGTTTTTGCCCGTAGGCAAATGGCAAAATCCTTCATCTTTCTACAGCTCGGTGTCGCTGGCCAGAGGGCTTTCGCGCGACTACGAAGGCAAAAATGCCGTGATGGGCGAAGTCGGCTTTCGCTGGATGATCGTAAAGGGGGTGAATTTCCGGCTTGGGGTAACAGCCCTGTCGGCCAAAGGGGAATCGTTGAAAATCAACCCGACCCCGGGACTGAGTTACTCGTTTTTCTGGAAGTAACACACGGCATTTGGTACCCCACTACGACGGCTCCATCAGATTTACCGAATTTGATGGCTTGGCAAACGCAGATGGGGTACTTTTTTTTGTTAATAACCTCAAAACCTTTCCTGCCGACCAGAAAGAATTAGAAGAATTTATTAGCCAGAAAAACCCAAATTTATAGCTAGTTTAGATTTGCTTAGTCATAGAGATGGGTTCGATGAGAAATAATACAACTTCAACAAATACAGATACTTACACACATTCAACTGCCCATGACAAGCAGTTATTTGTTATAGCAATCGGCGCATCCGCCGGGGGGGTAGAAGCTTTACAGGATTTCTTGGTACACCTTCCCGAACTGCCAAACACTTGCCTGCTAATAGCCCAGCATCTCAGCCCAACGCATACGAGTCAGCTGGTGGAATTGCTGAGCAAAGAAACCACATTTGAAGAGGGCGAAACGGCCCACGGGGTGCAGCTGGAGGCAGGAAAAATCTACATCACCCCACCGGATGTTGAAATAACCGTGGAAGAGGGCCGGATTCATTTCCAAAAACCTACCGAAACCAAAGCCCCCAAGCCTTCGATCGATATTTTATTTGCATCGATGGCTGTGGACCTCGGCAACCGGGCAATAGCCGTGGTGCTCTCCGGCAACGGCAATGACGGATCGGAGGGAATCAAGGCCATCAAATCACAGGGCGGGTTTGTCATTGCCCAGGATCCTGAAACGGCCCAAAATACGGGCATGCCCCTTGCCGCGATCGAAACCGGGGTGGTTGACCAGGTGGTTATCCCTTCAGAAATGGGCACCGCCATTGCGGAACACCTCGCCCTGCCGATCATACTTAAAGCGAAGTCAGCTGATGATACTTCTGCTTTTGAAAAAATAACTGAGCTGCTCAGCAAAGGAACCGGCACCGACATATCTAACTACAAAACGGCGACCATCAAGCGCCGATTGGAGAAGCGCCTAAACCTGCTCCACATCGATACACTCCAGGCATACTTGCAAGAGCTGGAAACAAACCCCAGAGAGCTGGGAGAAATGTATAACATGATCCTGATCGGGGTGACGAAATTCTTCAGGGATAGGGAAGCTTTTGTGTCGCTGGAGAAAACATTGCGCCTCATCCTGGACCAAAAAACCAACAAAGAACCTATCCGGATATGGGTACCGGGTTGCTCTACCGGAGAGGAAGCCTACACCATCAGCATCCTGCTCCACCAAATACTCCACGACCGGGCGGGGCACTACAATATCCAGATTTTTGCGACAGATACCGATGAAAAGGCCATTGCAAAAGCCAGAAAGGGCCTGTATGACGCTGAAACCGTGGCCCATCTTCCGGCTCCCATAGTCCAGCAGTATTTCACCCTCAAAGGCGACATCTATGAAGTAACCAAAGAGGTGAGGTCCATGGTATTGTTCAGCCGGCACGACATCACAAACAACCCTCCTTTTCTGAAGCTCGACCTGATCTCCTGCCGCAACCTGCTGATCTATTTCAACACGGTCTTACAGCAGCAAATCATTCCTATTTTTCATTATAGCCTAAATCAGGACGGTTATTTGTTTTTGGGGAAATCAGAAACACCCGGGCAGTACAGCGACCTTTTTAAGCCTGTGGATGAAAAAAACAAAATCTTCCAGAGAAAACGAGGGGGGAAGATTGCCGTGGTCAAGTTTTCAGCCTATAAAAACACAAAAACAACACCTGCCCCTGATTTCGCCATCGGGGATTAAACGGGATCTGTCGATATCCGACCTGGTAAAGGAAACCCTGTTCAATACCTTTGAACACCCCTACGTGGTCGTAAATCAAGACCACGAAATACTGGAAGTACACGGCGATGTGCGGTTATACCTGACGCTGGTGCCTGGCAATACCCAAAACAACCTGCTCAGGATGCTTAATACTGAGCTGCAGTTTTCGGTGCGAACTACCCTGCGGGAATGCATCACGAACCGGTCAAGCGCCAACACAGGCATCAAGCGGTTTAATTTATTTGAGACAGAGTACTTTGTCAAAATCATTGCTAAGCCCCTGATTTATACCAATACCACCGATGAGCTGTTTGTGGTCATTTTTGAAAGGATGGATATCGAATCCTTCATCGACAAAACGCAAATTGCCGTGACCGAGGACATCATCACGGATCGAATCAACGAGCTTGAAAACGAACTGGCGGCAACCAAGGAGCACCTGCAAACCTATATCGAAGAGATTGAGACGACCAATGAAGAGCTGCAGTCGCTGAATGAAGAACTACAAAGCTCCAATGAAGAGCTGCAGTCGTCGAACGAAGAGCTTGAAACCACCAATGAAGAAATGCAGAGCACCAATGAAGAAATTCAGGTTGCTTATGCCCAATTGAAAATAACCAAGGAAGAACTTGAGCAAAAAGAAGAAAGCCTCATAGAAAAGGATGCCTTCAGCCAGGCGCTGATCAATAACCGCCTGCAGGCATTTATCCTGTTAGATCATAAATACCGGGTGCTTTCGTTCAATAAACTTGCCAGCGAAACTTTTTTGAAGATCCGAAACAAGCAAATCCAAACCGGGGAGACCCTCATTGACCTCATCCCTCCCTCACACCTGGAAACCATTATCACGGACCTCAATCACGCTTTTGAGGGGCAACAGGTTAGCAATATAACCTCCATTACAGATGCTTTGGGCAAAACCCTGTGGTTTAACTTAAACTACACCCCGGCATTACTGGAAAACAAAATGGTTTCGTGTATCTCGCTCAGCATGCTGGACATTACGGATACCAAAAAAGCTAACGAAGAACTTCAGGCTACAAAAGAGCTGCTGGAATCAGTATTTAATGCCACCTCTATCGGTATTTGTGTTATCGACGAAGCCGGCAACTTTGTGAACCTCAACGAGAACTTCTGCAAAATATACGGCTACACCCGCCAAGACCTGATTGGCAGTCCCTCCCGGTACCTGATCGGCTCAAAAATAAGAAATGCCTCCTCACAGGCATCTTCTCCTTTTATGAAACCGGGGGTTGTGGAGCACCTCGAAGAGCAATTTTTCAGAAAAGACGGGAATTACATCACGGTCTCAGCCAGCGTAGAAAGCCTGGTATTGCCCGATGAAAAACACTACCTGGTTATTTCTGTGCAGGATATTACGGAAAAGAAACGCACTGCAAGAGACATGGCGTTGATGATCGACAACACCGACGAAGCGTTTATCCTCCTCAACAAGGAGCTAAACATCATATCGATGAACAAAATGTTTGAGAATCTGTACCTTGAATATCTGGGGGTAAAAGTGACTATTGGCGATTCCATCCTCAATTTTGCAGTGGCCGGGCAAAGGCATGAATTGGCCGCCCGCTACGAAAGGGTATTAAGGGGAAATACGGAATCAGCCGACATCACCATTCAGGCTTTGGATGGAAGATTGCTAAATTTTAACATGAAATACCGGCCTGCCCGTGACGAAGAGGGGCATTTGATCGGGGTATTTGTTAATGCAGCTGATGCCACGGAGAAAAAAGCCGCGCAATCCTTATTGGAGGCTAATGAAAAGCGATTCAGAAGCCTGGTAGAAAACGGGGCCGATGGCATCGCTATCATGAGTCCGGAGGGAGTGCCTTTGTATTTATCGCCCTCCATCAAGCGGATATTGGGGTACGAGGTCGAAGACTTAATCGGCAAACCGATTCAGGATATTTTCCATCCAGATGAACATGAAACTATCGCCCATAAAGTGGCACAAGCCATGGCTTTTCCCGGAATACCGACCGCTATACACAGCAACAGGGCCAGACACAAAGATGGCACCTGGCGATGGCTCGAATCCACACTCACAAACTTGAACGATGACCCGGCAATAGGGGGCGTAGTGGATAATTTCCGCGATGTAACCGAAACCATGATAAGCAAGCTGGCCCTCGAAAAGTCGCAGGCAGAGCTGAAAAAGATCATGGATTCTTCGCTCGACGTAATCTGTACCCTGCAAGCCGATGGCCGCTTTATACAGGTAAGTGCTGCTGCTGAAGAGGTATGGGGCTACTTGCCCGAAGAACTCTACGGAAAACAACAACTCGACCTCGTTGATCCTGAAGACCTCGAAAAAACCACAGAGGCCATGGCCCTGATTATGGCAGGTACCAGCATGACCAACTTTGAGAACCGATATATCCGAAGCAACGGAGACGCGGTACCGCTCATCTGGTCCTTTTTCTGGGACAAACACGACCAGGTAATGTACTGCATCGCAAAAGATGCCACCGAGCGGCAAAAGGCCGAGGAAAGCCTCAAAGAATCAGAAAATAAATACCGGACTCTCTTCCACGCCAGTCCGCTCCCCAAATGGATTTTCGATCTGGAAACACTCGCTATCCTGGACTCTAATAACTCTGCGATTGAACACTATGGCTATTCATATCAGGAATTTCTGGGTATGTCAGTCCTCAACCTGTCCATCCCTCAAGAATTGGACAACGCAAAAGAATGGCTTACTGCGGATCCTTCAGATAACGAGGCAACAAAAAGCTACCTACTCACCCACCGTAAGAAAAACGGGGAGCAGATTCAGGTAGAAATGCGAAGCAATGTCCTCACCTTTGAGGGTCGGAAAGCAAAAATAATTATAGCGAACGATATCACCGAGCGGGAACAATACATTGGAGCAATTAACATACAGAATGTAAAGCTTCGCGAAATAGCCTGGATACAGTCCCATGTAGTGCGTGCCCCCCTGGCCCGGATGATGGGCCTGGTTGATTTACTTCATATCCTGAAAGGGGATAAATCTGAAACGGAGATGCTCATGCAAAATTTCTTTGAATCCGCGAATGAACTAGACCTGATCATTGGGGAAATTTCAGCAAAAAGCGCCCAGGTTTCTTTTGAAGTGGACCTGCCGAACGTCTGATTGCACATGCTTTTTTTCTGAAGCTCCTATAAAAATGGCATTATAAAGAGCAATGAAGCCTTTGCATAGGGGTGGAATTGGTTAAGCCCAGACATGTGCCGGGGTACAGGGATGGCTTGTGGATAAATATGCCTCTGCTGGAAAGTCGCACTGGCACAAGCAGGACCAAGCAGGAAATAATTCCGTTATTGAGCAAATAGGAAAACTATCCCATCTCTAAGCGCTCCGCAACCTGCAACCGCGATGATAAAAGACATTTTCGAAAAGTCTAAAACCAATAAAGACCTCCTGGGCATTCGTCTTTACGACAGCAACGACGACTTCTGGTGCGGCTACATCGAGGACTACAATGAGCACGTATTCCAGTTTCGGAATTTTGACCGTTACGGGGCAGAAGATGGCATATTGATCGAGCAAATGGATGCCATAGAAAGCATTGACCTCGATTCGGACTACATTACTATCTTCACCTACTTTGTGCGGGAAAAGAACGACTTTGACCTCATAGAGCCGATTCCCGGGCCGCTGACTACCGAAAACTGGCGCGCCGAATACCTGGAAACCAGCCGGGCCAAAAACGAAGTTATCTCCATCGAATTCAACCACGAATACGTGGTGTATGGCCTCATCATGGACTTGGGCGAGGAGGAGTTTGTGATAGAAGCCATCGGAAAACTCGGTGAAAACGAAGGCAGTTCGCTCTATAAAATCAGCAATATTTCCGCCATGCGGATGTCCGATATCGATTGCCGCTTTCGGGAGGGGATGTATAAGTGGCGAAGGAAAACGGGAGGCAGATGACCCAACCCTGAAAATATCATTCAACGGGTGCAAGGACAGTGGTTGCTAAATCGAAAAAATATCAGGCCCAAAGGCAAGCCGGGAGGGCTGCTGCCTGGGTCTGGATTTGATAAATTGGTAGATTGATTTTCAATTTACCCCCTCAAATTCCACCATGCTCCAGCAATACAACCCCCGAAACACCGACATCCAGATTTTTGTAAAGGACCGCCTTTACCCCAGGCAGGAAGCGAAAGTCTCTGTATTAGACAGCAGCGTGCAGGGCGGCGACGCCGTTTGGGAAGGATTGCGGGTATACGACGGAAAAATCATGTGCCTGTCGGCGCACCTCAACCGGCTACGCGAATCGGCCAAAGCCCTGATGTTCAGCGATATTCCTTCTGAAGCCTTTATCCGCCAGGCCATTCGCGACACCCTCGCAGCCAACGGTATGCACCACGACACCCATATCCGCCTCACTCTCACCCGCGGCGAAAAGGTTACCTCCGGCATGGACCCACGCCTCAACCAGGCTGGCGCCTGCCTTATTGTGCTCGCCGAATGGAAGCCCGTGGTGTACGACAATGCCGCTGGCATAGCGGTGATTACCTGCCATATCCAGCGCAACAATCCGCGCTTCCTCGACTCCAAAATCCACCACAACAACCTCCTGAACAATATCCTCGCGAAAATACAGGCAAATGTGGCTGGCGCAGATGCCGCCCTCATGCTCGACGAGCACGGCTTCGCCGCGGAGCTCAACGACACCAATATTTTTATGCTCCACAAGGGGCAACTCTTTACCCCCTACGCCACCGCCTGTCTGCCCGGTATTACCCGCGGGCTCGTGCTCGACCTCGCAGACGAACTCGGCATTCCAGCTTCTGAGGCCAACCTTTCCCTCACCCAGCTCTACAACGCCGATGCCGTATTCGCTACCGGCACCATGGGCGAACTCACCCCGGTCCTCCGCATCGATGGTCGCGAAGTGCCAAGCAAATCCAGCAGTTTGCTGCAACAACTGAGGGAAGCGTTTCAGAAGGCGATTTTGCGGTTTGGGGAGGAGGTGTGAATACCCCTACTTCGTCTTCCCCGCCAAACTAAACGACAGCGTAGCCAGCCCCACCACCAGCAGCCAGCTGATGCGCATACCAGCAAAATCGGCGATGGTACCAAACAGCACGGGCCCCACCAGAAAACCGACATAGCCCATGCCCACCACGGCAGCGATGCCTTCGGCGGGTTTTACGTTTGGGAGGCTGCCCGCCCGGCTGAATACAACGGGTATCATGCACGCGAAACCCGCCCCAATGAGCGTAAATCCGGCAATGGAACTTACGGGGTGGTTGGTCATGACCAGCAAAGCGCCGCAAAAAGCCAGCACACTGCTTACCTGAACGGTGCGCACACGGCCCAGGCGGTGGATAATGAAATCGCCCAGAAAGCGGCCGGTGGTCATGGTAAAGGAAAAACCCGCAAAGCCCCAGCCCCATACGACCGGATCTGCAAGGGTTACTTCTTTGAGGTAAATGGCGCTCCAGTCGGCCACAGCCCCCTCGCCCACCATGGTGCACAGCCCGATAATGGCCAGCCCTACCACGGTTTTGTCGGGTAAGCGGAAGCGGGGTTTCTGCGCTTCTTCGTGCGGACTGCGGATAGGCAGCAGCAGGCGGGTACAGGTAAGTACGACTACACCCGACGCTATCAACCCGCCAATGGCCACCTGCGGGGCTGCTGGCACATGAGCCGCTACCAAGTAGCCGCCCAAAATAGCCCCAACCATTCCGCCCAGGCTAAAAAAGGCATGAAAAACCGACATCACCGGTGATCCGGCCTCTTGCTCCAACTGGCTCGCACAGGCATTCATGGATACATCCAGCGCCGATACCACCACGCCCATGATGAGCAGCGAACCCGCAAAAGCCCAGTAACTAGGGGCCAGAAAGGGCGGAATCATGCTCAGGGTAAACCCTACAAAGCTGAAAAGGGCGAAACGACCTTCTCCTATGCGGGAGATCAATGAACTGCCGAACCAGGTAAACAGGAGCGCTCCGATGGGCGGAAAAAAGAGCGCAAAACCCAGTTCACCGGCATCTAAATCGAGTTTTTCTTTGAGCTCGGGAAGCCGCGTAACCCAAAAGCCAAATATAATGGCGTGCAAGCCAAACAACATGGCGGTGGCAATCATGGAACGGTTACCGAAAAAGACCCTGAGGTGCTGAAGCATGGTAAAAGAGAATGAGGCGCAAATATCGCTTACCGCAGTCATTCCGCCTGAGATTTCCGCATAGAACTTTCCCGGATCATCAAACCGGGCCTAATCCAAATCGGCTCCGAAATATCTGTAAGCACCCGGCTGTCAATCTGGTCCAGCAGCAAGCGGGCAGCAGCCTGCCCCATTTGCAGGCCTTTTTGATCTACCGAAGTAAGGGTTGGCACAATTAAAGCAGTGAATGGTTCATTGGCATAGCCGGTAATCCCGACCTCTTCCGGAACGCGAAATCCCATTCGCTTTACTTCCAGCAACATACCCAAGGCTGAAAAATCAGAAGCGGCAAAAATGGCATCAGGATGATTTTGCCCCGAAAACCAAGCACGTGCCAGCTCCTCACCGCGCTCCTGAGAAAGGGCATCGTGCGAAACCCAGGCAGGGTTCAGGGTTAAGCCACGCGCATCCATGGCCTGCTGGAAGCCGCCAAATCGATTTTGGTAAATATTGAGGTATTGTCGCCCCCCTACGTACCCAATGTTGCGGTACCCTTTATCTATCAGGTGATTGGTCAGGTCAAAAGCTGAAACAAGATCGTCGTTAAGCACCTTTCCTCCGGGAAACTGCATGCCTACCCGGTCAAACTGAACGACGGGCACCCCGGCTTCCTGGGCCAGCTGCAGATGACTGTAGTCCTGGGTTTCTTCTGAAATTGAAATCAGGATTCCCTCTACCCGGTTCTGAATCATGGTCTGGATATTGGCGACCTCGCGCTCAAACTTTTCATTTGACTGGCAAATGAGCAACTGAAAGCCCCTTTCCTGCAGCACCTGCTCGATGCCCGAGATGGTGTTGGAGAAAAAATTGCGGTTGATACGCGGAATCACCAGCCCGATGGTATTGCTTTTACCTTTACGCAAATTGCTGGCCATGGAATTGGGGTGATAATTCAGCTCCCGTGCCTTTTCGATCACCCGCTTTTTGGTCTTATCGCTGATCCGTGGATGGTCCTGCAGGGCTCGGGCCACCGTAGAAGCGGTCACTTGTAGCGCTTCTGCGATGTCGTTAATGGTCACTTTTTTTCGATCCATGCGGCCTTTTGCGGGAAATATTGCTTCGAAATTTAAGATAAAAAATATTGCGCAATCGATTGCGCTTAACTAATAATAATTTACATTTGAATATATCGATTACTTCTCCTTCCCCATTTTGTCAGACAAAACCCCTCACCTACGGCACCTGACTCCTTTTCTGCCATGAAAGACCTCTCTACTAAGTCTGCATCCAGTTATCGCTGGCGTATCCTGGCGCTACTTTTTGCAGCTACGACCATCAACTACCTTGACCGAAGCATCATCGGGGTGCTCGCTCCTACTTTGCAAAACCATGTTTTCAACTGGACCGACGCCCAGTATGGCTATATCAGTGCGTCCTTCCAATTGGCATACGGCATAGGTCTGGTACTCATGGGGGCCGTGGTTGACCGCTACGGGGTGCGGATAGGCTATACGATAGCGATCGCGATCTGGAGTTTATTTGGCATGTTGCACGCGGCGGTTCGTCCTTCATTTGGCTTTATTGGTTTTGTGTTAGCGCGTTTTGGTCTGGGGCTGGGAGAATCCGGCAACTTTCCGGCATGTATCAAAACTGTGAGCGAGTGGTTTCCGAAAAAAGAAAGGGCATTTGCCACGGGTATTTTTAATGCCGGCACCAATGTGGGCGCAATCATGGCACCCATCCTAATTCCCCTTTTTGTGACAGAAACCGGCGAAAACTGGCAATATGCTTTTTTCCTCACCGGCGGATTCAGCGCACTTTGGGTCGTGGCATGGCTGGCCATCTACCGCAAACCCGAAGTCCATCCTGGCGTTTCCCCCGAAGAACTCAGCTATATCCAGCAGGATTCGCAGGCTGAAACCATTACCCCGATCCCGTGGAGCAAGGTGCTGCCGAAGAAAGAAACCTGGGCATTTGCCGCTATTAAGCTGACCGATGCCGTATGGTGGTTTTATCTTTTCTGGGGCGGAAAATACATGGCCGACACGTTTGGACTGAGTATCAAGGGATTAGGATTACCTCTTATCATTATCTACGTACTCGCCGACCTTGGAAGTGTTGGGGGTGGCTGGCTCTCAGGTTATTTCCTTACACGAGGCTGGACCATCAATAAAGCCCGTAAGTTCACGCTCTTCCTGTGCGCCATTTTCATTTTGCCGGTGGTATTCGTTACCCAAACCTCCAATGAATGGATAGCCGTATTGCTTATTTCATTTGGAGCGGCAGGGCATCAGGCCTGGTCAGCCAATGCTTTTACGCTGGTGTCAGATGTTTTCCCTAAAAAAGCCGTGGCGTCTGTTATCGGTATCGGCGGAGCTGTAGGTGCCTTCTCCGGACTGGTTGCCCATATTTCCCTTGGTGAAACCCTGACCCAAAGCGGACAATCGGGCTACTTTTTCGCATTCCTTTTTGCCGGAATCATCTACCTCCTTGCATTGGGAATCGCGCACCTGCTTATGCCACGCATGACCCCCCTCGACGAAAACCTGAATAAAATAGAGGTTACTGCCTCCAACTAAGCGCATCGCATTATTTAAACTTATGTAAGCACTTTCAAGGGAGTATTTCCTTTGAAAGTGTTATCTTTTGTCTCATATTTTAAACATAAGCTTTAGCCCATTGGAAGAATCCCCCAGCTATACGGTCATTCAACTCCCTGAAAAAGGACGCTTTGAAGTTCATGCAGACAACCAAGTAGCGGTTTTGGAGCTGATGAACCTGGCCGACAAAGTAGTATTTACCCATACAGAGGTACCGCTTGCTTTGGAAGGAAAAGGAATAGGTAGCATGCTGGCAAAAGCAGGCCTTGAATTTGCCAAAGCTGAGAAAAAGGCAGTGGTTCCCCTTTGCCCTTTTGTAGCAGGTTACATCCGCCGGCATCCCGAATACCAGGAGCTCGTGCTTGATGGTTATTACTATTAACGCCAGTTCTTTTTCCACCTGAAACCCATTGATTATGGCTTCAGCATCTCCTCCTTCTCCAGAATTTTCCATCCGTTATTCTCAATCACGGGGATATATTCTGTTCGAAGTTTCAGGACAATATCCGGGTGTGCACGGATTGAAGACGTTGATTCATACCATTGAAACACAAGTTAACCAGCGTAAACTGTATAAAGTAATGGTGGATCTATGCACCATGTCGGGGTTTGTACACGGAATAGACCGCTATCAGCTGGGAGAAGAAGCCGCCTCCATTTGGCCCTTAGGAATATCCGTGGCCATCGTTTACCGGGAAGATTCCATCAATCGCTTTTTTGAAACAGTAACCCGCAATCGGGGAAAAGATGTAATGGTTTTCTCAGATCGCTCCGAGGCAGAGGAGTGGCTGCTTCGCGACTAGGCCATATCCTTGGGAGAGAAATTACCTCCAAAAGCTTAGTATTTCCATTATTTGAAATTAAAAATTGCTCATTCTAAAAAAATATTGATATTTGGACACCCTGACACCTATCTGCACTTGCCGAAGCCTACCCTTTTTTGCGCCGTGCAACAATCTCCCAGGTAAAATGAAAAGGTATTTCCTACTCCTCTGGTTATCCATCGGAGTTATTGCCATGCGCGGTCAGGACCTGACCCAAACCCTTCGTGGAACAGTCGTTGATGCCGAATCCAGGTATCCGCTTGCACTCGCCAGGGTAATCGTAACAGCAGAAGATGGCGCCATTCGCGGTGCGCTGACCGACTCCACAGGTAATTACCGTGTGGCCCAGGTACCCATTGGCCGGTACACTGTTACATACCAGTACATCAGCTACCAGCCCCTCACCTTCAACAACATCGAAGTTACCTCAGGCCGGGAAGTAATTCTCGATGCAGCCATGCAGGCGTCTTCCATCGAATTGGACGCTGTGGACATCGTAGGCCAGCGCGACGGAGAAGCCAGCAACGACATGGCCCTCGTCAGTGCCCGGGAGTTTTCGGTTACCGAAACCAACCTTTATGCCGGTAGCCGCGGTGAGCCTGCCCGTATGGCCTCCAACTATGCCGGGGTACAAGGTGCCGATGACTCCCGCAACGACATCGTGGTCCGGGGCAATTCGCCTCAGGGCGTCATCTACCGCATGGACGGCATCAACCTGCCCAACCCCAACCACTTCGCTATTTCAGGTACCGGTGGTGGCCCCGTTACCATCCTCAACAATAAGTATCTCTCCAACTCCGACTTTTTCACCGGCGCCTTTCCAGCCGAATATGGCAATGCAGTTGCCGGTGTTTTTGACCTGAAAATGCGCAACGGCAACAACGATAAGCGGGAATTTACCGGTCAGTTTGGCTTTTTGGGTACAGAGCTCGCCGCAGAAGGTCCTATTTCTCGGGAAAAAAAATCCTCCTACCTGGCCACCTACCGCTACTCTACCCTCGCCTTGTTCAGCGGATTGGGCATCAACATCGGCACCAATGCCGTGCCCCAGTACCAGGATGGTGCTTTCCGGTTAAATTTTCCCCTAAAAAGCGGAGCCAACCTCTCCATTTGGGGCATAGGTGGCACCAGTACCATCGACATCGTACTCAGCGACCAGGCCAAGCCCGATACCAGTACCCTGCTTTACGGCTCCAACGATCGCGACCAGTATTTTACCACCCGCACCGGCGTAGTGGCAGCAACTTTTACGCAACCTATCAACGTCAACACCTTTGTGAAAGTAGGCCTCGCGCTCACCCACCAGCAGGTGCTCACCCACCACGACCAGATTTTCCGGCATGTGGAAGGCGATGCTTACGTCGTGGACTCGCTTCCACGAATCCTCAACTACGCATTCAATGATTCGCGGATATCGACCTACGCCTATATCAACCACAAGATTGACCGCAAGCAAACGCTGAAATTCGGGGTGTATATCGACCAGTATTTCTTCAACTTCCAGGACAGTGCCCGCACAGTAGTGCCCCAACCCAACGGCCAGCCTACCACCCTTGAGAACTGGAGAGTGAGGTGGGACACCAAGGCACATCCCATTCAGGTTCAACCTTTTATCCAGTACCGTTTGCGCTTGCAGGACAGGTTTACCTTTACAGCGGGTATAACGAGTCTCTATTTCAGCATAAACAAAAACAGCCTCTCGCCCGTCGAGCCCCGGGTGGGACTTGCCTATCAGATCACCGATAAGCAGCGCATCAGCTTCGGCGCAGGACTACACTCGCAAATACAGTCGCCTTATCTGTACTACTATGGCCAAACGACCATTAACCGCGACCCACAAGAGTATAATCTTGGTATGGGCCTCACCAAGAGCCTGCACTACGTGTTGGGTTATGATTTACTGGTGGCCAAAAATGTGAAACTAAAGCTCGAAACCTACTTCCAGTACCTGTACAATATTCCTGTGGAGCAGCGCATCAGCAGCTTTTCGCTGGTCAATACCGGCTCTGGTTTCAGCCGCTTTTTCCCCGACACCCTCACCAACGCCGGTACAGGCCGCAACTTCGGTTTTGAAGCTACGCTGGAAAAATTCTTCAGCAACGGCTACTACTTTCTGCTGACAGGTTCGGTTTTCGATGCAAAATACCGGGGCAGCGACCTCGTTTGGCGCAATACTACCTTCAACGGCCGCTATGGCTTCAATGCCTTATTTGCCAAGGAATTTACCTTTAAGAAGAAAAACGCCCTCAATATCGGTGCAAAACTCACCACCCTGGGTGGCCGCTGGTATGGACCTGTGGACATTGCTGCATCGGACAAAGCCCTGGAGATCGTGTACCTCAGCGAAACGGCCAATACCATCCAGTTCCGCCCATATTTCCGTGCCGACCTTAAAGTAGGGTATAAATGGAACATGAAGAACCTCACCCATCAGTGGGGCGTGGACCTGGTGAATGTGCTCAACACCCAAAACATCCTTTCGCTGACCTATAACCCTGGCAATCCAAACGGACCGATTCAACAAGAATATCAATTAGGGTTTTTGCCTTTGTTCTACTACCGGATCGACTGGTAGTCAGGAGATTATACTAAAAATGATCAATAGTGTCTGTGAAAACAGGCACTATTTTTTTTGCAAAAAAGAAGGGATCAACCGATTAATTCCGAAACCTGAAAACAGTTACCGAGCAGCTCGACGGTTGCTGAAGGATCAGGTGTGAAAACCCGGGAAAAGGTGTAGGCACCAGCCATAGGGCGAGCGTAAACTTCAAGCTGATTGAGGTGGAGATTTACAATCCAAACCTCAGGGATACCCGCTTTGGCATAAAGCGGGAGCTTTATTTCGCGGTCTTTTTCGAGGGTAGAATCGGATACTTCTACGACCAGCATCACATCAGAAGCACCGGGCAGGCGATCCGCATAGAAATTATCTGTGGGCCTGAGCAGGGCGATATCCGGCTCGGGTTCCGAAAAATCATTTAAGCGAACCGGGCCTTGAACGGAGGTAATGACCTGATCGCCCAGCATACGGTTAAACATACGGCTCATGCGATTGACACAAGCAAAGTGCCGGCTGCCAACAGGACTCATAACCAGGATATCTCCGTAAATTAATTCCACCCGCTCCTCTGCGGTAAGTATGCCCGCATCAGCCATCTGATGGTACTCAGTGGTAGTAATCATCCGGCGATGTTCTTTTAGCTGACCCGACATAACTCCAATTTACGATTTTTTTCTGTTCCTGTTTCTTCGGGCAATAAATCTGCCATTTTCGAAATAAAGATCAATATACCTTGAACCAATATTACTCCATAAAAAAAGGCTGCCCATTGGACAGCCTCCTTTTCGCTTATTAGCTAATAATTACTTGTACATTTTCTCGTAGTACTCATCGGCCATGCGGTCCGACTCAAAGAAAGGCACCACATCGCGCATGCTGTTCTTGGCAATTTCGAGCCACTTCTTAGGTTTGTCGTAGAACGTAGGCAAAATCTCCCCTTCCAGAATCGACATCAGGTGCTTATAGTCGTGGTCATCCTGGGCTTCGTTAGAGGTGCTGAGGTCAGCCGGAGGAATAATGTAGGAGTTGTGGCCATGCTTGGCAAACTCAGGCATCCAACCGTCGTCGGTAGAGAAGTTTACGGCACCGTTCATAGCAGCCGTCATGCCGCTGGTACCCGAAGCTTCGCGTGGGCGTCGTGGCGTATTCAGCCAGATGTCTGCACCTTTTTTCAGCGCTGATGAAAGGTTCATTTCGTAGCCAGTAACCACAGCCGCAGTGCTGGTAATGCGGGTATACTGCACCAGTTTGTTGAACATATCCACCGCACCGTCGTCATTCGGGTAAGGCTTACCTGCCCAGATAATCTGCACTTGTTTATCGGTGCGGTTGAGCATTTCGTAGAAAAACGAAAGGTTGCGCATGATGAGGTCGGCGCGCTTATAAGCGGCAAAGCGGCGTGCCCAAACGATCGTGATAAGGTCAGGATTGAGCAGGTGTCCGGTTTGGTCGGCCACAATTTTAAAGAGCTCAATCTTCAATTCACGCTTACGGGCAACCAGGGCAGCATCGTCGTTGGCATCGAGGGCCGCCTTCAGCTGAGCATCCTGCCAGTAGCTTTGCTTTTGGGCGTTGGTAATGCCGATAATGGTAGGTTTCTGTGGAGTACCTTCCCACATCTCTTCCGAAACTTTAGCGTGCAGCTGCGATACCCCATTGGCGCGGTTCGACAGGGTAAGGGCAGCAGCCGTATAGCTGAACATATTGCCCGCTTGCTGGGTCGCCTTCTGCACTTCCGTAGCAGGTACTGAGCCAAAGAAGCCCATTTTGGCCAACAGGCTAAACTCGCGCTCCTCGTTACCGGCCATTTCGGGGGTATGGGTCGTGAAGGCCATGTGCTTCTTCACTTCTTTCCAATCGCCGAATTTTTCATACAAATTGAAAGCAACCGGAAGCGCGTGGGCTTCATTGAGGTGATACACCTCTGCACCACCGAGGGCTTCGATCACCTTGGCACCACCCACACCCAGAATAATGCTCTGAGCTATGCGGGAAGAAGCGTTGTTGTCGTAGAGGCGATAGGTAACGGTGGAAGAAATGTAGTCGTTCTTTTCTTCGATATCGGTCGTGAGGAGGTACATGGGCACTGTGCCAAATACTTCCGGAGCCAGGTAATAGGCCTGCACCTGTACCGGGTGACCGTTGACCATTACCGGAAAGATGAGGTCGGTAGGCTGGAGGAAAGAGTAGAAACGCTCACGAAACAGGGCCTTCATGTGGCCGTTCTGGTCGCGGACCTGGTCGTAGTAGCCGTATTTCCATAGCATGCCGATGCCGATCATGTTCTGCTTCAGGTCGTGGGCGCTGCGCATATGCGAACCTGCGAGGTAACCCAGGCCTCCTGAGTAGATTTTGAGGGCGGTATCGATACCAAACTCCATGCTGAAGTAAGCAACCCGCTTACTGTATTTCTTAGGATACTTGTAGGGGTGCTCCCACTTGCAGTTTGTCTTAATCATAATTGTGCTGGTTATTAATGCGCGAAAATTAGCCCGATTTAGCCGATATTCCAGTCATTTTTTATTCGAAATTCCCAGGTTTTCCAGTAAGAAAAACTATTAACTGGCACGAATAATTTTCTTCGTCGTCGAAAAAAAGGAAACCCGGGCCTTTTTAGGAAAAGCCCGGGTTCGAAAAAAAGATTTTTCGAAGTAATAATCTACTGAAAAAAATCAGGCACCGTCGCCCATCACCTGAATTTCCATGCCGTCGAGCTGCTCGGTAAGGGGCAACTGGCAGGAGAGTCGGCTGATTTTGGTGTAGTTGGGCAGGCTGTCGAGCATAAAAGACTCATCGTCTTCAGGAGCAAAGAGCTTTTCGCCCCCGCTCACCACGCCGATGTGGCAGGTACCACAGCCAGCCATTCCTCCGCAAATAGCGGGCACATCAAATCCTTCTTCCACCAAAACCTCCATGAGGCTCCCGGCAGGATTGGGTTTAATTTCGAGAGAACGCTTGCTTCCGTTGCGGTCAGTTACTTGTATGTTTATCATGAATTTTGCTTGTGAGCGCTTTAAAATCCGCCAACCCCGTTTACAGTTGTGTATTTAAGGGTCGGTTTTTTGTCTTTGTAAATGTACTGATAAGCTCCGTGTGCCATCAGGGCTGCTTCGTGAAATCCGCTGAGGATCAGCTTGAGCTTGCCGGGATAAGTATTGATATCGCCGATGGCGTAGACGCCGGGAGTGGTTGTGGAGTAATCCTCTACATTTACCACCACGGCGCGTTTATCGATGGAGAGGTTCCATTCAGCAATAGGGCCCAACTTTGGACTAAGGCCGAACAACGGAATGAGGTAATCGGATTCCACGCGGGTCACTTCGCCATTGTCGTTAATCACGTTCACGGCTTCGAGTGCATCGGAACCTTCGAGACTTTTCAACTGTGAATTGAGCAGGAGGTTCAGCTTTCCGGCTTCGGCCAAGGCCACCACTTTTCCGCCGGAATCAGGTGCACCGCGAAACTCGTCTCTGCGGTGAATCATCGTAAGCTCAGCAGCTACATCGGCCAGAAAAATGGTCCAGTCGAGGGCAGAGTCACCTCCACCAGCAATCACCACCCGCTTGTCGCGGTATTTTTCAGGATCAAGAACCATGTAATCCACCCCTTTGCGCTCAAAGGTGGCGAGGTTTTCCACTTCGGGTTTCCGGGGTTCAAAACAACCCAGTCCGCCAGCGATAACCACTACCTGGGCATGAATCTGCGTGCCCTCGGAGGTGTGCAGATTAAAAGAACCATCTTCTAGCTTTACCAGCCCATCCACCCTTTCGCCCAGGGTATAGGTAGGCTTAAAGGGCGCGATCTGTTCTTCGAGATTCCTGACAAGGTCACCCGCCAATACGGAGGGGAAGCCGGGAATGTCGTAGATCGGTTTTTTGGGGTAAATTTCTGTCAACTGGCCACCGATCTGTGGAAGGACATCCACCAGGTGACAACGCATCTTGAGCAATCCGGCTTCAAAAACCGCAAAGAGGCCCACAGGCCCAGCCCCAATGATACAGATATCGGTCTGAATCATGCTAATTAAAATTCCTGCAAAGGTACTTCCTTTTGCTGCCAATACACAAACTACCCGTTCACCAAATTGTTCGGCAAAAGTAATTGCCCTGTCAAAATCCTACTTCTATTTCTACCCCAGCCGACACCGGAAATGCCTGACAAAGGAGCACCAGTCCTTTATCCACTTCAAACTCCAGCAACACATCCTGCCGGGCCATCCGAACCTCACCGCTGCGTAAATGGGCCATGCAGGCCGAGCAGACTCCCCGTTTGCAGGCATGGGGAAGGTACACCTCCTGCGCCAGGGCACTTTCGAGGATAGTAGAACCCGCTGCTACCCGGATCGACTGTGTTTCTCCTTTCCAGGTGATTGCTACGTCCTGGGGGTGCAGGTCGCCGATATCAGACAGGTCGCGTGCGGCTTCCCGAGAGAGGTCGAAATGCTCCTGAAAAATATTTTCCGATGCTACACCTGCCTCCTGCAAACCCGATAAAACCATCTGCATATAGCTTTCCGGACCACAGAGGTAGTAAGTCGTTGAACCATCCTCAAAACCGGCGGCAAAGACCATGACCGATTCGGCTTTGAGCCTTGGAAGTGCACCTGTCGAGGGTTGGGAGTGGTGGTGAACGACCAAAATCCTTCCCGGAAATATCCGCTGCAGCTGATCTAATTTTTCTTTAAATATAGTATCCGGCCAGTTGCGGTTGCTGTACACCAGACTGACCCTGCTCTCCGGCTCGCCAAAAAGCACGGCACGGATCATCGAAAAAACGGGGCTAATACCACTTCCCGCAGCGAAGAACGCCAGGTGTCGGTTATTTTTAACAGAAATATCCGTGAAAAATCTGCCCATCGGATCAATCACCTCCAGGCGCAATCCAGGCTTTACTTCCTTCACCAACCAGCCCGAAAGGTGGCCACCCGGCTTTTCCTTTACCGTAATGCCCAAGGTATTATCCAGGCGAGGGGAAGTAGAGATAGAGTAGCATCGGTACACCTCTTCACCTGCTATTTCAGCCATCAGGGTAATGTATTGGCCCGGCTTGTACCAAACCCGGTCGGTGGGTGGCTGAGAAAAATGAATGGTTACCGCCTGGGGCGTTTCCTGATCGACCCGCTCTACGGTTAGTATTCTTCTTTTGTGCACGCCACCTTAACCTTTTGATTTGCAGTACCTGACCCCAAGTTATTTGTTTCCAGCCAATTCAGCATCCAAGTCTTCTTCATCCAGCCCAAAAGAAGACGGAAAAAGCCAGCTTTTGGGAAAAAGCTTAAGCAAAATCGGGAGGGTAACTGAACCTCCGGGCAAGATAAATATCGTAAACGCAGGCACCGTTCGTAGCACATCCAGCAACTGACGACGTACGCGCTCCCATTCTTCGGGGCTGAGTTCTTCCCTGGTTGATTTTGTAAGGAGATGAACCAGTTCTTTGCTCTCCCGAATTTCCCGCTGGATACGTTTTTGATTTTTACGGAGCTCCTGCCGCATTTGAAAAAGCAACATATTGCTCACCTGCTGGTAAGCCTGTCGGCCTTGCAGGTAATGTAGCTGCCCCCTGTTTTTGGCTACAAACTCCTCTATGACGACCAGGCTCTGATCCAGCTCGGTTTGCGCCAAGCCGAGCTTAGCGGTTAACTGGCTCAAAAATTCGGTTTCAACCCTGGTCTTCAGTTGATGCGAAAGGGTAGTCAATATAGCGAGTTCGAGCAGGTATTTTTGCTGAAGCCAAGTACTCACCTGCCCCAGGTCCAGCTGATCGAGGGTAACTTCGGTGGTGAGGTATTGCTCAGCCGTTTTGCGAATACGTTCAGGCAAATCTGCCGATTCCTTAAAATAATAAAACAGCTCCCGTTCCTCTGCATTGATTTCTCCATCGGCCCAGGCAGAGGCGGCTATTACTTGCAGCACGCTCATACGTAGCTTTTGCCGATAGTCGCGCATAAGTGTCAGTGCTTCCTCCGAGCGATCATTCATCCAGTGGTTGAAGAGGATGAGATCCAGAAAAACGAGGCTATTGTGAAAAAAGGATGTCCAGAAATTGCGCCAGTCGTTGCGGATCAGCACCCTGTTTTCGAAGATATATTCGAGCTGGTCGAGCGGTTGTCGGCGGGCACCGAGCACGGTACGTCCTTGCTGGTCGTGGCGGGGTTGTACCGCGAGGGAAAATGCGCGGATATCGGAAGCTATTTCCTGGGAAACAGCTTCAGGGTCTTTTCCGGGATCGAGTAAATGATAAAGTCCTACGTTGAAATAGCTTTCGGCAAGCAGCACGCGGGTATAGGTCTTGGTACTCCAGTTTTTGGTGCTGCGTATGATCAGATCAGGAAAGCCGGAAGGGTAGCCATAGATGAGGCCGGTAGGCTGGAGCGTACGATAAAGGTAATCTTCACTGCCCAGATAAGCATCCATCCGCGCACGGACATTACCAGCACCTGAGGCAAGGATTTGCTCACGCCTGTTTTGCAGGTATCTTTTTAGCCAACCCTTTTCCTGAAGACGCATATCAAGCGGTACTTTTCAGGTCAAAATAACTTGTTTTGGGTTGAATAACAGACAAAATATGTAATTATCCTGTGTAGAAAATCAGGATTGGGGAGCGCTAGTCTCTTCCGACGTTTCTTTTTTGGGAAATAGTTTTTCGCCCATTAACTGGCCTCCGGCACTTCCGGTTTTTTCGCCGAGCATGCTCCCAAAAAGCATTCCCAATAATCCGCCTGCACCGGGTAGCAGCACATTGCCGATCATAGCACCGACAATACCACCGCCCACGGCCCCTCCGGTAGCACCTGCTGTTTGGGTAGATTTTACCTGATAATCGCGTTGGTTGAGGCCTCCAGTTGCGAGCTGGTATGTATTTACCCCCTGATCTACCAGGCCAAAAGCGACCGACCACATGGCATTGGAGCGCAGGAAAGGGTTCATGCCCCTTAACAACAGCTTGCCCGTGAGGCGTTTACCGACTCGCTCCATGCCTTGTTTTACGGCATAAGCAGCCAATACCCGAGAACCGGAACCGGCAGCCTTTTGGGCTCCTTTTTGCAGAATTTTACCTGCAAATTCAGGCCCTTTCATGTCGCCGCTTTTGAGCGATTGAAAATGGGCCTGGCCTTCCTTGGCCATGGATTCCATACCCGAGATAGCAGCAGATATCGCTGCATTCATCAACACATCCTGAGGCAGCCAAGCCACCCCATGTTCTCCTTCCCACTGAATCGGTATGTATCTGACCATGCGGATTAAACTTTCCTCAAAAAACGAAAAAAAACGATGCGGGTTGGTGTTTTTGAGAAAAAGGGCTTTCTACTCTATGGAAGAAAGCCCGTGATTCGATCTGATTTATTTGTCTTTAATCTTGTTTTATCAGTCTGCCCACTGATCTGCCTCCCCCAAAATCAAGCCTAAGAAGATAATTGCCTGCAGGGAGGCCATCGGTATCCAAAGGTATTTCAGGTTCTCCAAGTGGCAAGTCAAATTTTTCTACCCTGACTACCTTACCATCCATAGCAAACCAAGTCAATTCGGCAGGACCACCAGTCAAAAGGTAATCTGGCAACACCAGGGAAGCAAGTCTTTCCGTCGGGTTAGGATAGATTATTAGCTTTTCACCAACTGTTTGCCCTGAAATGAGAGACTCAAACTGCCCTCCTGTAAAACTCGAAGAAATTGTAATAATTACTTGCTCCTGAGCAACCATGCCATTGCTACCAATTGCCCTGCACCGAATATTGAATGGCCCCAGCGTGGTTGGTGTCCAGGTAAACTGATAGGGCGGTGCGGTGAGCGTTTGTAGAAGCACGTTACCCGCCGCAGCAATAAATTGAACCTGGGTAATAGACCCACTGGGAATAGTAACATTCGCCTTCACCAAAGTAGGGGTACCGATAGCAATTGTTTGACCTTGAATGGGAGAAACAAATGAAATCTGAGGCCCGGCAGGATTATTCAGTGCATTAACCTGTATCACTTGTGATGAGGTAAGACCCTGGTTATCAAAAGCTTTAGCAGTAAGCGTAAGAGGCCCGGTTCCTTGAGGGGTAAACGTAAATGTATACGGGGCAACTGTCTTTGTTTGAATCAAAGCGGAGCCCACAAAAAACTGAACTTGTGCGATCGTACCGTCAGGATCCGAAGCTGAAACCGTAACCGGGGTATTGTTTAGAAAATAAACAGCTCCTCCGGAAACAGGAGTCGCAAAGCTAACTGAGGGAGGTTGATTGGCCGCAACAGTTACTTGTATGGTGTCCGAAGACCAGATTCCCTGAGAATCTCGTGCCCTGGCAATAAAGTTGAAACTACCCTGAACCGAAGAATACCAGTTAAAATTAAATGGTGGAGTAGAGCTAGTACCAACGAGGGTATTTCCTACAAGAAACTGGACTTCAACAATAGAGCCATCAGGATCGTTGGCAGCAATCTGAATGCTGTTATTCTGATTCTGAGCAAGTTGAGCATTTACAGTTGGTTGGATAAAACTGACTGCAGGAGGAAGGTAGCTACTTACAGTCACACTTACCTGTTCTTGCGCAATAATACCGTTGCTACCATTAGCGCGGCAACGTATAGTAGCAGGTCCTGGAGTTGACGGAGTCCAGAGAAATTGGTAGGGCGGTGCTGTCAGCGTCTGCAAAAGAACATTCCCAGTAGCTGAAAAAAATTGTACCTGTGTAACGGTACCCGTAGGTATTGAAACGTTGGCTTTAATAAGAAACGGTTGATTTACCGGAATACTCTGTCCATTAACAGGCGCAACAAAGGAAATCTGGGGTCCTGCGGGATTGCTTACGCAGTTTACCAGCACCGTATCACTTGATACCAGCCCGACATTGTCAGTGGCTCTTATAATGATAGTATAAGGTCCGGTTCCTTGCGGAGTCCAGTTAAAGGTGTATGGAGCTGACGTAAGGGTTTGCTGCAGGCCATTTCCCAAGAAAAATTGCACTTGTGTGATAGATCCATCAGGATCAATGGCCGAAACCTGAATGGGCGTATTATTCAGGAAATAAACATTAGAACCATTTGAAGGAGAAAGAATTTGTACTACAGGAAAAGAAGCATTCACTACATTAAAACTCACTTGGTCTTGGCCGACAAGCCCATTGCTTCCTGTTGCCCGACACCTGAGTGTCACCGGGCCAACGGTAGTTGGAGTCCAGTTAAACTGGTAAGGAGGAGCAGTAAGGGTCGCAAGAACAGTATTGCCAACAGCTGAAATAAACTGCACCTGACTAATTGTACCGGCAGGTATAGAAACATTGGCTTTTACCGTGACAGGCACATTGAAAGGCACTGCTTGTCCTGCGATCGGATTAACAAAACTAACCGATGGTCCAGCAGGGTTATTTATACTATTTACAACCACTGTATCACTTGAAATGAGCCCCAAGTTGTCTGTTGCTTTGGCCACCAGCGTGTAAGCTCCTGTTCCCTGAGGCATCCAGTTGAAGTTATACGGAGGAACAGTTATAGTTTGTTGAAGTATATTATTCAAGTAGTACTGAACAGAAGAAACGCTTCCTCCAGAATCTGATGCAATTACCTGTACCGGGGTCTGGGTAAGAAAAAAGACATTTGACCCGTTTGTAGGACTGAGGATGTTTACCAAAGGAGGTGAATCGTTAATTACGTTGAATATTACCTGATCTTGGGCAATCATTCCGTTACTTCCTACTGCTCTGCAACGCAGGTTAACAGCCCCTGCCGCAGTTGGGGTCCATGAGAACTCATAGGGTGGGGCGGTAAGTGTTTGCAATACCACATTCCCGGCAGCCATAATAAACTGCACCTGAGAAATCGAGCCAGAAGGAATCGTAACATTGGCTTTTACCAATGTTTGAACTCCCAAAGCAAGGTTTTGGCCCGGAGTGGGAGAAACAAAAGAAATCTGTGGGCCAGCAGGGTTATTTATTGATGATACCTGAATGGTTGCTGTACTTACCAGTCCAAGATTATCAGTTGCTTTGGCGGAAAGTGTTAGCGAGCCAGTTCCTTGAGGAGTGAACGTGAAGGTAAATGGTGCTGAAGTCTTTGTTTGTATCAAAGAAGAGCCTACAAAGAACTGCACCTGAGCCACTGTACCATCTGGGTCTGAGGCCGAAACTGTAACAGGGGTAGTATTTAGAAAGTACACATTCCCGCCTTGTAACGGACTGGTAAAACTTACTGAAGGAGGCTGATTGGCAGCCACATTCACCTGAATTGTATCTGCCGACCATAGTCCCTGGCTATCTCTTGCCCGGGCTATTAAGTTTATGGGCCCTTGTGTCCCCGACGTCCAGTTAAAATTATATGGTGCGGTAAAAACAGAGCCTATCAATGTATTTCCGACCAAAAACTGGACTTCTGCTATTGAACCATCCGGATCGCTGGCTGAAATCTGTACCTGATTAGATTGACCCAATGCCAGATTACCGTTGTTAACAGGATAAATAAATTGTACCGTTGGAGGAAGATAGCTGCTGACATTTACACCTATTTGCTCCTGGCCAATTATACCATTGCTTCCGGTAGCACGACAGCGCAAAGTGGCTGCACCAGGGGTAGTCGGAGTCCATAGAAATTCATAGGGAGGAGCAGTAAGGGTCTGAAGTAATACATTCCCTACGGCAGAATAAAACTTTACCTGGCTAATGGAACCTGTAGAAATGGTAACATTTGCTTTAACCAAAAAGGGTTGATTCACGGGAATATTTTGTCCCAAAGTCGGGGTCACGAATGAAACCTGGGGTCCTGCTGGATTATTAATACAGTTGACCAAAGCAGTATCTCTGACAACTATTCCGGAATTATCGGTAGCCTTTGCAATAATGGTGTAAGCACCTGTGCCTTGAGGGGTCCAGTTGAAGGTATAAGGTGCTGACGTAAGGGTTTGCTGCAAACTCGTACCAAGGTAAAACTGCACCTGGCTGATTGTTCCATTCGGATCTGCAGCTGATACCTGTATGAGGGTATTATTGAGGAAATATACATTTGCTCCATTAGAAGGGGATAGTATTTCTACCACAGGCTGTGTGGCGTTCGTTACATTGAAAGACACCTGATCCTGCCCAATGATGCCATTGCTTCCAGTAGCACGGCAACGAATGGTAGCTCCCCCAACTGTTGTAGGCGTCCAGTTAAATTGATAAGGGGGCGCAGTTATAGTTGCAAGAACGATGTTACCAACGGCTGAAATAAACTGTACTTGGGTAATACTGCCCGAAGAGATAGACACATTGGACTTGATGGTCAATGGTATATTAATCGGTACAGATTGACCCGCCGTAGGACTAACAATGGTTACTTGTGGTCCTGCTGGATTATTAATACTGTTTACATTTACCGTGTCATAAGAAACAAGTCCGAGGTTATCTGTAGCTTTTGCGATCACGGTATAGGGCCCATTTCCCTGAGGGTACCATGAAAAATTAAAAGGGGCTGCAGTAAGCGTCTGTTGCAGAGAGTTTCCTAAGTAAAACTGAACCTGAGCAACACTTCCTCCTGGATCAGTTGCACTTACCTGAATCTGTGTATTGTTGAGGAAATAAACATTAGACCCATTCGAAGGACTCAAAATACTTACGACCGGTGGATAATTGGGAGCAGTAACTGTAACTACAACTGTAGCAGTCCTTGTATTACCACCAGCATCAATTGCAGTTGCAATAAAAGTATATATTCCTGCAGCAGTAGGTGTCCAATTATAACTAAATGAGCCTGTTCCAGAATAGGTTTGAACCTGTGACCCATTCCTTGTCAGACTAATGGAAGTGATATTATTGTCCTGATCAGTAACAGAAAATTGAATATTCAAATTTGTGCCTGTCAGGATAGAGGTATTTGTTGAAGGTTGAGTAAAGGTAACAACCGGTGCAAAATTAGGTAATACCTGAATCACCACAGTATCAGCCCCTTGTGTATTACTGTTGTCAATGGCACGGGCAATAACCGTGTAAGACCCTTGAGATGCAGGAGTAAAAGAATATGAATATGGTGCTGTCTGATCTACTAAAACAGTAGATCCGTTTATCAAAAACGTAACTGAATTTACTGTTCCATCCTGGTCCGATGCAGTCGCTTGAATATTTATGGGTATTCCAGCGAAAAAGGAAGTCAATCCTGTAGGCGACGTAATCTGCACAAGAGGTGACTGATTTGGCACCACCGTTATCGTGACAGAAGCCGATCCTACCTGGTTGGCATTGTCAGTAGCCTTGGCAGTTAGGGTGTAAATACCAGCTGCTGGGGGGCTCCAGGAGTAGCTATAAGGTGCCTGTGTGTCGGTAAATAGAAGAGTAGTTCCATTGAAAAACTCCACCTTGGTCACTGTACCGTCAGGGTCGGTAGCGGTAGCTGTAATAGTTACTGGCTGGTTAATGCTTTGGGAGGAATTATTGGCAGGCTGCGTGATCGTTACAATCGGAGCTTGATTTGGAGCAATCACGAGGGTAATTGAATCTGCTCCTGTGGTACCAAAATTATCCGTGGCTACTGCTTTTAGGATCACGTTACCCGTCGCAGTAGGCGACCAGATGGCGCTATAAGGCGAAGTAGCATCTGTGGTTATCAGTACGCCATTGTGGTAAAATGACACCGAGGCGACTGTGCCGTCGGGGTCAGAGGCTGTAGCAGTGATAGTAAACGGCAGGCCAACGGTTTTGCTGGAATTATTCGCTGGGGACGTAATCGAAACCACTGGCTTCTGATTGGTAACTGTTACATAAATGGTATCCGCACCCGTAGCACCCTGATTATCAGTAGCTTTGGCTACCAGGGTAAAGAATCCCGGGCTTGTCGGGGTCCAAGAAGCGTTGTATCCTGGTAAAAACTGGGTACCAATCAATGAGCCATTTACAAAAAACTCTACTTTCGACACTGTTCCATCAGGGTCAGATGCCGTTGCCGAAAACGGAACCGCTACATTCAAAGGCTTACTTGAATTGTTGGCTGGCTGGGTAATAGAAACAACAGGCTTTTGGTTGGGAACAACGGTTATTTGAACCGAGTCCTTTCCGAGTGCACCCATGTTATCGGTAGCAATGGCTTTTACAAAAAATGTTCCGGTACCACTTGGGCTCCAGGTTGCGGTATATGGACTTGTCACGTCGGTTTGAACCAAGGTATTGCCTACATAAAACTGAACCTGGGTCACTGTTCCATCCGGGTCGCTAGCTGTTGCAGCGATTGAAACGGACTGGCTTTGTGAGAAAGTCGTAAGATTTGTTGGTTGGGTAACCTGAACCAATGGACTCAGGTTGCTTACAACTGAAATAGATAAAATAGCACTGTTGGTTTCGCCTTGGTCATCGGTAGCTGTGGCTACGACCGAGTAATTACCAGCCACTACCGGGGTCCAAATGAGGGAAAATGGTGCGGTATTGTCTGTACCAATGAGCGCACCCCCTGCAAAGAAATCTACTTTGGTTACCGTTCCATCGGGGTCGGTAGCAGTTACATTCAGGGTAAGGGGCTGACCAGTAATTGATTGGCTATTGTTTGCCGGGGCAGTAAACTGTACCACCGGAGGCTGATTAGCCACAATCTGGATAGTTATGGTATCGGCACCTGTAAGACCGAGGCTGTCCTCTCCGATGGCGATAATGGTTTTATTTCCCAAGCTGGTGGGGGTCCAGGTCGCTTGAAACGGGGCGATGCTGTCAATGTTAAGCAGCACCCCTGCTGCGTAAAAGCTGACATATACCGGGCTGCCTTCCGGGTCTGATGCCGTAGCCTCAATTTGGACAGGCACATTGATCGTAGAAAGAGAAGCACTTGCAGGAGCTGTGATTTGTACGATGGGCGGCAGGTTGGGCAAAACGGTAAATACGCGGCTGGCCGTGCTTGTTTGTCCGGTATTGTCTCTGGCCATTACCATGAGGGTATCCTGACCAGAAACCGTAGGTGTCCAAACATAGGTATATGGCCCACTGGCAAATGCGGCAACTTGTACGCCATTGATCGAAAACCATACACTGTCAATTGTTCCGTCAGCATCACTGACCGAAGCATCGATATTGACCAGCTGGGTATAGTTATAACTTGCCCCTACCGTAGGTTGGTTGATGTTTATAACCGGAGGCTGATTGGGCAAAACAGTAACTACATTTGTTACAGTAGTTGTAAGTCCCTGATCATCAGTGGCTACTGCTTTTAAGGTATAGATTCCGGCACCTGATGGCACCACGGTAAAACTATAAGGGGCAGAAGTAAATGTCTGTACAGGAACATTGTTTACATAAAAATCTACCTGGCTCACAGATCCGTCCACATCACTGGCTGTTGCCTGAAAGGGTATCGTTTGATTGTAAGCATACTGCGTTCCTGCCGTTGGCTGCGTAATCTGCAGTTGGGGTGGCTGATTGGCTAGTACGGTTGCAGTGATAGAGGTAGTGGAAACAGCCCCGAGGTTATCGGTGGCCTGTGCCGTAAATATATAGGTGCCAGGCCCGGGAGGGGTCCAGTTGATGCTGTATGGCGGCGAAAAGAATATTTGTAAAATGTTGCTACCCTGCAGAATCCTGACCTGGGAAATGGTGCCATCTGCATCCGTAGCTGTAACACTCAGGGGAATCGTCTGATTGTAATTGAACTGTGAATTAGTTGCTGGCTGGGTAAATTGAATAGCGGGGCTCTGGTTTGCCAGTACCGTAACTGTAACGGAATCCCTTCCCTTAAGTCCCTGATTATCCGTAGCAATGGCACGTAACACATACACACCTGCTCCCGGAGGCGTCCAGGTATAGGTATAAGGAGCTGTCGTAATCGTTTGAAGCGCCACATTATTCGCCGTAAACTGCACGGAAGCAACCGTACCGTCCGGATCGCTTGCAGTCGCCGTTATCGTGGCATTGGTTGCCGGTGCGATGGTACTTCCATTCAGCGGTTGGGTTATATCCACGATAGGCTTATACACCAGCGGCACATTTTTTCGGCCTTTCACCAAGGCAACCCAGTCGCTGGTGGTAGTATTGGGCGGATTGCCAATAGTCACATTGCCCGGGCCCACTACAAAGCCTATCGTACCTGTCGCCAAAGCACCACCGGTACGAGGGTTTAGCCAGGTAATATCAAAGGTATCAGCAAAAGATTGCAGATCCAGAAAAGGAGAGCTGGAAGGCCGGTAAACGACATACGTATCGCCGGGCTTGGCAAAACAGTAGTTGGTATTTGCGTTCAACACGTTGTTTACCAGCTCATTGTGGCTACTCATTTCCCAAAACGGGACATTGTTCGTAAAAAATTGCTGGGCGTAGTTGGTCTGTGTCCAGGCCTGATCTCGTGAGCGCCAATCCTGGCACGTAAGGTCAGAGTTAGGATAGGCATATCCAAAATAGTATTCCACGCCTGCGCCACCGGCCATTAGGTTGCCCCAAAGCACGTATCTGCGGATATTGTCTAGGTTCGAGGAAGCACCATCCGGGCGAAGACCATCGTTGGCAGAACCTTGTTCATCGTTGGCTACCACCCAGGGTTTTCCGGCCACGTTTGACTTTTTTACCCAATCAAGAGTTAACTGGTGAACCTGGTTGTAATTTACCTGAAGCGAAGTACCCGTCAGCTGAGAAGCAGTACCCAACATAGGGGTGTAAACGGCATTCCACTGGTTGGGATAGGTATGTACCACGATGTTGTGGTCATAAGGATCCATATCTTTAAAATACTGGGCACAAGCTTTCAGAACCAGCAACTGAGGATCGTTGAGCGTGAGATATGCGTCATACTCTTCGCCCAGGTTCCAGTTCAGGGCCAGGTGATATCCAAATCGTGCAACCAGTTCCCGATAGTAAAGCTTACGCTCTACCCCCAGGTTCCCACCATCGAGCAGGTTGTCGTTTTCGATTTCCTGGGTTTTGAAATGCAGGTGCATACCTTTGTGATCTGCATGCTCAAATACCACATCCCACTGATCAAGCTTCGAGCAGTCAAATTGACGACGATCGTTTTGAGGTGCAGCATTTCCATTATTTACCACATAAGGAAATACGTTTTTATCATCCCCGTTGATGTTCATGGTCAGGAACGAAAATGCATTCATCCCCTTGGACGAGAGGTAGTTAATGGCACCGATAAGGCCCTTACCCAGGCCATTTTTCCAGGTGGGATCGCCCGTTTGCCAGTCGCCTACATGCGGCGACCATGACTTGCGGTAGCCGCCGATATTGGTGGTATTGTCGATATCATCGTAGGCAAGCATGTTTTCAGGTGCGTCGGCACCCGTTTTGATAAAATATTCGCCCGTTTCAGCAAACTGAAGGTAATGCTCACCTACATAATTGAGGCGCCCTTTTCCTCTAAAATCGCGTCCGGTTTTATCGGTGGCCCCCACCGTTAAGGTCCCGGTTGAGCCATCAAAGGAAGTAGCCGTTCCGTTGTCAGGGTTCAGGTCAATGGCAATCTGAGAGCCGGATTTGAAGTTTGCTGTCCAGGTCCACACGCCCACCGCATCAGGGGCAAAATGTACCCGCCATTTATTACCAGAAGTAGCACCGGTATTGGCGGCGTTTCCATCGGCAGCAAAAAAGCCGGGTACTTCATAAACGGTTGTCCCGTTTGAAAAAGTTACCGATAGCCTATAGTCCAGAAATGGATTTGGGCTGCCCGTTTCGGAGCAGATAGGTCCATCAAAGGTAAGGGTGATCTTATGCCATTTCTTCAGCTCTCCCGTTACTACAGGTGAGGTTTGTGCCCGAAGTCCGGAAATAGAAAAGCAAAGGCTAAGGAATAAAACTATGAATAACCGCAACGGAGGAAAAGTCATGTGCATGATAATGTATTGGATGTGCCAACTCCAGGTGAACTGAAAGACTAACGAGGCGGATTTAGCTCACAGTTCACGCAAGTTAAGAATAATAAGAATTAGCACCCAATTTGATACGATGGGGTAATTTTTTCGAGTTTTCGCATCAAATACCCGCTATTTTCATGTCTCCCCATTCCTCATTTTGTACTTGTATCAGGAGAATAATTTCTTTAAGAGCGAATGAAAAGGGTATGTTATTCCTGAATCTGTTGATAACGTTCTGATTAACAGAGCTTATCAACCTGAAAAAGGGATGAGAAACTCATTTCTTGCTCGCTGCCCACAAATCAGCGGCAACCCTTGCCCGGCAAATGGATATGCATGTTGTTCGCATTGTTCATGGTTTTCATATTTTCCGAGGTCAAATGTCTTTAGTATTCGGTAATGCTTTCTTTCTTCATAGCTAAACCTTGTTTGAATGATAAATCAACAAATAACCCAGACAAGCCACTATGGCTCTTAATTGATATTTTAATAATCAAAACAATATTTACCTATCCCGATTAGCAGATAATTATGGTCTCCGGTTCTGAAAACGGTATTAGCCTTCAATTACAGACACCAACATTACCGTTACAGTTTGAAATAATTGCGCATCGTCAAAGACCAAGCATGGTTTTTGTAAATTGCTCCTTATGAAGACATGGATTTCTGCCCTGGTGCTTTTGCTTTGGACCCCTTTTCTTTGGTCTCAGGCAAAATTTACGCATGCCGACTCCCTCCGGGGAACCCTTTACCCGCTGCGTGCCGCTTTTGATGTTACCTGGTATGACCTTGACCTCAAAGTTGATCCGTTAACCAAACGTATAGCGGGTACCAACCGGATCTATTGGCGGGCGGTAAGCAGTTTTCAGGAAATTCAGCTGGAACTCCACCACAACCTCGAAATTGTACGTTTCGATTATGAGGGAAAATCGCTCCCCGTACACCGCAATGGCGATTTTTTCTATGTCTCTCTCCCCAAATCCATACCCAAAGGAGCAACTGGTAAATGGGAGGTGCTTTATGGCGGAACCCCGTTAGAGTCGCCCAGATTACCCTGGACAGGCGGATTTTCATGGAAAGAAGACTCAAACCATGTGCCTCTGATAGCTGTGGCCTGCGAGGGCGATGGCGCTAACCTCTGGTGGCCACTCAAAGACCACCTTTCAGATGAGCCTGACTCCATGCGTATGCGCATTACGGTGCCGGCAGCCCTGACCGCAGTATCAAACGGGCGGCTCAGAAAAGAGGAAGTGCTACCCGGCGGCTTCAAGGCTTTCACCTGGGCGGTTACCTACCCCATCAACAGCTACAATGTCACGCTCTATATCGGCGATTATGTCCATATCTCCGATACCTACAAGGATCAGTCAGGCACCCACGACCTCAGCTACTATGTTTTGCGCGACCATGAGGCTGTTGCCACCCGCCATTTTAAGCAGGTAGCTCCCATGATGGACTGCTTCGAAAAGCGATTTGGCCCCTACCCTTTCTGGAATGACAGCTACAAACTCGTCGAAACCAGCTACTGGGGCATGGAGCACCAGTCTGCCGTGGCCTACGGTAATGAATTTAAGAACAATGAGTTTGGCTTCGACTTCATCATCGTGCATGAATCGGCCCACGAATGGTTTGGCAACAGCATCAGCGTGGCTGACCATGCCGACATGTGGATTCATGAATCCTTTGCTACCTATGCAGAAACCATTTTGCTCGAATGCTGGAAAGATGAAAAAACAGCACAAACCTATCTCAACGGCCAGAGAAACCTCATCGGCAATAAGCAACCCATGGTCGGCCCCTACGGCGTCAATTACAGCGGATGGGAAGACAACGATATATACTTCAAAGGGGCCTGGATGCTGCATTCGATCCGAAAATCGCTTCAGGATGACGACAAGTGGAATGAGGTCATGCGGAAATTCTGCGCCGAGTTTCGCCTCAAAACCGTGAATACCAACCAGGTGATTGCTTTTTTCAACAAAAATCTTGAACGCAATTACACCGCCATTTTTGACCAATACCTCCGTTACCCTGAGCTTCCTGAACTGGAAATTCAGGCCACTGAAAAGCGGCACCGAACCACCCTCCACTATCGCTGGAAAGCCAGTGAACCCGAATTTAACCTGCCTGTTTTTGTCCGGTCCGGAGGAACTATTATTCGTCTTGATCCTTCCAGCGACTGGCAGCATACCACCCTGGACTCAAAAACAGGGGATTGGAAACTCATTACCGACTGGGGACTTTATAACATAGCCAAATAATTTTGAAGCATTTGCGTACCGTCCTTTTCGCCCTGCTCATTTCCTGCTTGTCGCTCAGCAGCACGGTCATGCTGGCACAGCCCGTTTTTGGCTCCATGATCAGCGATCCCCAGATTCACTCGGTGGAGTTTTCACCCAGCCAGAATCCGGGGGCATTCCCCATCATTTTCATTGGGGCTCAGGGTACCCTCACGCTCCATTTCGATGAATTTCTGGACCCCAACCTCCAACAAAGCCGCTTCTACGCCGATATTTTTCATTGTGATGCCGACTGGAACAAGGATTTTCTCATCCCGCTGGAATTTTACAATGGCTTTGCCAACCGCCCCATCGAAGACTGGAGACGCTCAGAGTTTACGATTACGCCCTATGTGCACTACAGCTACACTTTCCCACAGGAAAACGAAGGCTTCAAAGTATCGGGTAACTATGTGCTGAAGGTGTACCGCATCGACGACCCCTCCAAAGAAGTTATTACCCGCAGGTTTGTGGTGCTGGACAATAAACTGCGCCTCGACCCTGTAAACCAGCTCAGCAACAGGCTCAACCGCCAACGGTTCAACAATTACTCCTTTGCCATGTACACCCAGGGTATGCAGGTGTACGACCCTATGCTTGACTTTAAGCTGGTTATCATGCAAAACTACCGCTGGGACCAAACCGCTGTGCTTACCCGCCCTACCTTTCAAACCAACCAACGCTTTGAATATCAGCTCGATCTTTCGCAGCTATTCCCCCGTTCAGGCTCAGAATTTCGATGGCTCGACCTGCGCTCTACCCGGCTTTGGGGCATCATGGTGCAGGAGGTGGAAGAATCGCCCGAAGGGGTCAATTTTTATTTATTTCCAGACAAAATCAGGAAAAGTAATGAATTTGGACAGACCCGCGACTACAACGGCGGCTATTGGATTCAGGTGCAGGAGTGGCAGGATTTCGACGTTCAGGCCGACTACGGATATGTGCATTTTTTCCTGGAAGCAAGTTCGCCTTTCAGCAAAGATGTTTATATAGCCGGAAAATTCAACGACTGGCAGGTCGGCTCCAACAACAGGATGGCTTACAATAAAGCGCTCGGCAGGTACGAAGGGCAGGCACTGATCAAGCAGGGGGTATACGATTATACCTATGGGCTCGCCTCAGGGTCAGGCATGCCGCTTGACGAAACCGACATACAAGGCACACCGGGCCTGGCTGAAAATTACTATACAGTTCTGGTTTACTACAAGCGACCCGGCGATCGTACGCACCAGCTCGTAGGCTATCTGCCTGTCAATTACCAAGACTGATGCGAACGGATACATTTCCCCAGTTGGTTACTTTCTGAATCCATCCTATGGGATTTTGGGGAATGGCCTGCTCCACGGGAGTTGACACCTCACCGCCGGGCATAACCAATGCATCGGGTACAAAAAGCACGTATAGCGCGGTAACCAGTAGGATTACCGACACTAAAACTATCCATATGCGGAGATGCTTTTTCACTGTTTAAGTTCGAAGCTTCAATTTGCAACCGCCGTGCCAAACTTCTCATCTGAAATTGACGAGTGTGTCATTTCTTTTACTGAACGTGTCAAAATCAGGAATGAAACAGAAAACATCCTGGACCAAACCCGTACGGAGGCTGGTTTATTAAGCATATCCAGCCGCTGAGAAAACAAAAAACCAGCCCGAAGGCTGGCTTATTTTATCACTTCCGCAACATTTTTACTGGTGTTGAGGACGCAGGAGGTCGTTAACGGTTTTTACCGGATTAAACGTAATGATCGGCACTTCCACAAAAAGGGTGTTCCAATCGCTCATGGCACCATTCCACAAGCCTGGAAGTTCAAGCGCTTTCAATTCTCTTCCTGATTGAGATTTGGAGGAGATGAAGCCTGTCATCGGATCACGGTATTTGGGCAGGTCGAAGGCTTTGCCATTTTTATCTTTCCAGGAGCAAATCAGGTCCACGGGATTGAAGTGGGTAGACGCCTGAAAAATAGCCCTTTGGGCGGAATCTTTGAGGTCCACCTGGGCACTTTCTGCAATTTGGAGAGAAACAGAACCGTCGGGGTTCTTTGCCCAAAAGGGGCCTCCACCGGGTTCGCCTTCGTTCTTTACCATGCCGCATACCCTGATCGGGCGGTTGAGTTTCGCTTGCAACCAACTGGCTTTTTCGGCATCGCCCAAGCCTGCATAAGCTTCGGGAATTTCTACCTGGAGGGTATGGGTAAGAAGCGCTTCGGCTTCCTCGATCCAGCCAGAAGAAACACCTTCGCTTTCGAATTTATTCAGCAAAGCAAACACCTGCTGCTGGGCATCAATCAATACCCCGGCCAAGGCTTTTTTGTAGGTAAACGTATCTGCTTTCAGGCTGTCGGGCACCACATTGTCGATATTCTTGATAAAGGCAATGTCGGCATCCAGGTCGTTGAGGTTTTCAATAAGGGCGCCATGGCCCGCCGGGCGAAAAAGGAGGCTGCCATCGTCCAGACGAAACGGCTCGTTGTTCATATCCACCGCGATGGTATCTGTAGCAGGCTTTTGCTCTGAAAAACTCACCTCCAGCTTTACCCCAAAGGCCTTCTCAAATACAGGTTTTACCTTTTTGATCAGTGCCTCAAAACGGCTCCGGTGCTCAGGAGACACGGTAAAATGAACCAGCGCGGTTCCTCCTTTTATGGCTCCATAATTCGCGGCCTCTACCAGGTGCTCTTCGGCGGCTGTACGCATGCCTTCCGCATACCGGTGAAATTTCAGCAAACCCTTCGGTAAGCTTCCGTAGCTCAGGCCGTCCTCCATTAAAAATGCCCGGAGTATGGCGCCATATTTCCCTGAAGCAATCAGGCTATGCATCTCATCTTCCCCATCGAGGGCGTTGGCGAGGTCAGGATAAAAGGCAAAGTCTGCAATACGCGCAATGAACTGATCCACAGAGGGGTCATCGTTCAAGGCACCGGGGTTGGGTTTGTCGTCGTTATAGTTTTGCTCAAAGCTGAACAACGATTTGAACATGCGGCTGGCAGCACCAGAAGCAGGCACAAACTTCACCACCTTCAGTCCTGAAAGGGCTTTTTCGTAGCGGTTGATGGCTTTATTGAGCGCGTCTTCCTCTAAAATAAGTATTCCATCACCCGGAGTAGCGGCACGAACAACAGGCAAAAACGGGAATCCTTGCTTAAACTGGCTGATTTGTAATTCAGCGGTCTCAACCGGGGTGCCTCTTTGGGCAAATTGCTTTAGATCAGAAGGGGTAAACATAGACTGGAGGTTGTATTTCGTGGTTGAACCTAACAGATGAATCGTTCGGATGCAAGCAAAAAGAACAGTAATTGGCCCATCCGCAAGTTTTCTTGTCCCAATTACTTAAAAACAAAAGAGGAGACTTTGCAGCCTCCTCCTTGTTCATTATCGTTTTAAAACCGATGATCAGGCTTTTACCCGATCCAGAAACGCCATGGCTTCAGAAACTACGTGCTCGGCGGTGTAGCCCAGTTTTTGGTCCAGCACCTTATAGGGCGCTGAGTAGCCGAAGGTTTCCATGCCGATTACATGCCCAACGGGACCTGTAAGTCCACGAAGGGTCACCGGCAGGCCTGCAGTCATACCCATGATGGGTACTCCTGTTGGCAGCACCGACTCCTGATAGGCAGCGGTCTGTGCACGGAAACGACCTTCAGAAATAGCACTTACGATCCGTACTTTAAGGCCTTTTTCGTTGCGCAGCTTTTCTGCACCAGCCACCAGGGTAGCTACTTCTGATCCATTGGCAACCAGAATAATATCGGGTGAGCCAGCATCTTGATTCACGATGTAGGCGCCTTTTTCGGCCTGAAGGGCTTCGTCATACCTGGAACCTGCTGCCGGAATATCCTGAATGTCCTGGCGGCTCAGGATAAGGGAAGACGGGCTGTGGGTGTTTTCCATGGCCATTTTCCAGGCTACGGTGGTTTCATTGCCATCTGCCGGGCGAAGCACAAGGAAACTGCTAACGTGTTTGTGCGTCTTGAGCTGCTCCAGCAAACGAATCTGTGCTTCCTGCTCCACAGGCTGGTGGGTAGGACCATCTTCACCTACCCGGAAGGCGTCGTGGGTATAAACAAACTTCACGGGTTGCTCCATCAGGGCGGCGAGGCGAAGCGTAGGCTTCATGTAGTCGCTGAATGCGAAGAAGGTAGCACATACGGGAATTACGCCACCGTGAAGCGCCATTCCGACTGCAACGGAACCCATCGTAAGCTCAGAAACGCCCATCTGGAGGAATTGACCCTTAAAATCTCCTTTGCGGAAAATGGTCGTTTTCTTGAGGAAAGCATCCGTTTTATCCGAATTGGAAAGGTCGGCAGAAGTAACAATCATGTTTTCGACATGGTCGGCAAAGTAGCTCAATACCACTCCGGAAGCGTTGCGGGTAGCACTGTTGGGCTTTTGGGTAATGGCTGAAAAATCAATGCTTGGAGCGTCTTTGGAAAGAAAGCGATAAAGCTTTGCCGCAAGCGCAGTGTTTTCCATTTCCCATTTTGCCTGCACGGCTTTCTGTTCCTGTGCCTCGGAGTGTTTGGCGGCCTTGATTTCTTCGAAATAGGCAGCTACTTCCGGAAACACTTCGAAAGGCTTATCAGGGTTTCCGCCCAGTTTCTTCACGGTTTCAACAAAGGATGCACCGGCTTTGCTCAGCGGCTGACCGTGGGTTTCCACCTCTCCTTCAAATGAACTGCCGGAGTCGGTTACGGCCCCTTTGCCCATGATGGTTTTGCCAATAATGAGGGTAGGACGCTCAGTTTCTGCAATGGCGGCTTTCAGCGCTTTACGGATGGCAGCATGGTCGTTTCCGTCGATGGTTTGTACAAACCAGCCCCAGGCTTCGTATTTTTTAGCGGTATCTTCTTCCATTACATCTTCCACTTTGGAAGAAAGCTGGATACCGTTAGAGTCGTAAAACATCACTACCTGGCTCAGGCCGAGGTGGCCGGCGGTACGACCTGCTCCTTGCGAAATTTCCTCTTCAACTCCACCGTCAGAGATATACAGGAAGGTTTTGTGGGCCATCCATTCTCCGAAACGCTCTACCAGAAACCGCTCAGCAATGGCAGCACCTACGCCGAAAGTATGACCCTGACCCAAAGGCCCGGAGGTGTTTTCTACGCCGCGGTCGAGGTCGAGCTCCGGGTGGCCCGGGGTCGGGCTTCCCCATTGGCGAAAAGCCGCAATTTCTTCTGTGGTATAGAAACCATAGAGATGCAGCAAGCCATAGAGCATGGCGGACATGTGGCCGGGATCGAGAAAAAACCGGTCACGCATGGGCCAGCGAGGGTCCTGCGGATCAAAACGGAGAAATTCAGAAAACAGGATATGCACGTAATCGGCACCTCCCATGGCTCCGCCAGGGTGTCCTGACTGAGATTGTTCTACCATCGCTGCGGCAAGAATCCGCAGGTTGTCGGCTGCACGTAGGTCCAGGTGGTTTTTATCTGACATAAAAAAGGGTTGCTTACACCACGAAGGTAAGCAACCCTAATAAAAAATTCGAATGTCTATTTTCAGTAAATCACCCTAAATCCTTTTTTGTAGAACAGCGGACATATCTGCCAGCCATTAGCGGATGATGGTGAGTGAACCCGTTTCTTCGATAGCTATGCCTGTGTTGTCGGTTGCCCTCAGGTGGAAAACATATACGCCACTTGGCACGTCGTCTCCATTAGGGCCTGAACCATCCCACTTGAAATCGGGGGTATTGGTCTGATACACCAGTTGTCCCCAGCGGTTGAACACCTTCAAGGTCAGGTTCGCTACGCGCAGGAAGCCGGCTGACCATTCATCGTTGATGCCATCGCCATTTGGGGTAAAAGCGGTAGCGATATAGGCGCCAGTGATTCTTTTCACTTCCACTTCCTTGCCCAGGTTGTAGGTACACCCGTGCGAATCTGTTACCATTGCGCTTACCTCATAGATACCGGAAGCGGTGTAGAGGTGGCTGGTGGCATTGCTGATAGCAGCTGCTGGACCGTTCGCGTTTACCTCGTCGCCGAAGCTCCACACTACATTGTCCACAATTCCTGAGCCTACTACCTTCAAGGCAATGGCAGCTTCAGGCAAAAGAACCAGGGTATCGGAGGCGGCGATTTCGAAACGGGATTGGTCGAATACAAATCCACGTACGGGCACTTTTACGCTCTGGCAACCTTTGTCCGATACAGCCTGCACAAAGTAGGTTACCGTTTGGAGCAATTCTGGGGTAGCATAACTGAAAGCGACCTCGAAAGCAGCGGTATCAGTCACTTGATAAAACCAGTCCACGTGATCGGTAATCTGATCGGGCAAGGCCATCAGGAAAGCACGGTTGCGGAAGCAGGCAGTATCTTCTACCAGTTCGGGTGCTGCTGGACGTGGGTAGATTTCGAGTTCTTTTGCCAGGGTAGATTCGCAGCCTTTTTCTGATTGAATCGTGAGGAGAACGGTGTAGGTGCCGTCTTTCGCATAGGCATGGCGGGGGGCAGGAATCGACCCTTGCTTTGAGCCGTCGCCATAGTTCCATGTCCAGGAAGCGATGTTGTCACCCGCAATAGTTTGGTCAATGGTGGTCTTGTTCACAAACTGGACCTCGCTTTGCTCACAAACTGCTGCTACTTCAAATGCTGGCTGAGGCAGTGGGTAGGCCACAAGCTCGCGGGAGGTGCTGTCCATACATCCGTCTTTGGTCGTTACCTTGAGTGCAGCGATGTAGCGGCCTGCCTGGGCAAAGTTATGCTGCCACTCAACTTCATTGGAGGTTGACTGATCAGAAAGGCTCCACAGGGTACGGTTGATTTGTCCAGGTGTAGGCACAATAGAAGAGCTGGTCAGGGTAATCGCCTTGTCTTGGCAAGCTGATTCGGTTACGACAAGCGCCGTAGGGACCGGAAATACCTCTACCGTTTGGGTCATGGTGTCGGTACAGCCTTTGTCATTGATACCGATGAGCACCACTTCGTATTGGCCGTGGAGTGCAAACAAGTGCTTTGGATCCTTGAGTGGGTCCGTTGATCCGTCGCCGTAGTTCCAGTTCCAGGTGATGGTTGGGTAAGTGAAAGCGGTTTGGTTTACAAAGGGCACCTCGTTGTAGGCGCATTCCGGGGTAAAGGCAAAAGCAACTTCCGGCTGGTCGTATACCTGTACTTTCTTTGTCGCGGTGTCTTTGCAACCATGAATGGTTGTCACTACCAAGGCAGTAGTGTAATCACCGAATTGAGGATAAGTAAAGGCCAGTAAACTGTCCTGTGCAAGTGAACCTTCTCCTAAAGACCAGCTCCAGCCATCCACAGGGCCATTAGCAGCGGTGATGGATTTGTCGGAAAGGCGGGTGGGCTGACCGTAGCATACCGGATCTGCGGTGAAATCGGCGGTTACATCGGGGTAAATTTCAAATCCGCGTGCAGCCTGCCCTACACAGCCGTTGGTGTCGGTGGCGATCAAGACTACGGTGCGAAGACCAGCGGAAGTATAGGTATGATTCGGAGCAGAAAGGTTGCTGATCGTACTTTGATCGCCGAAATTCCATTTGTAGGTAGTGATCGGGGCAATACCGTTGTAGGTGAACTGGAAGATATTTCCTTTCAGGCACTGGTTATCGATGGGTGCGATGGCGATAGCCGGTAGGGCATTTACCAGGATAGATTTGCACTCAAAGCTGGAAACACATCCGTTTTCTTCTACCTGAAGACATACGTTTTTGGGGCCAGGAACCGTCCATACCAGGGTATAAGGCCCTTGTCCTGAACCGCTTACAACCAGTGCTCCGTCAAAATCCCAGAAATAGTTAGCTGAAGGGCTGGCGTTGCCGGTATAGGCGCAGGTGGTTTGTGAAGCCGTACATACCTCGGGAGCCAAGGCCATTAACGCAGTAGGCTGGAGGTTTACCCGAATATTGAAGGTATCTATCGGTCCGGGGCAGCCATCTTTTACCACACTCAAAATGACGGGGTAAGTGCCGGGGGCATTCCAGTTCATTTGATAAGGGCCGGCTCCGGTACCGCTAAGTACCTGTGCTGCACCAAAGTTCCAGTTGTAGGTGCTGTTGGCATCACCGGTGCCTGCATAGGTGGCTGTTACCACATCGGTACCGCAAAGGGTATCCTGGCTGAAAATGACATCTGCACTGGGTGCCGGCTTTACGAATACTGAGGCAAATCCTGAGTAAGCACAACCTGCGGGGTCAACTGCTGTTACAGTATAAATAGAGCTGGTGGAAGGAACCACGGTAGGGTTCAGGCCTGTAAGTCCGCCTGACCAGTTATAGGTAAAGCCCGAAGTTGCGAGTACCGAGAGGGTAACGGGGTCGCCTGCACAAATGGTGTCAGGGGTTGCGGTTACGGTAAGGTTGGGAATATTGATGGTGATAAAAGCCGTGTCAAGCGTACCGATATTTCCGCAATTGTCCAGCACCTGACCGGGCAGGGCAATGGTGTAGTTGCCGGAGAAACTCAGGGAAGGGCTTACGGTAAGTACAAATTCGTTTTCGAAAGTACCACCTGCGGCACATGCAGCACCGGTAACTGAGGTAACGGTAAAGTTGATTCCGCTTGGGCCGGTAACCGAAAAGTCGCTTGCAGTAACCGAGCTGCAAACCACGTTTTCAGTGAATTTTATGTGAATATCGCCTCCGCAGGTAGCGGATACGGTATCAAAAGCCGGAGGCACATTGTCAAAAATAACGGCAGTGGAAGTACCGAAATTGAGGTTGTATCCTGAAGCAGAGCTGGAGAAGTTAGAAACGTTTACCACGAAAGTCTGACCAGCCAAAACGGGAAGCACCGGATTGAACGGGCTGCCACCACCTGCACCAGAACCATTGGGACCGGTAAGGCCGGGGGTTCCAGAGTAATTGCAGCTTACTTCCAGGGCTGCGTTATTGAAAATATCTGAGCAACTGGCGTTGGTCAGGTCATATACGGCCCAGTCGTAATCGTCTGACAAGTTAAACGGGGTAATGGTAAACGACAGGTTACCCGATACCTGAACGGTAAAGATGTACCAAACGTCGTTTTTCTCGCCGCTGTTGAGGCAGGAAGGACCCGGGTTGATCTCATTGGGATTTACGCCTTCACCTACATAGGAATTGGGCTGAACGAAAACATTTTGACAAACGGAAAGTGCGTTGATGCAATCCTGCTCTGGTTGCAAAGCTGGCAATTGTGCGAATACAGGCGTATTCAAAAAGAAGACAGAAATAATCCAGGGGAGTGATCGCAAGGCCCGGTTTAGCAGCATGTCAGCAGGATAGTTTCTAAGAAAAAAGGAGGAAAAATGAACCCAGACTTCCAAACTCTCGACGTTTATGGCCTCTGCTTTACACTTTGCAAGAGGCTTCCACTTACTGTCGTTTGGAATAGGAGAACAATATAGGCCTTTTTTATCCTTTTTCCCTACAAAACCTTACATCAAACTATTCAATGAGTACCCCAACAGTTCAAATGTTGGATTATTTGGAAAAACGTAAAAACCATTATTCGAACGACTTCTCATTCAACTGAAACCGATCCCCACCCGGCGAGGGTTCTATGCGCAATAAACCGGCCCTTACCAGCAGAATCAGCCTATCTGAAACCTTCCTTTTACCGAGGCTCAACTGGGCAGCCAAGCCATGCAGGGAGGTACCTGGCGAAGATTCCAACGCAGATAGAATGCGCTTCTCGAGCTCGCCAACCTGCAACCTTACCCCGTGTGTCTGCTCCGAAAAACGCATTACCGAAACCATCTCCCGGCTGGCAGTAATGCTCATGTCTTTTACCCGCACAAAAGCGGTTTTGCGGGCATCGTTTCCCTGTCCCATCAGAAAATGAGGCCGCAATTTGCTGGCGGCAATGTAAAATACCACCACCTCGTGCTTCGCATCTACCGGCACCCGTTCAATCCGGTAAGGAATTTTAGGAGAGCAATGTTGCTCCAGATAATTGGTTATGGCATATTCTTCCTCTTCCGGAAATTTGCAACCATAAACGGTGGTATCGTCGTCTACGCCCAGCAAAAGCACCCCGCCGCCGCTATTGGCGAAAGCGATGAACTCACGGGCGATTTTTTCGGGAAAATTAGCTTTTCGCTTAAACTCCAGATACTGTCCTTCCCCCTGCTTCACGAGCTGGAGTAATTGCTTCAGGTCCATGGTGCTAGGTATTAATGCCAGGGGTTGGCAGCCAAAAAACGTTGTTTCTTCCCTTGAAGATAACGATTCACTATCAACGCCAAAGCAAGCGCAAAGGTTTTGTGACTTGTTCAGGAGAAAATCACTCGACAATAAGACCACGGAAATATGTGTAATTTCCACTCAAATACTGAGTTATGAAACGATTGCCCCTTGCCCTCATTTCCCTGTTAGCGATGCTTCTGCTGGGAGGTTGCGATGGAAATGCCCCTAAACAGAGTAGCCACAAACGCCCTCTACCCAAGTTGCCTTCCTGGGCCTTTGGTCCTTTCTTCAAAGAAAATGCCCTCAACCCTATCCTGAAGCCGCTGGAAGAAACTCTCTTCTACTGCCCTATCCGCCAAACGAAGGTGCAATGGGAGGAAAAAGATGTATTTAACCCCGCAGCGGTAACCAAAGGCGACACCGTTTTTCTGCTCTACCGGGCCGAGGACAGCGTAGGCAAATACAATGGCACCTCGCGAATAGGACTTGCTTACAGCCTCGACGGACTACGATTTACCCGTATGCCCGAACCCGTACTTTTCCCCGATGAAGATGACCAGAAAAAATACGAATGGGAAGGCGGCTGCGAAGATCCTCGCATTGTGCAGGACAGCCTGGGAAACTATGTGCTTACCTACACCGCTTACGATGGCAAAACCGCCCGCCTGATGGTCGCCACCTCCCCTGACCTCCGCCATTGGACCAAAAAAGGCCCGGCTTTCGGCTACGGCAAATACATCGACCTGTGGTCAAAGTCCGGAGCCATCGTTTGCCGCCGCGAAGGAAACACCCTCGTGGGTGCGCGCATTCAGGGTAAATACTGGATGTATTGGGGAGACACCTCCATGTTTATGGCCACTTCCGACGACATGGTACATTGGACGCCGATGGAAAGTAAACCCGGCACCCTGAAAGAAGTATTGACTCCCAGAAAAAACTATTTCGACAGCCAACTCGTGGAGCCGGGTCCGCCGCCACTCCTCACCAAAAAAGGAATTGTATTGCTCTACAATGGAAAAAATGACGCTGTAAACGGAGATACGACCCTCGCCAAGGGTGCATATTGCATGGGCGAAGCTTTATTCAACCCCGAAGATCCTTCAATGCTTTCCGACCGCGGGCTCGACCCTGTGCTCTACCCCAGCGAATCCTACGAGGTAAACGGGCAGGTGAATGAAGTTTGCTTCGTGCAGGGCTTCACCTTTTTTGCCAACAAAGCCTTTCTGTATTACGGCACTGCCGACAGCCGCATCGCCGTAGCTACCTGGATGTGAGGTCGGAGACCGAAATCCGCGCCCAATCTTTGATCTTGAAATAAGCCACCACGGCTTCCACCAATTCCTCCCGAACTACCAATATCCATTGGCTTTCGGGAGGATTTGCTTTTGCATGCAGGCACACTTGTAGCGCGGAGGCGAATCCTTTGCCTTGCAACTCCAAAGGCCCCACCTCGTCCAGCACTTTGTAGCGGCAAGGGGCTTCTGCCATCGCTAATAGCCCCGAGCGCATTTTTTCGAAAGTATCTTCGAGAAAGAGGAAGCGACCTATAGCCACCGCCCCTTCACTTTCAAATACCTGAAAAGGGAAAATCTGCCTGTCCGGCCAACGTTCAGCTACACGCACGTCTCCGGCATCGGGGGTTAGCCAACCGCAGGTGTCGGGAGTTTCCTGCATCCACATTTGCAGCGCGGTAGTCTTACCCGATCTTCGCGGACCGCTGAGAATCAGCACTTTATTCTTGGGCAGGTTCAGCATGGTAAGAGAGGGCCAGGGCGAGAAAGAAGGCGATCCGTTGCAGGAAACCTGGGATATTTTTGGATTGAATCCAGGAGCGCGACAAAGTATCGGGCAGGGTTGGCAGAAACGCAATCACCGCTTTCCAGTCCGAAGCATGGGTGGACAGCTGCTTATCCGCCCAGGATCTGAGTATTTTTTTTACAAATGGCTCGATCAGGACCATCCACCCGAGCAGTACCAACCAGCCCCGGAGAAAAATCCAAAGCCAGTCCCGTCCTTTCCCTTCGGGAGCAAACCAGGCAAGAAGGCTAAGCACGAGCAAGGCCACTCCGGCTTTTATCCATCGGGGAATGCGCTGCTTAAGTTTTTCAGGTAAAGCAGGAGAAGGCGCCTGTGACAATTCAGGTAGTTTTTCAGGAAAATGAGCCATTACCGCCGAAGCAAAAAACCAGGCCACCACGTAGCCCAGCAGGTACACCCCTATCCAAATGGCGATCCATTCGGTGGCTGAGGTGGAGGTCATGCCCATACGCATGGCCATTTCCTTGCTCCATTTTCCCAAAGCTTCCCAAAAACCCACCCCAAAAAGCACCGTGAGCACCAGCAGCCGTTGGGTAGCCGACTGCAAAAAACCCAATGCCAGCAGCGTTCGGAATTTCCACAAAAAACCTCCCGTCTTCCGCCAGAGCCATGCCCCTACCAAGCCCTGAAACCCTACAGACAGGTAGGCCATGGGCGGCGTATGCGGAGCACCGGCAATTTTGGCGGCCAGAACCATGAGGGTTTGCCGGAGCAATTCAGGGCTGCGGGTACCGTTTTTCCCTAACAAAGAAATAACAAGTGCCGAGAACCCTCCCGCCCAAACGCCTGTCCAGGGAAATCGCCAGGCGTGCAGGATACCCGCCAGGCCGGTTTCGCTGAAAACCCACCAGGCAAGCAGTCGGGTAGTCGGGGCGGGATTTTGTTCAGGGACATTTTCCATGGTTCAAAATAAATCAAAACGTACATTCTTAAACCTTTTGATCAAATTCATCTTGCTTTTAGGGTCACTTGGTGAGGAAAATCAGGAACTATTGCCCGGTTGAGGGACGATTGTCTAACTTTCAGGCGAAAATGTCAGGAATGGAATCAAGGACAAAAGACGACACCCCCAGCGGTTGGCTCGAAGCACTGGAAGCACGGGAAAGACTGGCCCGTGCCGGTAAATGGCAAAGGATGGCCTCCATTCCTTACCGCTACTTGCGGGCTATGACTTTTAACCACCTGGTTTATCCCTGGCGGTCAAGGGGTTGGCGCACTTCTGCCCGCACCTTTATGGGTAGCAGGATGCAGCTTATCCTTCCGGCGGCTACAGATATTTACCTGCTCGGAATAAAAACACACTCTTCAGAAATACGCCTCACGCGCTTTTTGCTGAAATACCTTCAACCGGGCGCTACGGCCGCAGATGTAGGTGCACACTTCGGATATTTCACGCAAATCATGGCAGAAGTTACCGGCGCTGCGGGTGCTGTACATGCTTTCGAGGCATCGGGCTCCACCAGTCAGGTTTTGCGCACAAATACGAGCGCCTACCCTCAGGTAAAGCCCCGGCACCTGGCCGCGAGTGATGCGCCCGGCAACCTGGAGTTCTACGAATTTCCGGTGCTCTATTCCGAGTTCAATACCCTTGACCCGCAGTCGTTTGCCGATTCGCCGTGGTATGGAAGCGTAGAGCCTCGTAAAGTGATCGTGGAAGCCGTGACCCTGGATGCTTATTTTGCCAAAGAAGGCACGACCCCGGCCGTGGTAAAAATTGATGTAGAAGGGGCCGAAGAACGCGTGGTCGCAGGAATGAAGCAGCTTTTGCAGCAATCGAGCCCGATGGTGGTGATGGAATACTGGGGCCCCGAACGCCCACACCTTGGCCATCGCAAAGCGACTGAGGTGTTTATTTCCCTGGGTTATGTCCCGCATTTTCTCAATGAAAGCGGAGACCCCGTGCTTTGTGAAAACCCCGATACCTACCTGTCGTCACTGGAGGAGGAATCAGACAACCTCGTTTTTCTAAAAACTTCTCTCCCTGCCTGAAAAAGGCAATAATGACTAAAGAAAAAACCCGGCGATGAACCGGGTTTTTTCTTTTTAAGCCTTATCTGAACAGGGTAATGGTGCCGGATCGCTCCACCTCCTGGTCGCGGTAAGTGACGGCTTTGATCCTGAACACATATACCCCTTCGGGTGCATCTACGCCATTGATGCGGCCATCCCAGCGAAAATCCGGGTCATTGCTCACGTAGATCACTTTTCCCCAACGATCGAAAATCTGGAAATCGACGTCGCGGATAGCATTCATTTCTATGAAAAAATCATCGTTGGTGCCGTCACCATTCGGGCTAAATGCATTGGGATAGAAAATGGTGAAGTCCCAGGCATCGATAAATTCGTAGGTAAAGCTTTGCGGACAACCGATGTCGTTATCGGCGATGAGGGTAACCGAATACTGGCCGGGCTCATCGAAAACATGGGTGGGATTTACCTCCTCCGATGTCTCTCCATTCCCAAAATCCCAGAAATACACCGAGGCAAATTTACTGGTATTGGTAAACGAAACGAGCAAGGGATAAAAGCCCTCCTCTGGTGAGGGGTCGAACTGTGCAAGCGGGAGGTTTTGCTCCACAAAGACTTTTATAAAAAAGGTATCACCCGGACAACCGGCGTCGAGTGGCAGCACCCAGTAGGTTCGGGAAGACAGAGGAGCAACCCGAACAGAGTCGGCTATTTTTCCATTAAACCACAGAAACTCCTCGGCACCTGTGGCTTTGAGCCAAATCTCCTGGCCTGCGCACATGCGGCGAAGGGTATCCGAAATAGCAACCGGCAAGGGCCTGACCACCACCGTGGTAGAGTCCTTGTTTTGGCAGCCATTGAGGTCGGTACCCACCACGACATACTGCGTGTTGTCCTCGGGTGCAGCGATGGGTTCGTCACTGGTAGGATCAGAAAGCGTAGCCCCTGGCTCCCAGAGGTAACTGGTGGCGCCACTTACATGGAGGAAAGCCGCAGACCTGGCGCAGATAACGGTATCATTTCCTGCCACCACAACCGGCAGCGGATTGATATCTACTTTCACAGTATCTCTGGCCACGCAGCCGTTGGTGTCGGTGACCGTCAGGTAATAATAGCCTGTGACCGTAGGCGTGGCTACGGGGTCGGGAATGTTCAGGGCGGAGAGGAAAGGAGAAGGATTCCAAGCATAACCAATTCCTCCACTGGCTTGCAAAGTGACCGACTCAAAAATACAGATGGCTGTATCGCGGCCGGCATAGGCGGGAGGAGAGTCAAATACATTGACGGTAACCGTGTCCCGATCCACACAACCGGTGATGTCCTGCACCTCGAGCACATAGGTATATGTCACGAGCGGACTGGCCAACACCCCGGCCGTAACCGGAATCCCCAGCCTGGGGCCGGGCTGATACACAAAGCTTACCGGCTGCCCGCCGATGGCATTAAATGGCAGCAACACACTGGCTTCGGGGCATTTTTCCAGATCCGGACCGGCAAGGGCGTACATGGTTTCTACCCAAACCGAGTCCCTGTTCACGCAGCCATTGGTATCGGTTACCTGCACAAAATACCACATGGAGGAATCCGGAGAAGCCAGCGGATCGGGGATCTGGGTCTGGCTGAGACTCAGGGCGGGAGACCACAGGTATTGAATGCCCCCGCTTGCCTGCAACAATACGCTGTCTTCGCCACACTTGGTGCGGTCGGGACCTGCATCGGCAGGAGGAAGGAGGTTCACCGTAATGGCCACCGAATCGCGGTTAACACAACCGTTGGTGTCGGTTACGGTTACAAAAAACGTGACCGATTGATTGGGATCAGCCAGCGAGTTGGGGTCTGTGGGAGAAAAGATAAAGGGAGAAGCATCCCATTGGTAAAGGACACCTCCACTTGCATAGAGGGTAAGGGTATCGTTGATACAGATGGCGGTATCGGCGCCGGCATAGGCGGGCGGCAGTTGATTGACAAAAACCGTAACGGTATTGGTGTCGCTACAGCCGCTGGGGTCAAATGCGGTAACCACAAAGGTGGTCGTAACCGGTGGCGAAGCGAGGGGATTGGCAATCAGCGAATCTGACAACCAAATGCCCGGCGACCAGGAATAACTCACGCCTCCACTGGCCTGTAGCGTAATGCTGTCGCCAAAGCAAATGGTGCCTCCCGTGCCCGCATGGGCGTACATGGTCGTAACCGTGAGCGTGTCGGTGTCCTTACAGCCGTAAATATCGGTCACCAAAAGTACATACGAAGAAGTAGAATCGGGACCTACCATGGGTGTAGCCGAAGCCGGATTGTCAAAATCCTGGGGAGGTGTCCATTGATAAATCACCCCACCGTTAGCGGAAACCGGAATGGGCGACTCCCCGCACTTCGTCAGGTCAGGTCCCGCATCAGCGACCGGAAGCGGGTGCACCACAAGGTTCATGGTGTCGGGATACGAGCAACCATTAGCGCCTGTAGCTACCACAATGTAGTCCTGGGTCAGGGTGGGGTTGGCCAAAGGGTTGGCGATGTTCGTCTGGCTCAGGGCATTACCCGTTACCCAGAGATAGCCTACCCCGCCGGTAGCCTGAAGCTGAGCGGTATCGTTGATACAAATTTCCTGATCTACCCCTGCGAACACCGGAGGAGCAGGCTTTACGTTTACCCGCACCGTGTCGTAATCCACACAGCCCACGCTGTCAGTTACTGTTACGATAAAGTCGATGGTATCTACCGGGAAAGCCCGGGGCTCGGCCAAAGCAGGGTTGTTGAGGTACTGGGTATTGTTCCAGAGGTAAGTAACCCCGCCGGAAGCATTTAAGGGAATCGTATCCGCGAAACAAATCGTTACGTCGGGACCGGCATCGGGGTCCATCACGATCACTTTCACAAAGCCCGTATCGGCACAGCCCCAGACTGCGGTAATCAACACCTTGTATTGAGTAGTAACCAGCGGATTGGCGATGGGGTTGGCAATATTGGGGTTGCTCAATCCATAGGCAGGTGACCAGGCATAGGTAACCCCACCGGTAGAGCGAAGGCCCACCGTGGTACCCGGACACTTTACGGTATCAGGGCTGGCGGTAATGATCGGCTGCTTGCGCACCACCTGCTGGATAGAATCAGGGCTGGAGCAGCCATTGGAATCGGTGACCATCACAAATAGCCAAACTGTAGAGTCGAGGGCATTTCCCTGATAAACCGGATAGGCCAAAGGTGCTGCTGTATCTGGCTGCGGAAACCAGTCCGAAGGGGTCCAAAGGTACTGTACACCGCCCGTGGCGATAACCCTTGTTCCTCCGGAAGAGCATACATAAGGGTCAGTGGTGGCAATGGTCGTGGTGGGCAGCGGATTAACAATTACCTGCACGGTATCCCGGTCGATACATCCGCTTACATCCGTTACCGTAACGAAATAGGAAGTGGTAGATAAAGGGAAAGCCGTAGGGTTCGCGACACTGAGGTTCAGCAGGTCAGCGGCGGGCTGCCATTGATAGGCTACGCCACCGGTGGCATTCAACTGCAAGGTATCGTTGATACACAAAGGCAGATCGGGCCCTGCATCGGCGTACATGGTGCGAATAAAGAGCGAGTCTGTCTGCTGACATCCGTTTATGTCGGTAACCAATACGCGGTAAGTGGTAGAAATCAAAGGAGTAGCAATGGGATTTGCAATTGCCGCATTGCTCAGCCCGGTTGTTGGGGTCCAGGCATAGCTTACACCTCCCGAAGCTTGAAACTGAATGCCATTGTCGCCGCACTTCACGGTATCGGGTCCTGCATCTACAATGGGCAGGGGATTGACCGTAATGAAAATCGTGTCACGGTTGATACACCCAAAATTATCTGTACCCCGAACGGAGTAGGTTTGCGATACCACAGGGGCAGCTACCGCCTGGTTACCCACGATGCCGGACAAGGTCGGGCTGGCAGTCCAGAGATAAGTTGACGCACCCGAGGCGATCAGGTTGGTTGATTTACCGATACAAACAGCGCGGTCCGGCCCCAGGCTGACAGGTGGCAGAGTACGAACCGTTACGGTAACCTGTACGGTATCCACGCAGCCGGTAGCGCCGGTTACGGCACCTATATAAGTAGTGGTCGTGGTGGGAGAAGCCACGGGGTTTGCAATATTGGGATTGCTCAGCCCGGTGACGGGACTCCATGAATAAGATACGGCCCCAGGAGCAGAGATAGAAAGCTGGGCGGTTTGCTGACCTACACAAATGGCAGATCCTGCAGAACCCGTAGCTTCAAAAACAGTGACATTCACCTGGTCAGAAGCTTTACACCCATTGGCACCGGTGACCAATACACTGTAGTTGGTAGTAACCGTAGGGGTAGCCAACGGATTGGCGATGATGGTGCTGCTCAGCCCTGTTGCGGGTGACCATACGTAAGAAACCCCACCCGAAGCCTGCATATTAAGCGTAGTTCCCGGACAGCGCACCTGATCGGGACCGGCGTTGGCGAGTGGAAGCGGAAGAACCGTTACCACGGTGGTGTCTTCGCGGTTACAGCCAAAGGCATCAGTAATGATAACCCGGTAGCTCGTGGTGGTAGAAGGTGTTGCTGTTGTTTGTGCAGAATTTGGGTTGCTGAGCCCGGCACTGGGTATCCACGAATAACCCACCCCGCCAAAAGCCCTTAGCGTCACGGATTGACCGAAGCAAATGGCCGTATCCGGACCTGCGCCGATGGGCAAGAGCGGATTGACCGTTAAGGTGACGGTATCGTAATCAGCGTAATTACAGGCATTGGTATCATGTACTTTGAGCACAAACCGAAAGGTTTGCCCGGCAGCTGAGCACGGCACTTGCCAGCAAACGGTACCCGACACGGGGTTTACCCCATTCTTGGTGAGGGTAGCAAAAGGAGCACTCCCGCCCAGTCCGGAAAACGGCCCTTCGAGCGGAACGATGTCGAGGATATCGGTAGCATCGAGGTCGCTGGCCTGATAAGTATAGCAGAAATTGGTATTGGGGTTCACGGTGTAGTTTTTGCCAGTGCCTCCCCCCGGAAGTACGTGATTGATAACAGGCTCGGGATGCTTTCGCACCACCACCCAAGTGGTATCAAAAGCGAGGTTATAGCCAGGACAATCGTTTGTATCACGGCCACCAATAACCATGCGCACCGTATCGCCGGCGTAGGCGCAGGAGGGCGTCCAGCAGATATTACCCGTTACCGGATTGGTACCTGAAGTAGTGAGGGTAGCATAGGGCGGCGGAAGGGTGCCCCCGATTCCAAAAACGGCGCTGATGGGAAAAATCTGAACCACATCCGAGCCATTGGGATCCTGCAGGCTGACCGGCAAGCAAAAGCTGGTGAGTGGATCGGTAAAAATGGTATCCCCGGTGGTGCCGGTGGTGGTATTGAGCACGGGCGTAAAACCCTGAGGCTGGCAGGCGATGACGTTGATCTGAAAGTCGCGCTTGTTTTCGCTGAGGAGAACGCCATTGCGGTACTCTAACACCGAAACGGCAAAAACAGAGATACCTATCTGGGTGGGAAGCAGGGTGAGGAATCCACTCTGTCGGTCAATATTGAAATTTCCGGAACCAAAGGGATCAAGGTAACTGTACCCAGCCAAAAAGTTAAGGTTCCGGTAAGGGGGGGGCCCAAGGGCATTACCAAAACCACCTACCACTGGATTGAACTGGGTAGCGCCCTGGTTAGAAAAGTTAGTGCCGGTATAAGGATTGGAAACCACGTACACCAGCGAGTCGCCATCTACATCGGTTGCAGAGTGGTCAAAAGCAAAAGGCTGACCCACGCAGAGGAACAAAGGAGGCAGGTTATTGAAGACCGGCATGGAGTTTCCGCCTGCGATTTCGCTACCGGGCACCTTGGCCAGCACCGTAATTCCCTGGTTCTGGGCAATATTGGTCACCACATTGTTGCGACAGCAGCGCGCCCAGGCGAGGTTATAGCCTCCGGGGGTCGGAGGCAGGGTCATGGTGGTGGTATATCTTACGTACTCCACACACAAGTTATAGGGTTGCCCGGTACATGAGTTCCAAAAGGCGGGAATAATTTCCACTCCTGTGTTTGGGAGGTTAATGTTTCGGGTAGTGAAGAGCGAGTTATTATTGGCCCTGAAAGCGTAGAGGGTAATGTTGTTGTCGAAGTTGGCCTGCCCGTTTACACAGTCGCGGTAAACCGATATGGTCACTTGATAGGTCCCACTGGCTGCATTCAGGACTTTGTAGGTAATTTCTGCCCCGGTGATGTGGGTAGCAAATGAATGAAAAGGTGCCGCTAATAGAACCAATAGAACTATAAGAAAGCTCCGGACAAGGGGGGAGTAGGAGAATAAAGGCATAGAATACAAACGTAAGGTTTTCGGAAAATAAGTATTGGAAAAAATATTTTCCGTTCATGCAATAAAAATAACAGTTCATTCAACACCGTCCTTACCCAACGTGACCAGTCGTTTGATACCGATTTTTTTAATTCGTTATACAAACTATTTCATGTGTGTATATTTTGTTAAATTGGAATTCATCGAAAATTACATATAATAAACTATATATTCATATCCAATATTCATGCCTGAGTCTTTTCTGGGCACCTTTACAAAAAATATGCATAAAGAATAATATTTACGTCATTTTAAAAAATAAAAATAACTCGAACGACCACCCAATCTATTTTGGTGAAAAATAATTCAGTTATTTCCTCAACACCTTACCAAACAATAGCACTTAACTCATTGATAATCACCCATTTTATTTATGAATAGAGATATTTTTCATAGCAGTTTTTACAAATATCTCTCTTATGTTTGAATACAATCTTCTAATCACCCCCAAACAAAACCAAGGCAAAAAACACAATTAGCACATGAGCTAACTCACCCAAACCACACCTGTTTGCTCATTTTCTGTTTAAGTAACTGACAAAATATCCAAAAGGGCATTTTGTCGGCGCGATATATATGCGCGCCTGTACATGATTTTTATCTCCATTCATCTGGCTAATGTATTTATGAAGCAAGATTACTTCACCCCCCCTACCCTGCTCAAAGCTCTTTCCCTGTTCTTCTTCTCGTTGGCAATTGCTGGCACGTCTCCGGCAGTTGCGCAAACCACATGGTACGTTTCTCCCTCAGGAGATAACGTGAATGCGGGTACCTTGGCAAGTCCCTTTCAGACGGTCAGCCACGCTATCGGTGCAGCATCAGCAAATGATATAGTTGATTTGCTACCAGGGACGTACCCTGAGGCGTCCATTGTAATCGATAAAACCCTGACGCTAAGGGGTCCCAACGTATTTATTAATCCCAACACCGGTATTCGTGGCCCGGAAGCTATGATTCAAGGTGAAGTGAGTTTTTCAGGTGCGCCCAACAACATCTTCATTAAGGGGCTACAGTTCAACGGTCAATCAGGCCCAAATGGGGCCATTATTGGTGACTTTGCAGGGGATGGCCTAAGCATAACCCTCAACCTCTTTTCTAACATCTCAGCTAATACAGCCATCGTAAAAACAGATGTTACGTTACGTAGCAATTGGCTGATCGCCGAAAACAAGTTTACCAGTTTCTCGGCTGCTTCAGGCGCAGGAATTTCGCTGACAGATGTAAGCGGATTAGCCGTCTCCGAAAACCATTTTACTTCCCTTGCCCAAACTGCCATCTCTTTGTCGGGTTCAAGTGCTTCGGTAAACATTTTCCGAAATCAAATTTCTAACGCCAACAGTAGTGCTACCGCTAATGAAGGCGGAATTGTCGTTTTTGGGGGGAGCTTTACTGGCGCCCTATCCATAACAGAAAACACGATTTCGAACGCGCTGAATGGCCTTGTCATACCTGTTGCGCAAAATATTACAGGTAAGTCCATTACAGTTTTCAACAATTCCTTTACAGGAAACACCAACAAAGCCATTCTCCACAATGGTACGGGTGTACTCAACGCATCCGGTAACTGGCTGGGAATTAATACTCCGGTTGGTGTCGCGACGGCGGTTTCGGCCAATGTGGACTACAGCCCGTGGTTGAACGTTGCCACTGATTCCGATATACCAACGGCTGGCTTTCAGGGCGATTTTTCCTACCTGAATGTGGACGATGGCAGCCCTCAAAGCGGAATAGTTGGTCGGATTCAAGAAGCGCTGGGTGTAGTTACTTCCGGAGGAACCGTAAAACTTGCGCCGGGTGAGTTTACGGAGTCAGTTTCTATTTCAAAGACCCTCACCCTCCAGGGTTCTGGTAAAGGGGTAGACCCTAACCTGCATTCAATTCTGAAAGGCTCATCTCTTACTGAACACGGTATATTTATTGCCTCAGCGGTAACCGGTGTTACTGTTCGTGACCTCACCGTTCGTGACTTCACAGCATTCAACAAAAGTGGTATTTATGCAAATGGTCAAAATAACGGGCTGAATATCCTCTCCGTATTTACCCTTAACAACGGGGCTTCAGGGGCTTCCGGGGGCGGTATCTATGCCAATGGCCCGGTAGATGGTATTACGATTAATGGAAACGTAGTTTCCCAAAACCGATCCAGAGGTATTGTCATCTGGAACGGTTTTAAGCAAAATATCACCATCACCAATAACCAGGTTAACGACAATAACTGCTGTGGGATTGAACTCCAGGATGGAACAGCGTCAGGAGTTAATATTTCAAACAACCTGCTCCAGAACAACTTTGACAACGGTATCGGTGTCACAGGTCTCATGGCCGGTGCTGGCGAAAACGTGATCGCCAATAATACCCTGATCAACAATGGTCGATTTGGTATTGAGGTAAAACTGCCAAACGGCACGGGCCTTGAAGCCGGAGATGGCGCTATCGTAGTGAGGGACAATAATATCAGCCGTTCCCTCTTTGCCTCCGACATGCGCGACTACGCAGGTATTGCTGTTTTCCGCAGGGGCTGGGTATCCGGAAGTGGAAATCTCGACATCCCGACTGGGGTGGTTGTGAAAAACAATACGGTAAGTGGATACCAGCAAACCACGGCCAGCGATGGTTTCGGAATTGTGATCGAAGGAACCAACATGACCGTTTACGGAAATACCATCTCTAATTGTGATGTGGGTATCCAGGACCAGGCAGGACATACCCCCTATACCGCCAATACCAATGCGGATGGTGACCAAAACAATCTGGCCGATCTATATTTTGGAAGGGGCAACTCTCCGGAGGTGTGCGCAGATATTTATGGCAATATCATTTCTTCCACGCCGGTACCCATGCGGTCCATTCGGGGCGGAGGCACAGGTTCGAGCATTTCTTATCCTGCTCCTTTGGTAGAGAATGCCAATACAGGCCTGAAGTTCTGTTCTATCCAATCGGCGATTGACAACGTATTTACCCTGAACGGACATACCGTTGAGGTGTCAAGCGGCACCCTGAACGAGCAGGCACTGGTGAGCAAAAGCCTTACTATCCTTGGGGTAGGGGCTACCAAACCTATTATCAACTACACCGGTGCACCTGCTGGTCGGTTTGCTTTGCTGGATGTGATTGTTCCCGATGTTACTATCGAAAACATCCATTTTGAGGTGGACCTGGCAAAAGTAAAAAGCGCCATTCTCGCTTCTGCACCTGACGTAAGCAACCTGACAATCACAGGAAATGAGATCAACCCCTATCGGACGGGCGCTCCTCTTGGTGCTTATGGCGACCGCAACGCGATCAGCATTAACTATGGAGGATCAACCAACTATCGGGTAGCCAACTCCAACCCTTCCGGTATCCTGGTAGCGAATAACCTGATTACCTACGATACCAACAGCACCCCACTGGATCCCTCAGACGACGCGGGCTTCCGGGCAGGCGTAGCAACGGATGAATCAGGTGGCTCCTACTCCGGCAATACCCTCCAGACCATTAACCATGACCTGCTGGTCAGATTTGGCAATGCGGGCAATGTAACCATTACCAATAACCAACTGTTGGGTGGTGGAGTAGAGCTCACTGAACACAATCCGGGTGCAGGCAACTATGTTATTACCGGCAACACCTTCGATGGTGCCTTCGGAAATACCTTTACTTCTTCCCTGAGGTTGAAAAATAATGTTTCCGACAAAACAACAACCGTTTCAGGAAACACTTTTAGTGGCCATAACCGGGGTATCAGCCTGGAAAATTACCGCTCGGTAACCATTGACAACAATGTATTCACGCCGTTGTCAACTTCCGCTACCTACCAGCACATCACGGTCAATACCAAAGAGCTGAGCTCTTCCTCAGGTTTTTACCAGCCAAATGTGGATGCAACTATTACCAACAATAGTTTTAATGCATCTGCTGTTGCCGGGGGGTCCGCCCTTGTTTTCCAAAACCATGACAACGACAACCCAACCTTTGGTTCGTTTGTGATTGGGGGAGTCGGCAATGAAAATGATTTTGCCGCAGGAATCGGAGTGTTTGTAGCGCTTGATGGCCAAAGCGGCCCAACAGCGGCTCCAATTACCACCATGGCTCCCTGGGCCACCAACCTTGCTGTTGCAGAAAACAACTTTGATGTTGGAGCCGGTTTGCAAACACCCGCAGCCATGACACTCGCCGCCCGCTTTGAACTGGAAAATAAAATCCAGCACGGGGTGGACTATGGTGCGCTTGGTTTTGTGACCACGGTACCTACCGAAGTATTTGTAACCACCAATAGCTTCCTGAGTCCGTTTACAACGACCCCAAGTATTCAGCGGGGAGTAGATGAAGCAACTACAGGTGATACTGTGAATGTAGATGAAGGTGCCTATGCCGGCAATGTAAGCCTGAACAAATCCCTGACGATGCGTGGATCAAACCGCGGCATTTCAGGCTGTGACACCCGTAATCCCGAATCTCAGGTAACGGGTGAGTTTATACTTGCTGCCAACGAAATCGAGGTAGATGGATTTGCTTTCACAGGTACGGGTTCACGCATCCGATCCAGTGGAGCCAGTTCTACCGAGAGCGATATTTCACTTATCAACAACCACCTGTTTGCCACCACGGCTGCTCAACCCATTCTTCATGGATTTGGAACAGGCGGCGGAATCGGAAGCACCAACTGGACAGTAAGCAACAACAAAATTGCTGACATTCAGGCTAATGCAGCTACAGCCATTGCCTTATTCAACATCAGCAATGTCGATGTAACAAACAACTGCATTGCACATACCAATGCCAGCTTTACCGGTCGCAGGGGTATCAACGCCGACGGTCTGCAAAATGCAGCTATCAGTGGAAATACCATAGATATGGGAGATGCTACCCCCACAGCTACTACCAACGCCCCCTGGGCCATTCAGATAGGCATGTCTGATCAGGATGCAGAGAATGTATCAGTAAATGAAAACACGATTTTGGGGTCATACAGAGGTGTTTTCACCCTGAGCCAGCGCAACCTGACCGGCTTTTCCGCAGCGCGTAACGCCATCGGACCCGTATCAGTAGGCATTGACTTCAACACAGGTTCGGCTACTCCTCAAATCGCTCAGCCGGTTCAGTCAGATATTTCCTTGCTGAATAACGCCATCACCACCGTCACACCAACGGTTCCGGGTGGCATTGGCGCAGCTATAAGGCTTCGCAACCTTCATAGTACGAATGCAAATGGTCCGGTAACATTTGACAATGTAACCATCAATGAAAACTCCTTCACGGTTCCGGCAGCCGATACGGCAGTGATATTCGAATCCGGACTTACCGCTTCAGGGGCAAATACCAATTGTAACTGGTGGGGAAGTGCCTCTTCAGTAGTAGTTGATGCCAAGCAGGCAAGGGTAGTCAACTTTTCCCCCTGGCTGGTGGATGGCACTGATGACGACCTCTTAGCCATTGGATTCCAGCCAGTAGCAGGGGCTTGTTCGGGTACTCCCATTTTGCTCAGCCAAACGACTATCAACGTATCGTGCTTTAGCTTTACCGATGGCGCTATCGACCTCACCATCAGCGGTGGTACCCTGCCTTACACGATTCTATGGAGCAACAGTGCCACGACCGAAGACATTTCGTCGCTGGCCGCAGGCACCTACGATGTGACCGTAACGGATGCTAACCTCAGCTCAGCCACCCTGAGTGTGGTCGTTACGGAGCCTGCCATCCTTACCCTTGCAGCGTTAAATAATGGCCCGGTATTCGAAAATGACGCCGTAAACTTTACGTCAACGGCAGCCGGTGGCACCCTGCCTTACACCTATGTGTGGACGCCCGCTACCAGCCTCATTGACGCTACGGTAGCCAATCCGCAGATCGCATCGGCAGCACTTTCAGACAATGGCCTGTATTATGTGAATCTGGAAGATGCAAACGGGTGCTTGATTTCAGCCACCACCACCTTGGTAGTGTTCAGCAACACAGCCCTATACGTGAACGACAACAACCTGACCGGGGACGTGTACACCACCGCCGTGGGTGACAACAGCAACCCCGGAACTCCTTCTGCCCCGCTGCGGGACATTCAGGCTGCGATCGACATTGCCCAGCCCAATACCCAGATATTTGTGGATGCCGGGGAGTACGCGGAAAAAATCGAAGTGACAAAGTCGCTTGTTTTTACCGGAGCACAGGCAGGACAGGATGCCGATACGCGTTTTGCTGCATTTGCATCGACACCAAACGGTCCAAAGGCAGATCCTGCTGTAGAAACCATACTTACCTCGCCCACTTCTAACCCCACTAACGCGAATCCAGGTGCCAATGACCTGATCCGGTTGCTGGCAAATAATGTGGAGATAGATGGATTCGTGGTGGATGGCAATAATCCTGCTTTGGGTGCAAGCTCAAAAACGGTAAATGGAATCGATGTTCATGGCCGCCGTGGACTGACAAACCTCTCCGGTTCAAACGCCGAATTCGCCTTCACGGGATTAGAGTTTAATTATAACATTCTACAAAATTTTGGACAACGCGCCATATCGCTGAGCAGTGCAAGTGGTTCACTCTCTGGTAACCTGATCAGTGAAAACGTGATCCGCAACTTCGATACCCATGGTATCCTGATGCTTACGAATGCGTATATCGACATCACCCAAAACACCTTTGATGTTTCTCCGGACGCGATTGGTATTCATTTGCAAAACTTCTCGCAAAATGGAAGTGCAACCTGGTCAGGAAATAATGTCACGGTAGGTCAGGGAGGCATTGGTATCCATGCTAACCTCTTTTATAGCCCTACTTCCTCACTTACCATTGAAAACAACACCGTAAATGCGGCTGCAAGTGCGGTGAGTGGAACTGGTTTTACCTGGGGGATCAACTTATGGTCGGTTCAGGTCGGCTCAACCGTAACCCTCAATAACAATATCGTGGGTGCAAGCGGTGGAGAATTCGATCGGGGCATTAACCTATGGAACCTGCCAACAACGAACACAGTTACCGTTTCCGGAGGTTCAGTGGCCAATTCGGCCATCGGTATCAACCTCGACAATATAGACCCCTACTATGGAGGAGGTGCAAACACCACTGTGAATGTAACAGGCGTTAATGTTAGCGCCATGGAGCAAGGGATCGTAGTAAAAGCCGAAGTTCTTCCTACGGCTCCTTTATTTGCTCCTAACACGCTGGCTGGAACGGTGACCTTGAACTCAAGCGGCTTGGTGGTGAACTCCGCTCAAAGTGGAGCCGCAGTAACCGCATCCAATGTTGCTTTCCCTGCCACTTTTGGCCTGAACAATGCATCCTTTACCGGAGGTACGGAAGGCGTTGAAATCAACGGCGCGGCTGCTTTCCTCACAGGAAATACGCTTGCCAATACGATTTTCTCCGGCCAGTCGGGGCAATATATAAGTCTGGGAAGCAGCCCTCAAAATCTGGATGGCACCCTGGCTTCCTTCGACGGCAATACCGGAGCATCCGCCAGCCTGACGCAAAACTTCGCCATTGAGGACAAAATCCTCCATGGCATTGATGATGGCGCGCTGGGATTTGTGCGCGTACACGCAGTGAATGCCTACGTGACCGAAAACAGCTTTTCAGCACCAGCAACCACCGCAGCTGATATTCAACGCGGAATAGCTAAAGCCGATGCAGGCGATGTGGTAAACGTGAATGTGGGTACCTACCCCTCATTTGCCCAAAACAAAGTACTGACTGTGGATGGAGCAGGAAGCACCATTGATCCCCTGTTCAGCACCGTAGTTAGCGGCGGAAGTACCGTAGATGGCGTAACGGTTGTTGCGGGTTCCAGTGCGACGGTTCGCAGTGTACTGAAGGATGTGTATGTCTCTGGTTACAGCTCCTCAGGGGTAGTAGCAGGGGGTTATACAACCTTGGAAAATGTGACGAGCACAGGGAATACCACCTACGGACTAAACGTCAGCAACGGCACAGACTTGTCTATCACAGGCTCGAAGTTTAACAGCAACAGCGTAGGTATCAAGTTTTCACAAGGTACCGATGTGGATGGTTTGACCATTGACAACTCGGAGTTTAACAACAACAGCCAGCATGGCTGGTTCGACAATGTGTCTTCAAGTACGCCTACCCGCATTCGAAACGTGTCGGTCACCAATTCCACCTTCAACAACAACCCCATCAAAGGGATTTATACCGAGAAAGTGGACCAGGCCATATTCGATGGCATCACAGTGAACAACAGTGGTACCGGCGTCAGTGGCCACAGTGCAGGCATTGACTTCAACCTGAAGTACAACAGTTACCAAAACATCCAGGTGATTAACTCAACCATCACCAACAACGGCACGAATGACCCGAACGGAGGGGGTTTACTGATTAAAGCCCGGAGCACCGGCAGCTACGCAGCGGTACCAGCGACCTTAAGTAACGTATTGGTTGCGAACAACTTCTTCTCTGGCAACGGAGGAGGTGGTGCCTACAGCGCATCGGTCAGGCTCGGGGAGTCGAATAACTCGCTCACAGGTATCGATGCCGGGCCAACAGCAGTAACTGTAACCGAAAACAGCTTCGGCGCCAGTACTGCCGCCCATCAACTGCGCAATGCCACCTCAGGTGCACCGATAACCGCCAATTGTAACTGGTGGGAAACTGTATCATTCAACGACATCGAAAATCTGGTGTCCGGCGTGGTCGACCTCTCCTCCTGGCTCGTGGACGGCACTGACGACGACCTGGTCGCCCTTGGTTTTCAGCCAGTGGCTGGCGCCTGCTCAGGCACCCCGGTTTCGCTGAGCCAAACGACCACCAACGTATCGTGCTTTAGCTTTACGGATGGCGCTATCGACCTCACCATCAGCGGTGGTACCCTGCCTTACACGATTCTATGGAGCAACAGCGAAACCACCGAGGACATTTCCTCGCTGGCAGCAGGCACCTACGATGTAACCGTAACGGACGCCAACCTGAGCTCAGCCACCCTGAGTGTAGTCGTTACGGAGCCTGCCATCCTCACCCTTTCTGCGGTAAATGATGGTCCTGTTTTCGAAAATGACCTTGTGAACTTCACGGCAACCGCAGCCGGAGGCACCCTGCCTTATACCTATGTGTGGACGCCCGCGACCAGCCTCATTGACGCTACGGTAGCCAATCCGCAGATCGCATCGGCAGCACTTTCAGACAATGGCCTGTATCAGGTGAATCTGGAAGATGCAAACGGGTGCTTGATTTCAGCCACCACCACCTTGGTAGTGTTCAGCAACACGGCCCTGTACGTGAACGACAACATCCTGATCGGGGACGTGTACACCACCGCCGTGGGTGACAACAGCAACCCCGGTACCGCTTCGGCACCGCTTCGCGACATCCAGGCCGCGATCGACATTGCCCAGCCAAACACCCAGATATTTGTAGATGCCGGGGTGTATACTGAGGACCTGGTACTTGACAAAGACCTCGTACTTATTGGTACCAATGAGCTCATCAGCCCGAATACCGGTATCCGGATTGCGGAGTCTGTTATTCAGCCTGCAACTTCTGACCCTGATCCATATAGTGCGACAGGTGTGGTAATGCTCTACCTGGAAGGCAACCGCAACAACGTGCAGGTCAAAGGTTTCACCTTCGATGGCGACAACCCTGGACTTAACTCTGGGGTTACCATGAACGGAGCCGACGTAGATGTGGTGGAAGCTATGTCCGGGTACGATGGCCTGTCGAACACGGTAGTTGAGAACAACATTTTCAAAAACATCAACTACGCTGCCATCGACTTTTATAACTACACCAACAACGGTGCAGCCACGACAGGCAACCTCGTGAATGAAAACCGGTTTGAGAACATCATTCCGAGCGCTTTCGGGATTGGCGTATTGATTTACAACAACTGCTACACCTCCATTACCAACAACGTGATGGAAGCAGTGCGGGTAGGGGTGCAAACGGGTAACTTCTACCAGGCCGATCCGGGCAACAGCCGAAGCATCTCCGCCAACACCCTGCAAACGCAGCGGATAGCATTGTGGCACAACCTGACCTACTCAAACGCATCGCCGTTTGACGTGACGGGCAATACAGTAACCATGTATCCCGGAGGCACAAACCCAACCGGTATCCTGATTTCCTCAGTACTAAGCGCCGTATCGGTCAACATTGCTAACAACCAGGTAACGGGTGCCAAATATGGCATCAACCTGTGGAACTGCCCCACTACGAGCACCATCACGATCCAGGGCGGTAGCCTCATTGACTGTGAAGTGGGGGTATTTGCCAACAACTACGACGGTTACAACAGCAATGCAACTACCAGCGCTTATACCATCGACGGAGTATCGGTACAGAACGCATCGGATGCCGGGGTCTATGTAAAAGACAACTCCGACAATACCAACAGTGCGACAGTAAGCCTGTCCATTGGGGGAGCCACTGTGGTAAACGGACCTGCCACAGGTCTGCGGATAGAAGGAGCAGGCGCTTCGGCTGCCTTTGTAGGATCGAACGTTTCGTTTACGGATCAGGCGGCCTACATCGAACTGGTTTCCAATACCATTGATGTGCCTACCCAGGCACTTGATGCCACACAAGTAAGCTTCGACGGCAACACCGGTGCGGCTGCATCTCTCGCTCAGAACTTCGCCATTGAGGACAAAATCCTGCATGGAATTGATGATGTAGCGCTCGGATTTGTTACCGTGAAGAATGCCTCAGGCTTCGTAACGCCGAATAGCTTCTCAGCTCCGGCCACCCTTACCCCAAGTATTCAGCGGGGCGTAGACAAGGTACTGGCCACCCACACCGTTTTTGTGGATGCAGGAACCTATACCGAAACGGTATTACTCAACAAACCCGTAACCGTTGAAGGTGCTAACGCAGGTACCTCAGGTTGTGACACCCGCAATCCGGAATCGAATCTCGACGGTGTATTCTCCCTCCAAAGCAGTGGCGTTTCCATCCAAGGGTTTAGGATTACCGGTAACGGCCCTGCCATTGCAGCAGCAGGTGCTGGTCCATGGAGTGATGTAACCATTACTGACAACCTGATGGAAGGCAATACCGGCCAGCAGACCCTGGTTTATGGGTTTGCGCTAGGAGCGGTTACCAACTCTATCGGAGCAAACAACTGGACAGTTAGCAACAACAAAATCGCTGACATTCAGGCAAATGATGCGACAGGTATAGCCTTGTTCAACATCGACAACCTGACCATTACCGACAACTGCATTGCGCATACCAACGCTGCCTTCCAGGGACGGCGGGGCATGAACATCGATGGTGCACAAACTGCCCTTATTTCCGGCAACACGGTGGACATGGGATTGGTGGCTCCTGCGAATACAACGCCCAACTTTAACGAGGCACGGTATAGCTTGCAGGTTTCCGCCTCTAACAGGCCCGCAACTGGTTACACGGTTTCCGAAAACCAATTTAAAGGGGCATACGACGGCATGACTACGCTTGGAAACGGAAACGTGGCCAACCTGAGTGTGTCAGGCAACTTTATTCACAACAACGTGATAGGGGTTCGCCTGAATGCTGGAAGCTATGTAAATGGCACCACCCATACCCAGGTTGACATTACCAACAACCTGTTTGTAACCAACGCACGTAGTTCGGTTTTCCTTAGCGGCAATACCGCTTCACTCGCCAACCAGTATACAGGAATCTCAGTAAATGAGAACAGCCTGCTCTCCGGTGGAACCCGAGAGATGGACATCACGAACACAATCGCCTTCAACGGCAATGTAGATGCTACGTGTAACTGGTGGGGAACAACCAACGCACCTGCTATCGCAGCGCTGATCAACGACCTCACAAAAGTCGACTTCGATCCGGCACTCAGCATTGGAACAGATGACGACCTCGTGGCCCAGGGCTTCCAGCCTGTAGCCGGTTCGTGTGCGTCACCCGTTTACCCGGTTAATAACATTACCCAGAACCTTGGATACCTGACCATTCAGGGTGCCGTTAATCACCCGACTACGGTGAATAGCGACATTATCGAAGTGGACCCGGGCACCTATCCGGAAAACGTAGTGGTAAACAAGTCGCTTACCCTCCGCAATTCTCAGCCAGTACGTCCGGTTATCAATGGCGTAGCTACTGCTGCTGTGGTAACGGTAAGCGCACCGAATGTGACCCTCGACAGCCTCGAAATCTGGGTAAACCAGGATGCCATGCCGGGTTCGGACAAGCGCGGTATTTTCGGACCGTCCTCCTTTAGCCAGGTGGAGGTTACCAACAACCTCATCCGGTCGATAGGCACGACCAGTACGCCTCCCCTCTTCTGGCGCAGTTTTGCCATGGAATTCGGCGACCAAAATGTAGGGAGCGGATATGAGGTAACGATCGCTGACAACACGGTAGAGGACAACAGTATTGTTTCCTTTGGCCGCGGTATCAGGTTGTGGAACCTTTGGGGTGCAATAACCGGCAACGAAGTAAAGGCCCATTTCGCCCTTCAGGCAGGTGCCAACCAGGGCGGAGCTACCGTGATGACGGGTAACACCTTCCGCGGGTTAGTGGAATGGAACTCCTTCCAGACCGCACAGCCACACCTGATCAGTGGCAACGTATTCGAAGCCAGCGACATCAAAGGTGCAGGCCTGGAGGACTTCGCTTTGCTGGAGTTTAAAGACAACAGCAATGCCGGTACAACCATTCAGGTGGAGAACAACCTCTTCCAGGGTCATACCTACTTTGGAATTTTCTCCGGAAGAAGCACCGGTATCACGGTAGAGAACAACACCTTTACCCCTAATCCAGCCTCCAGCTCATTTGTTCACATTCATGTAAACAACAAACAGCGGACGAATGCACTGGCAGCAAACCAGACCGGCAACAACCTGACCGGAATGACCATCCTGGACAACAACTTTGCAGGAAGCGGAAGTTCAGGCACAGGTGCAGGGGTCGAATTTGCCACCCACAACACGGGCGATGGATTCGGAACGATCGTATTGGGTCAGGCTACGAAAGAAAACCGTTTTGCAGAGGCAATCGGAACCTTTATCCGCCTGGATGCCAACTCTGGACCATCTAGTGGTAGCCTTATTTGGTTTGACCTGAGCCCTGGATCAGTAACGACTATGGCACCCTTTGCAGGAAACATACAGGCTCAATTTAATGAGTTTGAATTGGGGGCTACTTATCAGACCCCGGCTACCATGAACATTGCTGATCTGTTTATCCTCGAAAACAAGGTACAGCACGGAGTAGACTTCGGCGCCCTTGGCTTTGTAGCGATGGTAGATGATCAGGCCTTTGTTACCCAAAACAGCTTCCTGGCTCCGCTAACTACCGAAGCTGACATTCAGCGCGCGGTCGATAAAGCGGCAGACAACTGGACTATCACCATGGAGGCCGGAACGTACACCCCTCCGGTTACCGTAAGCGCTGACCTGACCTTCGCCAACACCGGGGCTACCACCTTGGACGATCTGACCATGGACGGAGCAGGTAAAACACTTGCTTTGGCCAATGATTTTACCATTGAAAGCACCCTTACGGCTAGCAATGGCCTGGTACAAACGGGCTCTAATGTCCTCACACTCAGTGGATCAGCGCAGATCAGCGAATCGAACGACAGTTATGTGCTTGGTACAGTCCAGACAACCCACAACCTTTCTGTAGTGGGCACCAATTACACCCTGGGTGGAATAGGTGTAGAACTGCGTGCTCAGATTGCGCCAGCTCTCGGCAATACGGTGGTTACCCGGGTAACGGGTGAACCGCAGACTGCGAATGCCCCTGTTCTGTTTGAGGGTGTTTCCCGGTACTTTGAGGTGGTTCCGACGAATAATTCGAACCTGACTGCCAATGCGAAGTTCAAGTACTTCGCCCATGAATTGAATGGCAATACCGATGGACAACTGGAGATTTTCCGGTCTAACCTGCCTTTCGCTGCCAACAACTGGTTCCATGTCGGAGGAAACAACAGCGTATCTGGAGAAGTAGTCTACAACGGCTTCAAAACCTTTAACACCCGGTTGAGTCTTTCCTCCAACGACCAGCCACTTGCTGAAATTGATACGGTGGAGATTTACGGCGACACCCTGATCGGTATCCCTAACACCTTGGTAGAAATGCCTTTCAGAGTAAAGGACTTCAACAGCATCACAGGGGTTCAGGGCACCATTGAGTGGGATCCGGCCATAGTTACCTACCAGGCAACTCCATTCAACCCACTGGGAGTGAACTTCGGTATCGCGAACATTGCTACCGGCAAACTCACGTACAGCTTTTTCTCTGGAACAGGTATTACCCTTGCACCAGAAGACACTTTGTTTACGATTCAGTACCTGATATTCCCGGGTCTGCCAAGCTTCCAGGCAACGAACCTTGAGTTTGTAATAGCACCGACTCCCTTAGAGATTTCACAGGAGAAAGAGGCTAACATTGAGGTCATTGACGGGTTGTATAATCGCGGACGGATTGAGGTGCCTTCCAATGTCATTATCAGTGGCAAAGCAGTTTCAGAGCTGGGTGCCCCGATCAACACGGTTTCTTTTAACCTCACAGGCACAAACGGTCCTCAGACACAGGTTGGCGGCTCCAACGGGCAGTACAGCTACACCGTTTCTTCCGGCTATCCCGCTGAGATTGGTGCAGCGAAGAGCAATGACCAGCTTTCTCCGGGTGGCGTCATCAACGGTATCTCAACGAGCGACCTGGTATTGATGCAGCGACATCTGAACAGCATTCAACTACTGAATTCAGGTTACAAGCTCATTGCAGCCGACGTTGACCAGGATCAGTCGCTTGGCATCTTCGACATTGTATTGCTCCAAAACCTGATTTTGGGAAATCAAGCGACCCTCCCACGGTTGTGGCACTTCGTTCAGAGTGAATATGTATTCCCCAACGCCCTGAACCCCTGGCCATTTGACTCTTCGTGGGTGTTCCCGAGTGCCTCAGCATTTACCGACCGGGACTTTATCGGGGTGAAAGTGGGCGACGTCAACAACAGTTGGAACAGCCTTAATGCCCGATACCAAACGTTAGGAGATGTAGCGTTCCACCTTACGGATGCCGCAGCACTGCCTGGACAACAGGTAAACATGCCGGTAAAGGTCGGGCAGTTTGATCAGGTGAGTGGATTCCAGTACACCATGGAATGGGATCCGGCTGTGCTGAAACTGGAGCATGTGCAGGGAGGAATAATCACTCCGGCATTTGGAACTGATGACGCTGGAACGGGCATTTTGACCGCGAGCTGGTTTGCAGCAGGTGGCCTCAGTGAAACCCTCAGCGATGATGAGACAGCTTTCAACCTGGTGTTTACCGTAACAGGTCAGCTGGGCGATGCCAGTCCGATCACTATCACTTCCACCCGTACAGCTGCAGAGGCTTACAATCAGGAAATGGAATACCTGAACATTGTATCCACCATGGGTACGGTGTTCGTGGGCGAGTCCACCACAGCTGTTGATCCGGATAAGTCCACGATGCAGTTGTTCCAGAATCAGCCGAACCCCTTTATGGATGAAACTATGCTGAAATTCTCCACCCTGACACAGGTTGAAGTGAACCTGGAAATTGTAAATGCATTAGGTCAGACAGTCCGGACCTTCACCTCGGCCTATCATCCGGGTATACATACCCAGGTTTGGGACCGCCGTAATGAATCGGGCATGCGTGTGGCAGCAGGTACCTACTTCTGCCGTCTGAGCACCAATGGACAGGCCGCTACTATCAAGCTACTCATTGTAGATTGATTATGAACCTAAGGGAGGCGGGGCAACCTGCTTCCCTCCTTTTCCTCATCCATTGACTACACAGCCATGATTAGATACATTAGTCTTCTTGCTTTATTATTATCCGGAATAGTAGGTTACAGCCAGGTTCGCTTTCGAATGGATACGGTTGTCTCCCAGGCGGCACCGGGTCCGCTCTCTGAGATCCGGATGGCTTTCCGGGTTGACAACTTTACCAACATCCGGGGACTATCCGGAACCCTTGCTTTTGATTCCACCGTAGTGGATTATCTGGGAATTACCCAGGTTTCATTGCCTTCCCCTGGCAACTTACTGGTGGGCAACCCTATAGGCCGGGATAGCCGGATCACTTTTTCCTGGTTTTCGGGGTCAGGTGCTACTGTAGCAAATGGCACTGCCATTTTTCAGGTCCGATTCCGGGTACTAGGTACATTGAATAGCCAAACGGCCTTTACCTTTACCGGAAGCCCGACGAAACTGGAGGTTATTAATACGTCCCTTCAAAAACTCATTCCGGTTACTGATCCGGGTTTGCTAACCTTTTCCGGGATCAGAATTTACGGGGATACCCTTACCGGGGCACCGGCCAGTCAGGCCGTAGCGCTTTTCCGGGTGGAGGATTATGCGAGCATCACCAGTGGCCAAGGAGTATTGCGTTGGGACCCGGCTGTGCTTTCATTTGTTGGGACCGAACAGTACGGACTGCCGAGCATAGATAGCTACAGCTTTGGTCTTACACAGGTTGCAAACGGCGAAGCTTCCTTCTCCTATTATGCTGCCACGGGGGAGTCCCTTCCAGATGGCTCGGTCTTGTTCGGCATCAGGTTTGATCTCGTTGGGGCAAATGGCGATGCCAGTCAGATAACGATGCAGGACGGGGTGCTCATTCCTTCTGCGATGGTTGAGTTTTCGCAGGAAAACAGCTTCAGTATTTATGAGGCAAATGCCATTTTGGATCCTGGCAGGATTGAGGTCGTTACCCCACCGGGTATTCGCCTGAGTCCAAAGGTTTTTCTTCAGGGACCTTATTCTGGATCAGGTATCATGAATGCCGTTCTGAGGTTTCAGCCCACTTTTCCCCTCACAGATCCTTACCTAGGTACCCAAACCACCACATCCCCCATCCTCAGCACCCTTGGGCAGGAGGTAGTAGACTGGGTGCTGGTACAACTAAGAGACCCGGTTAGTTCATCCATTGTGGTTGCTTCGCGCCCGGGTTTGTTGCGCAAAGATGGTTCCATCATCGGTGCAGATGGCGATGTGCTATTTTTCCCCGGTACGCCCAACGGCAACTACCGTGTGGTGATCAAACACCGCAACCACCTGGGAGTGATGAGTCAGAATGCGTACGCGCTGTCATTTACGCCGGTCAGTCTGGATTTCACGGATGGTAGCGTAGCCACCTTCGGATTTTCAGCACAGCGTAGCTTTTCGGGTGTGCTTCAGCTTTGGGGTGGAGATGCGGACGGAAACGGTCTGATTCAGACAACGGACAATATTCTTTACTGGGTTCCCACTTCGGGACAGGGTGGGTATTTGCCGGCAGACTATGACCTGAACGGAGTGGTTCAAACCACCGATCGGATTCTCATCTGGATTCCTAATACAGGCCGATCGGCCCAGGTGCCTTAATTTTTCACACTTTAAATCCTTTTTTATGAAAAATGTTTTTACACTCATCCTTGCTCTTTTTTCTTTTTCTCAAGCATTTACCCAAACCTATGGATTGGAATGGGCCTTTTCAAACCCTCAGGTGGTTGGCCCAATGAATGCACGGAAATTTCAGTTTGACGTGCTAATGAAGGCCACTACCAATGGCTCTTTTCACCAGGCGGGAGATGTATATATCAATTACAACCCTGCTGCGTTTGGTACGCAGGTTGTGACCAATGCTAAGGTGACAGTTCTGAAGCTCAATTTATTAAATGAGGAAGCTTTTCCAGGTTTTCCGAAGTATCTTCTCCGTCAAAATGACAACTATGATCCTGTAGATGACCTATACAGCATTGCCCTGAATTGGGAGGCACAGATCAATAACGCACCCTTCATGACAGCTGTCCCGGATGTACTTACCCCGTTTGTGAGGGTAAGCATTGAGATACTGGATAGTACCAAACTTGCAGGCGTAAAACTTTATCCCAAATTGATGGAAGCGGTAAACGGGCAGGTATTTTACCTGACTAATACCCAGTATACCGTGCCATACACTTATAGCAACAACCTCTTTATCTATTCATTAAATGGAAGCACCCTGCCTGTAGAATTTCTTTCCTTTGAAGGAAGGTCAGAGAGTGGGAATGTGCTGCTTGACTGGGTGACCTTCCGGGAGATAAATGCGGACCGATTTGAGGTAGAGAAAAGCTTCGATGGGTCTGATTACTTTACCATTGGCAGTGTTACTTCTGTGGGAAATTCGAATTTTCCGACTGCTTACAACTTCAGGGATGATGGACAAATGGCTGAGGTCATTCACTATCGTCTCCGTCAGATAGACCTAGACGGCGTATTTTCCTATTCCCCGGTGGTTGAAGTACTTACGACACAGATTGAGCCAGATTTGATGGTCCAGTTGAATCCCGACCAGGAGATTCTCTCCATAAGAGTGCTAAATGGGGAAATGAATCTCGAAAAGGTCATGATTACTTCCACACTTGGCCAGGTGGTGTATAAAGAAAATGTAAAGGAAACGGGTAAGCAAAAGTGGGAGGTGCCTGTTAGTGGGCTCGCCCCAGGGGTTTATTTCGTAAAGGCCGAGTTTAAAGGCTCAAAAAACCTCATTCAGAAAATATTACTCCAACAATGACAGAGGAAGCTGCCTGCCATAGGCAATAAGCTTCTTTTTCCATAGCAGTCGCTCCCGGCAATTACCGGGGCGACTTTTTTCAGGAATTGACTTGAACCAAAATTGAAACAAGCAGGCTTTGCAGGCCACAACTTTTCTCACCCCAGTTATGAAAAAGTTTTTTCAGATTCTTCTCCTGCTCTTTACCGGTGTCACGTCTTTGGCACAAACTCCCGACCCGACCCTGGAGTTTTCATTTTCGACTCCAACGGTAGTGGGGCTTCCGCCAAACGCTAAATTAGAGTTCGATGTGCTGATGAAAGCATCCGTTCTAAATACTCTACATACGGACGGTCAGGTATTTATTACCTACAATCCGTTGGCATTTGGGCAATTAGTGCAATCGAATGGAAAAGTGCAGGTATCCCGGCTTACTCTACTTGCCGATCCTGTGAAGTATCCGACGCTGGTGGTCAATGATAACTTCGACCCTGTCAATAGCCTTTTCTCCGTTTCTATTACCTGGGCTTCTGCTGCTCCAATACCTTTTTTATTGGAGGAAGTCCCTACTACCCCAACCCCACTTGTAAGGATAAGCCTTGACATTCAGGATGGTACCCAGCTTGCAGGAATTCAATACTACCAGGCTTTGATGGAGACCGTGGGGGGACAAATGTTTTATTACACCCCTACAGGTCCGGTACAGTACAATGTCCCATATACCATTGCCAACAATCTGCTGAATACCAATCTGGGACCGGATTTAACTCCCCCCACGATGGTGTGTAAAAACCACACCCTTTTATTAGATGGGTCAGGGAATGGTACCCTTTCTATAAATGACATTGACAATGGCTCCTTTGATGCATCAGGCCTTGCATCGCTCACCCTAAGCCAAACAAGTTTCACTTGCGCTGATGTGGGTACTCAGACCGTAACCCTCACCGGGCAAGATCCCAATGGCAATACGGCAACTTGTACCGCAACCGTGACCGTGGTTGACAATATCGCTCCAGCCGCGCCTACCCTTGCCGACGCCACCGGCGAGTGCAGCGTAACCGTTACCGCCCCGACCACGACCGACAACTGTGTCGGTACTGTGACAGGAACAACCTCAGACCCGCTGACTTACTCGACTCAGGGTACTTTCTTCATTGATTGGACATTTGACGATGGAAACGGCAATACCACCATCGCTACACAGACGGTAATTGTGGATGATGTAACCGC
>JBGSTW010000055.1:0-67506 GCA_041753595.1 Bacteroidia bacterium | reverse complement strand
TCTGCAGCTGCCGTTGTTTCCCCCTATGTAAAGTGGATGCCCGATGAAAAACCCGTGGTCCGATTGGGAATTGTTGGCGTGGGCCTTCGGGGAAGAGATCACCTCGAACTGGCCCTCAAAAGGAGCGACACCCGCATTACGGCCATTTGCGACATTGACCCCAAGGCCATTGAAATAGCCAAAAAAATGATCAAAGACGCGGGAAAGCCTGAGCCTGAGGTATTTGCCAGCGGGCCGGAAGCATTTCGTGAATTGGTGAACCTGAAGCAGCTCGATGCGGTGCTGATTGCTACGCCCTGGGAATGGCATACTCCGATGGCCATCGCCGCCATGAAAGCAGGCAAATACGCTGCCGTGGAAGTGCCCGCAGCGGTAACCCTCGACGAATGCTGGGACCTCGTGAATACCTCCGAAGAAACCGGGATGCCGTGCATGATTCTCGAAAATGTATGCTACCGCCGCGATGTGATGGCCATCATGAACATGGTGCGCCAAGGCATGTTTGGACGCATGGTGCATGTACAGGGCGGCTACCAGCACGACCTCCGCGAGGTAAAATTCAACGATGGTGTGCAGCCCTATGGCGGTGGAGTGGAATTTGGGGAGAAAGGCTTTTCGGAAGCAAAATGGCGCACGGTACATGCACAATTTCGCAATGGCGACCTCTACCCTACCCACGGACTGGGCCCGGTCGCCTCCATGCTCGACATTAACAGAGGCAACCGCATGGTGGGCCTATCCTCCATGGCTACCCGTCCCGGAGGTTTGCATGAATACATCGTGGCAAAAGGCGGAGAAAACCACCCCAATGCGCAAGTGGAATTTAAGCTCGGAGACATTGTGACCACCCAGATCAGCACTGCCATGGGGCAGACCATTTTTCTGCAACACGACACCAACCTGCCCCGCCCCTATTCGCTGGGTTTCCGGGTGCAGGGGTCAAAAGGCATCTGGATGGACGTAAATCAATCGCTGTATCTCGAAGGCACCAGCGCCAAACCCCATCAATGGGAGGCCGCAAAGCCTTATTTGGAACAATACGACCACCCGCTGTGGAAGCGCTACTCCGCCGAATCAGCCGATGCGGGGCACGGAGGAATGGATTTCTTTGTGCTAAACGCCTTTATTGAAGCGGTGAAACAACAGGTGCAAACACCCATCGACGTGTACGACGCCGCAGCGTGGAGTGCCGTATGTGCCCTATCTGAGACTTCGATCCGGCAAGGGGGTGCGCTCGTTGAATTCCCTGATTTTACGCGGGGAAAATGGATGAACCGGGAACAGGATTTTGCCCGGGACGACCGCTACTAAGCGAATTATACAGTTGCTTCTTTGTCCAGCAATAGCTTTGCCGCGCCTTGTCCCAGCAGGGTGCCTAAAGCTACGCCCATGCCGCCCAACCGCACCGCCATAACCACGCGGGAAGAAAGGTATTTTACGATCGGTTGTTTGGCGGGACCTACCCCCAAAATACCGCTCCATTGCCGTTCTACTTTAAATTGTACGCCTGGAAGTACCACTTCGCCTAACCAATTACGGAGATAGCCCTGAATTTCATGATTCAGCCCCAGCTTGCCCGTGGATTCTCCCTCCAGGTCGCGGTTGCGAAAGCCGCCGATCAGGATGCGATCGCCCACCCGCCGGAAATAGCCGTAGCCCTGCTGGTAATGAAAACAACTATCCCAGGTAAGGGCAGGAATAGGAGCGGTAATCATCACCTGGTTTCTGGCGGAAACAATGGGATGATCGCGATTTAACTCAGGAAAAAAGCCGTTGGTGGTGACGCACAGTTTGCCACAGGTGACTTCGCCCCAACCAGCCAGCGACACTTTCACCCTATCGCCCTGGTCTTCCCATTTTGTCATTTCTACTCCGGGCAGCAGCACGATGCCCAACCTGTAGGCCTGGTCGATTAGCGACTTGAGCATAAAACCCGGGTGAATGCGACCTTCGGCAGGAGCTCCTATCAGGGTTCCGGCCTTCCACCCCCAGGCAGCAGGTACCGGTGTAGGTGCGGTAAAGATTTCGCCCTGCGGCAGGATATCGGCAAGACCTTTGTTCAGGTCATCGAGCTTTTCTACACAATGGTTGAGTGACTCCTGGTCTGTATCTAAAAAAAGCTCGTGTCCGCCGCAATGCACGTAGCGAATGGCGGCATCTCCGATTTTGGTGCGCAGGAGCATCATGCCCTTGTACCGCTGCGCTACCAAGCGAAAGGTATCGTCCCAGCCCATCGATTCGATATCGGCAAGTAGCTCTGTCGGGCTGCCAAAACAGGCAAAGCCGGCATTACGGGTACTGGCTCCTCCCATCCAGGGCGAGCGGTCAATAACCACTACCCGCAGATGTGGCGCATCTTCTTTGAGATGAATGGCCGTACTCAGCCCCGTAAGCCCCGCGCCTACCACGAGTACATCGATATCGTCCCACCAGGTTTCCTTTTCCCAAAAGCTAAAATTCATGGTGCAGGGTCTTTCTCTCAATATCGGATGATCAGGGGTTAAGTTCAAGTAAAAATAAAATCACCCGCGGGAGAAATCGGGTTTCACGGGTCTTTTTCTCCATTTCCCTTAACGGCAAATTCACGGTCAAACACCTGATTATCAGCGGATTTTTTTAATACGAAAAATTGGAAATACCGGAATATAGTCCTTACTTCCTTTACCACCTTAAAAACAGTTACGCATGACTCTACTGACCGAGGAATTGCCCGCATCCGGGCATATGATTCCTACACGCGCTGCTGAGCGCATACTCCCTCTGGATGTGATCAGGGGAGTAGCCCTGCTGGGTATTTTGCTCATGAACATCGCTTCCTTCGGATTTCCTGACCCGGCATATTTCCAACCTTTTGAATTTACCGGAGGGGCAGAGGGTTGGAATTTCAAGTTGTGGTGGATCAATACGATCTTCTTTGAAGGAACCATGCGGGGCATGTTTTCCATTCTTTTCGGGGCCGGGGCTTTGCTTTTTATTACCCGTGCCGAAAGCAGAACTCCGGGAATTGAAGCAGCCGATTTGTACTACCGTCGCATCCTACTGCTGATTTTGTTTGGGGTAATTCATGCCTACCTGATTCTGTGGTCGGGAGAGATTCTGTACAATTACGGCATATGGGGCATGTTTTTGTTTCCGTTTCGAAATGCAAAACCCCGGCAATTGCTGGTTTTTGCCCTGGTTGTGATGGCGCTGGGTGGCGTTTTTCAGATCCGGGGTTACCTGATGGACAAGGACCTGCATAAGGAGTTTGTGGCAGCAACAGCGAAGAAGGAAAAAGGAGAAGCATTGGACAAAAAAGAGGAAGCCTCCATTGGCTCGTGGGAAGAAAAGCGAACTTTTCATCACCCGAGCAAGGAACAGGTAGCAGAAGAAGTAGCGAAAATGTCCGGGCCTTATTACCAGCAAATCCTGAATTTGTCGGCTTTCAATAAATTTTTTCAAAGCCAATTGACATACAGTCTCTTCCTGTATGATATTCTGGGCATGATGCTTCTGGGAATGGCCCTGTATAAATGGCAATTTCTTCAGGGCGAACGTACCCTCCGCGATTACCTCTTGATGTTCGGAATCGGTTATGCGGTCGGTCTTCCTTTGAGGTTTTTGGAAGTAAACATGATCGTTGAAAGTGGATACGAAACCCTTGCCTTTGATATTGAAAGTATGGTATATCCCGTAAGCAGGCTATTTGTTACGATCGGACACCTGGGGCTTATCCTCACACTGGTGAAGCTGGGTTGGCTTAAATGGTTACAAAAATCGCTGGCAGCTGTGGGCCAAATGGCGCTCACGAACTATATCTCGCACTCGCTCATCTGCAACACGATCTTTTTGGGGTTCCACCAATTTGGAAAATGGCAGCGCTACGAACTGTATTTTCTGGTAGGCGGTATCTGGCTTTTTCAATTGATTATGAGCCAGATATGGTTGAAATACTACCGTTTTGGCCCCCTGGAGTGGCTCTGGCGCAGCCTGACCTATCGCGAAAGACAACCCATGCTGAGGACTTGATGATCCATTTCACTTAACCTGCTGGAAGTTGGAGGCACAACCCCGTACGGCCTGCTTCCAGCAGGTGTACCCATCGACTGCGCCAGCTAAGAAAAACACCGACTGGAAGTCGGCGATACAAACTCCGACTTCCAGTCGGCGTTACATTTCTTAGCCAACAAACCCTATTTTGCAGGGCAAATGCCTACCCATGGATAGTTTTTCCCTTACAGCCACCTTTCACCTCAACGCGATTGAGCTGTACGATGCCTGGCTCGACAGCAGCTCCCACGCCGAAATGACCGGATCGCCTGCATTTATTTTTCCCAAAACAGGCAGCAACTACTTTGCCTGGGACAAATACATTACCGGTAAAATATTGGAGCTTACGCCCGGTGAGCGCATCTACATGACCTTCCGAACAACTGAATTTGCCGCTACAGACGAAGACTCCTTCGTAGAAATAGTGCTCAAAACCGTGAGGCAGGGCACCAGCCTAACGCTCAACCACAGCCATATTCCTCCCGGGCAGGGAGAAAGCTACCGCAAGGGATGGCTCGAATATTACTTCGAACCCATGGCGGAGTATTTTGAAATAGGCTAATCCAGCCGACTAGTACCCCGCTGCCTGGCCGTCTTTCCGCGATTCGGAGGCACCGTAGTACACTTTACTTTTCGCATCCCACAAAATGGCCTGGTACCCTCCGTATTGACCAGCCTTGTACTGGATGGTATGTCCACGTCGCTGAAGGTCGCGGAGCACTTCGGGGGCAAAACCTGTTTCCAAAAAGAGGACTCCGCCATCGGTCATTTCTTCGCCCGTTGGCTGGCTCGATCCGTCGTGAAACATCCGGGGAGCATCACCGGCTTCCTGGATGTTCATCCCAAAGTCGATGATATTGACCAAAATCTGCACATGTCCCTGGGGTTGCATATCGCCGCCCATCACCCCAAAGCTAAGCCAGGGTTCTCCATTTTTGGTTACAAAAGCAGGAATAATGGTGTGAAAGGGCCTTTTCCCAGGAGCAAAAACGTTAGGGTGTCCCGCTTCGAGGCTAAACAATTCGCCCCTGTCCTGGAGCATAAAGCCAAGGTCGCCGGGTACCACGCCTGAGCCCATGCCCCGAAAATTGCTCTGGATGAGTGAAACCATGTTGCCCATCGAGTCAGCCACGGTAAGGTAAATGGTATCCTTGGGTTTGAGCGGACCAGCGGGATAGCTTCTGGCGGCGCGGTTCATGTTGATAAGGGCGGCGCGCTCGGTTCCGTAGGCTTTTTCAATCAATTGATCCACAGGTACTTCGGCAAATGCGGGATCGGCGTAGTAACGGGCACGGTCTTCCCATGCCAGTTTTTTGGCTTCGGTAAGCACGTGCAGGTAGTCGGCACTGCCAAAGCCCATGGCCGCGAGGTCGTACCCTTCGAGGATATTGAGCATTTCGAGGGTGGCGATGCCCTGGCCGTTGGGCGGTAGCTCCCATACGTCGTAGCCCCGGTAGTTGGTAGAAACGGGGTCCACCCACTCAGAGCGGTGCGAGGTAAGGTCTTCGTAGCGCAAAAATCCACCCACCTCCCGCATATGGATGTCGATCGTTTTGGCGATTTCTCCTTTGTAAAATGCATCACGACCGCCCTTGGCTATGAGTTCGAGGGTATGCCCGAGTCGGGGGTTGCGGAAGATTTCACCTTTAGCGGAGGTATGGCCTCCGGGCATCCAGGTGTCGGCAAAATTGGGGTAGTCTTTGAAAGCGCGGGCACTGCCGGCGAGGTAGTAAGCGATGAGCTCCGAAACCGGAAAGCCCTCGTTGGCATATTGAATGGCGGGAGCAAGCACCTGTTTCATGGGCAGTTTGCCAAACTTATCGTGTAGCTCAAACCAGCCATCGACACAGCCCGGCACCGAAACCGGCAGTGGCCCGTAGGCCGGAATGGAAGTATAGCCCTGCTGAGTAAACCAGTCGAGGGTGAGGCCCTTGGGCGAACGTCCGCTGGCGTTTAAGCCGTATAACTTCTTCGTTTTGGCGTCCCACACAATGGCGAAAAGGTCGCCCCCTACCCCGTTGCCGGTTGGCTCCATGAGACCCAGGGTGGCATTGGCAGCGATGGCCGCATCCACCGCGGTTCCGCCTGCTTTCAGGATATCCAGCGCTACTTGTGTGGCCAAAGGCTGACTGGTAGCAGCCATGCCGTGGGTGGCAATTACTTCGCTGCGGGTGGCAAAAGGCAGGCCGGTCACGCGGTCTTGCGCCAAAACCATACAGGTGCTCAGCCAGCAGAGCAAAATCAGAGAAAGGTATTTCATGGGTTGTGCATAAGGTCAATTCGAAACTAAGACGTAACTTTCCCACATGCAATCCTGTTTTCAAAAGCATGTGGAATCGAATCAAAAACTGGTACCTGCAATACAAAGAATACGTGCGGGTGGACCTGGTCATGTACGTAGTGCTCTTTTTGCTCATCCTGCTCTACGTGGTATTTATGCTGGTGCGCTGATGATGTCGCTGTTTGGCTGCCAGACAGAAACAGAAATTACCACCGCAGATCAACTGCTGATAGACCGGGGCATTATCCGTGCCTATGCCAAAGCCGAAGGGCTTACGCTAGACTCCATCTCCACCGGGGTATATTACTCCATCGAGGACAAAGACATCCCTGTTTACATCCGACCCGGAGGTTCGCCCTATAGCGGCTCGTGGGTGTTGCTTACCTATACAGGCAAAACCCTGGACGGCACTCCGCTCGGTAACTCGGGTGTGGTACCGGATACCTTTACTTTTTCCAGGCTGATGCCTGGCCTGCAAACCGGGTTGGGGATTTTCAAAAAAACGCAATCGGGATTCCTGCTAATTCCCTCTACCCTGGCCTATAAAGCAGCTGATTTCCCCGAAAAATCAATCCCTGCAAATGCCATAATCCGCATAGACCTCACGCTGGTCGACTGGGGATTGCTGAAGAAAAAATAATTTCTATGTCTGCTACACCCATCCGCTGGGGTATCCTAGGTCCCGGCAAAATTGCCCAAAAATTCGCTTCCGGGCTGCAAACGCTCGAAGATGCCACGCTAACGGCCATTGGCACCCGAGATCCTTTGAAAGCCATTTCTTTTTCCACCGATTTTCAGGTACCCAATGTCCACCTGAGCTATGATTCAATGGTGGCTGATCCGGAAGTAGATATCGTGTACGTGGCTACTCCGCATACCTTTCACTTGGAACATACCTTGCTGGCTTTGGAAGCGGGAAAGCATGTGCTGTGCGAAAAGCCCTTGGCCCGAAATGCCGCCGAAGCAAACCTCATGGCTCAAAAAGCCAGGGAAAAGGGGCTTTTTCTGATGGAAGCCATGTGGACGCGCTACCTGCCGCTGTGGCAATGGCTCAAACCCGAGCTGGACAACGGCCTGATTGGAGAAGTACGCATGGTGCAGGCCGACTTTGGCTTTAACGCTCCTTTCGACCCCGAAGACCGGAAGTTCAACCCGGAACTGGCCGGGGGGGCTTTGCTTGACGTTGGTATCTACCCGGTATCGCTGGCCTGCTGGCTGCTCGGCGGAAAGCCCGTTTCCATTACAGCCAAAGGGACCCTCGGAACCACCGGCGTAGATGAAGAAAACATGGCCCTGCTTTCGTTTGCAAACGGCAAAATGGCTCAGGTAACCTCCGCTGTGTCGTGCGAAACGCCCAAGCAAGGCTGGATCATGGGCACCGAAGGGGTGGTGCAAATACCGATGTTTTGGCGGGCAACTGAGGCCATTGTTCATCGACCCAACCACCATCCTTTGTATATGAAAATGCCCTTCGAATCCTCAGGGCTGCAGTTTCAGGCGCAGTATGCGATGGACTGCCTCCGCGAAGGACGCACAGCATCTGTTATTCAGCCCATGAGCGAAAGCCTGATGATCATGGAGGTGCTCGATGAAATCAGGAAGCAAATCGGGGTGGTGTATCCGGGGGAGTAAGAAATGCAGGGGAAATGCGCCCTGATTATTTTACCAAATATGAATAACGACCAGCTTTCGGGCATTTGATTGTCGGAACGTTTCTGTCTTTTGGGTTTGTGATAATATTATTAGACCCGGTTGCCTTTAGTCAACCGGGAAGATGACTTTATGCAACCCTCGATATGACTAACTCCCTTTCAAACAGGTGAAAGGTTAGCTAACGTTCTGTTTGTAAGGATCGGTAATTGACTTACGGAAGAGGAGTTTATCCACCCATAATTCTCTGCTATGAATCTAGCCATTAGTCATTTTAGAGGTGGTGCTTTGGTGGCCGTATTAGGCCTGTTAGGTACCGGGTTATTTGCTCAGGCAGGTCGGAACGATTCGACCTTTGTCCCTTCAGGGTTAGTAAATGTTTCGGAATTCGATGGAGTAGTAACCAGCCTTGCCCTCCAGCCGGATGGCAAGGTACTGACAGCGGGAAATTTTCAACATTACAATGGCATTTCCAGAAACCAAATTGCCCGCTTGGATGCTGCGGGAAACCTGGACGGAAGTTTTGATACCGGGGTCGGCTTTGATGGAGAGGTAGATGCGATTGCCCTTCAGGCAGATGGCAAAATAGTCGTTGGCGGATTCTTTTACTTCATGAATGGCGTAGCCAGAAACCGGATAGCCAGGCTCAATACCGATGGCAGCCTCGATACATCGTTCGACCCGGGCACAGGCTTCGACGGCAACCGCGTCTATGCACTGGCTATTCAGCCGGATGGAAAGATCATTGTGGGGGGAGAGTTCGAAAACTGTCAGGGAACGGCTATTAGTCGTATTGCCCGCTTAAATACCAACGGAAGCCTGGACCTAACCTTTAGCCCCGGACCAGGGATCACCGACGGACGCGTGCAGGCGGTGGCGATCCAACCAGATGGCAAAGTAGTGGTAGGCGGATACTTTTTTACTTTCAACGGATTACCCCGATATAGCCTTCTGCGCCTCAACACCAATGGAAGCCTGGACGTGTCTTTTAATACGGGCACACTCTTTACCAATGCCCGCATCCGCACCCTCCTGCTCAGTCCGGATGGAAAAATATATGCTGGCGGCAACCTGCCCGTTGAACCAGGAGGAAATCGCCCGCACCTTGCCCGGCTTCTCGCCGATGGCGATCCCGACACTTCTTTTCATACAAACGCGGGATTCAACAACTATGTGTATGCACTTGCGCTGCAGCCCGATGGCAAACTATTGGTTGGTGGCGGGTTTACTACTTATCAGCTAATCAGTCTAAAACAAATTGCGCGGCTTTTTCCAAATGGAGACATCGACGGCTCTTTCCAATCACAGATGGGAAATACCGGCGAGATCGATGTAATGGTGCTTCAGCCAGATGGAAACCTGATTGTGGGTGGGACATTTGATGAATGTGGTCTGACGGCCCAAAACAAAATCGCACGCCTGCTGCCCGATGGAAACAGGGACATAAGCTTCCATGCAAGATTGACAAATGAGTTTGTCGGTTTTAATGGGTTGGCACGAACGATAGCCATTCAACCGGATGGAAAATTAATTATCGGCGGAGAGTTTAATGCCTTCTGCAATATCCCAAAACGGGGAATTGTCAGGCTGTTATCTGATGGCGGACTGGATAATACCTTTGATCTCGGAACAGGCGTAGATCACAATGTGCATGTGGTAGTCCTTCAACCAGATGGCAAAATTATCATTGGTGGCAAATTCAGGTTCGTAAATAATGTTTCCAGAAACCGGATAGCCCGGCTGAACCCGAACGGAAGCCTCGACCTGACGTTTGATCCCATATTGGGATTTGACGGATCGGTAAATGAGGTGAATGCGGTCGCCCTTCAACCCGACGGTAAAATCATTGTTGCCGGTTGGTTTGAAACGATTCAGGGATATCCAAGAAGCATGATAGCAAGGCTGAATGCTGATGGATCGCTGGACCCGACGTTTGATCCTGGTACAGGCTTTGAAAACATCGCCCGCTCACTTGCGCTGCAACCTGATGGCAAAATAATCGTGGGAGGCTGGTTCAAGTTTTTCAATGGTATCTCACGCAGTGGCGTAGCACGACTCAACCCGAATGGCAGCCTGGATGCTAGCTTTGTCATCGGTACCGGGTTTGATCACTATGTTTACTCCGTAGCCCTGCAGCAAAACGGGAAGGTGGTAATAGGAGGAAGTTTTAGCAACCTCAATGGCATACCTCAGTCTGGAATTGCCCGGCTAAACACGGATGGAAGCAGGGATCTGTCTTTTACTATTGGTACAGGCGTCGTTCATCCCCCGTTCTCCGGTGGGGCCTATATCGTGGCGATACAGACTGGAGGAGCCATCCTGGTTGGTGGCGACTTTGTGAGTTACAATGGTGTTACCCGCAACCGGATAGCACGCCTTCACCCGGACGGAACCCTTGATCTTAGCTTTATTACAGGAACCGGTTTTGGAGCATATAACCTGCTTGCCATAGCGACGCAGCCAGATGAAAAAATCGTGGTCGCCGGCAATTTCTCGACCTATAACGGCGTGACTCGATACCACATCATCCGGATTTTGAATACCCTGGGTGAACCATTACCCGTGGAATTGACCTCCTTCCGGGGATATCCGATCCATAGTCAGGTAGCCCTTGAGTGGACTACCAGCCGCGAACAAAACACCGGTTACTTTGCGCTGGAGCGCAGCCAAGTCCGGGATCAATTTGAAGAAATTGGCACTGTAATCGCTGCCGGAAACAGCTCAACTGACCTTAATTACCAATTCCTCGACAAAAATGCCCTCGTGGGTGAATCGATTTACCGCCTCCGCATGGTGGACATGGACGGAAGCTGTCAATACTCCCCTGCCGTGCAAATACTGCTTAAGACTGATGCCAGCCTTACCCTGGGCCAGGTATTCCCTAACCCCGCCTCGCAAGAAATATTCGTGGAGCTATCGCTTCCCGAATCCGGGGCTGTTCAAACCCGACTGTTGGGGCTTGATGGCCGTATAATGATCCTCCAAAACGAAAATCTACCTGCAGGTTTCCAGACTATTCAACTCGATCTGTCACGTGTGGCCGATGGAGTGTATGTAGTGGAAGTTATCCAAAATGGCCAGCGCGTGTTCAGGAAAATCGTGAAGCGCTGATCTGTTTGCTCAACTGATGTTACCCGTAAGCCTGCCTTTGCAGGCAAAGACACAGGGAATTTATATCCTTAATTCATTATTATGAACACAACCACAAGTTATTTGAGGGTGGGTACTTTGATGGCCATTATGAGCCTGTTCGGTACCGGGTTATTTGCCCAGGCAGGTAGTATTGATCCTACCTTTGTTCCTTCAGGGTCGGTTAATGTTCCTGAATTTGATGGAGTAGTTACTTGCCTTGCTATCCAGCCGGATGGCAAGGTACTGGCAGCGGGAAATTTTCAACATTATGCCGGCATTTTTCGAAACAGGATCGCGCGGTTAGAGCGCAATGGAAATCTTGACGAGAGCTTCAATACAGCATTAGGCTTTGATGAAACCATTAATGCCATCGCCTTACAAGCCGATGGAAGAATAGTCGTTGGGGGATTGTTTTCAAGCTTTAATGGTGTTACCAGAAACCGGATTGCCCGCCTAAATCCAGATGGCAGCCTCGACACCTATTTCGATCCAAGCACTGGATTTGACGGAAACCACGTCTATGCATTGGCTATTCAGCCAGATGGAAAGATCATCGTAGGAGGTGAATTTGATCATTTTCAGGGTACCGCGATTTCGAAAGTGGCGCGGTTACATCCAAACGGCACCCTGGACCAGTCCTTTAACATTGGATCGGGCGTTCCTTGGGGGCGCGTTCAGGCGCTTACCATCCAACCAGACGGGAAGATAGTGGTAGGCGGGCTGTTTTATTCCTTTAATGGACAACCCCAAGCAAGCCTTTTCCGCATACACGCCAATGGTAGCCTGGACCTGTCTTTCCATACGGGCTCATTCTTTAATGAAGCCCGGGTCAGCACACTTCTGCTGAGTCCTGATGGAAAAATATATGTTGGTGGCAATCTGCCACCTGAACCAAGTGGATACCAACCCCACGTTACCCGACTGCTCCCGGACGGTAGCAGAGATGTCACTTTTAATACCGGAGCAGGTTTCGACTTTTATGTTTATTCGCTTGCTCTGCAACCAGATGGAAAATTGTTGGTAGGTGGCGGGTTTTCTGCCTACCAGTCTATGGATCAAAGGCAGATTGCCCGATTGTACCCCAACGGTGACCTTGATGCATCCTTTAAATCGCACATGGGATCCGAAGGAGCTATTCACAGCCTGATTCTGCAACCAAATGGCAATCTGATTGCCGGAGGTTCATTTGATGTGTGTGAAGGTACAGATCAAAATAAGATCGTACGCCTGCTTCCGGACGGAAGCAGAGAAAAAAGTTTTGACGCCACCGATTTCTCCTATCTGGGATTTGAGAACGACGTAAGAAACATAGAATGTTTGCCTGATGGAAAAATTTTGGTCGGAGGAGATTTTGTTGGTTTTTGCGGTGAACCAGCAATAAATGGTATAGTGCGATTAAACCCTGGAGGGGATTTGGATATGACCTTCAACGGTTCCGAAAACTTATCTGTCCCTATCCAAACGAAGGTAATGGCCGTCCAACCAGATGGGAAGGTGATATTGGGAGCTAAGGTTTTTGATAATCCGGGCGGTATGATTTATTCTGTTATCAGAATTAATTCTGATGGTAGTAAAGACGGATCTTTTGAGGTAACAGACTATGATGGCTATGTAACTACCCTGGCTATCCAGGCAGATGGAAAGATCCTGGTAGGAGGAATTTTTGAGGGTGGAATAGGGTTGCCCAGAAAAAACATAGTTCGTCTTTTGTCAGATGGCACCATTGATAACACATTTATCGTTGGGACCGGATTTGATGGATTGTATGGATTGGTTAATACAATCATCATTCAACCTGATGGGAAAATTTTAGTAGGAGGTGATTTTACCTCTTATAATGGCATATTGAGGGAAAAAATAGCCCGATTAGGGCCAAATGGTAGCTTGGATTTATCTTTTAACCTCGACCCAACTTTGAACCTTTCAGGATGGATACGTGCAATTTCGATACAACAAGACGGTAGCTTGATTGTGAAAAATGGAGGAAGTTCGTTTACCATTACCAAGCTTAACTCCAATGGGAGCAAAGACGTTTCGTTTACGCAGGGATCCGGCACCGGGGACTGGGCAGAATGGGAGACACCTATTTCAATCCAAGCAGATGGAAAAATTCTTTTGCCCGGAGATACCTATAATGGAGTTCCTCAAAATAAAATCTTCCGTTTAAACCCAGATGGAAGTTTAGATGATTCCTTTGTGGGAGATAGCATCGCGTTAGATTGGGGAGGAGTTGAGGCAATTGCCATTCAAGAAGATGGCAAAGTATTAATTGGGGGTTTTTTTAACTATGAGATTAACGGAAGACGTACTTTCGCCATTGCTCGCCTTTTGGGCGACGCCACCACCGCTATCGATCCCGGACAAACCCCCAACTCCCGCCTTTCTCTTTATCCCAATCCCAATGACGGGCGTTTCACCCTGCTTTCCGACAGGCCCCTGGTTCAAGCGAATCTGCGCCTGGTAAACCTGCAGGGACAACTCATCAGGCAGGAAGAAAACCTCAATGGGCGGGAATGGAATCTGGATTATGCAGGCCTGGCCCCGGGTATTTACCTGCTCCAGATCTCCGAAGAAACAAAAGCGACCTCGCTGCGGCTGGTAGTGAAGTAAACAAACATGACGCAGATAACTACCGACAGGGCAGCGCACAAGCAGGAGCTTTGCCTTGTCGGTCTTTTTCCTACCCATGTGAGACGTTGATAGGTAGGAAAAGTACCACAGGAATAGTAATGCCAGGCAATACAGATACCTACGCTCGCCTGTAAAATAAAAAGCACCAACCTGGCCGCTGTGTATGGGAGAAGCAACGTGTTGCAACAATAGAAGAAGTTGCATTCATTTTTAGCAATTGATAAAATACTTATCCAAAAAAGGACGAACTTAGGGTGCAGCAATTGTGCAGCCCCAAAAAATGAGTCGAGACTTTTCCACGTCCGATAAAAGCTTTTCCACAATGCTGTGGATTACTTTTTTCAAAAATGCCTTCCCGTTAATCTCAGGGCAGTTTGGATTTATTATCCATTTCCGTAAAAAAATTTCAGTTATTAATTCACTGATAATCAAACATTTACGTTTGGCTAAAAACATTTGTCTGATTGTCACAAACGAATCCAACGTTTATATTTGGAACCCTGTTTGTCCTTACAACCAGGAAAACCTTGCTCATGAATTGTTAGTCAATCGCTCCTGCGTGGTTGAAAACTATTCCCCTCTTAGTTTAATCCCTGAGAGCCACCCTTTTATGCGCTAATTGAATTAGAAAAATGGAGAACCCGCAGCCCGACAATTTTTTCAACCAAAACGAAAAGCCCAACAAGCGCCAGAGCAACCAGAATGCAAGCATGCTGGGAAAGATTCCGCCTCAGGCCGTGGACATGGAGCAAGCAGTAATCGGTGCTTTGTTGCTGGAAAAAGATGCCCTTCACCGGGTGCTCGACATCCTGAAGCCCGGGATGTTTTACCGCGACGGGCACAACCATATTTTTCAGGCGATTCTCACCCTTTTTCAAAATTCGCAGCCGATTGACCTGCTGACAGTAAAAGATACCCTGACAAAAGAAGACCAGCTACAGGCAGCTGGCGGCGCATTTTACCTCACAGAACTCACCAACCGGGTAGCCTCGGCGGCCAACATCGAATACCACGCCCGGGTAGTTGCCGAAAAGCATATTCTCCGCCAGCTCATCCGCATGAGCGATGAGATCGTTAGAGACTCCTACGACGACTCTGCTGACGTTTTTGAATTGCTGGACAAAGCCGAAAAGAACCTCTTTGCCTTGTCGGAATCGAACCTGCGTCGCAACTACCTGCCCATGCCCGACCTGGTGATGCGCACCCTCGAAAAGCTGGAAGAAATGCGGGGAAAGGACTCGAGTGTTACGGGTATTTCATCGGGTTTGCGGGAGCTCGACAAGGTAACCGCCGGCTGGCAACGTACCGACCTCGTGATTGTGGCTGCTCGACCCGCCATGGGAAAGACCGCTTTCACCCTCACGATGGCCCGCAACGCAGCGGTTCGTTTTGGGGAGTCGGTAGCTTTTTTCTCCCTGGAAATGGCAGCCACCCAGCTTACGCAGCGTTTGATCACTTCTGAAGCAGAAGTGGATGCGCAAAAGGTGCGTACTGGTCGCCTTGACGATGCGGAATGGAAACAGCTCGTTAATAAAATTGGCACCCTCAGCCACGCCAATATCTTCATCGACGATACCCCTGGCCTTTCTATATGGGACCTGAGGTCGAAATGCAGGAGGCTAAAAGCGGAGAAAAAGATATCGATGGTCATTGTCGATTACCTCCAGCTGATGTCGGGCAATGCAGGCAAAAATGGCAACCGTGAACAGGAAATCGCTGGAATTTCGCGGGCATTGAAAGAGCTGGCCAAGGAGCTGGACGTGGTAGTGATTGCCCTTTCGCAGCTCTCGCGTGCTCCGGAAGCACGTGGAGGTGACCGCCGCCCCATGCTGAGTGACCTCCGTGAATCCGGCTCCATCGAACAGGATGCCGACATGGTAATGTTCCTCTACCGACCCGAATACTACGGATTCATGACCGACGAAGAGGGCAACAACACCCAGGGGCAAGCCGAAATCATCATCGCAAAACAAAGGAATGGTCCTACCGGAACGGTCAAAACCCAGTTCATTGGTAAGTATGGTAAATTCGTTGACTGGGATGCGGGTATGGATTTTTCCACAGAATCCTTACAGGAACCACCATCCATGACCCCGCCGGCAGGCACCGCACCGACCATACGGGCATCGAAGCTCAACATGGGACATCCGGACGATACGGTACCGTTTTAATCCCAGAAAAAAACCGAATATAAAGCCATTGTTAACCCCAGCCTACCCTATGGTTAAGCTGGGGTTATCATATTATTAAGTCTTGGGTAAGCTATTTCTACAGCCGAATAATTGACTGACCTTTAAACTGAGTATTTACAACCATGCTCAGGATTTATGAACAGTTCACGCATACGTGTTCTTATCGCCGACGATGAACAAGACATTCTGGACCTGCTTTCCTATAACCTTCAGCAAGAAGGATATGAAGTAATCCAGGCGCTTGATGGGGAAGAGGTTATCGCTTTAACCCAGGCTCACCAACCTGACCTTATCATCCTCGATATCATGATGCCCAAGCTTGATGGGGTAGCTGCCTGTCGGGCTATCAGGAATTTACCTGGATCGGAATCGATCGTGATTGTATTTCTGACCGCACGCTCGGAGGAGTATTCTGAAGTAGCCGGATTTGAAGCCGGTGCCGACGACTACATGTATAAGCCTATCAAGCCGCGGGTACTGAAGAGCAGGATCAAAGCCATACTAAGGCGACACCGCAACACCGAAACGGAGGAAAACAAAACCGTGCGGGTGCTCGACCTGGAAATTATCCGCGATGAATACGTCGTGCGCAAAGGCACCAAGTTCATTCCCCTTCCGAGAAAGGAATTTGAACTTTTCTACTACCTCGCCTCCAGGCCTGGCAAAGTATTTAAGCGCGAAGAGCTCCTGATGGGTATCTGGGACAACCTGCACGTAACTGACCGTACGGTCGATGTGCACATTCGTAAGCTCAGGGAGAAGATTGGCAAGAAATACATCCAGACCATCAAGGGTGTTGGCTACAAGTTCGTGAGCAACGAGTAGCACAATTAACAATTTGGTAACATTGCCGTAACATTAATACAACTCCGGTTGCCGTGTATCGCAACCTCAAAGAGAATATAGATGCCAGAGGTGTGGATTGTAGATGACGAGAAAGATTTGCTTGAGCTTTTGGCCTATAATTTCGAGCGGGCAGGCTTTCGGGTAAAAACATTTGTGAAAGCAGAGCCTGCGCTTGAAACCTTCGCCTATAGCCAGCCGGATATTATTCTTTCTGACTGGATGATGCCCGGCATGGATGGCATGGAGTTTTGCAAGCGCATAAAGCAGCAACAGCTCGGGTCCCGGATACCTTTCTTCATGGTCACGTGTAAGTCAGAAAGAGAGTCTGCGAATGAAGCCATGTCGCTAGGCGTAGATGAATTTTTCAGTAAGCCCTTCAAAATACAAGAGTTGATCGCCCGGGTTAATGCCCGAGTGTGTGCCTGAGGACCTCTACAACCATTTTTCACCCGCAAAGCCTCTTCTCAGAGGCTTTTTTTTGTGCCTAATTTTTACATCTAATTTTCAACATATTTTAATATTCATTAAACAAAATAATATAACCGGAATTTGATTCATGAAAATATCTGCCTATGATTAAGATGTCATATGAAAATATAATACTGATTATCAATTACATATGTATTATTTTTCATAGAAAGAATATTTTCACAACACATATATATTGTTCAATATTTTTACATATTTGCTAAACAAAAATCCTTCTGCTCTAGTTTTAACCCCCACAATTAACCTCAATCTTCACTCTCAATGGATTCTTTTAAACTTTTCACAGGAATGCTGCTTGACGCCACCCTTGCCAAAGGCGACGCAGTAGGCTTTACTTTCTTCACGGGCTATATGTCCATGTTTGCCGCTTCGGTGTTTTTCTTCTTCGAAAGAGGAAGGGTAGATGACAAGTGGAAAACCTCCCTGCTGGTATCGGGCCTTATTACCATGATTGCAGCCGTGCACTACTTTTACATGCGCGATTACTATCTCGAAATTTCGGCTGCAGCTACCGCAGCAGGCAGGGCTCTTCTCCCAGGTGAGGCTTCCCCAACCCAATTCCGCTACATCGACTGGACCCTTACCGTGCCGCTGATGTGTGTAGAATTCTACCTCATTCTCCGCCCTTATGGTGCAAAGCAACGCCTGATGTGGCTACTGATTGCCGCCTCGGCTGAAATGCTCGTTACCGGTTACATCGGTGAAGCCATCTATCCTGACCAGACCGTGCTTTGGGGTGTGCTTTCTACCCTGGGTTACCTCTACATCGTGTACGAAGCTACTTTTGGCAGCGTGAAGAAAATTGCCGCTGAATCCAACAATCCAAACGTGGTAAAAGCAGTTTCTCTGCTTCGCAACTTCGTGCTGGTAGGTTGGGCTATCTACCCGATTGGATACATGGTTATGCCAGGTAACATCCTTGAATTTACCGGATGGAACCTCGACCTGATCTACAACATCGGTGATGCCGTGAACAAAATCGGCTTCGGACTTGTGGTTTACAGCCTCGCTGTTAGCTCCATGAACAGCAACAAAGCTGCTGCCTGATTCTCATCACTTAACTAACCGCTGCCCTGCTTCCAGATTATTTCGGGGCAGGGCAGCTTTTTTTTATCATGATTCCAACCTACGAATATATCGTTGCCGGAGCGGGCTGTGCGGGTTTGGGCCTCGTGTGGCAAATGATCAGATCCGGGATGACGGACACAAAAATCCTGATACTTGATCCGGATTCGAAAACGCAAAACGACCGGACCTGGTCCTTCTGGAGCGAGTCTCCGGTTGATTTACCCTGCCAACCCCATAAAACATGGAACAGGCTTTTGCTTGCCGATATAGAAGCGGAGCTACAGCTGAATATTGCCCCATATATCTATTATACCTACCGGGCCGCTGACTACTACGAATCCATTAAGCGTGAAATTTCGCTTTATAACAATATCACCTGGAAATTTGAATCGGTACTTGCCTTTGAAAGTTGCCCCGAAGGCGTAACCGTAACCACTCCTGTCGAAAAATACACAGCAAAATGGGCCTTTAACAGCACGGGCCTCCTACAAAAACCGGTTAAGAATCAGTCAGAATATCAGCTTCAGCACTTTCACGGCTGGGTGGTTCAAACCTCTGAACCTGTTTTCAATCCTGACCAGGCTACCCTGATGGATTTTAGGGTTACTCCCGGCGACGAGGTACGCTTCCTCTACACCCTCCCGGTTTCGGCCCACGAGGCATTGATCGAAATCACTGTTTTTTCATCCCATGTCTGGAGCAAGGAAAAGTATCTTCCTTTTCTTGAAAAGCAGGTGCAGGCCCTTAAAATCCTGGGAGCCGGGAATATTCAGGTATTGGAAGAAGAAACGGGCGTCATTCCCATGAATACCACGCTCCCGCCCGCCTGGAAACAAGCCCGTGTGATGAACCTGGGGCTACAAGGCGGAGCAGCCCGTCCCGGAACCGGATATGCATTTTTGGGCATTCAGATGCGAAATAAGGCCATTGTGGAAAGCATACTCACGCATGGCTTTCCGGTTTCACCACCGGTACATAAAGCACGGCACCTGTTCTACGATGCCCTTTTGCTACGGATAATCAGGCATTCTCCCGAAAAGATCTCCACGATCTTTATGCAGCTTTTCAAGCAGGTAAATACCAGTCGTGTATTGAGATTTTTATCTGAAGAATCGAGCCTGATTGACGATCTGCTCATTTTTGTCCGGCTGCCGTGGAAGCCCTTCCTGAAGGTATTGTGGTCAAAGCTGATCGAAAACAAAGAGCAAACCTCGCCTCGCGCCCCTTTTCCAACAACTACTTTGCCTTCCTATGCTCACAAGCAATCCTGAATACTTCCGAGGCGCTACCCTACTGAGCGTCCTGCTGGTGGTGTTGGGCATTATTTCCGGACGATTGTTGCCCGGAAGTGAGTGGGTTTTGTTTGGGGCGGTCATGTGCCTTACGGGCATTCCCCATGGAGCCACCGATCATATTATTCATCAGCAGCTCGCCGCCGAAGAGGGCAAGCGGTTTGTATGGTCAAGGTTTATAGCCACTTATTTGGCGGCCCTTGCAGCATATGCGCTTATGTGGTGGAAATTCCCCGGCTTATCTCTGGTTGTATTCCTGCTGGTATCGGCTTTCCATTTTGGTCAGTCGCAATTTATTTACCTGAGATGGGCACAAAACGGAATCTCCTCGCGGCTGTTGAGTCTTATTTGGGGCATGATGGTGCTGTACGCACTTTTTTTGCTTCATTGGAATCAAACCATCGATCTTATTAGTACCCTCATTCCAGCAAGTGAGGTACTCAAGTCGCTGCCCCCCTTCGCTCTATGGGGAGCGCTGGTATTGCAGTTTGTGGTGGTTGGCATACTGCTTTATCGCGCAAAGTCAAGCGGGGCCATCACATCAGATGAGTTAAGCAGAGAAATGGCGTTGATTGCCATCTTGATGATACTTTTTTATTTTGGAGGGCTGTGGATAGGCTTTGCCGTTTATTTCGGAATTTGGCATTCGGTTAGCTCTATGTTGGCAGAAAAAACTATTTTAAGCCGAATACATTCCTTTACCTGGAAATCTTTTGTCCTGAGTGCGTGGCCGATCAGCGCAATAAGCATTATCGGTATTGCGATAGTTCTGGCCGCACAAATATTATCAGGCATTACGACTCCCGCAGTTTTTCAGTTTTTTATTGCCATTTCAACGCTCACTTTGCCTCATGCCCTGGGAATGGATCAATTTTACATAAAGTTTGAGACCGCCTTGAGGAGGCCAGAGCCCTTAAAGCAGTGACTCCCTAAGATATACATAGGAGATCCTCATGCGTAGACCTGGAAACGGGTATTAACAAAAAAATAAAGGAGCAACTTCCCAGATTGCTCCCCAACTTGCTGTCTCACTGTCAAAAATCGGACAGAGATAGTTTGGAATCTGATCGTTTTCCCTGACAAATTCCGCTTGTAAGGTACGACAAATCGAAAGCAACACAAAAAACAAGAATAAATAATATAATATATTTATGCCAAAACCCGGACAATCGTTTGTGAATTAATAAATTCCATTGCAAATTTATAAGCGTTTTGAATTCTGCAAATAACCAGCCTATTTTATAATCCAACAGCAGTAACCTACAACCCGAAGTATGAAAACCAGAAAGGTATCCAAACTAATTTCAAACCTGACCCGACAGGAAAGAAAAAACTTTTTAGAGTGGCTGGCTTTTGAATTGGGAACGACGGATCACAGGATCTACGTTTTTGCCACTAACATCAAGCGTACAAGCACACCGGAGCAGGTTTGGAAAACTACTTTTCCCGACCGCCCTTTCGACGATCCGGATTTCAGAAAACTAGGTACGCTGCTTCAGGAGTTTTTGGAGGAATTTATGGCCATTAAGGTATTCCGTAAAGATGAAAACCTTCGATACACCTACATGCTCAAGTTTCTCACTCCGCGTGCTGACGACAATTTATATATCAAGGAGGTTAACAAATCGAAGGCCCGCCTCGACCGTGAAGCTTACCGTGACGCCAAATACTATCAGGCAGTATTTGAGCAGCAGTCGCTTCAGATGCAGTTTCTCTATCTGAACAACCAACCTGAAGGACAGACTGCGCTTCACCCCGAGATGCTGGAGTCCTACAACCTCTACCACCTGCACCATTGGGCGGAAATGGCGATCTTCTTCGAAAGTAATGCCATGGGGCTCGGCATCGAAACCCGGCCGGAAGCGTTTATGACTTCCACCTTCATGGAAAATCTCCCGGAATCAGTCGATTTCGCTACCAGTCCTACGCTTCCGATCCTGCTCGATATCTATAGGTTAAACAAGGGCACGTTTAAGGACGTGGAAGGCCTCCTGGCTCGATTTCGCCAGAGCCACCGCCTGTTTAGTCCTTACACCGCGGCCAATCTGGTGCACTCCATCCTGAATCCATGCCTTTACCGCTACAACCACCACCGGGACGAAAACTGGCTCAGGACGGGCGTAGAGGTGATGGAGTTCGGAATTGACGAAGAATACCTCCTCCAGCGCGGTGATTTGCACCCTAATCTGCTTCGCGCCATGGTGCTTGCCAAAATTCACCTGAACGAAATTGATCAGGCCCGGGGCACCCTCTCTCGCTACAAAACCCTGCTTTCTGAGCAACACGCCGAAGATTACTATATGTTCCTGTTGGCGGCTTGTGCTTTCGCTTCCGACAATTACGCAGAAGCACTCGACATCTATCGCGACTATAAATTCGCCGACCCGGAACTTCGCATGGATGCCAGGGTCTTTACGCTGTTTGCTTATTACGGTCAGGAAAATGAAGAATTTCTTCCACCGCTGATCGAGCAACGAATTGCACAGGTAACCACCCATGAAAGCTCCTCTGAGCCGATGCGTGAACGGAGAGTCAAACTCCTCGAAAAGCTGCGCAGCCTCGTGAATGCGACAACAGTAGAGGATCTCGATGCACTTGAAACCTATGTAAGGGAAAACTGCGCAGTTGACCGCTATGAGTGGATGCTCCGTCAGATCGACCACCGCAGGCAATCAATCGCCGGAAAATCAGTCAGCCAGCCCATGGGCCGGAAACTTGCCACCTGGCTTTTTGCCTGATTAAAAATTTAAGGCTTTCATTTAAGCGGGTTCGGTCCAGTGGGTCGGACCCGCTCTTGTTTTATCTCTGATAGTAATTTTAGTTTTCCGGCATCAAACGCCGCATCAAGCCCCAAAAGGGAAAGACTATCAGGGTTGGCTTCATAATTTTCATAATCCTGTATCAGGATTCCTGCAACCTGGTAAGTATTGATGGCGCGCCGGAAACGCAAGCCCCCCTCGTTGGTATAATACAGATAGGCCAGGTGGGTCATCCGCCCGCTCTCTACATCAAACCAATACACAAATTGGTCCTGATGGTCTTCTCCGCCCCCGGCTGCATCGAAGGTTACTTTAATTTTCTCCTTCTCTTTTCCTTCCAAGACTACCCTGCCGAGGTATTCGGTCTTCACGGCGGGATCTTTGAGGGGCATTGGCAACAGCAGAAAATAGCCCACCGAGTTGACCGATGCCGTGTATTTTGCAGACAGAGTGTCAGGCAATTCGACTTGCACGCCGTTTATTTTCCGGATAAAGCCCTGATTGGAAAGTTCATCGCGCAGGGTATCGCCCGCTTTTACCTGGGTGCGCACATAGGCAAACTGGCTTTCTTTGCGGTAAATTTCGTAGTCGATGTTCCGAAACGTAAAGGCGACCCCCAGGCTAGCATAGGCCGATCCTCCGTGAACCTCGATAGCCCGGTCGATGATGGCACCCGGATCGTGTGTAACAGGTTTGTTACATGCCAGACAAAAAAGCAAAAAAAGGGGTGTCAATCGTTTCATGGGAGAGAATAGCGGGTTATTTTTCAAGAAGATCGAAATTAAAGGGAAATATGAAAACTAAATGTCTTGCGCTCGTCGCTCATGACCACCTCAAGCAGGAGCTTGCTGATTGGACCCTGGAACATGCGCGGGTTTTACATACCCATCGGTTTATCTGTACGGGAACCACCGGAAAATTGATAGCCTCTGTTTTGCAGCAATATCAGCAGGATCAGGGTATTCCCGGCACGCCGGATGTTACCCGCCTGAAGTCAGGCCCACTGGGTGGCGACCAGCAGCTGGGTGCCGAAATTGCTGAAGGCAAAGTAGATGCATTCATCTTCTTTTGGGACCCCATGCACCCGCAGGCGCACGACGTAGATGTAAAAGCACTCCTGCGGATAGCCGTCCTCTACAATATTCCTACAGCCAGTAACCGCGCCACGGCAGATTACCTCGTTACCTCGCCCTTGTTTTTTTCCGAGTATGCCCCTGCGGCTCCCGATTTCGGAAATTACCTCTCCCGCGACCTTCCGGGAGCCTCATCTTAAGAGCTACGCGTTTGTTACTTGCCGGGTGTCCTCTGCCGAAATCTTTTTTCGTGGGTTAAGAATCGTGTTCAAAAAGGCCAGGGTAATGAGGTAAGTGGGGCGAACGCCGATCAAACCCAGGCTGCCGGATGCCAGGGTAGCGCCTGTGATGAGGGGGTTATCTGAGGCATAATAGGCATAGCGGATGCTCACTTCCCTGCTGATGCTTTTGCGGATAAATACAGCTGCCTGGATCGCTTTCTGATAATGCGCTCCCTCCATTTCGAGGCCAATGGCTCCCCACGACGATTTCTTGAAGTATTCCAGCACGTCTCTATTTTGAAGCGAAGTGCCCAGTACTGTAATCATTGGTCCTTCGTAAGCCGGCACTTCATCGGGAAAATCGGACTTGCTGATATCGTTTTCGAGGGGGTAATTGTCTGCCGTGCCTTCAAATACATGAGAGGTTGGGATCATGATATCGCCTTTGCCGCCTGTGAGGATGCCGGCTTTGCCCATGATGGCAATCGAACTCACCTGCATGTCAATGTCGAGGTCCTTGTACTTGAAGGGCTTGAGTAGCTCGTCCATGGTTTCATACGCCTGCTCGCCAAATGCATAGTCCATCACGAGGATAATGGGGCTTTCGGCTTCGAAAGCTGCCGGATCGTGGCTTATCTCCGGTGATATTTTGGCAGGGTCCAACTGCGAAAGGTCGAATATCTGCACGGAGATATTGGTACCCGAGTGGTCGTGCAAAACGTACATGCCGTGGGTTTCGGCGTATTCTTCTACCCTTGCGCGCATGTTGGCAGATTCGGGCTGGCTGAGTTTGATGGCCAGTTCTTCCACACCTGGGCGGTGCTTAATGCGCTTGCGCAAAGCCGGATAAGCGTACAGGGCATTCATCACGCTGTGCATATTGGCACTGATGATGTGTATCGGGCGGTGAATCCAGCCCTTGTCGTACAAAAACGATTTGATCTTATCGGCCCAGCGCTCGCCATGTATGTGGTGCCCGATGCGCTCCCGAAGCAAAGGACTGAAGGTGATCAGCTGGTCTTTCTCTTCAAAGGTTTCGTCAAAAGCTATTTTACCTAAACCATAAATGATGCGAAAAATGCCGTTGTTTTTATCGGCATTGCGGTTGAGCCGCTGGTAGGCGGCTTTGGTTTCTTCGAAGGTGCGGCCAAGAATAGAACTGAGGTACGCAAAAGCCTGGTCGTAATCGCTGGGGGTAACCAGTGCTTTTCCATGCACGATCTCCTCGAGCTTGCGCCACTCACGGGTAGGTCGCCCTTTGTCGTCGAGCACGTGGCGCATGATTTTTTTGCCCTCCATGTACATAAACGTGAGGTGGGTAAGGATGTCGTAAATTTCACTCCTGCCACGGGTAACCTCTATCAGCATTTGCTCCTCGTCGATACGGTAGCACCTTCTGCGGCGGGCAGCGGGTACCAGTGGCTCAAAGCCTGAATTGCTGAACCCTTCTTCGGAAATAAGCTTTACCTGCCGGCACTCTTCTATGCCTTTGGGCAAGCGGTCCATCACATACACCAGGCCATCAAGCTCCACCACTTCCGGATCAGTCATGGAGCCATAGATCTCCGGACTTAGGGTACGTAGCGCTTCAGTTAGCACTTCACCATCTTCACCCAGGCGTCGATGAGAGCCCGAATTGAACAAATGACGCATTTCGATATACAGCCTTTCGATGGCTGCGCGTGAAAGCCTGGCACGGCTGAGTTCCTGGTGGTTCGGTTGTTGCATGTATTTCCTTACGTAGTAATGATGAGCGCTTGCTACGAAATTCCTATATTTTCCTTTTAACTCAATACCTTCTTCCCCGTAATTTATTAAGATTGACCTTAAACCAACCAAAACCATGACAAAAGCTCCCGCTTTCCTCCTGTTATCCTTCTTTGCCTTCTTTTCCTTAAACGGTATTTACGCCCAGGATTTTGCTCCGGTTGACAAAAGCCCCGCCGATATCTGCCTGTACAATATTAAGGACACGCCGCAGGTAAAAATCGTTTACAGCCGCCCACAACTGAAAAGCCGCCAGGTATTTGGCAAGCTTGTGCCCTACGGCAAAGTATGGCGCACTGGTGCCAATGAGGCCACCACCATCAAATTTTACAAGGAAGTAATCCTGGGCGGTCGCTCGATCCCCGCAGGTGAATACAGCCTTTTCTCCATTCCGGGCCCGGAACAATGGACCATTATCCTCAACAGCCAGGCCGACCAGTGGGGCGCTTACAGCTACGATGACAAGAAAGACGTGGTCCGCTTCAATGTTCCCGCAAGGAAAACCACCAAAGCCATTGAGATCTTTTCCATTCTGATGAAAGAAAGCCCCGATGGCGTAGCAGTCACGATGGGATGGGAAAATACCCTTGTGGAGTTTCCAGTGAAATTCAAATAAATAAATGTCTTATTCAACCACCAAAAAAGACCGTTCCTTCCAAATTCGAATCATTATATTCAATTTTCGAATATTTTAGCATTTGGATTTCAGAATCATGCCTGATTCAGTTGTCTTTTTATGTTAATGGTGGTTTGTGATACCTGGGAGTGCCGCCTGCACTTCCAGGTTTTTTTTTAATCCTCAGGATCAATCAGGGGCTTTTTATCCCTGGAAATCAGCACTTTATCTACCCTTTTCCCGTCCAGGTCCATTACCTCAAAGGAAAACCCACGGAAATGAATTCGCTCGCCGGGCTTCGGTAAATGCCCCAGGTGCTCAATCACCAGCCCAGCCAGGGTGCGAAAGTCAAACTCCTCGGGGTTAAGGCTCAGGTCGGGAATAATCCGTTCGAGTTCGTCGATCTGGAAGCTGCCATCGATCAACCAGGAGCCATCTTCGCGCTTAACGACTTCTTCGTCGGGCAAATCATCGGCTTCGGGCAAATCGCCCACAATGTTTTCCATCAGGTCGTGAATGGTTATCAGCCCCGCAAAGGTGCCGTATTCGTCCAGCACCACCCCGATATAGTTACGGGTTTTCCTGAACTCTTCCAGGATCTGCAAACCGCCCATGCTCTCCTGCAAATAAACAGGCTCGCGCAGGATACTCTTCAAGGTAAAACCGGGGAGTCCTTTTTTCAGGTAAAAATCGCTGATATAGAGCATGCCCGCTACCTGGTCTAAATGCAGGCCAAAAACCGGAAACTTGCTGTAACCCGTCTCGTGAATCAGGGCCTCGATCTGCTCATTGGTAGCCGATTCGGATAAGCTGGCGATTTTGCTGCGGTGGGTCATTATCTGATCGGCGCAGCGGTCTGAGAGGCGAAACAGGTTTTCGTGGTATTCGCTTTCTCTGGCTTCGAGCACGCCTTGGGTCCGTGCCATCCGGATCATGGTTTTCAGCTCCTCTTCCGTCATGCTGGGGTTAACCACCGATTTGATGAAGAGAATTCGCTGAAAAAAAGAGGTGGATATGCTCAGAAACCAAACGATGGGATAAGTTATCCGGGTGAAAACCTGAATCACAGGTGCTACCATTACCGCAATCCGCTCTGGGCTGTTTACGGCAATGGTTTTGGGAAGCAACTCGCCGATCACGATAGAAAGGTAGGTAACGATGGCCACCGTCACGGTTAAGGCGATTCGGTAAGCGTATGGCTCAAAAAGGGGGATTTTTTCTATATATGGAGCCACCTGGTCGGCAATGGCCAACCCACCATAAGCACCCGACACCACGCCGATGAGGGTAATGCCGACCTGCACCGCAGAGAGAAACTGCTCGGGTGAATCCAGCAGCTTGAGGGCAGGACCCGCCCCCCGCACGCCTTTGCTTTTCAGGGTTTCGAGTCGTGACTTTTGCGAAGTGAGGAGTGATATTTCACTCAAAGCAAAAAAGCCGTTCAACACTACCAGCAGTAAAACGAGGATTATTTCCATGGATAATATCCGATAACAGAGATTTGGACGAAAGTTAAGGCATAGCATGTTATGCCCGGCATCCTGCTTATGCCAGTCAGTGATTTAGGCGCAAAATTTATCTGTCAATTATTTCCCAAAAAGGCTATTCGTACATATCCGTCACATCACAGGCTGCCAGGTCCGCCATCATATTGCCCAGTTTTTGGGTCACATCGGCAAAATAACGAGCTCCTTTTTCGGCAGTAGCCAACTTCGGATTCCCAACCCCGGTATCGGCAGATATCTGCGACCAGCGTCGCTCTGACCAAAGCCAGCCTTCAGAAAACGCTTTCACTTTGTGCTTTTTCTCGTGTCCGTCGCCCGCATCGGCTATGGGCAGCAACAGGTGGGGCGTGAGGTGCATAATGAGGCTGGTCTCCATTTCGTCGGCATGGTCGCCCCCTTCTGCGAAATATTGCTTTTTGTCGAGCGCCTGAAACCAGTTGCAGGTGCTCAAAAACATTCCAGGAAAACGCAGGCCTAGCTCACGCAGCATGGTCCGGAAGTCATTTCCTCCGTGGCTATTGAGAATCAGCAGCTTATGAATCCCCTGGCGGTTGAGCACCGTGATGATGTCGCTCAGGATAGCCGCCTGCGTGCTGGGATTTAGGTTAATGTCGAGCTTGATATCGGCCTGGCCGGTGTTAACGCCAAAAGGAATGGTGGGCAGCACGATGACTTTAGCCCCTTTTTCCCAGGCAATGCGGGCAGATTCGGCGGCGACATGGTCGGCTTCGATCACATCGGTGGCGTAAGGCATGTGGTAGTTATGCGCCTCTGTTGCCGCCCAAGGCAGGATGGCCAGGTCAAATTCGGCGTCTTTGATGTGCTTCCAGTTGGTTTCGGCAAGCAGGTAAGGTCTCATGGGGATTATTTTTAGGGGAGGGTAAATGAAATGATGTACTAAAAGCGGGCTTGGCAAGCAGGCGATCAGATCCAAGCCTACCAGGTCCGATACCGCACAAAAGCGATTTTTTTGCCATCGGGCGACCAGTTGGGCACGTTCATCGTACCTTGCCCTCCATAAAAAACCGGGGTCAGGTCGCGTATTTTGCGGGTTTCCATATCCATGTGGCGGAGAATTACGTCCTTGCCAAAAGGATGACTCCCTTTTTGGTCTTCGAGGTAGGAAATGAAAACGATGGATTTGTTGTCGGGCGAAGGGTGCGCGAACCAGTTGTCGTAATCGTCGTGGGTGAGTTGCTCCTGCTCCGAGCCATCGGGTTTCATGCGGTATATGTGCATGCGGCCCGTGCGGTGAGAATTGAAGTAAATCCACTCGCCATCGTAGCTGTACTCCGGGCCATCGTCAAGGCCGGGCGTGTCGGTCAGGCGCAGTTCTTCCCCGCCTTCAATGCCTATGCGATAGACATCCCAACTTTCGTTTCGCAGGGCACAATACACCAGCCACTGGCCATCGGGCGATATTCCGTGCCAATAGCTCGGAAACGCCGAGGTGACTAAGCGCGGCTCCCCTCCGTTTGCAGGAAGAACGAAAATACGGGAATTGGCACCTTCGCCTACGGTGGTATCGTTATGGCTGATAACCAGCCACTTACCATCGAAGCTATAGCCGTGGTCGTTGTTGCAGTTATTGGCAAAGCCCGTGTTGAGAGGGCCGAGGTTTTTTCCTTTGACCGAAATTCTTTCCAGCAATCCGCCCGCATTGATGAGCAGGTGCTTTCCGTCGCGTGACCAATTGGGTGCTTCGAAATGGCGGTTTTCTTTGTAAATGACCTGCTCTTTGCCGGTTTTGATATCCAGGAGCACGAGTGCGCTCTCAAGGGGGGAAGGTACCTGGGCTTCAGCCATTGCAACAAGAAAGATAAAAAGAAGGAAAGGGAGGGCTTTCATGGTCATGCGGGGGTTGGGTCAAAATAAAGAAACCGCCTGAAAGCATTTTCAAGAAAGTTCTGATTAGGATAAATTTTCGTTGGTTATTCGCATGCTGAAAAAATTATTTCAACCCTTCTAAGGATTTACCGTAGAAATTGCTCCCATTCCGCAACCGTGTTAAACAAAACCATCCAACTCTACAAGGACGCATTCTCTGGCCACCCCAGAGAAGTATGGTCCATTGCGCTGGTAACGTTCATTAACCGGGTCGGGACGATGGTGCTGCCCTTTCTCACGATATACCTCACCACCGAGCTGGGGTATTCCTTAAAAGAAGCAGGCGTACTTGCCGGAGCATTCGGCTTCGGATCGCTGGCGGGTACCTTCCTGGGTGGAAAATTATCTGACCGTATCGGAAACGAAAAGGTGATCATCGGCAGCCTCAGCATCAGTGGTTTACTACTGGTTATGATTCAGTACGCCACGACCTTTTACCCGCTGTTTGCCCTCATTTTTACCACCGCGCTGTTTGGCGAGGCCTATCGCCCGGCGCAAATGGCGCTTATCGCCCGCTTTGTGCCCCGCAACCAAACGGGCCGAACAATGGCCGTTATCCGCATGTCCATCAACCTCGGCTTCAGCGCGGCACCTGCCTTCGGCGGACTGGTAGCCGTTGGGCTTGGGTACAAATGGTTGTTCTGGATTGACGGCGTTACCTGCGTGCTGGCTGCGGTATATTTTGGTTGGGTTTCCAGAGACTGGTCGTCTATCGAGGCAGCTAAGGTAGCGGCGGAGCCTCCGAAAGTTACTGCCGTCAAAAGCCCCCTACCCCTTCGCAATCCGGCTTTTGTGAAGTTCCTGATCGCTACGCTGCTCATGGGGTTCGGATTTATACAGTGGTTTCACAGTGTGCCGGTTTTCATGAAAATGGACCTTGGCTTCGACGAAAGGTTTATCGGCCTGATCATGGCTGGTAACGGACTCATCATTACCCTGATCGAAATGCCACTCATTCACGCCATAGAAAAAGGGGGCAAAAACCGCCTTTCGATCATACTGGGGCTGGCCATGATTGGACTTTCCTTTCTCGCGCTGATGTTGCCGTGGCCGCTGGTGGCCGCTATAGGAGCTATTTTGCTGATGACTTTCGGCGAAATTGCCTACTTGCCCTTTAACTCTTCCACGGCCCTGAACCTGAGCCCGGCCGACCAGCGTGGCAACTACATGGGCTGGTACTCCATGGCCTGGTCGGTAGCCCATATCTCAGCTCCCACCATCGGGCTGGCGTTCGCAGATAAGTTCGGCTTTACGTGGTTTTGGTTGCTGGTAGCGATAGTGGTAGGCTTCAGCCTCCTGCTCAACTTGCGCGATTTCGACAAAACCGAAACGGCAACTGAACTGCCTTTGGTCGAGTCAGCCTGAGGTAAATTTTGCAAAAATGACCTTTTGAATGGCCCAGATGCCAGCTGCTAAGCCCAATCCGAGCAAAGCTCCCGCCACCACATCACCCGGATAATGCACGCCGAGGTACACGCGGCTCCAGGCAACCAGCCCCGCTACCAGGAAACAAGCGCCTTTTTTCCACCCTGCACCAAACAAAAGGCTGGACATAAAAGCCAGCGCGAAAAAATTGGCTGCATGGGAGGAAGCAAAGCCGTATTTGCCGCCGCATTTTCCATTCACCAGGTACACATCAGGCATGCCCGCTTCGGGCTGACAAGGTCTGTAGCGGGCAACTGTGGGTTTTAGGATTCCGCTGGCGGTATAGTCGCTCAGGCCTACCCCCACTCCGGCACAGATCACCCATACCCACATTTTTTTGATGCCCCAACGCTTGAAAGCAAGCCACATCAGCCAGAGATATACCGGAATCCACGGCAATTTTGCACTCAGCAAAGACATAGCGGTATCCAGCCAGGGGCTTCCCCAACCGTTGATGGCCAGAAAGGCCGCCTGGTCCCACGACTGCAGGGTGGAGATCACGGGCGGTAGTAATTGAGGTAGAGGTGAATGACTTCAGCCAGGAAAAAAAACCCGCCGATTCCCATCAAGGACCAGCTCCAGGCTTGCTTCTTTTTGCTGGTCCATTTGGCTACACTCGATTCAAAACCCTGCCGGGTCAGCAACCAGACAGCCAGCATGAGCAAAAAACCCATCAGCGAACCAGCCAGTATGTCGCCCACAAAATGCACCCCAATATATACCCGAGACCAGGCCAGCGAAATAGCTAACAGGCCCAGAATTGCTCCTTTCCAGGTTTTGTCCACGGCCAGGGCCGCAAATGCAAGCACCATAAAAGCCGTGGCGCTGTGTCCTGAGGGAAAGCTATTTTGCGTTTCTTTCATCACCGTGAGATAGTGGATGGGGGCTTTGCCGGCAAAAACGACCGGGGGTCGGCTCCAATCCGGAAAGGCGTACATTTTCAGCAGGGTAATCACAAAAGGCAGCATCAGCAATGCCACGATAAGGGCCAGCGCCGGTGACAGGTTTTTTCTTGCCAAAATCAACCCCACTAATCCCCCTAAAACGGCCCCGTCGGACAGGTGGGTATAGTGCGGCATTAAGGCATCCAAAGCGGGAAAGTGCCAACCATTGAGGAGCAAAAAGCTTCCTTCGTAACCCAGAAAGACCAGCAATAAGAGCCAAAACAGCCAACCCAGCAATGCGACTGACAAGAAGCCCTGTAAACCTGGACGAGCAAAAAGGGAAAAACCGAATTGAGGGCGCATGGGGCAAATGTGCGGCATGAAAACCGATCGTACAAGCAGAACGTCAGAAATCAGAATCGTCGAACCAAGAGGTGGCTTTCCAGGGTTCGCCGGGTTGGTTGCGGCGCAAACGCAGACGTGCGCGGCCTGAGCCCGTAAAAATGGTGCTTTCGTCCTGTTCGATAATGAGGTTGAAGTTGCGGGTAATCGAAGCGTCCGTCGGAGTGGTATCGCGCTGGGTGTAATAGTTCCAGTCGAGGTTGATCTGAATCACGGACTGAAAGAGGCGGTAGGAGATGTTAAGCTCGGTGGCCCGGTCCCAGGAGATTTCCTGTCCTAAGTCAAAATCGCGGTAGGTGAATACAAAATCGGTGGTGAACAAACGCCCGTACAGGGTAGTGTCCCGCATTTCGTAGGCATTTTTAAACAACTGAAAATAACCGTCGATGGTGGTAGGATCGCCCAATACATTGACGCCCGAAAGGCCATTGGGATCGTAGGCAGGGGCAAAGGGATTGCAGCCGCTGTAAAAAGGCAGGGAAATGCATATCAGCGAAAACCACCGGAAAAACCGGAAGGCGGACTTTGACAGAGAAGAACCGATGCGCTGCATCGTTAAAAGTACCAATTATTTCTCAGGTCGCCATTCGCCTGGTCACATCTGCGGGTAAATGTCGGTAGCGAAGCACTATTACTTAATTTCCTCGACCCGCACATTGTCCTTGCCATAGAGGTCGCGGGAATCACTCAGGTAAATTTTCATCAGGTCGATGTATTCCTTGGTCATGCCCTCAAAACCGGCATCCTCTACCCTTGCGGCAGGCAAAATTTCAAACAGGGTTTTCCCATTTACCACGGGCTTGTTTACCCAGGTAAGCTGGTAGCCATTGGCCGCGATGTGGGTACCCTTGTCGTCTTTCACCAAAGTAACCGAGGCCATAACGCCGCCATCGCGCAGGCGGGTGCGCTGATTGGAAACAAAATTACCCATGGAATACACCGTAAACCGCTCTTTAGATTCCTCGGTGGCGGGGTGATACTCCATGCGCTGAATCACGTGCGGGTGCGAACCAATGACCATGTCGGCCCCTTTTTGGTAGAGAAACTCGGCCAGTTTTACCTGCTCTTTGCTCGGATAAGATTCGTATTCCTTTCCCCAATGCAGGAAAATAATCAGTTTGTCGAGGCTGTCGTTTTGTGCAAGTCGGATGTCTCGTGCCAACAAGGCAGTATCGATCCGGTTTACCTCGGTAGGAGGCGGGGTGGGCAGCTCGTTGGTGCCATAAGTATAGTTCAGGATACCGAGTCGGATATTGTGTTTGTCTAATATCAGCAGGTTGGCGCTATCGCGTTCTGCTTTGTTGCGAAAAGTGCCCGTATGCAATATTTCGAGGGAATCGAGGGCATTGAGGGTACGTAAAATTCCCTTTTTTCCTTTGTCGCAGCTGTGGTTATTAGAAGTCATGAGCGCGTCTATCCCGCTGTTTTTGCAGGCAAGTGCCAATGCCACCGGAGAGCAAAACTGCGGGTAACCCGTGTATGGCGGACCGGCGAGGGTAACTTCGAGGTTGGCTATGGCCCAATCGTAGGACTGGATAACGGGGGCTATTTTGGCAAAAACGGACTCGTAGCTGTAGGTGCGGGTAGCGGGGTCGTAGGCAGATTCAATTTGCGGATCGTGGCCCATCACATCGCCCATAAACAACAGCGTGAGGGTATCTGGTACCGGCAAAGGGACCAATTCCTCCTCCACAACCGCTATCAGCGTATCCGGAACAATGGTATCGGTAACCACTACGGCGGGTTGAGGGGGAAGCGAGGTATCTACTTGGGTTTGTGCAGATACGTGTACCCCCAGCAATAACCCGAGGAAGAGGAAAATAATCTGTTTCATGGCTGCAAATCCTTAGTCCACGCAAAGCAAGCAAGTATCCGGTTAAGAAATTCAGCAAAAAGCAGAAAACCTGCCTGTGAGGATAAACACTTTAACGCAGCATAAGCTTACCGCTAAATGAACTGCCTAAAGTCCGGATAGTGAATCGAGGGCGTAGCCGCATGAAAAAAACGTATTTTCGCTTCGTCCTTTGCCCATTCTGCGTTTTCTTCCCAACTTACCCGCATGAATCCATCGCCCGAAATACTGGACCTTTTCCCTTCCGGAAAACTGGACGTCACCCTGCTTCGGCTTTGCCACCAGCTGATTGAGCATTATGGCAAATTTGAAAATGCGGTGATGCTGGGCTCACAACCCAGGGGCATTTTTCTGGGAAAAAGACTGCATACCTTGCTGGAAGGCCTGGTGCCAGGCATTTCTCTGCCCTATGGCGACCTGGACATTACATTTTTCCGCGACGACTTTCGCCGTCGGGAATCGCCGCTCCAGCCTAACCGCACCCGGATCGATTTCCTCATCGAAGGCAAGGACGTGATCCTGGTGGACGATGTATTATATACCGGACGCACCACCCGTGCCGCCCTCGATGCCATGCTTGCCTATGGCCGTCCAGCCTCAGTAACCCTGCTGGTTTTGGTCGATCGCAAGCACCAGCGCGAATTACCGATTGAGCCTACGTTTGTGGGCATTACCGTGGATACCATTGAAGATCAGCGGGTATCGGTTCAGTTGAGCGAAAGTGGTGGCAACGATTCGGTTATTTTGCTGCCCTACTCCGAGAAGGCATGAGGGAAATGCCCGGAATTGTCTAATTTTGCCTGAATTTACTCACCCGCCTCACTGGCGCCTATGTCATTAAGTACCCGGCACCTCCTCGGTATAAAATATCTCCAGCGCGAGGACCTCGACATCATTCTGGAGACAGCGGCCACCTTCAAGGAAGTCATTAACCGACCTATTAAGAAGGTTCCTTCGCTCCGGGACATAACCATTGCCAACCTTTTCTTCGAAAATTCTACCCGTACCCGCATTTCATTTGAACTGGCAGAAAAACGCCTTTCAGCCGATACGGTGAATTTCTCTGCCTCCTCCAGCAGCGTGAAAAAGGGAGAAACCCTGCTCGATACCGTTAATAACATCCTGGCCATGAAAGTGGACATGGTGGTAATGCGGCACCCCCTGCCAGGTGCACCGGTGTTTCTGAGTACCCGCATTCCTGCACATATTATCAATGCAGGCGACGGCACCCACGAGCACCCTACCCAGGCGTTGCTCGATGCATTTTCGCTCCAGCAGCATTTCGGCACGTTGCAGGGGCTGAATGTGGCCATCGTGGGTGATATCCTCCACAGCCGGGTGGCACTCTCCAATATTTTTGCCCTCAAAATGCTGGGTGCCAAAGTGAAAGTTTGCGGCCCCCCTACCCTGATCCCCAAGCACATCGAATCGCTGGGCATTGAGGTAGATTACAACCTGAAACGCACCCTCGAATGGGCCGATGCCGCCAATATGTTGCGCATTCAGCTCGAAAGGCAGGACATCAAATATTTTCCTTCTCTCCGCGATTACTCCCTGCAATACGGCCTGTCTCTGCCGCTGCTCGAAAGCATCGAAAAGCCTCCGGTGATTATGCACCCAGGCCCTATTAACCGGGGCGTGGAAATCACGAGTGAGGTGGCCGATTCATCGCACAGCATTATCCTGCAACAGGTAGAAAATGGGGTAGCCGTGCGCATGGCAGTACTTTATTTGCTGGCCGAAACCCCCTGACCCGACCAACCCCGGGAGCGGGATCTGCGTTTTGAAAGCACCATGAAGAAAATCCACCTACTGCTCATCCGATCGTTTCTGGGGCCATTTCTCATGAGCTTTTCCATCCTGCTGTTTTTGCTGGTGGTGCAGCTGGTGGCGAGTTATCTCAAGGAAATTTCGGGTCGTGGCATAGGTATGGACCTCCTCGGCAACCTCTTTTTTTATGGCTGTTTGCGGGTATCAGCGCTTTCCGCACCGATAGCCGTTCTGGCCGCCGGGCTCATGACCTTCGGAGCTTTAGGAGAAAACAACGAGCTGGCAGCGATTAAGTCCTCAGGAATCAGCCTTTGGAAAATGATCATGCCACTGATCGTGTTCTTTATGTTCGTAACCGCGATTGTGCTGGCAGATACCTTTTACGCCATTCCATGGACGAACCTGAAGTTTTACAACCTTATTTACGACATCAAGCGCAAAAAGCCTGACCTCGCCATCAAGCCCGGCTATTTCTATGGCGATATCGATGGGTACGTCATCCGTGTTTCAGATAACGATCCTGAGAAACGGCTGCTATACGATATCCAGATTTACAACCACACCCTTGGTCGGGGAAATACCGACATTATTATGGCGGATTCGGCACGTATGGCCCTGGTGGATAGTGGACGGGTGATGCAAATGATCCTGTATCATGGCACCCGGCACGAGGAGTATCCGCCTGAGAACGGGCACTTGGAGCGCTACCCCTACGGGCGCACCTATTTCGATTCGCTATATTACAAATTCCGGCTATCAGGCTTTGACCTCAACCGCACGGAAGAGCGCTCGTTTCGCCACCAGATTACGCTGCCCTACAACGAACTGGCCACAACGGTAGATAGTATCCGGAAGGAACAACTGTCTTCTGTGGTTAAAAATATAGAGCAAATGAGCCGGTTTACCAAAATCGACTCCCAGACCGTGAAGGAAAAGACTTCGCTGAATATCGACGCATTCAAATTTGAAGCAGTGAATTTGATAAAACTTGAGCCCGGCGACAGCCTTATAGATTGTATCCCCGATTCTTCCCGCAGCCAGGTGCTGAATACCGCCCTCTCTAATGCCCGGGGCGTGCAAGGCTACATGGAGTTTCTGGATCGTTCTCGACAAAATCAGCTGGAGCAACTGGCGCAGTACGAATACGAATATTACCAGCGGTGGGCGCTGCCATTTTCTATTATTGTATTCCTCTTTATTGGGGTATCGTTGGGATCGATTATACGAAAGGGGGGACTTGGTATGCCATCGCTCATCAGCGTGGTATTTTTCATTGTTTACTATATCGTCATTACTTATAGCAAAAAAATGGTGAAGGAAATGGAAATACCTCCTTTGCCTGCGGCATGGATGCCCGTATTAATCATGGCTCCCCTCGCTGTGGTCTCTTTCTATCTGGCCCTTAACGATGCCAATGTAACGACCCTCACCGGCTGGACAAGCTATATTGGAAAAGGGTTTCGCTACCTGAAGCAAAAGTTGAAAAGCAGTAAAAAGCAGAAACAGTAAAAAAAAATCGTTCTTGTAATTTCACAAAGGAGTCAAATATGTAAGAATCCTGATCATTATTCAGATTTTGTTGAATAATATTAAGTAACTTATTAAACGAAGCCTGACATATCAGTAAAGCTATCTTCGCCCATTTACCCCACCCACCTACATCTGCATCCCTGCCATGTCCTTGCCCAGCACCCAAAGAAGCATACTGAGCACGGCACTGAGAATATCCGGGTTGTACCTGGTATTTGGCATGGGCTGGGTATTGGCAGGCGACTGGATTCAGGAAGTATTCCAATTCGACAGTTTTCCTTTTTCTTCGGTTGCATTTCAAACCATAAAGGGGGGCATATTTGTTGTGATCACGGCGGTGCTGCTCTTTGGGCTGATATATGTAATGACCAAAAGAACCTTCGAGTCGGAGCGTACCTACAAGGAGTTGTTTCTGGCTAATCCGCATCCGATGTTTATCTATGAGCCCGTATCGCTCCATATCCTTAAGGCAAATCAGGCTGCCTGTACCTTTTTTAACTACCATATTAACACCCTCACCGACCTCACCTTATACGATCTTCATCCCAAAGTTGACCACGAGCGGCTGAGGATGATAACAGCAGGTCCGAGGCCTTTATTCTTCAAATCAGGCTTATGGGAGATGCTTAAAAAGGACGGAGAGATGGTTATTGTGAATATTCAATCTTTTGAAACGACCATTGATGGAAAAACAACCCGCCTGGTAGCAGCATACGACCTTACCGAAACCATTCGCGCCCAAAAAAGCCTGGAGGATACCAACGCCAGTTTGCGCTTCGCCAACGACAGGCTGCAAAAACAGGATATGGAGTTACGTCAGCTTTACCAGCGTTTTGACCTCGCAAGGCAAAGCGCAGGTATCGGAATTTGGGAATGGTGGCCCCAAAAACAGGTTTTCCTATGGGACCCTCAACTTTCTCAATTGTTGGACGATCAGCAGGGTGCTGGATACCATGACCTGAACGACTTCACGAGCCGAATGAGAAAGGCAGATAGCGGAGAGTTTTTAAGGCGAATTTCCGAATCAGCGGAAGAAGGAAAATTCGAAATGGAATTTCAACTGCAGTCAAACAGAACTTCGGGGTCTAAGTGGATACACTTGTCAGGCAAATTTCTCAAAAAATCTCACTCCACGGATCCTGAAGAACGGGTGATTGGCGTAGCCTGGGATATTTCGGCCCTAAAACAGCAGGAACTGGCTTTGATAGAAACCAAGCGAAACCAGGACGCCCTGATCAACAATACGGAAGACCTGATTTGGTCCGTAGATAACCAGCTTCGCCTCGTTTCTTTCAATATTCCTTTTCAGCAGTTTATGGCCGCTACCCTTAACAAGATTTTTCGTGAAGGGGATGTGTTTTTAACCGACTACCCTGAGGATACACAGCACGAATGGGGTGGATTTTATTCGCGCGCTTTGCAGGGTGAAAGTTTTTATGTGCGCCAAAAATCCATCAATCCTTATTCCGGTTCGGCTACCCGCATGGAAACCAAGTTTTTTCCTATCCTCGATGATAACCATGAAATTATGGGCGTCAGCTGTTTTTCAAGGGATATTACTCAACTAGTAGATAACGCCAAGAAGCTGGCCCTGCAGAACAAAGTACTCGAAAAAATAGCCTGGATTGCAGTTCATGAGCTTCGTGGTCCCCTCACCCGCGCCATGACGGTGGCAGACAGCCTCAACCTAGAAGCCATTGAGGATTCTTTTCAGCGCACCATTATCAAGAGCCTGGAAATAACCCTCGAACTGCTCGATAGCCTGGTGACCCGCATGGCCCTGATGGCGGAAGAGGCCCAGCTGAGAGATTCTGAATCTGCCCCCAATCTATTTCCAGATTCAGGTACTTCTTCAGGAAATAATTGACAAACCCCTGATTATCAGCTCCCTGAACTACCGTACATAGCTGCCGGCATTAATGTCAATGGTACAGCCTGTAGCGTGGTCCATGTACCCGCTGGCCAGAAAAACTACTGTAGGTGCAATATCTTCCGGGGTTGTGAGGGTATTCAGGGCCAGGTCGCTCAGTACATAGTCTTCTCCATAAGCTTCGATGAAGGGTTCGGCCATTTCGGTGCGGGTAAAGCCCGGTGCGATCACAAAGGATTTTATATTTTGCTTACCGTATCCCCGGGCAACAGAACGACTAAAGGCCACAAGCCCGCCTTTGGAAGCCGCATAGGCCATGTACTCAAGCGTATCGCCCCTAAAAGCTGCCCGAGAAGCGATATGGATCAGTCGCCCACCTCCATTATCGGCAAAATGACCAATGGCCGCCCGGCTGATCAGGGCACCTGCGATGAGGTTTACGTCCAGCGTCAATCGCCAATGGGCCAAAGCGGCCGCTTCGTCATCTCTTTCGTGCAGAGCATGTGCCAGGGCAGCGTTATTTACCACAGCATCGATGCGACCGTATTGCGCGATTACCTTGGCAACCAGCGAAGGCCCGTTTTCGGGCTGGGACAAATCAGCCTGAAAGGCGGCTGCTCCCTGAGAGATTTTCGAAACCAGTTCCAAAGCTTCTGCTTCAGAATTTCCGTAGTGTACCGCCACTGTGGCTCCGGCCTCAGCCAATGTTCGTGCAATGGCAGCCCCGATACCCCTGCTGGCTCCCGTAACCAGGATGACCTGCCCATTCAAGTTGATCTGCATAGTTGTAATTCAGCGGTTCCGTTCTAATTTTGCCCAAATTAAGGGCCTGCAACCTTACTTCCTACCCGAGGATTGGCAGCCCTTCCTTCACTCAATCTAATTTTTCCTTATGAAAGCCCTCGTTTTTCCCGGTCAAGGCGCCCAGTTTCCCGGAATGGGAAAGGAGCGATACGAACAGTCGGACATAGCACGTGCCTTATTCGACCAGGCAACCGATATCCTGGGTTTCGACCTCAAGGCCATTTTGTTTGAAGGAAGCGAGGAAGACCTTCGCCGCACCTCCGTTACCCAACCAGCCATTTACCTGCATTCGGTAGCTGTTGCCCTTTCATACGGCCTGGAAAAAGAAGCTTCGATGGCGGCAGGCCATTCGCTAGGTGAATTTTCGGCGCTCACCGTTGCCGGGGCCATGCGCTTTGAAGATGGGCTGCGCCTCGTAGCCATCCGTGCCAATGCCATGCAAAAGGCCTGCGACGCTCAGGAAAGCAGCATGGCCGCAATTTTGGGGATGGACGATGCCGAAGTGGAAGCCGTTTGTGCAGCCGTAACCGACGACATTGTGGTACCGGCCAACTACAATACCCTCGGCCAGCTGGTTATTTCCGGTACCAAATCGGGCATAGCCAAAGCTATCGAAATAGCCAAAGCGCGCGGTGCCAAGCGTGCCATCGAGCTTACCGTAAATGGGGCATTCCACTCTCCCCTGATGGAACCCGCTCGGGTAGAGCTGGCAGAAGGCATTGCCAATACCGTATTCCAAAATGCCCGGATTCCCGTTTACCAAAATGTGGACGCCAGGGCCCATACCGATGCGGCCGAAATTCAGGCAAACCTCCTGCAGCAGCTTACCGCACCCGTTCGCTGGACCCAAACCGTACAACAAATGATTGCAGATGGCGCTACAGAATTTGTAGAATGCGGCCCCGGCAATGTGCTTCAGGGCCTGATCAAAAAAGTGGATCGTCAGATGCCTACTTCAGGGCTGAGCTGATACTGGCCAGGAAAATTCGTCGAGCAAGTCGTTCAGGCGTTGATAAGGGCGCTTTGGAAGGCCCAGGTATGCAGCTATTTGCTGAAGGAAGATGGCCGGAGAAGCATGTTGCTCCCTCAAGGACCGAAGAGAACTTGCGCCAGCCGACTTACCGAGTTTGTTGCCCTGGTGATCGAGTAATAGGGGGTGGTGGTAAAACTGCGTTTGCGCAAATGCCTCCATCCCCATTTTTTTTGCCAAAAAAACCTGCGCCACAGATGAATCCAGGAGGTCTAATCCCCTGACTATCAGGTTTACTCCATACAAAGTATCGTCCACCACGCTGGCTACCTGATAAGCAGGAATACCGTCTTTTCGGCGAATGACAAAGTCAACCAGGTGATCCGACAGCGGGTGGTACTCCACATGCTGCCCAAGCCCCCTCACCGGTACAAGGGCGGCATCGTCGGTTTTCATTCTCCAGGAAATGCCCGGTTCTGCAAGCGAGAGGCCTTGCGCGCGAAAGGCAGACGGGTATCGGCCACCCATTGCTTCGGATTGCAGCTCTGTGCGGGATTTGGCGCAGGGAAATACAAGGTCCCGCGCAACCATTTTTGCCAGAAGAGCTTCGTACTCCGCCAGACGGTGGTGCTGCGACCAGGTACGGGTCAGGCTTTCGACTGAATCGGGTCCTTCGTCCACGCTGAGCCCCAGCCAATCGAGCGTTTGAAAAATATCCTCCACGTACCCGGGCCGCATCCGGGGGGCATCAAGGTCGTCAATTCGGAGAAACAGCTTGCCGTTTTTGCTACGAACCAACAGCCAGGTAAGGATAAAATTTAACCCGTTGCCGGCATGCAAAAAACCACTGGGGGTAGGTGCCATGCGGGAAACGGGAGCAAAGGGGTCCATTCAGCAAAAGGATTTTTCCAAAAATTTACAAGCCCAGCATTTCAGACACAGCGAGCTGCACCTCCAGCCCGGCAACCGGCACTAACTCGCCTGCCCGGTAGCGGGTCCAGTATTTGTAGCCGATATCCAAGGGGTGCTGATACACCTCAATTTCATTGTCCTGCAAATTTACGATCCAATATTCGGCGATACCGGCCTCGCTGTAGAGTAGCGCTTTTTCTTTTCTGTCTTGTTTTAAGGTAGCATCCGAAACCTCCACCACCAGCAGTACATCTGCCGAAGTGGGCAAACGATGATCGTAGCGCGACAAAGGCGGAATCAACAGCGCCAGATCGGGTTCTGGTTCCGAATAGTCAGAAATTTTGATGGGATCCTGTACACTAATGACAGCCGTCGGCTCAACTAACCGATAAAACAAGCTTGTCAATCGCCTGAGGGCGTTACTGTGTTTGCTTCCTTTAGGACTTATGGTTACAATTTGGCCACGGATAAGCTCTACCCGGTCGTTCGCAGAAAGAATGCCGGCTTCCCGCATCTTGTGGTAGGAATCAACACTGAGCTGGTAGGCTTGGACCGGTGTATTCATGGCGACCTGAGTTTGAAGTATGTTCCAATTTACGAAATGAGCGTCAAGCCTTTAACTTTTCCTGAAATTTAGCAGGACCGAACCTTCGTCTTTAGCGCAACACCCCATCGAGCATCATTTTTTGCCAGGCAATAATCCCACTCAGGCAGGCACCGGGTATCCCCTGCCCTGGGTAGGTGGAGTCTCCGCATTGGTACAAAGCACCTTTTTCCAGCCGGGCACCCGCCATTTGCCAGGGCTTGATTCGGGCAAATTGCGGGTACCCGCCCACTTGCCCCCAGGCCCTTCCCGTCCATTTTTGCCAGGAGTGCGGCGTAGAGGAGTGCTGGTAGATAACCTCGCTTCGTTCCAGAAAGCCATGCGATTCTAAAATTTCGAGGATTTTTTCCTCCAGTACATGCTTGTTGTCCAGGAGGGTATTTTCCGGGTCAAAAACGTGGGTAGAAACGGAGGCGACCACTTCGTCAGGGCCACAGCGCAGGTGGTCGTCGGGGTGGCTCATGCTGAGAAAAATGCTCGCGGCGCCTAAACCGGGGAGCGGTTCTTTGAGGTGAATCTGATGGTGAATGCAGGATATTCGGTGCTTTGGCCGAAAAACTATGCCCATTTGAAAAGCGCTCCGAAGTTCCGAAGAGCCCAACACCTTCTTATTCAACCACTTGGGCAATTCGCCTTTTTCAAAAATGGCTGCGGTGTTATTCATCGGCAAAGCAGAAACTACTTGCCCGGCGGGAGAATCGCCCTTGGGAGAATGAACCAAAAAACCATCAGGAGTACGCGTCACAGCGGTTACCTCATGGCGGAGCTCTATACTGCCGCCTTTGCTTTCAAGGTAAGCAATAAGCGCCTCCGATAGCTTTACCAGGCCGCCGGGAAGGTAGAAATTGGGGAAATTGGTGTAACACAGAGCGGTAGCGCCAAATAAGACGTTTACTTCGTCGAGGTAATTTTGTGCCGTAATCAGCAATTGCTCATTCACAAAATCGACGAAAAGCGGATTCTTATCCAGGTCGTAATCGGCGAGTAGCTGGCGGGTAGACTTGAAGGCGAGGGCAGCAAAGGGCAATTGTTTCAGCTTAAAATGCTGAATGGCAAAACCCAGATCAGAAAGGGATTGCGGGGGAAATGCACGTTGCTCGATGGACGTTTCCCATACAAAACGGCTGATTTTGAAGCATTTTTCCCAAAAAGGACGCTGCCCCTCGGGGCCGAAAACCCGCTCTGCCTCGGCAATCCATTGGTCCAGGTCTTGGTAGCGGGTGAGAATTTCGCCGTTTTTGAGGTGAACCTGCATGGGCGTCTGAAGCTGCCAGGCGGGTAATTCAATGCCAAGGGTATCGAGCAAAAACTGCACGGGCATACCCTCAGAAAGCCCCACAAGGGTAGTTGCGCCCGATTCAAACACAAAATGCTTGCGCGGATAAGAGGAAGCACAGCCGCCCGGAAGCCAGTTACGCTCAAGGACTGTTACTTTTTTTCCGGAGTAAGCCAAAAGCGCAGCCGTAGAAAGTCCGGCTATTCCTGCCCCGATTACCACTACGCAATTGTCTTTTTTCATACGTTTCTTTGTCGAAGATGAAACCCACTGTGGGATAAATTGTTATTTATGCTCCGTCGATAAAAACTACCGCAGCAAGTAGTTCAGAATCAATGTTCTAACAGCAATCACTTGCCCACTACGTTACTTTGTTTACGTTTAAACCTCAGTTGCTTAAACAATGTAAGGGAATCCTCGTTTGAAATATCCGATGAGAAACAGAAAGCGGTAATTTTCCCCTACTGTCATCACTCGGCCCTTTGTCATGAAAGTTTCCGTTTTCAGAAAAGCTCACTTCAACGCCGCACATCGGCTCCAGAATCCACAATGGGACGATACAACCAACCGAAAAGTATTTGGGAAATGCAATTTGCCCAATTACCATGGCCACAACTACGACCTTATCGTAAAAGTAACTGGTGAAGTTGACCCTGAAACAGGATATGTGCTCGACATGAAGATCCTAAGCGACCTGATAGAGCTTCATGTGCTCGAAAAATTTGACCATCGCAACCTCAACCTCGATACCGAGGAATTTCGCAACCTGAATCCAACGGCAGAAAACATTTCTGTCGTAATATGGAACCTGCTGCGTCCCCATCTCTCTTCCTCCCTGGATTTAAGCATCAGATTATATGAAACCGAACGAAATTTCGTGGAATTCCCCGGCTAATGGACATCCTAACGGACACGCCAACGGCAGCAAACATAACGGGCATTCACAGGAATTGCTGGACCTTATCGGCGACGACCATGTGGCTACTTCAACCGAAACGCCGCTACGTGCCGATGCCTTTGAACTCGATGATGAAACTAAAATTGAGCTCATAGAGTCTCGTTTCAAAGAAATCATGGAAGTGCTGGGCCTGGATCTTTCCGACGACAGCCTAAGCGGTACCCCGCACAGGGTAGCCAAAATGTACGTAACGGAAATTTTCAGCGGCCTCAATCCTGCCAATAAGCCGGATGCGCGCATGTTTGAAAACAAGTACCAGTACAACCAGATGCTGGTCGAGCGCGACATCACTTTTTACTCCAATTGCGAGCACCACTTCGTGCCCATCTTCGGCAAAGCCCACGTGGCTTATATCTCTTCAGGCAAAGTGGTGGGCCTTTCTAAGCTAAACCGCATTGTGCAGTACTACGCCCGCCGCCCGCAGGTGCAGGAGCGCATGACCATGCAGATTGCCGAAGACCTCCGCAAATCGCTCGAAACTGATGACGTGGCCGTGATCGTGGACGCCGTGCACATGTGCGTATGCTCACGCGGCGTGCAGGACGTGAATAGCTCCACCGTAACCGCTGAGTACACCGGCAAATTCAAAGATGATCCTGCGCTGCGCGAAGAGTTCCTGAAGCTCATCGCCCTCAACAAACGATAATATCAGGATTTTTATGATTTGCGGGATTTACAGGATTCATTCCCATGATTTTCAGTGAATTATCCTTAGCAATTTTTCGCAAAGTACTTTCCTTCAGGTATAATTTCCTTTGGGGACATTCAGCAATCGACAAATCCCCTGTTTCGGAAGGAACAGGGGATTTTCTTTGCCCGTAAGCTGGCCAGTATTTCGGGGGAAAATCAGGGGAAATAGGCTCATTTCCGTCAATTATTCGATCTTTGCGGGAATCAAAAAAGGAGTCAACCGAACCTCAGCGGCTACCTTTGATTTCGCTCCATAGCTACTAACTCGCGGTGAATAAACCCCATACACAGTTTACCTTCAAAGAAATTGACCCCGAAGGCCTGGAAACCCTGCAGGCGATTGCCGACGCCAATGGCTTCAATGGCTGGATGTACGAGCGGGTAAAGGCCCTGATGAACCCGGGCGAAGTGCTCGAAATCGGCAGTGGAATAGGCAATATTTCGAAATTTTTCCTGGCAGAAGGCTGGAACATCTGCCTTTCAGACCTCCGCGACAATTACCTCGGTTTTTTGGCAGAAGAATTTTCAGGCGAAGCCGGCCTTTCGGGCATCCGCAACCTCGACCTCGTTCACCCGGAGTTTGATACACGCTACGCCGATCTTTTTGCCCGCTTCGACAATGTATTTGCCCTGAATGTAATCGAGCACATCGAAGACGATCAATTGGCCCTGATTAACGCTGCCAAGCTCTTGCGCCCAGGCGGCAAGCTGGTTATCCTGGTACCTGCTTTTCAGTCGCTGTACAATGGTTTCGACCGGGCACTCTTCCATTTTCGCAGGTATACCCGGTATTCACTCACGCAGGTTTTTAACATTGCAGGGCTTACCGCCATCGATTCGTCGTACTTCAACGCAGTCGGCATCGCAGGCTGGTGGTTTTCAGGGGTGGTTTTGAGGAAAAAGACCATTCCTCCCGGCCAGATGCGCTTGTTTAATCTGCTGGTGCCCGTTTTTAAATGGGTGGATAAACTGCTCAGCAGCAGACTGGGGCTTTCGGTGATTGCCGTTGGCGTACGTAAAGAAGGCGTTTAGCTCCTTTGAAAAAAGCTTCTTCCTTCAAAAATCAATACCCACCGCTCTGTACGGTATCCATGATTTCGAGGCTCTCAGGCTCTACGCCATAAATAAAGAGGTCGATAGAAGATCCCTGACGGATGGAGTCACTTGCGCTATAGGTAGGGCTTTGGTTGAAAATTTTGCCGTATTCACCCGCAGGCCCCGTACCGGAATAGCGTAAACTACCGGGGTTCAGGTTGTTGATTTTCAGCACATTCAATGCTTCCGGATAAGTAAGTCCAACCAGCTGAGGGATGGTTACATAGCTGTTGCTCAACCCCTCAGCAACCACGAGGTCGAGCTTTGCCCCTTGAGGAATTTTAGTACCAGCTTTAATCGGCCTTCCTTTATAAAACACCTCCAGCACCACATTGCTCGCGATATCGGGTCGACGGGTAACGGTACCCACGCCTAGCCTCCAGCTTTCGAGCTTGGCTTTTGCCTGGTAAAGGGAAATCGAAGGATTGACTACGTTCGGCAGGGCGACCATCGGCGGCTCATATTTATTGATGGTGAGAAACACCGTACGCTTCGGCTTCACGCGGCTGTAAGGCTTGGGGTACTGATTCACCACCGTTCCGGGCATTTGGTCGGGCACGTAAATAGAATCGCGGATCTGGGGATTGAAACCAGCGTCTTTCAGTGAATCCACCGCATTTTGCCCCTGTACAGCCATCACATCGGGTACGATGGTCGATTTGCCGTGGCGGGTATAGATCGGCAGTACCAGAAAAAACAGGAGGAAATAGGCAAGCATGCCCAAAAAAGCCATGCCCCCAAGGGTAAGCCAAAGTTCTTTCCGTTTGAAAAATTTGAACATGGGTGTTTATCTGTTCCGAATTTAGGAGTAAAACGCGGGATGCCCAAGGCGGGTCACATCCTTTTCGGTAAAGGAATGCCCAGCAAAGTCATGGAAGCATCGAGTGCACGGCGTACCATGCGGGTGAGGGCCAGTCGGTAAGCGGCTACTTCAGGGTTATCTGCCTTCACAATTTTTACTTCCTGGTAAAAACGGTTGTAGTCTTTGGCCAGATCGTAGGCAAAATTGGCGATCAGAGCGGGGTTGTAGTTCAGGCCAGCCTCGGTCAGGATTTCGGGGTAGCGCACAAGCGATTGCAGCAGTACGCGTTCCAGTTCGTGCACGGGTTCGCCAAGTTGCAGGTGCTTACCAAAAGCAGGCAAACCCGCCCCCAGGTTTTGCAGCGACGAGATACGTGCAAAGGTATATTGCACAAATGGCCCAGTATGTCCCTGAATGTCAATGGATTCCAACGGATCGAACACCATCGGCTTCTTGGGATCCACTTTTACGAGGAAAAATTTCAGTGCACCCAGCGCCAGGGTGTGATAGAGGGCGTTGAGCTCGCTTTCGTCCATGCCTTCGGTTTTGCCTTTCTCCTGGGTCTGGGCTTTTACGTCGGCGATGAGGTCTTCCAGCAGGTCGTCAGCTTCTACGGTGGTGCCTTCGCGTGACTTCATTTTACCGGTAGGCAAATTCACCATGCCGTAGGAAAGGTGGAAAAGGCCGTCGCTGTAGCTGACTTCGAGGCGTTTCAGCACCTCAAACAATACCTTGAAATGGTAGTCCTGCTCGTTGCCCACCACGTAGATGGAGCGGTCCATGGCGAACTCTTTGTATTTTTCTTCGGCGACGGCCAGGTCCTGCGTGATATAGAGCGAGGTGCCGTTGCTGCGAAGCATTTGCTTGTGATCGAGGCCTGCATCGGTGAGGTCGGCCATCACGGAGCCGTCTTCGGTTTGGTAAAAAACGCCCTTTTTCAGGCCTTCTTCGATGGTTTCTTTTCCCCGCAAATATACTTCTGATTCGTAGTAGTAGCGGTCGAACGAAACGCCGAGCTGTTTAAAGGTATCCTCAAACGCCTCATATACCCAACCGTTCATGGTTTTCCAAAGGTCGCGAACTTCGGGGTCACCGGCCTCCCACTGGAGAGTTATCTCTTGTATAGCCTGGTTGGCGGGCGCTTGCTTATCTGCCTCTTCCTTGGTCATGCCGCCGGCCATCAGCTCCTCTACCTGGCTTTTCAGCAATTTGGAAAACTGCACGTAGGCATCTCCCACAATTTTATCGCCCTTACGGCCGGAGCTTGCGGGGGTTTCGCCCTCTCCAAAAAGCTTCCAGGCATACATGGACTTGGAGATATTGGTGCCGCGGTCATTGAATAGGCAGGTGGCCGATACGTCAAAACCATTGGCTTTCAGCAGCCGGGTGAGCGAGTAACCCAGCACAATGTTGCGCATGTGCCCAAGGTGCAGCGGTTTGTTGGTATTGGGGGAAGGATATTCCACCACCACTTTTTGTCCTTTTCCAATCTGGGTGGAGAAATAATCTTCCTGATCGAGGGCTTCTGCCAAAAAATCGACCCAAAAAACAGCGCTCAGCGAGAGGTTAAGAAAACCTTTCACGAGGTTAAAACCGGTAACTCCTGCAAAATTTTCGAGCAAATAGCCGCCTATGGCTTCGCCGATCTGGTCGGGGCTGCCTATTTTGTATTTGGTAAAAGGAAACATTACCAGCGTAAAATCGCCCTCAAACTCCTTTCGGGTAGGCTGCACCACCACTTCGGAGGGGGAAACAGTCAGTGAATATTTGGCTAGCAGGGCATCTGCAGCGGCTTTTTTGAGGGAGGGAATAATGGCAGGCATAGCTTTTTGTTCTGGGGTGCAAAGTTGGAAAAATAGCAGCGACCGGGCAAATATGATCTTGCAGCAAATTCCGGCACTCAATCGCATCTAAATCGATGGGAAATATCTTTCTGCGATCTAATTTTGCTCCATAAATAAGCCTTCCATGTCCATGTCCCGTACCCCGGTTTCGTTCAATTTTCCGGCTCCTGTCCGCTTTGGCGAAGGCGTGATCCACGAACTTCCTGCCTACCTCCTGGCAAATGCGATCCGTCAACCGTTGGTAGTCACCGATCCGCAGGTAGCCAAGCTGGATTTTTGCTCAGCCATGCTGGATGAAATACGGGCAGCAGGCATGGAACCCGTCCTTTTTGCCGACATACACGCCAACCCCGTAAAATCAGATGTGCTGAAGGGCGGGCAGGTTTTCCATGAAAACGGATGTGATGCCATCATCGGTCTGGGCGGCGGTGCAGCCATTGACGTGGCTCGGGCCGTGGTTTTGCACGTGTACCACCCCCGCGACCTCTTCGACTACGACGACCTGCTGGGAGGTGATCAATACGTTACCAGACCCGTTCCTTTGTTCGTGACCGTGCCAACCGCTGCCGGTACAGGAAGCGAGGTCGGCCGCAGCGCCATCATCGCCGAAGACGAAACAAAGAAAAAGCGCATCCTATTTTCACCGAAACTGATGGCTGCCCAGGTATTCGCCGATCCGCAACTGACCTATGGACTTCCGCCAAAAGTGACCGCAGCTACCGGCATGGATGCCCTTACGCACCATTTGGAGGCCTATCTTGCCAAAAACTACCACCCCATGTGCGAGGGCATTGCCCTGGAAGGCATTCGGATGATTGGTCGTTCGCTGGAAAAAGCCACGCTCGACCCGGACCCCGAATCGAGGAGCGAAATGCTGCTTGCCTCGCTGATGGGGGCAGTAGCCTTTCAAAAAGGGCTGGGGGTGGTTCACTCTCTGGCGCATCCGCTTTCGGCCTTACTCGACATGCACCATGGCCTCGCCAACGCCATCAACCTTCCCTATGGACTGGCATTCAACCTGCCCGGACAATCAGAAAAATTCCGGCAAATCGCTTTTGCCCTCAACCTCGAAACCCTGACCGGGGAAGCCGTGCTCGACCACCTGTTGGCGCTGAACACACGCCTGGGTTTGCCGCTGAACCTGGCCGATGCAGGGGTAACCGCACAGGACCTGCCGGAGTTAACCGCCTTAGCTGAAGCCGATTTTGCCCATCCGAATAACCCACGCCCGGTGAGCAAGGAAGACTTTGCGCAGCTTTACCTGCACGCATTTACGGGAGAAAAAAACTGGTAAGTACCTGATGATCAGGTAAGCAGGTGGCGAAGGGTAGTACCGCCCTGTTTTTCTATTTTGCGGATAAGCTTAAGAAAAAGCTCAGCTGTTGCCAGGGCATCGCCCCAGGCCGTGTGCCTGTCGATCACCGGAATATGGTACCTTTCGCAGAGGGCGTCGAGGTTGTACTGGCTTTGTTGGAGCATTTCGGCCCGCCAGCCCGGATGTTCAGCTTTGTAGGCAAGGGTGGCGGTATCTACCCGGGGGTTGTAGAGGAAAAATTCAGGGAGATGGTAACTGCGAACGGCCTGCTCGATCATGGCGGCATCGAACCCGATGTGCTGGCCCACAAGCACATCACTTCCCAGAAAGTCGAGGCATTCGCCCAGGGCTTTGGTGGGGGAAGAACCGTTTTTGAGGTCTGAAAGGGTAAGTCCATGTATTTCCGTGCCCTTCATGGGGCGTTCGTCTTCGTAGGAAAACAAAATTTCAAGCGATTCCCCTAAGCGTATTTCTCCCCCCTGCACCACCACAGCCCCGATAGATAGGAGGTAATCGTTGTGAATATTGAGCCCGGTGGTTTCGGTATCCAGCACCACAAACCGCAGGTTGCGGATGGGAGTATTGAGGCGGCGGAGATCTTCAGCCTGTTTCAGGTAGCGTTGAACAAAGGCAGGGGTTTCGCTTCGCTCACATGTGCGTTGAAGTCCTGCTATTCGCTTTGACTGAAACATATATCTGGATATTTGGCCTAAAGTTACGTAAAAATATAGATGTACGGATAATTAGCAAGTTCTGGTGAGGGGTATGTAGTTCGAACCTGCATAAAAAAAGGACTACTGAAGCTCGCCTAATATTCATTGAACACATAATATTTTGTTCTCAGAGGCAATTTGTTGGAAATTGCAGGCATGAAGATCAATTCGCGTTCTATAGTAGCATGTTTGCTGCTGATAGTATGGTTAATCACCGGTTCATTTCGCAGTGAAACCCCACCAGCAAAACCCAAGCGCCCCAAGAACATTATCCTGATGATCGGGGACGGCATGGGCATTTCTCAGGTCAGTGCAGCCTTGTATAATGGTGCCGGGGCATTGAATTTGGAAAGATTCAAGCACATGGGATTCATCAAATCCTACTCAGCCAGTGACCTCATCACGGACTCGGCTGCCGGAGCTACGGCTTTTGCCTCGGGATTTAAAACCTACAACAACGCCATAGGAGTGGGTACGGATTCTACCCGTGTAAAAAACATTGTGGAAATAGCCCACGAAAAAGGGCTTGCAACCGGCATTGTGGTCACCTGTGAAATTACCAATGCCACTCCTGCCGCATTTTACGCACACCAAAAAAGCCGTTCTCAATACGAAGAAATTGCGATGGACCTCGTTGATTCGAAGCTGGATCTCTTTATCGGCGGCGGCTGGAACCACTTCTGTGAGCGGTATGACCAACTCAACCTTTTGCCAAAGCTTCAGGCAAATGGATTTCGGGTAAAGGACGAAAAGACTCCTTTGATGGATATTATCCTCCGTCCGGACGAAAAGCTGGCCTATTTCACCGACCGCGACCGCCCGGCCAAACGTTCGGCTGGCCGGGAGTACTTGCCTGATGCCGCGGCTTTTGCGGTGCATCACCTCAAGGAATTTACGCCAAACGGCTTTTTTCTAATGGTGGAAGGCTCGCAGATCGATTGGGGTGGTCATGCCAACGATGGCGACTACATCGTATCGGAGGTGCGCGACTTTGACCTGGCCATTGGCCGGGTGCTGGATTTTGCGGAAAAAGATGGAGAAACGCTGGTGATTGTTACCGCCGACCACGAAACGGGAGGCTTTGCTGTGATTGGAGGCTCAGAGGTAGGGAATCTCAAGTACGGCTTCACCACCGGAGGACACAGTGCCGACCTGGTTCCGGTATTTGCTTATGGGCCGGGCGCCGAGCTGTTTCAGGGAATTTACGACAACACCGACATTTTTAACAAAATGCTCCAGGCCTTGCATTGGACTCCGCAGGCTAACCCCGGAAAAAAGTGAGCGAAAACCGCGTTTTGATCATGCTTTGGAGCTCTTCGATGTTGCGAAAAGCATACTTCAGCGTTTGTCGCTCTATTTTATTAAAATCATCGACCTTGATGTAGCGCCCGGAATTGCTGTTAGCGAAACCGTTGCGGGTACGAAAGCGGATCATGAGCTCATAGGCCATGGCAGCTTCCAGGTAGAGCGGTGCGCGCTCAGGCTCCAGTTTGGAGAGCTTTTCGAACCGCTCCACGGTATTGGTTAATTCCTGAATGCCATGACTCAGTATCAGCAAACGGGCGGCATCGGCCAGTGGCATCATGCCCCGGAGCTTGATGTCAAATTCGTTGCGGTTGTTGCCGGAGCGCTCCACAATAAAATTGCGCAGGAAACTCAGGGGCGGCGGATTGTCGAGGGCATTTTGTGCCAGAAAGGTCAGAAAACCTTTTTCGCCTTCAATTTCCTTTACCAGCCAGCTGCTTAATTGACGTGCCAATGCTGCCTGCCCATAAACCGGCCGGAAGTCAAAAAATATGGTGCTGTGCATCAGCGCCTGCGGATCGGGCGTACTTATCCATTGCTGAAAATGGGCTTGCCAACCCGAAACCGGCTGGCACCACTTCGGGTTGCTGGCCATAATACCACCTTTACACCTCTCGTATCCACAGGCTTCCAGCAAGTCAATGACGGACTCTCCCAGCGCCAAAAACCACCTTTCTGCCGTCTCTTCAGCACCTTCCGGCGGCTCGGCATAAATCAAGGCATTGTCCAGGTCGGTTCTCAGAATCTGCTCGCCCCTACCTTCGCTCCCCAGTCCCAGCCAGCAAAAAGGCAGCTTAGGGTCTTTCAGGCCCGAATGGGATATTTTTTCGAGCGAAAGTTCGATGGCTTTTTGAATCAGCTCATCCTGAATTTCGGTCATGATGGCCGTGATAAATGGAATGGAAACCTCCTGCTTGAGGTATTCCTGCACCAAGTCGGCAGCCTTGTTGCGGATACGGGCCAACTCCTCCACGGTGCGGGACTTAGACAGCTGCTTCACCATCACGCCAGGGTGATTTCCTTGCGAAAGGAGGATGTCGTGCTCGCTGACGATGCCGACAATGGGTGTTTGGTTGGTGCCGTCTTCGGTGATAACGAGGTGGCGGATATTGTGCCGCAGCATTAGCAAAGTAGCCTTGGCCAGGGTCACGCCCCTGCCCGAAGTGACAACGGGGCTGCTCATGATGCGGGTAATCGGCTCCTCAACCACAAATAAACCCCGGCCCACCTTGCGGGTATAATCCATGGTGGTGGCGATGCCCACCGGTTTCAGTTGACGGTCAACAATGAGGATAGAGTCTACGCGGTATTCGCTGATGATGTCGGCGGCTTCCTGGATGGTATTTTCTTCAAAGCAAAAAATGACCTCTTCGCGGGGATGGATCGACAGGACGTCTTCTTCCCTGAAGCCGAGATGAAGACGGTCTTTGTGGTACAAAATTTCGCGGCGGGCCTTGTCGAACTCGCGCGGCGTGGCCCTGACTACCGGCCTTCCGGAGGCAAACCCTGCGGCGAAATACATGCCTACCTCAGGCTTGGCTGCCAGTATTTCTTCAAAAGCCTCTTTGGGAATCACGTACACGAGGGCTTCCTCGCCCACCCGCGCACTGAGCCGATAGGGATTTTGGGCAATCATGGAGCGTAGGCCGAAGGAGTCGCCAATGTCGCACACATCGAGCAGGTCGTTGTTTTCCACGAGTTCCACATGGCCTTTGTGCAACACAAAAAACTGCTGTCCGGGAGGATCGCCCTGCTTGAAGAGGTAGTCGCCCTCCTGGTAATAGCGAATGCGGATTCGGCTGGCCAGTTTTTCGAGGTCGGCTGCGGGGATGAAGGAAAACGGAGGGTATTCCTTCAAAAAATCGGCGGTGCGTAAGCTGAGGCTCCTGGAACTCATAGACGTATGCCAAAGCTAGCATTTACCTCGGTAATGAGGGCAAGGAGGAAATATGGATGAAAGAAGGAATCCTTAACGGAGAAATAGCCCTTCAGATTTTAGTCGAGTGGCATGTTGGCAATTTATTTTAGCCAAAATGCTATTTATTTTTGCATATACTAATATAATTTGTAATCATGCATTATGTCTCAGCCGCATACCCAGCCTCACGATCGGTTTTTCAAACTTATCTTTTCAGATCCGCAAAAAGCACGCGCCCTGCTTCAAGGGCATCTTTCGCCTGCGTTGCAACAAGCCATTGACCTGGAAACCCTGACACCTGACACGCAAGCCTATGTGGATGAGGAAATAAAGGAATACGAGGCTGATCTGGTTTTCAACTGTCTCACCCGCGAAACCAAAGAGCCCCTGAAAATCGCCTTTTTGCTTGAGCACAAGAGCTATGTGCCGAAGTACATCCACTTTCAGCTGTTGAGGTACATGCTCAATAGGTGGGAAAAGCAGATCAAGCAAGGGGAGAAGCCCGTGGCGGTAATACCCGAGGTGGTTTATCACGGTCGAAGTCAATGGCAACCCCGACCCTTGCCCACCAATTTTTTCCAAAACCTATCCGGAATGGTTGAAAGAATTTCTCCCTGAATTTGGATTTTCGCTCATTAACCTCAACGGCATACCGGTAACAGAAATAGAGGCTAATTTTCAGGATTGGGACATCAGAAAATCATTGCTTGTCATGAAATTCATCCTTTCCAACGACCTTGAAAGTAAGCAGAACCTGATCCTGAAAGTGAATAATTTCCCGGGAGACCAGGAACAGGTAGCCCGTTTTTTTCGTACTTAAATCGATTATTTGGTGACTGGCAGCAAACTCAAAGAGCACATTATCATGGAAGCAGTGAACGACAACATGCTTGAATGGGGCTATGTAAAGGGCTCTGTAGCAGAGAAGTACCACAAAGATGGGAAGAAAGAGGGAATTAAAGAGGGCACGGAGAAAGCCCACAAACAATCAGTCCTGCACATGACCAGCCTCGGCAGACACCCGAGCAAATCGCTCTTCTGCTCAATATTCCTTTGAAAAAGGTACTTAATTTTCTGGAAAATTAAATGGGCGCTATCGCGTGACAGCAGCAACTAACCTTATTTACCCCCTCAGCAATACCAGCCATGGACGAAGAAATACTTGAATGAGGCTTTGTAAAGGGCTCTGTAGCAGAGAAGTACTATAAGAGAGGATACAAGGAAGGCTATAAAGAGGGGAAAATAGAGGGAAAGCTAAAGTGGATTGAGGTAGGCAAAGAGATGGCCTACAAACAAATAGTCCTGCACATGACCAGCCTTGGCAAGACACCCGAGCAGATTGCGCTTCTGCTCAATATACCTTTTGTAAAGGGACATTCCTTCCTGGAAAAGGAAGTTCGGGCATAGGGATGGCATTTTCACCTTAGCGCCCATAGATACCGAAAAAGCCCATTTTTGAGGCAAAGAAAAATGACACCTACCCGGAGGATAAGTGTCATGTTCCATACGCTAATATTTGTCAAAACGACCGGTGCGGCCATACCTTAATGGGCAGCGGCAGCTGCCTGAAGGGAGGCATGCTTCGGCGCACAAAAAGCTTTGTCGGCATAGGCGATGGGAATGGCTTTACGCTTGATTTCGATGCCTTCTCGGCGTTCGGTACCAAAGGCTGCATCGATTTCTTCCATGGCTTCATCGGCCAGGTCGTGCACATCCCGGGGAATATAATTGGAGTCGGAAACCACGGTTCCGTCTTTGTGGATTTCGAACTGAATTTTTACTTCTTTTTCGGTTTCGTCCTTCAGCAGTGAATAGGCTACGACATTGAAGCGATCTGCCACTTCACTTGAGCCGTCAGCAATACTATTTACTGGCTCAAGCAGGAAGTTTCGTGAAAAGTAGGCCCGTAAAACCACCATCCGGGCGTAGGCAACTCGAAGCCTCGACATTTCACGATCCAAGAATCCGACTTTTGCACGTGATCCCCTGAAAAATCGTGATTTATAGGTCACCTCGGTATTCTTTACCTCAAAAAGCCAATAATCTTTGTGTTTAACCCTGCTGTAACGCTGGCCCGAAACACGGATAACCTCTCCTTCTTCCTGAAAAGTCCAGTTGAGGTCGTGAAGGGCAGCCAGGAGAGGAGCATGCTGCATAACCGTGAGGTTTTGGCGAAAGGTTGAAGACTCGAAACAAGACATAAGAGAACGAATTAATGGATAAACGGAAATGGAAATAAGATATTTCTAACTTACGAAATATTAAAATACGAAAATACCTTTGACCTAAATAAATTTCATTTGCTGGAATAATTTTCCATTTCCGCTATATCGGTGTTCATGCCCGGGCGGTAGTCAGGTGGCAGTCTTCCTTTTTTTCAAGAAAAAACTTCCGCCCCTTTACAACCCCTGGCATCGGGCTGCGTCTCTATATGAAAATTAACAGGTTGGAAACTGACTTATATCCGGCCATAAAGCACAGAGACTGGATCAGGGGCAGTCAGCAGGGCGACCGGATCGCCCAGGAAAGGCTGTATCGTGCATATGCCCGCGCCATGTTTAACCTCTGCCTACGCCTCCTCGGAGACCGGGCTGCGGCTGAAGATGCCCTGCAGGAAGCTTTTTTGAAAGCTTTCCTGAATATTCACCGCTATGAAGAGAAGGCTACTTTCGGTGCCTGGCTCAAGCGCATTGTGGTTAACCACTGCCTGAGCGAGCTGCGCAAAAAGAAGACTTCCTTTATCAGCATTGACGATGCTCCCCAGATTTCGGAGCAGGTAGCCACCGACGAAACGGGCTTGCCTGAACTAGAACCTGGCGCAGTGAATGCAGCCATCAAGGGCTTGCCCGACGGCTGCCGTACGGTTTTTACCCTTTATGAACTGGAGGGATTTGACCACGAAGAAATCTCCGACATTATGGGAGTATCCATTTCTACGTCGAAATCGCAGCTTCACCGCGCCCGTAAACTCTTGAAAACCAGGCTTTCGGAGCCTATTAACGCCTGACTTTCTTTAGAAAAATAATATGACTGGTCCTTATCGTTCCGCCGCCACACCCGACCCTTCCGAATCTCCGGATTGGAAACCCATGCAGGCTTGGATTCAGGCTAACCGACAATCGCTTGACACCGAACTCCCGCCCAAAAACGGCTGGAATGCCTTAAACCGACAACTGCCCGTGAGTACGCCCGTACGTTCGCTGCGCACCGGCTGGAGGGCTGTAGCTGCCGCCATCCTCATTGGAGGTGCCAGCATGTTTGTGATCGAACAAACGAACCCCGGCGCTATCTCCGGAAACCTGACAAATCTCCTGGAGCGTCCGGCACCCGAAGGTTCTTTGCCCGTAAATATTGCGAAGATTGAAAGCCATTCACAGGCCCAAATTGAAAAGATACAAAACGAGATAAAGGCCCTGGGAGGATACGACTCTTCCATTGCTTCTTCTTACAAAAAACAGGAAGCCGCGATTATCAGCCAAATTGAATCACTGCGCGCGCAGGTTGAGCAAAACCGCTCGGCTTCGTACACCGTTGAATCTCAATGGGAACACCTCCGGGGCGAGCAGATTGCCTGCCTTCAGCAATGGAAAAAAGCCCTCGAAGGCCGTGTCCCTGGTCCTTCAAATGCCAGATAAGGCATTTTACCGATTTATACTCCCCCAATGGCTGACCGCTGTTGGGGGAATTTTTTTTGTGGAAAAATGAGCCAGCCGCTTTTCAACAAATATTTCCGCAATCCGGAGAAAGCACTATCTTTCCCTTACAACCCATCTCATGAACCTGCTCCCCTATTTCCTCCGAAAAATAAAAGACAACGCCCTTTTTCAAGGAAAAGGCATAAGCGAAAACTATTTCGAAGGCTGGTATATCAAGCTCGTATCCGCCGATAAATCATCGGTGTATGCCGTGATTCCAGGGGTAGCTTACGGCAAAAAAGGCAGTGAGCGGCATGCGTTCATTCAGCTAATAGACGGCAAAACTGCCGAAACCGAGTACTTCTCCTTTCCGATCGAATCCTTTTCCTATTCTACCAGAAAGTTTGAGGTAAACATTGGCGACAATTACTTCTCCTCCGAAAAAATACGCCTCGCCATTCCGGGGAAGCTGATGGGGGAGGTCAATTTTCACCAGCCTACCCCCTACCCTTTTTCGTGGCGGGAACCCGGCATCATGAACCGGTACCGCTATGCGCCCTTCATGGAGTGCTACCACGGCGTCGTGAGCCTGGATCACCCCCTTTCCGGCTGGCTGGAGGTGGGTGAGCAGCGCATTTTGCTGGGTGAAGGCCGGGGCTATACCGAAAAAGACTGGGGGCGCTCCTTCCCCAGTACCTGGATATGGATGCAGGGCAACCATTTTTCGCAACCCGGCCGGTCGTTCATGCTTTCTGTGGCCAATATTCCCTGGGTCGGGCAATCGTTTACCGGCTTTCTGGGCTTTTTCCTGCACGAAGGCAAACTCGTCCGGTTCGGCACTTACTCCGGAGCAAAGCTCTCGGAGGTCGTCCACCACGAAAAGGGCGTTCACCTGAAAGTAACAGGCAAAGATTTTGAGCTGGAAGTAGAAGCCCTCCGCGACCAGGCGGGTATCTTGAAAGCGCCGGTGGGGGGCATCATGGAGCGCCGTATTTCTGAAAGCATCGACGCAAAAATCGTGATTACCCTCCGCGACCGGTCGGGCAACCTGCTGGTGCAGGACACCACCGAGCCAGCAGGTTTTGAACTGGTAGGCGATGTAGATGCATTGATTCAAAAAATCAAATAATATGAGCAAAGCCCTCTTAAATGCCTTGCCCGAACTGGAATCGGCGGGCATCCTTACTGCAGAAATCGCCGATCATATCCGCAGGTACTACGCCCAAAAGCCCGACACCGACTCCGGCAGGCTCATCGCTGTTTTCGGCATTCTGGGTTCGCTGCTCGTAGGCACGGGCGTGATCCTCATCGTGGCGCACAACTGGGACATGCTCCCCAAAGCCGCCAAGCTGCTGCTGGCTTTTGCGCCCTTGCTGCTGGCGCTGGGTTTTGCCGGGTTTGCGGTGTGGAAAAAACAGGTAAGCACCGCCTGGCGCGAAGGAGCTGGCACCGCGCTGGTACTGGCCATCGGGGCGAGTATTTCGCTCATCGCGCAGATCTATCAAATGCCCGAACGCCTGGGACCCTTTTTGCTTACGTGGTCGCTGCTGGCGCTGCCCGTGGTGTATGTGCTGCGGTCGTCGATGGCTTCGCTGCTCTACCTGACCGGCATTACGTGGTACGCCTGCGAAACGGGCTATTTTCACTATCGCTCCGAAGAGCCCTATGAATTTTGGGCACTACTGGCCGCGGCCCTGCCGTGGTATATCGGGCTGATCCGCAAACAACCTTCGGGCAACTTTACGGCTTTTCACCACTGGTTTGTGCCGTTGTCGGTAACTATCTGCCTGGGCTTGTGGGCCAAAGGCTCCTCTATCTGGATGACGCCCGCTTACTTCGCTTTGTACGGGCTCATGGGATGGATCGGGCAGCAAGAGGCATTTCAGGGTAAGCGCGTCATCTCCAACGGGTTTCAGGCCTTTGGTTCGCTGGGCACGATCATCCTCTTGCTGGTACTCAGCTTTGAGGGATTCTGGAAGGAAGTGGGCAATTTTTCCTGGGCCGAAAACGCCTGGTACATCAGCCCCGAATTTATGGTGTTTCTGGTGCTGTCGGCTGCGGCTGCCTACCTCCTGGTGCGCACCGCTAAGCCCGACCCGGTTTGGTCGTTGCCGCCGACCTTGTGGGTATTTCTCGTGTTTCCGGTATTGTTTTTTGCAGGCATCGGAGATGAATTTTTGCCGATGGTAATCACCAATTTGCTGGTGCTGGGCATCGGCGTCGGGCTTACGGTTTCAGGTAACCATACGCAAAATATACGGCTGCTCAACTTCGGCCTGCTGGTGATTACGGCCCTGATTGTCTGCCGGTTTTTCGATACCCAAATCCCCTTTCTGGTGCGGGGCGTGGTATTCGTGCTGGTAGGTCTGGGTTTCTTTTTCCTGAATACCCGCTTACTGAAAAGCAAAAAAACTCAACCTGAATCGCTATGAAAATCAACCGTTTAGCCTTGTTTGGCCTCATGGCGCTGGTGCAATTGTCGGTGCCGGGATGGATGATCTGGAGCCAGGAAAAAATCGTGGTCCAGGGCGAAACCTTTCGCTTCCGGGTAGGCCCCATGGACCCCAACGATCCGTTTCGCGGCAGCTACCTGCACCTCGATTTTCAGGACTTGGAATGGAAAACCCGCGACTCCTCCTTTCAGGAAGGGGAGGAAGTGTTTGTGGCCTTGAAGCTGGACGCGGAGCACTTTGCCGTCATCGACGAAGTACTGCACGACCGCCCCAAGGACAAGCCCTACGTTACTGCCGAACTTACCAGCCCCTGGATCAATTTCAGCCAATCGGTGAGGGTGCGCTATCCCTTTGACCGGTATTACCTCAATGAGTATATGGCACCAGATGCTGAAACGGCATACATCGAAAGTGGCCGAGACACGACCCTCGAGGCGTTTGTGTTGGTGAAGGTGCTGGAGGGAAATGCGGTGATTGAGGACCTGGTGATCGGGGATAAATCGGTGCGGGAGCTGGTGCGGGAACGGGGGGAGTGAGGTGGGGGAAAGCCAAAGCCTCCTTACGCACAGATCAAGAGAATAATTCAATCAGCCATTATATTGAAAAGCGAGACAATTGGAATAATAACAATATCTTAGCTGGATAAGTCTTTACGGTCGCAAACCGGAAAAAGGCAGCACTGAAACAGCAACTTTATGTGGATAATTGGCTTACAGTACAACTTGCAAAGCGACCTTGTCAGAAGCATCTCTACGGCGAGCAGAGAACATTCATAAGGTCGGAAATACTTCTGAGTTGATTACTAAGGCCAAATGTTAGTCTGGGTATGAATAAGAAAATACTATCAGAAAGAGATATCTGCACCAAATTTATCACCCCGGCCATTGAGAAATCGGGTTGGGATAAATTTTCTCAGGTATTAGAAGAAGTTTCATTTACCGACGGCAAGATCTATGTGCGCGGAAAAGTAACTGCCAGAGGTGCGAGAAAACGCGCAGACTACATCTTGTACTACAAGCCCGATATCCCCATTGCGATTATCGAGGCAAAAGACAATAAACATTCTGTGCGCGCGGGTATTCAGCAAGCCCTGGATTATGCTAAAATCCTCGACATTCCGTGTGTATTCAGCAGCAACGGAGATGGGTTCCTCTTCCATGACCGAACCGCAACAGGGGGCAACGTTGAAACCGAATTAGACATTGACAGCTTCCCTTCTCCGGATGAACTCTGGCAGATATACAAAAAATACAAGGGGATCGTAACGCCTGAGGCTGAAAAGATAGCCGCTCAGGATTACTATGTTGACGGAAGCGGAAGAAGGCCCCGGTACTACCAGCAAATAGCCATCAACAGAACGGTGGAAGCAATTGCCAAAGGGCAGGACAGAATTCTGTTGGTCATGGCAACTGGAACGGGAAAAACCTACACCGCTTTTCAAATCATTCATCGCGTTTGGAAAAGCGGAGCCAAAAAAAGAATCCTGTTTTTGGCCGATAGAACCGGACTCATTGACCAAACCCGAAGAGGTGACTTCAAACACTTCAAGGACAAAATGACCATCATCAAAAAAAAGGTGGTTAGCCGGAACGATGGAAAAGATGAATTAGTCAGCAATAAAAAACGAGGAATCGACACGGAAGACAAAGCGTATGAGGTGTTTCTGGGGTTGTACCAGGGCCTGACCAATGCCAGTGAAGTAGCAGATGCTTACAAGGATTTCTCCCCTGAATTTTTTGACCTGATCATTATTGATGAGTGCCACAGGGGCAGTGCGAAGGAAGACAGTGCGTGGCGAGAGATTCTCAACTACTTCCACAAAGCAACCCATATTGGCCTCACAGCCACACCCAAGGAAACCAATGAAGTGTCCAACAGCGAATATTTTGGTGAACCGCTTTACACGTACTCGCTTAAGCAAGGGATCGACGACGGGTTTCTGGCGCCTTATCGGGTGATTCGTGTAGGATTAGACATCGACTTGAATGGATGGAGACCTCCACGGGGATTCAAGGATAAACAAGGAAAAGAGATCGAAGATCGGATTTATGAACGATCAGATTTTGACCGGAATATCGTCGTGGAAGAACGGCGCAATCTCGTCGCCAAAAAGGTCACCGAATTCCTCAAAGGCTACGATCCTTATGCCAAGACCATCTATTTCTGCTGTGATATTGAGCACGCGGAAGGGATGACCTCTGCTTTGCGCAACGAGAATGCAGCACTTGTCAAAGAAAACTACAAGTACGTGATGCAGATCACGGGCGACAATGAGGAAGGAAAACGCGAGTTGGACAACTTCATCAACCCGGAAGAAACCTACCCTGTCATCACCACAACTTCTGAATTGATGACTACAGGCGTAGATGCTCAAACGTGCAAGGTGATTGTGCTGGATGCGGAGATCAAGTCCATGACCAAGTTCAAACAGATTGTGGGCAGAGGCACCCGGATCAATGAGGAGTTCGGCAAAATGTATTTCACGATTCTGGACTTCAGAAACGTAACACACCTGTTCGCAGACAAAGACTTTGATGGCGATCCGATCCGGGTGAAAACGGCTACCGAAGAAACCGACCTCGGCAGCATTGTAACTGAAGAGGAGACGGATACCACGCCCATTATCGACCAGGAATCAGGGAAAGAAATGAAAATGGAACCCAAAATTCCCTATCCTGAAGCGCAAACCCCAACAGACAAGGTTAAAGAACCCAGAGACAAGATTTTTGTAAACGGGGTGGACGTATCGGTGTTGATAAGCCGCGAAATGTACTTTGACAACGACGGAAAACCGATAACCATCAGCCTCAAAGACTACACCCGGGAGATCATCAAAGGTCAATATACTTCATTGGATGACTTCCTCAATCGATGGAAAGCAACCGACAAAAAAGAGGTCATCATCAAAGAATTGGAAGACCAGGGCGTGTTGGTCGATGCATTGAGAGATGCCGTAAACCGGGAGGTGGATTTATTCGACCTGGTTTGCCATGTGGCCTTTGACCAACCACCCCTCACCCGAAAAGAGCGGGCAAACAACGTGAAAAAACGCAACTACTTCACCAAATACGGCGAACAGGCCCGAAAAGTACTGGAAACCCTGCTCGACAAGTACGCCGATGAAGGCGTAACCAACATCGAAAGCATGGACATCCTCAAGGTGAAACCCCTCACCGATTACGGCTCAGCATTGGAAATTGTAAATGGGATTTTTGGAGGAAAGAAAAAGTATGTGGAAGCAGTAAAAGAATTAGAACAGGAATTGTATAAAACAAGCGCGTAGCATGTCGGACATCATCATTTACAATACGCCGGATGGCAAGGCAAGTGTAGCACTTTATGCCAAAGATGGAGACGTTTGGATGAACCAAAATCAACTGGCGGAACTTTTTGACACCTCGGTTCCCAACATCAGCATGCACATATCTAACATACTGAAAGAGAGGGAGTTACAAGGTGATTCAGTTATTAAGAATTACTTAACAACTGCCGCTGATGGAAAAACCTACGAGGTGGCTTTCTACGCTCTTGCGATGATCTTAGCCATCGGCTTTAGAGTAAGAGGTAAACGCGGTACACAATTCAGAATATGGGCCAATCAAAACCTGAGGGAATACATGGTCAAGGGTTTTGTGATGGATGATGAGCGATTGAAAAATCCTGATGGACGCCCCGATTATTTTGACGAGCTACTCGAACGAATCCGTGATATCAGAGCCTCAGAAAAGAGGTTTTATCAAAAGGTTCGTGACCTGTTTGCCTTGAGCACCGATTATGACCCATCCGACAAGGCTACCCAAATGTTTTTTGCGGAAACCCAAAACAAGTTACTCTTTGCTGTAACTGGGAAAACTGCTGCTGAAATCATTGTTTCGCGGGCAGATGCCGATCAGCCAAACATGGCGCTGACTTCCTGGAAAGGAAATATCGTGCGCAAACAAGACATCACCATCGCCAAAAACTACCTCTCTGAGGATGAGATAGATACACTCAACAGACTCACCGTCATCTTTTTGGAGACCGCTGAGCTACGTGCCAAAAACCGGGAGCAACTCACCATGACCTTCTGGATAGGAAATGTAGATCGGATGCTGGAATTCAACGACCAAAAAATTCTTCAAGGTGCCGGGACCATAACCAACCAGCAGATGGAAGAAAAGGTGAAACAGATTTTTGCCGACTTTGATAAAAAGAGAAAGACATTTGAATCTGAACAAGCCGACCTGGAGGATATAGAAGAGCTGGAAAATAAACTCAAAAACAAGAAGCGCTAAATGGCAAACCTCAAAGGAATCATCGACAGCATCCGCAAAATCATGTGGCAGGACACCGGTCTCAACGGCGATGCACAGCGCATTGAGCAACTGGGATGGATGCTGTTTCTCAAAATATTCTCCGACAAAGACAAAGAGCTGGAAGTACTCAACGACGCTTACATCAGCCCCATCCCTGCCGAACTGCATTGGGAAGCCTGGGCAGGCAACGACGAAGGCATCACCGGAGACGAATTGCAACAATTTGTTGACCAACAACTTTTTCCCACCCTGCGCAACCTCAAAGTGGGCATCAGCGACGACCTCGCCAACCAACGCGCCCTCATCGTGCGGGGGGTGTTTGAAGGCAACAACAACTACATGAAAAGCGGCATCAATATCCGCAAGGTGTTGAACAAGCTCAATGAAATAGACTTCAACATTGCGAAAGACCGCCATGCCTTTGGAGAGCTCTACGAAACCATCCTGAAGGAACTGCAGAGCGCCGGTAAAAGCGGCGAATTCTACACGCCCCGCGCCATTACCGAGTTTATCTGCGAAATGATCAATCCGCAGTTGGGCGAAAAAATCCTCGACCCCAGCTGTGGCACAGGCGGCTACCTCACCGCTGCCATCGAGCACCTGAAAGCGCAGGCCAACAGCGTGGAAGCCCGCGAAAGCATCGCCCAAAACATCATTGGCTGGGAGTACAAACCGCTTCCCTATTTGCTGGCAACCACCAACCTGATTTTGCACGACATGGAAGTGCCCAATATCACCTTCCGCGACAGCCTGGACCAACCCCTGAGCAACTACACCGAGAAACACCGGGTGAACGCCATCCTGGCCAATCCGCCCTTTGGTGGCATCGTAGCCAACAACAACGAAAACAACTTTCCGCAAAACTTCCGTACCAAAGAAAGTGCCGACCTCTTTCTGGTCCTGATGATTCATTTGCTCAAAAACAGTGGCCGCGCAGGCATCGTACTGCCCGATGGCTCCCTGACCGGAGAGGGCGTAAAACAGCGGGTACGCCAGCGATTGCTGGAAGAATGCAACCTGCATACCATTATCCGCCTGCCCAACTCCGTGTTTCAGCCTTATGCCACGGTAGCCACCAACCTGCTGTTTTTCACCAAAGGCACCCCCACCCGCGAAATCTGGTACTACGAGCACCGCTTGCCCGAAGGACAAAAGGCCTACAGTAAAACCCGGCCATTGGGTATCAAAGAATTTGACCCGATCAAGGCATGGTGGAACAACCGGACAGAAAGCGACCTTTGCTGGAAAGTAAATATCCAGACCGTGATTGACCGCAACTATGACCTCGACATCAAAAACCCCGCTAAGCAGGAAGAGCCCATAGAGCACAGCAGTGCGGAGTTGATGGCGATGCTGGAGAAGAGTTTTGCTAAAAGTCAGGGATTGTTGAACACCTTAAAAGAAGCTGTGAGATGAATTTCGAGGAATTGGTTTATCAAATTGAACTTGCACATAAAGAACTTCAAACCTATGCAGTTCGGCAGGTGAATCATGCCTTAACCATGCGAAATATCCTGATTGGATTTTATATTGTTGAATACGAACAAAATGGCTTGGACAGAGCAAGCTATGGCAAAGAAACAATCAAATCTTTGGCGCATCGCTTAACACACATTAAAGGAATATCAAAAACACAATTATATCGCTTCCGGGATTTTTATTTGACCTACCCCGCAATTTTCTCGACAGTGTTGGGGAAATTGCAAAAATCTCATAATGAACTCTTTAATATATTCCCGACAGTGCTGGGAATATCGCTAGAATCCGAAAATGAGGCGTTCTCACTGAATCCAGAGGTACTCTTGAGTACGTTGAGCTTTTCTCATTTCATTGAATTATTGAATATCAAAGAGCCGCTGAAACGCTCTTTTTATGAGATTCAGGCAGTTAAAAACAATTGGGGAGCACGGGAGCTCGGCAGAGCAATAAATACCATGTTGTATGAAAGAACGGGCTTATCAAAAGATAAAAAGCAAGTAATAGAGCGCTTGAAAAACGACCATGAACTCGAAATTGAAGATGTGGTAAAAAGTCCCTATTTCCTGGAATTCATTGGACTGGAAGAAAAAACAGCCTATAGTGAAACAGACTTAGAAACGGCAATTATCAATCACCTTCAGGATTTTTTAACGGAGATGGGCAGGGGCTTTTGCTTTGAGGCACGCCAAAAACGTATCACTTTCGACAACAAACATTATCGCATTGATTTGGTATTTTATCACCGCATACTGAAATGCCATATCCTTATTGACTTGAAAATTGGAAGTTTTGACCATGCCGATGCAGGCCAAATGAACATGTACCTTAACTACTATGCTAAAAATGAACAAACCGAAGGCGACAACCCTCCGGTAGGTATTATTCTTTGCGCAGATAAAAATGATTCACTGGTAGAATACACCACAACTGGCTTATCCCATGAGGTTTTTGTCTCGAAGTACATGGTGCAACTCCCAAGTAAGAAGGAACTCGTAGCGTTTATGAATAAGGAGTTGAATGACTTAAAAGGAGAAGGAGTATGAGTTGGAAGTCACATAAATTGGGAAAGCTTCTTGAAAGAAAAAGGGTTAAAGCCGATATTAAACCCGATCAAGAATATAAGCTCGTATACTCTTCACTGAGAGGTTTGCGTTGAATCAAGCTGCTGAGCGGATATGAAAATTTAGGGTCAACAGGGATTCGAGTGCTTTTTTGTGGACCTGTATTTTATCAAAAAATGTCAGTACAGCCGTACGGAACTCTGAAA
>JBGSTW010000054.1:0-13285 GCA_041753595.1 Bacteroidia bacterium | reverse complement strand
TTTCAGAGTTCCGTACGGCTGTACTGACATTTTTTGATAAAATACAGGTCCACAAAAAAGCACTCGAATCCCTGTTGACCCTAAATTTTCATATCCGCTCAGCAGCTTGATTCAACGCAAACCTCTCAGTGAAGAGTATATGGTTGGATCCGCCCCCTTTGGACGCCCACCAGGCTATCCAGAGAACAACGGCGAAGTAAAGGCCCAGGATCGAGAGATCCCAAAGGCTGAAATTGGCAAACATAGGGGGCTGGGGTTAGGGGTTTGGGGTTAGGGGTTTGGGGTTTGGGGTTTGAACGCACGTACGCGCCTGTGGCAGGAGGGTCCACCGCCACAGGCACGCAGGTACAGGAAGAGAATCAACGATGGCTACCACTTTTCCAGCCCGAGCAGCTTCTTGCCCAGCTCGTTGAGGGTTGCGGTTTCGTAGCGGGTCTGCTCCCAGTTGCGGGGGTCGCCGGGGAAAGCATAACCGGAGGGTGCCACCCGGTTTTTCCACGAATTGATGCGCCAGTTTCGGAGGTCGTCGTTTTCTTCCTCGGCGGGCATCATGGAGAGGTATTGGGCAATTCGCACCTTGTTTTCGGAGCGGTTGGGGCGAATGCCGTGGGGCTCGGTGCTGTTAAAAATAAGCAGGTCGCCCGCTTCCAGTTTCACCTTCACGATTTTGTCGGCAAAAGCTGACACATCAGGCTTAAAGCGGTCGCGGTCTTCGGGCTGCGTGAGTTTCCAGGTGTCGTAGGTGCGGTACAGCTCAGGAATGCACTGAAAACCGCCCATGTTTTCGTCGGTCTGGTCGGCGAGGGCGAGCACGCCCTGCACGTTTTGGGGGCGGGTTTCGGGGTCATAGTCCCAGTGAATAAAGCCCTTGTACTCGTGGCCGGGCCGCATGGGAAAGTTCAGGTTGGCGCGGTCGATGGTTACCCAGAGCTTTTCGGTGCCCCATATGTCCACAAAGGCGTCATACACTTTTGGCATCTGGCGGTTGTCCCACAGCGCCTGGTGGTTATACACCTCCACCATGCCGGTTCCCACGAGCTCCTTCATCTGCATGTCGGCGCGGGGAGCGGTGTACCAGGTTTCGGGATCGTTGGCGTTTTTATCTTCAAATTCCCAGAGGAAATCGGCGGTGCGCTGGGCCTGTTCGCGGGAAACGGCATTTTTCACCACTACATAGCCGTTTTCTTTCCAGAAGGTCCAGTCGGCTTCGCTGAGCACCCGGAGGGGTTCGCCGTTGGAGCGGTCGTTGAGCTTTATTTTGCTGCTGGTGGCGGTGGAAGGGTTACCCGGAATATCCTGGTGGTTTTTGTTTGGGCTGTCGCGCTCGGTGGGCGCATTAGGAATCATTTGCATCGTCTGAGGGGTTTTGAGGGGTTATTTGCCAAAGGAGTAAATCAAAAATAACAGCCCGCCGGCTGCGATACCTGCCCTATTCTGATGAAAATTTGAACTATATTGATTTTTCGAAGCCAACAGTCGCCTTCATTGGCAAAAAACGTGTAACCCGGCCATGAAAACCGAACTGGAAGAAATCTCCCACCCTTCCGACAGCTCCATCCGGCTGATGGTGAACCCCAACCTCAGCGACTTTTTCTTCTGGCATTTTCACCCCGAATTTGAGCTGGTATTTATCGAAGGGGCAAGCGGCACCCGGCACGTGGGCGAGCATATTTCGCGGTACGAAGGCAGCGACCTGGTGCTCATCGGATCCTACATTCCCCACCTCAACTTCGACTACGGCGTAAAATCCGACTACGAAAAAATGGTGGTGCATATCCGCGAAGATTTCCTCAAAAATGCCCATGCTACTGCGCCGGAGCTATCGGGCATTCACGCGCTCATGGTCTTGTCGCAGCACGGGGTGGCTTTCGGTCCGCAAACCAAAGCCCTGCTGGGTCCGCGCATCAAGCAGCTGCACACGCTTTCGGCGTTCGATCGGTTTCTCGAATTACTCCGTATTTTACAGGCACTCAAGGCCTCCGACGAAAAGGAGTTGCTCCACCCTCACCCGGTCAAAAACCCCTTCACGCAAAAGGACCAGGAACGCCTGCGCCGGGTGTACGCTTTCATCGACCAGCACTACCAGCGCAAGATTGCCATCAGCGAAGTGGCCGCCCTCAGCAACCTCACCGAGGCCGCTTTTTGCCGCTATTTCAAAAAAATGACCCGCCTCACCTTCGTCGAATTTCTCAACCACTACCGCATCGACAAAGCCAAAAAACTCCTGCTCACGGACCGGAATGTGACCGAGGCCTGTTTCGAATGCGGTTTTGAAAGCCTGTCCTATTTTAACCGGACGTTTAAGCACATTACCCGGCAAAATCCCAGGGCATTTCGGGCGGGGTTCGGGTGAGGTTATTGGGGAAAATACCTTTTGAGTGAAATCAGCTTTTCGGCAAAAGGGCCTTTGTTCCACGCGGCATGTATCGCCATGGCAGCACCCAACGCCGTGGCCTGCGCCACCTCCGCAGCATAGACCTCCATCTCCGGAAAAGCTGCCGCGAGGGCCTTCAGGTAGTATTCATTGCCTGAAAATCCGCCATCTACAAAGAGTCGCCTCACCGCCGTATTTCCGATAGCCAGCCGGGTAGCATGCGCCTGCTTTTCCACAAATTCCCCCATAAACGCCACATAATCGGCTTTCAGGGCTTCGGGCGCTATCGCCTCCGATTGGTAAAAATCGACCGTCACGCCGTGCTTTTCTACCAGACGCTTCACCTCTGCTTCGTGTATATTTCCTCCGAAAAAACGGGAGGCCTTCACGGGTTTTCCTTCATAGGTGAGGTAACACAGGCAATCTTCCGCCAGTTCGGCATCGGTCAGGGGTTCCGGGTTAAAAGGATTGAGCGATATGCACCAGGTGCCCGTAGAAATCAGCACAAATGGCTCCTCAAATGTGGCCAAATAAGGGATGAGTGCCGCCGAACTGTCGTGCAGACCGATGCCTGCTTGCAAGCCGTTGGCGGTCTTGGTCGCCCACGAATCCATGATCGGGGGAAACAAGTCAGCGAGCCCTTCGGCTATTACCCAGTGGTGGTATTCGTTTTGAGAAAAATGCCAGATCAGGGTATGGCAACCGATGCTGGTGATTTCGCTGGATTTTATCCCGCTGATCAAAAAAGCGAGGTACTGAGGCAGGTGGAGGCAGGAAAAAATGCGGTTGAACAGCAAGGGCTGCTCGTGCTTCAGGCGGTATAGCTGCAAACCAGAATTGAGGCTGCCCAAATCAGGTGAAGCCGTGTCGAGCAACAGCCGGATTGCGCCCTCTTCGCCCTCTTCGCCGCCGTTGTCCCCGTAAGTCTGGAAAAAACGCTGCTTCAGGCTTTCAGGAAAAGGTTTGAGGTAATTGTAGAGGGGCGCAAGCGGCTCGCCTGAAGCATCGAGGTGTACCAGGCTGGCCCCGTAGGCCGAAACATTTACTGCCCGAATTTTAAACCGGGGATCGGCCATGACCTCCTCGAAGGTGTTCAGCACCCAGGCCCGCAGCAAACGCAGGTCCTCGCAGGGGTCGCCGTCCTCGTCCGCCATTTCAGGCAGGGTATCCGATTTGGCCCAAACGATCTGATAAGATTCGTTAAAAACGAAGGCCTTTTTGTTGGTTTTGCCGATATCGAAAATGAGGATCATGGGTTAAAGGCCGGTAGCAAGGGTGTTATGTCCGCGTTGGCGGATCAATTGGCGGCGAATGTCGAGGCTGCGGAAAGCACCGACAGGGTCCATGGCCCCGCCTGCTTGTCGCATGGCCTCGGCAACCAGCGGCCGCGTATCTGTCCAGAATGCCTCGCGCAGGCATTCTTCCGCCGCCACCACGTCGTTCGCCTCCTGGGCATCTGACAAAAGCTGGCGGTCCACGAGGAGGGCTTTGGCGTAGGTGCTGAGGATATTTTGCACAGATTGAAGCAAATCTTCGAGCGGATCTTTGAGGTTGTGGCTGGCATCGATCATCCACGCCGGCGATGGATTATTGACCAAAGGATCGGCCATTGCATCGGCTAATTCGTTGAAAATCAGGAAGAACTGATACGGCTTGGTGCTGCCCGTGGTGAGGTCGTCGTCGCCGTACATGGAACCGTTGAAATGAAATCCGCCCAGACGTCCGAAGTGCATCAGCCGGGCCACGATCTGCTCGATGTTGGTATTCGGGAGGTGGTGGCCGAGGTCAACGAGCACCTGCGCCTGGCTCCCCAGGTATTGACTCAGGCTGTAAGCGGTGCCCCAATCGGGAATCACCATCGAATAAAAGCTCGGTTCGTAGGGCTTGTACTCGATGAGCATCGTCCAATCGGCTGGCATGGACTGGTATATCTCCTTGAGTGAGTCGGCGGTTCGCTGCCATACCCGGCGAAAATGGTGCTGCCCGGGAAAACTGCTGCCATCGGCCAGCCATACCGTGAGCACTTTTGCATTCAGCCCAATACCATGCCTCACACAGGCGATGTTGTGGTCGATGGCCTGCTTGCGGACGGCTGCATCTGCATGGCAAAGCGAGCCAAATTTGTAGGACAAAGGCTGACCGGGCTGATCCTGAAAGGTATTGGAATTGACGGAGTCGATCTTCAATCCGTTCTCAGCCAGCAGGGTTTTGAGGGCGTCCGGGTCCTGTGGTACGTCCCAGGGAATGTGGAGCGAGAGGGAATCAGACGATCGGTTGAGCTGATGGAGCAAGCCCACATCGGTAATTTTTTCCTCCAGGCTGCCGGGCTCTCCACCTCCCGGAAAACGGCCAAAACGCGTGCCTCCGGTACCCAGTGCCCACGAAGGAATGGCTACCTGAAATGCCTTTATTTTTTCAATAACAGCCTGAATATCAACACCTCTCTTGCTAAGGCTATCGGCCAGGTACTGAAAATGAAACGCATGCGCATCGAATTGGCGCGCATTGATTTCGTCTATCTGATCGGTGATTTTCATAAATCGACATTCGTTCTGAGATTTTTCTCCAAAAATTCCCCCTAAATAATTACCTCAAAAAGCCCATGGCCACCCCACCATCGACGTTGAGGGCGTTGCCAGTCGTCTTATTGAGCAGCCCTCCCACAAAGGCAAAGCAGGCATTGGCGATGTCTTCGGGCAGGATGATTTCATTGAGCAAAGTGCGTTTGGCGTAGTAAGCGGGTAGTTCTTCGATGGAAATGCCATAAGCTTTGGCCCGCCCCTCGGCCCATCCGCCCGCCCAGATATTAGAACCGGCGATAACGGCATCGGGATTGACCATGTTTACGCGAATGTGGTCGGGGCCCAGCTCAGCAGCCAGCAAGCGGGTGAGGTGCGCCTGTGCCCCTTTTGCCGAGCCATAACCCGCATTGTTTGGTCCTGCCACCACGGCATTTTTGGAAACAATGTTGAGGATATCTCCGCCAAAGCCCTGCTTCCGCATCACGTTTATGCCTGCCTGGCTCACCAGAAACTGGCCTTTCACGAGGATATCGAACAGCTTGTCCCAGTTCTCTTCGGTATGCTCGGCGATGGGCTGCGATATGCTGATGCCCGCATTGTTGACCACAATATCCACCCCGCCAAATGCCCAAACCGCTTGCTTGAAGGCTTCTTCCACAGATTTTGCTTCTGTCACATTGAGCGAAACAGCGGCTACCGCATCTTTTCCATAGGCATTGGTTAGCTCTTCATGGGCTGCTTCGAGGCGTTCGGGGTTCAGGTCGTTCAGCACCACGCAGGCACCTTCCTCTACAAATTTCCGCGCAATGGCTTTGCCGATTCCGCCTGCCGAACCGGTAATCAGGGCTACCCTTCCCGAAAGGGGTTTGGGCCGGGGCATGCGCTGTAACTTGGCCTCTTCGAGCAGCCAGTACTCGATGTTGAAGGCTTCCTGACGCGGCAGGGCGGTGTATGCCGAAACCGCCTCGGCACCGCGCATCACGTTGATAGCGTTGGTGTAAAATTCTGCGGCCACCCGGGCAGTTTGCTTGTCTTTGGCAAAGGTAAACATGCCCACGCCGGGGTAGAGCATGACGATCGGATTGGGGTCGCGCATGGCCGGACTGTTCGCATGGCGGCAGGCCTCGTAGTAATCGGCGTAGTGCTTGCGGTAAGCTTCGAAGGCGGGCAGCAGCTTTGCTTTGAGTCCCGCTACGTCTGAAAGGTCTTCGTCGGGCGCAAGATCGAGCACCAGGGGCGAAATTTTGGTGCGTAAAAAATGGTCGGGGCAGCTCGTGCCCATCGGCGCCAGGCGATCGAGGTCGTTGGAGACTATAAACTGAAGCACCCGCGGATCATCGGAAAAATGCCCTACCATTTGTTTTTCACTCGAACAAAAACCCCTCAGAACAGGCGCCAGTGCCACGGCCTGCTCCCTTCTGGTAGCCGGATCGAGGGCTTTTATTTTTTCTCCGCCAAAAACCGGCCATAGTTTCCCTTCGTGCTGTGCCAGGTATCCGGCGCAGGTTTCAACGACTTGCAAGGTGTTGAGGTAGCTTTCATAAGCCGTGTTGCCCCAGGTGAAAAGTCCATGCGAACCCAGCATGATGCCCCTGAGCGTGATGCCTTTGGCCTTATTTTCCTCCAGGCAAGCCAATAATTGCAGGCCCAGGTCAAAGCCCGGACGCTGCCAGGGAACCCAGCCGATGGTGCCATCAAAGAGTTCTTCGGTGATGCGGTGACCGTCTTTTGCGGCGGCAATGGCGATGGCTGCATCGGGGTGCAGGTGGTCGATGTGGGCAAAGGGCAGAAACCCGTGCAAGGCCGTGTCGATGGAAGGCGCTTTGGAGTCGAGGTCGTAGAGGCAGTGGTTAAAAAGGGCAACCATTTCGTCTTCAAACGCAAGCCCCCGATAGACTTTGCGAAGATCGAGCAACCGATTCATGTACAGCGCCGCCAAACCGCTGCGCTTCATGGTGCCGAGGTCGCCACCCGAACCTTTTACCCACATCACTTCTACCGCTTCGCCCGTGAGCGGATGGCTGGCAGAAGCCTTGCAGGAGGTATTGCCTCCGCCATAGTTGGTGAGGCGCAGGTCAGCGCCCAAGAGGTTGGAGCGGTAAACCAGCAAGGCTACCTGATCGTCGCCGCGGGAAGCCGCATGGGCATCGTTCCAGAGGTAGTTAACGTGGTTGAAGGTATTATTTTCCATATAATCCGGGTGTTGATTGGGTCCTGGTATGTCAGGTCTATTTTATTTATTCAGTTTAAAAAGAGAGTGGGAAACTCAGGCGGACAAAACCTGCTTTTGCTGGAGCCATTTACTCAGCAGTAAAAACAACAGGCCGCAACAGAGCCAGGTGGGCAGGGTGAGAAAGGAAAGGAAAATGCCCTGCGTGGCAGAAAGCGTATAAAAAATCCCTCCGCTGATGGCCCAGGCCAGAAAAACCGCGAGGTTAAAGTGGGTTCCCGATCGCTCGGCGTAGTTTTTGACGATTCCGGCTCTTTCTCCGAAATAGTGCTCAAAAACAATCACGGCACCCACCGGTGCGAGAATGAACCCGTACACGGCCACAAAATCGAGCAATTTCATGGCGAAAGCGGGAAACAGACCCGCAACCGTGGCCAGGCTGCCTGCAAAAATGGTTACCCAAAAGGTGCTTGCCTTCGGCATAATGGCCTGAAAAGCCAATCCTGAGCGGTAGATGGTCGGATTGGCTGTGGTCCAGCCAGCGAGGATCACGGTCAGGATACCGAAAATACCGATGGCATTGTAGGCCAGTGGGCCGGGAGCTACGCTCGGGGCGTTTCCAGCTGCCAACAGGGCCGATGCCTCGGGGGTGCGCAGGTACGCCGCATACAGGAGCGCCGCCGCAATCCAGGCCATGTAGTGCCCGATGTACATACCGGCGGCGGTGGTCCAGCCCGCATTGGCCTTTTTTGCATAGCGAAATACCGAGAGGTCGCTCATGCCGATGTGCATGGCGGCGTTGCAAAACCACGACCAGATCACCACGTGCCAAAAGGTGTACTTGATTTGTCCGGGAAAAGGCTCGCTGCCAGATCCCCAGATATTCCAGAAATCAGCAAAGGAATGCACGCCCAGCTGGCTAAGGGCCACGATGCCGGATGCCAGAAACCCCAGCACGATTACCGGCGACATGAAATTGGCTGCTTTTGAAACGGTGTTATAACCCCTGGCGGCTACAAGGGTAAACAAGGCTCCCAAGGCCAGCACAATGACGACCCAGGTGACCCCGTTTGGCATCGTATCGGTCAGTTTCGGCATTTCCATCTGAAAAGGAATGCCTACCGCCGTAGCCGAAACTGTGATCATGCTCCCCGCCAGGAAACAGAATAGCACGCCATTGGCCACGTTGTAAACCGTAACGAGGTTTCTCCCGCAGATTTTTTCTAACTGAAAATAGAGGGTAAGGCGACGTTTGACGGCGATCTCGGCAGTGAGAAAGCGCCAGGACAGCACCGCCAGAAAATTGCCGATCAACAGACCCACAATGAGGTCGAAGGCACTGACCCCGGCGGTAAGGAAAAGGGGGCCGATCACAAATTCGGTTCCGGCGGCGTGCTCGCCGGCGTACATCCCAAGGAAGCTCTTCCAGCCCTTTAAGTGGGAGGCGGGCACGGGTTCGCGTTCGAATTCTTCGGATTGGAGCTGGGGTTCGTTTGACATGGGGGTAGGGGTTGGAGGATTTTTTTGAGCGAAAATTAGGGCTTACCAGCGGGTTGCGATTGAATCAAGCGCACCTTGCCTGTCAGTCCGGCGGGCAGCAAGGCATTCGTTGCCTGGTAAAAGGGCATGGTAGTGAAGGTGATTTTCTCTGTAACTCCCGGTTGGGCATCGCCAATCAGGCGGTTAACCCAGGTGTTGGTTACCCAGATCTCCAGGGAGTTGTTGCCCTTTTTTACCGCTTCTGAGATGTCAAGCTGGAAAGGCGTTTTCCAAAGAATGCCGAGGCTTTGACCATTCACCACCACTTCTGCCAGGTCGTGCACCTCGCCCAGGTCGAGCAGGATGCGGGTTCCTGACTTTTGCTTCTTGAGCGGAAAGCTGTTGCTGTAAGTGGCCGTTCCGGAGAAATACTTCACTCCCGGATCGCTTTGTTCTGACCACGAAGTCAGGCTTTCGAAGGTAGCACTTGCCGGAGCGCCCCGGTTGGGCTGAAAGCTTACCTGCCAGGGGCCAGCGATGGAGAAAAGCTCGCTGATCTGCATTTCGGGTAAGGCCAGTTGGGCAAGGGTCGTTTTGTTTCTGAAAACCACAAAAACCGCTTCCCAGGGGTTAAATTGGAGGTCCACCACAGTCCTTCCGTTTTCGGTTTTGTAGGAAACCGGAGCCGATTTACCGGTTTCGGGATACCAAAGTTCGGGCGTCCTGCCGGTTACCCGGAAGCTGATGTTGACCTGATTGGCCCCGGAACTGCGGCTATCCAGCCAATAGATATCGAGGTCGGGAGCGGCGCGGTGTACATAGCGGATAACGGCGTCATTGCCCGAAATCAACACATCGGCTTGCATTCCTTTACCCGCAAGCCCTTCATTTACCGAAGCGCCCGAAACCTTAATTTCTGCCAACACCTCCTGATACTCGGTCGGATCATCGCTCAGGCTGGGCGATTTTTCGGGCAGGGTACCTGTGAGGAGGATGCCAGCGTTGGAGAGGTCGCGCAGTTTTTTCAAAACCGGGAGGGTCATCAGGCGGGCACTTTCGTCGAGAAAAAGCACGCTGTAAATGGCTCCTCCGGGGGTAACGAGCTTGCCATTTTCGGCTTTTACCGCTTCAATCAGGGCAGTTGAATTGGCAAAATCGTATTCATAGCCCGCGAACTTTGGCAACCCTTCTCTGTACCGCCAGGTGAGGTTGGTATTTTCTCCATAATAAACCAGCACATCAGCCACATGGCGGCCCTGCTGCAACATTTCGCAGCTGCGGGCGAGGTAATCGATCCATGGCCGCGCCTGCTCTGCCCAGGTTTCCTGTCGGGTAAAGTACTGCCCGAAAGGCCCGAGGGAGAAGCCCGGCATTTTGTCGTCAAGCGGCTGGTGGACCGAGGTATGAATCACGAATCTGTTCAGGCCACTGGCCATTTCGAGGTCGGCTGTGCGCTTGAGTTTTTGCGGGGTAAAAGTAAAGGCATTTTGGATCGAGGTCATGGACTCCCCGGCCACGTATTTTTTTCCGTAAATATGGGCCACAGCGGCTGATTCGCGGATATCGGCTTCGCTGCGGACTTCTTCTTTGCTCTCCGGCGAGCCTGGCGTCCACATGGCAGCCATGGGAATGTCGGCCTTGCGCTTCACATCCATGCCATCGGCCAGATAAATGCGACGGTCTTCGTGCGACTCGGTATAGCGCTTCATGCCGCGCTTGTGCAGTTCTTCTCCGATCACTTCGTAGTGATTTTCCACAATTAGCTCTCCGATTGTTTTGCGAAAATCCCACAGAAATTGCTCGCTCGCTTCCCGGCTGTTGACTACCCGCCCAGTCAATACCGGCACCCAGGAATCAAGCGCATAGCCCCTTCTTTTGGCAAATTCTTCCGGAAAACGGTGGGTCCAGGTCATGTGCCCTGCTTCGTAGCTGTCCAGCACCATGAAACCGAGGCCTTCTGCCCCCAACTGACCGCCCGTGGCATCTGCGTACATGTCGAGGTAGGTGTTGATATAGGTACGAACGGCGTCGGCATCGAGCTTATCTACTTCGAGGCCCGTGGCTTCTGGGGAGGCCGGGTGGTTTTGCCGTCCGGTGAGCGAATAGCCAAAGCGGAGTATTACCCAGTTTCCGGCGGGAACCACCCAGTCGAGGGTGCCGTCAGCATTCATGTTGTCGGTGAGGTTCACCACGTCTCTGGCGGAAAGGGCGTCGCCTTCAGCCCTAAAAAAGGAAACGTTGTCTTCTTTCCAGGGCGTAAAACCTGCTTTGTCTTCAAACTGATCGATGCGGTCCGAGGGATGGAGTACAAATTCGGCTACGTTTATTCCATCGGGGGTTGCTGCCTGCGGATTGCCTCCGGCAAGGGCTGCCCAGGGGTTAAAGGGAGGCGGCAACGTTTTCCAGGCCATTCTCCAAAAACGAGCGGATACGGCTGCAAAGGCGACGGTGTTTTGGGGGCTGATGCTTCCGGTGAAGGAGGCGATTTCCCTGAAATTGACCCCATCGTCACTCACTTGCAGGCTGCGGTTGAGGGGGCCGCCATTGAATGCCTCCATTCCATCGTGGCTGGCACCCGTCACGGAGGCCGCTTTAAAGGTTTGGGGCTGTGAAAATTCATATTGAATCCACATGTCATCGCCCGGCTTCATGGGCGGAAGGAAATCGGTGTGGTTCAGGTTGCCGTCGGTGAGTTCGTTCAAAGAAAAGGACCCACCGCTGGAAGTAACCTTCGGATTCAGGTTAGCAAGTGTTGGTTCTCCGTCGGGGAGCTTACAGGCAATGACGTAGGCATCTGCATAAAAAGAGGGCATGCCCGCCACCTCTTCGTGCGTGATGGCAGAAATGGCCAAGGTCACATCCTGAAAATTGCCGGTTGCGGCTGCGGGTTGGGGCAGTTTTCCTGTAAAATGCTGACCACCAGCCAGTCGTGTTTCCGTCCACACGTATTTCTTCATGCCATCACGGGCGGGCACCCAGGGCCCTCCGGTTACAGACCAGCCGGGCGATCCTGCAATGGCCATTTCCAGGCCTTTTTCATGGGCAAGGTCCGTGGCAAAATGAAAAGCCTCTTTCCATTCCGGGGTCATGAACACCAGTTTCTTTTCTACCAACACCGGGGTAAACAAGCTGGCATCAAAATTTTGAAATCCGCCAATACCGGTTCGCTGCATCCATTCCAGGTCTTTGCGGATACCTTCCTGCGTAATATTTCCATTCATCCAATGCCACCACACCCGGGGCCGGGCTTCGTTGGGCGGAGATTGAAAGTTGCTTTTCAGGGAGTCCTGCGCACAGAGGGCGAAAGGCGCACAGAGTCCGAAAAGAACCCATGTTTTGAGGTTTTTCATTACGGAGGGGAGGGTTAAATGCTATATCCAATTTGCATCGATTTCATTTTCAGGGCTTTATCTGAATTGGGAGAATACATGCACTTTTTGGTAAATTGATTTTCCCAAAAAGTGATACCCTTGAAGAGCTACCACAAATATTTCACCGACCAACAGCTAACCGAGCTGGAAGCAACCGGACCCAACTGGGGGGTAAACGTGCATACCGTTGGCCAGATGGCGCATCCGTCGCATCGCCCCTACCCCGATCCCGGCCATCCTTCTTCCCATGCTTTTCAGTGGGAAAAAGGACGTGAATTGCAGGAATTTCAGTTGGTGTATATCGCCCGTGGCCGGGGCGTGTACGAAGGAAGGGAAACCGGCGAACTACCTGTAGAATCGGGTACGGTATTGTTTCATTTTCCGGGTCAATGGCACCGCTACAAACCCCTGGAGGAAACAGGCTGGGAGGAATTTTGGGTGGGTTTTGATGGCCACTTTGCGGACTACCTCATGCAGCAGGCCTGTTTTGATCCACAAAAACCATTGATTCAGCTTGGGTTCAATGCCGAATTTCTCGATGTGTTTGAGCGGCTCATCGAAGTCGTCCGGCTGGAAGGACCAGCGTTCCGTCAGATTTCTTCGTGCCTCGTGATTCAGATACTCGGCCTGGTGTATGCCTCTGCTTTGCTGGGCGGCAAAACCAACCTCAGGCAGGAGCAGGTGGTGGAAGCGATCCGTTTTCAGATGCACGAAAACTGGGACCAAAACCCCAACCTGGCACAGCTCTCTGCCGCTCAAAACGTGAGCTACGAATGGTTCCGAAAGGCTTTTAAGCAGGTAACCTCAGTTTCGCCGGGTCAGTATTTGCTCAATCTGAAAATAGAAAAAACGAGCCAGCTCCTCCGCGAAACGACCCTCACCATCGGTGAAATTGCGGGTAGGGCAGGATTTGAATCGGAGTTCTATTTTTCCCGGATATTTAAAAAGAAAACGGGGGTATCGCCCAGTGAATTTCGGCACCGGTGGTAGAGACGCACGGCCCGGTGGTGGTAGAGACGCACGGCCGTGCGTCTCTACCACCACACAAAATCAAACACATGGACAAAAACAAATACCGCATCGCATCTGCCCGCGCCTCCTGGTGGGATTATTCCGCAAATGGGCGTTATTTCATTACGGTGTGCACCCACAAACGAAAATGGTTGTTTGGCACGATTGTAAATAAGGAACTGGTGACCTCCCCCATTGGGCAAATTGTTTTGGAGGAATGGCATAAATCGTTCGACATCAGAAAGGAATTGTTCTGCGAGGCATTTGTATTGATGCCCAATCATTTACACGCCATTCTGCGGATTGATCGTGACGTGGTTGGGGTTGTAGAGACGCACGGCCGTGCGTCTCTACAACC
>JBGSTW010000053.1:0-72614 GCA_041753595.1 Bacteroidia bacterium | reverse complement strand
AACTACTTCCGAAGACTCACAAAAGACTACGAATACACCGTGAGATCATCAAAATATTGGGTTTTTTGGGGGAACATTACGATAATTTTGAACAGAATGCTCAGACAATCAACAACTTAGATTTCCGAACAAGCTCTTACGAATCAGATTGTGCCTACCATGCTGGCCCCATAATGGGCTTGCTTCGAAAATTGTTCTTATAGCATAAAAAAGGGCGATGCTTCCATTGTGAGGTGTCGCCTTTTTTGGGTGATAGGCTAAATGAAAATTGGGAATTAAAGTTTGGGTTCGATCAGGGGCAGTTGAAATGCCGTTCTTTTGTATTGCCAAGGGTAACTGCGTATTGAGCTCCCCTTGCGGAATGGGCGGGTACACAAATGGTTTGACTTGGCATTTCGGAAAATCGTACCTTGATATGTAGTTTCGGGTTGTGCAAGGCTGGATTTAGACGTAATTGCTTATAAATCAGGGTTTTCGGCCACTAACACACAACATCGCCTACTGAAATTCTAGCTTACAAATGAACCCTATCCGAAGCCTCATCTTGATAATTGTAGCTCAGCTGTTGCTGTTGAGTTGTAGTACTTCGAAGCAAAGTACGGGCAGTTCTGAAAGTAATAAAAGTGACCCCAACCTGATTACCTTTCTTGTGTTAAACATTCACCGGGATTCCCTCAATGCTACACATGTGGTTGAATTGATCAGCAAAACAGAAAGTACCGGGATACTTAAAAAGCAACAAGCGTTTACAACCGAAAATTATCTGACCATGTATGCCTATTCCGGCAAGTACATCGTTGATTCGATCATTTTGGAGCATCCTTTGTACAAACACCTTGAATATGTGGATGAGCACTCAAAGTTTGCGGTGATGGATACGGTGATCAACACCGAAGATTTTTTTGTGCGGGTGCAAGGAAGATTTGACGAATTAAGCATTTTTGAAACCTTGAAAAATGAACCAACCAAACGGTTAAATACAATTAAAAATTAGCCTTATGAAAAAGCATTTTACTTCGCTGATGATCTTTTTGCTGGCAGTGAGCGCTTTGAACGCGCAAGTGTTTCGGGTTGACACCTTGCGATACCACGGAGATATAAACAAGTATATCAATATCGTAATCATGGGGGATGGCTATACGGCATCCCAGCAAAGTGATTTCATTGCAGACGCATCAAGTTTGACAAATTATTTATTTGCTCAATCTCCGTGGTCCCGCTATAAAAATTATTTCAATGTATTTGCCATAAGGGTAATTTCTGCTCAATCTGGTATCACGCATCCGGCTAATGCTACCGATGTCAGTGAACCCGTTTTTCCGGTTGCGAACCTGAATACCTATTTTAACTGCACTTTTGATTATTTCGGCGTACATCGATTGGTCGTCGCACAAAACACGTCGGGCATCGCCAGCGTTTTGGCTACCAATTTCCCAAACTACGACCAGGTATTAATCGTTGCTAACAGTGACAACTATGGCGGTTCGGGGGGAGCGTATGCGGTTTCTACCGTAAATGAATCCAGTAAAGAAATAACTGCTCACGAAATCGGTCATTCCTTTGCCAGACTTGCCGATGAATATTACGCAGGGGATATTTATGCAGCTGAAAGAGCCAATATGACCAAGCAAACAAATCCTGCGCTGGTTAAATGGTCGAACTGGATGGGCGACAATGGGGTCGGAATATATCAGCACGGCAGTACAGGCCAGTCTGCGCTATGGTACAGACCACATGACAATTGCAAGATGCGCATTTTAGGACCACCTTATTGCAGCGTGTGTGCACAAACGATTGTTGAATCTATCCACGACCTCGTTAACCCGGTGGTGAGTTATCTCCCCACAGCTGTCAATGTGTATTCACCAGATCCCTATCTGGAATTTAAACTGACAGAACTCATAAAACCCTCACCCAACACCCTGAATATTCAGTGGAAACTGGATGGTTCGGTTATCAGTCAAAATATGGATTCCCTCCGAATAGATCAAAATGCGTTGTCAACCGGCACCCATGCTTTGGTGGTTACCGTGACCGATACCTCTGAATTACTGAGGATCAACAACCACGCCACCATCCATGTAAGTACAGTCACCTGGACCATCTATAAATTGAGCACCGGGGTCGAACTCACCAGCGCAGCAACAAATATTACCTATGCTGTCTACCCGAACCCGACAACTCAATTTTTGAACATTGAATTTGAAGTGGAGAAAAAAAGCAAGGTGTCGATTAACCTGATTGCTTTTGAAGGGAAAATAATTCAGCGGGTAGAAAATAAAACCGTGGAGCGGGGAAACTACACCAGGACGCTTGAACTGGCGAATTTAGCTGGCGGCACTTATTCCCTGGTAGTTGAAATTGATCAAATGGTACATACCCAAACCATCGTTAAGCAGTAGGATTGGCATGGGTTTGCTTTTCGCTAAATGGTAAATGCACCAACAGAACCCAATCAGATGGGCGATGTTCTTTCAGTTATCCAGGCTGAATAGCTACGCCTCTGCGTATTTTAAATCACAACCAAGCCCATGCGTAACCCAACCTGGAAGATTGCCCTCCCACTTGCTGTGATCTCCTTTGCGACGTTCACGAAGTGGTGGTACGCATTCCCGGAAGATGCGCCCGATACCCTTTATTGGGGATTTCCCTTTCCGTTTGCCGGAGAGGGATGGCATACCTCCATGTCCTTTCAGGTTTTCGTCCTTGAACTATTGGCCGACGGCCTGATTTACTTTTTGTTTTGGTTCCTGGTCGTATGGGTGGTGCAGCAGTTGCTACATCCGCCTCGCTTCCCAAGAATCATTGTAGCGATAAGCTGGATACTTTCAGCCTTGACGATCACCGCTTACACGACCTTACTTTACAGCTCGAACAGCATCTTTCATTGGAGAAGAGCCTATACCATGGAAATCATGGACGAAGGCTTTCGCTTCATCTGGCAACAAATGTCCCGACCCGTGTATGACCATTATCGTCCGGAAGAGAAAGAGAAATGATGAGGTATTCGTGAAATTTACCAGCTGATTCCTTGACCAATGAAAGCACCAAGAATCAATGCCCCCCTTGTTTGCCTGTGTTTGCTTCTTTCGGGCTTCGGCAGCGCCTGTAACCAGTACGGAACGCCCGCCAACAAGGCATTTGCGCGACATTTTGAAAAACTTCAAAAAAGGTATGAAAGAAGCGAACACCGGAACTATGACTATCTTCCGTACATCCTCGAAGGAAAATTTGAAGGAAAGGATCTGGATATTTTTTTGGCTGATCTACCCGTCATTCACCTCAAGGGAACAGACCTGTACACCTACGTGATGGACCCGGAAGGAAATTTCACCCTTACCTTTTCAGACAGCTTATTTGTAAAAAACCGGTTGGTGCTGGAAATATCCCGTACTTATCCTCCCCAGCCCGACCTCGTGGTGCACAAAAAGCAGTTTAAAGGAAATAAGGCCAGTGTTTCTGTGGAGGTGGTGGTGCCTTATATAGGGTTGGATTGAGGGGGGGCTGTTGTTTGTCAGTAAATCTTGTCGATTATCCTGTATCCGCCTCAGTAAATTTTGATTGTCAGTAGTTTAACCATCGATGGACTAACCATGGAATAGTTTAGCGATGAAAACAACCAGAATTTCCAAGTCAGCAATGATATTCGTACTCTTCAGTATGATATATGCCTATTCCTTTTCGCAGACATGTAATTCAGGCTATACACTAAATCTGAATGGGCAGAATACTCTTTGTGAAGGGGCGTCAGTTAATCTGCTGTTTAATGCAAGTAGTTCGCCGCTCCAAAATAATACAACGTATCTAGTCACTTTGTCCCGGTCGTTGAATGGCATTGCACTTGCAGATACTACTTTAGGTTTTACAAAAAACTCAAATTCAAATTCGCATACTTTATCCTACAAGATTCCCTATGTACCCAATAGTACATCCGTGGTCACACATGTTATGCAGATAATCCTTTTGAAAAAAGCTAATAACCAAACAGTCTGTAATCAATCTGGTCCCACGCTTACTTTCTATATCGCCCCAAGGCCAATCATTAACCCTGTACCGGATACTACTGTTTGTAGTGATCAATCGATACCCGCTCGTACGTTGACAAGCACAATTCCCACTGCGTCCTACAGTTGGTCCCGTAATAACAACATTGGACTCAGTAATTCGTCCGGAATAACCAATACCATTCCATCGTTTACGGCGAATAATACTAACTCAAATCCAATCAGTTCCACTTTTACCGTAAATGCCTCGTTTAATGGATGCGCTGCACTACAATCAGAGACATTTACCATTACCGTAAAACCCAAGCCGAGTGTAACTAAACCTTCCGATCAAACGGTGTGTGCAGGACAGCCTTTCAATGCCACATCTCCCTTTATTGGCTTACCGCTCAATTCAACCATCACCTATACCTGGATCAATTCCAATCCTTCCATTGGGCTTGCTACATCTACCGGCTCTTCTAATTCTCTACCAGGTTTCCTTGCTGTTAATGATACGACAATTGATGTGGTATCTCTTTTTAGCATTACTCCTTCGTTAAATGGGTGTATAGGAAATACCGTAACAACAACCTATAGGGCAAAGCCTGTACCTACTGTAAACCCTACGGCTGATTCGACTATCTGCGCAGGTAAAAGTTATCCTACCCTTACCTTTCAGGGCAATATTAGCAATGGTACTAATGGTCTTATATATAACTGGTCAACAAATGATACAACTATCGGATTTTCTAATTTGTCCGGCACTAACTCTATTTTGGGATTTTATGGAAAGAATAACGGCATTATCCCGGTCACGGCTCGTGTAATCGTAATTCCTAATCTAAATGGCTGTGCCGGTATTCCGGATACATTTATCCGAACAGTAAAGCCATTGCCAAGGATTAACTCTGTACCCGACAAGGCGGAATGCAATGGCGGGCAATTTTCCTCCGTGAGTTTAAGTGCAACAATCGCAGGATCGACTATTACCTGGACCCAGTCTAATCCTGGGGGCATTGGCCTTAATCAGCTCGTGGGAAGTGACTCAATAGCCGGATTTCCAGCTTCGAATATGGGAGGGATTAGTTACATCCAGTCAACATTTACGGTCAAGGCCGAATATAATGGCTGTATTGGCCCGGACAGTACCATCCTGTACACCATATACCCAACTCCTACCGTTGACCTGATCCCTGATACCACTTTTTGCAGCAATGAGCAAACAACGGGCTTTACATTTGCCGGTTCTTCCCAGAATACCACCTACAACTGGCGAAACGCTAATCCTCTCATTAGCCAAAATCCGCTTCCCGGTACGGGACAAAACTCAATCCCCTCTTTCACTACTGATATTGGTCCACTGTCATCTACCATTGTGGTTACTCCCCAAATCGCAAACTGTTTCGGAGACGCTATTCAGTTTTCAGTTACTGTTCATCCGGTACCCAAGCTCAGCGCCATTCCGGAACAGGTGGTATGCAATCAGGATTCAACAACTGCTATTAGCCTCAGTCAATTTCAAACAGTACAAGGATCTAGCTTCAGCTGGGTAAATAATAATCCCGGAATAGGTGGCCAAACCGGAAACCAGGATTCGACTTTTATTCCTGCATTTATAGCCCAAAATGATACTAACCAAATAACACAAGGCCGTTTCAAGATTACTCCATTTGCAAATGGGTGCAAAGGGGATTCAAGTGAATTTGTAATAAGTGTAAAACCTACCCCTGAATTCAGTCGGTTTCCCAATGATACCAATCTTTGTAATGGCCAGCTTTATCCGGGATATTCCTTTACTTCCACCGTTGGCAATACCGTTATTAATTGGTCACGGAACCAAAGTGCTGTAGGGTCGCTTGTATTCAGCGGTGGTTCTTTTGTTCCAGGCTTTACTACCTCCATTCAGGGGCTGCAGCCGGTAACTACTACCATCGATATAGGGTTAACTGCAAATGGTTGCCCGGGAGATAACCGGTCGTATTCCATTCAGGTGTTACCTCCGCCTGAGCCTGCGATATTGGATCCGCTCTCAAACGTTTGCTTAGGACAGACAGGGCTTGCGGTTTCTACGTCCACACCGGCATTGAGCTATCACTGGTCGGTATTAACCGACTCTTTGGTTATACAAAATAAAGGGGGTAGTAACCATGCATTGCTCTTTATTCCGGGTCAGTCTTCTATAGATACCATTCTTTTGAAAATAGTATCTATCAATACGGAATCATGTGTGGACTCCTCCATCCAGAAAGTAGGGGTTTTGTCATCCGTGGTGAAGCCGCAAGCCGATATCATATTGCTTCCGATCAACAATACTTTCCAATGCCTGGACGCTTTGAGTGGAATCACCTATCAATGGGGCTATGATGACCGCAGTACCCTGGAAGAAATTGCCCTGGCGGGTGAGGTTTTTGGAGATTATGTCGCCGGGGCTTCTCTGGATACGCTAAGACGGAACTATTGGGTGAAAACCAGCTATCCGGGTGATCCATGCCAGCTCAAGTCCTACTTCAAGTTTTCTTTAACAGGGATTGACGAAGAATTGGATATTAACGCATTGCTTGTTTACCCCAATCCGGCTACGGACAAGATCTTCGTCTCCTGGAAATCGACAGGTGAGCAGGTCGATGTGCAGGTATATGACCTGAACGGGCGGGAAGTCTATACCCATCAGTCCGACAAACAAGATTTTGACAACATGGCTGAAATCTCTACCCATGAATGGTCCCGGGGGCTGTATTTCCTGGTTCTTACTTCGGAGCGAGGTAATATATCCTCCAGGCCTTTCTGGTTGAAGTAGGCGCGCGCTGCGATTCATGTTGCCTGTCTGCTCTACGTAATTGGATTCAGTATTCTCTGGTAATGGTCCTGCATTCATGCAGCATATCCCAAAAGGGTTTGCATCTATAAGATTTTGGGGATTTTTGACTGAGTAAGGGAACCACAGAGGACTTGGAACCCTTGCATTTTTGTTTTTAGCGAGATTAAAGGATGTTAAGTACTAAAAAATGAAGATGTTTCTACAAACAATTGCTTTTCATAAGTTCTTATTTCTTGCTTCATCTAAGATAATTTTGAACTGCCAATTTGGAGTTGAATCTACGCATCGTCGTTTTTCTTCTATTCCTAAGGTAGTAGTTTCCTTGTTTTTGTTTTTGGCTTTGCAAGTTTCATACTTGCTTGCACAACCTGGTGCTGTGGATCCTACTTTCGATCCCGGTGCTGGTGCGGAATGGGGTGGTAGTGTTTACGCAATTAAAGTTCAGCCAGATGGGAAGGTCTTAGTGGGAGGCTACTTTTCTTCTTACAATGGTATCAGTTGTAACAATCTGATCCGATTAAACCCGGATGGTTCAGTCGATCAAACCTTTAATGTGAACGTGAATAGTTCTGTATTAGATATTGCTGTTCAGCCGGATGGGAAAATTATTATTGCGGGTGTGTTCTCTTTTATTAACAGCACCTATAATTCCTATTTGGGACGACTTCTCCAGAATGGAACAATTGATACTACTTTCAATCCTGGTTATATTAATGGATCGGTAAGGACTGTTTCGCTTCAATCTGACGGAAAATTGATTATCGGCGGAGGATTTTCCATTGTTGGAGGAATATCAAGAGGCCGGATAGCTCGTTTATCCACGAATGGTACCTTGGATTCCAGTTTTGCAAACGGAACAGGATTCGATAGTCAGGTTAGCAAAATAAAGATGTTCGGCAGTTCGCTTTATGTAGTTGGTTATTTCGCTAATTATAACAATGCGGCTGCATATGGTTTAATCAAACTGGATCAGTTCGGAAATGCTGATGCCAGCTTTAATATTGGTACAGGATTCTCATCCGATATATATGCTATTGATGTTCAGCCTGATGGAAAATTGATTTTGGGAGGGCGATTCTTTTACTATCAAGGAATACTTACAGGATGTATTGCACGGTTGGACAGCTTTGGAAATTACGACTATAGTTTTTCAATTGGATCAGGATTCAGTAATACGGTCAATGCGATTAAAATTCAGAATGATGGTAAAATTTTGGCGGGGGGTGTTTTTGAATCGTACTCGGGTATTTCTGCCCGCGGAATCACCCGTTTGAATACTTCTGGCTCACAGGACAATACTTTTTCTAGCGGGAATGGAGCTGATGATTGGGTTTACACATTTGAAACACAAAGTGATGGTAAAATATTTTTTGGCGGACAAATGATTGGTTACAACTCTATCCCAAGTCTTGGAGTTGGGCGATTAAGTGTAAGCGGTGTCTATGATAGCTCATTTAATGTTGGAGCAGGCTGCTCTTTCCAATATAACTACGCCAATGTTAATGATATTGCCATACAAAATGATTTAAAAGTGATTGTCGGAGGCGCATTTGGCCGATTTAATCTTCAAAAAAATAGAAACATCGCCAGATTAAATCTGGATGGATCAATTGACCCAACTTTTTTAACTGGAAGAGGTTTTATTGATGGATTTGTAAATGACATTGAAATTCAACCAGATCAGAAAATTATCTGTGTTGGATCTTTCATTCAATTTGGAAATTATTATCAATCTGTTAATAAGATAATAAGACTTTTGTCCAACGGATCGAATGATGTAACTTTTTTCTCTGGAAGCGGCATTGCAGGTGGAGATCCTTATGTTGTGAAAGTAGTTCCTTCCACGGGCAATATTATCGTTGGAGGAGGTTTTTCTACATATAATACTACTCCAGTTGGCAAGCTGGTAAAATTAAACCCCTCTGGAAGTTTGGATATTACATTCAATACAAATATAGGTTCCGGATCAAATTATGCTATTACTAGTATTGCTATCGACAATAACAACAAAATCCTTTTGGGAGGAGAATTCACAACTTTTAATGGAAATGTTGCCAACGGAATTATTCGATTGAATTTAGATGGAACAATTGATAATACCTTTCAATCCTATTCGGGATTTAATGGATCAGTTACAGAAATAAAAATACAGTCAGATGGTAAAATAGTTGTAGCTGGAACTTTTGATTTTTATCAGGGAATTTATCACCCGAGTATGGTTCGGTTAAATCCTAATGGGTCCATAGATAATTCCTTTAATACTTTAAATAATTATAGTGTTAGTTCTTTTGCTTTTGATCAGACAAATGTTGTTTTATCAGGTTTTGATCCGTCTAGCCAAAGTAACAAAGTTTTACGCTTGAATTCTTTTGGGAATGTGGACAATGCTTTTTTGGCTAATTCCGATCAAAGTGGTGACGTAACTACGGTAGAAACAGATATCAATGGAAAATATTTAATCGGTGGTTATTTTGAAGAATGTAATAATCTTTCTCGCCCCAAAATCGCACGGCTTTTTAGTGACTTCGGTCCAATCACTATTGAAGCGACAGATAGCACCTTGTGCCCTGGTCAGTCCATTATTTTTACTGAAAATACAGCAGGCGCTAACTCGAAATCCTGGTCCTTTCCAGGAGGATCACCCGCAACGTCCACCAGCTTTAATCCTGTTGTATCTTATTCTTCTCCAGGTCAGTATATGGTAATCGTTACGGTCAATTCAGTGTTAGGGACTGCAACAGATACTTTTTTCAATTTCATCACGGTAAATCCGACACCAAGCATCAGTACCACTTTTGCCAATCAAACGTTTTGTAACGGCGCCAACACAATCGCAATTTCTTTGTCTGGCCCGGTTGCAGGCACCTCTTACGGCTGGGGAGCGGTAAGCTCCATTGGTCTTTTCTCAAGCTCAAGCACCACCAGCTTCCCTGCGTTTACGACTACAAATGCTACCAATGCTCCCTCAACAGGCTCTGTTACTATCACCCCCACAGCCAACGGATGTGTCGGCCCAACAAAATCTTTTTCTGTCACGGTAAATCCGACTCCAAGCATCACTACCACTTTTTCCGCTCAAACGGTTTGTAACGGCGCCAACACAACCGCAATTGCTTTGTCTGGCCCGGTTGCAGGCACCTCTTACGGCTGGGGAGCGGTAAGCTCCATTGGTCTTTTCTCAGGCTCAAGCACCACCAGCTTCCCTGCGTTTACGACTACAAATGCTACCAATGCTCCCTCAACAGGCTCTGTTACTATCACCCCCACGGCCAACGGATGTGTCGGCCCAACAAAATCTTTTTCTGTTACGGTAAATCCGATTCCAAGCATCAGTACCACTTTCGCCAATCCAACGGTTTGTAACAATACCAATACCACCGCAATTGCCTTGAATGGCCCTGTTGCAAACACCTCTTACGGCTGGGGAGCGGTAAGTTCCATTGGTCTTTCCTTAGGCTCAAGCACCACCAGCTTCCCTTCGTTCACGGCGACAAATAGTGGCAATAATCCAATAGCAGCCACTGTTATCATCACCCCCACGGCCAACGGATGTACAGGGACACCTGAGATCTTTTCTTTCACGGTAAATCCGACACCAGGCTTCAATAATACTTTTGCCAATCAAACGGTTTGTAACGGCGCCAACACAACCGCAATTGCCTTGGCTGGCTCGGTTACAGGCACCTCTTTCTCCTGGGGAGTGGTAAGCTCCATTGGTCTTTTCTCAGGCTCAAGCACCACCAGCTTCCCTGCGTTTACGGCGACAAATGCTACCAATGCTCCGGTAACAGACTCTGTTACCATCACCCCCACGGCCAAAGGATGTGTCGGCCCAACAAAATCTTTTTCTGTCACGGTTAATCCGACCCCGGTGGTAAATCCGCTGTCTGATCAAAGTGTATGTGCAAAATCACCCATCCAGGATATTCGTTTTCAAGGCCTGGTGGACAGTACGAGTTTTTCCTGGACACGGACAGCTGGGATTATTGGGCTGGGAACCACCGGTTCGGGAGACATTGTTGATTTCAGACCCGTGAATACTGGTTCAACCCCCATCACCACCACGATTACGGTAACTCCGAGTGCGGCTACGTGTGTAGGTGATCCGGTCTCTTTTGATTTAACCGTATATCCCCTGCCCCCCAAAGCAGTCGTAGCCTGGCCTCCGTCTATATGCGCCAATCAGGTAGGCATACCGGTCACTACGGCTACCCCCGCTCACCGCTACAAGTGGTCTATCTTGTCCGGCAATGCTGTTGTCACTAGCCCCGATAGTAGCAAGGCTTTTCTTCAAACTTTTCGCTCAGGTACCCAACATGTGCAGTTACGGATTATTACGGTAAGCAACCTGGAGTGTAAGGATACTGCCGATGTGCAGATTCCCGTTTCTAACACCGCCCGAGATACGGCAGATGTAACCTTACTCCCCATCAACAACACTTTTCAATGCCTGGATGCAACTACCGGTACCAATTATCAATGGGGGTACGACGACTTGAATACCCTGGAGGAGGTAAAACTCATAGGCGAAGTATTTGGGGATTATGTGGCTGGGAATTCGCTGGATACCGCAAACAGAAACTACTGGGTAAAAACAACTTATCCGAATGAAACCTGTGAGGTGAAGTCCTATTACAAACGCGACAATTCCTATGCAACTACCTCTATTCCAGCGCCAATCAAAAAATATCCTTTGAGCGTGTACCCCAACCCGGCTACAAGTGAAGTGAATATCGCCTGGGAGTCTGCTCAAAGCGGTATGATTACCCTTGAAGTCTTCGACTTAAACGGTAAGAAAATATATTCGCTCGAACATTTTGCGCTTCAAGGCGAGCAAGTACTGGCAATTGAAACCGGACTATGGTCAAGAGGTACCTACTACGTGAAGCTCAAAAGTCCGTCAAATGAGTTTCGGTCAGCGCGAATCCTTCTTCTGTAAACAAACATGAGGCAATCCCTAAGCACATGAAAATCAAGAACTTATATTACCTTTTCTTTGCGATCGCCTGGGTTATACTAGGTGGGGTACATGCACAAACCAATTGGAGTAAGCGCCTGCTACTCATGAATCAGGCGAATAGTATCATGGATGAAAGTGAGACTCAATTTCAATCTATTAATGCTGAATATGAGGGTATTTCATTGCAGGAAATATGGGTGGCGTCCAATAATGGACAGCTAAACGATAACTCAAATTCGGATATCGTTAGCATTTCGGACTTTGAAAGCCCCTATGAGAAAATTCAAGTTGCCCGTGTTGGATTTTTGTCAACTACGAATTCCATAGAAGCGACGGATAGCACCTTATGCGCTGGTCAATCCATTACTTTTACTGAAAACACAGCAGGAGCAGTTTCAATATCCTGGTCTTTTCCGGGAGGATCGCCCGCAACTTCCACCAGCTTAAATCCTGTGGTAGCATACGCTAATCCTGGGCAATATGATGTAATCGTCACAGTTGCTTTTGGTCTAGGAACCTATACAGATACTTTTTTCAATTTCATCACGGTAAATCCTACCCCAAGCATCACTAACACTTTTGCCAATCAAACGGTTTGTAACGGCGCCAACACAACCGCAATTGCTTTGTCTGGCCCGGTTACAGGTACCTCTTTCTCTTGGGGTGGGATAAGTTCCATTGGTCTTTCCTCAGGCTCAAGCACCACCAGCTTCCCTGCGTTTACGACGACAAATGCTACCAATGCTCCCTCAACAGGCTCCGTTACTATCACCCCCACGGCCAATGGATGTGTCGGCCCAACAAAATCGTTTTCTGTTACGGTAAATCCTACCCCAAGCATCACTACCACTTTTGCCAATCCAACGGTTTGTAACGGTGCCAACACAACCGCAATTGCTTTGTCTGGCCCGGTTGCAGGCACCTCTTATGCCTGGGGAGCGGTAAGCTCCATTGGTCTTTCCTCAGGCTCAAACAGCCCGATCTTCCCTTCGTTTACAGCGACAAATAATACCAATGTTCCCTCAACAGGCTCTGTTACCATCACCCCCACGGCCAATGGATGTGTCGGCCCAACAAAATCGTTTTCTGTTACGGTAAATCCGACTCCAAGCATCAGCAATACTTTTTCCCCTCAAATGGTTTGTAACGGCGCCAATACCAGCGCAATTGCCTTGGCTGGCCCTGTTGCAGGTACCTCTTTCTCCTGGGGTGGGATAAGTTCCATTGGTTTTCCCTCAGGCTCAGGCACCAGCTTCCCTGGGTTCACTGCGACAAATGCCACCAATGCTCCGTCAACAGGCTCTGTTACCATCATCCCCACGGCCAACAATTGCTCAGGAACACCTAAATCTTTTTCTATTACGGTAAATCCGACCCCTGTGGTAAATCCGCAGTCTGATCAAAGTGTATGTGCAAAATCACCCATCCAGGATATTCGTTTTCAGGGCCCGGTGGCCAGTACGAGTTTTTCCTGGACACGGACAGCTGGGATTATTGGGCTGGGAACCACCGGTTCGGGAGATATTGTTGATTTCAGACCCGTGAATACGGGTTCAACCCCCATCACCACCACGATTACGGTAACTCCTAGTGCGGCTTCGTGTGTAGGTGCTCCGGTTTCTTTCGATTTAACCGTAAATCCCCTGCCCCCCAAAGCAGTATTGGATATTCCCTCACTTATTTGTGCCAGGCAAGTGGGTGTTCCGCTTTCCACTGCAACGCCAGCTTCCAGGTATGAATGGAAAATTCTATCGGGGAATGCTTCCGTAGGCAGCCTCGGACAAAACAGAGCCCTGCTTCAGACTGGTCCCTTCTCCAGCCAGCCCATTTCGTTGAGAGTAATTACGGTGAACGATTTTGAATGCAAGGATACCGTAGAAGCATCAATTTCAGTCTCTAACACCCCTTTAGATACAGCCACTGTAACCCTGCTACCGATCAGCAATACCTTTCAATGCCTCGATGAGCTCCCGGGGGTCAGCTACCAATGGGGGTATGACAGCTTGGCGAGTTTGGAAGAAGTAATTTTGGTGGGCGAAATTTCCAGAGATTATGCAGCAGGAAGTACACTCGATACCCTCAACCGAAATTACTGGGTAAGAACTTCCTACCCGGGGGAATCATGTACGGTAAAGTCTTACCACAAACGCAGAGACATTAGTTCCTCAACTGCTATTCAACCTCAGCCTGAACCATACTCCCTGAAAGTATTCCCTAATCCTGCCTCTGAGCAGGTGACAGTCGCCTGGGAATCTGCCCAAAGTGGCATGATAACCGTTGAAGTCTTCGATTTAAACGGTAAGAAAATATATGCTCTTGAATGGTTTGCAATTCAAGGCGAGTATGTACTGTCCATTGAGACCGGACTGTGGTCGAGAGGGACTTACTACGTGAAACTCAAAAGTCCGTCAAATGAGTTTCGGTCAGCGCGTATCCTTCTTCTGTAAACAAACCTGAGGAAATCCCTAAGCACATGAAAATCAAGAACTTATATTACCTCTTCTTTGCGATCGCCTGGGTTATACCAGGTGGGGTACATGCACAAACCAATTGGAGTAAGCGCCTGCTTTTGATGAATCAGGCAGACAGTATCATGGATGCCTATTCCTTTTTGAGCGACCTGAGCTATGAAGAGAGCGTGTATTCAGATGAAAAGGCCGCTCAGTTTAAAACGCTTTTTTATGCGAACGCGAAAATATTCAATGAGGTTTGTCCCGAGGTGTTAAGGAAAAATGGCAACGAAAAAATGCCATTCAAAATAGGATATGCCGCATCCCTGGATACCTATTTGAGAGAAATAAAAGAAATGCACAAAGCGGGTTTGCCGAATTACAAAGTTACCTTTTATAATTTTGATGTATCTGACATTGATGCATCACGCATTCAGGTCAAAGTGGTCCGCGCAGGAGTGTTAGCAACAAAAAGAGGAGGCACAGACACAGATATAGAGCTGGAGTTAACGGATACCCTCAATATTTATCTGTCTGCCAGGGTGACCAATGTATTAAAAATCGACTCCATTGTTCCGGTCGGAATAAAAATGATTGCCGGGAAAGGATATGAACTGAAAGACAGCGGAAGAAAAGTCATTGAGGATTTTGACGGAGATGGGGTATTGAATGAATTTGACCTGTGTAAATATCAGTGGTCCACCGACCCTGCGGGATGTCCGGTTGTCGATTTGGACGGCGATGGGGTGCCCAATACCCTTGATTACTGCCCTTACCTTGCCGGAAGTGCCAATAGCGGAGGTTGCCCGGATGCCGACCATGACTTGGTTCCCAATATATTGGACCCAGAATCATTTCCGTTGAGAAATGGGCTAACATTAATTCTTAGAGATCGCGAGAAAAATAAAGAAATCTTTATTCAGGTTGCCGATATGTGCCCTGATGAGATGGGATCTATTGGTGCTAAAGGATGTCCGGATAATGATGGCGATGGTATTCCTGATATCGAAGATGATTGTAAATGTCAGGAAGGATATGTAGAAATTGCAGGGAGATATGGTTGTCCCAGCGATACAGATGGCGATGGGATATTCGACCCAAAAGAACACTCAGAAGCGTATATCTACAAGGGATTTTACGCTTTGGACGGCAAAGGTATTCCTAAACGCATGATTGGCTTTACCGCCACGGGCGCGATGGGCTCCGCTGATATTGAACATCTCAGCGCAGGAGAGTGGGCTTATGAAAACCTTATCGGGAATATTCAATTTCCCGCTACGGCAAAGTCTAGGTCTTTATCATTTGATGCACGGGTGGGTTCCCGGCTACTGAGTGGAGAAGACAGCGACGTGGACAAAAAGTTGATTTTTCAGGTAGGTGTCGGACTTAACGGCACTTTGAAAACCGTAACTCCAGAATATTTCGCTACTACCTGGGACTATCAGTCAACAGATTTAGCCGGTAACCCCTTCAGGCAGCGGGCGACTTTGAAAAATCAAAGTGAAAAACTATCCATGCTGGGATTTGCACTTCCCTTGAGCATGAAAATAGGGATAAATCCTTATGGCCGGTACAAGGAGGTAGTCAACGACACCTGCTTAGGCACCATTGAGCGGCGCGAGTTTAATTCGGTTCACATCAAGCGAAAAATTGCTCCTTTTCTTGAGTTCGCTATCGGACCTGCGTTTTATTTAAGTAATCGAGCCTCCGGCACTGCTACCGTTGACCTGGAAGCCATTTACTTCTATGAAAACGGGCAATATGCCTTTCCGCAGGAAATAAAACCCGAGCGAGGATATCGTTTTATCACCACCTCGCCTCTTCAGGGACAAGACTACTTCGACAAGATGCAAGCTGCCGGATTTAACGTGGGTTTAAGTATGCCCGCTAGTGCCAAAGATGATCTGTCGGTAAGTGCGGGTTATTTTGGTCAGGTAGTACTCGGAACTGATATTTTTCTTTCGCTCAAGAGCAGTATCAGCCTGGGAGGGATGGTTAATTATTCCAGCAATGGATTTAACCCATCGGGTAATTTTCAGCCGGTCGATTTGGCTTCGAGCACCAGCTACCAGTCACTCGCTTCGGGTATCAAAGGGGTGAACGCCCTCAATTTCGGTCTTCAACTTAGCTTCAATTATTTTCTTTAACATGGATCGCGGAATCTTGATTTTATTGGCGGTTGTCATTCTGATTGCTTCATGCTTTCTGATATTTCGCTCGTGCGGACGTGATACCGCTTGTGGAACTGAAAATGTAGAATTTTCTTTTAAAGACGATACCACCAAATCAGTGGGTGATGTATTGGCTTTGAAGACTATTTACCCGGATACTACATTTAGCGAGGTCCCCCCTTCTGAATGGTCGTATTATTTAGAGGGTGATTCGGCCAACCTACATTTGATTTCTGCTGAGAATCTACCAGGTTTTGAATTTAAACATCCCGGCAAATTCATTTTTGTTTTCCGGTTTACAGATTGTGACAAAAAATGGAAACAGGCCGTACATGTAGGCGAAAAAGAGATTCCTATAGGCTTTTCCATTTACACAGGCCCAGAAACGGATCTTAATAAGCCCATAAAAAAGGGAGAATCTATTTCATTTTCTGCCACTACTTCGAAATCAGTCAATTACCAAGAAATCGAATGGCTGTATCATGGCGACGTGGTAGAAACCGGGAAAAACGCAACGGTTATTACCCCAAAAATGAAAGGAGCAGACTCTATCTCCATTCAATACGAAGGACAAATATTGGCTACCTATCCATTCAACGTAAGTTTTGAGGAGGAGATCGCTCCAAGCCTTAAACCCAAGCCGGAGATAGCTGAGAAAAAGCCAAATGCTGCTCCTGCACCTAAACCAACGCCAACACCTAAGCCAACTAAACCAGTGCCTCCCAAGCCACCATTCAAAGGAATAGCATGTAGCACTGATAGTTTTCAAGTCGAGGTGGTGAGAAATGCAGTTTTGTCGGCATTCTCTGAAATTCTCACACAGTCGTCTGCTGGTCAGAATGCAAAAGCCCGCACTACCTACAGGCTACTCAAGAGCAGATATTTTTGCAACAATCCTGAGGTAGGAAAACTTACTTTCAAAGGTAAGTCCTTTCCTAATCTGGATGCTTTTTACCAAAGTTTCATCCTGTTGAGCAATGAATCGGTTAGTACCTGTACGATTAGCGCCGCTGATGGGAAAGTAGTGTCACTCATCCTCAATTAATTAACCATGAATTTTTGGATTGATATATTCCAACAAAAACTTCTCCTAATTCTCTTAGCTGCTGTCATTGTTGTTGCGGCCTGCAGCAACAGTGATGAGGCGTGTGAGTTTGATGCAATACCTGCTTTTGTGGCTTCTGGTGATACCTTGGTTAGCCCGGGTAGCCCCATAGAAATGAGATTGACCCTGAAAGCTGGTAAGGCTTTACCTGTTCACTTCTTCGAAATCAAAGCACCAAGTGGGGTGATCGATACCATCGATTCGGACCAACGCTTTTATACAGTGGGCCCTGAGGGGGTTTATGCGGTAAGGGTAGTTTATAAAAATTGTCCGGAAGTCACTCAAACCTACAAGCTGACGAGCAGCAATAAATCTTCCACTCCTGCTATTACGCTTTTCTCGGTTCTTGCAGATTCAGTTGAGTTGGGAAAAAGCATTACCGTTGCGGCAATCGCGGATTTCTCTAAAACGGACTCCACAGTTTTTATGTGGCAACGAGGAGCCCGGGTGCTGATCGAGGGTAAGGCAAAAGTGACAATAAAGCCAAGAAAACCCGGCAATGACACTATTTCTCTTTTCTACCACGAGCATATTTATCGATTTGGTTACCGGGTTATTGCAAAAGTACCCAAACCAGAGGAAGTAGAAAAAATAGTACTGGCAGGTCTTTCGGATATTCAGCGTCTTCTTTCCGAAGGAAAGCGGAAAGAAGCGAGCGACCGAAACCTTCAGTTAATCCAAAAAGTAGGAGGCGGGCAGTTTGATATTTATTACCCTCAAGGTTGTCCGGGTGATACCTGCAGGTCTTTGGAAGAGTTTTATTACCTCATGAAAATGGGGAGTTTCAAAGTCAACAAAGTGACTGTGTCACTAGCGAAAGGGAGTCAGAAAATTCAAATTGTAAAAATTCAATGACATGAGAACATTTTCTGTAACAGTTATCCTAGTCATGCTTTCACTGTCGATGGCACTTGGTCAAAACTCAGACCGCATATATAGGAATTTTGACTTGTTTTATGTGGACAACAGTCCATTGGGCTTTGGTGGAGAGTCGCTTTCTGAAGAACAGGTTGTTTATCTACAAAGAGAAGTTACCCGGAAGGCCTTGCTACCTTATGGTCACTTTCTTTTGTTTGTCAGCAATGCCGACAACTACAAATACACCTTTAGAAAAGAGGCAATCATTAGTACTTTGTCTCTGGTGTATCAGCAAACTGAACCGCCTTCAGAAGCAGCGGATAAGCTTACGATGAGGAGCCTCATCTACAACTCAGGTTTCAAGATAACGGATACCCTGAGCTTCCACTATTTCTCTACAGGTTCACTATTTGAGTCTTTGACGAATCCACGTTGGGTAAACAAATTGGTATGTCAATTTCCATCGGAACTTATGACAGTGCTCTCTGTGAATAATAGCCGTACGGTTCCGGCAAAAATATTTCTATATCCTCCCGACGATTTTAATCTCACAAAAAGTCGTGCGGAAAGGATCGAAAGAAAGTTTGAGGCCTACTTTAATAAGGAGCGCCTCTACTACAAAGACAAAATTCAAACAGGTAAAACCAAAGAGGGCGTTCCATTTTTTCTGCTTAGCATTTGATTTATGAAACAGGTTAATTTTTTCTTCGTTTTTCTCCTTGCCTTTCTATCTGTTACTGTCGGGCAGGCTCAGCCTCTTGGTCAGGTATCAGGTTTTCCGAGCTTGAAAAAGCCAGAGAAATATACCAAACCGGATGGGACAATAGTTCCTGCGGGAGCCCCCGCCGCAAAAGGGGTGTCTGCTTATTGGTTTGTGTTCTCTGACCGGGACAACAATACTACCTACGAATCACCGGGAGGATCGAAAGCATACAAGAAACTCATGTTGGGTCAGGCCTTTTGGGTTATTGCAGAGTCGGGAGACTATGTTCGATTGGTAAAAGTAGAAGATAACACCTATGATTTGGGGAATGGTAAAGTTACCCTCAACGCTAAGGCAAATCCTTACGATTACGGCTGGATCAGTAAACAGAACCTGTTGCTGTGGAGCGAGTCATTGTTTAAAAATGGATTCAAAGAAAAAGTCATGGCTGTTCATACTGCCGAAAGCTTGAAAGATCCGGTAAAGTACGCCTCTGCTTCTAAAATTTATGTGTACAATTCTCCTGATTTAAAGACCACAAACGATAAATCCCTGGAGTTGATGCAGTTCCTGTTTGTGTATAAAATCTCCAATAATGCTTATTTGGTTGGGATATATCCCGACTTGCAGCGAGACCAGGGTGGCTATATTCTAGGGTGGGTATCTTCAGCTACCATCCAATCCTGGGGGGACAGAGTTGTATTGGAGCCAAAAATAGGACAGAGTGCAGGTTCGGCGCCTACAGTATTCAAAGACGAGGAAAGCGCTAAAGCGTATGCTCAATCAGGTATGATGTCCAATGAGCAAAATATCTGGACATTTAAAAATACTCAAGGGTTAGATCCTTATTGGAAAAGACCTCCTATTCTCGGGCGTGTCGGTAATTTGGTACGGACAGGGATCGTAACGGGTGTGTATGACGATAAAGGGACGGAAATTATCCCTGTTGAAGATTATATAAATATTGCTGAAGGCATAGAAAAAGGGAGAAGTACCCAGTTTAATCTTGTTTTTGTAGTTGAGGGTCGAAAAGGCGTAGGCGAAAAGGGCCTTGAAGCAGCTAACCGGGTGCTCTCTGATGCCCAGAGCTCATTCAATAGTTCTTCCCGGGTGCTCAAAACAGGGGCAGTTGTTTACTACGACAAAGGGGCGCCTATTAGTGCCATGGAGGGTATCTCTGAACCTGAAAAAACGGTAGCGTTTCTCGGGGCTGAGTTAATCAAAAGCTCAAATGGAAAAGCAGATGCCGATATGTTAGGTGGCCTAAATAGAGCTTTTAGCCTTTTTGGTTCAAAGAAGGGCATTTCTACCAATGTGATCATTCTGATCGGAGCTGCTACAGAGGGGGAAGACCAACCAGAAAGAACGGCTCAAATCGCCCGTTTGGCGGCCGAAAGCCGGGTGCATCTGCTGGCATTTCAAATTGCCGGGGGGGAAGATTATGCCTATGAAAACTTTGCTACACAGCTTAAAGACATAATTATTCAAGCTTCAAAAATCATCGCCAGACAAGCGGAAGAGGCATTAGCCGTGAGTGGGGAAGTGGTAAGAATGGAGCCTTCATTAACGCCTACCCCTGACTTTTTTAAAGTTAAGCTGGATTATCCAGTCAAAAGTCCTGTGGCAGGTTATATCATGTTTGCCGAAAACAGCAGTGCGATACGTACGGCATCTCAGCTTCAGGAGTCTGCTTCGGGTATGCTTAAAGAGCTAAGAGAAAAAAGCAGTGCTACGTTACAAAGCCTCGATGCCAAGGTGATTGGGGTAGGCCCAAGGGATGTAGAGGGCCAGGCGATCAGCTCCATGCTGGGAGATATCGTCAAGACTTTCAAGACCCAACAGGAAAGGGAAAGTTTCATTCAATTGGTGAAATCGAAAAACTTTCAATTTTTTGTGGAAGGATATACCCCGATTAAGCAAAATGGGACCGGGTACGAATACTATGACTATGCCCTGTTGCTTACTGCACTCGAATTATCGGAGATTACCCTTTTTGTAAAGAAAGAAATCCTCGACAAATCCATGGAAGAGGGTCCTCAGATCGTGAGGGAAAACATTGTAACTGCTTACAAAAAAATTATGCGGGAGCACGTGGGCTCGGAGCGCCTAACAGAAGAGGAAATGATGGGAAAAACGCCAGCCGAAGTAATTGAAATGCTTACCGGCATTCCCTCGTCTAGTAAGTTGCTTCAGGAATATACCCTGAGAGACCTGGAAGATCCTGCAGTTGTTTCGGATGATCAGATAGCAAAAATTCGTGAGTACTTCAGCACGAAGTATCAGGCGCTATACACCCTCTCAAATGGCGGGATAGTGGATTTGATTGAACGGTCGTTTAAGGTTGCCGGAGAGAATTACTACTGGGTTCCTCAGTCTTTTGTCCCATAGTTCTTCCTGCCAATTTCGACTATGGACGTTATCTGCCATCATCGGGCATACCGCCAGCAACGGAAAGGTGGATTTATGAACAAGTCCGTTGCAAGTCTTCTCAAAAAACTCCCTGATCACTTTAGCTCGTGTTAGTGAATGTAATCAGGGAATGTTCCTGTTTTTTTAGCAGCACTATGGTAACATTGGCATTCATCGGGAAATGGTTTTTCGTTGGCTGATTGAACCACACTTATTAATCGCCGCCCTTTTTACAAGAACTGTACTTCAGGATTTTACCATTTTCTATTTCGTCAAGCAACATGAACACATCTTCTCCTATTTTCTCTATAAACCAGGCCTCTTGTTCCTATTCGGGGAGATTGGAAGATAGGGTATTGTATATTGAGCATCTGGAAATTCCCAGAGGCGAAGTGGTATTTTTATTAGGTGCTTCTGGTTCAGGGAAGAGTACCTTGCTGGAAACCCTGGGGTTGATGAATCAGACCCTGGTAAAGGGAGAGATTCTATTTCATGGACCTGCTGACGAAGAGTTTCCCTTTTCCACCCTCTGGGACAAGGGCGAAACTAATACCGGAAAGCTTCGACGTGATCACTTCAGCTTCATTTTCCAGTACACCAACCTCATGGACAATTTTTCTGCCTATGAGAATATCGCGCTTTCGCGCATGATAAAGGAAGGGGTGGACATGCAGGAGGTGATTCCCGGGGCTGCGAAACTAATGGATGAGGTAGGCTTGCCTCTATCCCAGGTGGATTTTGAAAAAGAAGCCGTAAATCTTTCCGGAGGCCAAAGGCAGCGGGTTGCTTTTGTACGGGCATTAAATACCCGGTTTTCTGTTCTTTTTGGAGATGAACCAACCGGCAACCTGGATGAAAACAATGCAAATGAGCTTATGCGGCAGGTTCGTTTACACCTGCAACCGTACCAGTCGGCAATCATTGTTTCTCACGACATTAACCTGGCCATCAGACACGCTGACAGGATCATCGCCATCACAAGCAATGAATCAGAAAGGCATGGAGAGGTATTGCCCGATCATATTTTCCTACGCCCACAGTGGGAAAACCTTCAAGGAGAATCAGCTGCAAAGTTTAGGGAAAAACTGAGCGACTTTTACCGAGTCAAAAAACAAGTTACTGAGGAGGCAAAACCAGAAGATAAACTGCTAGATAAGCTGAAGTTTGAGGTTGAACACAGTCAGTTCCGGAGGCTCTTTCTTAAGCGAGAGGGTACTGCGTTGCTAGGCTTGAAAAAAATCAACCTACTTATTCTCACGGCCATACTTGGGCTAACCCTACTCGCGGTCGGTTTTGCTAACGGTAGCCTGGCCTACCTGGAAGAAAAATTGAGCTCGCCTTTTGTAAACTGGTTAACTCTGGAGATACCCGCCCAAAGGGCAGGTGATTTTGAAACCATCGCAAACCGCCTTAAAAGTCCATCGCTTAGAACCCGATACCAGATTGAAGACACCCGCTTTTATACGATGTGGAACATCCGATTTTGGAACCACCGCACCCAGAAAGCAACCATGGTGAGAGGGAGAACCATTCGGTTTGATAAAAGCTCAACTGAGGAGCCGTTGGTCAAGGAGATTCTTTCTAAAAAAATAGCAGGTTCTCTGGAAGGGCTGACGGACAGTAGTCGTATGAGTTTAATCGTAACCGAAAAATTTCTGACCGAATTTGGATACGATCCGGACTCTGGATTTGTACTTATGGAGTTTAAGGCTGCAAATCCTGACTCACTTTTATTGGTACCGGTCTACGTGCGAGCCATTGTAAAAGAGCTGCCAGGGAAAAACGATTACCTGGTTTCCGAAGAGTTCTCTTCTGCACGTACCCAGCCTGACCGGCGCGATTGTCCGAGTACATTTGATATTCGCGACCAGCATTCACTTCGTTTTCTATTGCTGGATGGAACCTCAGAGGAAGTAACGCTGATCCGAAGTACGATTGACAATATCCTCGTTCAATCACCCTGGGATACCCTGGGGGTTTTCACTAACACGCCCTATATTCACACCAATTCCTTCCTTTCGGGGTATGAGATCCCTTTGCTCCTTGGGAGACTGGACACCAACACCTATTTGAAAGAAATGTTAGTCAAAACCATCCTGTCGTCACCGGCAATACAGCCTTTTTCAGACAGGATGCGCAGGAGCTATGAGTACAGCATTCAAACGGGAATGGACTGTATTCAACCCCGAAGGTTCAATGATGGCATTGCCATTCAATTAGCCAGCCTTGACAGCATTCGGGGGCTGGCAGAAAACATTGCTTCTGATCCGGTATTTAACCCTAACTCGGAATCAGGATTGGGGGGAGAAAAAGCAACCATAGCCCTGGATTTAGGCAAGGTTCAGGAAAAGGAGAATTTTCTATTCCTAAGCAGGGTAACCCGTCTGGGCGCGTACCTGCTGATTTTGCTCGGCGCTGCAGGGGTAAGCTTATTTGTAGCGAATCTGCTGAAAATGCACCTCGAAAAAATCAAGATGAATATCGGCACATTCAAGGCCTTTGGCCTGGAAAGACAACAAGCGCAGGCGGTTTATTTTGAAATTATTCTGCGTTTTGTGGGGTTAGGACTGTTAATGAGCGTGGCTATAGCCCTGTTTTTGGGCTATAGCTTTGATTTGATCCTCTCTAACGATTTTTCTGCCGAGTCAGACAGGCCGTCCTACTTCCAGCCTTTTGGGTTCAATACCCTGCTAACCCTTGGCGTGCTTTCGCTGGCAATTTTGATTACCTCCAGAAATGTTATCAGAAACATGCTGGCTCAAACCCCCGGAGATTTGATTTATAACCGGGAGTAGTTTTTTTTAATTTTTACGACTTTTAATTTTAAAACAATGGCAAACCTAATTCCTGAAGAATATCTAGTTGAATTAGCGCATAACCAAACCAAAATCGGTTGGCCCTTGTTAGATAGTGAAATTAGAAGAGGGATACCTACTGTGATTTCTCAATATCAAAAACAAGTAATAATTCAGGTCGTAAACGTCTTCGAGACGTCCAAACTAGAAGGTAACTATAGCGAAGTTGTAGTGCGCAAGGATGGCAAAAATAAAAGTCGTCAAATCTCATATGGACGCAGTCAGTCTGCCGAACAGACCAGTTTGAAAAGCCTTACCGAAATGTATGTAAACAGGCGCGGCAAATACGAAGCAGAACTTAGGCCTTTCCTTCCCAAAATTGGTACTGTTCCACTAGCAGAGGACGAGATTTTCAAGTCACTCCTAAAAAGGAGTGCTAATGAAGATCCCCTAATGCGAAAAGTGCAAGATGACTTCTTCGACCAGAGATATTACCAACGTGCTATGCGATTTTTCAATGAAAATCAGTTTATATGCGCCCTCAGTTTGCTGGTGATATATGACAGCTATATTCAATCAGGCGGAGTACTAAAATTTCTCAGAAATCGTTTTACCGAGCGAACTCCTTTCAATGGCGGAGATGATAAGACTTGGATTAAAGCTTATGTGGATACCCGCCATCGTTGGCTTTCTACTCATACAAATCCGATTCTAAGACAGACAATCTATCGTACCCAATGTTTTTTGGATCAAATTAATAGAGACAACTGGGACCTCTCAAATCCTTTTGTTGTCCAAGGTATCCAGATCCCAACGCGTTCCTAGTAACTATTACAGAAATTAATCAACCTAACCATTCAAGTTTGTGACAAATTAATGTACCGCAGAGTTTAAAGTTTGAGCGTCAGTAGGGACCCCAACAGTTTTTTGGCTGTTGTATCAGATGATTATATTGTTAGAATGCAGGAGTATTTCTATGTCAAGCATCAAGGGATGTATCACCTAGGGCATACGCATTAAAATCCCATGGCCATAATAAGCATAGTGATTTCTTTTGCGTTTGATACTCATTTTGTCGGGTAGTGGTTTGAGGGCGTTGATGGCCATCTTAAGGATGATGGAAAAGTTTTTTGCCTGATTAGCTTTTAGTTTGCGGCTTGCATCCTCGCTGAAATTAACGTCTAAGGAGTAGTGTAGTTGGTTTTCAACCAGCCAATGCGAACGGACTAATTTGCTGATTTTAAATGCATTTACATCAAGGCTGGTAATGTTGTGCTTTTCTCCCATATTGACGGTACGCTCCGATAAGATTCTGATCACTTTGGATAAGCCCACCCATCCTTCTGTTTGTACTTCAGCAGGCAGTAAGCTAGCATCCAGCACCTTGATCTTCCGGATTTCTTTTCGCCCGTACCTCTCAGGGGGTATACATTAAAATCTGATAGCCTTTCCCGACAAAAAACATAATAAGAACCGCAATTTTACAATCCTAACTCAGGACTCCCAGAAGAAAAACTCACAGATTCTTGGATTATTCTATTCAAATACCCTTAAAAATCCCATGTGGGTATTGATTAATTATTTCGACTATAGTTGCACTTTTTCTTACTCCCTCCTTCAATTTATACTGCAGAGCACCCTGGCCGGCAGGCCAATTTTGATTTAGCGGGTTTTGGGATCGGGGATCGTCTAAAGGTATAACCTTCACTAGCTTAGTTGTTGGCTGCAAATAAGCAAAAGCGGCCTTATTCAAATCCGTTCTGTTAATATTTCGTGTCCTATTCTGCTCGAATTCCTGCTCGAATTCATCCTTTGGGTGCCTTGTGTCACCATAGTACTCCAATTCATGTAGTTCAGGCAAAAAATCGAGCTGCACAACTAGTGCCCCTTGCAGTAATCGTCTTGTTCGAAATCCATTGTTCGAAATCCAAGAATTTTCTCTAATGTCCCTAAAGAAAGACCAACAATGAATTCTTTAGGAACTAAGAATCCACCAATCTGAAAGGGATAGCGCGATCCTTTTTTAAACTGTGTCATTATTTGCTTTTTCCTTAACGATGTTAGAAATTTTGGATAAGTCTTCATAAATGCTACTTATCATATATGCCTAATATAAAACACAATTCAATTTAAATGTTAAATTCCAGACATACAACTGTTCGGTGAAAAAAACAAACTAGGTAACGGTATAGGTTAAAGATCGCTTTAGCAGCTCAAATGTTTGTAATATTTTGGGTGTTCATAGTTTTTCAATCCCATAATCTCCTGTACTGTATATTTGCTCAGACTTATGCCCTTGTGAGCTCAGCACCTAGCAAAATTCTATCTCACAATAAATGTAGGAAAGTAGCTGACTTTTGGCCAAACTATGAAAGTCGGGAAGTAATATTGTAATCCCACTATTTCAATCCGCCGATAAGCCATTAGGTTTAGATGGGGTATCGCTTTTCCGTATATCCTCTACCAAAGAGATAAGCGTGTTGAGTTTTTCCACTACCTCATTTTGATTGTCCTGGTACCAGATTGCAAGGTTTTCTAAGTTTGGATTGCTTTGTGTAGAAATCTCAGGATAAACTTTCTGATTCGTATTTGAATTATTACTATCAAGTTTTAGGTATATGTCAAAAAAGTCTTTGATTTGAACGTCAAGAATTCTCAAAATCTCCAATAATCGCGTAACACCCAGGTCGGTTTGGCCCCTCTCAATTTTTGAAAAGGCCGACACGGATATGCTCAGCTCCTCTGATATGTTTTCCTGAGATAAACCTTTAGAAAGTCTCAGTTGCCGGATTGTTTGTCCACCGATGATGCTCATTAAGAAAGAATAAAAAATTCGATGCAAGAACTTGAAAGTTCAGAAGATGCATCTCAGTAAAAGTACGCAATTTGAGCCATTTTTCTACTGAAATCTGCGATAGGAGTACGCAGTTTTGCACGAATTTCGATTTAGTGGAATTTATGAAAATATAGGACAATCGCTATGAGTTATTTTTTTCTAACGTTGGAGGTTGTTAGTCGGTGCAGGATGTTTCTGCCCTCAGTATGAGTTCTTTAACCTTTTTCACACACACCTCATGTCCGTTTTATTTATCCACACTGGAAACAGAACAAATCCGCTTTTGGAAAGCGTGATTTACGACCTTGAGCCTGATGCTCGTATGGTAAGGACCGTCAATATTGCTAACTCGAATATTGATCTGCGGCTTATGGAGCAAACGAGATTGGTTGTCGTTTATGTCACCTCGAACTTTGAAAGAGTTGTTTCTCAGTTAAAACTCCTTTCGGTGCACTATGTCAAGTCCTTGTTTTTTGTGGATGAAAGTATTTCGGACATAAACCTGAACTTCATTGGGTCAGACGATGTGTTTCACCTACCAATGGAGCAAACAGAAATAAAGAACTTGTTACACTATCGGCTAAATTCCAGTGTGTCGGCAAGCGATATGCAGGCTGAGTACCCCGAAAATATTACGCTTAGCCCCCTTACATTGGTCGGTTCAAAATTGGCTTTTCCAACGCCGAAAGGCGCGGAGTTTATTCCGCTGGATGAACTACTTTATGTGGAGTCTGTTAGGAATGATATTGTGGTTTATTCCCGCTCCGATGCGAGAAAACCATTTCTGGCATTGCTCAGCCTGAAAAAATTCGATGAGATCACGGCTAATTCCTTCTTCTCCCGCATTCATCAGTCCTATTCTGTAAACTTAAATGCCGTGCAGTCCTATACCAAAGGGGATGGCGGGGTTGTTACCCTCGAAAATGGAAAACAGCTTCTGGTTTCACGGGGTAAAAAAGAAGCCTTTTTAAGAAAAGTAATGCCTTGGAAAGAATATTGATTGGCAAAGAGTGATGGTTCTCTTTTTTTAGACATAATTCATCCGCATCAACCCCCACCAGTGAAAGATAATCCTTTTTCTCTGGCTTTATCTCTTAACCATTTATCTGCTCTTTTCGATTCGTGATAGCATAGCTCCTGAATATTATAGATTGTCTGAGATTTATTCCTCCTCAGTGATTCATCAGGCAAAGTATGATGATTTGACGAGCATGAGTCATCAACGCTTAACATGTCTAACCATTTACCTGGCTTTGGCGGGATATAGATTGGGTCTCCGCCCATACCTCCATGTGAAGTATCAAAAAACTCTTGTTCATACACTAAAGAGCTTTTTGTTCCCGTATTGCCAAACCAGCCCCTTGACTCTACTGTCATACTTCTCCTTGCATGGGCGGTAAACTTTATCGCATCAATCATTACACCAGTCATACCGCCGCTGTTGTCTATACTATCCGGAGTTTCGCCTGTTTTTGGAGAATAAGCAAGTCTAATCACATCAAACCAGTCTATATCTCTATCAACTGCGTCATACAAAGCAGCAAAAGTAACATATTGACCCGTTATTGCTTTAATTTTTTTTGCAAGATTTATCGCAATTAATCCACCCCGGCTGTGTCCGGTTAGGTATACCCGAACCACTCTGCCTCCACAATTTATTTTTTGTAAAATTGCATGAAATTTCCTCACGCAATCTTCCAAAATCTTATTGTCATCAGTGCCAAACGTATTTGGTCCGGAAAAATATGCTTTATAATCCGCGCTGCTATCTCTAACAAATTTGAATACACTGCTATTGCTTCCATCTTTTTTCATCCAACTCTTTGAGTCTGTTCCGTCGATTCCCAAAACGATAATTATATCTTTTTGACGTTTAGCAACTGAAGGCTTCATATTTTTCTTAAATTTTAATGTAGTGTAAAATTAAGTTATGGGAGAACTTTTGAGTTGGGGGTCATACTTATGCTCTCATCCTTTTTTACTATTGTGGATGGTGAACAAGCTTTTATCAATTCTTGAGTCTTTGCAATTTTCTGGTCCAATAAATCTATATTCTGCTTTCGGGTCTGTTCAAGAACACGCTTTGCATTCTCAAAAGCTTGCAGGGGCGTTTGACCAGTAATTCTACTTGCCCAGTATGTCGGCGATGTCATTTGATTCCACGATTCCCAGCCTATCTTTATTAGTGAGACAGGTAAACTCTCATTGTCTATTATCTTAATAATATAATTAATAATATCCTTTTTCAAACTATCTTTGATATAGTCTCTAATCAACAAGTCCAGCCATTCATCAATTGCTTCGGGGTTAGGGCCTTTTTTAGGAAACTTTAATGCTTTGCCAGCAAAAAAAGTTGCAATATCAGCAGCAAAATCAATTCGTTTACTGAAACTTTCCACTTTGTTGAATTCGTTCTGGAGCCCTTTTTCCATTTCATTAAAGAGTGTAATTGAATCCTGCTTAATGATCTCTAAACGCTGCACTTGTTGACGTAGTTGATTAGCAATCATCAATGGGTTGCTAGGGATCACGATCTTATCACCGGGAAAAATCAGATTTGGATTTGGGCGCAACTTTCTGAAATTCTCGTTCAGGGGATGAGTGTAGATGATTTTCCAATCAGAAAATTGATACGACTTTGCAATAGATTGCAAAGTATCTCCCGACTTGACGAAATGAGTTTGCGAATTCTGCGACATTGGTTGAGTTGTTAATTACATTTAGCTAGCTCTCTTTCAAGACTCTTAATTTCTCTTTCGTAATCCTTTTCAGTTTCGCGGACAGCTTTTTCAACTTCCCTGTCACAATCGCATTCTTTCATAGGCGCCAAACCAAGGGGAATTAAGTCCTTGGCTGTTTCAATCCCTGGGTAAAGATCTTTTAGCCCGGGATTATCCAATATGATTTGATCCAAATCTTTATGCAGTTTTTCAACCAGAGAAGGATTTTTTTCAATTAAGCTGGGAGCTGTGTTCGCCACCAGCCTGAAGTAGGACTGTAGCTGCTTCGTCTCGGCTGTAAGTCGATTTATTTCAGCATCTTTATCTGAAAGCGTCGCTTGCTGATTGTCTTTCCTGGCAGCTCCAAAAATGGGGTTATAGACCAGTATAACTACTGCTACCATCACAAGAGACAACAGGTAGAGTATGAAAAAGGAGCGGTAGGCGCCACTTCGTTCTTCTGAGTTTAAGGGTTTCATAGTTTTTTGATTTTTCAGGTGGTGTAAGCTGTCAGGATTTATTTTACGATTTCGTCCAGGGCTTTCTTGATAACAAGCCGGTCTACCAGGGTACAGGTAAACGTACCACCAAGAAATCCAACCAAAGCTGTAGCGGCGTGCCCTACAACGGGTATGGGAGATCCCAGATGCATTGTGACTCCTGCCATGGTAATACCGGCAGTTCTTGCGCAAAACTTGGCTGTGTCATAAAGTTTCTTTTGTTCTCCAGGGGTATAGTGAAAACCGTTCTGAAGTAAACTGGCGACAAAGTTTTGGTAATCGTGTGTTTCCATGATAGGTCAAGTTGATTTGTTTTTGAAAAATTAGCCACCAATAAGTACCTGCGGAAAACCACCCACAATTACCCCTCCGTGCGCAGTGGTGTCGCCCATTCGGGCTGCGGGTTTTCCACAAATCAGCACCGTGCCCGATCCGGCAGCAATGGTATCGGGCGGGCCCACACAGGTAGCCATGTCTCCCACTACGGCGGCGGCCATACCGCCAATTAATACCGTTGGAGCTCCCGGACCTGAAATAGGGCCTCCCACATGCGGCTTGAATCCATCTACCATGGGGCAGGTATGCATATCGGTAAGTCGTGCTGCTGGTTTACTCATGGTTAGAAAAATCTTTTCTTTTTGGGGGTATTGTCTGGTTCTTCTTCATAGAGCGGGGCGTTTCTGTCCCACCCGGAAGATTCCCGGCTCCGGTAGTTTGGTTTTTCGGGCGGATAAGGATCGGGAATGCGTGGTGGCGGTGGTGGCGGATTTTTCACAGGGGACCTGCGATCTGCATTCCTTTCCTGCTCATAGATCGAGTCGTTTTCGCGGTACAGCTCTACCTTGTAGTCGTCGAAATTGGCAGACCGGAGCCTTGAAAAAATTCTGTCTATGGTGACCAGAAGCTCCTCAATCCTGGTTAATGCCGGCCGTGGATTTTGGACCATAAAATCAGCCTGAAGGGCATTCTCCAGCAAAAGGTCAAAATCTTTCCTGCGGGCATCGGTCAGCATATCCTCCCAGTACTGGATGAGCTGTTTTTGCTGATCAATACTGCTCGGAATCAATTCCAATGCGGTATTCAGGGTCCGGACGAGTCGCAACAGAAAAAGAAATAATTCTATAGGCGGCTGGTGAGGCAGCACGTACTTGTAATTGTCCCGGTTGTCAGCCAGAAAGTAGAACAGTTTTTCTGCTATCAGGCGGGTATTCACCGCCATGGGAGACTTCAGGTTTCGGGAGTTGATATTCTGAATAGCCCCGTGCACATTCATCGCAAACTGAGCCAGCAGCTCCCAAATCCGATGGTAACTCTCTTCTAATTTTCGGTGGCTCGTAACCGATATGCAGGGAGGGATAAAATCATGATCCAAGGTGGCCGTGCCGTGTAGCATATTCAACCTGGCAATGGGCACCTGGTGCTCCCAAACCGTGTTGAGGTCCAGCTCTCTTTCGAAGCGCACATTAAGTTGAATTTCCGGCTTTACAAACGGGCTCCTCGGAGGCAATTCCATGGGGTCCGGCGCTCCAAATGGGAGTCTCTCTTCAGGAAGAATACTCAAAACCACCCACAGGTGGTCATTCTCCCTGATATTTGCCGGAATAGATACCCGGTGATTCGGCTTTTCTCCCGTTTCTGTAAAAATCTCCACCCTTGCACCCGATCGGGTAACGAGTCGGCAGGTCTGTAACTGAATGAAGTTTTCGGCAACTTCTATTTCCAGCGAGGTGCGAACCCCAGGAGGGGGAGGAAGCAGGCCAAAGGTGTAATTATTCAACAGCAAACTCAACGCATCCCTGATATGGGAGGCGGTCCATGAATCTTGCTGCAAAAAGTGGGTCTTGGAAATCCGCATTCCATCCACCCAGTTTACCGGCAATTGTTGACACTTTGGAATCATGTTTTTGGGGTTAGGATGCTCGTTTTATGTAAACCCGGGTGGCAACAATGAGGTCATTGGGCCGAAGTTTATTTACAATCAGGTTGTTATCCGGGTCCAGGAAGCGATTGTGTCGAAACCAGGTAGTAGGGTTGTTCAGTTGAGCCACGATTTTGAACGACCATTGAATTTCTGGCGCATCAGGCTCCCTGAAGTAAATATCAATCTGCTTCTCTGGTTTTTCTCTTTGCTGATTCTCGAACAAAAACTGGAAAAAAATGTCACCGAAGGTACTCTCAACGGGCATGGTCCTGATTTTGTAAGTTCTCCTGTTGGTATCATCTAGTTTCACGAAGAGAGAGATCCGGAAAGGGATGTACTGTTGAAATCTAAGGTTAGGGTAGTAGTCGTCTCCAGGGTATCTCCATGATTTATGGATAGCTTCCGGTATCGCGAGATAGGCTTCCGCAGTTCTGAACATGATCATGGGAAGCGTAAAGCTCAAAGAGGCAAGGCCCAGCAGGGTAGCAAATTCTCCGGGTTTTAGCCGTTTAAATCCCGCTTCCATCCATCCATAAACGAAAATGAAAAATATGGCTCCCGTAATAGCAATAAAAAAGGTGGTTAATAAGGCTTGTACGGTATTTAGCCGGTCCTCAACTCCCGTCAGTTGATCTAAAAACCATACATGAACAATGCCCAACACCAGGAAGAGTAATTGCAACAGCAATACCCTGTCAGAGATTTCCATCTGTTTAATCAAGGCTATAAAGCCTGTGAGGCTCAGAGCCAATGAAAATCCAAAGAGGTACAGGAAATGCTTCTTGTCTGAGAGTTTAATGCGTCCACCAAGTTGCATGGCTATCGCCAACACGATAGCAAAAAGAGAACCACCTATAAGTACACCAGTTTTCATGCAGAAATGTTTTCGGAAAAAGGAAGAAGGGTCGAATACCCTAGAAATGCAGCCGACTCCGTAGAGCCCAGGCAGAAACCTGTTCCACCCGGTGCGGCTTTCACCTGAAATGAAATTTCAGACTCCATGGGGCATAATGCCGGCAGTACGCGTTCGAGGAGATGGAAATTTTGACCTCCGGGGAGGTAAGACGAAATATATTCTGTCGCAACAGGCCCCACCTCTACCACCATGGAGGGAATTCCTTCCCAGAGTGCGCCAGTAAGGAGGCTATCCATCCCCAGTTTGCCGTCTCCCAAAGCGGCAAAAGACGTTGCAGGAATGGATGACTTAGGTTTGTTGGTCAATGATATCTGAACTTCGGTAGCCAGTACTTCTTTTAGAAGTTGTTGTGTTTGGTAAATATCCCCCACTACATAGGGGGCCAGGGCCAGACACTGCATGACCTTGCCTCCGTCTTCTGGAAAAGGGTAGGTATCTTCGTGGGTAGCATGCTGCCATAGCTCGCTCATCAGTTCATTTGTGTCCCTTTCGTTTTGTAAAATACCTTCCCACGCAAGGGCACGGGTCTGCATCAGTACTTGTTCAAAGGGATAAAAGAAAGAACGGGCGTGGTATTCATGCTCCTTTTGTTTCTTCAGATATTCAGGATCTATTTCTTCTACCGTTTTTACCTGGTGAAATACCCCTTCAGGGATATGGTCATAGAAACCATTCCTGTTTATTTCAACTTTCAAAACGGAGGAGTCATCTGTTTCGGTCGGCTCAAATTGAAACGATTCTATGTCATTAGAATAATTTCTTTTAAATCCTCCGTTGTAGTTAACGAGAATATCCGCCGTACTGATTTCCTCGTTGGTGAGGCTGGCAATCAGGTATTCGAGCCTTACGTCGAGACCGTTGAAGTATGCTTGATCTACCATTTCGCGCTGCTTAGAGGGTGAGGAGCGGGAGAAATACCCACCCTAAATGGAATATACCCACTGGCATTTTTATTCAGCTCTGAAGCAAGCGCTGTACAGATGGGGTGCCACTGGTCGTGCGTACCGAGCGCCGGGGTGAGCTGGACTTCTACCGTCCTCGAAAACCCGTTTTTGGGGTTAGGGTCATAATCGATGCCATGCTTCACCTGAATATTCCGGATAGAGTTACCCAGGCGCTGAATACAAAACTGCTTTACATCCTCGAGGGTAACCAGCTTGTTGCGATTAAGCAAGGCCGCACCAAAGGCATGGCGCTTTTCTACTTCGCCCATTCTTTCTCTTCCGCCGAAAGTCGGTGTTCTTAGAAATGTTTTTTCTTTTGAAAGAGGAATCTTGTAAGGTTCAACCAGTGAATCTGTTGAAATGTCATTGCCTAACGCACCTGCGCAACTCCAGTAGGTAATTTGTATCTCCTGGGGAGGAGTACTTTGTTCTACTTTAACAAAAGGGAAGGGATATTGGGCTCGGTTAGCTTTGAGCTTGGCTTCCCATTCGGTTAGTTTTTCAATAAAGGGAGTAGCCTCCTGCTTAATTTCGCTCCTGATAAAGGTATCAAATGCTTCTTTTTCATCCCGGATGCTCTCGAATGTTTCCAGCAGCATTTGAGATGCCTGTCTTTCATCTATGCGTTCGGGGGATCTGGTCAGCAATACGTAGTTTGGACGAACTACTTGGGCATTTTTCTCAGCCACTATCGTTGAAGTTGAAGCAGGTAATACGGGTTTTCCCTCTGCATTGACTACAGACTGAATGGCCCAAAAATCTTCGTTATCAGGAGACACTAATCCTGCAACCGGGAGGTGCTGGGGCTGAAGGATTACTTTCTGGTTTCTTAAATTAACGACCGGAAATGCATTGCAAATACAGGTTGTCCGCTCAAGGAACTGCGAATCTATGGATTGAGGAAAAGTGACTTTTACCCATATTAACGGAGTTTTGAATGCCTGTAGCTGCTCTTGAGAGTAGATTTCCTGGAATTGCTCCGGGTACAGGGATTGATGGGGAGGGATATCCCTTCTTTTGATGTGCACAAAAAAAGCATGATAAATATCGATCACTTTTTTAATGGATAAGTCCAGCCCGATATTTTGAGTATTATTTTGGGCAGGAACCTCTTCCAATGCATGTCGTTGGTTTCCGGATAGTACGGCGAGGGGAATGTCATTGGCCGTGTACCAATGGCAAAAGTTCAAACTGTCATGCAGTTGAATTCTTTTTTCCCCTTCAGCATCAATATCCCAAAAGAGGGAAAGATATTCAGCTTCCAGCCAATTTCGACCCGGTGCAATGCCTAGCCAAACTACGGGTTGTTGGTCAAAAAACAATTTTTGAGCAGGCAACGTAACCATAACCTCCGTCTTTTTCCCTTTTTCCAGATTAAATACCTTTGACTTGGTCGCGTACATCTGGACAGAGACGTCAGTGAGTTTTTGACGCTCTATGGGTGAAAAGTAGAGGTCTTGCGTAAGTGTTAGCTCCTTTTTCTTGATAAGAAACTGATCCGAAGGGCTGATTTCGTAATAACCCGATGACGGTTCACTTTGAATGATGCCGTGAGCCGGAATAGGACCCGTGATAATTTCAGGCAGCAATAGCTGAATCAATCGCTCCAGCGTTTTGGCCTTTGAGCGGGAAAAATCCTGGGTTATTTGTTCGAGTTCAAATGCAAATGCTTCAATAATCCGGTCTACCAACGGGTCAATCGTCAAGGGCACAGAAGAATCCTCCTGCCATTTTTCACTGGCATAGCGGATCATTCTTTCCTTAAAAACCTCCCTTGAAGTAAACATGGACATGGATTAATGGGTGGCAATGGGGTCTAGGAAAATAACCTCTTTAAGCTCAAAGGGGAGCTCGCTTTGGGTAAGCTTTGCTTTGATCTCTACCGTAAGCAACATTCTCACCTGCTTTTGTATTTTCTTGATCTCGTCAAAGGCGTCAATGCTTTCTTTGAGGGCGAGTTTGACTTTCACGTCCTTCAAGCGCGGTTCGTAATGTTGAATAGCCGCCTTGATGGCTTCTTCAATTTCTTTACTCAGGTTAGGATGCGTAACCAATGGGCTAAAGCTGTATTCCCAAAGGCTACAGCCAAATTTCTGGTCATAGCGGGATTCGCCCTGATGCGTTACCAGCAGCAACAGGATATTACTTCGGATAGAACCCGCAATATCCAGCCCATTCACCACCCTGTTTTGTTTTAAGGCGAGAAAATCTCCAGGTATCGGTAAGTTGATTTGATTCATCTTAGTTAAGTTTGATCACTCCTCCCTTAACCTCTACCTGCGCACTGCCTTTCAGGGACAACTGAGAATTGGCCTTTACCTCGGCTTTCGATTTAGCCTCTATCTCAACTTCATTCCCTTTCATGCTGAGTGTTGACTGCGCCTCAGCGTTTAGTTCTTTCGCACTCAGGCTCATTTCATCCTCCGCTGTTGCCTGTATTTTTTTGCTGGAGAGCGTGTATTCGTCTTCTGCTTCTATTTTAAAGGTTTCGCTCTTCATCGAAATGTCTTTTGCTTCAAAGAGCATTTTTCCTTTAGTACGAATAACAATTTGTCCGTCCTCTTCCAGAGATAGGAGTAGTTCGTTTTCCTTTTCTTTGTTATAGATGTGGATATACTCCTTGCCTTCCTCATCAGAAAAACGAATTTCATTACCACTTTTCGTTTTTATCGCTTTGGTGAAGTTGTTTTCATGATCATTCGTCGAGTCAGGCTTTACTTTTCCGGTGTACAGACTCCCAGTTACATAAGGATATTCCGGATTGCTGTGCTCGAATGCAACCAGCACCTTGTCCTCTTTTTCCGGTAGGAAAAAGGTGCCATGGTCTTTCCCTGCCTGCAAAGTGGCTACCCGAATCCATGGCAATTTTGCTTCGTCGTTATCTTTTTGCCATACAAATTTAACTTTTACTCGCCCCAGTTTTTCCGGATCATTTGTATCAATGACAGTTGCAGTTTGCGTTTCGCACACTGGCAGTTTTACATACGGATTAAAGCGTGGGGTGGAAACTTCGGCAGGTATGGCTTCGAAGGTGTTTGAATAACTGTTGCCGGAAGATATACTTTGATTAAGGCTAATAATCAGAAAGCTTCCAACATTAATCAAAGCACTCGGACCAACTGCCGACGCTAACTGAGAAACGTTAATGATTGACCCAACCTTCAGATCCTGCGATTCGCTTGAGCCGTTTGCAATCAATAATTCGTTGGTTTTGGACTGCTCTATCCTGATCGCCTGCTCTTTCATTTCTTCTTCATTCATCGGCACAAATAGGGTGTTTACATCCTTAAACACCTGATCAGATCGTTCTTTACCGAACTTTCCATATTTTTCAACAGGCTGGTGATTTTCGTTATTAGCTTCAATTGGCTTGTCAATCAAATAGTCATATCCTACAAGAGAAAAGGTAATAGGAGTTAATTTAATACTCAGATTGAAGTACTTTAGATTTTTCCCAATAATAAGGGTGGTTTTTTTACTGTTGGATTTGTACTTCCCCGCTACCAGTTCTTGCCCATCGTAATAAAACCATTGCCCGTTTTTTGCAGCAAGACGGGAAAGAAATTGAAAATTTGTTTCTTTATACTGCACAGTATAGGGGAAAGGTGAGTTCAGGTTACTCTCACTTGCAAGTATTAACCCATTGTGCTTGTCTTGAGTCACATTTTTAGCGACATCATCAACAATTTGTTTGAAAGTTTTTCCTTCGAAGGATCGGCACCAGAGTCCATCTTCCAATAGAATGGTCAAACCTTTAGCGATAACCTGGATGGTAAAACCAGCGCCGTTTTGCCTGATCACCGTGAGCTCAGTAACAACCCCTTTGAAATTATTGTCATCGCTAATTTTAATTGTGATGATTTTACCCAGGTAGTCGTCATGAAAATTTCGGAAGAATGGATCTCCTGTTTGAGGTCCACTTTTTGAATTCAGCACTTCAAAAGACACGGACGCAGTATGATGCGATTCCATCGACTGGTTGATGGAAATATGTTCGAATTTCGAGATTGGGGTTTCGCCAATCGTTACTTCTGGTGGCTTTGGAAGATACATTTGCTGAATGCTAAGGGTTATTTAAAATGGCCTCAAAGCCACATAGGAATGCAGCTTTGAGACAATTCTTGCTACAGACCTATTCATCATAGGCCCAATGGTTTTTAAGCGAATTTCCCCCGAGGTCTATTTCTTTAGCAGAAATCACCAGGTGCTCGACCATAGGCGTTGTGCTATCGGCATCCATGGATTCTGAGAATTCAACGACATAAGCATCTGTGAATTTCAGCTCTTTCAGGGTTGCATCCTGGTTCGCTTTATAAAATGTAATAGTGCCACTTTTGCGTCCGAAAGAATCGAGCGCCCAGGCAAAAAGCGTGGAGTCGCTGGAAGAAGCTACCGAAATACTGATCCGTCCACCATATACCTCGCTGGTGGGTTTGCCAGTTTGATCAATGTGCTGGTGAAGAGAGTAGGAGCACGAAAGTACTTTCTTTTCGGGTACTCCGTCTACTTTAAGGATTGTTTTAAAAGCCATGATTTTGAAAAAATTAAAGTTAGAAAATGGTTTTAAGATTTTTGGTCATAAGAGGAGCCCCACTCCTGCTTGGTTCCTTCCAGTTTCACAATGAAGCTACGTGCCGGAAAATAGGGGTCAACATCAACTAAGACTTTCACGCGGTCGGGGCGGTCGCCTTTGTCCACTTTTACTGGGCGGAAATCTTGAATAAGCTTGCCTGGTCCTTTGTGTTCGTCCAGATACCGGCTGATTTGATCGCGCATATTGCGGCGGTTCTCTTCGCTGATATTTTCAAATGTTCTTCGGTTCAGGAAGTCCATTAATACCTTTGAGAGGTAATCGAAGGTGCGTACCACCGAATAAACCTGGAGGCCGACATTGTCACCATTGAAAAGGGTCCTGCCGGAGAAGGACATCGCTTCCCATTCGGTAATCATGGGAATAATGCCCAGGCTATCCATGAGGGAAACATCCGATTTGCGGGTAGGAAATCGAACGCCCGTAACACCCACCAAGCCACCGAATTTTTTACCGGCAGCAACCTGAGAAATAGGGGTACTGTACAGCTTGCCGGCCAGAGCTGCCGAAGGAGGCACGAACAAGTCTTCCGTTTCGCCGCCTTCTGCTATCTTTTTTCTGCCCACCACCCAGTTGGCTGACATCATCACATTGGCCCGGAATTCATCTCCACCCGACAGGTTTTCTTTGGCAAAAAGAGCCGTAACTTCATCCACACTGGTGAGGTCGCGGTAGTCGGTGAGCAACATGGTTTTGTTTTCGTGGGCAATTCTGGCAAACCGATCTACCACAGCACTATGCCCCAGCCATCCAGGCAAGACAAGCATGGAGTAGTTGTCTTTCATGTTGAACCGGTCATAGCCCGATTTTAACTCGTCCTCAATCGCACGCACATATCGCTCGTCTGTGAGATACGTGCCATCTACCTTGCCGGAAAGCGATTCTACGTCGGCGTTTACCAGCGTAAGGTCTTTGATTTTTTGTTCTTTGGCATTTTTGAAGAAAAAATCCAGAGAGCGGTAGCTGGTCTCAAGTCCTTGGGTTGACTCCAGGGCTACAGAAAGATTTTTCTCATAAAGCGCTTTGGTTTCCCGGGCCTGATTTTCAGAAACCGTGGTAGCTTCCTTGCTGCTTTCCACTCCCTCAAAAAGAGACTTCAAAATTTTCAATTTATCGGCCAGGCTTTCTCTTTCAGGTTCGTATTCCTGCTCTGAAAGAAAAATGCTTTTCATGGCTTTTTTGGCAGGATCTATCTTCGAAACCTCTTCAACCAGGGCTTCGATTATTTTAAATCCTCCGAACTTTGCAAGTGTTTTTAATTGTTGGTCTAAGGATAATGGCTGGGCACTTTCCTTAAATGATAACTCTTGAGATGAGTCTTTAGATAATTCAGTTGACATGGCAAATAAGTTTGGGTTAAGACTCCAGCTCTTTGATTAACTCTTCTATTGAGCCAATTAAGGCTGCCCTCATCTCAGGATTGTCGAGTACTGACTGTAATCGTTTATCTGACTTGAGTTTGTTTTGTACTTTCTGGTACAGCTCCTGTTTTGCATTCAGGCTTTTGAGTGTATTGCTCTGCGCCGTAATCCCTGTTTTTCCGAAGTCGGCCAGATTGGTGAAAGAAAGGGTTTCGTAATTGGTATCCCCTTCCAGGTCCTCGAATTCTACTTCGACGGATGGTTGATACTTATTGAACACCATTTCAAGGTTCTCCGGACCCGGTTGGTAGGCCGAAGGGTCAGCAGGGTCGGCATACTCCTTAAAAAATTCAGGCTCTGACGGAATATCCGTGTTCAGGGGTAGTGCAATCAGGGTTTTACGGCCGTTGAGGTCGGCAATCGCTTCATTTGCATCTTGTGGCACGATGGATGCGCCTATGCCTGGATCAATATTCATGTTTTACGTGGTTTGGGGTTTAAGAATAGGTTCAGTGGTCCACAAAAGTTCGCCGGTGTCATCGGTGTCAATGGATATTTGGTCTCCCGGCTTGATTTCACCTACAATGATTTTCCGGGCAAGGGGGCGCCTCAGCTCACGGCGCAGTACGCTCTTCAACGGTCTTGCTCCGAGCGTAGGCGAAAATCCACGTGCTATCAATACATCTAGTGCTGCATCAGATACAATGAGCGAATAATTATTCTCCTGAATTTGACGGGTGAGTTTCTCCAGATGTACCGAGAGTATTTGTTTGGCAGAAGTTTTTACAATAGGGGCAAAAGGAAGAATGTCCGATATACGAGCCATAAATTCCGGACGGAAAAAAGCTTCCATTTTAGTGAGAATGCCCTCGGTAGAAGGTATTTTACCACTAAAAAACTCTTGCGTAATCCATTCGCTCCCGATATTAGAAGTGAAAATAATGACTGAGTTGCCAAAGTCTCCCTCATTGCCCAACTTGTCTCTGAGCCTTCCTTCGTCCAACAATTGGAGGAAAATATCAAATACTGAGCGGTGTGCTTTTTCTATCTCATCGAACAAAACAATGGAATAAGGAGCTTTTCTGATTTGATTTACCAGCAATCCCCCTTCTTCATACCCCACGTATCCCGGAGGAGCTCCTAACAGTAAAGATGCGGAATGCTCTTCTTTAAACTCCGACATGTCGAAACGCAGAATAGCCTTTTCATCCAGAAACAGGAACTCAGCCAGTGATTTAGCAAGCTCCGTTTTTCCGGTACCCGTTGGTCCCAGAAAGAAAAAGGAAACCGGTTTTCCATGTTCCTGCAGACCGGTTCTGCTTTCCTGCATCGCTTGAGAAACGATCGACAGCGCATGGTCCTGACCAATAACGCGCTTCCTCAAATAGTCCTCTATTTTTTGCATTTTCACCATCTCTTCAGCTTGCAGTTCTCCCATGGGAATACCGGTACGCTGTGAAATGATGGCTGTGAGGTGTTGAGGATTTACTTCTTTTCCAAGGCGCGAGATTATTTGCTGCAGCTTTTCTATGGAGGACAAAAGTGTTTCAATAGTGGGTTCAATTGTTAATTTTTCTACCAGCTGAGGTTCTTCGTTTTGAAAAAGTGCCCACAGAATCGGACCCGTTTTGCTAAGCAGAAGTGCCGCGCTGCTCAGGATTTCTAAAGCAGTTTCCTCTCCCTGGTTTTGAGTAGGGTAGAAGTCTGTTTTTATCCTTTCTAATTCATCGTAAGCCGTATCCTTGATCATGCGCAAGGCAGCCATGGTTTGATCCAGCAGCTGAATAGCAGAGGACGGCAGCCGTCGGTCTTTCATGTATCGTTTGGCGAGCGTTACTGCTTCACGGGATACTTGTGCATGTATAGACAACTGATGGTGCGACTCGTAAATTGGGAGCAAGCTATTTACCATCAAAGCGGCCTTCTGCTCAGAGGGCTCTAATATTTTCAACAATGAAAATCTTCGGACCAACGCGTCGTCAGGTTCAATCGCTTTTCGGTATTCCTGAAAAGTAGTCGCTGCTATCAGAATCAGTTCACCCCTGGCAAGTGAAGGCTTGAGTAAATTTCCCAGGCCCCCGGAACCCGTGTTTCGGGTGTCGAATATTACATGAGCCTCGTCAATAAACAGAATGGGTTTTTCAAAATTTGACAGCTCATCTAATATTTTTTTCAGCCGGTCCTCCGCTTCGCCCTTATAGGAGGCACCTGCAAGCAGAGCAGTAATGTCCAGCTCGAAAATTGAAGCGTGGGTGAGGTGCTTGGGGGCTCTTTTATTCAAAATGTCCTGAGCCAAACCTTCAACAATAGCGGTTTTTCCCACCCCCGGTTCGCCGATGATCATTACATTCGGAGCCATTCTTTGTCCCAAAATCTCAGCCATCTGACGCTTCTCTTCGTCCCGGCCAACGACCGGATCCAGCTTTCCGGATTTCGCTAATTCAATTTTGTCTTTGCAATATTTGCTTAAAACGGAATCTGAATGAACGTTTCTCCGACGTTCTGACTTTCCTTCCTGCGTTGATCCGTAACCCTCTTCCTTTTTAAACCTGGAAACAATCTCTTCGGGTGATAGGGTCAATGATTTTAGTTGTTCAGAAGAAAAAATGGCCCCCGGCGTTATTACGGCAATCAGCGCCGCCGCCGGACTTACCTTTTCGTCATTTAGTACCTGGCTTGATTCCCTGGCCAAATCCCAAATTCCTTCAATTTTTGCGTCGGGGAGTGGTTCCCCCTGCAGGATGGGAGATTTGTACATTTCGATGCGCACATCGGCCCACTCCCTTAAGTAATTGATATCTTTATTAAGAGCTGAAAGCGTTTCAGTAAGTCCGATTTGATCGTGCAAAAGCGACCATAGCAAATGAGGAGCACCATAGTTGCTGTGTCTGCGTTCTTTTGCCTTAAGCCGGGCAATATTTATAGCTTCTTCAAGCGCAACCGAATGGGTAAAACCTGTCATTTATCTTTGGTCTGGAAAGTAACACTACCGTACATTCTAAGGTATATCTTACCCTTCTACCACTAGAAACGGGAATGGACAAGTGACATATAGCATGGATAACTTACATCTTGGATAATGTCCATGAGTTTCCGTACGCACACATCTCTGATTGCGGAATGTACTTGCCCTGCCAACGCGTGGCGTAAATGGGCAATTGCGAATACTTATCCAGAAAGTGAGAATGGCATACGCAGATCAGGGCCACACTAGAGGCTTTTATCCACTTCCTTCGATCTGTACTGAGTACGTATGTTTACAAAAAGACGAGTACCTGATCAAAACCGACATCTCTGCTCCCTTTTTCTCTCCCCACTCCCACCAAAACCCCGCCATTTTCCCTACCTTTGCGGCCTGAATCCCATCCATGATCACAGTCGATAACCTGGCAGTTGAATTTAGCGGTACCACCTTGTTTAGCGGGGTTACCTTCGTTATCAACCCTACGGACAAAATAGCCCTCATGGGCAAAAACGGCGCGGGCAAATCCACCATGATGAAGATCGTGGCGGGCGTGCAAAAGCCTACCCGGGGCAATATCGGCGCACCGCAGGATGCCGTCATCGCCTACCTGCCGCAGCACCTGCTCACCCACGACAACTGCACCGTATTCGAAGAAGCCGCCAAGGCTTTCGCGCACATACACGCCATGCGCGACGAAATGGACCGCCTCAACCACGCCCTCGAAACCCGCACCGACTACGAGAGCGACGAATACATGGACATCATCCACAAGGTGACCGACCTTGGCGAGAAGTTCTATGCACTCGAAGAGGTCAACTACGACGCCGAAGTCGAAAAGGCGCTCAAAGGGCTGGGCTTCAAGCAAAACGATTTTACGCGGCAGACCAGCGAGTTCAGCGGTGGCTGGCGGATGCGCATCGAGTTGGCCAAAATCCTGCTGCAAAAGCCCGACCTCATCCTGCTCGACGAACCTACCAACCACATCGACATCGAGTCCGTGATCTGGCTCGAAGACTTTCTGGTCAACAAGGCCCAGGCTGTGATGGTCATCTCCCACGACCGCGCCTTTATCGACAACATCACCAACCGCACCATCGAGGTCACGATGGGCCGCATCTACGACTACAAAGCGCGGTACACCCACTACCTGCAGCTCCGCGAAGAGCGCAGGGCCAGCCAGCTCAAGGCATTTAAAGAACAGGAAAAATTCATCGCCGAAACCCAGGGCTTCATCGAGCGGTTCCGCGGCACTTATTCCAAAGCCAACCAGGTAAACTCCCGCGAACGCATGCTCGAAAAGCTCGAAAAAATCGAGATCGACGAGATAGACACCTCCGCCCTGAAGTTGCGCTTCCCACCGGCACCGCGCTCGGGTGAGTATCCCGTTACCGTGAAGGACGTGGCGAAATCCTACGGCGAACAAGTGGTCTTCAAGGACGCCAATATGACCATCAAGCGCGGCGAAAAGGTGTGCTTTGTGGGCAGGAACGGCGAAGGAAAATCAACCATGATCAAAGCCATTTTGGGCCAAATTGACGTGGAAGGCGAGTGCGCCCTCGGCCACAACGTGAAGGTGGGCTATTTTGCGCAAAACCAGGCTTCCCTCCTCGATCCGGAGCTTACCATTTTCCAAACCGTGGACGAGGTAGCCAAAGGCGAGATCCGCACGCAGATTAAAAATATCCTCGGTGGATTTATGTTCAGCGGCGAAGACATCGACAAAAAGGTCAGCGTATTGTCCGGCGGAGAAAGAACCCGACTGGCCATGGTCAAGCTCCTGCTCGAACCCGTGAACCTGCTCATCCTCGATGAACCGACCAACCACCTCGACATCAAGTCGAAAGACGTACTAAAGGAAGCGCTCCTCGGTTTCGACGGCACCCTGATCCTCGTATCGCACGACCGCGATTTCCTGCAGGGCCTTTCTCAAAAGGTCTTCGAATTCAAAAACCAGCGAGTGATCGAACACTTCGAAACCATCGATGCTTTCCTGGAGCGGAACCGGATCAAGAATATTGCGGAGATGAATTTGTTGTAGGGGGGAAGTCTTTGCTGTTAAGGAAATTGAAAAATTCTGCCCATAATTAAGGAGGAAGCAGTCTGTTTTGTTTCAAAATCAAATCGAGGTATCTCGATAAGGAGGAGTACATTTAGCCTTCGAAAGGTTGTATTTGTTTCACCTTATCCTCAATCCCCATGACCAGCCACGTCTCTATAAAAACCATCTTTGATTGCTCTCTGGAAAGGGCTTTCAAAACCCCCATGCTCTGTGATGTGGCGAAAGTCCACACGGGATTTTTCGGGGTAATGCCCAGGATCACCCATTGCACCGAAGATGAAAACTGGGGAAAGCCTGGCTACATCAAAAAAGTATTTGGAGCAAAATCGCTCTCCTTTGCTGGCGGCGAAGCTTCTACCGACAAGGTGATTGAACGCATAGAAAATAAATACTGGAAAATCGAAGTCAGCGACTTCAAGGCGTGGATGCTCGGTTTTTACAAATTTGTAGGGGAATGGAGCACCACCGAGCTGGAGCCCAACAAAATTTTAGTCGAATACAGCTACACCATGCATGCTGAGGTAGCCTTGCTCTATCCGCTCAACTGGCTGTTTACCAAGGTTTTCTGGCGCGCGTACATGAAGCAGGCGATGGAAAACGTTCGGAAAATGGCTTACGAAAATGAGCCTTATCTGTACGAATAGCTGCACAGGAATCAAGCACAGATTCCTCGCATGAACCGATCGTAATCCAAGGCCGGTGTCGAATCACTTCTCCGGATACGCCGATTCTCCCTTCACTGCAAACCACAAAATCCGGTTCATCAGATCGTCTTCGCCGGTGTCCACGCCTTCTTCGGCATTTTCGGCGGAGGCGCGCGCGTAGAAAAGGGCTTTGCCTTCGAGTTGCGAAAAGCCGGGGTTCAATTGGTCCAGCGGAATGCGGTTCGGCAATACCTCAAATTCCACGGTTTTGGGGGCAGAATTAAAGCAGTCAAACATCGGCTCGGCGGTGGCGTCGAGGGTATTCATCGGCGGAAGACCCAATATCTGCTCAATGGAGCGCAAGGTCGAGGTCTGGTTATACCGGGTACTCACCGTTTTGTCCATCACCGAATAAGGGCTGATCACCAGGGCACCCGAGCGGTACGCCGATACATGGTCCCAGCCGTTTTGGGAGTCGTCTTCTATGACAAAAATCACCGTTTCAGGCCAAAATTTGCTGTTCATCAGGGCCTTCACGATCCGGGCGAGGGCCAGGTCGTTGTCGGCTACCTGCGCCTGGGGCGTAGGCAAACCGGGGCTTGTACCCGCCGTATGGTCGTTGGGCAGCGCCAGAATCATCAGTTCAGGCAAGCTGTCTCCGGGCAGGGCCTCGTAGGCATTCAGCTCCTCAATAAAACCATCCGCCCGCATCTGGTCGTTGATTTTGGGGTTGTCGTAGCCGGGATATTTTTGGGAAAGAATGGGCCGCACCCGCGAAATGGTGGACGTATTCGTAAAGGCAAAAGGCTGTTTTTGGGTGTAGCGCTTGTAAATATCGCTCCAGCTCAGCGTTTCGTCGAATTCCAGAAAGCAGGCTTCGCCGTAGATGCGCACCGATTTGCCGTGGTCCAGGGCGTGATTCCAGATAAATCCGTGCTCGTTATAGGTCATGGCGTCGTACTGGCGGTGGGTATAGGAGCGAAACCAGGCCCGCACACTTTTCTCCACATAGTCCGACACCATGCCGGCATCCGTCCACTGGTGCCCTTCCGCCGACGATTTTCCCGACACATAGTAGTTGTCCATAAAGGCAAATTTCGTGGCGAGCAGGTGCTGGTTGGGCGTAACCGAATCGCCGAAAATACACAGCTCCGGCGCGCCATTGCCCCCGGCATAATCGCCGTACACCTGGTCGTAGGTGCGGTTTTCCTTGATGATATACACCACGTGCTTAAATACCGACGGCTCGCCAACACGCTCAGGCATTGGCACAGGCGCTACCCCCGGGCGTGGGAGGGCACGACTCTGGATTTCGCGTTCCATCATGCTCATTTCAGCCACCTTACCAGTGTATTTCGCCAGTTTGCCCGCCTTCGGTACGGGAATAATCGACAGGGAAGCGTACTGCTCGTGGGCGTTGTAAGCCCCTATGAATTCGCTTTCTTCCAGGCGCCGGCGGTCATCCAGTCGGGGTGTTTGGTTTAGCACCTGCGCACCCTTGGCTTCGAGGTTGGCGATATACAGGGTATTGTCGAGGCAAATGAGCCCCGAAGGATAAGCTTCGGTAGGAATAAATCCGCGCACCACCGGGTTTTCGCCCGTGGTTACTACCGCCACCGCGTGGTCGAGGCCGTTGGATACGTAGAGCGTGCCGCCGTCGCTGCTGAGGGCCAGGCCGTTGGGCGTGCTGCCTTTGAGGGCACTTTCTTTAAAAAGTCCTACCGGAAACTGCCGCAGCACCTTGTCTGAAGCCGTGCTGATTACGCTGACATTGTCGCTGTTGCCATTGGCTACGTAGAGCAGGGCGCCGTCGGGGCTGGAGATGATCACATTCGGGTGCAGGCCCACGGCTAGTTCTGTGGTCAAATGACCCGTTTCGCTTTCAAAAACAGACACCGTCCCTTGCGAAATGGCCCCCGTACGCGGATCAACATAGGCAGCGCCCCAGGGCACGCCCGCAGTTTCGAGGGTGGAGTCGGTAGGGGTGGGGCCACCCCAGTTGGTTACGTAGGCCTTTCCCTTCGCCAGACAAACCCCGAAAGGAGCCACACCCGTGGAAGCAGTCCAGAGGATTTGCCGATCGGAAAAGCGGATTTTTGCCAGCTGGTTATTGCCGTTCAGCACCACGTAGAGGTAAACCTCATTGCCCTCTGTCTCCACCGCTACCTCATTGGGCAGCGCATTGGGAGCTGGAGCGATGCCGCCAAAAAACAAAAACTCCACCTTGCCAATTTTTCCCCCGTCCACTTGCGCCAGCATCACCGCCGAACCTGGCATATCGCGGGTGGCAGCTCCCCAGGCGAGGTAGGTTTTCCCTTCAAAATTGAAAGTCTTGATGCCAGAAAAGGTGCTCAGCATGCGTTTCAGGCCGGGGGCTTGCGAAAATGTCCAGCGGTCGGTAAGCACCTGCTGCTTGCGGTCGAGGATCGCGATGCCGTAGCGGTCTTCCACGGCCAGGTAGGGCCCTCCGGGAATAGCCACGAGGTCGAGGGTATGGTTTTCGAGGTGCGGATCGCCATAGGTCAGCACCTTTCCCGCCGACTTCACCGAGCGGTTGTAGGGCATCTCCACGGTTTTGCGGGAGGTAGGAACTGCAATAGGGGTAGTCGTTTGGGCAAAAGCCAGCGAAATGGCCAGCATCAGCAAGAGGGTAGTGCAGGTGTTTTTCATGCGGGGGCGTTTGAGCTCCGTAAACTTACCAATTACCCGTTGCCCGACGGCGTGCTGCGTGTTAAGTTTTTGTAAAGGGAGTTGGCGGGTATCAAACCCGCCGCGAAGGAATGCCTTGCTGGCACCCAAAGGCTAAGCCCATCTATAGGGGCGGGTTTTACACCCGTCCTGAAAATGAGAAATCCAAATGCCTATCCCCGAAACACCGACCTGCTCCATCCTTGGCGGGTATCAAACCCGCCGCGAAGGAACCCCTGGCGGACACCCATAGGCTAAGCCATCTATAGGGGCGGGTTTTACACCCGTCCTGAAAAAGGGAAAGCCAAATGCCTATCCCCGAAGCCGAAACGGGGTTTTCTGCACCTTTATGCATCCTTCCATAACATCGAGCATCCATTCTCCGACCCGATGCACACAGGTAGTGCCCGACTCCAGAGGAGTCGAACCTTTGTAGAAAAACGATCCTAAAGGACAATCGACCTCAGAGAGGTCGCACTGCTCAAATCCACCCCCTGCATTTTAGACAAAAAGACATGAGTCACCCCAAAAATCGGGATGACTCATGTCTTCAACAAAAATCAATTAATCAATAGCTCGCGTTCTGCACCAAATAGCCAGGCAGGTTAGACGCACCATCAACAGCCGTTTGCGGAATCGGGAACAGGCGCTTCCGCACGTCGGCGTTGGTTTTTTCGGTCCAAGTACCCTCGTATTTACCGAAGCGGATCATGTCCGTGCGGCGGAGGTTTTCCCAGTAAAACTCAAAACCACGCTCGCGGTAGAGCAGGTCCAGCGTCATTGCGGTCAAGGCTGGCGGAGGCGTACTGGCGGTACGTGAAGCACGCACGGTGTTAACATCGGCGAGGGCAGCAGCTTCGTCACCGCTTTTGCGGAGTTTGGCTTCGGCACGCATCAGGTACACATCGGCCAGACGCAGAATCACCAGGTCGGCATCGCCAAAGTTACGGCCACTGGCTGATTTGCGGCTAAACTCGTATTTCTCCACGCGGTATCCGGTGCTGTAGTTAGAGCCCGCCACGGTAAAGTCGATATGCTCGGTGAAGTTCACGGGCAGGTTCGGGTTGCTGCGCGAAGCGTTGAAGAGCATCCCTACCTTCATGTCGCCGTTGGCGCACTTCTGGAACACACCGTTAACGCGGATCAGGCCGTACTGCTGGCCACGGAGGATACCGCGGTTGATGTTGAAATCAGCAGCTGCTACGCAGGAGTCGGCGGGGTTTGAGTAGATCGACAGGTTTTCTTTGTAGAAACGGGGATCCACCGCCGGATCGATGCTGCCATAGGCGCTTACCCAGGTCTGGTAGAAATCGGAGGTAATGCCGGGGCCGTCGGTGCCGTTAGCGTTTGGAAAAGCTGGCAGCGGATACTGGTCGCCGGAAAGCGAGAAGTAAGCCATACGGTTGTGGCCGTTCAGTTCGGCGCGCTGGTCCACGGCAAAGATCAACTCAGGGTTGGTGTGGTTGTCGTCGTCGAACATTGAGAAATACTCGGGAGAGAACTGGTATTTGCCGGAGTTGATGATCTTGTCGGAGTATTCTACCACTTTGTCCATGTCAGCAGCAGGGAAAGTGAAAGAAGCCGCATACGGATCGCGGTAAACAGCTGCGTTGAGGTACAAGCGGGCCAAAAGTCCCCATACAGCAGTTTTGGTGAGGCGGCCCGGACCTACGTCGGTTCCGAGGCTCGGCTCCACGGCCAGCAATTCGCTTTCAATAAATGATACCGCTTCGGCACCCCGCAGGATTTGCGAGGCAGTGTTCAGGTCGTCTTTCACAAAAACTACCCCAAACAGGTCGAGGGTCAGCAGCGAATAATAAGCACGCATGCCGCGGGCTTCGGCCAGGTACAGGGCAGCCGAAGGATCGGTGTTGGTGGACAGCGAGTTGATCGCCGAAACCGAACGCGAGATGCTGGTCAGGATAAAGTCCCAGGTGCGCTTGATGTTAGGATCGGTGCTGGTGTAGTTGTGTTGGTGCATCGCAATGTAGATGCCGTTATCTCCCCAGTCGGTACCACCACGGTAAGGCAGAATGGCTTCGTCGGTAGAGATTTCCTGAAGGGAAAAATAAGACGTGTGCTGGAAAAGGCCGGGGAGCAGGGCGTACACCGGAGCGATGGCGCCTTCTGCCAGCTGCTGGTCAGAAAGACCGCTGGCTGAGGTTTCGTCGAGGATTTCTTCCTGCAGGTCGGTGCAGCTGTCCAGGGCGAGAAAGAGGCCCAAAAGGGCCAGAATGAAGGTTATCTTTTTCATGGTTTGCATGATCTGGGATTAGAAGGATACGTTCAGGCCAAAGAGGAAAGTCCTGGCGTGTGGGTAGCTGAGGTAGTCAATGCCGTAGGAAGAAATGCCGTTGATGGTGCGGTCGGTATTTACTTCTGGGTCATAACCGTTGTATTTGGTGATTACAAACAGGTTCTGACCGGTTGCTGAAACCTGAATGCCTTTTACCCACTTGTCCAGTCCGATCACGTTCGGGTTGAGGTTGTAGCTGAGCGAAAGGTTGTTCATGCGCAGGAATGCACCGTCTTTCAGGTAGCGGCTCGAAACCGGCGCAGCGTTGCTTACCGATTCGTTGGGGTACTCAGTGGCTTCGGCGGTGGTGTTTACCCCTTTCGAAATCTTCAGGTAATAGAAGCTCGAGTTGGCGGTGTTGTCGTAGATTTTGTTGCCGCTTACGCCGTTCAGGTTGGCACGCAGGGTCAATCCTTTGTAGCCGATGGTGGTGTTGAAACCAAAGATTTGCTTAGGAAGTGCGGTGCCCAGGGCTACGCGGTCTTTGTCTGAGATAAGGCCATCGCCGTCGGTGTCGCGGAAAATGCTCAGGCCATTGTCATCCAGGCCAATAAATTCTTTCAGGAAGAAAGTACCGATGGGCTGTCCGTTTACATAGCCGTTGATGGTGGCGGAGGTCAAACCTGAGCCGGATGCGCTACCGGAAGGAATCACGGTATAGGGCGAGCCTTCTACGTTGTTGTCGATCAGGGTGAGGTTGCCGCCTACTTCGAAGCTAAAACCACTCTGAGCGAGGTAACGGTAGTTCAGTTCAAACTCAAAACCACGGTTGGTTATGGTCATGTTTTCCACATTGGTCCAGAAGCTGGTAGCTGGCTGTACCGGGTCGGCAGGAATCACTTCGAGCAGGATATTGTTCGATACTTTGTTGAAGAAATCGATGGTACCATACAGCGCGCCGTTGAACAGGCCGAAGTCCAGTCCGAGGTCGGTTTGGGTCGAAACTTCCCACTGGATATCGGGGTTGGCGAGGCGGGCATAAGAAATACCTGCGGGGAAGGGTCCGCTTGGGGTAAGCGGGTAGCTGGCCGAAGAAGAAACGGCAGCCGTAAAGAGGGGCTGAGTAATTTTGGAAGGAATTTCCTGGTTACCGGTTTGTCCCCATCCACCACGCACTTTCAGCTCAGAGAAAGGCGAGTTTTGCATAAAGCTTTCGTCTGAAATCCTCCATCCGAGGGAGAAAGAAGGGAATACCCCGTACTTGTTGTTGGCACCAAACTTAGAGGAACCATCGGCACGTACCGTGGCAGTCAACAGGTACTTGTCTTTCAGTTGGTAATTTACCCGACCAAAGAAGGATTGCAGCTCGTTCACCACCGCAAAGCCGGAAGGACGGTTGTTGGCCAGTGTCAGGTCCTGACCAAGGCCAGGGTTGTAGATTGGCTCAATGTCGGAAACCGGAAACTTGTTGATGCTGAATGAGCGGCCCTGAACAAAAATCTTCTGGTAAGACATACCCCCCAAAGCCACGAGCCGGTGGTTTTTGTTGTTGAAAGAATAGGTCAGGTAGTTTTCGATCAGCTTGTTGCTGTTGTTGGTGTAGATCGACTCCAGGCGACCATCCTGCTTAGGAAGTTCGCTGGCGAGCGACTGCAGGTCGCGGGTAGAGGTAGCGTTGTCGAGGCCAATGTTCAGCTTGTACACCAGGCCTTTCACAATTTCGAGCGAAGGAGAGATATTGGCCACGATGCGGTTGGTCGTGGTAATGTCTTTCTGCAAATCGAGGGCTACGAGCGGGCTGGTAAAGCTCTGGGTTACGAGCGGGTCGCCGTTTGCATCGTAAGCGTTCTGGGTAGGGTTCAGGGAAATGGCTGATCCGAGCAGGTATTCAATCGACGGACGGTTGTTCACGGTATTGTTTGCCGACAGGTTGAGGTCCACAATCAGGCGCTGGTCCCAGAATTTCTGGGTAGCGTTTACGCGGCCGTTGGTGCGGGTCAGCTGGCTGCCTTTCAGGATACCTTCCTGGTCCTGATAGCCTGCAGAGGCGTAGTAGGAAAGATTTCCTGCGCCACCTCCCATCGATACGTTGTGGTTTTGGGTAAAGGCGGTGCGGGTTATTTCGCGTTGCCAGTCGGTATTGCCCCCGAAATCTTCGAGGGTACCCCCGGCTTTTACTACTTCCTGGCGGTACTGGTCAGCGGTAAAAACAGCCAGCGGACGGGCGATGTTTGACACGCTCAGGTTGCCGTTGTAGTTAAAGGTAGAAACCCCGGCTTTGCCACGCTTGGTGGTGATGATGATCACCCCGTTGGCGCCCCGTGAACCGTAAATGGCAGTAGCAGAAGCATCTTTCAGCACATCGATCGATTCGATGTCCTGTGGGTTAAGGAACGTAAGCGGGTTAGTGGCACCGCCGGTGCTGGAGTTGTCGAGGGCCAGTCCGTCGAGTACGAAGAGCGGCGTAGAGCCGGTACGCACCCCACCCGGGCCACGTACGGTGATGCTCTGGTTGGAGCCGGGCTCACCGGTTGCGCTCACCACGTTCACACCAGCTACTTTTCCTTGTAGCAATTGCTCAGGGCTATTGATAATCCCCTGGTTGAAATCTTCGGCTTTAATCGAAGAAATAGAACCGGTTAGGTCTTTTTTCTGGGTTGATCCGTAGCCGATGAGCAGTACCTGGTCGAGCTCCAGCGCGGTTGGCTCAAGCATTACCTGTACGGTGGTTTGGGCTCCAACAGCTACTTCGATTTTGGTATATCCCAGGAAGGAAAATACGAGCACCGCGTTGTCGTCAGCTACCTGGAGGGTAAAGCGTCCTTCAGCGTCGGAGATGGCGCCGGTGTTGGTGCCTTTCACTACCACGGTTACCCCCGGGAGGGCATCTTTGGTTTGGGCGTCGAGTACTTGTCCGGTAACGGGACGAGCCTGGGGCTTGTGCACCGACAGCGAGCCGGTTTGGCTGCTGGCCAGCATCACGCCCTGAACGGCGTTTTGCGCGTTTGCCTCAAATCCTGCCAGGGTAATCAATACCAGGGCAACGATCCGGAAAGCGCGTTTCAGGTAAACTTGCATCATGATTGGGTTAAGTAATTTGGGTTAATCACGCTGCATATTTAAAGAGATAGAAACCCGTAGCCCTCCCTTACAGCAAACCTTAAACAAGATTTAACCTGTGCTTCATTTGGGTGAACATTTGTTATGACAATATGAGCCGTATGTTAGGTTCTCCATATTCTGTAAAACACATGAAAATAGCTTGATTTGTGTATTTGTGTGTGCTGAAGAGGAGCCAGCGGCTCTGACAAATATTTTTATTTTATTAGAAAAAATGAGGACAGAATATTGAAACTTGCTTATAATTGTCAACTAGATAAAATAATTGTGATGGGAAAAAAATGGATTGTTTTGGTATTTGCTGCTTGCTCATTTTTTTACACACATGGTCAGGTTTCCGGGTATTTGGGAAAGCGGCTGGGGGTCGGCTTGACGAACGCTACCCAACTTAGCCTTGAAAACCCGATTGGCAGTACCACCCGGCTGGACGAAATACCGGCTTTAGGATTAGTCCATAACCCTGCTTTGGGGATTCAATATGCCCTTTCAAGGCGCACCTCAGTGGGTGTTTCGGCGGGGGTGTTTCAAACAGGTCTTTATATTGACAATCTCTATGCCGGGTTCCTCGATGGCAGTTCTACCATCGGATTAGTGGTCAATGCTGTCGGTTTGTACCGGCTCAATTGCCAAACGGTGCAAATGTAGTATCGGTACTATTTCTCCCATTCTGTCTCACTCGGATCTTATATTTCCCTGCTGGGTCAATATACACGTACCCATTCCAGCTTGATTGACAGCAACATCAAAAATAGCCAGATGTACGATGAATCTGATCTGGAGTTTAATGTTACGAATTCAAAATACGGGCTGGGTGCACAGCTCGGAAGGATTTTTTCACTTCACTCCACCTTGCTCCTGGATGTTTCATGCACGGTCATTATTCCTGCCAATCCCGACAACCCGTCCGATGGATCACCCTTCAACTCTAACCCTAAGAGCGATAATTACCTTCAATATCAATCGTCCCTGACCCAGCGGATAAGCCTGATGCAGGCTTTTCAGGTGAAGGTCGGGCTCTGGTTTTTCTGCCTTTAATTTCAATTTATTGCTGCATACATATGAAACAGATTCATTTTCTGCTTGCGCTTATTTTCAGTTTAGCTTCGACCCTCACTTTTTCTCAGGATTTTGACCATTACCAACCCATCGTATGTTCGGGCCCCGTTCCCGATAAAATACTAACAGCCTCTTCCACGAAAATTCAATCGGATATGACATCCATTGCCGGATCGCGGAAGAGCAAGGAGGAAATAAAAGGCCGGATCGACTTCAGCGAAAAAATCAACTTTAATCTCGACGACCTCATGCGGAGCGGGAAGGTGCTCTACGATGATCCGGTGTCGATTTATCTGGAAAAAGTACTGGATAACATTCTCGAACATCAGCCCGACCTGAAAGGCAAAGTGGAGATTTATACCCTGCGCTCCGCTGTTCCCAATGCCTTTGCCGATGCCCGCGGGAGTATCTTTTTCTCGCTGGGGCTCATGGGCCGCCTCCAGACCGAGTCTCAGCTTGCGTTTATTTTATGCCACGAGATCTCCCACATCAAGCAGGCACATAGCCTCGGGTTGTACCTGAAGTCGAGGGACATGTCCAAGTTTGTCAAATCCGAAAACCAGGCCTTATCCATTCTGAAGGAAGATTATTTGAAAAATATCCGCCGGTTTTCCCGCGAACAGGAGCAGGAAGCCGATCAATTAGGGCTGGAGCTGTTTTTAAAGTGCGGATACGGAACCGATTACCTCGGCGAGGTATTCGATATACTGAAGCTTTCGTACCTGCCCGAGGCCAACCTGCCCTTTGACCGCGATTTCCTCACTTACGGCAATTTCCAGCTTCCGGAAAGTTACTGGCTGGAGCAGGTTCCCGCTGTCGGCACCCTGCTCGAAAAAGCAAATCCTGAGGATTCTTTGCTCTCTACCCACCCCGATGCGGGCCTACGAAAAGAGCGGTTGCTTTCCGGTATGCAAACCGGCAAATCTGTGGACGCACCCGATTTCCTCGTTTCTCAGCTCGATTTTTTACAGGCCAAAAATATCGCCCGCTTCGAGTCGCCCATGCTGCACCTTCAGAACGACGAATTTGACCGTGCCATCTACGACGCCTTCCTCGTCTTGCAGGATTTTCCGCACAACGAATACCTACAGTCCATTGTCGCCAAGTCGTTGTACCTCCTTTCGAAGTATAAAAACAACCTGCAATACAATGGCCGGAACATGACCGAGCAAAAAGAAGGGGAGCTGCTACAGCTTTCCTTTTTACTCAATAGCCTCGATACCTCGTCAGTAACCACCCTGGCGATGTCGTATGTTTGGCCACTCACGCAGGATTTTCCGGAAAATAAAGAGTTAAAAACCATCCTGGAAGACCTCAGCACCCAGTTCGCGGGTTCTTTCAGCTCCCTCGATTCGCTGGCCCATGCAGCCGAAAAACACCGTTTGCCTTACTCATGGTTGAGGAAAGACAAGCTATTTAGCCAATCGGATTCGGTCAATCAGGATTCGGTCACCACAGGTTCAAGCAAACAAAGTGGGGGCTTTTTCCTTACTCCGGGTGCAGGAGAGGACGCTAAATCAGGATCCAAAAAAAGACCAACATATACCCAAAGCGATACCGTTGCCCATGAAATTTTCTGGAAAAATATTATCCCCGAAGAATGGCTTGCCGACACCGGTTTTGTGGGAATGGTAGCAAAAGGAAAAGTTACATACGATCAAAATGCCGAACGCAGGGCTTATTACCGTACCGAAGCAGGGCGTGAGGAATACCGAAAATACAGGAAAAATGTTGCCCGGCACGGTTTAGCATTAGGCATCAACAAAGTGGTGGTCGTTGACCCGAAATATATGGCCTATCGCGAAAAGAAGAGCCTGACTCCATTGAATTTTCGCTCAGAAGAAGGACAGAAAGCCTTCAGCCAAACCATTCGGGACATGGCCAAAAAAGCGCATCTTTCTGCCACTATCCTCGATACCGAAAACCTGTCTGAAAAAGATACGGAGACCATGAATGAGGCCCGCTTCCTCAACGAGTGGTTTAGTCAGCAGCTCGATTACAACGATCTCTCGCCCACTCAAGGCCTCCAGCAGGCACAGGTGGAAGCCATTGCAGATAAATACGGCACCGATTATTTCATGTGGATTGGAGCCATCGACGTATGGAAACATACCTGGTCCGATGTAGCCGGGCTTTTCAGTTGTATGATTATGCCTCCGGTTGCACCCTTATTTGCCATCAGGTCCACCCGGCATCATTACCTCACCTATTTCGCTTTTATTTACGACGTGCGGACGGCAAAGCACGAGGTGGTGTTGTTTCACTCCGAAAGAATGACCTTTCCCAAAGGACGGCTTGAACAATTGGTGTTCGATAGCATGAATCAGGTACATGCTAAGTAAAACATCTGTTTCAATTTTGGTAAAGATTGCCAACCGGAAGCATATTTTATGGCTTGGGTTAATGTCGCACTTACTTGTGGCTGGTTGCCATCGAAGAATACCTTGTGGGCCTTGTGGCTGAAACCAACGACTGGTATACCGTGATTTACGAACGCTTGTTTTATGCCGGAGGAGGAAGATCAGAAAAATACCTCTGCACGTTTACCAAAACCGGCAGCTTCCTTTCTCGTTTGCAAATAGCCTCGTTCGTGTACGCCGGAACCGGAATCGGCTTTTCAGTTGCGCGGGTACCTTGGTTCACTGCTACCTCCGGCACCGTTTTCTCCACCGACCGCATCGAAGTAAATTCCGACGAGGACATGCGCTTGTATCGTATTTCGTGTGAAGGAATCATTCACCCGGTCAGGTAATCGCCAGGTTTTTTCTGGGGAGGAAGTTATCGGAAAAGATGAAATGAACCCTCAAACGCCTCTTAGTGGGGTAAACCAATCCGGGCTTTGGGGGTTATTTTAGCAAAATAAAACCGACCCATGGATCAGCTAAGTCAGGCCATACAGCAGATGATCGTCGTCTCACCAGAAGAGTTGGAGTCGTTTTTGAAGCAATGCCATACCGAGCGATTTGCCCGGAAAGCACTGCTCATTGAGCCGGGAAAAGTACCCGATCGCATCTTTTTCATCAACAAGGGCATCCTTCGCGTCATGGCATTGCCCAAGAGCTGAAACCCTACAGCGTGGCGGTACTTGCTGCGGCTCCCGGTCCGGTGGAGTCGGGTTTTGGACAAAGGGCCGGTATGAAAATGGGCGGTGCGCTTTCGCCCGAAGCCGTGGGTGTGCCGATCCTGAAAGCCCTGGGTCGTAAATCCACCGTTTTTCCGGGTTTTCTGAGCAAGTTTCTCACCGGTTCGCTCAGTTTGCTGCCGCGCTGGGCCAAGGTGCATGTGCTACAGCTCATTATGGGCCGCATGACAGCGGAGAAGCGGAAGTAGGGGTAAAAGCGAAGTATTGAGCGTTAAATTGCCATTCAAACAGCAGCATAAGAACCCGATATCCGTTAACTTTGGGTAATTATCTTAATTCTGCACATCTGCTATGTTTGGATTCAAGCACATCAAATTCGACGCCATGACCTATGCGATCCATTTCAAAAATGGAGAGATCTATAGAGAGGGCAGGGGCCTGGCATTTTTCTACTTTGCGCCAAACAGCTCCGTGGTGGCTATTCCGATGGGGAGCAACGACCTCCCGTTTATCTTCGGTGAATCAACCAATGACTACCAGACGGTCACGATTCAGGGGCAGATAAGCTATAAAATCAGCAACCCGAAGACCTTGTCAGAAATACTCGATTTTACCCTCAATGATGCGGGTCAATACAAGAAAAACGACATCGAAAAGCTGAATCAACGCATCATCAACGAAGCGCAAACAGCTACCTCGTCCTATATCCACGGCATCAAATTGAAAGATGCCATCCGCTCAGCTAAACTGATTGAGGAGAAGATTCTGGCGGGATTGATCACGTCACAGCCCATCGGAATGCTGGGTATCGAAATTTTAGGGGCTAATATCCTCGCTGTTACCGCTACGCCTGAAATGGCGCGTGCATTGGAAACCGAGACCCGCGAACAGCTGCAGCAGGAAGCCGACGAGGCCATTTATGCCAGGCGAAATTTTGCCGTTGAGCAGGAGCGTAAAATCAGAGAGTCGGAACTCAATACCGAGATAGCGGTAGAGGAAAAGCAAAAGCAGATTGCGGAGAAGAAAATGGAATCGGATGTCCAAAAGTCTGATAATGACCGCAAGCTGCGGGAAATGAAGCTTTCTGCCGATATCGCCATCGAAAACCAGCGCAAACTTCTGATTGATCAAAAAACAGAAAACGACCGGAAAGTCGCTGAAACGCAGGGATTTGTAATTGAAGAAAACCTGAAGCCTTACCGCGACCTGGACTGGAAGATTCTTACAGCGCTCAACAACAACCCCGACCCGAAATTCAATATTGCGCTTGCCTTTCGGACGCTTGCCGAAAATGCCGACAAGATTGGCAACCTGAATATCAGCCCTGAGCTGCTTGAATCCCTCATGCAGGAAAAAGGCGGGAGCCAATCGAAAAGGGGATGAGTGTAGAGTACGCGATCATCGTTAAAAACAAAACCCGGTTGGAGTCGCTGATTGAGCGATTTAATACGAAAGCTCAGGCAAGGTTCTACATCGAACGCTCGGGAGGGAATTTTGAAGATTATGTGCTGGAACACGATACCTTTCACCAATCGCTGGTTTCACTTCAAAGCCAGCTTACCGGGGTCATCAAGCACAAAATTGTTGCCCGTAATTTCTTGCCCTCGTATATTTTTTCAGATAACAACCTCATTGTGGTCATTGGCCAGGATGGGTTGGTAGCCAATACCGCCAAATACGCCAAGGGAATACCAATCATAGGCGTTAACCCCGACGAAGACAGATATGACGGGGTGCTGCTGCCTTTCACTACCAAGGATTTTCTGGCAGGGGTAAAGCGGGTCATTTCCGACGATTTTGAGGCAGATACCCGCCGGTTTGCAGAAGCCCGGCTCAACGACGGTCAGCGGTTGCTGGCTTTCAACGATCTGTACGTGGGAGCCGATTCCCATATTTCTTCCCGATATCGAATTACCTACAAAGGCCAAACCGAAGAGCAGTCGTCCAGCGGAATCATTATTTCTACCCTTGCCGGATCAACCGGGTGGCTAAGCTCAATATTCAACATGGCTTTTGGGGTCGCTTCTCTTTTTGAAAAAAACATCGCGGGACAACGGCCGCATCTCCACGACGATCAGCTTCTTTTCGCTGTAAGAGAGCCATTTGAAAGTGTCCGTACGCAGGCGGGAATCGTGATGGGTGAAATTAGTCAGAAAGCTTCGCTGAAGTTGGAGTCGCTTATGCCCGGCTCAGGGGTTATTTTTAGCGATGGGATAGCGGCGGATTTTCTCCATTTCAACAGCGGGGCCATCGCCACCATTGGCCTTGCCAGCGAAACCGCCGTGCTCGTAAAATAACGCCCGTTTACTGCTGGCTGTAGTAGATATTTCGCAGGAAAATCTCCTTCCCGCCTCCTTTTTTAATCCCCCGCAAAAACACCACCCCGGTAACATCGGCCAGGTTCGCTCCTTGCTTCAATTCCGCAACCGGTATTACGTACTCGTTCCACGTTGGCTGCAGGGCATACTTACCGCCGGGGCCAAATGGGATGAAATTATTGGTCTGGTTGCCCGCGGCGAATTGGCCCGTTTGGAAGCCGATTTCAAAGACAGCATCCGCCGAACCCTGGGCTTCGAGGTGCAAGAAACCTTGGTTAAAAGCAGAGAGGTTTTCGCCTTGGCCGTCGGCGTTCATTTCGAGGGCGCAACCCCACCAGTCGCCGCCGCCGGGGATAATTTTCACGATGCCTTTGCTGTTAAGCTCGATGGAGCAGGTGCCCTCCCAGGCGTTGAGTTTCAGGGAGGCGCTGGGGTAGGTGACGCTTTTTGAGTCGCCGGGCACCAGGCTTTCGTGAACAACCACATACTGGTCTTCGGTTACAGCTGCACCGGGTTTTCGGTCTGGGTTTACGGTATTTGTTTCCAGCAAGCCCATTTCGCTGAGGGCCTGGGGCGGGGCAATACTGGCCAGCAAAGCTGCCATGTCACCGTTGAAGGTCCTGGTGATGCGCATGCCGTCGCGGGTAAGGCCTTTGAATGTACCCGCATCAACCGCGTCCCAAAGGGCAAATTTTGCCTCTCCCTTCAGGGTAATCAGCCCGAAGTGGTTCTCTGATCCCAGCGGGTCGCCGGCGTCCTTCCATTGCTCATCGAAGGCTTCGAAGTAGAAGCAGGACATGCCCGCGGATTGGGTCCATGCCCGCATGTGTTCGTAATACAGCTTTTGCTTGTACTCATCTGCTGCACGCGAACCCGTGGCCCCGTAAGAAGAAGCCGCTATGCTGGCCCAGCCCGTTTCGCCGATGTGGATGGAGTTATTTACCCCCAAAGCGGAGATATAATCCGCCGTTTGCTGGTATTGGGCGATGGCGTAGTCGCGGGCACGGACCATGGCGGCATCTATTTTTTCGATATCAGAAAGGGAAAATTCACTGTCGGGTACGCCCCAAAAAGTGGGATGGTAGTGCGAATCGTGAAAAGGGTAGGTGTGGAGCGATACAAAATCCACGGCCTTGATCAGTTCGGCCAGTTGAGGGGTATGGTAACTGGAGGCGCCACCGCCCCACGATTCGTAGTTGTCGGAGCTGGTGATCCAGGTGTCGGCAGGTATTGCGCCCGTTTGCTTTAAGTGCTGCAAGTGATTGACCCAGTCGAGGATAACCTGAGGCTGCACGAAGTAGCTCGCCGCCCACTGCACCATGGCTTCGTTGCCCACCGCAATGATTTTCACAATGTCGGGGTATTCATTCACGAGGCGAACGGCAGCTTCGATTTCGGCGGTGTTGTTGAGCGGGTTTCCTTTTTGGTGGTTGGCGGATGCGGTCCAGGCGCCTTCGCATTCGATCCAAGTGCCCAGCATCACGTACATTTCAAAGCCGGATTCCTCCGTTTTTAGCTCCCGGATCGCCTGCAGCAGACGGGCGGCATGGGCATACTGCTGGGTATTGTAGGTGCGCAATAGCTTGATTTTCAAAGCGGCCAGTATCCGGAGGTCCTCTTTGAGCTGTGCCACCTCTGGCACGGTTGCCCGGGTGTTTTGGCGGTAACCTCCGAATGAAAAGGCCAGGTACTCCGGATTGCCCAGTATCTCTTTTGCCGTGACTGTATCCTTGGAAGCAGATTGGCGGGTCGGTAAACAACCGGAAACGGCCAACAGGAGAAGGAATAGAAAAGCAGTAACCGTCAGTCGGGTAGGGGGCAGAAACATGGGGCGGGGGTTTGGTTGAAAAATAGGAAGTTACACGTTTGGCGAGGCTTGGCACAACCGGAAGGGCGGAAGCGTAGTTTTGTCTGGATAGAACTGTTTGCTAATTTCGGAATACCGCGCCTGATGGCGTGTCTGCGAAGTGAATTAGCCTGATTTCCTAATTGAACCCTTAGCCCATGTCCAATCCCCTGAAAGTAGCCCTGGCCCAGATTGCCCCCGTTTGGCTCGACAAGGCCCTGACCCTGCAAAAGATTTGTGCCTATGTTGCCGATGCCGCAGACCAGGGATGTTCGCTCGTGGTTTTTGGCGAAGCCTTGCTGCCCGGCTATCCCTTCTGGCTTTCGTTTACCCATGGCTCCGATTTCGATTCGCCAATTCAAAAAGAAATACACGCCCACTATCTGCGCAATGCCATCCAGATCGAAGCCGGAGAATTGGATAAGTTGTGTGAATTGGCCCGCAGCAAGTCGATTGCCGTTTACCTGGGCATCATCGAGCGGGCGAAAAACCGGGGCGGGCACAGCCTCTATTGTTCATTGGTGTATATCGACCAAATGGGCAGGATTCAATCGGTGCACCGCAAACTCCAGCCCACGTACGAAGAAAGGCTCTGCTGGTCGCCCGGCGATGGCCACGGACTGCAGGTGCACGCATTGCATGATTTTACGGTTGGGGGCCTCAATTGCTGGGAAAACTGGATGCCTTTGCCCCGCATGGCCCTGTACGGACTGGGCGAAAACCTGCATGTGGCCGTTTGGCCAGGAGCTGTTCGCAATACCGAAGACATTACCCGGTTTATCGCGCTGGAGTCGCGTTCTTATGTGCTATCGGTGTCGGGTTTGTTGCAAAAGAAAGACCTTCCGGCCAGCCTGCCGCATTACGAATACCTACATACGTTGGCACCAGAAGTGATGGCAGACGGCGGTTCTTGTATTGCGGGGCCTGATGGCCAATGGGTGGTGGAGCCGGTGGCCTATACCGAAGGCCTGATTTGTGCTTCGCTTGATATCAACCGGGTGTATGAAGAGCGGCAAAACCTGGATGTGTCGGGGCATTACTCCCGTCCCGACGTAACCCGACTGACCGTGAACAGAGAAAGGCAAGCGGTAGTCAACTACCTCGATGAAGCAAATTAGTAATCCCAAAAGATACGCGACGGTTAATGGCTCAGGATTCGGTTTCCCGCTTCTTGATCTCAGCTGCAATTCTTGCCATCGAGGTGCTGAGGATGGACAGGCCCACGACCAATAACCCGATTCCCGAAATCCCCAGGGTGGTAGTGGTATTCCAGGTTCCGGAAGCCATGCGGTAGATCATGTATCCGGCATACACAAGCATCAGTCCTCCAAGAAAGTAAACAACGGTTGATAAAGATTTTCCTGAGGATTTCATTTCCTCTAAGGTCTGTACTTCCAGTTTCTTAGCCTTGAGATACAGATTAAGATTTGCAAATTGTCGGAAGTGTGGATGATAGTAAAGCTATTTAATTTTTGCTTTGAAACAATAATATCCAACACTCTGAAATAGCGGTATATGGTGCGTTGATGATGTCAATTTAATTATTTGAAAATAAACGTCTCGTTCAATGCGAGATATAACCCCGCCAGTAAGTCAGGCAGGATTAGTTCAGGTTCGATATGGATCAATCACTCAACTCTCTGAATTTGGGACATCATCAAGCAAAACTGGCGGGGTAACATGCCAGGGCTTTAGTAGCTGCTAATTGAATATTTGTAAATGTTTGACTATCAAGGGATAAGTATCAATACGGGATTGGCTGGAATGAAAAGCCGGGGCTTCACCCTTTTTTTATATCCATCAATTTGGCACCAGCTGTCGCCATTACTACGACCATAAGCCCTAAAAAGGAAATACCCAGACCAGCCATCGTATTCCATTTGCCCTTAACATACAGGTAAAGCATTCCGGCTACACAAACCAAAATCATCCCGGATGCAAGTACAATCAGGCACATGAGCGCCCATTTAGCAGACAAAAGCCGCAGGGGCAGTTTTACTTTAGGGGTATTTGAAGACATAGGGGTGTTGTGTCGAAATGGAAGGCCAGAGGTGGGACCTGAATTCGATTTCAAATTATGCGATATTTTATTTCCAAACAAGTATTATCCCATATTTTGTAATATCTATACATCGTGATTTCATTATGTATCCGAAAAACAGGAACATTATCAAACTTATTGCCACAACTGCTTTTTGGGGTTTCGTGGTTTGCTGGTAAAACTTCTCAGTCTGGACTAATAACCCTCGTTCCCTTTGGGCTTGCAATGCTTTATTGGACTGAAATTCAGATTTTATACCCCGATAATTATGATTTTGAGGATTAATTCCCTTGATTTTCAAAGGATTATCCTCTGAATTTTTCGCAACGCACTTTTAATTGCGTTTACTTTCCCAACCTGTTGGTGCCCCACTTATTATTTGATCAAGCCGTTATGTCCTTGCTGAAAACCCTGCTTTTATCTGTCCTCGTCGGATTAGCCTCCTGTAAGCCAGCGCCTGAGAACCTCTCCCAACAACTCTTGACGCTGGAAAAATCGCGCGTGCTCGCAGCAGCGGATACGTATTTGTCGGCTCCCATCCTCACGATTACCGATACAACCTGCGAACGATCGGCGGGCGGTATCCACGATTTCTACTCGGAGGGCGATTATTGGTGGCCCGATTCGCTCCATCCCGGTGGACCTTATATCCGCAGAGACGGGTTGAGTAATCCAGCCAATTTTTCGCAACACCGCCTGTTTATGCGCAGGCTAAGCCTCATGGTTCCGGCCTTGGTGGCGGCTTACTCGATCACGCACGAGCAAAAGTACGCCGATCGCGCCCTTGCGCACTTGCAGGCCTGGTTTGTGAATCCCGACACCCGCATGAACCCCAACCTGCTGTATAGCCAGGCGATCTACGGCATTGCTACTGGCCGCGGCATTGGCATTATCGACGCCATTCACCTCGTGGAGGTGGTACAGGCTTGCCGGGTGCTGCAATCTGAAGGCCTGCTCTCCGGCGATGAGCTGCACCAAACCCAACAATGGTTTGCGGATTTTACGACCTGGATCACCACCCACCCTTACGGCATGGAGGAAAAAAACAACGGCAATAACCACAGCACCTGCTGGGCCATGCAAGTAGCGATGTATGCGCGTTTTACGGGCAACGATTCCCTGATCCGAGATTGCAAATCGTTCTATACCCATACCTTATTGCCCGACCAACTGGCGCCCGACGGTTCTTTTCCCAAAGAACTCGCCCGAACAAAGCCTTACGGGTATGCCTTGTTCAACCTCGATGCCATGTTTACCCTGGCGCATATTCTCGCTGAGGACGACCCGCACCTCTGGCAGTTTGGCGCGGACGACAGCTTGTTGCTGAAGTTGGCCGTGGACTATATGTATCCTTTTGTGGCAGATAAAACGCAGTGGCCGTACCCGCCCGATGTGCTTTATTTCGACGAATGGCCCATGCGCCAGGCAGCGCTTTTGTTTGCCTACGAGGCATATGGCGAAGAAAAGTACTTCACGCTCTGGAAGACGCTCCCTCCCGATTCTGAAACCGACGAAGTCCTCCGCAATTTTTTTGTTCGCCAGCCGCTGCTTTGGGTAGGAACGCCTTAGTTTCGTTGTGTTATTTATCGGAAAGGCTCGTTTAGACGACAGCCTCCGGCTTGTTTTACGACCTGATCTGCATGCGCGCTAAATGGGGTGGCGTGATTTTTTCGATAATCCTGTCACCCCTAACGGGTTTTGCAGAAGCGGATGATCGTCTCGTTCAAAAGAAGTCAGTCTCGTCCTGAAAAAGGGTCACAGCTTTTGAGTTAAGTTGAGAGAAAAACAGAAGGCTAAAGGGATTGGCAGTAGTGACTGATGTTCCGCAATATCGGCTGGCGTTCATGCGCTGCGATAAACACATAACATGGCGCAATCCCGACTCAAGCGGAGTCGAACCTTTGTAGCAACAAGACCAAAAAAAGGCCATCGACCTCAGATAGGTCGCACTACCCGCGCTAAAACCCAGGGATTTGGACAAAAAAAGAGCCACGCCAACAATCAGGGTGGCTCCTGTTATTTTCTGCTCAATCGCTTTATACAAAAAGTAAAATCAGGGTCAATACGATGCCTCCGGCGGTGAAATACAGCCCGGTTCGGAAGGTCTTGGTTTTGGGGGTAAACATCCAGAAGGAAGAAATGACGAAGAAAAACAAAGACAACCCAAAGAAGATGTTCAGAAAAAAGAGGGGCTCTTTGGTATTAGCCTTGTGCAGGTGGGTGAGTTTTTCCAGAATAAAAGGAAGCTCTTTGGTGGTAAACGCCACTTCGCCGGTGGTACTGTTGTAGCTGCCGTCCTTGAACAGCATCACGCCGTTTTCTTCTTTGTCGAACTTGAGGCCACGCATACGAATCTTTTCGCCCAGCTGCTTATCGTTCAGGCCAGCTCCTACGGTTTCCTGTTTGTGGGTTTCTTTTTTGAACAGATCGGTATTTCGGAAAATCAGCACGATGCCGCTGATGGCGTAAATGGCCATGATGCCCGTGAGGAAAAATCCGAGGTAGCGGTGGATAATTCGCATCGAAAAGCTGAAAGATTTTTTGCCTGCCATAAATCAAGGTTAATTTTGCTTCGAAGATAGGCGGCAATCGTCATCCTGACTACCTAAAGGCGACTTTCCTGGCCCGCTATTCGACCTTTTGCTCCTTATTGGCGCCTTTATTCGACAAATACCGCCTTCCTTTCGATAGATTTCCCGACTAATTGCGCGCCTTTCCGTACACCTCCTGTCAATCGAACAATTTCCTTTGACCGAAGATTTTTCAACCTAACTATTAACCCTGTTTAAGATGAACCTCCTGAAAATTACCCGCACAGCCACAGCTCTGCTGCTTGGCGTAGTACTCACCACCGCTGCCTGGGCACAAGATGCCGATAAACCAGCGCCTGCCAGCCCTGCCTTGACCGCCACAGGCGTCATCAAAAAGGCCAATATCACCATCGCTTACTCCAGCCCATCAGTCAAGGGCCGCACCATTTGGGGCGATCTCGTACCCTACGGCGAAGTATGGCGTACCGGTGCCAATGCCGCTACCACTTTTGAAACCGACAAAACCCTCAAAATTCAGGGAAATAAACTGCCCGCTGGTAAGTACTCCCTGTTTACCATTCCTACCGAAGGAGACTGGACGATTATCTTCAACAAGGTAAGCGACCAATGGGGTGCCTATAAGTACAGCGCCGACGACGACGTTCTGCGGGTAACAGCTACGCCTCAAAAATCAATGAAAATGAACGAAAAGTTCGCCATTGGTGTGTTCAAGAAAGGAATCATGATCAGCTGGGAGAACCTCGACGTGCCGATCGAATTCTAAGGAATGACTTTCTTATAACTCAAATACCCGTCAGGCGTTTGGTCCTGGCGGGTATTTTTTTGGGGTATGTTGTAAAACAAATTCTCTGAGGTTCCCTTTCATGCTTGCTTTTCCAATTGAGTATAGGAACTATTTATCCTCATCAGAGATCGACCAGTCCTCCAATTGAATACCGCTGATTCTGGAAAAATGGCGGGTGTTGTTCGTGACCAAAATGAGGCCGTTAACGACCGCTGTTGCTCCAATCAACAAATCAAAATCATCAATAGGAGTCCCTGATTTCCGTAATCGCGCTTTTTCTACAGCAAACATATCGAGCGCAGAGGTGATGGGTATTACCTTCGTAGAAGAAGCAAACTGGTGTATCGTACGCCTGTTTGCTTCTTTTTTTGAGGGGTCGCTGTTCTCAGCGCCAAATTTTAACTCAGCCAAGGTTATCTCTGAAATACTAAAGGTCTCCAACTCTGCCAGGTCTATCCTGGCCGAAACGGGTGATTTCCCTTTAAGGTAAAAGATGCATATGTTGGTATCCAAAAGGTATTTGCTCACAACTCCTCTGTGATTCGATTGGAATACCGGGCTTGACGAACTTCCTCGACCAATTGCTCAGCAGAAAGGTCGGATTGAAATGCACCTGCGAGTGATTTTTTGGGTGCTGCAATAGGGATAAGCCCCAGTTCCCGGGCTAACGCCGCGTATTGGTCGCGGGTAATAGCTGCAAACTCCGTCAGGTCGTCAATAATGGTGGTTGGAAAACGATCCAACTCGTTCATAATCAGGTTCGTGGCGAAAAAAGTAAACTCAATATTCAAAGAAATGTGTAGCCAGTCGATGAATTTTTGGGCCAGACTTTCATCGGGAATCGACAGGGCTAACAGGTGGATAAACTCATCGTAATTTATTTTCGGCATGTTGCGGAAGAACAATGCCGGAGAGGTTTGGCTGTGCTCCCTTTGGGTGATTATGCCTTTGATTATCTGTCGGTTGATATTCAGGGCTTCTTGCAGAATGGGGCCGAGCGATGCAAGGGGCTTACTGGACCCGAGTCGGGATAAAAACGTGATTCCAAAGCCGCGCATTTCTTCATTCAGGTCAATTTCATGGTCGAATATCCACCTCATGGCCACGATTCGCAAGTTGAAAATAGCACTGTGAAGCTTCGTAGCCAGGCTAGGAAGAGCTACCCCCGATATTATGCCCGATTGTAAATCGACGGCGAGTTGATCTACTTGCTTTTTCAAGCTCGCGTCAACTAGTCTATACCAGTCCTGGTTTAGCTGCAAACAGATGACATCGCTATATTTTGAAATTTGAATCATGTGTTTCTCTCGAAGGTCTTTCTTCTGTTTTCACCCGATAATCTCTAACGTAAGTTAAAGCTTATTGATCTGTTTTAGCAAATATTAACACACGTTTGGCCCTGCATTTCATCCAAAATAAAATCCACCACTTACTGGGTTATGGGTCGATGTTAAGCAAACCAAACGAAAGCGCATTGTGAAAAATCCCGCCATAATCCGTTGAAAATCAAGGGGATGTATCTTGATAATCTTAAAATTCATGAAAATCCTGGTAAAAAAATAGCCCGGATACCTTCCTGTACCCGGGCCCTTACTGATCGCTTGAATCTCGTTTACTCCTTCACCACCCGCAGCCCCACATACGGAGCAGGGGTTTTGGCGCCATCGGCCGCAGGGTCCACCACGTCGTAGGCGCTGTAGCCATAGGTACCCGAAGCCGTCCCTTCCGCAAACCATTCAGCTACGTTGCCGCCGAGGTCATAGAGCCTGGCTTGGCCTGCTTTGGTCGGGGGAAAGCTGCCACAGGGCTTTAGCAACGAGCTTCTCAGCCCTGACAACGATGCTAGTGCCTTTGACGCATCCTCAGGGGTAGGGGAGTAGCCTAGCCAGTTGTTGAGCGTGTTCTCTTCTTCGGCCGTTTCGAGGGCCAGTTCCTGCCAGGCCTTGGCTTCCGCCGAATTGGGCAAGCGGTAATTCGACCCCGTTTTTCCGCTCAGCCAGGCTACGTATCCCTTGGCCTGATCGAGGGTGATGCCGGCTGCGGGGTAATTTTCTTTTCCAGCGCCAAAAACAAACGCAGGACTGTAGGCCTGAAACTGCGCATTCGTTACTTCATACACCCCCACCGATACCGTATCGGCACCCAGCGGAGCGGTTTCAGGTACCAGGGTGCCCTGCACCTGACTTCCGAGGAGGGCACCGCTGTGGGCGGTTTTCTCCTGCTCCATCAGCACAAACAGCGGGCTTCCTTCCTTCAGCACTTCGGCTTCGGGCTTTTTTCCGTACAGCCATCGGTCGATCCAGGCGATTTCTTCCTCCAGTTTGCGCATCTGGTGGCTAAGCTTACGCAAGCCGTGGGGCTCGCCCGGAAACCAGATAAACCGCACAGGTGCTTTGCCTATTTGCTGCAGCGCCCGGTAAAACTCATGGCTCTGGTCGCGCGGAACGGCCCGGTCGTCGCTGCCGTGAAACAGCAGCACGGGTGTTTTTATTTTCTCAGCCTCAAACAAAGGCGACTTGTCGATGTAGTTCGGGTTGTACTTCGTCTTCTTGGTATCGTCCCACGGAGCGCCCTTGAAGTAGCTTTGGTCAAAAGTGACGCCAAATTCGCAGGTGCCGTAGTCGGAGGTCCAGTTTACATCTCCTGCGCCTGCCGAGGCTACTTTGAAGCGGTCGGGTGCCGCCAAAATCAGCGCTGTGGTGAGGATGGCTCCGTTTGACCAACCCATCACCGCCTGCGAATCGGGGTGTACCATTCCTGCCGCAATGAGCGAATCCACGCCTTTGAGGATATCGGGCACTTCCAGCTCGTAATAATGCCCCTTGATGGACTCCACAAAGGCAAGCCCGTGGTTACTGGAGCCGTGGTAGTTGGGCATCAGGGTAAAGGCGCCTTTCTGCGCATTGATTTGCGGGTAGTACCCCCAGCTCGACTCAAAAGCATCGAGGTCCGTACCGGAAGGCCCGCCGTGGATGGCTACCACAATGGGGTATTGCTTACCTGACTGATAATCAGCGGGATAGTAAAGAATGCCGTCCACCTGCTCGTTTTTCGCGCCTTTCCAGTACACGACCTTTGCCTGGGTTAGTCCTTTCTTTTTCCATCCGGGATTGATCTCTGCAAGCACTTTTCCGGTGTCGATGCGGTACGTGCCGGAGGTATAATTCAGCAGGCGAAATTCAGGCAAGGAAGTGGAGGAAGAGTGAGCCACCACGAGTTGGTCGCCTTTGGTCGAGCAAGCAATGGGCATGAGGTGGCGATCCATTTCATTTCCGGCCAAAACCGGGGTTGTTTTCCAGCCCGAGGCGGTTTTCTCCACCAGCGCCAGCCGGTTGTAGGCACCTTCGGCCAGCAACACCCATAGGTCATTTCCTTTTGGAATAAACCCAACGCCTTCGCCGATGCCCCAGGGGGTGCCGGTATCTACCTTTTTTACAGACATGGAGGCCAGGTCGAAGAAATACAGCAGGTGATCGCCGGAACCCATCCACTCGGGGTCGGAGGAAAGCACATCGGCGAAGTAAAAGCCGCTGTTGTCTTCGGGGAAATTGAGGATTTCGGGCGATTGGATGCCGCTTTGGAGGATTGCGCGGGAGGTACCCGATTTCAGGTCCCAGAGTACATAGGCGGGCTTTGGCAGGCCGTCCACCCCAAAGTGCGGAGAGCGGATATGCCGCGTGGCCAGCCATTGTCCGTTTTTGGAAACGGCATAGTTATCTACCGGAAAGCGACCCGTGGTGAGGCGGCGGACGGTTTTGCTTTCGGTATTAAAGGCAAATACCCGCATGGGCTTAAACATCGCCGTGTCTTCGATGGCCTCTGAATCGTCCTTTTTCTTTTTGGCTTTCATTTCGGCAAACGATTCGCCTTCCTCCGACAAAAACAGCAGCGTAGAATCGTTCATGCGCTTCAGGTCGCTGATGCCATTCGGGAAAGAATCCACCACCTGCGGCTCCCCGCCCCACAGCGAAAGCGACCACAAGGCATTGCCTTCGTTTCGGGAGGAAAGGAAGTAGAGCGTTTCTCCGTCGGCAGAAAAAACGGGCGTATGGTCCGTGTCCTCGCTGCGGGTGAGGCGCACTTCCTTGAGGCCTGTGGCCGTGAGGCGGGTCAGGTACAAGTCCGATACCATCTTGTCCTTTTTCTCCGAGGGGCGGCGTTTTACCCAGGCGATCTTTTGTCCATCGGGCGAAAAGACCACTTCGCTGATGTTTTCCTGGTAAACAATGTCTTTTGGGGTCCAGATCTTAGGGTCCACCGGGGCCTGGGCCATCATTCCTATCGGGGCGAAAGCCAAGAGCCAGCGTAACAAGTGTTTCATGTGAATAAAGGGGTTAATTCAGCAATTTAGCAGGTTGACCCGTTTTATCCAGAATTTTAGAGGGAGATGTGGGAGTGGGGTGGGGGCTTTTTGGGGGCTTGGTGCACCTTCTAGCAGCACCGAAGAGAAATGTCGATGCGGAGCACTGAACTTTCTGTAACCACAAAACTGCCCAAGAATCACGTTGCCTCGCTTATTGCAAGGGTGCTGTGTCAGAAGCCGTAAGGCTATTCAAACAACTGTGTCAGTAAGTTTAAATTTTTAATTTTAAACAAACTGACGAGATGAAAAAGGAGACAACGTTTGATTAAAAGGAGTTTGAGGAGGAGGCATCGGAAGCCCTTCGTTCGGGCAAGCATCTCGAAGGCGTAAACGGAGTATTTGGTCCGCTATTGAAGCTCTTAGTCCGCATGCCATAGCCCAATCCCCAAACCCAATAATTATCGCGTATCGTCTTTTATTTAGTAAGAATTTCTCTAATGGTATAGTGTCCTGCCTTCGCAAGTTGGGCTTGCAATTCATGAATACTAATTGATTTATCCATGGTAATTACTGCACTTTGTGGATTCAGTTGAACTTCTGCCTCTGTAACATCAGGCACTTGCAACAATGCTTGTTTTACATTGCTCACGCAACCGCCGCAACTCATTCCTTGCAATTCGTACTTTACTTTCATGTTGGCGAAATATTTAATTAACGTTTAAAAGTGTTGCGAGTGGTGAAATACCTCGGTTTGTTTAGACCACTTGGCGGTGTTTGTTAATGTGAATCAAGCGGCGATCCGATACTTTTCAACGGGCTTTTTACTGTCGATTCCCTGGTGGCATCGGTGATGATACCGTTGTAACCAACGATCTA
>JBGSTW010000052.1:0-158197 GCA_041753595.1 Bacteroidia bacterium | reverse complement strand
AACTACTTCCGAAGACTCACAAAAGACTACGAATACACCGTGAGATCATCAAAATATTGGGTTTTTTGGGGGAACATTACGATAATTTTGAACAGAATGCTCAGACAATCAACAACTTAGATTTCCGAACAAGCTCTTACGTAGTTAATCCTGAATCTGGATTTTTGTTTGAAGACTTTGATTTCTCCTCTTATCAATAAAAAAACATGACACCTGTTCAGCCCTCCCCTCAGCCTGATTTTGTAGCACTATCAGTGGCACTGGTGGAAGCCGTCAGGCAAAAGTCACCGCTTGATGACCTGTTGGAAATCCTGGCCCGTGCCGACCTGGGTCAACTTGCTGCGCAGCTCTCCGACGACCGCCTCCGCAAAGTGTTCTGGATCAATGTGTACAACAGCCAGGTGATTCATTTGCTGCGAAACGAACCGGATCTGTACGAAAAACGGTCGGCATTTTTTCAGCAAAAACGACTCTTCATCGCCGGTACTGACCTGAGCTTTGACGATGTGGAACACGGTATTTTGCGGCGGTCAAAGGTGAAAGTCAGCCTGGGGTATATCGACAAACCCCTTGTTCCGGATTACGAAAAGCAGCTAAGGGTAGATAGCCTGGACTGGCGGGTGCATTTTGCGCTGAACTGTGGCGCGGGTTCTTGTCCGCCGGTAGTGGCCTATACCCCCGGGTCGCTGGAGGAACTGCTCGATGCCCGCACCCGGTTTTACCTCGAAACCACCACGCACTACGATCCGCAGGCCGGAAAAGCGGTCGTCAATTCGCTGATGAACTGGTACCAGGACGATTTTGGGGGAATGGAAGGGGTGCGCCTAATCCTGGCCGAAAACGGGCTCATTCCCGCAGATGCAAAACCCGTCCTCACCTTCGGAGATTACAACTGGGCGCTGGACCTCGACAATTTTGTAACTACCTGATTATCAATTTATTCAGAAACGAAGGCTAAAACAGCGAGTAAATAAAGGGCGAAATAGCCGAACCTGCCGTCAGGAAAAGTAATCCGCCAAGGATCAGCAAGGTGACGACAATGGGCGCCAACCACCATTTTTTCCTCACTTTCAGAAACCCCCATATGTCCTTTAGCAGCTCCATTTCTCGCGTTTTTTGATACCAGGCCGGGCGAATGCGCTCCTGCTCATGGCCCGAATTTACGGGGTATAATTGCTACCTTGGAACTGCGATGGGAAAAAAAGTATTAAAATCGGCGGCATACGCGATCTTTTTGACGGTAACGGTAGTGCTGCTGCTGGAACTATGCTACCGCAGCTACCTCATCGATTTTTACCGCAGCAACCTCCTTTGGCTCAACCCCAGCGAACTTGCACCCGACGACCACCGCCCGGTGATGCTGATCTTGGGTGACAGCTTCAGCGCCGATCTGGGGAGCTATGTGGCGCAGGTGCGGCAGCATTTTCCGCAATACCGCGTGATCAATTCTGCTATTCCCGGCACCTGCATCCGGCAGCATAAGCTTTTGATAAACAAGCGATTGCGCGAATTTCACCCTTCGGTCCTCATCTACCAGACCTACGTGGGCAATGACCTCTTCGAATTTCGCCATCCGCTTACCGGCAAGGGCATTTCTGTGCAAAGGAAAATGTATTGGTGGCTTTCGGATCGGCTGCTGTTCCTTGGCTATGTCAATTCCCGCCTGCCACAGATGAAGCACTGGTTCGCACCCGAAGTCGTAGGCACCGGAGATGCCAAAGCGGAAGCCGATTTTTCGCCGGAAACATACAGCCCCCGCTCCAAAATGATCCTGAAGGCTGAGCCTGGCTTGCTTCAAAACAGCATCCTGCTCCACAGCAAGCGCGAAAAAGACATGGTCGCTTATGTGAAAGAGGTTCAGGAAATGATCGATGCGGTGCCGGACAGCCTGGCCGTGCTGGTATTGTCTATGCCCGACGCGGTACAGGTAAGCGCGGTGTATCAGGATCGTTTTCGCCAACTGGGTGCCCAAATCACCGCCGGGGATTCGCTCCTCCAAGCAGATTATCCGTTTTTCCTTTCCCTCGAAAAAAACCTGTCGTCGGATCGCGTACGCATGGTCAACCCGCTGCTAGCCTTGCAGGAAAGCGAGGCAAATGCCCCTGTTTTTTACGCCAGCGATCCGCACCTGAATGCCGCAGGTCAGGCCGTGGTGGGCGCCGTGGTGACAGCATCGCTCCAATCGCTCCTTTCTCCTAAGCCATGACCCCACCCGAAAAACGCCCAACCGGAGCGTCCCCGGTGTTTTTCATCATCGGCGTACCGCGGTCGGGAACCACGCTGCTGGAGCTCATGCTCGACCACCATTCCGAAATCGGGGTGTGCCCGGAGTCGAATTTTATGGAAAATATCCTGCGCTACGGTGCCACAGAGCGGTTTCGAACGGACTGGCATTTCCGCGAATTTGTGGGGGGGATTTCGCACTGGTTAAAGAAATTCAACGACCCGGCCTACGACCTTGTGCAGCAGCATTATGCCCGCCAACCCGATTACAGCGGTCCTTCCCGACCAATTTTCAACGAATTTATTTCCGCGTACCTCTCCCTGAAGCAAAAGCGGATTTTTGGCGAAAAAACCCCCGAAAATGCCTATTTCCTTCCGCAACTCAAGGCCTTTTGTCCCGAAGCTAAGCTCGTGGTGTTGCTCCGTCATCCGCTCGACACCATTTGTTCGCTCAGCAAGAGCCTCGCAAGGGTGAAGGGTATTGACCAGCCCTATTCGGATGCAAACCTGCTACAGGCCGCCCTGTTTGTGAAGCGGGGCCTGCAATCCATCCTCCGCCATACCTCCGCGGACGACCCTCACGTGTTTACCCTCACCTACGAGTCGTTGGTGCAGGCACCCGAGCAAACGCTGACGTCTTTGTGCAGTTTTTTGGGGGTAAATTTTGAAGCGGAGATGCTGGCATTTTCCTCACCCGATTTTTTTACAGGCAAAGATCCGCGATCTGCCGGCTTGCACGAGGGGCTGTCGAAGCCGCTGGATGCCAGCAAGATAGGGCAGTTTGAGCAGGTACTGACGCAATCGCAGGTTGGGCTTGTGTGCAGGTTTTTATCTAATGAAATGGCGCATTTACCCTACGAAGGAAAGACCGGCCACCTCTCTTTTCGCCAGACCTTGCTGCTCGCCGCTTTCCGTTTTTTGTACGGGGTGAAACAGCCCCTTTGGCGGGAGTGGTGGATTCAGGTAAAAATCAAAGTAAAGGAACGGCTTGTCCCATTTATGAAGTCAGGTTACTGAACTGATTTTCTCTAAAGCAGGAATTGTAATATCTTTTCTCAAACCCTTGCCTTGATAAACCAGTTTCCGATGAAGCGAAAAAAAGTAGTCCTGTATAACCCCAAAGCAGTTTTCTATGACATGCCGCTCGCCCTTATGGCCATCGGCTCGGCATTGTCTCCCGAACGGTATGAAGTGATTATCATCGATGGACGGGTGGACGCGCATCCGCTGGAAAGGGTATTTGAAGCCGCCGAAGGCGCAGTTTGTTTGGGGATTACCGCACTCACCGGCAACCCGCTGCACGATGCCCTGGCCGTTACGCGCGCCACCAAAGCCCGTTTTCCTAAACTTCCCATCATTTGGGGAGGCTGGCATGCATCGCTTTTTCCGGAAGAAACGCTGCAAGATGAATCCGCCATCGACGTTACCGTTCAGGGTCAAGGAGAGCTTACTTTTCAGGAATTGGTTGAATGCCTGGACGCAGGGAGTAGCCTCGAAAACGTAAAAGGAATTTGTTACCGGTCGGCGACAGGGTCCATCCACCAAAACCCTGCCCGTGCATTGGCAAAAATGGATACCCTACCCAGGGTAAACTATGGCCTAATTTCACCTGAAAAATATTTCATCGCCAAAAAGCGCCGCCAACTGGACTATATCTCCTCCACCGGGTGCCACTTTCGCTGTACGTTCTGTGCCGACCCTTTTGTGTACCAGCGTGGCTGGACGGGCATCTCTCCCGCACGCATGGGAGAAGAACTGACGGAATTGCACCGGGAATACGGATTTACGGACCTCAATTTTCAAGACGAAACCTACTTCACCCGGCCTGAGCGTGTAACGGCAGTAGCCGAACAATTCATTGAAAATAAACTTAACATTACCTGGGCGGGTACCATGCGCGCCGATCAGGGCGCACGCCTGTCGGATGCAGACCTCGACCTTTGCCGAAAGTCAGGATTGCGCCGGGTACTCATTGGCGTAGAATCCGGTTCGCAGGAGATGATGGACTGGATGAAGAAAGACATAAAACTCGAACAAGTACTCGATACGGCCAGAAGGTGCGCCGAAAGGGGCATTGACGGGATATTCCCCTTCATCGTGGGCTTCCCCAACGAAACAGCGCAAAGTGTGAGGGAAACAATGAAAGTAGCCCGTACCCTGAGCCAAATGCACCCCGGATTTTCAACCCCTATTTTCTATTTCAAGCCCTACCCCGGCTCAGCCATCACCCAGGAGTTGGTTGCCGGAGGATATGCCTTACCCCAGACCATGGAGGAGTGGGCCGCATTCGACTATGTAGGCACTTCCGGCCCGTGGGTAACGCCCGAAAAATATCAACTCATTGAGCGCTTCAAATTCTATAATCGCCTGGCCACCAAGCCCCTCCCCTGGCCTACCGCTCCCATTCAATGGATCGCGAACAAACGGCTCGATAAACGGTATTTCGGTATGCCTTGGGAAAAAATAATCGCCGATACGCTGATGCCCCGTCAACGGCTATCGTAAGGTATTGCTTGAGCGGGAGGGCTGGCGCTGCCAGCCGATACACAAAATGCACCTCTAGTTCGTAACTATTTTCAGTGCAAGGATAAAAATCCGATCCGATTCTTCGAGTAAAAACAACCAATATTTCTCTAAAGGTCTATTTCTTTTAGATTTTACCGTTAGTCGAAAAGAAGAAGGAGTGATATTAGTATTTTTCATTAATAGATGCTCCTTCGTGTTCAAATCCTGCCACATTTGATGCTAATACAGTTTTATTTTTTTGGAACACCATCAAGCAGAGAGGAAGAATAAGCTACAGAAAACTGTTCTTCGCAATTGATAAATCTACTCCGAGCATCTCCAGTTTCAATAAAAATTTTGCCGAATAAATTAATCAGCTTGAATTTTTAGCATTTTAGAAATCAGTTTGTATACAACGGCCAGCTGCTTTTGATTATGTCTCTAATTTTACATAATTAATTTATTCTCGAAAGCTTTTCATGCTTTTTCTTATATAATTTCCTATTTAGTAATTCAAAGATCGTCCTGTTTCTCAAAAATGAAACCGCATGAATGGCAAAACACATGCGGTAGGGCGGGCGTTGGGTATATCCCCTCGTTGTGCTTATGGTGGGAATGGGCTGTGTGGGTATTTTCTTTAGCATGCAATCAGAGGAAAGGAAAACGGTAACTCCATGTACCCACGCGGTCATGGATCACGCCGGAACCGGCACTGAGGCCCTGGCTTTACTGTCCTGTTTTTTTGTAGCGGACTACCTTCGGTTCCGAAAATGGTTTGGATGATTTTTCGGGCTATACGTCGATAGAATGTACATAGTGTCGTTGCGGGTAAACATTTTCTTTCGTAGTAACTTTAATCCAAAGTTAAAGTGGACCAATCGTTAGCTGTTTACCGGGTTGCAAGTTAACTTGGAAACAATAAAAACGAATTTTTGGGAAAAGAAGAAAAAGAATCAAGAAAACATGAAAAAATTTACATGTATTTTCCTGCTGATGGTGTGCCTCGGGCAGCTTCATGCGCAATCCGGCAGCCTCTTCGGCGTAGTATTCAAAAACTACTATTCCCAGGTACCTGATCCCTTTAACCCGGGCCAAACCTTCGATCAGTTTGACTCAGCCACTATCCGTTTGGGTATTCTGAACCTGAACAGTGGCTTTGTTGCGAACCAGGGCAATAACACCTACAAGCAGTTCATCAACCTGACCGGCGCAGCCATCAACCCTTACACCAATACTTATACTTTCCTTGGAACTCCCAACCTGAACACCATCGATTTATCAACCGGCACCATCGTAAACCAGGTACCGCTGAGCAATCCACTGGGGGAAAGCTACTTCGATAATTTCCGCTTTAACCAATCGGATACTACAATGTATGGCCTTGCCCGCCGGTATATTCAAGATCCCAATGGCCCGTTTGGCACCGGAGAAATTTTCCTCAGCAAAGTCAATACGACCACAGGCGTAATCACGCAGCTTACAACCACTTCAATGGGTCAGGGGTTTGCCTATGCGGGCAGTGCCATTGATCCGTATGAAATGGTCTATTATTTTTCCAGCGGAAGCACGCTTGTGGGACTGGACCTTTACGACGGCTCGATTTACAGCGAGGTGCCTTTTGGACTTCCAGCCGGTGCATTATTTGCCAATTTCACCTACAGCTGCGCCGATACGGCACTCTACGGGTTGGTAAATCAGCGTTTTTACACCACAGTACCCGATCCTTTTTTTCCGGGAGATTCTATGCAGGTGCTCGACTCTTCCACGGTCAAACTGGGCAAAATTGACCCCAACACCGGAGTAATTACCATCCTGTCTCCCTACTCTGTGGCACCTCAGGCAGGCTACAGCCTCAATGCCGGATCAGCCATCGATCCTTCTACCCTGACCTACTACTACTCCAACGGCAGCCACCTCGTCGGCATATCGTTGGTTACGGGTTTGCGGACCAGTTATTTGCCCTTTTCGTTTGCAACGGGAGACTATTTTAACCTCATGCGCAATACCGAAAACTGCTATTCGGCCCTGGCCAGAAGGAAAAATGTAGGCACTTCTATAGCACCGGAAGCTATTTTCGCCGTTTCTGTTTATCCCAACCCAACCAACGACATCCTGCAAGTAAGCAGCAGCGAGTCGATCCGCTACTTGGAGATCACGGCTACCGACGGAAAAACCCTGTTCACCTCCAAATCAGGAGAAATAGCCCGTGGACTGGATATATCAGGGCTGGCTCCGGGTATGTACCTGGTAAAAGTGGTTTTCCAAAACGAACAGTCCGTGGTACGTAAATGGGTGAAGTCCTGATTTTTTCTGAAAAATGGAGCAAAGGGAATGACTTTGCACCGTAAGGGGGGTGATCGGAACTGGAAACCAGGGACGATCACCCCCTAAATTTTACTTTTCACCCCCTCACTGCAACCGGAGCAGGGGTTAACGTTTGTGCGTACAACTGGGTTTACCTATGTTGCAAGCATAAATCCAGGGCTGATCAAAGCACAGATTTAGGGTAAAGAATATGGTTTTAGAGCCAGAAAACGGACTTTTCCACTTTTCAATGATTCGAAATGAATATTATTCAGGCAGTTATTCTGGCAATCGTTGAGGGGTTAACAGAGTTCCTTCCGGTTTCTTCCACCGGCCACATGATCCTGGCTTCCAGCCTCATGAAGATCGACGAAGAGGTATTTGTGAAGACCTTCGAAATTTCCATCCAACTCGGTGCCATCCTGGCCATTGCCTTGCTGTATGCCCAGCGATTTTTTCAGGGCTTCACGATCTACCTGAAGCTCTTTGTGGCATTTTTCCCAACGGCGGTCATCGGCCTCCTTGCCTACGACATCATTAAAGCTTACCTCTTCAACCCGATTGTAGTAGCTGTGTCGCTGATTGTGGGCGGAGTGGTGCTTATCCTGATCGACAAGCGGGTGGTGAGCCAGGAGAGTAAAACAGATTCCCTCGAAAATATCACCTTCAAAAATGCCTTCTTCATCGGCCTCATCCAGTGCTTTTCGATGATCCCGGGGGTTTCCCGTGCAGCAGCCACCATCATTGGCGGGGTATTCAACGGCCTCGATAAAAAGCAGGCAACCGAATTTTCCTTCCTGCTGGCCATTCCTACCATGATCGCCGCCACGGGATACGACCTATATAAAACCCCCATTGCCTTTTCGCAACAAGAGCTGATCCTGCTCGGCATAGGGCTGGTAGTGGCTTTCGTTACGGCCTGGTTTGCGGTGAAGATTTTCCTGAAAATAGTGGAGAACTACGGCTTTAAGCACTTCGGCTACTACCGAATCGTGATCGGGGTGCTGTTTTTGGCGCTGCTTTACGGACAAACCCTGCCGAGCTGAGTTCACTTCCCTGCTTTTGTGCAGCTACATAAGGGTTTGCCGGATAGCGAATAGCCCGTAGGATATTTTCGTTTTCTGGTTCTAATCGTAGGTAAATATGTGATTGCAGGTACCCCGCTGAATCACTCCTGTGCACGTACCTCTATTTGTTATCAGGGTTATCGTCTTTTGCTCGCAGGGGGATTGGTTGCGTTCCTTTTTCTGGTATTCGTTCCCAAAACCTATCCTGTTCCCCGCCAGCGCAACCGGGAGGCCACTCAATACTGGCAACTGGGTACAGGGTCACGGATCGCCTTTGTGCAGATACAAGCCAGGGGCGATCGAAAGCCTTTTCCTGTTATTTTCCTTCAGGAAGTACCCGGCGGCTCCCTTTCCGACCGGGTAATTTCGGAATTGGGGCAATTAGCCGATGTCGGCTACGACGTGTACCTCTACGACCAGATCGTGAGCGAAGACATCTGGCAATACACTCCCGACCGGCACAGGCGCGACCTGGTAGCTTTGATCGATACCCTTGACGCACCAAAAGTGATCCTTATCGGACATTCCTGGGGAGCTATCCTTGCCAGTATGTACGTGGAAGCATATCCGGAACGGGTGACGAAACTGGTCTTGACCGGCCCGGGACCGCTTATTCCCATTCGGGAAGAATTAGCGCAAATGAGGGCACCCGATAGCCTTCATCTGCAAGCACCCGGCTTCTCCAACCGCGAGGCCAATCAGAAAGTCCGGAATTTCCGGATTATGGCTACTGAATGGTAGGCAAAAAAACAGGCCGAAAGCTGGCCAAAGACGACGACGCTGACGATTTCCAGACCGTCCTTGACAAAGAACTGAGTCCGATCCCGCATAAGCCCATCCTGCAGAAGGCGGTGGAGGGTACTATGCGCAAATCATGACGGTGCATGCTCTCGACCAGCCCCCCTGATACCCGCCCGAAACTCCACCATTGCTCTGTTCAGTTACTCGTGATAAAGGAGTGACTCGACAACCAACCCTGGGGCTTTACGCACGAATACCTTACGCTTTTCTCCAATAGCCTCCTTGTGGTAGTCGCGGGTGGCCGACGCGCAGTATCATCCGGAAAACCTGGAGAAAACCCGCATATTATCCGGGACTTTTTGGCGGAGTAGGTCGCTGAAAATTACCTTTTTTCAGAAAATGACCAGTTAGTACTTGCACGCATTTCTTATCGCTTACTCCCAATCATCGTCCATGATCAACGAGGTTATAATCGTATCCGACAACTGATAGGTACTCCGGAAAGTCACCTTCGAATACTTAAAGAAGTAAGGCATGACCGACACCGCTCGACTTTGTACCTGTAGCCAAAAGATGGGTGGAAGAAAGCACGATTTCTCTGGCCAATTCCTTCGGGAGAATCACCAAAGACTATGTACATAACCCCAGATCGGAAAGAGACTGGCTATTATGGGATAATATTTCAATTATTATAAATAGACTCTATTGAATTCCACTAGGTTGTTTTCCTGAAAAAGCTGAAAAAGCACCAAAAGCTACTTTCTCCTTCCTTCTAGCCGATACACAAAATGCACCTCCCCCATTCGCCCCTGCTCCGTCACCTGCTCAAACGTCCAGGCCTGTTTACCTCCGATGGCCTGAATACGCGCCAAATCGCAGTCGTCGGTCAGGATCAGGTACACCCCGGTTGCGGCATGTACAAAGGCGGGCAGTTGCCGGAATAATTTTTCGAAATACTCGAAGTTCTCCCCGCAGAAAAAAGCCCTTTCCTGGTCATTTTGCGGTGCTTTGGGGTAAAACGGCGGATTGATAAAGATATAATCGAACGGCTCCGACTCAAAGGAATCGAACAGGTCGGAGAGGACCGTTTGTACTGTGAGTCCGTTTTGCGCAGCGTTTTCCACGATTCCTTCGACGGCCGCAAGATTGATGTCCGAAGCCGTTACGCGTGCACCTGCCCGGGCGCACCACAAGGCGATGAGGCCGCTGCCCGCGCCCAGCTCCAGCACTTTTTTACCGGCGATGGGCAGCTCCCGGATAAATTTCAGGAAACTGTGGGTGGTCAAAAATAGGCCAGGGTGGAAGACGGTGGGGAAAATCCGCAGGGTCAGGCCCTCGAACCGGTAGTTTCTTTTTTGGGAATAATACCACCGGTAACCCCGCCAAAGCCAAGGCTGAACAAACGTACGAATCGCGCCCCGCATGTCAAAAGCCCTCGATTTCGGGTTGGCGGTACCGCAGCCAGAATTTTTGCAGCACTTTTAGCTCGTAGGGCAGCGCGTATAAGCCGGTTTTGTAGCGAAAAGACGAAAGCGACCGCATGGTCCGCCGCTGAAACTGCGTGAGCTTGGTATCGGCCACCGTGGGAAAATAGGCGTTGAGCACCGTTTCGAAGTTGCGGATTTTGTCCACCATTTCGGGCCGCAGCCAGGGCGTAAGCGGGTTTTTCCGCAGGTCAAATGCTTGCCAGGCAGGCTCCAGCCAGTCTTCTAGTTTCTCCGGAAAAGCAAAACCCGCCTCCGTGATGCGCTGATACAACTCCGAACCCTCGGTAGGCACGGGGCTGTAGATGTAAATAATGATCTCGGTATCGGGGTTTACTTCCTTTACCGTTTTGATAAATTCGATGTCGGCATCGATCTGGTCCATCACCTCTCCGGGCGTAGGGGCCGGCATGCCGAGCACAAAGGAGTATTCGGGCACGATGTCGAACTGCTTCATGCGCGCCGCGAAGCTCTTGATCTGTGCGGCAGTCTGGGTGCCTCCCTTGTCCATTTCGTGCAGGATTTTGTCGCTGCCGCTTTCTGCCCCGAAAAAGATCATTTTGCAACCCGCAGTCCGCATCAGGCGCAGGGTATCGTCGCTGTATTTATCGATGGTGTCGATGCGGCCTTCGCCCCACCAGGTCATGCCCTCGTCCATCATCAGCCGCGAAAATTCCGCTACCCGCTTTTCCGAAACAAAGAAGTTGTTGTCGTGAAATTCGATGGAGTCGGCGGCATACCGTTCCTTGATTCGCTTCACATCTTGGTAGATATTGGCGGCGTTTTTGCCCTTCCAGCGTGCTTCGTAAATCGGCACCACGGCACAAAAGGAGCAGGTAAACGGACAACCCAGGCTGGAGTGATACGCCAGGGTGCGCTTGCCGAGGTAGGTGTTGGCGAGGTATTTTTCGAGGGGATAAAACTTGTTCAGGTAATCGTAGGGCAACTCGGGCAGTGCGTCCTGATCGCCCAGCTGGCCCTTTTTGGTGCGGACGATAAGGCCTTTTTCGTCCTTAAAAATGAGGTTGGGGATATCGAACAAGGGCTTGTTTTGGCCGAGCGCTTCGAGCAATTGGGGAAAAGCTTCGTCGCCGGGACCATTGATCACCACATCTACAAACGGCGATTCGATCACCACCTTGTATTGGTTGGTGGCAAAATATCCGCCCCAGATCACGACAGTTTCTGGGTATTTCTCTTTGGCTTTTTGCGAAAAAGGAATGGCTTGCTGGAGCTGCGGACCCGGCATGGCAGTAACCCCGAAATAGCCGTACTCGCCCGTTTGGAGGTACCCCTCTATGGTGGCCCAGGGATCCGGTTCCATGTTTCCATCTACAAAAACATATTCAAATTTGCCGTGAATGCTGGCTCCCACCTGCAAAATGCTGTTCGGTATGCGGTACTTGGAGTTGGCAGACCGGGGGTTGAACAGGATGACTTTGGAGGTATTGAGCGGCTGAGACAAATCGGGCAGGGATTGCATGGGAAAGGAATAACCGGAAAGGCGTATTACAAATATCGAAAATCCGGGGCCGATTCATAGAGCGCTTCATAACGTTTTGCGGTTTGCTCCATGAGGTACGGGAAACGGGGTTGCCGGACTGATGGACGCGTCATCGCTTCGCGCAGTTTCACCAGTAAATCTTCTTCGGTTTCGGCTATGCCCCATTCGGAATGTGTCGCCGCGATGCCTACCGGGGTGGACACGACCTGCATGCCACTGGCAGCGGCTTCGAGCAGCACAAACCCAAAGGATTCGTAGGTGGACGTATGCAAAAAGATAGCGCTCTGGCGCATCACCGCCAGCACTTCCTCGCGGGGTAAATTACCGGTAAATTTCACTTTATCGCCTATTTCCAGCGCTTCTGCGAGTTTTTCCAGGGCTTGCTTTTCAGGGCCATCGCCGATGAGCGTCGCCGAAATTTCCGGGTACTCAGCAGCTATTTTTGCCACCAGGCGGATAAACAGGGCATAGTTTTTCAAGGAAATGAGGCTCCCAACGCCCAAAATATCGAATGAAACAGCAGTGGGTGCTTCCGCTATTTTTTCGATTCCCCAGGGAATAATTTCGTTTGCCCGACGCCCGGTACTGGCCTGCAACTGATCGTCGTGAAAGGGCGAAAGGGCTGTCAGGTGCATTTTTTTGAGGGAAAAAAGGCGCAAATAAGCGTTCGAAGGGCGGGCGTCCTGCCCCATGAGCGTGACCGTGTGCGGCAATCGATAGGCCCGCGAAAGCCATTGCCCGACCAAAGCGGCATCGTTCAGCCAAAAGCTGTGAATGGCCTCGATGGGGTACTGTTTGATCAGCTTGCGTGCATGTGCCAGTGCCCGGAACCAGGTGAACAATTTAGGTTGTCGGGCCGAAGCAGCGCAGGGATACACGGTCAAGCCCTTCCAGGCGTAGGGGGCGATTTTGTAGGGGAAATGAAGCGTAACGATGTGTAAATGAAACCTGCCTGAGGATTGAAGTGCTTCCGCCAGTAACTGCAAGGGGGGTATGCAGCTGCTGTCGGCTTCGTCTGCCGCAAAACCCGGGGTGAGCCAAAGGATATGCTTCATGGCTAAAAGGTATCCATATCGCCGAGGGTGAGTGCCAGGGCCGAAGCCGGAATACGTGGATCGTAGCTCCTGGCGGTTATTTTCCAGGAAGTTTTCCCTAGGTCAAAAGTACGAAATTGTGCTTCGAGGTTGCTCCCCACCGCAAACTGCGCGTGGATATGGTGTATGCCTGCGCGAAAAGCGATTTGCCGCAACTGATCGACAACGTCTTTCGGGGTATAATTTTCCTTTAACATCATGTCCCCGATCCACAAACCGCGCTTAGCTTTTATCCAAACTTGCGCGGCATCGAGGTCGAGCAGCCGCTGTCCGGGCCTTAATTTGTAGTGAAAAAAAGCCTCGTCGTGGATGACTGCGAGTTTGCCATCGTCGGTCAAATGATTGGGGAGCTGCGCGATTTGGGCAAAAGGAGCGAGGGCGGTTTCCAGCAAGTGTTCCTGTACTTTTTCCACCCAAGGCACCCGCTGCCCCAGTTTTTGGAGAGGAAGCGTATGGACGGGAAAAGCAAAGCGCCGCATTTCGCCCACGAGGTCCCAGGGGAGTTTTTTCTGGCTGGCGTGGTAAGAATCCTCGTTTACGATGCCAAAATGAAACAGTATGTTTTCTGCCAATGCGAGTTCACCGAGGGTATTGGCCAATCTGCCCCAAAGCCCTTTTCCGCGCCAGGCGGGCAGGGTCATGGTGTCGCAAAGCTGTATCCCGCGGATTTCCATGCCCTGATAAGCCAGGCGGCAAGGGATTCCCCCGCAAAAACCAATGGGCTTATTTTGCTGATCAAAACCCATAAACCCGAGATAGCTCGCCTCCAGCGCCGGGGAGTCGTATTTCCATCGCAGGAATTCCAACTCGTGCTTTACGCCGAATATCTCCCAAAACAAGGTTGCCAGTTCAGGGAGTAGTTCCGGAGACAGCCTGCGGATGGTAAAGGATTCCTGCATGGGAGAATTTCAAGGGAGTTTCCATTCAAAGATAAAAAGGCTGTCTGAGTCAAGGGCCCGTTTTTCTTGCAGGATCAGGACAGGAGACACCTCTATCGCCGGTAATTTTGGCCCTATGTATGCCCAGTGGGTCGCGCCTTCCTGCCGGAGCTTTTCTAAAGTGTTTTTGCTGAGCGCTGCCTGCTCAATGGACCAGCCCCTGCGGTGGGCACGGTACAGGATGCGCGGATTGCGGCAATCGAAATCGCGGTACGTGACGACGACCAGGGCGTTTTTGGGGGTATTGGCGTCGATCTGTGTGCCGATTTCCACGATTTCGGCAGGAATCTGGTAATAATGGGTTTCGGCCCAGGCTACATTTCCCACCACCAAAAATGCCAGGCCAGCGAAGTACCAGCCTGTCTTTTTATTTTTCAGGAACACCAGCCCATGCCCGGCCAGTACCGCCGCCACCGCCAAAAACGGCAACTGGTAGTAGTTGTGGATGACGTTCAGGTTGAAAAAAACAAAGAGATAAATCAGGAGCCCCAATCCCCAGGCCCATATCAATGCGTTCATTTTCAGGCTTTTTAAATTTATCAAACCCCAAATCACCAGCAGGATCCCTCCCGGACCCGCCACTTCGGTGGTCAACCGTAGGGCCAGCACTTTCCAGTGGTAAGGCATCAGCCGCTGACGCCAGTTGCCGAAGTACCAGTGGGCGTTGTGGTCAAATTTGCGGTAGCTGAGGATATATCCCCAATCGGGTGCCGCCGCGTTGACCTGGTACACGTGCCGCTCCCACAGCCAGAAAGCAACCACCGGCACCGCGAATACCGCAGCACGTGGCAAGAGCCATTTCCAGGCTTGTTCTTTCCCCGCAAAAACAGCCATAGGAAAAGCCAGCAACACCGCATAAGGCGCTTTCACCATAAAGGCCGGAATCGCCAGCAGGCTACTGAGGATCAGGTATTTAAAGCTTTGCTCACGAATGCTTTTGAGAAAATAAAAGAACATGGCATGGGCACAGGCGAGCTCGAAAAAATCGATGTGGATCGCCCGCGAATAAAAGAGCGACAGCGGCATCGCTACGTAAACGAGGGTGCTGACCTGCGCCATTTCCAACCCCCAAACCAGCCGGATACTGGCGAAAAAGTAGCCCACTACCACCCCAAAAAACACCATAAACACCAGCCGCATCGCCCACAGGGAGTAACCCGTGAACTTCAGCGCCAGGGCCACGATCGCCTCAGGTAAGGGAAATTCGAAAATGACGGTGTCCTTGGGCCCCATCCAGCAAACGGAGGGATGCAGGAGGTCGATGCCGTTTTGGTAAAAAACGTCGATGGCATAAGCGGTATCGGACTGCCGCCAGTCGTGCGGAAGGTCTATTTCAGGGCCAAAGTGCCACAGGCGAAGGGCCAGGAGTGTTGCCAGCAGGATGCCAAAAATCAAAGGGCTTAGCGGCTTCATGGTTCGGTTTTGGTTATCGCCCCCAACCGATACAATTTCCAGCCATCAGGCAAAGCCTTGATTTCTTGCAGCGAAAATCTATTCCGCAGGTCGTCCCAATGGGCGAGCAAAGGCTTTCCTTTCCACTGGGCATTGAATTTGGTAGGATGAAAAAGCACCAGGTCGCCGGGTTGGGCATCTTGGGTATCGCCGTTCCAGAGGTTAATCAACGGGTTTTTTACGCCGTAATTTTCCAGGGCGCCATTCACGTAAAAGGTGTACACGGTAGCCGGGGACAACGCATGTAAGGCTTGGGCCGCCGATTGCTCGAGGTGCGAAAGCGCCACAAAGGGCTTGACCGCGCGGGCAAACAGGGCCAATTGAACCAACATCACTCCGGCCAATAGCCCCCTTCGCAGGGGCAGCGATCGGAGCATTTCTATCGCCCGAGCAAACGCCGGAAACATGACCATTATCACCGCCGGGAAGGTAAGCAGCAGAAACCGCATGTTTTGTTGGGGGATTCCGGCCATAAAGAGACCGTACAATACCACCGAGGCCACCAAGACCAGGTATTCCCTTTTCTGAAAATCTTCCTTTTTCAGGAAAAAAACCAAAACCAGCCCCGGCAGCAGGTAACCCGGATGAAACACGCTGAAAAAACCATAGACCAGGTTAGGTAGAGGGTAAGTGGAGATACCCTGGTGGGTGATAAACGATCGATGGAACCAGTTAACCACCGACCACGTCGCTAGTCCGTTGTGGTTCAAAAAATCAAATAAGCCTTGTTTATAAAGGATAACATGGGGGAGCGCTACCACCAATGACACCCCCACCGCTGCAGCTGCCTGTCCCCACTGTTTGCCTGTAAGCACTTTTCCAGCCAAAAACAATACCGGTAAAATCCCCACGACTCCAGCAGCATAACGGGTCATTATGGCACTTGTGGCACCAAATGCGGCCAAAAGCAGCCACCGAAACAGGGGTTCCCGCGGGTATTTCAAAAAAGCATACCACAGCACACAAAGGAAAAATACCGTCAGCGCATCGGACATGGACTGCATGCCCGATCGGAGCAGGTAGGGCGAACCGAGGAAAAAAAACACCACAAACACTGCCGACCACCTGGCCTTGTCAGCATACATCAGGCGCAAAGCACCGTGCATCAAATAGGCCGATCCCACCATTGCCAGTACCGAAACCGCCTGCATAGCCACAGCACCCCAGCCCGTAAGCACCTGAATAACAGCACCGTAGATGGGATACATCATGGGCCAGAAAAATTTACCGGGAAATACCCCGCCGTGCACCCAGCCTGCCAACGCCCGGCTGTAGCGGTAGTACTCGTGCGCGTCCTGGCCATACAATCCGTTGAACGAAAAGCCGACATACAGCACCGCCCACACCGACAGCGGCAACAGCCAAAAGAGCCAGTGCGTGATCCGGTACGGGTTTGAGGGAGCACTTTTCATACAGGAATCTGCAACCAGGGAAAAGGACTTTGGGGAAATCCGACCTGCTTCCACACGCGGTTGATCAGCGGTTTGGGCCGGTACAAGAACTTCCCGCCGAGGCTTTCTACGGCTTCAACGGAGTGATGAAAATAGAAATCGGCCATCCCGGGCGCGCCTTTTTCGCGGTAGTAAGCGATGGTTCGTTCGCGGGCTGCGGCCAGGGCAGCTTGCGGGTAAAAGGGGCTGTCGAGGACATGCAGGGTAGCAGCGGGCCGGGTGATGGCGCTCAATCGACCGACCAATGCGGACAGGTCGGGGAAATACTGCACGCTGGCGTTGCACACCACGAGGTCGAAAGCAGCGGCCGGGAGTTCGGCAGCAAATACATCGGCGTAGGCAAAACGGCAATTTTCGGAGGAAAACAAGCGCGCGGCCTGCTCCAGTTCGAGGCGATTCACGTCCAGGCCCAGCACCTGGTGGTGGGTTTCGTGGGCCAATTGATGCGTAAACCAGCCATTGCCGCAGCCGAGGTCGAGGATATGCAGGGGAAGTTTTTGTTTTTGAAAAAAATGGAGCAAACGTTCGCTGCCGGGTTTGCGCTGGTTCCATTCTGCCTGCAAGGGGTGGCCGGCGGGCATGTCGGGCAAGCGACGCACGAGGTCGTCTGGCAGCAAGCGGCCTTCTATCTCCCGCACGGCGGTATAGGCCTGCTCAAAATCAGGCATTTCCGGACTGAGGAAAAACACCTCAAGCTGCCGGGGAAACCTGCTTAACCAATTCATATTCAGATACTTGCGAGCTAAATCCACGGTACCAGCGCATGCCTGCCCGGGCCACCCATACTTTTGCCAGGAGCTTCAGGCCTCCAGGGCTCAGGGCTTGACCAGCAAGTTGTTTTTTGTGTAAATGAACGGCATTGACCACCCAGCGCACGGCAAAGTCGTAGTAGCGGCGCGGATAGGTGCGGGCAAAATCGAGGTCACGGTCGGTGCTGGTGTTCCAGTCGGGGGCGGTCGTGAGCTTGTCTTTTACGTCGTCGTAGAGCCCCGTGCCTTTGATGGGGTAAGCAATGGTAATGGTGAACAGGTCGGGGTTGGCGCGCTTGAGGTAATCGAGCGTGAGCTGAATATCCGATTCCGTTTCGCCGGGGTACCCGAGCATAATAAAGGTGCCCGTTTCGATGCCCTGGCGTTTGGCTTCTACAATCATGGCCTCCACCTTTTGGGCATCTACCCGGCGATCCATGGCATCGAGGATGCGCTGCGAACCGCTTTCGGCCCCGATCCACACCCGAAAACAGCCGCTGTCTTTCAGCAGGGCAATCACCTCCTCACTCAGCCGCTCGGCACGGGTGATGCACTCAAAGGGCAGCGATACGCCCCGGGCCTTTACTTCGTCGCGGAACGCCGCCAGCCATTTGTGGCTCACGGTAAACACGTCGTCCACGAACCAGATATGGTCGGGTTGGTAGGTTTTTTGCAAAAACTGCAGCTCCTCTGCCACCCGTGCGGGACTACGACGACGGTAACTCTGGCCGTACACGGCGGTGCTGCACCAGCGACAGGTGTACGGGCAACCGCGCTGGGTGCTGACGGTAAGGGAGTTATTGCCGTGGTATTTTTTCCAGGTGTCGAGGTAGCGCTGGAGGTCTATTTTGTGGCGGGCCGGGGCTGGCAATTCGTCCACTTCTTTGAGGTGGGTACGCGCCGGGGTGCGAAATACGGTTCCATCAGGTTGGCGAAGCGCAAGCCCCGAAATCTGGCTAAAATCGTTATTTCCCTGCTGTTTTGCCTGTACCAGTTCGAGCATCGATTGCTCCCCTTCGCCAATAACCAGCACATCGGCACCAGCAGCGAGGTAGTTGTCGATGTTGTAGCTCACATCGGGTCCGCCGAGTACGATGAGGCAGTGCCTAAGGCTTTCCTGACTGTGAACAAACCGCATGAGCAAAACCACCTGGGGCTTGGTCATGAGGTTGGTGTAGATCGCCAGCACCTCGGGGCGCGTAGCCAGCAGGTGCGCGCGCTGGGTCTTCGAATCGGAAAAGGTCGAGTCAAACACTTCATTTTCAAACCCATGATCCTCCAGCCAGGCGCTCAGGTACAGCAAGCCCAGGGGCGGGTAAGGCCGCTGGATTTTCTGCTCTTTGGGGTCCTCGCTGAGGTAGTAGGCGTGGGTAAAAATGATTTTCATTCGAAAAAATAAATGACCGAAAAATTCGGGTGGATGGCAAAATCTTTGGCTGTTTTCAAGGGTGCACTTTTTCTGGCAGTTGGGCCATTTTCAAAGAAGAATCGGGTTTCAGGTTTTGTTTAGTAAAATCAAAAAATGGTCGGCGTAATCAGCCCAGATCGCCCAGTGACCCAACCGCTTTTCTAAATGATTCAGCCAACTCAGCGTTTTTTCTCTTTGCCGAAAAAACGGATCGAGGTACGAGGGCGGAAGGGCCAGACCGATAGGCAGCAAGTCTTTTTTGGCAAAATTAACGGCGAACAACTGGGTAAATTCTTTGGGCGAATAATACCAGGTGGCGACCGACGCCTCGTCGCTTAGCCGGGCCATGACCGGGCCTTTGGTTCTGCGTCGCAACGCTTTTCCCCATTGGCCTTTCAGCAAAAAATAAAAGGTTTCCCATAAGCATTTTCGCCCCATAACCACGGCTAGTATCTGTCCGTTGTCCTTCAACAAAGGGGCTGCCTGCCTCCCAAAATCAGCCAGTTGCGCGGGTGAAAGGCAATTCAATCCGCCGAAATTGGAGAATATCAGGTCAAAGGGCTCCTCAGCCGACAGCTGCGACATATCTGAGGCATCCATCACCGCGAAACGAACCCGATCCTGCCCCTTGCTTTTCGAGGCTTTTGTCCGCGCGACCTGCACCATGCCTGCAGAAATATCGGTAGCCCATACCTCGCAACCTTTTTCTGCCAGCCAAAGGGCATCCTGACCCGTGCCGCAGTTTACTTCCAACACGCGCTTAGTGCCTGACAGGGCCAGCCATTTTTCCAAAAAACCATAGACCCGCGCCCGTTGCAGGCTACCGGTCAGGGTTTCGGTAAAGGTGGCGTCGTAGGTGTCGGCTACGTGGTCAAATGCTTCCATCAGGCCTCCGGGGTTTGCATTTTCAACCAACCCAACCGTACCCGATCCACGCCGGCAGCGGGCAGGTAGTAGCCCATAGCCAGCATGCTGCGCCATTTTCCGGAGCTGAGCTTTGCCGGATTTTTCCACGAACCTTTTGCCTGCAACCAGCCCTGTTTCAGCCGGAAAAGCTTATGCACATAGCGATGGAGCCTGCGGTAAAAGGCCGGGGAAAAGGTGCCCTGGTACATCATGGCGAGGTCGTCGGAGTCGGTCCAGTTTTGCTTTTCGGAGAGCTGGGCCTTTACTTTTTCATAAAAACCCGTGCCCGGCAGCGGATAGGATACCGACACTCCGATGTCGTGCGGCATGAGGGTGAGGAGCATGTCGATGGTTTTGAGCACATCCTGCCAGGTTTCGCCGAGGTAGCCAAACTGCAGGAAAAAGCATACCCGCACGCCCTTTTGCTTGAGCAGGCGGGTGGCTTCGTGGATTTGTGCCAGCTCGGTGCCTTTGTCCATGGCGTCGAGTACCTGCTGCGAACCCGATTCGGCGCCCACCCATACTTCTTCCAGCCCCGAAGCAACAAGGGCGTCGATGGTGTCTTCGGCGAGGAGCAGGTCCACCCGCGATTGTATTTTGTATTTGGGGCGAATGCCAAGGCGCTGCACTTCGTCGCGGAAGGCCTGCACCCAGCCGGGTTTCAGCCCGAAAATATCGTCGCAGACCCAAAAGTGTTCTGCCCCCAGTTCGCGGATGGCATGGGCCATTTCGTGGGCTACCCGCTGCGGCGAGCGGACATTGTAGCGGTTGCCGTAGATGGGTTTTGCGCACCAGTTGCACTTGAAGGGGCAGCCCCGGGTGGTGGCGATATTGAGCGAAAAATAGCCCTGACTCCGGAGCCAGATGCTGCGGTAGGACTCGATGTCCACGAGGTCCCAGGCCGGATCGGGCAGGCTGTCGAGGTCGCGCAACACCGGGCGGCGGGCATTTTGGACGGGCATTCCGTTTTGCAGGCAGGCTGTGCCCAGGGTTGCTGCTACCTCCGGGCTTTCGTTTTCTAATTTCTCCAGCACCTCTACGAGCGTCATTTCTCCTTCGCCCAAAATCACAAAATCAGCTCCCGCCTGCAGGTACAATTCGAAGTGATCGGTAGAATCGGAGCTGCAAACGAGGATTTTTTTCACTACCGGACGCGCGAGGGCGATCAACTCCAGCGCGGCTTCGCGCATGCGGGTGAGGCACATTTTGCTCAGGTAGTTGAAGCCGTCGTCGAAAATGACGAGGTAGTCGGGTGTATTTTCCAGAAAAGGAAGCACCTCTTCGGGTGATTCGCGCAGGTTGGTATCGAAAAGCGACACGTTGTAGCCTTGCTCTCGGAGGAGGGCCGCTGCGTACAGGGTGCCATACGGCGGATACGGCTGCTGATTGGCCCACTGCTTGGGGTCAAAACGGTAAAAATAGGCGTTGGTGAGTAAGACGTTCTTCATGCAGGAGGTTAAAGCATGTCCTCATTAAATTCGAAGCGGATGCCGTGCCGCTGCTCAAAATTGCTGATCCGACCCTTCAAAGCGTCGAGTACGCGCTGCTGAAAGCCCTGTGGATGGTGCTTGGATACATATCGCCGCGATTTGAGGGCGATGGCGAATTGCTCGGGGTCCAGGGTGCTGAATTTTTTGTTCCAGTACTGCAGGGTATTTTTCATGAAAAAGGCATCCAGCGAGTCGCCCAGCCATCCCCCCATACTCCCTTCCAAGGCTGATTTAAGCCAGAAACTGTCGGCGGGCAGCATGGCGTCAATATTCCTGGTGGGAAAATTCGGAAAATAGGATGCCGTCCAGCGGTTGGCGTCGTGAAACTGCCGAAAAATTCCCTCGTGGTACATGGGAAGCAACGTCACAATTTCTGTGGCGGTAAACAGGTTCTTTTCCTCTATTTCGAGGTGATTTTCATCCACGAAGTAATTGACGCAGAAGTACTTATGCGAATTAAGCAGAAACAATTTTTTAAAAATAACCAGCAGGGTACGGCAGATCCAGAGCCTGCCGGGATGGGTGACGATGAAATAATCGATGTCACCTCCAACCGGCATTACATTTTTGGAGAGGGAGCCTGAAATAAATACCGCACGGGTAAACGGGAAGCGGGCAATCAGCTTGGTCATACGGCGGGCCTTTTCGAGGTATCGTTCCGCGCGGACGTTACTGGCTTCGCGCTCGGTTATATGAGCGGGCAGGTCATTGAGCTGATAAAATCCTGCGTTGAGCGAAATCAGGCCCTTGTCGATGAGTTCGTTCAGCGCCTGATCGAACAGCTGCGTGTCGGTGATTTTTTCCCGGCAAAACTGACGGACCTCATCGCGGGTGAGCGGATAGGAGAAAATATCGAAATAAAACAGCACCATCAGCACCTGATGCGCAGGATTATTGGCTGAAATCAGGGTTTCTGTAATGGGCTGTCGGTTATTCACGTTGAGGGGAATCGGCAGTAATTCACTAATTTTCGATTGAAAGATAGCGAAATCAAGAGGTATTACACCCCCACCTAACCCATTTCGGGAATGAAACCCAAAAACAAGGCCCTTATTCTGCTGGTCACGAGCCTGGTGATTGGCTATTTACTTCGGATACCCGAGCTGATAGACGAGTTTTTGGTTAGCCGGTTCATCCTGCTTTCGCTTTGCTGTGCGGTGGGGTCGATCTGGTTTTTGTGGAAAGAAAAAACCCTGACAATCCATGCGTTAGATCTGGTGTTGATCGCTTTTTACGTACTCAACCTGGTCTCCATTGCCTGGGCACCTAACTTCGGCGAAGCAACCTTCACGAGCCAGCGCTACCTGCTGCTGCTGGTGATGTACCTCATTTTCCGGGTCATCCTCTCCGATCAATCATTGTGGAAGCCGCTGGAGTGGACCTTGGCCGGGGTTACCGTCGTGGCTTTGGCTATTACCGGCTATCAGCTGCTGACCACGGTGGCCGATAAGGGCCTTACCGACGAAAGTCTGTACCTGGTCATCGGGCATTCGGGACACAAAAACCTCGTTTCTTCCTTTCTGTTTATGCTTTTGGGGCTGCAGGTATTTTTTATGGTGGGCAAGCGCCCGTCGTGGTGGCAATATGCCTTACTGGCAGCTCAGCTCGTGATGATCCTCGCTTTGCGCACCCGGGCGGTGTACCTGGCGCTGGTTGTTTTTGCCTTTGTGGGAGGGGTTTATTTTATTTCACAAAGGGCCTTTTTCAAAAAAATATTTACACCAAGGGTGCTACTGTTTGTGTGTGGCACCCTGCTGCTGGCTACCCTGGCCATTGGCAGTACGGGCAAGGGCCGGGCGTACCTTAGCTACCTCAATCCCGCCAATTACGCCTCGAGTGTGTCGGGCACAGAGCGGCTGTTTGTTTGGTTCAAAACCGTGGACCTGATCAAAGACAAGCCCCTGCTTGGCTATGGCTCCGGCAGCTGGAAACTGGTTTTTCCCAGCAAAAGCATCTCCGGTGGCTTCAGGCTCATGGAGCTGGACGTGGTTTTTACGCGGGCGCACAACGATTTTCTGGAGGTGTGGACCGAAGTGGGCGTAGTGGGCCTGGCGCTGTACCTCGTCATTTTTGGAGTGGCCATCGGGCTGCTGGTGAAGGTGATCCGCCAACCCGAAAAGCAATTTGACCAACAGGCGGTGGTACTTATCGCCACGCTCCTCGGCTATTTGCTCATTTCCTTTTTTGATTTTCCTAAAGAAAGAATCGAGCACCAAACCCTGCTGGCCCTGATCCTGGCCCTGACCGTGGTGATGGCCTCTCCTTACCTCAAGGCCGGGCGGTTGGTATTTCCGCTTTCGGAAAAAAGGAGGCAACTGCTGGTGGGCGGATTACTGGCGGCACAGCTGATAAACCTGCCGATAGGCTATTATCACTACATCGGCGACCGCAACACCCGAGGCATGCTCTCAGGCATGGCCAAAAAGAACAACCAACAGATGCGCACCCTTGCCCAGGAAGCACATTCCCCCTGGTACACCGTAAATCCGCTGGTGATTCCGGTGAAGTGGTACGAAGGACTGTCGTTTTATTTTGAAAATAAATTTCAGGAAGCCCTTTACCCTTTTGAAGAAGCTTACGAAATCAACCCCTACAATTTCAATGTAATTAACAACTATGCGAGCACCCTCATTAAACTGAAGCAATACGAAAAAGGGATAAAGCTGTACGAAGAAGCGCTGCGGATCAACCCCAAATTAGAAGACGCGATGTTCAATATGGCTTACGCTTACTTTTACCTGGGCCAATTTGACAAAGCCGAAGAAATGGTAAACCGGACATCGAAAGACCCTGGGAAAAAAGCATTTTTCCTCGAAACGATAGAGAAAGGACGAAATCCATAATTTCTGATCCCCCAAAAGGATCATGTAAGCAAAATTTACGTTCCTGCTGAGATCGTACGCCCCCTTTCCTTAGCTTAGCAGCCTGTAATCGGCATTTTTCCTACCATTCAATTATTCCCATCTGATGAACCTGTACCTCAAAGTCTTCCTGCTTACCCTGGGCTTATACTTTTCTGCAGCACATCTGAGTGGTCAGTCGATTACCGTCAGCCCCAATTCAGGCGCACCCGGATCGTCTTTTGCCGTAACCGTTACGGGCGTAGGCACCAGCTGGGCGGCCAGCCCTACCCACTGTGTGCAGATCTACACCGCCTCTACCACCCTGTCTTTTACCGGGACCACCGTGTCCTCCACCACTCTTACGGGTACGCTCTCCATTCCTCTGGGCACGACCGCGGGCGCTTACCAGGCACGCGTGTTTTCAGGGGCAAATTGTACGGGTAGCACCAACGGCACCTGCACCAATTGCTTTACAGTTGTAACTCCTACGTTTAATGTTTCGCCCACCAGCGGCACCCAGGGCCATACCCAAACGCTTACCTTCACGGGATCAGGTACCAATTGGACCACAGGCTCTACGCACTGCATATCGCTTACCAGCGGCGGCACGACCCTGAATGTGACGGGTACGGCATCCTCGGCCACCAGCATTTCCGGCTCGCTGACCCTTCCTTTTTCGGCGACCGCAGGCAGCTACGATATCAAAATTTACGACGACAACGCGGGTCAGTGCAGCGGAAACGCGCTCGTTTGCACCGAATGCTATGCGGTAACGCCGACAGCCAATATTGCCTTCGCGCCCAACTCCGGATCGCTGGGGAGTGTTTTTCCGGTGAGCCTTTCTGTGGCTAATTTAGCGTCTGCGGGTGCTTCCACGCATTGCGTAGAGCTGAAAAACGGCTCCACTACCCTCTCGTTCACGGCAAACAAAGCCAACGGCGACACCACCCTCACGGGCACGATCAGCGTACCGGCGAATGCAACCCTCGGCTTCTATTCTGTGATTGTTTACCCGGATGGGGCTGCCTGCCTCGGCAACAATATCGGCTACTGCGACTCCTGCTTCAAGGTGATCACGCTGCCTTTGGCCCTCGATAAAATAGAAGCCGAACTGGCTTTTAGCTTATTTCCGAACCCCAGCCAGGACGATGCGGTCACGGTGTCTTTTGGCAAACCCCTTACTTCGAAGGTGAGCCTGGCGGTTTACGACCTGATGGGCAAGCGCGTAATTTCGCCCACGACCCTGGCACCTAACTCAACCGAAGCGGTGCTCGATATCGCCAAATTGCCCGCGGGCATGTACCTCATCGCTACTTCGCAGAACGGGGTCGTGCTCACCCGCCGGTTTGTACGCCAGTAGCCTCTACGTAGAGCCAATTGAGCGCGGCCAGCGCCAGCCAGAACAATGCCGCCACTTTGCCGTGGTGCAGAAAATTGTTGAGCCAACCGTGGAGGAAATAGGTAAACAGGCCAAACAATAAGCCCAGCACGAGCAGCCATTTGGCCGGGTCGCGGAGGGTGCGGTAATTGTGGAGGGCTGTCCAGATCGCCGCAAGCACCAGCGCCATCCAGGCCAGTGCGCCCGGCGCGCCCGTTTCAGACAATGCCTGCAGGTACTCGGAGTGTGCGCCGCCGCCCCGCCCGGCAGGATGCGGACCCGCGTGGGTAACGCTGATACGCGTCATTTCGGACTTGCGCTGGTAAGGCAAATACGCCACCTGGTACGTTCCCGGCCCGAAACCCATGACCGGCCGATCGAGGAACATGCGCCACGCACAGCTATAGCGGTTGATCCGTTCCAGGTTCGATACGTTCGTGGTGAGGTTGGTGACGGAGGCGATGTGGCCGAGGCTGTTTCCGCCCGGGGGGGGCTTTGTGGGAGGATTTTGCCGGACAAGCAACATGCCCGCTACGACCAAAAGCACCAAGCCGCCCGCCAATACGGCCATCAGGGCCCGGAACCTTAATTTAAAAACCACCACCAGCCCCACGATCGCCGATGCCCCTACGAGGCCGATCCACGCGCCGCGGCTGAAGCTCAGGTACACGCCTACCAACAAAAACAGGCCGATCCCGAGGCTTAGGCGGCGTTGCCAGGCAGGTTTTCCGGAGGCGCGGTTAAGCGATTGCGCCAAAAATACCCCCGCCAGCAAGAGCATGCAGCAGCTGTACAGGGCGTGGTCAGCATAAAAAGGGCGGGCCGTGAGGACCGAGGCGTCGATACGGAAATGATATTTTGCGTGAACCGTCCAGGCATAGGCGATGATGCCGCCGAAGGTGAGGGTGTAGGCGTTCCACAGGCGGTGGAAGTCGCGGGGAAGGGACAGCAGCAGCACGCCCGCCCCGTGGTATAAGACCCATGCATGCGCCCAGGCCACGAATACGTATTTGGCACTGGTGACCGGATCGGAGGAAAAAGGCACCGTCAGGCCCATCCAGCCCAGAAAAGCGAGGGCCGCCAGCGTAATCGGCGAGCGGTAAAACCGCAGGCTGAATCGCCCGTTTTTCCAAAACCATACCACCAGCAACATCGCCAGCACGCCCACGAGCGCCTCGCCCGGAAGCTCAATTTGCGAAGCACCTACCTGCACCGGGATGCTCAGGGGAAGCAGCAAAAACAGCAGGAGGTAGCCGATTTTGATCGCGGCAAGCAAGGGATGGTCTGCCGCTCCTTCGGGAATCGCAAGGATGATTTTCAGGTATGGATGCAGGCGGCTCAACGCTTCTTCGGGTTGGTTGGAGGGTGAAGGTAAGCGGTGGGTGGGGAAATGGCAAAAGGGAAGGGGTTATGCGGTGCTAGTCGCTTATACTTTCGATCAGGTAGCTTTTCCGCTTTTCAAATTGTTGAATTCTTGAGTAAAAAATGGGAATTAACGGTTCGTAATATTTCAGGTTACTTTTGAAAACGTCCAGCATGACAAGCGATATGGGGAAATGAGCTATGTTCTGTTGTGAATCGATGTTCTTGTCAATCGTTAAGAGTATATCGAAGGAAGCATCACAGGCTTTCTGAAGGAGTTTTCCATTTTTCAGACCGCTCCAGCCAATCTCAGTGACGGTGTAAACTTCGTACCCCTCCAGCAGTCGCTTCAGCTTTTTGGTTACGCATTCATCCAGCAATATTTTCATGTGTGATTTTACTGAAGTTAACCAACAGCGACTGCGACATACTCAATAACTCCAACACCTGCGGCTCGGAAACCCCTGGAAAGTCTTCGAGGAAATCTGCAATAGTCTGCCCTTCTTCGAGGTAATCGAAAAGGTTTTTAACTGGCACCCGTGTGCCCCAGAAAACGGGAGTCCCTCCGAGAATTTCTTCGTCTATGTGGATGATCTGTTTCATACAGAATAGGATTAGCCTCAATTTACGATTTTATTGGGAGGGAGTTGATATTATCAGAGGTGGGAATGTTGGTGCGGCGGTGGTTTGCGGCCGGATAATAAGCCCGGTAGGCTCAACGCTTCTTCGGGCTGGTTTGAGGGTGAAGGTAAGCGGTGCGTGGGGAAAAGGCAAAAGGGAGGGGGATAAAGGAATTGCAAACATTTTTTCCACAAAAAGCATGGATTTATGGCAAATTGCTTAGAATTGTAAGAGAGGGGTTGCGCTTGGGATTGGAGTGCGTTGGGCGGAGCCGTGGAAGGGGGAATAGCAGGTGAAGAAGTTGCAACAAAAAGCAGGAGGAGGAATCATGATGCCGGACAAAAAGAGGGCTAAATTAAGTGCGCATTTTGTATTGCTGCCCGTTTGAACAATACAAAATACGAAGTACGTATTTTGCATTGCCAAGCAACCAAGATCATGCAGATTCACTCGCTAACAAGTTGATTATGAATCGGTTAATTTTTTTCAGATTGATTTTCGTCTTCGTTTGCAGGTTTGGTGGGAGGTGCGTATATTTATGAGTTGACTGTCATTTTATTTGACACTCTAAAATAATCAAACATAAAAATGACAAAATGACAACTAACAACTTTTCAAAAGACAATCAAAACTCAAGTTTGTGGGCAGTGCTCATTTACTTTATGTTGTGTTTTTATTATTTCGGAGTTATTATGTTTGTTCATTATTCAGACTATAATTCGTTGGACAAAATCCACGAAAACATACAGCCTGTAATGGACATCTTTAACAGGCAAATGATATTAGTCTGTTATATTCCGGCAGTACTTTTACTTTTATCTACAATTTCTTTGTATTGGTTCAGCCCTAAATTATTTCCACGTTGGACAATTTTTGCATCAATAGCACTGACTTTTATTTCTGTTATAACGACCATCTTTTTTTTAGCACCAATGCATTTAGGAGTATTGACATCAGGATTTAATCAAACAATCCAAAATAAAATATTAGACATTAGTTTATATTTCCAAATCGTTCCTGCATTATTTCAAGTTTTATTAGCATTGACACTTTTGAACATCTTTTTTCAAGACACCAAAGTATTTCCCAGACTTTTGCTTATAATTATTTTTGCTTGTGTTTTTTATGGTACAGGAACAGATTGGGTTGACAAATTTATCAATTATCGTTTTTGGAGTGCAATTGGAGAAACAGATTGGATGGTTTTTAGAAAATCGGCAAATCAATTTTTGTTTAAGGTTTATTTAATTCCAATATTTTTCCCAATGCTTTTACTTCTTCCATTCATTTGGATTAAACCAAAAGGAATTCCAAAGTACCTTCCAATTGTTGCTTTTTTATGCTACGTATGGGAGTTTGGAATTTCAGCAACTTATTTTGTACCCAAATTGCAACAACACTTGACCAATAAAGGATTTTCATTACCAATTGTACAAGAACTACAAAACAAAGACTTTTTGTACAGAGGAATTGTGGGCGTTGTTTTGCTTGTAATCGCTGCAACAATGTTCTATAAAGTTGGACAAAGAAAAATTAGCGAGGACAATGAGTAGAAGAAAAACGGCAGCCACCAACATGGGGTTTTGTGCAAGCAGGGCTTGACGTTCAAACTCCGGCTGTTTGCATCGCTGTACTTTGGTTCGGGCTGGACAAGCAACGCTGAACATTAATTCATAACTTCAACAAAATATTTTCAATCAGCATTGGCACCGGGCGGACGGAATGCTATTTCCCAACCTGCATAAAGCTGCAAACCGTTAGCTTCAACCTTAGACAACCCTCAAAATTGACAAAACAATAAAAAAGTATGGACACAATATCACCAAACATTTTTGTAACCGACATTAACAAGACCATTGACTTTTACAAGCATTGGGTTTTGACCTGACAACAACAGTTCCCGAACAAGGCGACATTGTTTAGGCAATGATGACTTGTGGAAACGTAACTTTTATGTTTCAAACTTTTGAAAGTTTGGGCAACGAATTACCAATCATTTCGAGACAAAGGGGAGGTTTTTTACTTTTGTATATTCAGACGACTGAAATTAGAAAATTCTTTGACCAAATAAAAGACAAAGTAAAAGTGGTTAAAGGTCTTGAAAAAACGTTTTACGGTGCGACCGAATTTTCTATTGAAGATAATAATGGTTACTTGCTAACTTTTACCGAAGATGAAAAATAAGACAAACATCAAACTGCCGCTAACGGAGATTGAAAAAGCAAATTTGAGAAAGAACAAAATCAAAATTGCAAATATTCTTGACTTCGCAACTGACGAATTGGAAGCATTGCTCAGCGCAACTACTGAACGAGCGAAAGAAGTTTATGCGTTGGCAGAATTTCAATCTGTTCCATCAATAGGAATAAAATTTGCGGAAGACCTTGTATTCTTAGGTTATTATTCACTAAACGAATTAAAAAATAAAGACGGAGCAAAACTAACTGACGAATACGAACAAAAAAAAGGTTATTGGATAGACCCGTGCGTTGAAGACCAATTCAGGTTGGTAGTAAACTTTGCAAACACAAAGGACAAAACAAAATCCTGGTGGGACTTTACCGAAGAAAGAAAAAATTACCGTCTTGAAAATAGCTATCCTGCAAACAGACCGAAAAAGGCGTGGCACGAAACAATAGAATTCCAACGGAAAGACAAACAAGACAGCCGCTAATATGGGATTTGGCGTTATTGGGGCAGGACATTGTAGCATTGGCTGAAATTCGCTATCAGCTTCGGTTTCGGCTCGACGTTATTAATTTAGCTTTAGTTGTTATCTTCATCTTATAAAACAATATTGGGCTTCAGTTGTCGGCAGACGATTTTCAAATATCCCAACAACGCCAAGCCCTGTTCGTTGGCTATTCAATACCTCCAACACCTGAGGCGAGGAACCCCAGGAAAGTCCTCTATAAAATCTGACATGGATTGTCCTTCTTCGAGATAGTCAAAAAGGTTTTTTACTGGCACAAGCGTGCGCCAAAAAACGGGAGTCCCTTCGAGAATTTCTGCATTCCTGTTTATCACTTTTTTTGATCCTTGCTGTTAGACTCCATTTGCGCTTTTTTTTGAGCGGAGCGTTGATATTTCTCGACTACTGTATCCCGGAACCTCCCACACCGACAACCTCCTCCATTTCACCCTATCCCCTTCCCCACCCAATCAGCATACGTCATTTCAAACTTAACCTCCCCCTTTCCGTGTGTCCCGATTTCCGTCCATCCCATTTTCCGGTAAAACGTAAGGTAGTGGCTCAAATCCGTATGAAGAGCATTCAGGGTAGCGCACACCAGGCAAAGACCGTAAACTGCTACTGCCTCAGGGACCTTGTAATTTTCAGGATTGATTTCCTTGATTCTCAAAGAATTACCCCCTGAATTTTTCGCAGACTACTTTCATTTGGATATACACTTTTACCCAACGATTAAAAAGCCTCTCCGATGGTGAGGTAGTAAGCGGGCTGCCCGCCGCCAAAAGCGGCATCTACCCGGAGGTTAATCCGGTCGCGGTTGCTGATGCGCACGCGTAATCCCCCTCCATAACTGGTGCGCAAAATAGTGGGGCTGATTTCCTTCCACTGGTCAAATACCAGTCCCGTGGCCAGAAAACCCGTTATCCCGATCCGCCAAAAAAGATGTCCCCGGTATTCTAGCTGCGCGCTGAGCATTTTTGAGGCGCGGTACCTCCCTTCGTAGTATCCGCGGTTACGCTTGGGTCCGCCGAGCAGGGCCAGGGCGTTGAAAGGGGCATCTCCGCGGGTGAGGTCCGCAAATCCCTGCAGGGCCATCACCTGGTCTTTACCCGAGCGCAGGGGCAGGTACCCGCGGGCATCGAGTGTGGCGCGGGTGTACGCAAAATCGCTGCCTGTCCAGGGGGCATATACCTGAAAAAGTCCTTCGAGGTAATAGCCCGATCGGGGGAAATAGAAATCCTCGCGGTGGTCCAATACCCCCATCACGCCGGGACCGGAAAGGGTGCCGCCCGAACGTCCGGAAATATCCTGGCTTTGGTCGTCCAGCAATCCACCCGGAGCCACGTTTTTGATCTCAAAAGCATCTATCCAGTAAGTTGGCCCAAGGTAAAAGCCTTTGTCCAACTGAAACAAAGCATGGATGCGAACCCTTGGATAATTGACATCGTAGCGCTCTCCGCCGGGGAGGGGATCGCTGTTTCCATTACCAAAATAGAAATAGGTATATCGGTAGTAGCCCACCTCTCCAAACGACCAAAACGCCTCTTTCCGGGCGTATAGCACGTACGAGACATAGGTCAATAGCTGTTTTTCCTGGGTATAAACGACCCCTCCCTGCAACAAGGAGCTGCGGCTTTGCTCGGGTTCATTTGCCAGCCGAAAGCCCAATAAGCCCGCTGCACCAAATCCAAACTTTGTTTCGGGGGTGTAGTAAACGATGGGCAACCCGAATAAGCTGGTTTTCCTCAGCCGGGTCGTGTCCACGTCCTTGTCGAGGCTATCATTTTGGGCGAATAAACAACCGAGAGAAAGCAATTGGAGGCAAAATATGAATCGGATGCGCATGGGTAGAGGGATACTTTCCGGCTGTGGGGTATCGGAATCGAATCGTAAGGCAATTACGAACAAAAGCGAAGACGAGATGTTGCGATAAAGACAAAATCAGCAGGCGTTCAACCCCCTGGAGCGGATGATATCAGGCATTGAAAAGCTGAAAAGCCACGCGCTATTTGAAATACCGGTCACCTGCCACGACGTTAATCTCCTTTATCCCTGCCCGATTCACCCTATCCCCGTCCCATCCAATCACCATACGTCATTTCAAACTTAACCTCCCCCTTTCCGTGTGTTCCGATTTCCGTCCATCCCATTTTCCTGCAAAACGTTTCCGCGCGGGTATGTGGAGCGGTACCTAACCAAACCGGGGTCGTGGCCTGGGTAAAATACCAGTCAAGCATCCGGTCGTGGAGTTTTTTGCCAATTCCTTGCTTCTCCCACTCAGGCCTTACGAACAAGGCCCAAATATTATGGTCCTTCAGGTCGGCAATGGCAAAACCAACGATTACCTCGTTGACTTCGCACACCCACCCTTTTCCTCTCTCCGTCATAAACGTTTTACAGTCTTCGTCGGTAACCAGGCCGGGGTCGGACAAGGTGTTTTCCGTCACGGAATTTCGAACCCGTTGAATTTGACCGATGTCGTCAATAGCTGCAGCTCTAAAAATCGCCTGGAATGACACAGGAATTGGTTAGTCGTTGAGGGAATCAATGCCCTGCTCCCTGAGTTTTGCCAGGCCGTCTTTCATGGCTTGCACCTGTTCCTGCGGGTGTCCTTGCCATTTCGCCACCTCCCCGACCACCCTGAACGGATGGGTGGAACGATACGATTTAGTCGGGTTGCCCGGAAATTTTTTATCGGTTAAATCGGGATCGTCCTCCACAGGCCCTGTTGGTTCTACCAAATATATACGCTCCTTTCCGTCTCCGAGGGAGAGTTCGGCGCCCCAGATAGCCGCGTCTAAGGTTGCGGTGAGGAAAATGTATTTTGCGTTTTTCCTTTGTCCAAAATTGGAATGATATCCTACTTCGATTAAATCTCCCACTTTCAGCTGGGCTTTTGTCCCGTGAAAGTAGGTCTGCGAAAAAGGAGTCGGGCGCAGGGCGTGGGAGGGGTGGTCGTTGTTGGGTTCCATTTCAGGTGCGCATTAACGGTAGCGTAATCGGGGCTTTCATTTACCGGTTTACAAGGTTATCATTTTTACAGGCTTTGTTGCCTTAATTAAAGCACCCGCACAAGAAAGCGTAGCAATTGCCAGCTGTTGATCATTTTCAGGCAAGTGCCTGTGCTTCAGAAACAGGCATGTCCTGGGCTGTCGTACATGCAGCGCCTGCGCGTCCAGACTCGTCATCGATAAAAAAGATATGCGTAAATCCTCCTACCTCCTCCTCCTCGCAGCACTCGTTACCCTGATGGCCTCCTGCAAGCCTGAGTCCGTGCAGCCGATGGTCAATGACGTGGATCTGCTCGATCCGAAACCGGGACAGAAAACCTATTTTCTACAGTACAACAGCGAATGTGACAACTACGCATCGAAATTTGCCCTCACTGGCGACACCCTGGTCTGGGAAATCTTTGAATCTGCGGGAGCACTTTTTGCCCGCGAGACCTTTACCCCCGGCTCACCCTCCTTTCCTGCTTCGGAGGTTACGTATCCGCTGGAAAGTATCGGCGACAACCTGATACTCAAAGAACGCTGGAATTCGCAGCTCTTTTTCTTTTACGGAAATGACACCCTTCGCCTGCAAAACAACACAAACCTCTCCCTTACCCAGGATGGCTGCCGCATCAACCTCTCCGATACCCTGTTTCTGGGTAACGAAGTAGCCAAACTGACCCGTTTTGAGGCGGGGCCATACACCCTGAAGGATAAAATGGCCGCATCCTGCGTACCGATGATTATGAACATAGATGCCTATCTGATTTATGAATCCAGCCACCTCTACGCGAGTCACACGGTGAATATGGGCGGCGCGGTTAATGGCTGGATCAGTCCCCGGTAATTCCCAGGGGTTAGGGCTAATTCGCGGTGACCACTTCATAGTAGGAGGGCCTGCGGTTCTACTCCGTCCAGCAGGCCCTACCCTTTTCAACACCCGCCGTTCCTCGGTACAGCATACACCACATTGCCCCAAACGGACAGATTGAACACCTTGTCCCCAACGGAGGGAAGCATGCGTTCCCAGGTTTTACCCCGGTCAGAAGAGCGGAAAATACCGTCAGGATGGCCGCAAAAGAAGTATTCGCCCACCTGTTTGATGGAGGCGATTAACTCCGAAGGCCGAAGGCCCGCATCAATGGGCTGCCAGGTTTTACCGCCGTCAAAGGAAGTGCGCACCCTTCTGGTCTCAGACCGGGTGTTGTAGGTGATGGCGGCGAATCCGCCCGCGATGCGCTCCACGGCGATGCCTACGCCGCCTTCGCTGATTACTACCTCCCAATGCTCGCCCCCGTCGGTCGAGCGCAATATGCCTTGCTGGTCGGTGCGAAGGAGAACGCCTTCTGACTCCACCTCGTCTATCCTCCAGCTTTGCTCCTGTACGTACTTCCAGGTAATACCCCGGTCGTCAGGGAGTACCTCTTTTTCCCAATCGGGGGTTTGGGTAGCGATACTGCCGCGGTACACGCCGTTTACAGCACCTATATACAGCCCGGCATCGCCAGCAAAAAACGCCTCGGTCTGCAAATTTGCGGGCAGTCCCGCGCTGACGTCCTGCCAGGTTTTTCCGCCGTCTGCGGATTGAAAAATAAGGTTCACGGTCTGGGTATCTTCCGCATGCTGCGAACAAACGTCAGGCGCCGGCTTACTGGAAGCGAAAGATTGAAAATAGAGCAAAAAAGCAATGAGGTAGATTTGCATGACTTTAATTGATTGGTGATACAATGCAGCTAAGATACCGGCGGGAAGGTATCTGCCAGCTTTTGGGTTGTAAAAGGAAGTAAAGGAAATGTAAAAGTTTATTTACTGGTGATGTGCGATGCGGATGGCTCAGCGTTTTCCCCGCTGCTGCGAGGTAATAGCCCATCAGATAGGAGGAACAGGGTGCACGCATTAGCCGCACACAGTTTTTTGACGGAAGTCATCGCAGTAATTATGCGTGTTTCTTTCGCATTTTAGGCTAAGGTATCAGGAAAGGCTTCAGAGTTTATCCTTCGATTTGCTTTCTCACTATTTTCACGATGCGTCCATAGAAGATTTCGGCTAAACTCCATTCGTAGCCATCAAAGTTGGTGGTATTGTTAAACTGAACAATAACAGCGTCTATGTCTTTGTGGTACCTGGCGATGCTTTGGTAACCCGGCAACAGGCCGGTATGCTCGTACACGTAGATGGAGGAATAGATTTCCTGCTCCCCTTCCTTAAACACCGAACCCTCGTTCAATGCCCGCAGGAAGATGCCCACATCCTCAGCTGTGGCAATCATGGAGCCTGCAGGGTTTATAAAATCTCTATACTTCAGATCGCCCGAATAACCCACGTAATACCCACTCATCACCTCCGCAATATTCACTTCACTGAGCAAGCTGTATGTATGGTTCAGCCCAAGCGGTTCCAATATTTCCTTTTTGATTAATTGGTGATGGCTGTATCCCAGGGTTTTATCCAGAATTTCACCTATCAACAAATAATTCGTATTTGAATAGCTGTTTTTTGCATCAGGTTCAAAGTCGGCAGGCTTATCCAGCACCAGCTCAAGGTCTTCACTAATGGCTTTTGGGGGAGCTGACCAATAGCCAGGGGTGCGGGCAAAATCGGGAATGCCGCTTCGGTGCTGCACCAGCATGCGCAAGGTGATTTTATCCGCATGTTCAATTCTTCCGGCAAGTTCCGGAAGGTAATCCGCGGGGGTTTTATCTAAGGACAAACGATTGGCTTTAACCAATTTGGCGGTAGCTACCGCGACATATAACTTGCTGATGCTGCCAATCTTGAATAAGGCCTGGGGGTAGGCCGGAATTTTGTTTTCCCGGTCATGCCAGCCCGCCGCATAATACGAGGGGGGCTGTCCTGCCTGGTCCACGTACACAATCATGCCATCAAAACCCTCACCAATGGCCTCCTCCAGGTGAGCCTGAACCGTATCCGGCAACGGCAATATCCAGTCCTTTACCAAAATCCATGGCACGAAGAACAGGGTTTCGGCCGAATAAACCTCCCGCCGATCGTCTGCGTTCGCTTTTGCTAATTCCACGGTCCGTCTTTCGTTACGCTCACAAAAGACTGGCCATCGAAACGGAAAAGGCCACCCCATCCCCCAAACCAAAAACGACCTTCCCTGTCCTTGTATATGCTCAATATGGAGCCATTCAACCCCGACTCCTGATAAAAATGCGTGAACGTATCACCGTCATATTTGTACACCCCATTATTCTCGACCCCAAACCAAATATCCCCATTGCTATCCTCAAAAAAAGCGCCAACCTCCTCACCACTGATGACGCCCTCCCGGGTAAAATTGGTGAATTTCTCCCCGTCAAACATGCTGAGCCCACCCCAATAGGTGCCTATCCATAAACGTCCCCGGGTATCGATCATGAGTTCGGAAATGGTATTGTCGGCGAGCCCCTGCTCCGTGGTAAAATGCGTGAAAGACTGACCATCGTATTTACAAATACCAAAGCCATCGGTTCCCAGCCACAAATTGCCAGCTTTGTCTTCCGCGATTCCCGTTATTCTATTGGCTGAGTAAATGGTATTAGGCTCCTTCACCTGGGGCTTCGGGATTGGGATATTGCGAAACGCCTGTCCATCGAAACGACTGAGTCCCTCATTTTGGCCTATCCAAAAAATTCCTTTGGAATCAATAATCAAACTCCAAATCTCTGCATTTAACAATCCCTCTTTTTCTGTAAAGGTGACAAATGATTTTCCGTCGTACTTGCTTAAGCCATGAGCGGTCGAAAACCAGAGATTCCCATCCCGGTCTTCTGCTATGCCCGTTACCCTGCCGCCGCTAAATGCCTCTTTGTCAGTGATATAGATCAGCGTATCGCCATCGTACTTCATCAGGTCATAGACATTGGTCCCAAACCAAAGATTGCCTTTACTGTCTTGAAATATCTTGCGTAAATGCTGACACAATTGGCCCTCAATAAAAAACAGCGGGTCTCGGTACTGCTGTTGCACCACGATGGGGGCCGCCCGTTGAAGGGTATCAGGCGCAGTCGCATGACCCTTGATTTGTCTGCTGCACGAAGTGCTCTGGGCAGCCAATATCAAGGACAACAGGACAAAATTGATAAAATAGCGAAGGGATTTTTTCATTTTGGGGGTTATTTATCAATCAGAACAACTGAGTAAATGCTACCCATAACTTCTATTTCCCAATTGAATTCCTGTAATCTCCTCGCTCTACTTCAGAAATACAAACCCCTGGCTAAATAATCGCATAACAGCGCCCCTGCCTATCATGGCTTCCGCCGTATTCTCAACCAACAATCCCGCTGCAGCGTATCCGGTATCCCGCCCGGTGCCACATTCATCGTCACGGTAAAGGCCACCACGGTATCCTCCTTGCCCGCTGGAACCAATCCGGCGGTTTCGAGGTAGACACCCCTGCCAAGATGGTACGGATGAGTAGTTTTCCCTGCGGTTGAAAACAGATTGCCATTGTAAGGCATCCACTGCACGTTGGCAGTAGCCTTAAACTTTTGGCCCTCAGCCACTTCCCATGATCCGTTTTCTGGTTCCATCCACAAATTTTCTACTATGTGTGGAAAGCACCTGGTAACTGCCATTCTCTCCCAAAAATAGTTCAAAGCCGCTAATTCCCAGTCCAGTAGCTGGGCCCTGAAAAGGACGGGGTGCACGCCCGGACGGAGGAAATCGTGGGTATCGGGCCTTTTGTGGGTGCCATGGTAGGGCATTTGAACCAGGCTATCTAATTGCCGCTGGTACTGCTGAAAAGCGGCGCCTAACGCTGCATCATCCGCAGACCACACGATCCGCACCAAGGAGTCGATGCCCTTCAGGGTGTCGATCAGTCCCAGATTGGAAAATTTATATTCCGATTTAACTTCCTCCTTTACTTCAATTACGCAGCTGATGATCAGGTCCTGATTCCAGACCTTCTTTTCTTCGAGTAAGGCCCTCATCACGTCCGCCTGCACCGCTGTTTGCTGCGCATGCGCGCTTTTCTGGTTCCACCAGCCAAAAGAGACGACCATCAGCGCGGCTACCGCGACCGACAGCAACAAATCGAAGATGCGTGTTAGGGTCATGGCTGTGGGATTATTTTTAAAGAGCAGCTTTGATCCAGGATATAAGACCGGCCAAAAACCGTCGTTTTTTGGAGGCTTGCCGTGAACGGAAGCACCCTTTCCGACTGCCCGGCAGGCAGCATGCCCTTGGTAGGCAGAGAAAGAGAACGGGAGCCGTCCGGTAAAACGGTCGTTTTTCCTACGGTAGCGGACAATTTGCCTGTAGCCATCTTCGACCTGATATGAGCGGTAGCAATAAAGGTGTTGCCTTCCGTTACTTCCCACGTCCCGTATTCCGGCACCAGGATCAGCTTATGGTTGATTCCAGGAAACACGCCGGTATACCCGACGCTTTCTTTAAAGTAGCAAAGCACCGCTTGCTCCCAATTCAATAGTTGCGACCGGAGAACGAGCGGAGGGGCGTCCAGGTGGATATAATCTGCTGTTTGGGGCCGTGGGTGGATAAAGTGCCCGTCGATCCGCGAGAGCCCGTCTAAGTCCGGCTGATACCGCGCAAGGGTGCCCGTGAGCGCCTCATCCGGTTGCGACAAAACAACCTGCACGAGGGAGTCTATGGCCTGCATGGTATCCACGAAGTCCACCGACGAGTTGTTTATCCCGATATTGACCCTGTCGTTTTCCATGTCGTCCAGGTTTTGCGCCATCAATGCCTGGTTGCGCTGATGCTTTTCATTCAGCAGCCGGGTTACCGCTTCGGAAAAATCCGCATAATCCTGTTGTTGGGCTTGTCGCTCGTTCCACCAACCCGCCGATGCCCACACGAGCGTGCCGGAAACGGCAATCAGCAACAAAGGGTAAAACCGGGAGGGTATCATGGCTTGCGTTTTACGGTGAAGGTGTCGGTTCTGAACGTTTTTGAACTCCCTCTATTCGGAACATCATAGGCCAGGGTGGTCGTTATGGGAACCTTTGTTTCATTTTCACCAGGTTTCAGTAATTCACTTGTTCGAAAGTAAAAAGTCTTTATTCGGTCTGAGTATTTTGAGGATACTTTTACACCATGGGTTGCGGATACCAACTGGGAAGTCACAGGCAAGGTCAGAAAAGGTTGCATCTCGAAAATTTCACCCTCCTCGATTTCCCAGGAATCATTTTTAGGATTGATAATAATATGTGGATAAATGCTTCCTCCGCAATGAGTCCCACCAAAACGCAAAGCATAAGCATCCAGTTGTCTGTATTCCCATTTTTGAATTTGATACCGTAATACCTGAGGGGGAGCATTTTCATGTATCATCAAAGCGGTGGAAATAGAATCCAATCCAAGCTGTGATCTTAATTCGGGATTATCCAGCTTAAAACCCAGGCTATCCAGTTTACTAGCGGTCAACATATAGGTTGCTACTAAATCTTTATCAGGCCGAGCAATCAACCTGGATACAATCGAGTCGATTTTAGTCAAGGTATCAAGCAACCCGGCATTGTCCATTTTTCCCTCATTTTTTATTTCCTCATTTATTTCTTGAAAATTCACCCCTAGTTTTTCAAGGTTAATTGCTTGCTGATCCAAAACCACACGATCAAAAGTCGCTTTCAACATCTGATTCTCCTCCAGCAAAGCATTCCTTTCCACCCACCAACTGATAGAGGTACACGCTAAGCCGATACACAGGGCCGCTACCAGCCAGTTCTTCCACTGATATTTCATAGAAAGGGAATTTCGTTGATTACAGCAAAATCCCAACCGGAAACCCGGTTATTCCACTTGCATTTTCCGAACGCTCATTTCCTTTCCCTGGCGAATAATCCAGAAGTAAACCCCGGGGGCAAGCCCATAGAGGGCAGCGTTCCGGTGGTTGAGTCCGGCGGTTACCGACCAATCAAATTGCTGCACGGTGCGGCCAGCCTGGTCCACACAAGAAACAGCGAGGCTACCGGCGGATTTGGCGTCGAAAGCGAGCGTTACGCGGTCGCGGGCCGGGTTGGGATAGAGGCGAAAATCACGCCCTACGTCCACCAGCGGCTCATTGGCCGTAATCAGGTTGCTTTTGGCCATCAGCCACCGCTCAGGGTCAAACAACATGCTGTCGGCATGAAAAGGCAATTGAACCGTAAAATACTGTCCTGAAATGCTGTGCTCCAGCACCACGAGGCTGTCCTGCGTCCCGTTTTTGAACAGGAGCGGCACCGGCAATTCGAAAAAGGAAACCGAAAGGTCGGACTGGTTCTGGAACAGGTAAACGGACACTACGTTGTTGCTGTCCTGCGACCAGGGAATGTAGTACGTGGGGTAGCCCTCGCCATACACCCAATCGTCGAAAAAGTAGCCGAGGCTTTTGCCACTGGCCGCTTCGAGGTGGGCCTGCAGGTCGCTGGTGCGGGCGTAGCCGTAGGCCAGGGCGGGGTCGTTGAGGTAGTTGCGCAATCCGGCAAAAAAGGCGCTGTCACCCAGCACCCACCGCAGCGAATGCAGCACCATGGCCCCTTTTACGTAGGTGAGCCTCCGGTTGAAAATGCGGTTGGTGCTCGTGGTATCGTCGCACCACACCGAGCCGTCAGGTCTGCTCACCACGCTGTTGATGCTGCCTTGCCTGAAGGCCATCCAGTACTCCGGGGCAAGGATTTCGTAGCAAAGGCCCGAAAGGTAGGTGGCAAAGCCCTCGTTGAGCCAGATATCCTCCCACGAACCGCAGGTAACCTTGTTGCCAAACCAGTGGTGCGCCAGTTCGTGGGCCAGCAACTCAAACCCCCAGCTCCCCACAAAGGTCATGGTCTGGTGCTCCATGCCACCTCCCCAGCCAAACTGGGCGTGGCCGTATTTTTCTGCATGAAAAGGATACAGCCCAAACAGCGAATCGAAGAGCTGCATGTGCGCCACATTGGCCAGCGTGCCGGTGGTGGCATTGAGCGAATCTTCGGGGTAGTAGTAGTTGAGCATGCGCACCGTGTCGCCGGCAATGGGTATTTCGAGGGTAAAACTGGCGTAGTTCGTGACCGATAAACAAACCAGGTAGGTGGCAATGGGATAGCGGTTCTTCCAATGACAGGTGCGTTTTCCGGCTTCAACGACATCGGCGACGAGCACGCCATTACTGGCCGCCAGGTACGACTCGGGCGAGGTTATGATCACGTCGAGGGAATCGACCTTGTCCTTGAGCGATTGCTTGCAGGGCCACCAGTCGCGGGCGCCGTAGGGCTCTGAGAGCGTCCAGATAATAGGCACGCCGTTGTGCGCATCCTGCACAAAGGAGCCAAGGCCCGTTTCGGGAGGCACGCCCTGGTAGTACACCGTCACCGAATCTGCCTGGCCGGGCGGAAGCGTATAGGGAAAATCGAGCCGAAGCACGTCGTTGTTGAGGTGGGTGAAAGACAAATTCGCGCCCTGAAAAAGGACGCTGTCCACGGTAAGGGCGGAGCTGAGGTCAAATTCAAGCTGCGTGAGGCTGTCAAAAGGCACAAACCAGGTGGTTACCGAGCCGTTGATGTAGCGGACGTTCGGGTCCACGTTCCAGACGCAACGCTGGTAAATAAAATCGGTCGTGGCGGGGTTAGCATTGCCTTCGGTGGCATGGGCGGACCACGCCGGGGCATACTTATCTACTTTTGCGAGGGGAAATTCTTCCGTTTGCTGGGCAAAAACGACCTGTGCCAGCAGCACCAAACCAAAAATCAAAGGGTAACGCTTCATGCTATTTTTACTATACGCCAGGGGTAACGGCTGTTTCAATACAACAAGTTACGGCGTATCCCGCCATTCGGGCGCATTTTTGGGAGAAAGCGGGAGGCGATTGTCGGGGAAACAGCCATTGACTCTTCCTTTTACCGAATCTTAATGACGGATCACCAGCTGGTGGGCCTCCGATTTCCCGGCAGCCGATACGCGCACCACGTACACCCCATCCGGAATAGCAGCCAGCGAAAGGGCCAGCGATTCCCCCTCCAGGCTTGCAGCATACACGACCTTTCCCAGCATGTCCAGCACATCTACCTTTTTTTCTAAAGAAGCAGGCAAACCCGTGGTCAGCATCACCACATCCCGGCCGGGATTGGGGGCGAGTTTCACCCACGATTCGCTGAGGTTGCGGTCGATGCCCACGGTGCCGCCGTTCCATTTGGCTACGTATTGTTTGAAATTGGCATTGGAGAAAACGCCTCCTGCATACAAATCGCCCCGCGCATCGGCATACAGCACATCGATTTCGTTATTGGCGTTTAATGCCGTACTTCCATTTCCGAGCTCCGACCACTGTATGCCATCCCAAACCGCCACGTAGGCATACAGGCCGCTGTTTTTGAAGGTGCCGGTGGCGTACACATTGCCAAATTTATCGGTCGCTACCGACAGGATGGTGCTGCTTTGAAAGCCGGCATTGAGGGCCGTAGTGCCGCTACCGAGGGGTGCCCATTGGGTGCCGTTCCACTTGGCCACGTACCAGTCGCCGTTGGGATCGGTCATTTCACCCGCAGTGTACAGGTTGCCAGCCGTATCTGCCGCTACCGAATACAGGGTATTGTTGCCATAGAGGGCATTGGTGCCTGAGCCCACCTGCGACCACACATTGCCATCCCATTTTACCACCTCGGTATAGCTGTTGGCGTCCTGAAATCCGGCAGCATAGAGGTTACCCTGCTGGTCGGTTGTCATCGCAAAGGGGCCACCGTTATCGCCGAGGGGATTGGTTCCTGCGCCCAGTTCGCTCCAGGCGTTGCCGTCCCAATGTGCTACATAAAATTTACCCGAGGCATTGGTAAAATAGCCGCCAGCGTAGATCTTTCCCGCCGAATCTACCACCATGGAAATGATGAGTTGATTGGCCTGCAGCGCATTGTTGCCCCCTACTTCAGACCACGTATTGCCGTCCCATTTGGCTACATAGCTGCTACCTTGGGCGTTGGTAAATCGCCCGGCGGCATATACATTGCCCAGCTGATCGGCCCCTAAAGCCTGTATCACCGAATTGGCATTCAGGGCATTGGCTCCCGCGCCGAGTTCGCTCCAGGAATTGCCGTCCCATTTCGCCACGTAGTATTTGCCATCGCTGTTGGTAAATCCACCCGCTGCGTACACATTCCCCTCCATATCCGTACAGATCGCTGCGATGCCCGAATTGGCGTTCAGGGCATTGGCTCCGGCACCGAGTTCAGCCCAGGTTTGGGCAAATGCTGGCAGCTCCACGGCCAGGCAAAATAAAGCCAACCACCATTTTTTCATATTCCTCAAAACATAAGTAACTGAACATCAGCACATACGCAACCTATTAAGCGGCAAGCAAGGCAGCTTCTGACATCAGAAGTTACAGCGATTTTTTAACGAAAAACAGAAAAAAACGAGATTTTGAAATACTGCGTCAATAGCCGCTTTTCTGATAAAAATCTTCCCAATCACTGATGGTGAGAATGTCCTTGATGGCCTGCTGCTTGTCGGCTTGCTTATTGTAATAGGCTTTGCAAATCTGATAGCCCATGTAGTACCCGAGGTCTGCAGGCTTGTCCCTGGCCCGGTCTCCGTTGCCGATCCAGTCCCCGGCGTATTCGTTGTGCATTTCTTTCAAAAAATCGGCTTTAACCTCCGCTTCGTGCTGGTTGGCCCAAGCATGCGTGAGGGTATTGATATGGGAGCCACAAATCAATTCGCATACAAAATCAGCGGCCCCTTCGTAAATGGCGTTGCCCAGCAGGTCGGTATAGTTGTCGTTTTGCTGGATATGCACCAATTCGTGCAGGGTAATCACGGGCAGGTTTTCGAAGCCCTTTACCACTGATTTTTCCCAGTTATTGAAGTTATCCAACGGGGAATCAGGCTGTCGACTGTGCATCTCCGTGCCGATCAGCAGTCCAAAAGGGCTGGAAGTACCTCCTGCGTTAAAGCATCCGACCACAAAATACACATCCGGAAAAACCGCCTCAGGGTATATTTCCTGAAACCGCGAAAGGTAGGTCCTCAGCTGCGGCTCCTGACTTTTTACCGCCTGCAGGTTGGGCAAAATAGAGCGGTAGTAGCCCTGCTTCTCTTCGATTCTGTAGGCAAACAAATGTGAGGAGGATCGAATCTTGAATTTTTGGAAAAAGAAAAGTCCTTTGGATGCCTGCGAAAAGTAACCGTTGTAAAAATAATCAGGGGCATGCTCCCAATCCTGACTGCTCAGTTCAAAAGTCTGTACAAAGCGGTCGATATCTTCAAAATGAAAGGTGCAATTGGCCGGATCGCGCTTGGCTGCGGCCAGGACATCTACCTGCGCAAGCCGCTGTTGGTAATCGGGGCTAGTGGCAAAGGCCCCTTCCTGGTCCTTGTACCATCCCAGCCAGGTATATTTTAGCGCGAGCAGGGAATCAAACAAGGCATAAGCTTCGGGCAGTTGATTGGCTTCGAAATAATGCAGCGACAGGTTAAACATCGCATCCTCCACAATGGCCCGGTTTTGGCCGTTTTCGATGCACAACCGGTAATTTTCCATGGCCTTGGAGCTGTTGCCGAGGTTGCTCCATTCGTTGGCGAGGTTGTAGTAATAATCGGGGTAAGGGCCGAATGCAACCAGCTCCGAAGCGGAAGAATTGGGGTTTTCGGTTGCTGAAACACCCTTGTGGGCAACACAGCTGATACCAAAAATCAGGGGCAGAATCAGAAGGGTAGTAAACAATCGCATAGGGCTAGCACATTTAGGGATTAGATAATGAGCCTAAAATAGTGCTTTCAGGGCCTTTTCCTGTATAACTTTCCACAAAAAAGGGGCCTGAAGCCTTCGCCCCAAACCCCTTCCTCTGAAACAAAACCGCTTATTTCAACGCCAGCAAATAATCGGCGCTTTTCTTGAGCGACACATCCGGATCGGCCACCAAGTCCTGCTCCACGAAGTAGTGCTTTACCGAAGCCTTCGCCGCAGCCGCCATAATGCCTTTCAAGTCCATCACGCCTTCGCCGCAGGAGGTCATATACGGAAACAGCTCATACCATTGGCGGGCATCGTTGCCGTCGCCGGAGAAGCGCTTCTTCTCCTTCATGTCTTTGATGTGCAGCGCGTGGTAGCGCTTGGGGTAGTTGGTGAGGTATTCCACCGGGTCGGCACCACCGGCGGCAGTCCAGAAAAGGTCCATCTCGAAAAATACGAGACCCGGATCGGTATTGTCCAGGATCAGATTCAGCGGAATCACGCCCTCGGTTTCGTGGAGGCCGTAACCGTGGTTGTGGTAGCCAAATTTCAGGCCGTTCTTCTTGGCTGATTCGCCGATTTTGTTGAAGGTATCGGCTACCCGGCGGTAATCGTCGAGGGTTTTGCGCTCCGCGTCAGGGATAGCCGGCAGCACCACATACTCAAAGCCCAGCACCGAAGCGGCTTCGCCTAATTGGTCCATACGGGTTTTGAGGGTTTCAAAATCGGTGTGCACGGAAGGGGTGGTCATGCCATATTCGTTAAAAATGGCTTTCACCTGTTGGGGCGTTTGCCCGAAGTAGCCGCTGCCTTTAAAGCCCAGCATAGGCGTCATGGCCTCCCAGTTGGCAATGGTGGCAGGGTCGCTGAAAGGAAAGGGACCGAACATCTCAATTTCGGTATAGCCCATTTGCTGGAGCATTTCCATGGATTTGCGGAAATCCTGATCCAGCATTTTGGGAATAGAAAACAATTGAATACCCAGCTTTTTCATCTTTCGGAGCTCTTCGAATAGAAAATTGGGGGCAAGCATGGCCGCAGGAGCGATCACGGCGGTGTTTTGGATAAATTGGCGTCTGTTCATGGGGAAGGATAAAGGGGCGGAATCCAAGGGCATCGATTAAGCCTTGAGACCATCCAAATTAATCGAACTTTTCTCCGCTAACCCAATTTTTTAACGCCTCAATCTGCAATCATAGCAATCCATCGTCCCGCAGCATTTTGCGTGCTGCTTCGGCCAGGCCTTCGCCTCCCTGCGTGGTGCGTGCAAGCCTCACCACTTGATTCAGCAATTGTCCTTTACGCTCAAACCGAAAGACGATCGCCGTGCGCGATACCCCCGGTACGGCATCGTGCCATTCTACCTCCTGTATCGCTTCGCGGTCAATCACCGGCGCAAACGAAACCGACCAACTGCGCACCGTCAGCCAGCCGATAACCCCGGCCATGCCCATGAGAAACAGGGTGAGGAAATAATTTTGGATAATGAGCATCACCAGGGCAAAAACCAGCGCACCCGCCAGTAACCAACCGTTGAACCAGGCCATGCGCACGATGCCCCGCTCGTATAAATAGCGGTCTATGATTCCCCACAATCCCTTGCGGCGGATTTCTATGCGGTCAGGATACAGATGGCAATCCCCGGCATCGAAAGAAAATACACGTGCTGCGACCGCCATTTTGCTCAATTATTGGGCTGAAACTGCATTGAAAGCTTCCAGCAGTTGGGCCCGCCGAAAAACCTTGGACTTTACCAGGTACTTGTCTTTGCTCTGTTCCCAGCCCACCAGCTCCTTCGGAAAGCTCTCCGACAGGTTCAGGTCCCACACCTGCTCCACATAAATCTGGTCCTGTGGAATAGATTTAAAATCGCCATGCAGAATGGCATCGCCGATTTCGAGGTCTATTTCCTGCAATTTGGTATCCCGCAAGGCCGGGTCGCCGTAGAGGTCGGTCCACACGAAGTACTCCTCTTTGGCCACATTCAGCAGCCCTCCGGCGATCACCTGAAAAGACTCTTCGTCCAGCGATTTTCCCGTCAGGTCAGAAACTACGATCGTATGCGGTCCCTGGGCCAGCTCCAGTCGTTGGTAGCTGCCTGCCGGCATCGTATAGGTCATGCCGTCGATTTGCACCCGCAGCGGTTCTGCACCTGCATTGTCGAGGTCGATGTTCTTTTTGTCGCATCCTTTGAAAGAAATGCCCGAAGTAAGCAATACAAAACTGAGCAGGAGTAGCCGCATGGTGTGGTGAGATTGTGTTCAAAAATAAGCGTAAGCCGACGGAGACCCAAGTGCCCCCGCCGGCTTCGTGCAAAGTTTATTCCCTTTTTGGGGAAAATCTATCCAATAATTGGGGTCATGGGGCGCTTATCCCCGAAAAACCCGCGATCCTACCCGCACAAAGCGGCGCACCAGAAAGGCGGGATCGGTGAGCGATCCATTCCCTGCGGGGTTTCCACCCGACACGTGAAAGTCGCTGAATCCTGCATTTTGATTTACCCAAAACATGCCCGTGAAATTGAAGGAAACCGATACGGCAGCATCGGCCATTTCAGACTCGATCATGTCCATGGTATCTGCATCGGTGGCATAGGCCAGGCAGCTGATGGCTCCTTTGGAGGCGGCAAGTTCACTGGCAAGTTTGGCGGCGTGGGCGGTGTCAGCTACCGGAACCATGAGCACAATGGGCCCAAACCACTCCCTGCCGATCATCTCGCGGTCCTCTGCGGGCACTTCCAGCACCAGGTGTCCCGAAAAACGCGCATCCGGAAAATCGGGATGGGTAACCGTGGCCGGCTCCAGCAATACGCGGTGGCCGTGCTCCCGGGCGAGGTCGAGTCGCTTGAGCGTAGCCTCACTCTGGATAGCCCCGAGCACATTTGCGCCCATCTGCGGGTTAGTGGCAATGTTGCGAATGGCATCCACCAGGGCATTGACCACTTCTTCATAAGGCATGTGCCCGGCCTCGGTACGGATGCCCGAGCGGGGAATGAAAATATCCTGAGGACAGGTACACATCTGGCCGCTATACATCGAAACCGAGAACGCAATGTTTTGGGCCACAGGAATGATATCGGCCACGGAGTCGATAATGACCGAGTTTACGCCTGCTTTTTCGGTAAAAACCACTTTTCCAGGCAAAGACTCCAGATAATCACCAAAGGTATTTCCTCCTGTAAAATCGATGATTTTCACTTCCGCTGATTGGGCCAGGTGCGCGGCCACGGGCTCAGCCAGCCGATCGACCACGAGCTGCACGAGGTGCGGATCCTGCCCCTGCTCCTCCAGCACCTGCTGAAGCTCCTGCACCAATATCGCCAGGGGATAAATGGCCGTAGGATGGGGCTTAACCAGCACCGGATTGCCCGTAATGAGGCTAGCATACATGCCCGGAAGGCTGTTCCAAACCGGAAAAGTGGAGCAACCGATGCACAGCGAAACGCCGAGGGGGAGTTGCCGGTAGTGCTTTTCCATTTTTATTTCAAATTTCCCCATGGGCTTTACCCATTCAAAATTGTCCTGCGGAAAGCGCGTCAATTCATGGTAGCCAAGGGCAATGGCTTCCAGCGCGCGGTCAGCAGCATGCGGGCCTGAAGCCTGAAAAGACATAACAAAGGCCTGACCTGTGGTGTGCATGGTGGCGTGGGCCATCTCAAAAAAACGGCCACGGAAGCGCTCCAGCGACTCCATGAGGATGCCGGCACGCGAAGCCGGGTCGAGGGTTTTCCAGCTATTCATGGCTTTGAGCGACCTGACGGTATATGACCGGGGATCTTTAAAAGCAGGATAAGTAATTCCCAAAGCCTTTTGGGTATAGGGCGACTGCTCGTCGGTATCGGCCAAATGGTCGTGATCCTGCCTGAGCACAAAGGGGTTAGCCAATTGCTGTTGAAAAGCCTGAATACCGTCAGTAGCAGCATTTTCGCCATAGATATTCTTGGAAGGAGCTTCGGGAAAATGGGCGTAAAAGCGGCGATCATGGATAGCAGACACGGCTTTCAGGATGGCAGCTTCGTGCTGCTGAAACAAAGATGAGGGCGCGAGGGTAGTTTGCATGAACGAATATATAGGTAGCCTGACAATAGTTTGAAGTTAGCACAAAAACCGTATCGGCCTAGGTGTTGATAAAAATGAGGGAAAATTTCAGGGAAAATTCAGATCAGGTGTTGGTCATTGCATACAAATTAATTACCTTTGCCTCCTCATTTGAAGAAAGTGCGTCATGGCAAAGAAAAGTAAAGCTAATCGCATCCAGGTAATTCTGGAGTGCACAGAACATAAAGAGTCCGGATTACCCGGTACTTCACGGTACATCACCATGAAGAACAGGAAGAATACCACAGCCCGTATGGAGCTGAAGAAGTACAATCCGATCCTTAGGCGTTACACCCTCCACAAAGAGATCAAATAATTACTCACCATGGCAAAGAAAGTAGTTGCGGGTTTCCGCGATAAGACAAAGGCCAAGTCCTTTACTAAAGTTATCGTTTCTGTGAAGAACGAAAGAACCGGTGCTTACACTTTCCGTGAGGAGATTGTACCTTCCGAAGGCGTAAAAGATTTCCTGAAAAACGGAGAATAATAACGCTTTTACATAGATATTGACGAAAGGTCCGGCTCTAAGCCGGATTTTTCGTTTTTTAGCCCCTTGAAACTTGCTTATGAAAATGATTCGGTGGGCGCTGCCTGTATTGATAGGACTATTTGGTTGTGAAATTTCCCGTGCTCAAGGCATTGTGCGAAACATCACCTCACTCGCCGACCAGGGCCCCGGAAGCTTTCGCGACCTGGCTGCCACTGCTAACCAGGGCGACACCCTTCGCTTTCAGGTTTCCGGCCTGGTGGCCCTCGCTTCCGAAATCAGGCTCGATACCCATGTGGTCGTAGAAGGGTTCGGGCCGGGCAGGACGGTGATAAGCGGAGGAGGTACCCATCGGATTTTCCGAATTGGTGAAAACGATACGGTGGTTTTTCATGGACTTACCCTTACTCGCGGTTTTGTAGATCTGGCTCAGGAAGAAGGGGGAGGGGCTGTGCGAAACAGGGGGGTGTTTACTGCCTACAATTGCGTTTTCTCTGATAATCAGGCGATCTATGGAGGAGCCATCGAAAATGTTTGCTTCGACGGCAGACGTAGCCGGTTGGAACTTTATCAATGTGCCTTTCTCCGAAACAAGACCAATTTCATCTCCGAAATCTACAACAGTTCAGGAGGGGCTATTTATGCCGATGCAAGGCAGGCAGGCAACTCGGTGATCGTAGCTGAGAATTGTACCTTTTATGAAAATACGGCCGCTACTTCGGGAGGGGCATTTTTCCTGATTGATAAATCCCAGGGTCTTTCTACCATGACACTCAGGTACTGCACGGTGGTAAACAACCACGCTGGAAAACGATGCGGGGGAATCGACATTGCAGAAGCCGACAGCGTAAACATGATCGGCACCCTTGTTTTTGGCAATACAGGCGATTATATCCGGCCTGAAGTTTATGGACAGGTGGTTTCTTTTGGCCACAACCTGATTGGCGACACCAGTTCTACCCGAATGCTTCCCACCGCAACAGACCTGATCGGAGTAGCGCCGATGCTCGGGTCGCTGGAAGAGCCGACGGGCTACTCCCCTACCCTTCCGCTTACCTGCTTCAGTCCAGCTATAAATACAGGTGACCCAAATAATTTCCCGGCCATCGACGGCAGGGGTCAAGTCAGATCGGGAGCCCCGGATATCGGAGCACATGAGCGATTGTCCTCAGATAAAGAAGTGACTACGCTGTCAGCATCGGGCTTCGGCTCCTTGCGGCAAGCCATTTTGAACACCTGCCCTGGAGACACCCTCGATCTTTCAAACCTTGAGGGTATTATTCCTTTTGAAGAACCGATTATCCTGGACCACTCGATCACGGTTCAAGGCAATCCTGAATCGCCGCTTATCCTTACAGGCTTAGCTGTCAGCCGTTTATTTGAAGTTCAGGCTGGCGTTCAGGCAAAATTCGATTGGCTAACTTTCTCTGATGCGGCTCCCGGCTATTTTGGTGGGGGTGCCTTTTTGAATAAGGGAAGGCTCACCATCGAAAATTCAACTTTTGTAAACAATCAGGCCCTTTCCGGAGGCGCAGTTGCCGTTTATGGAGATGGCGATACGGCTACTTTTGCGGCCACCAACGTCACCTTTTCCCAAAACCGGGCAACCGGTCTTTCCGGCGGCGCATTGGACATCCGGTCTTACAGCAGCCCGGCTTTTGTTCACCTCAATCATTGCACCTTTGCCCAAAACAGCGCCTTTATTAATGGCGGGGCTTTGGCTCAGGTAGGATCGGGAGCTGTTCGGCTTTCCAACTCCATCATTGCCAACAACCTCGCCCCTCTCGGCACCAATGCCTCGGGTTCATTTATTTCCCTGGGCAGCACCCTGGTCAGGGATACGACAGGCGGACAATGGACAAACGCTACCGGCGATAAGCCTGGCATAGACCCACTGCTTGACACCTACGGATCGTACGGCGGCCCTACCGGCACCTACCGGTTATTAAGCGGCAGCCCGGCCATTGATGCCGGATTTACTACCGCTTCCCTCGCCATTGACCAGCGTGGATTTCCGAGGATTTTCAATGGCAACCCTGACGTGGGAGCCTACGAGTACGACCCTCAAACCCGCCTGGAGCCCGCTTCCGAGATCAAGAATTGGCTCATTTATCCCAATCCAACTCTCGGTAACCTGATCGTTAGCGTGATATCAAATACCGCTGTTTTCCGGATATTTGACCTGAATGGACGACAGATTTTAAGGGGTGAGCTCACCGAGGAAAGGAATATCCTCGATGTTTCAGCCTTTCCGTCAGGGATTTATCTCTTGCAATTGCAGGAAAACGGAGCGGTCAGCACGGTGCGTTTTTGCAAAATATGAATCGGGGAAAATTGAGCAAACGGTGGATTGACCTGGCTGTTTGGGCCACAGGCATCCTCGCGACCATGCTGCTCTTTGGTCCCGCCTTTTTCCATCCGGGCGAGTACCTGTTTTCCTCCATCGGCGATGGGCTCAAGGCCTACTATAACCTGGCCTGGTACCTGCAACACGGAGCGGGAACCATTAATCATAGCTTTCAATACCCTTTGGGAAACCACATGGGCTTTACGGACCAGAACGCCATCCTTACTTGGGTACTCCGACTTTTGGGGCCCGGCATTTCTGTAAAAACCTGCATTTTTGCCATTAATTCGCTGATTATCTGGTCTTTGCCGGTTGCTACCTGGGTATTGTACCGCCTCTTTATTCGAATGGGATTGCCGCTTATGTGGGCCTGGGCGTTTTCGTTGCCGCTCGTTTTTATGTCGCCCCAAATGGTACGCATAGCCGGTCACTACAGCCTGGCTATCTTTTGTTTCTTTCCGATTGTATGGTGGTGGACGCTGGATTGGTTCGAAGGAAAAAAACGGCACCTCAGGAGTGTATTACTTGCTCTCATCTGGACCATTGCTGGATTTTTCCATCCCTACCTGCTCCTCATGGGAATCGGCTTTTTTGGCTGCTATGGGGTCGCTTGGTTCATTCAGGGAAATAAAATAAGCGAGGCATTGTCCTGGTTATCCGCTGCAGTTGCGCTATTGACTCCTCTGCTGATTCTCCAGCTTTGGGTAAAAACTACCTGGTCAGGGCCCGAGGACTACGTATTAGCCCCCTTTGGGCAAACCTATTACAGCACGGGCTTCGAAGGAATTTTCCTGCCCTCTATTTCCCCATTCAGCGAGGTATGGAACTTTTTCATCGATATCAGAAAATTTGACCTGGAAGGATGGCTTTACGTGGGTTTTCCCGGATTGCTTATCCTCGGATTTCTGCTGTACAGAATCTTTTTTCTCCTGAGAAATAAACGGGGAAACCGAATCCTGAAACCCGTTTGGCCCAAAGTGTTGCGTACGTCAATCTGGGCAGGCGTGATCATGGGATTTGTGGCGGCAGCTTTACCGCTAAAGTGGTTTCCCATCCTCATGGAATACCTGGGCCCCTTTCGTCAATTTCGCGCGTTAGGAAGACTTGGGCTCCCTTTTTACTTTGTATTTGTTTCTGTAACACTCCACTTGCTATATGCCGGATACCGGATGCTCAGGCAACGAGGATTTAAAAAATTAGGAATAGCCCTGGCCGTGGGCGCGTGGATATCGTGGTCCCTCTATGCGCTTGCCTTTGCCAAAATGGAACGCAATTACTTTCTGCCAAACCAGGTAGAAAAACTGCAGGACTGGAGCCTGCCTTATGCTGACAATCTCCGAGCTGCGGGTATCGAAACCACTGATTATCAGGCAATTTTGGCCTTACCTTTTTTTCATCACGGCTCTGAAAAAATTGTGTTGATGGAAAATCAGGTGGAGCGTGCTGCCATGGCTTTAGCCCTCCAAACGGGGCTTCCCCTCTGCGACAACCTCTCTGCACGGGTACCGATTACCACCCTGGAACATAGCCTCGAATGGACCGCACATCCGCTGATAGCCCGTGAGTTTTTAAGTCAGATACCCAGTACCAAACTAATCCTTTTGGCTTACCTCCCCGAATTTGCCTACGACCCCGGCGCAAAAGCATTGATCGGCAAATCGCATTTTTTGATGGATCAAGGACCTTTGCGCATAGCAAGTCTCTCTTTGTCTGCTTTTCCCGAAATGCATCAGGAATCGATTGAAGCGGCAAAGGCCACCATTAGCAACATGAAAGCCATAAATGGAGGTTTGTATTTTTCTGACACCACTTCCTGGGCATTTTTCAATGGATTCGGAGATAACTTCGGAGATATGGGGACGAATGCAATTATCGTCCACAACGAATCGAAAGTGCTGGGCGAGACCCTGCTACCTCCCAAAAAAGAAGGTCCCTGGAAGATTGAAGCATCCGTGTGGATAAGGCTCGATCAAAAATGGAATTACCTCCCGGATATGATTGTGGAGCGTTATCAGGGGGAAACGTTGGTTTACAAGCAAAAAATCTCTCTTTTGCAGGCAAGAGATACCCACAACGGCTGGATTCTTGGAAAAGCAATTTTTGATGCCCTGCCGGGAGAAAACGTTCGTTTTTCAATGAAAAATAAGTGGTCGGTCATGGATCATCTGCTGGTACGCCCGATCGAAAATGAGGTGGCTTTTTTGGCCAAAGGCGACACTGTCTGGCACTTTAACAATTACCCCCTGGTCCAATAGCCCAATCTTTCCCCCTATTTTGCGTTTTACCTCCGGAACACGCTTCGCATGAAACATAAATACAATTTTTTGAAACCCCTGACCCTGCTGGCCGCTCTGGGCTTTTCCCTCCTCTCCTGCAGCATCAATCCGTTCGACGCTGTTTCGTGGGATACCGAAGTGCTTACACCTGTAGCACACGCCTCCGCAGGGGTACGCGACCTGGTGCAGGACAGCGACCTCCAGACCGATGGCCAGGGAGTACTTTATCTGCTGCTACGCGATACCATAGCCGAACTGAAACTACGCGACCTGGCGGTGTTTCCTGATACCGTGTTCAGCTTTCGGCTCACCCTCGATTCGCTCGATTTGTCCACCGAGCCCATTGTGCAATCTATCACCATGGGCAGCGTGGCCCGCCAGCTCGTAGCCGATGGCAACCCCATTGGCTTGTTGATTCTGGCTAACCAGGGCGGCATTATCCCCTCCACTCCCCCCATCAGCGGGCTTACCTCCGGCCCCATTCCCATCGATGCCAGCAGCTACTTTCAATATGCCGAAATCAAATCCGGAGAACTGGCCCTGACCATCGAGAATGAATTTCCCCTCGATATCGACTCCGTGGTACTCGAAATTGCCAATGCTTCCAACCTCGCTCAGCCGCTTATTTCCGACACGTTCTACCTCATTCCCGCCCATACTTCCGTGAGCCGCTCTTATCCGCTGGTCAATCAGGTGATCGAAAGCCAGCTACAGGGCGAACTGGTAAAGGTAAACCTCCAGGCAGGTGTGGGCGTGCCCATTGACACCAACGACTATATCCGGGTGAACATGCAGGCCCGAAACCTGCGTGCAAGAACAGCTACCGCCGTTTTTCCCGCACAAACCCTGACCGATACCACACGCTCCAACCTCTACGATTTCTCCGAAAACGGGCTGGAAATCACGGAAGTCATTTTCTCCGGAGGCAATATCCGCCTCAGCGCAGTCTCTACCATGGAGGATTCTATCCGCTTTTTTTACAGCCTGCCCCGCGCCACCAATGCCTTCGGCGAAATACCCGAGGTGAACCTAAAGGTGCTTCCGGCACCGCCCAACGGCATTACCAGCCAGACAGAATTACAAAACCTGGCAGGATTTGCCCTGCAAATGGACGGCGGAAGGCCACCTTTTAACCTCCTCACCGACCGGGTACGGGTGGACCTGCTCTACAGCGGCAACCTCGTTAACCTCAATGAAAACGACAGCCTGGTCGTCTCCTTCGGGCTCGTGGACCTGGAGCCCATTTTCATGAAGGGCTTTTTCGGCAAAAACACCTACAACTACAAAGGCTCCGAGCGGTTTACCACCTTCAAAGGGGTGGATATCGAAAACCTGAACCTCACCGCTGCACATGGCGACCTTGTTATAGCTAACCAGGTGGGGATGGAGGCAGAGCTGATTATCAAGAAGTTACAGGTAAAAAATTCCATAACCGGGGCTTCCATTCCGTTGGCGGGAGCTGCTACCCTCGCCGGACCCGTAGCCCTTGCGGGGCAGGTTTGGCCCGATACCCAAACGGCGGTGCTTACCCGAATCCCTTTCAATGCAGACAACAGCAACCTCAATCCGCTGATCAGCCTGCAGCCTGACTACATCGACTACGACATCGACTTCAAAACCAACCCGCACACGCCAGCCGGCTACCGCGACAACTTCGCCACCGCCAACGGGGTACTGGGTGCATATATCGACCTCGAGGTGCCACTCATAGGCAGTATTGGGCAGTGGACCATCCGCGATACCAGCAAAATAGACTTTGGCAGCATCGACCTCAGCAAAATAAACGGGGCCATCCTCCGGGTAAAGTTGAGCAATGAGTTTCCGCTGGAAACGGATGTTACCCTCAATATCCTTAACGGACAAAAAGGGCTAATTTCCTCCCTTTCCGACCAAACCCGGATCTCCGCAGCTACTACCCTACCCAGCGGACTCACCTCTCCATCGGAAACTGTGATCGAAAAAACACTCACCAATGAAGAGATTAAGCAGCTGTTGAGCCAGGGCGACTACCTCTCCCTCTACGCCCGCCTCCGAAGCAAACCCGATGGCAGCTCCGTCAAAATCCTCGACAGCCAGCGGGTAGATGCCTGGCTTTCTGTTCAGTTCAAATACCGCGTTGAACCCTAATCTTCCGCATGCGCCTGATTTTACTCTTTTCTCTTCTGCTCGTATGCGGAAACAAGTTGCTCGCCCAGGAAGGGTACAGCAGCCTGCTTTTTCACGGTTCGCCTGCCTCGCTTACCTGGCAACCCGCTCAGCTCCTCGACTCCAGCAGCTCCTGGGCTGTGGTGGCTGAAGGGGGCTACCGCATCGCCAACAACTACCTTCCGATCGGAACCCTGAACTCGATTTCGGGCTATCTCGACGATACTAAAAAGGAATCGATATTAGGTGCTTTGGGCGAAAATCCTGCTTTCCACGCTTATGCTCCATTCGGTTTTCGTGTGATTCACCGCATCAAAAACCATCAATTTCAACTGGGGCTTAATCGCAGCAATTACCTCGACCTCCGGTTCACCAATCCTGACCTGCTGGGCCTGGCGCTGAAAGGCAATGCGCCTTATGCAGGCACTACCGTGGCTGACCCGCAAATTTTCTACAACCAGGGACAAGCCTGGGGATTGGACCTCGGCTGGGCCGCCCGGTTCGGAAGTTTTCAGGCAGGTGTACGGGTAACAGGGCTGCTACCGGGAAGCTGGCAGCGACTCCAAGCCAGTAATTTCAGCGTATTTACCGCTACCTATGGCGAGCAACTCGACCTCACGGTGGATTACCAGTGGCAGGAATCGAAAGGATATGGCAATGGCTGGGGCGCTTCGGTGGACCTGGGCGCGGTTTGGGAAAAAGGGCCTTTGCGCATAGAAGCATCCGCCTTGCGCCTCGGCAGCATTCGCCAAACGACCAGCAACCAGTCGGCATCGGTCAATATTTCCTTTCAGGGCGTAGAAATCAGCGACCCTTTCAACGGCACGGACTACGGCCCCGTATTCAGTCAGATTCCCGACTCCTTCCGGGAAGAGATTTTTCCCGATACCCTAACCGCTACCCAATGGACCCGTCTACCGGGCCTGGTTCGCCTCGGTATTGCCTATCAGCTCAATGCCCATAACCGGGTAAGTATCTGGGGTACAGGCAATTGGGATGGAGGACCCGGCACTTCCTTCACGCCTTCGCTCGTGGCAGGATATGTTTTTTCTGTATCAAAAATCAACCTTGACCTCGGCCTTACCGCAGGCATCGGGGGCTACGATACCTACCAGGCCGGGCTGCATGTGCAAAAGAAAATCGCCCTTGGCGGAAGCACCCTTTGGCTGAATGCCGGCTCAGATCAATTGCTTGGCTGGCTGGTACCTGACACCGGCAAGGGCTATGGTGCCTGGGGCGGACTGGGATTTTCCTGGTAAACTGCGATTGGAACGACTACTATCCGGGTGGCTAATGCACGCCCCTAAGGATGCACCTGCTCGTTGGCCCAGGCGATTTGTGAGTCAAGGCAAGATTTGTAAAATGCCCGATAAGCATCCTGAAGCTGCTTCTGGTCTGTCAGCGCATCTTCGGGCGCTTCTTTAAGGTAAAACCTGACCGTTGGCTTGGGATTGCTCAGGAAATCGATCATAGCCACAGAGAATACCACCATTGGCTTGCTTTTACAGGCACTAAGCACCTTCAGGATGCCCGGAGCGAAGGTAATTTCATGGTCATAAACCGACTTGATGGCCCCCTGCGGATAAATGACCACGAGGTTGCTGGGATTGTCCAGCAAACGGGCGGCATACTGCAAGGAGGTGATCAAGCTCCGGGAGCCCGGCTGAATGGAAAAAGACCCTCCCTGACGCATGAAAGGCCGTTTGCGCAGCTCCTTCTCCAGCATCATCACGTAGTAGTCTTTGTGAAAAAGGTCGCGCGCCAACAGCAGGGGCCAGAAGCCATCCCACCACGAGATATGGTTTCCCAGGAGAAGTATGGACCGGTCAGGGTCTGCCGCCAGTTCATTTACGACCTCCAGCCGATGGAACGCACGCTTGCTTCCCCAAGCAGAAACCCGTGTCCAAAACCAGCGGCCAAAAGCGGTAGGGTGCGCCTCTATCATGGGAGAATTTTCGGAAAATTAGCCCGAAAGTGCTGATCGCCCAAACGACCCTTGCCTCCTCAAGCAAACGAAACTATGCTATACCTTGTAATAACCATATTTGATGGCAAAAATCACGAGCCCGGCTGTATTCAGGGCACCTGTTTTTTCGAGCAAAGCCCTGCGGTATCCATCTACGGTCCGGTCGGCCTGGCACAGCACATCGGCTATTTCGTGGGTTCTTTTTTCCTGGCAAATGAGCTGAAGGGTGCGTATCTCGTGCTCTTTGAGTTGAATAACAGACAAAGTGGCGGGCTCTGGCTTTGGCTCCAGCAGTTGGTTGCGCATGGCCAGGTTGGTTTTCTGATTAAAGTAGTATTCCGCCTCCATCACCGATTTTATCGCCCTTGCCACCTCTTCGGGGTCTTCGTCCTTGGTGAGGAAGGCCCTGGCTCCTGAACGGATCATTTCCAGAATAAAATCATCTTCGGTATAAACCGAGAGGGCAATGACCTTGATGTCTGGATACCGCTGCTTCAGGATTTGTGTAGCCTCAGGTCCGCGCATCAACGGCATCTCAATGTCCATCAGCACAATATCGGGTTGTTGAATAGCGACCTTCTCCAGTAATTCTTTCCCGTTTGACACGTCGAAAATGACTTGGGTATCCAGGCCGGGCAGATTTTGCATCACGAAGACCAGACCCCGACGAACGAGCTGGTTGTCTTCTGCGATGGCTATTTTGAAGGTACTCATATGCGAGGCTTAAATGGCAATGGCTACTTTTTCCGTAAAAGGCACCTCCACCTCGATCCGGGTGCCTGAGCCAGGGGCGGAGTTCACTTTTAGCACGCCGTTGGTAAGCTGCAGGCGGCTTCGGATATTCCGGTAGCCCAGCCCTGCCTGTTCGTTTTCGCGGGAAACCAGGTCTGTATCAAACCCCTTCCCATTGTCAGTCACCTCCAAAAAAACGCGGTCGGGCTGTTGCCGGAGCCGAATGGTAATCATGCTCGCCTGTGCGTGTTTAAGGGCGTTCTGCACGAGCTCACGGGCAATTTGGTAGAGGAGCAATTCGCCCTGAGGCGTAAGTCGGTTTATATATCCTTCATCGTTAAATATCACCTCAGTACCTGCATGGCGAAACATGCTAACAAAATGCTGCAAGGCTTTCGCCAGACCAAACGAACGCAAGGTAGGAGGCACCAACGCATGAGAGAGGTTGCGGGCCTCCTCCATCGAGGCGGAGATGGTACTGAGCACATGTTCGCCGATATCAGTCGCCTGTTGCGAATCGGGAGGTAGCAGGCGCAACAGCTGCTGAGAGGTCATTTTGATGGAAGAAAGCTGCGCGAGCAAGCCATCGTGCAATTCCTGCGCAAGGGATTCGCGCTCGCGGGTTTCGGCCTGCAGGGTAGCAGAAAGCAATTGCTGCTGGTAATCGAGCTCCCGTTGTTGCAGGTGGAGCTGCTGCTCAGTCATCCGTCGCTGATACACGACCACAAACAGGATAATAGCCCCTGCAAAGAGCAACCCTCCCATGGTACCTATTACAATCAGCGCGACGATCTCCATATTCCGATACTCAGCAGGGTGTTTAAGGTCAACTGCAATATACTATGAAGTACGAATACCTGTATCCCCGTAATTGCCGGAGTATTCCTGATCAATTGATCAGAAAGTAGAAACAGGATGAAGTTCCCCCCAAAATACATCAGAAAAGCAGTTGAAACCCAGAACATGAGATCGCGGGAAATGTCCTGCACCTTCATTTCGGACAGCATCCGGTAAAAGTATAGCAAGGAAAAGAAAACAACGAAAAGGGATTCCAGCGATCGGGTAATGGGGTTCATTTGAAACAGATAACCTTCCCTGGTTAATTGGAATGTTTCAATTGAAAGGATCAGAATCAGAAAACCAAAAATCCAAAATCGAAGTGTTTTGGACCTGAAGAAATAGTGAAATAAAAATGCCAGCAGGGTTGTCTCAGCGATGGTATACAGGTGCAAAAAAAGCAGGCTATTATTACCCCATTTGAACACGAAAAATGCAGCGCCAATTAAGTCAAAAATCAAGGCATTAAGTATCGTAAAACCAACCCAGGTTGTCCAATGAGACAGCTTTAATGCTTTTACTTTAAAGTGGAATATAAAAAACAAAACCGGCACAAAGCAGGAAACGACAGCCAGTCTGGAAATTAACAACATCAAATCCATATGCTATCTTTTCTCAAGATTCACTTTTGCAGAAATAAAGGAGGATGGAAGACAAATGTACTGTTTCGCTTGGCTTCCATCCCTTGGTCAATTTACGTCCAAAAGGTGAGTAATCGATTAGTTACCGCGGGTAAGTTCGGAATTTTCGTCGCAAGTAAAGGGCGGGCAAGGCATAGCAAAATCGAACATGGAGATGCCTTCTGCTTCATCAGTAATGTCCTTGTACTTCCCATCTGGAGTTGAGATCACCCCAACCATAATGAGCGTTACCTTCGGACTTTCTGTAAATGGAAATTTGTCTGCCGGCTTGAGTGCATAGTAAAAGCGAACAAACGGGACTTGCAAGATCGCTTTTTCCATTTTTTCAAAAACTACTATTTGGCTTTTCTTTTCCTCGTCAGAAAGGATGGAGGTATCAATTTCTGCCTTAGCCAAACCCAATACTGCTTCAATATCTTTGCGAATAAATAAAACAGCTCGAGTATTAATCTGAGGATAAGTATTTTTAAATGCTTTAATCATTTCCTTTGCCTGCGGAAGATCTATGATCGCTGCTGTCCTCAAAACTGGCTCAGATGATGTAAACATGGGAATGAATTTTAAAAGGTGAAACTTAATATTAAAACGAAATGTCATTTGAAAGGTTATACAATAAACAAAAATAATAATATTGTCTTCATAACGTACAAAAAAACACAAACTCCGTACAAATCTCTGCAAATCTCCGTACTTCTACGCAGTCCGAATCCGTATTTATCCTTTCCCTGGTTTTCCGGAAAGCTGTTGATTGTGTGAACAAATCCAGCAACCTTCTATGTCAAGTAACTCCTGCCCACCTCCCACCCCCAACTTCTTCGACCACCACCTCAACCAACCCAACGACAAGGCTCAAATCCTCGAAATCCTTGGCTTTATCCGCGAGTGTCAGCAAATTGACCCGCACAATCCGCATCTTTTCCGGGCAGAATGGCGCGCCTTGCTACAGCTCGACCTTCGCGAAAGGGTAATCAAATGCCTGGTTAATCAAATTCACCTGCTGCATACAGAAGCCTGGGCGTGGGCCCTGCTCGGCGAAGCATTTATGGAAGTGGATCCCGACATCGCCATGGGCTGCCTGGCCCGCTCGCTCTTGCTTGCGCCGGAGCCCTGGTGGAAACATCCCGAAAAACTGATGGCTGCGATCCATGCAGATCTAGATACTCCCCTCACCCGCGATTTGCTGCTGGATTGGGCCGAATTTTCTACGGATATCTGGCCGATGGAATAGACCTAAAAAAAGCGCAGTACCGAAATACTGCGCTTAACTTCCCTTTTTACTTATTGATTAACCTCAGTCCACCTGAATGGTTCGGGTTTCTGCGGAATTATTTTTGTAGGCCTTCTTGCCACAACCATGCCCGTAGCCCCAGGTATGGCCCTCGGCTTTCCATTCGTGTTTCCACGACTTGTGCCCGGCCTTGTACTCCTGCTTCCAGTTCTTCCAATGTTCCCGCTTGCGGGCTTTTTGATCTTCTGAAATCCGTTTGAAACCGTCAAAAATTTCTGGAAATGGATTGCCGTTGCTAAAATCAAGCCCACGGCTGAATACCGCTCCTGCCAGATCAAAGATCGGTTTGGCTGCTGCATTGCCATGGAGGTTGCTGGCCTTGTCAAATGCGTTTACTACTTCCCGGGCAGTTACGGGTCGGTGGTTTGAGTTGGAGGATTCGTTCATGTGGGCTTTAATATGATAGAAAATACGCAGGGTAAATCAGCTGGTTGGAACAAAAGCGAAGATTCCCGATGAACCATGGATATCTACCGATAAAGGGCAGACTTTCAAGGATGTACGCACCGGAAATCTTCACGTTTGCGGGGGGCAGATCAGAAGAGGGCGCGGTACTGAATAACCGGAAACAGGCCGATCTGATAGGTAGTTTCGACTTCGCCGGTGGAGCGCACAAATTGCTGCCCGAATACATTCTGTTGATTGGTCAGGTTTTGCATGTCGAGCGACCATTCCTGGGCTATTTTCTTTCCGTTCAGGCGAAAAGTAGTCTTGAGGTCGATGCGCAAGTAGTCAGCAAATTGCTCTTCATAGGTACGGTCATTTTCATAAACGGCTTCCCCTTTCAGGCGCGAGGCTTCCAGGTCGATCGGGGTGTACCGGCGTCCGCCCGACCAGGTAACTTTTCCATCTACCGACAGGCTGTTTTTGCCTAACACAAATTCCTTTCCACCCAGCACGTTCAGGATCCGGTTGCTGTTGAAAGCCGTGTTTCGCCATACGCCATCGCTGCCTTTGTACTTTGAATCAAAAAAGGAGGCAGTGGCCAGGAAGTAATAGTGGTTGCTGAAGAATTTTTCGAGGGTAAATTCGAGTCCGGCGTTTCGCCCGGTGCCGTCATTCAACAGGCTGTCGTTGGCCGGAAATCCAAAATCTGCACCTGCATTCAGCATCGAAAAGGCCGAAGGATGCGACTCTACAGCGGCCTGATCCAACCATTGGAAATAGGTTTCGGCCTTGAATCGGAAATTATTGCCCAAACGGCTGTTGTATCCGAGCACAATATGGCTGGCACGGGTGAAGTTCAGGTCTTTGTTGGTGGCTATCTGCGTGCCGTCTGTGAGCGGAGTTTCTACAAAATAGGTGGTCAGCGGCTGAAGCTGGTGGTGCATACCCGCCCCAAAACTGAGCGACTGCTTGCCGGTGAGGGCATAGGTAAGTCCCAATCGGGGCTCCACCGCAAGGTCATTGTTCAGCGCAAAATGCTGGAGGTGCCCGCCAAGGTTGAGGGTGGTGCGGTCGCTGAATTTGTGCTGCCACTGGGCATAGGCCTGATTGAGCCAGGTGCCGCCGTCGTAGTCTCGCAACGTGCGGAAAGTGCCTGCTGCCAGCAAAACCGAATCCTGCAAATGGAGCTGCTGCCGCTCGGTCATGACGCCGACCCTGAGCAAGTTACGGGCGTTGAACTTGTGATTTACTTGGTAGTGTGCGGTGTAGCGCACCTGCGTGAAGCCTTGGGCATAGGTAGCCACCGGATTGCCGTTCTCAGTGCTTAGCGAGTCGATACTCGTGCCGGTAAATACGCCCGTAGTTGCGATGGTTAGCCGTCCGTTGGTTTTTTCGCCGAATAAAAAGGTATGCCGCAGGCCTGCAACGCCGGTTTTGTTGCGGTTGTAGAGGTCCTGCCCTTCGCCGGTGTAAAAGTTCGTGTCCTCTGATTCGCTGTCGAGGAAATTGATGGAATTGGTGCCCCCAATGCCAAATATCTCCAGACGACCGTATTTGGCGGTTGGGATATTGACCTTGAAGGTAAGGTCCTGGTATTTCGGAATAGCCGTTCCGGTGCCAAAATCGATCCCCAGTTTCTGAAATGCTTCGAGGGTAGAATAGCGGTAATTAGCGATATAAGAAGCGCGGCCACCCAGGGGCCCTTCCATGCCTACTTCAAAGCCATTGAAGCCAACCTGCCCCATAAATTCGTGCTGCTGGTTATTGCCATTGCGCAGCCCAAGGTCAAAAACACCTGCCAGGGCATTGCCATATTCTGCTGGAAAAGCCGAGGTAAGGAAATCTGCATCGCTCAGGTTGTTGTTGTTGAGCATCGATACCGGACCGCCTGTCGTACCCAAAGCACCGAAGTGGTTAGGGTTGGGAATGTCGATGCCTTCGAGCCGCCACAGCACCCCGCTGGGTGAATTACCCCGGATAATGATGTCGTTACGGGCATCGTTAGCGCCGCTAACCCCGGCAAAATTGGCGGCCATACGGGCCGGATCGTTCCGGCTTCCTGCATAGCGCAAGGCCTCTTCCACACTGAAAACCCGCCCGCTCACGGAGGTGAGCTCATTCATGGTGGCGCCTTTTTCGGTATTGGCTTCTATCACCACCTCAGCCATGGAAGTAATTTTTTCTTCCATGCCAATGTCCATCACCACTTCCTGCGCCACATTCACAATCACATTCGCGCGCCAGTAAGGCTCGTAGCCCAGGTATGTTACCCGCAGGTTGTAGCGGCCGGGGGCTATACGGTCGAGCCGAAAATCTCCTACCTGGTCGGTCAATCCGCCCTGAACGACGGTAGAATCGTGCAACAACAGCACCTGTGCTCCCACGAGCGGACTGAAGGTCTGCGCGTCAATCACAGTTCCCCTCACGGGTTGCTGCGCCCACATGAGGCCGGGCACTAACAGCAGCAGGGTAAAAATTACTTTTTTCATAATCTTGATTAGGTGTTTAATGCATGCTAGTTAATCCATCCTCCGTTTTACCTTTATCTCATTCGGAATGAACCACCGAATAGCCAGACGAAACGACCCGATAACCAGATAAATTGACATGCGCGCATTTACCATCTCCCTGAATTTACCCCTCAAGCCTGGCCTGGGCTTTGCCTGGTTACTATGGGTTCTCCTTTCAGGGTGCACTTCCTCTTCTTTATTTTACAGTACGCGGGTATCGGGCTGGGAAACTACTACTTACCCTTTAGGCTCAACGCCTGAATTTTCGGTTTTTCTGATAGGCGATGCGGGCTACACCTCCACGGATTCGATGTCGAATGTATTTTCTTCCCTTCGAAAAACCGCCCTGGGAACCACAAACCCGGGGATGGCCATTTTTCTCGGAGACAATATCTACCCCGCAGGAATGCCACCCGCGGGTGACCCGCTACGCACCCAATCGGAGGCACGTATGGGCGCTCAAATACACGCACTTGATGGTTTTGCTGGCGAAATCCATGTTATTCCGGGCAACCACGACTGGAATATCTCCCGGGCAGGAGGGCGCGAAGCTATTCTGCGAGAAGGGCAATGGCTCGATACTGAGCTGGGCAAGTCAGGAGTTTTGCTCCCTACCGGTGCTTGTGGCGACCCTGTGGCAAGAGAGGTCTCCCCCACCCTCACGGTTATTTTTCTGGATTCGGAATGGTTTTTACACGACTGGAGCAAAGAGCCCGACCAAAACCAGGGCTGCGAATTACAAACCAGAGAAGCATTTGCCGCAAAATTGAAAACGCTGGTTCAGGCCCAGGGCGACAAAAACGTGCTGATCGTGACCCACCACCCGCCTTTCACCCAGGGCGAGCACGGAGGACGTTTTTCCTTGCAGGATCATCTTTTCCCTTTCCGGGTAATCGATCCGCACCTCTGGATACCACTGCCCGTTTTGGGTTCGCTGCCTATTTTGTTGCGAAAAGCCGGATTTTCACATCAGGACCGCTCCAATTCGCATTACCAGGACCTGATCGACGTTTTGCTCAATGCTACAGAAGGCGCTCCCCATGTGGTATTTGCCTCGGGCCACGACCACAACCTGCAGTTTTTCAAAGAAGCCGGCCACGACTTTATCGTTTCTGGAGCTGGTTCCAAAATAAACCATGTGGCCAAAGGTGGAAAAGCCCTTTTTACCGCTGCTGTACCCGGTTGGGCGCGGGTGGACTACCTGGCAAACGGCGAGGTTTGGCTCAATTACTACACCCCCGAAAACAAAGAAGCGAAGCTGCTGCTCAGGCAACAACTTCGCTGAAAGGTCAGATTTGACCCGAAATTATTTGTAGTCCTTGGGAGGATCTTTTTCGGGAAACTGAATGGTTCCGGGAATACCCAGGAGCGGAAATTCTTTGCGCAGCGGAAAAAACTCAAAATCTTCGGGCATAAACATGCGGCGAAGGTCGGGATGCCCCACAAAGTTGATTCCCATCATGTCATATTCCTCTCTTTCGCGCCAGTCAGCGGCGGAATAGAGATCGGAAATACTGGCGACTTCGGGCTTATCCTCCTCCAGAAGTACCGCAACCCGCAGGCGCTGATGTCCATCGAGGTTGGCAAGGTTGTAGCTTACTTCGAAGCGCTTTTCCTCGGTATAATGGTCCGTAGCGGTTATGTCGGAGAGGTAATTGAAGTGAAACTGATTTTTCAGCACATCAATCACTTCATGCAGTTTTTCAGGATTCACCACAATGGTCATTTCACCGGCATACCCGCGTACGTCGATGATAAAATCCTGAATGGTAGAAGAGCGGATGGTCTCCAGAAATTGGGAGGATTCAGCCATGGTTGACAATTCTATTAAGCGTTGACTGGCCATGCATCGGGATGCTGCTGCCAGTTTTGGATGGTTTCAATTTCTTCGGTGCGAATATAATCCCTTTTAATGGCTTGTTCGAGTAAAGCATCCAAACCAGTAAGGGTATGAAAGGCCGTTCCCGTTTCTGCAAAAGCTGCGGTAGCCTGCGGAAAGCCATAGGAGAAAATGGCGAGGGTACCCAGAACTTCGAGCCCTGCTGCCTGAAGGGCTTTCACCGCTTTTACGCTGCTGCCTCCGGTAGAAATCAGGTCTTCGATCACCACGTATTTCCAAGAAGCATCTGCACGGCCCTCTACCTGATTTTGCATGCCGTGACCCTTGGGTTTTTCGCGCACATATACAAAAGGCAGACCCATGGCTTCGGCTACCAGCATCCCCATGGCGATAGCCCCCGTGGCTACCCCTGCAATGGCGGTGGCTTGTGGATAAGTTTCCTTTATCCTCTCCACAAAAGCTTCAGAAACACCCTTCCTGATCTCTGGATAGGATAAAATGAGGCGATTGTCGCAATAAATGGGCGATTTCCAACCACTCGACCAGGTAAACGGTTGCTGTACCTGGAGCCTTACGGCTTTGATTTCTAATAAATAGTCCGCTATTTTGAGCTTACTCACGGGGAAAGGGATATTCGTTGGTCAAAACTATGAAAATTTTCGCTCTCAATCTCAGTCTGGAATTCCGAGTCAAAGACACTAAAAATTTTCCTCCATACGAGATCATCACTTTCGCGGATCTGATGGCTCATTTTTTCAAAGGAAAAATTCTTCCCAACCAGCAATTCTTCGTTGAAGCCATTGACCGGGAAGACTTTGCACACGACGTATTCGACTTTCAGGCCCAGGATTCCTGGCGCCACTCAGAAGCTCATGTTACTTTTTTCTTCTCCAGTAAAAATATCCTGAACCGCTTCCTCGATGTTTTTTCTTCGCATTTCCAAAGCATGGATGCTGCCGGAGGGCTGGTAGAAGACGAACACGGCCGTTTCCTGTTTATCTACAACCGCGAAAAATGGACCCTGCCTAAGGGCCGTATTGAGTGGGGCGAATCGCCTGAAGAGGCTGCCATCCGCGAAGTACAGGAAGAAACCGGCCTGTCTGATCTTACTATCGAAAGCCCGCTGATGTCGGCTCTCCATACCTTTCAGCGGGGACCACGTTGGGTACTGAAAACTACCCAGTGGTACAAAATGCACGGAAAATCCGCCGAAGAACTTAAGCCTCAGAAAGAAGAAGGCATCGAAGCCGTTGTCTGGAAATCGAGAGAGGAATGGATCGATATGGCCCCTAACGTTTTTCCTCAAATCAGAGACCTGATGGAGCACGAGCTTACCCGATCGCTTCGTAACGTTTAATCCATGCCCGCCATGACTGCCAGCCAGGTTGCTTTCAGGAACTTGTTTTCCTTAAGGCTTTTTCCGGTATTCCTTTTTCTTTTACCTACCCTTGCCTTTTCCCAGATCGCTTTCAGCCACCGCTTTTTCGGGGGGGCAGCGTTCGATTTTGGAAAAAAAGTACTGCTCATGCCCGATGGTTCGCTGGTGATGGCGGGCGATGTGCAATCTACCGAAGGCCTCGGATCGGGCAATATGGGCAAAAGCGATGTGGTCATTTTCCGCTTTGCTACCCAGGGCATTCGTTTCTGGCAACTCCGCCTCGGCGGCTCCGGCACCGATGAATTAACCGACTTTGTTGCTACCCGCGACGGAGGCTTTCTGATGACGGGCGTAACCGATTCGGGCGATGGCACCATATCCTTTGCCAATGGACGCATGGATGCCTGGGTGGCTAAAATTTCAGCAGACGGGCAGCTCATCTGGAGCAAAACATTCGGCGGCTACGGCGACGATCGCCTCAATTGCGTACTCGAAACCTCAGACGGGCGCATACTCGTTGGCGGTGAATCGGGCTCAAATGAAGGCGACATGCGCTCGTCCCGCCACGGAGGACTCGATAGCTGGCTGGCAAAGCTCGACGCCAACGGCAGCATGATCTGGGAACGGCACTACGGCGGAAGCCGCAACGACAATATTTCCAAACTGCTTGAGCTCCCCTCTGGAGAATACCTCGCCATCCACGCTTCTGACTCCTACGACGGCGACGTAAAAGCCAATATGGGCAAAAAGGATGTGTGGGTTACCCGCCTCAACGATTTTGGGGAGATTACCTGGCAAGCCAATTTTGGGGGAGAAGACAACGACGAAGCCCACGACGCCACGCTCGCTGCCAATGGCGACCTCGTGCTGGCTGGCACCACTTTTTCCACCACAGGCCATATCTCCGGGCAAAAAGGACTCGGCGACTTCTGGGTTTGCCGGATATCGCCGACAGGGGAAGTACAGTGGAGCCGTAATTTGGGGGGAGAAAAACCTGACGGGGCCAATGCCATTAAGCCCACCCCCGACGGTGGATTTGTGGTGTGCGGGATAACCAAATCTATATCCGGCGACATTAAAGGCAACCGGGGCTACTTCGATGGCTGGGTCATTAAGGTAGATTCTGTGGGAAAACTGCTGTGGACCAGAGCGCTCGGCAGCGAAGCCAAAGACGCCCTCAACGATATAGCCGTACTCCCCAAAGGCGGATTTTTACTGGCAGGAAGTTCGGAGCTTTCCAGCGGAGGATCTCCCCTCCCCGGCCACAAAGGAGCCTCAGACTTCTGGTTGTGTAACCTCGGCGACCCCCAGGCCTCGGGCGTGCGCCCCTATGTGACCCCACCCGTACTTGCCGGAAAGGTTTTTGACCAGGACACCAAACAGCCAATTTCAGCCTCCATTATCCTTTCCGACAACAAAACACTCGACTCAATCGCAGTAGCCCAAACCCGCCCTGATGGCAGCTTTGCCATGCTTCTGCCCGCATATGGCCTCATCAGCATCAACGCCATTACTCCTGGCTACCTCTTTCAGGGCGAAGACCTGCTCATGGATACGCTGATCACCACCACGGGCGTTACCAGGGAAATTTTTCTGAGTAAAATCAAAATCGGAAGCTCGCTGGTATTGCGGCGGATCTATTTCGATGCCGGAAAATGGGACTTGCTACCTGCCTCGAACGCAGAGCTGGAACGAGTGCTACTTTTTCTAAAGCTTAATCCACGTGTCGTGATCCAGATCAGCGGACATACCGACAATACGGGCAATAAGGACGAAAAAATACAGCTTTCGATCAACCGCGCCAATGCCGTGAAAGCCTACCTGGTGGCGCGCGGGGTAATGGATGCACGCCTCAAAGTAAAAGGGTATGGTATGTACCGGCCCATAGCACCGAATACCACCGAAGCGGGTCGCCAGCAAAACCGCCGCGTTGAGTTTCAGGTGCTGAATATGTGATCAGAGCAGGTCGGCAAACTGGTAAAAACCAGGGCCTGAAGGCAGTTTTTCGGCAGCGACCACAGCGCCGAGCGCAAATCCGCGACGGTTGTGGGCGCGGTGCTCGATGCGCAGCGTGTCGATGTCAGAGGTATAGGTTACAGCATGCTCCCCGATAATTTCTCCCGCACGCACAAACCCGATCGAAAGCTCCTCATCTGTAGGTGGACGGCGGGTAAGGTCGGTGGTAAAGGCAGTTTTCCGGTCGAGTTTGTCGAGTACCCCCTGCGCCAGGGCAATGGCCGTACCGCTGGGGCCGTCGGCTTTGTGGCGGTGATGCCCTTCTTCGATATAGCAATCGTACTGGGGATGGCCATTCATCAGCTCGGCCAGGCGTTGATTGAGCTTAAACAGCACATTTACCCCGATGGAAAAATTGGCACTGAACAGAAAAACACCCTGCGCAGCGGCAACCTGCTCTTTTACCTCGTCCATTTTAGCGTACCAACCCGTGGTGCCACAAACGAGGGGAAGTTTATTTTTCAGGCAAAAATCGAGGTCTGTAACGAAGGCATCGGGATGGGTAAAGGCGATAATCACCTCCGGCCTGTTGGTCAGCAGCGAAGCATAGTCGTCGCCTTTGTTGAGTCGGTGGGTGATCTCATGGCCGCGGGCAACCGCCTCCGCTTCGATGGCCTGGCCCATTTTACCGTAACCGAGCAGGGCAATTTTCATAGCAGTCAAAATCTAAAATTAGCAGAAAGGCCAAGTCCCAGACCAGGAGAAAAAGCTGGCCGGAAAGTGAGGTCCTCTGAAACATCAAAGCCCTTAAGGTGCGCATCTACATAGGCTTCTACCGTTTGGAGGATATGCCACCCCGCGATGGCCAGGATGCCGTAGTCGCGGTATTTGCGAAACTGCTCACGCTTGGTGCGCAGGCCTTCGGTATCTGCTACCCGGTAGAGTTGAAGGTTTACGTCGTTGGCTTCGTTGTTGTCCGAGTTGAGGAGGAAAGCGGTATTGTAGCGCTTAAATTCGTTCTGTTGATAGACCGTAAAGCCTACCACAGCGCCGTAGCCAATGTACACAAAGGGCATTTTCCAATAGCTGCGGTTATATGCCTGCCCGAGTCCGGGAAAAATCACGCTGCGCTGCCAGGCTACCTCGGGGTCGTAGGGAGGCCGACCGGTATTGGGCGCAAACGCCTTGGGCACCGGCAGGTAAATCGTGTGCAAGGGCGATTTCACCACGATCCGGTCCTTGCCATTGCGCTCCACCTGATGGGGCAGGTTTTCCTTTGACCAATCGGTTATTTTTTCCAGCGAAATATGCAAAATGAAGGCCGGTGTTTTGGCTTCCGGCAGGGTATCAATGGGAATGGCCGGCACTCCCCCAACGCCTATACCTCCTTTTCCGGGCCGGGTAACGGGCGCGGGCGTAACGGGCGTATCCACGGGCTGAACCACAGCGGTATCAGGCAATACCTGAAGGGTGGTATCGGTTTGCGACCACATGGAAGTGGCGGTAAGCAGGAATCCTGCCAGCAGAATCAGGCTTTTTATAGGGGCGGTATGTGGCCGCATTTACAGGAGTTCGAGAATTTCGAGAATCCGGTTCAGGTCTTCGGTAGAGTGAAAGCCAACAGCCAACTCGCCGGAACCAGAAGTGTCCTGGGAGAGCTTTACCTTGCTGCCAAACTTATCTTCGAGCTGGCGACGCACATGGTCGAGGTGAATCATGCCCGCATTCGGCTTTTCTTTTTTGGCGGGCGCGACAGGCGTAGCGGTTTCCAACTTGCGCTTCAGGGCTTCAGTCTGGCGCACAGACAGGGCCTGGTCCACCACTTCGCGAAACAGCTTTATCTGCTGTTGCGGGTCTTCGATGGTGATCAATGCGCGGCCATGGCCCATGGAAATAACGTTTTCCCGGAGGGCCTTCATGATTTCCGGCTGCAGCTTAAGCAGACGCAGGTAATTGGCCACGGTAGCGCGGTCCTTTCCTACCTTGTCGCCCAGTTCTTCTTGGCGAAGGCTCAGCTCCGAAATCATACGCTGATACGAAAGGGCAATCTCAATCGGGTTGAGGTTTTCGCGCTGAATATTTTCAATGAGGGCCATTTCGAGCATTTGCTCGTCGTTGGCGGTGCGCACATAGGCAGGCACCTCCTTCAGTCCGGCAATTTTCGAAGCACGGAGGCGGCGTTCTCCGGCAATGAGCTGGTACTGGTTGTCGGACAACTTACGCACCGTCAGCGGCTGAATGATGCCCTGCACCCTGATAGAGGCAGCCAGTTCCTCCAAGGCCGTCTGATCAAACTCCTGCCGGGGCTGAAAGGGGTTGATTTCGATCTGACTGAGGGGAATTTCGCCCACACCTACCTTTTCTTCTACTTCTTGTGCAGTAACGTTGGAGGCGAGAATCTGCCCCAAACCACGTCCCATTGCCGGTTTTCTATCTTTGCCCATGCCTGTTTCAATAAAGATGCGAAAATACAGATTCTGCCGCCAGTTGGCAACCCCCGGAAGCAGCAGGTCTGCATTATGCTAACGAACTTCCTGGCAAACACGGTTATGGTAGGGATAAAAATTTGCAGGTGCTCAAGAGTTTCGGCTGCCAATCAGAAACTGAGAGAATAACGTGGCGAAACAGGCAGCGGTTTTTGGGTAAAAAAAGCCTCACTTCTCCGTAATGCTCTCCACGCCCGACCAATCTTCGGGCAGGTATTCGGTGAGGTAGCGGGTGGAGCGGGCGAGGAATAGCCTGGCGGCCTGGTCCTCGGCATTTTCGTTGATCACCTGGTTAAAATGGTACATGGCCTGGGTAAACTCCCGGGCGTAAAACTGCGCCAGCCCTTGCTCAAATTCGGCCAGGGTGCTGAGTATCCGCTCTTTCCGCTGCGGCGAAAGTCCATCGAGGCTTTCGTAAATATTGAGGGGCTCTTTTCTGCCTTTCACCTGCACCTTACCCAAAAATCTGTAGTCCGGCCGCTCTCCTTCGGGGATGCCATCGAGCGTCTGCTCGCTGAACAGGATAGCCGAGCCATAAAATTTCGTCAGGCCTTCCATGCGGGAAGCCGTGTTCACGGTGTCGGAAATGGTGGCCGCATCCATCCGTTTGTCGTCGCCGATAATGCCCATGATCAGCAGCCCGGTATGGAGTCCCAGGCCCATCGTAAGCGGGAGCCTTTGCTTAGGCGTCCGCGTCAGGTTATAGGCCTGCATTTCTTCCTGCATGTCAATAGATGCCCGCAGCGCATCTTTGGGGCTACCGGGAAAAAGGGCCATAAAGCCATCTCCCAAAAACTGAATAACCAGGCCGTGGTTGCGGGAAACAATGGGGCCCATGCGTCCATGAAAGGCATTCACAAACCGGAAATTGTCCTCGGGGCGCATCTGCTCGGCCATGCCCGTATAGTTTCGGATATCGCAGAACATGACCGTCACCTCGCGCTGTACCTGATCGCCCAGACTAACCTCAGTGATGCTTTCTTTGCCCAGCGCACGGATAAATTCCTGGGGAACAAATTTCCCCATTACCGAGGTAATGCGCCGCAGGTTGAGCTGGGTATTGACCCTGGCCAAAAATTCATCTCTCGAAAATGGCTTGGACAAATAGTCGTTGGCACCCGTGCGAAGGCCCTCCACGAGGTCTTCTATCTGGTTTTTGGCCGTAATCATGATCACAGGCAATTCCGAAGGAAGGAATTTTTCCCTGATGCGGCGACACACTTCGTAGCCCGACATGCGGGGCATCATCACATCCAGCAACACCAAGTCAAATTCGCCCTGATTTTCCAGGGCCAGGAGTGCCTCGCTGCCGTTCATGGCCTGGAAGAGGCGAAACTCAGGAGCTGAAAGGTGGTTGCGGAATACCTGGTGGTTGATAGGTTCGTCATCCACGACCAGAATGCGAAAAACAAGCGATTCCGATACCTCGGGCTGCGGTACTTCTCCCCGTGCTTTTTCCTGCAAAAGGGTCTTTACGGAAACAGGCAATGGCTCTTTGACTGCCTGTACCTGCGATTCCCCCAGATCCATCAGCCCGGAATTAACTGCCAAAGGAAGGGTAAAATAAAACGTAGAACCGACCCCAATTTCGCTCTCTACCCACATATTGCCCCCGTGCAACTCCACCAGCCGCTTGCTGATGCTCAGGCCCAGCCCCGTTCCTGCAAACTGCCGGGCGACAGAGCCATCGGCTTGCTGAAATTCCTGAAAAATAAGGTCCCGCTTGTCCTCCGGAATGCCGGTACCGGTGTCGGAAACGGAAATGGTCATCCACCTTCCCTCAATTTTTCCGTGAATAACCACCTCTCCCGATTCAGTAAATTTCACGGCGTTGCCCACGAGGTTGAACAAAACCTGCTGGATGCGGTCTTCATCGGCCAATACCCGAAGCGAGGTGGCAGCTATTTCGTTGCGGAAAGAAACCGGCTTTCCCTCCACCAGTGGCATGTTTACGTGTACCACTACATTGGCCAGCGCGTGCATATCCAAGGGCCTGAGCCTCAGCTCAATCTGGTGGTTTTTCAGTTTTGAAAAATCGAGGATATCATTGACCAGCGAGGATAGGCGCTTTCCGGCAGAAATGATCATGTTCAGGTCTTCCTGCTGATCTGCTTTATCTACCCGGCTGATGAGCGATTCAGAAAGGCCGATAATGCCGTGCAAGGGCGTGCGCAGTTCGTGGGAGGTATTTGCCAAAAATTCATCTTTCAGGCGGTCGATCTGTCGCAGACGCTCGGTGGCTTCCCGTTCCACATCGAGCTCGCCTTGCTTGGCGGTGAGCTTGTTTCGTTGCCTGCGGAAAAGAAAGCCCGCAAACAATACTAAGATCATTAACACCAGCAGCGAGTAGCCCAGGTAGGCCCACCAGGTACGAAACCAAGGCGGTAAAATCCTGAAGGTAAAGGCGGTTTCCTCGCTTGCTTCTCCAAACAAATTGGCTGCCTGCACCCGGAAAGTATAAGTGCCTTCGTACAGGCTGGTGTATTCCTTTACCGGGCTTTTGGTCCAAGCCGACCACTCGTCGTCTCTTCCCTCCAGTTTATAGCGGAAGCGTACTTCTTCGGGAAAAACGAGGGTACTGGAGGCAAATTCAATTTTCAGGCTGTTGAAATGATAGGTAAGCACGGGCATTTTCAGCGATTCACTGCCAGCACCAAGGTAAACAGGCAAGTTGGTCAAATCTGTTACTTTCCGGATAATGGCTTTATAGGGAAGCTGTAAAGGCCGATCAAATTCCGGATCGTAGCGATAAAGTCCTTCGAGGGTCGCAATCCATACCTGGCCGCCCGCATCCGGAAAAAAGCCAAATACATCGGAGTTGACCACCTTCATGCGCTCGCTTTTCCAGTTGCCAAAACCCGCTTTCGTCTGCTCAAACCAACCATTTTCTCTCCCCAAAGAAACCCACAGGTGCTTGTGGTTGTCCAATTTAAGGAGGTAGGTGGCTTCGGTACCGTCGTGAAATCGAGTGGGAAACCGGGTATCGGGAACGAGCTTTTGCTGCCGAATGTCAAAACGGTAAATGCCATTGTAACTACCGAAAAGCACTTCGTCGCCAATCCGACTGGGCTCTACAATATCCAAAGCTTCTACCAGCCCTTCTTTGTCTCCTAAATGAAAAACGGTGGGCTGGAGAGTCAGAGAGTCACGGAAGTCGATACGTATTAACTCGCGGCTTCCGGCCCAGAGGTAGCCTTCTTTCGATTCGGCTATGGCTGCGGCGCGCAATTCGGACCCGGCAATTTTACCCGAAAAAACCCATGCACCTTTTTCATAACGCAGGTAGCCAACCCCATTTTCAAGGCCCACATATACCACGCCGGGGTATCGGTCAGATTTGATGAGGCTCCTGACCGTTTCTTCTGAAAGGCGGGAATAGGTATCCTCTTTGCCCCGGATAAATAGTCCTTTGGACGAACCCATGAGGAGAAAGCCGTTCTCAACCAAAAGGCTGAATACTTCGTTTGTCTCCGCAACCTCGCGGGTAAAGGGTAAAAATTTATCCCAATTTCCCCGCTTTGCATGAAAAAGCCCGTTGGTGGTTCCTACCCACAGGTCTTCTTTTTCACGCGCTACACATACCATGGCACCTTCGAGGCCGCTGTAGTAGCCATAAAATTCCATCACCGGCGGATAGCTCACGCGGCTGATGCCAATATCTGAAGTTACCCAAAGGCCCATTTCCCGATCCTGGTAAACCGCAATCAGGGAGTTGCTGATCAGGCCAGTTTCGCGGTCATACACTTTCACGATTTCGCCGGCTTCGTTGAGGAGCACGAGGCCATGGCTGTTGGTTGCCAGGGCTATGAGGCCGGGATTTATCAACGCAGCATCCCAGATTTGCAAATCGGGAAAAATGGTTTTCAGCGAAGTTGCCCAGGGCTTTACTTGTCCGGAGTCCCACAAGGCGAGGTCGCCATCATTACCTACGATCAGGAGCTTCCGCGGATGGGTTTCTGTGGGCTTGATGGACAACATCACCTTTACCGAATAAGGAATATCGGGGTCAGAATCGGGCAGTGTTGTCCAACTGTTTTCACTAGGAGTAGCGAGTCCGATGTGCTCAATGCGGCAAACCAGTTTGTTATTTTGGAGAAAGGCGTTGAGGATATTGCCTTCGGATTTCAAACAGGTACACTGGTTTTCGGCTTCGTGGTAAAGAAATATCTGATTTTTACCCACAAAAACCATCCCGTCATCGGTAGGCCATACCGACCTTATTTCGGGTGAGGTAGCCAGGGTATCGGGAAGCAGCGAGAGAAGAGATACAAAATGGAGCTCTCCCGAAGCGTTGGATTCGAGGTAGCCGAAGTCATTGGTACTGCCAATAAATACTTTTCCGGCAGCATCAAGCCCCAGCCGGGCATTGAGGAGATTTTCGGTTCCGGATACCATCCGCCAGGTGATTCCGTCAAATTCCAGAATGCCGTAGTTATTCACAAAATAAATGAGGCCACGCGCATCCTGTACCATGGCCCAGTTTTGTGGAGAGGTAGGATAATCCTGCGAATAAAAGGCGGAACGGGGGTAGTTCTGCACAAAAGGGTTATCGGGTTGTGACATCATCACATCCGCCCCAAATATGCCCCACAAAAGTAAGGGTACTAATTTTAGCCAATTCAACGTGAAGGCTTTCCTCATAGACGAAACTAAACCCCGGCGAAATTTCAAATTATACAAAAATAGTGTAAGTTGAAGATACTCTCTATACTCACCCTTTTACCTGTCCATTTATGGCAACTGAAACTGATCCGACAACAGTCCCGACCACTGAAACCACCCCAAAGCTGCCCAAAGTAGAAATCATTCCGAAAGATACGCAGACCGGCCGTCAAACCCCCGAAGGTGCTTTCAGGAAAGGTACACTGGTTGCAGTACGTGAAGCCAACAGCCTGAGTATTAACTCCATAGGCCCTTTGTGGGTTTTTGAAATCCATGAACCCGGTACCGAGGACAATGGCCGTATTGTGCGGTCTTTCGAAAATCCGGGCCCTACCGTTGCGGCTGGCAATGCCGGGGACGCTACCCACCCCGTATGGTTCAGGATCAAAAAAATGATGCGCCCGGATGGTGTCAGGATCGAAGTTGCTACGGAAGTAACCACAACTGAGCCTGCCGAGGCCTGATTTTACCAGCCAATGCCTAACTTCGCACCTTCATTTTTGATTCAAGCGAAATGTCAACAGCTGAAATTTTTACAGAAAAAGGCCTGATGAAGGTCGAATTTTACGACAACGATGCCCCAGGTGCCGTTGCCAATTTTAAAAAGCTATCGAAGGATGGCTTCTACGACGGGCTTATCTTTCACCGGGTAATCCCTAATTTCATGATCCAGGGTGGCTGCCCCGAAGGCACCGGCCGAGGAGGCCCCGGCTACCGCATCAAGTGCGAACTGAGCGGCGGCAACCAGTTTCACGACCGGGGAGTGCTTTCGATGGCACATGCTGGCCGCGATACCGGTGGCTCACAATTCTTTATCTGTCACAGCCGGCAAAATACTGCCCACCTCGACCGCAACCACACCTGCTTCGGCAAAGTGGTGGAAGGGCTGGAAGTAATCGATGCCATCCGCCAGGGAGATAAGATTGAAAAAATCGTAATTCACGAAGACGTAGAAGCTTAAGCTCTTTTTGCTCAAAGCAAATGGCCACCAGAAGCAACCGGAACTCCGGGCTTTTGGTGGCCATTTTTTTGGATGGCTTTACTTCGCTTCCATCAATTCTACGCCTGTCCAGTCGGCGGGTACCTCGTGGGTCAGGTTTTGTGCAGACCTGGTAAGGAAAAGCTGAGCGGCAAGGTCGCTGGTATTCGTTTTCAATACTTCTTTAAATCCAATTACTGCCTGGTCAAATTCCCGTAGCAGGTAATGATCCAACGCCTGCTGGAAACGCTTACGGGTAGAAAGTGCCAGTTCAAGTGCCTGAGGATCAAGGCCATCCAGCGATTCGTAAATGCGCAAAGGCTCCTGACGCCCTTTTACCTGCACCCTACCCAAAAACCGGAAGTGGTATTGATCGGCGTTGCGGATGCCGGCAAGGGTTTGCTCGCTGAGCAGGATTTTTGCTCCGTAATATTTGGTCAGGCCTTCCATGCGTGAGGCTGTGTTCACGGTATCAGAGATCGTCGCGGCATCCATCCGCTGAGCGTCGCCGATAATGCCCATGATCAACGGACCGGTATGAAGGCCGATGCCGATGGCAATGGGGTTCCTTTTTCGTGAAATACGCTGCTGGTTATACACCCTCAGCTCATTTTGCATGCCGATGGCTGCCCGCAGGCTGTCTTCCGGCCCGTTGGGGAACAAGGCCATGATTCCATCCCCGAGGTACTGATTTACAAATCCTTTCTGGCCAAAAATGAGCGGGCCCATGCGGCCATGGTAGGCGTTTACAAATCGGAAAGTTTCGTCGGGTGTCATTTTCTCAGCCAACCCGGTATAGTTGCGGATATCGGAGAACATAACGGTCACCTGGCGTTCTACCTGGTCGCCGAGCTGCACTTCGGTAATGCTTTCCCTTCCGAGCGAACGAATAAACTCGGTAGGCACGAATTTGCTCGTGGCGCGGTTGATGCGGTTGAGGTTGATGTGGGTTTTGACCCGGGCCAGAAATTCGTCTTTGGAAAAAGGCTTGGCGAGGTAGTCGTTAGCCCCGGTTGCAAGACCCTGCACCAAGTCTTCTACCTGGTTTTTGGCCGTAATCATGATAATCGGCAGCTCAGAAGCCAAGTGCTTGCTGCGAATATATTCGCAAACTTCATAGCCCGACATCCTGGGCATCATCACGTCCAGCACCACGAGGTCAAAGATTGTTCCGGATTCGAGGGCTGCGATGGCCTCATCGCCGTTCATGGCCTGGGTAACACGGAACATAGAACCCGAAAGGTGGTTTTTGAGCACCTGCTGGTTAATGGCCTCGTCATCAACAGAAAGAATGTGAATGACGTTTTCAGCCCGGGGGGATGGGGTTACCAACTCACGGGGCTTAGCTGTTGTGGTTCCGTTACCGTTTACCGATAATGATTCGGGCAATGAGCGGATGGTGCGGTCGATTTGGCGGGCTTTGAGCGGCATCGCCTCCTCGCCTGTAATTGCCAGGGGCAGCGTGAAGAAAAAGGTGGAACCTTTCCCCAACACGGATTCTACCCATATACTTCCTCCGTGGAGCTCAATCAGCTGCCGGGCAATGACCAGCCCAAGCCCCGTACCCCCAAATACCCGGGTAATGGAACCATCGACCTGCTCAAACTCCTGAAAAATGGTCTCGAATTTATCCTCCGGAATGCCGATTCCCGTGTCTTTGACCATCACCACGAGGTGGTCATTTTCTTTTTTAGCGTCGAGTGTTACGGTTCCGGTCTCTGTAAATTTCACGGCATTGCCGATCAGGTTGTGGAGCACCTGTTCAATCCGCTCTTCGTCGCCGCTGGCAAAAGGCAGCACATCAGAAATGTTGTTTACCAGTTTCAGGTTTTTACCTTTCGACATGGGCTGGTTAATCTTCAGCACCAACTCACCTAAAGACCTCAGGTCGAGCGGCTTGGCATTGAGCACCAGGTCGTGGTTGCGAAGCTTCGAAAAGTCGAGGATATCGTTAACCAGGTTGCTGAGTCGTTTACCGGAAGAAATGATCAGGATCAGGTTTTCTTTCCAGTCGGTAGGGTTGCCGACGTTCGCACCGTCAAAAAGCGATTCAGCGATGCCAATAATACCATTTAGCGGGGTACGCAGCTCGTGGGATGTATTGGCGAGGAACTGATCCTTGAGTTTGTCAATTTGCTCCAGTTGCTTTACCCTTTCCTGCTCCAGCTTAAAGAGGGCCCTTTGCTGGCGATAGCGGTAAATCTGCCAGAGGCCCAGACCAATGAGCAGCACGATGCCCGTGATACTCAACAGGGCGTAAAACCGGTTTCTTTCTGCGGTTTGGCGCGCCAGTTCCTGCTGTGCCTGTAGTTCTTTTTCTTTTTCAAGAATTACGTTTTGCTGCTGAAGGAAGAGGGTGAGGCTGTCCTTTGCCTTTAGCTCATTCGAAAGTCCCTGCACCCTTTGCTGGATATCGCGGGCTTCGGCCTGGCTGGCAGCCACCTGTTGCCGGGCAGCAATTTGTGCTTGTTGAGCCTGGGTTTTTGCGTCCTGGGCTTCCTCGCGCACCACAGCTTTGTCGATGGTGTTAAAAACATCGAGGTATTCCAGCTCCTTTTCCTTGTTGCCTGTTTTGCGGTAGTTGTCGGCAAGGTTAAAAGCGGTCGTGCGCATCAAACCAGTATTGCTCAACTCTCTGGCGATCTTAAATGCTTCTTCGAGGTTGGTGATGGAAAGGTCATATTTTCCCTGCACCTCGTACACGTAGGCAATATTTTTGAGGGCTTCGGCGAGGTTGGCATCCCTTCGGCCTGTTTGACGGATGAGTGAGAGTGCCTTATTGTACATTTCGAGCGACTTGTCGTACTGCTTTCGGTCAGAGTATATCAGCCCCATGAAATTGTACAGCGACTTAACGCCCTGGTTATTGCCCAGCTCCTGATTCAGCACCAGCGACTGGTTAAAATACTGGAGGGCTTCGTCGGTATGGTCGTAATCCCAATAGGTTTGGGCTGCTTCGTTGTACTTGCGGGCAGCTTCGTTGCGGTTTCCTTCAGCACGGTAGGCTTCTGCCTGGGTCAGCGCCTGATCAATAGCATTCTGCTTTGCAGGAGGTATCGTTTTAGGCGTTTGTGCAAAAGCAGGACAAAAACTTAGTAGCAGAAAAAATACAACTAAACGCTTACCCTTCTTTAATACGGTATGGCTCATGTCTGAATTTTGGCAATCGAAATGTAGAGCCGAAACTAATTAATAACAGGCATATTTTTTTCTCTTTACCCCGCGAACTGGAAAAAACAAAGGGGTAATGTGTAATTTCAGTCCAAATTCTTACTTTGATGTAATTAACCAGTTTTAGACCACCCGCTTTTCATTCTTTCCCACCATGAAGTACTTTTTGACACTAGCAACCGTGCTGCTCGGCTTGCCTCTTATTGCTCAAAATCAACTGGATCACCCAAAGCATATGTATCAGGACAGCCTGAAACGTATCTTCACCCACCCCACCCTTCCTCAGTACTTGTTTCTCTCCACCGACGCTTCAGGCAAAGAGGCCATGCGTATGGAAAGTGAGACCAGTAAGTCGCTCACCAATCCCATGCATTGGGACGGCTCCGGCGTACACAACCTCCGCCACCAGGACCTGATCGAAAAAACCGTTATTGTATTCGAAATCTATTCGGACGGTGTAAATCCGGTAACCACATCTGATTTCGGTACAGCACCCGCGCATACCTCCAACGGTATCCGGTACTACGGATCAGGGCTTCAGGTATCGCTTTCGGCCAAAGACGATATGTCAGGGCTGGAGAAAATTTACTACTCCATCGATGGAGCAGCCTATGCCCCCTATACCAAAACGCTGGTATTCAATCAGGAGAAAGCCTATTCCCTTAAATTTTACGCCGTGGACCATGTGGGCAATGCAGAAACGCCCCACGAAAGTGCGTTCTACGTGGACCTGGGCCTGCCAGCGACCAGCATGGCGATCGAAGGAGACCATTTCGAAGATATCCTCTCTTCCAGGGCTACTTTGGTTCTTTCAAGTGTGGAAGGCAAATCAGGCGTAAAGCAAATTTCCTGGAAAATAGACGACAATGCGGAAAAGGCCTACACGGCTCCTATTTCGCTTGCACTGCTTTCGCAGGGGGAACATACCCTTACTTATTACGCCACCGACCTCGTCAACAACCTGGAAAAGGCGCACACTTTTACGTTCTTCCTCGACAATGTGGCTCCTATCGTTTCTGACGATATCATTGGCGACCGATACGTGGTGGGCGGTAAGGAATATGCCTCTGGCAGAACCAAAGTAAGGCTCACCGCGCTTGACAACAAGTCGGGCCTGGATGCGATTTATTACCGCTTGAATGCAGATCCTTTCCAGAAATACGAAGAGCCCTTTTATTTGCCTAACCGTTCGGGACAGACCGCTGTGTATGCCTACGCCGTGGACAAAGCCAACAACTCCAACCGCCGCGACAACGAAGGAAAAAGTATCCGCACTTTTGCCGTTGACCTCTCAGGCCCTACCCTTACTTACGAGTTACTGGGTCCGGTTTTCAAAACCCGCGATACCTCCTTTGTAAGCCCTGGCACCCGGTTGAAACTCAACGCAGTGGACCTCGAAGCTGGTGTCAACAGAATCGTATACCAGATCAATAAAGGAGCAGAATCAACTTATACCGAGCCCCTTGAGCTGAAAAACGCGGGTATCTACCTCGTCGATTTCTTTGGCTTCGACAACGTGGAAAACCGCAATGTGAGCAGCTTCTATGTGCGGGTAGATGACAAAGGCCCTGAAATTTTCCCCCGCCTCAGCATCGAGCCTATTTCTGCCAAAGAAGGCAGTACTGGCGTTTACCCTGCGCACGTGGTCCTCTTCTTCTCAGCTACCGACGACCTCTCCGGCTACGACAAGCTGTTTTACTCAGTGAATGGTGGCGAAGAAAAGCTGTATGTGAACCCCATTGGCTCTTTCGAAAGAGGAAAAGACTATGTAATCAAGGTTCGTGCGCTCGATAAACTCGGCAACGAAACCCATACTGAGCTGAAGTTTACAACCGAAAAATAAACTGTTAGCTAAGCTACAGGAAGGCGGCCTCGTGCCGCCTTTTTCTATATATACCTTACCCCCGGCCACAATCAAACCCTCTGGAAGAAATTCCACTTGCCCGGATATTCAGCTGCTTAGGGAAAATAGATTTGGAAGATTAAGCAATTGTTAGGTTTTTGTGGTCCTACGATGAGTAACACGCCTTGGAGTTGGATTCCCGGTATTTACCGCAATTTTTCTGCAAATGCATTTGCAGGAGGGTACTTGATCGACACCATGCCTCCTGAATACCAGGTAAATGCAGAAATCAGCCTCCGGCCCATGGTACCCAACGAATCCAGGCATTTGTTTCAACTGGTAGCGCAAAACAGGGATCACTTACGCCCCTGGCTTAACTGGGTGGACGACATCCTGACCGTAAAGCAGGCAAAGCAAAATATCCTCAATTGGCTACCCCATAGCCACCTGACCAACCAGTGGGCGGTGGGCATATACCTTAAAGGCAACCTTGTGGGGATGGCAGATATCGGCAACTACGACCAGAAAAAAGACCAGGCAGAAATAGGCTATTGGCTGGTTGCCGATGAACAGGGAAAGGGAAGCATGCATCGGGTTGTGGCATGGCTACTCAGGCATTGTTTCGAAACGATTGGTTTACAGGGGGTGAAGATGCAATGCGCTGCTCAAAACGAACGTAGTCTGCGCATACCCTTACACTTTGGATTTAGCCATACGGCAACCGATTCTGCATACCAGCTCAGGCCCGGAGAATCGCAGGAGCTACTTACCTTTTCCCTACAAAAAGAGGAATGGAACAGCAGGGTCAGCTTACAGGCCAATCATTTCGAAAATCTTACCCCCCGGTCTTTTTTCGGGGTAGAATAGTTTTCTTTGAGAAAAAAATTTATGTCCAGAAGCTTATTAATAACAGGGGGTGCGGGATTCATTGGTTCTCACTTGGTAAGGAGAATGGTCAACCATTATCCGGATTACACCATTGTAAACCTCGATAAGCTCACCTACGCCGGCAACCTCGAAAACATTGCAGACCTGATCGGCGCGCCCAATTACCATTTCGAAAAAGGAGATATTCAGGACGTTGAGTTTCTGAATGACCTTTTTACCAAATACGATTTCGACGGGGTTATTCACCTCGCCGCCGAAAGCCATGTGGACCGAAGCATCCTCAACCCCATGGAATTCGTGATGACAAACGTCGTGGGCACTGTTACGCTGTTGAATGCTGCCCGTCAGGCATGGGGCAACCGCCAGGATGTACGTTTTTATCACGTATCTACTGATGAGGTGTATGGCTCACTGGCACCTGGTGATTTTTTCCTCGAAACTACCCCTTATGACCCGCGCAGCCCCTATTCTGCTTCCAAAGCAGCATCTGATCAGTTTGTGCGTGCATACGGCAATACCTACCATCTGCCCTTTGTGGTGAGCAATTGCTCCAACAACTACGGCCCTTACCAGTTTCCCGAAAAACTCATTCCCCTCTTTATCTCAAATATCATCAACCGCAAGTCGCTCCCTGTGTACGGCTTAGGCGATAATGTGCGTGACTGGCTCTGGGTAGAAGACCACTGCGAAGCCATTGACCTCATCTTCCATCAAGGCAAAGACACCGAAACCTACAATATCGGTGGGCGCAACGAGTGGAAAAACCTCGACCTGATCAAGGTACTTTGTAAGCAAATGGACGAAAAGCTGGGCAGGTCCGCAGGTGATTCAGAATCCCTGATTAATTATGTAACTGACCGTGCAGGACACGACCACAGATATGCCATTGACCCCTCAAAATTAGAAGCAGAACTGGGTTGGCGACCAAGTTTGCAATTCGAAGAAGGATTAGGCAAAACTATTGACTGGTATTTATCGAATACAGAGTGGGTTGACCGGGTAAAGTCCGGCGCCTATCGCGATTTTTATGAAGCCCAGTACGGAGCAAGACTCACCCAGTAAAGTAAAAAGGACTACTCACTTTCGAGGGATTGATTCGTTGGGAAAAGGCAAACCTCAATTTGGTGTTTTGCCTGAGTTTATTGATTAACTACATGAAAGAGAGTATTCGTTTTCCGTTTGATCGCCCCGGTATTACCCTCAGTCCATGGGGAGCAGTTGCAGGAATTGTGGTAGCCTACCTTTCGGCCTGGCTTATGCCTCCCGGAATCTGGCTTTACCTGGGCATTTGCCTTGCTTATCTGGCACTTTCTGTGGGTTTGTACATCGGTGCCAGTTTCTGGTATCGCCGCCACCGCGGAGAGCTTTTCCGGGGAGCCATGATTGGCATGAACGCCATGGTAAACGCCCTCATTATCCAATGGCTATTTCACGAAACGGGACTCTCGGTTGTTGCTGCCGTGCTGCTGTTCATGGGTGCCGTGCTTTTTGTATCTCGCATGCCGGCTTACCATTTCTTTTTGGGTTGGTTGAATTTTTTGCTCCCCCTTTCCTGGCCGGTCAATATTCCGGGTGGTACGATGTTTGTCGTTAATCTGATCTTTTCCCCGCTGGCAAAACTTCATCCATCGCTGCATCCGTTACACATGGAAACGGAGATTAACCTCAAAACAGCAACCTTTACCTCTACCGGCGGGTTGCTGCGTCCTTTCAGGGGATTTTCAGGCTTGAATATGGGCAATTTCATTTTCCTGAATCCGGGTGCCGAGCACTTGCAGGACCACGAAACAGGTCACCTTTTCAGCCTCGCTTCCATGGGTTTTGCCTTTCACTACATCGGTGGAATCGACGAAGCGTTTTACCAGACCAACCGGACCGAAGCCTACGCCGAATTTCTGGCCGAAAGCTACTCACGTTCCGGCGCTGGATTGCTGGGTGTGTGGCGGTGAATAGTATCAAAAGAATAAATGAAAATAACCCTGGTACACCGCCGGGGTTTCTTTTTTCAGGCTTTATAGCAAACTGCGGCATAGATTACCTCGGGGCCGTAAATCGAGTTCTTTTTTGACAATATCTCGGGTTGACTCAGGCCGGTATCAAGAGCCAGTTGTTGAAAGCGTTTCCAGGAGATAGGGAAAGGAACCCAGGGCGGATTTGGCCGATCGGTATCGTATTCGAGTAAAATAAATGTCCCTCCGGGTTTCAGGTGGGTTAATACATTTTTCAGGACAGCCACGGGATCTTGGGCATAATGGAGGGCATTGGCCATCACCATGCCCTCTACTTCCGGTAAATCAAAGGATTGGGTAAAATCGGCCTCCACTACTTCAAGCCGAACCGAGGGCTGTGCGGGCAAGCGCCAGAGCATATGCGGACTTTTATCCAGCGCGTAAACCGTACCACCCGGCAGCACACCCTGCAACACCTGGGTAAACAGACCGCTCCCTGCTCCTATATCGGCCCAATTGCTGTGAACCGAAGGCACTGCACTAAAAATCATGCTGGCAGCTTCTTCCTGAGTCATCTTTTGCGTAAAATTTTCATGTATAGCTCATCCGTATTTTTCGGTCATGTACCTGAATGCCAGGGTTATCAACTCCCGGAGCACTTCGTGGTCCACATCGTCCAGCTTATTGATGTACAGGCAGGCCTTTCCGGTTTTGTATTTGCCGAGCTGCGCCATCAGCGAATCGTACCGCTCGAAACCCGGCATTATATAGAGGGTTAAAGCCTGCTTTCGAGGAGAAAAGCCGACTTTGAATATATCGCCTTCTCTGCCAGTCTCGTACTTGTAGTGATAATTGCCAAATCCTACCAGAGAGGGCCCCCACATGCGCGGCTCCAGTCCGGTTATTTCCTGCATCCATTTTAACACCAGAAAGCTATCGGCTTTGCGTTGTTCGTGGTCAACGGAATCGAGAAATTCCTGAACACTGGCGGCTGTTTTTTGGGTCTTATTTTCTGCTTTGGCCATAGCTGAAATGAGGGTTTTTCCACTTCAAGTTAGGGCAAATGGAAGAAGATTCCCACCTTCTGTTTTGAAAAAATCAGGCCGGGGTTAGGCTTTTTCTGTCAAAATTTCATTGGAAACCAAGGCCATGGACCGCCAAAACTTCCTATCAACCATAAACACCACCAGGGTACAAATCACCCCGGCGATCATGGCCGAAAGCCCGACTGCACTGCCCCAAAATTCAGCGCCATTTTGAATAAACAAAGCCATGGCTCCGGCTATGCCGTTGAGGGTACCGTGAAAAGCCGCCGCAGAGAATACATTGCCCGATTTTTCGCGGAAATAGGCCATGAGGAAACTTAGCGAAAGCGTAAAGCCCACCATAACAAACACCCCGGCGACAGGATGTGCTGGATAGTTGTGCCCTTGCAGGATTAGCGGCGCATGCCATAGGCCCCAAACCACGCCGATTACGGTATTTGACTTCCAAAACCCCCACTGGCGGGTTATGTGCAGCATATAGCCCCGCCAGCCAAGTTCTTCACCGAGGGCAAAAAGCAGGTTAATGGAGGCGCCGGCAATCAGGCCTCCGCCGATATTCATGAGCAGGATTTGCCAGAGTGGCCGATCGAATTGCGCCAACGCCAAAGCCGGATTTTGCCCGGCGGCTTCCATCATCGTTTTTACCTGTGCGATAATGCCTTCTTTCGAAACGTCAATGGTCCCAAACCCCTGGAGGTGCATTTGATTTCCCAAAAAAGCAATGACCCCTACATGTACGCCCAGAATAACCACAGGAAAAGCCCAGGCAGCCACAGTCCAACCCCAGTTGTAGGTGCTCGTTTTGCCCATGCCTACGCTCTCCCATGTATCGGGTGCCAACCATTTACGCACCATCAGAGCCGCTATACCAGGCCCCCACATAAAAGCTGAACTGATCAGCAGCATCGCTATCGGTGAATCGCCTGCTCCTGCCAAATGACCCACGGCTGCAATAGCCCAACTGATGCCGAACGCCAGTGCCAGAAACCAGATTAACCCCTTATTTGCTTGCATGGCTCAGGATTTTTTGGATTTTTGAAACAGGATAAAGGAATACACCATCGGCCAAAAGGAAAGGATTATGGTGCCTGAGATGAAGATCCAGAACCTGATTTTGGTATCTGAAACAGCCAGTACGGCTATCATCATCAATACCGAACCTGCCACCCACAGCTTACCCGCAAACCGGTGGGTCTTGATCCAGACCTCGCCGTTTTCAAGGGTCCAGGGTGTGCGGATGCCGACGAAGTAGTTGGGGCGAAGCTTTCCGAAAAAATTACCCAGCACCAGAAACATCATCAACACCACAATCAATATGGCTCGGGTGACATCGAAGCCTTCTTTCATGCTTGCCGCTGCCAACACCAGCGACATGGCAAAAAAGCTGACGACCAAGGCCAGATGTACCAGCCGAAGCGTATTCGAAAAGGTATTTACTTTATTTTTAGGGTCAATCGCTGGCAATACCCACAGCAATACACTAAGAACCAGGCTAATAGCTGGAATAATCAGCAAACTCTCTGCCTTTGACCCGTAACGGTCCACTTCCCCGTTGATATTCCAGTGTACCGGAACCTGATCCGGCATTTGATCCCACAAAAAAACGGGCACCAGCAGTGTTACTGCCAGTACACCCAGAATAGCGGCCTGCTGACTAATCCACTTTTTCATCTTGCTCAGGATTTGGATGGGGGGAAGAAAAGGTCATCAACCACTGCATCAGATCTTCAATCACAGAGGTACTGAGGCTGTAGATCACGAACTGGCCTTGTTTCTCGGTCACAACCAGGCCCGCCTGACGCAGGAGGTCGAGGTGATGAGAGATGGAGGGCTTCGTCATCTCAAACTGGTCAGCAATCTCACTGGCATTCATGTCCCGCTCCCGCAGTAGCTCTAGCATTTTTCTGCGTGTAGGGTCACTTAATGCCCGGAAAACCTGGTGCATAATTTGATAATTAGACAATTATCTAACTATCTTTTTTCAATTCCAAATCCTGAGAAAAATTTTACCTGGCGCTTCAACCAGCCAGTACTTCGAGCAAATCGTACTGCGTGAGAATATCCACCCGGGAGTCTCCCTGAACCAATACGGCGGGGTTGTCACGGTTGATAAGCTTCGAGATCACGTCGATCCGGGTGCCGGGCAGTACAAAAGGGAAAGGATCGCTCATGGCATAAGAAACGGGCTTCTCACGCAAAGCGGGGTCATCGAGCAGCAATCCCAGGATACGGTTCTCGTGCAGGCTACCGACTATTTCAGCCCCACGGCTTACGGGCAACTGAGAGAGCTCTTTCTCGCGCATGAGGCGAATGGCATCACCAAGGGTTTGGTCTGCATGGAGCATAATGAGGGCCGTATCGTCCTTTTTCGCCACAATGTCCGCAGCGGTGAGCAAGGCACCTTCTTCCAAAAAATTATGGTCACGCATCCAGGCGTCGTTGTACACTTTGCTCAGGTAGCGGGTGCCATGGTCGGGCAGAATGATCACCATCAGGTCTTCCTTACGCAGGTTGCGGGCGTATTCGAGTGCACCATGTACTGCGGAGCCGCAGGACCAACCTACAAAAAGGCCTTCTTCCCGGGCAAGCTTGCGGGTCATAAGGGCCGCATCTTTGTCCGAAACTTTAATGATATGGTCCACGAGGTCCATGTTGCAGTTGTCGGGAATAATGTCCTCGCCAATGCCCTCGGTGAGGTAAGGGTAAATTTCCTTGGGATCTACTTCGCCGGTTTCTTTTAGTTTTTTGAATACCGAACCGTAGGTATCGATGCCGATAGAGACTATATCGGGGTTTTGTGCCTTCAGGTAGGAAGAAATACCCGTCATGGTGCCACATGTACCCATGCCCGCCACGAAGTGGGTGATTTTCCCTTCTGTTTGCTCCCAAATTTCGGGGCCAGTACTCTCCACATGTGCCGCCCGGTTACTCGGGTTGTCGTACTGATTCATGTAAATGGAGTTTGGGATTTCGCGGGCAAGGCGATTGGCCACCGAATAATAAGAACGGGGATCTTCGGGCTCTACATTGGTAGGGCACACCATCACCTCAGCTCCTACTGCACGCAGGATATTGATTTTCTCCTGAGACTGCTTATCGGCCATGGTAAAAATACAGCGGTAGCCCTTCACGGTAGCAGCCAGCGCCAGCCCCATGCCGGTATTGCCAGAGGTGCTTTCAATGATGGTGCCTCCAGGCCGGATTTTTCCCTGACGCTCGGCATCTTCGATCATCCGCACAGCGATGCGGTCTTTGATGCTATGGCCGGGGTTAAAATATTCCACTTTCACCACCACGGTGGCTTTGATATGGGAAGCGACATGGTTGAGCTTAACCAAAGGGGTATTTCCAATGGTCTCAATGATGTTGTTATAGATCATGTTAGGGGACTTATGCCGCTAAGTTCGGCAATCGGACATTAAGTTTGCTTACCTGAGGAGAAAATAGAAGCCATCGTGGATCACATGTGTCCATGCTGCGACGGCGAGTTTACGACGTTGATAGATGGTGTTGAGGATAAACCCAAATGCCAACCTATACCCAAAAGAGTAAAACGAAAGGTAATCGCCGAAATAGGGAAGGTAGTGGGAAAGCGCGTAAATAATCGTTCCGGCTACCGTGAGTTTCATGGGGGTTACCTGAAAATTTTTGACAAATGTGGTGAGCACCCAGGTGAGAAAAATAGGCAACAGCCAGCGAAAAAGCCCTTCTTCATAGATACCAGCCCCTATTGCCAACGCCAGATCAAGGCCGGGGTTGCTGTGCAGGTCGTATAGCTCCGGGTTGCGATCAAGGGTGGGCGGGATCACCACCTCGCCGGTAGAGGCATAGGTAAGGGCAAATACGAACAAATCCAACAGGCTGAATATCACCACACTGTACACAAATCCTTCGAGGATAATACCTCCCCAGTACCACAGGTTGATCTTTTTGCTAAAAGCTTCTTTATCCTTGGATTTAAACTCGTTTACTACTTTGCCTGCCCGCCGCTTCTCTTTATCCTCGTGTTCTTTTTTGTCCTTTTTGTCTTTCTCACGCTCCTTTCGGTCTTTGATCCCCTTCCAATCCAGAAAAAGATAGAACCCCCAGAAACCGAGCAGGATTACGGCAATCAGCAATGTGCCTCCCGGCAGAGGAAGCCAGTGAAAGGGCAGCTTAAACCAGAGGTCGGCTCCGTTGTACTCTACGGCTTTGGGTACCCAGAATATCCGTACCAGCACCTCAAAGAGGATAACCAGCAATGCCCAGTGCGACATCTGGTAAAACCGATGATCCACCGCTTTGCGGTATTTTTCCCAGGCGGTTAAAAGGGGGGTATCTTCCAGGATTACCATAAAAAAAGCGGCCTCCAAGAAGGAAGCCGCAGTAAATTAAGGGAAGTATCGGCAAAAACCGATTATTCGTAGAAAATGGTGGCCGAGCTGAGGGCTCCGGCACCTTGCAGCAAAGCTACACAGGCAGGAGAAAGACCGATGAAAGCACGTGACTGATCGGAGAGTTTACCGATTACCATGACCTCCACATATCCGGCATTATTCGGAATATCAAGCTTGATTTTAGTGCCTGCAGGCAGGGATTTATGTACAGCGTAAAAGCGCAGGTCTTTAGCCGGTTCGAACTCAAACGTTTCATAAGGGCCTTGCTCTACCTGAGCACCTAACCAGGCAGCCTGGTCCTGGTAGTTGTTGGCACGTGCGTTTGCGGGGGTATAGGCATACGCACCTTGCTGAACAGGTGCGGGGGCTACCGCACGCGAAGTTACCGGAGCCGCTGTCACAGATGTTCCTTTGTAAACAGGGGCCTGATAACCGGCCTGATAGGCAGGCTCTGCAGCACGGGTGGTGACACCAGCGGAAGCAAGACGGGCATTGGCGGCAGGGTCATACACCTGGGTGTTTGCAGCAGCAAGTCCACGGCTATTGTAAGCTTCGGGAGCAGGCTGGTCAACCGCGTCCTGAGGTACATCTTCGTACCATTTGCGAACAACGACCACATCACCGGATTTTACCTCCGTAACAGCGTTCCATTCGCGGAGTTGCTCAAGGGGCACATTGAAACGATCGGCAAGGGTGTAAACGCTTTCGCCGGGCTTTACCTGGTAAAAATCCTTGTGCTCTACCTTGATAGAAGCAGGCCTGTAGGTAGATGCCGGTTGCAGGGAGCGTGAGCTAGCGGTTCCGAGCATATCCAGCGAAGTTACCTGGTTGTAAGTATCCTCTTCGGTGTTGGCGTTAGGAGCCAATGTACCGCGGCTGGAAGCGACAGGAGCTGCTGCGATACGGGCATTGGGATCGGTGGTGGCTACCTGATTTTTCACCAAGAGACGTTGGCCAGGAAAAATGGTAGAATTTTGGCTGAGGTTATTCAGCTTTTGCAGATCGTTGATAGACAGGTTGTGCTTTTTGGCAATTCCGTAGAGGGTTTCTCCTTTCTGCACGAGGTGAAATGGATTTTCGGGCTGGCCTTCAGCCAGAAACTCCATGCTTTGGCCGGAAACAGGAACCAGCCATACCAAAAGCAAGGCCACCAGCAACAAGCGGGAGGAGAGCAGATTGGTACGTTTTGAAAGACTCATGGTAGTAGATTTATTTTGTGAAAACGAATGTACAGGTGAAAAACGGCTGCAAACTTTAGTTAAACGTCTCCTGGCTCATTTTCGTTTATCTGATGAAAAATCCACCCCCAAAGCAGAGGAAAGAGGTAGCCATTGACCCCGATTTCGCGTTGCCAAAGGGATTCGGTAAGCAAAGCCACAGCATAAAGAACGGGAATACTGAGCATCAAGGGCTTGTTTTGCCTCCAACCAACAATAAAGGGAAGAATGAGCGCGAGCACATTGAGCAAAAACCCTACCAAACCAGTACCAGCCAATGCTTGCAGGTAGCCGTTGTGCGCATCACTCAACCATTGGTCGGGCGAAATACGCACCTGCTTTTGGGAGTATTGATCGAACAAGGCTTGCTTTACATCACCCATGCCCGTTCCGATAACCGGGTTTTCCTTGAAAATATCCCAGGCTGACTCCCACGTTACCAACCGCCGGGCGGCAGAAAGATTAGATAGGTCAACACCCTTGATGCTGTATTGCTCAATGTCCCAAATGGTAACCGTAACCCGAACCCGGAACGAATACACGTATTGGTAAGCTAATATGGGGGTAAGGGTGAGTGCAATCAGGAGAAAAGCCCCAAAAATCCAGGCTTTTCTGCTGAAAATTTCCAGAAACAACCAGGCAAGCAGCCCGGCATATAACCCAAGGAATCCCGTGCGCGAGCCGAGCACATGCAGGCCAGCAAACTGAATGAGGGAAATAAGCCCGAAAATCCATTTCCAAGTTCTATTTACCGGTGACCGGAATGCCAGTTGCAGGCCAATCAATACGCTGATGGCGAGCAGGACCCCAAAATAGATGTGGCTGATGCTGCCTGGAATGTCGATGCCGGAATTGTGCGCCAACGTCATTTGCCAGGCTTCCGGATCGAAAACCCAAATACGGAAAGTAAGCAACAACAAAACCAGCTGGGTTATCTGAAAAAGCCCCAAAACGTACAATCCTTGCTTTTTGCTAAAGGCAGGAAGGGCGAGGTAGGCAATCGGGATTACGAAAAAAGGCAATTTGTTAACGGCATCACGCCACCAGCGCACGTGGTCTGTGGTGTACACATACCCCATGACTGACCAGAGAAAAACACCCATCAGCGCCCATACCCAAAGCTGGTTACGGAGGTCAGGAAGGCGTTTTTGGCGGATAAGATAAACGAAAGCGTCGAGCACAATCAACATCAGTCCGCAACTGAGCAGTATCTTGGATACACTCAATCCGACTGCCACAGCAAGGGTGCCTATCCATGCAGCGGTAGGAGACGGTAAACGCTTAGCCAGAAAGTCAAACAACTTTAGCACAATAACCGCCTCTAAATAAACACTTTAGGATGCGCTATCCAAACCTTTGGTTTAAAAATTATTTCAATTTTCAAATTATTTCATGACGATGGTTGTCGTCAGGGCGCCGGGCACTTCAGCAACTTCGCGAAAATTGACTTCCACGTTTACCTCACGGTTCTTCTTGCCTCCCATTTCGGCAATACCGCCGGTATAAACCACTTTCGCTGTTTTAGGCACATTGAATTGCAGGTTGTACTTCATGGATTCGAGCATAGTGTACACCGCCTCTGAGTCTTCACCTTCCATCATTTCGTCGCCGAGTGGGTTACTGGCGCTTGACCGGTAATAGGTAATCGTATTGTTTTCCATGGCAAAATAGGCCGTAGGAGCCTCAGAATCAGCATCGTCTGTATTGCTGATCACCTGCTCAAGGGCCGCATTAAGCGCGGTGAGGTTCGCAAATTTGAATCCGACGTTGAAAACGTAGTTCTTTTTGTCTTCATTGAAGGTAATCCCGGACACCCCGTTAATGCCTTTAAGGCGGTCGGCCATGTCAGCCATAGAAATCTGCTCATCCATGGAGCCTTCTCCCGATTCGCCTGCCATAGACAACAAACTGGCCATTTCGCTCATGTCGATGGTGTAGGACATAGAGCCAGAGCCGTTTTTCTTGAAGGAATATTCTTCCGTAATGGTCAGACAGCTGGTAAGTGAAAGGCTAAAGAGCAGGCCAAGGAAGGGCAAAAGGAGCTTTTTCATCGGATTTTTGAAGATTGGATTTTGGAGCAATATAAAATTAAAAAGGTAACCCGAGTATTTATTTCGGGTGAAGGTGGCTTTAATCAACGCCTGACCTCTTCAAAAGTTGCCTTCCAATCTGCCATTGCCGCTTCAGAAGGCCATTATTTATGAGCTTCTCCCTCTCCCCATCGAAAACCCGGCTTTTCTATCCCCATCAAATCCAGCACCCGAAGCACTACAGTATCGGCAACCTCTTCCAAGGTTTGTGGCTTGCTGTAAAAAGAAGGCATTGCAGGCAACATAATACCCCCGGCTTCGGAGACCAGGGTCATGTTTCGCAGGTGAATCAGGCTCAGAGGCGTATCACGCACCACCGTGATTAATTGCCGGCGCTCCTTCAATATAACATCCGCTGCCCGGGTAATCAGGTCATCAGAAATACCATGCGCTATCCGGCCCAGGGTACCCATGGAGCATGGAATAATAACCATGTGGCGGTAACGCGCTGACCCTGAGGCAAATGGCGCATCAAATGACTGCCGGTCATATACCTTGAAAGGGATCTCGGGCATTTCGTTCAATTCGTGCTGCCATACATCCCGGGCATTTCGGGAAAGCACCACCCCTACTTCTATGTCGGGGGTTTGGCCCAGGTAGTGAAAGAGCCGTTTGGCATAAATACTGCCACTGGCTCCTGTAACTGCAACAACTATTTTCTTTTTTTCCATTTCGGTAAGATTCAAAAACGAATCAAAAGCGTCTGCTGGTTGACACATGACCCCTGATTTTGGGGTTTGCACATCCTAAGCGGGAGTTGATTCGTAGGTAAGACAAACAAACACGAATCTACATTGGTTCAAATAATCACCATGAAAACAACATTTTTATTAGCCATCGCCAGTCTCCTCTTCCTGAGTGGCTGTGCTCAGAATGCCGCAAAAACCGCTGTAGCCCAGCAAGGCCCTTACAAAGCTCCAGCCTGGCAGGACCCCAGCGACCTTACCCCCATTAAGCTATCTGAAGCAGAATGGAAGAAAATTCTGACGCCTGACCAGTTTTACGTAACCCGCCAGCAAGGCACCGAAAGGTCTTTTACCGGAAAGTACTGGGACAACCACGACAATGGAACCTACTCCTGCTCCGATTGCGGACTACCGCTGTTTTCTTCCAAAACAAAATTTGAGAGCGGAACCGGCTGGCCCAGTTTTTACCAACCCATAGGAAAACAATACGTGGCGCAGGAAGTGGATGCCTCGCTTGGCATGGTTCGTTCGGAAGTACATTGTGCCCGTTGTGGTGCTCACCTGGGCCATGTTTTTGATGATGGCCCTGCCCCTACCGGCCTGCGCTATTGCATCAATTCTGTTTCTTTGCACTTCGATAAAGAATAAAAAGGACGATGTTGGTAACTATCGATAAAAATAATCGACGAAGTATTTGCCAGCTACATCCTTTTCACTACCTTTGCACACTCAAAAATCGGGACTGATGTACGCAATTGTAAATATTCAGGGCTTCCAGTTTAAAGTGAGCGAAGGACAGGAACTTATCGTTAACCGTCTGAGCGAAGAAACTGGTAACTCTATCGAACTGAAAGACGTGCTGCTGTTGGACAACGACGGCGCCGTGCAAGTAGGTAAACCTTTTGTAGAAGGTGTTTCTGTGAAAGCAACCGTAGTCGATCACTTGAAAGACGACAAGGTTCTTGTTTTCAAGAAAAAACGCCGCAAAGGCTACCAGGTTAAAAACGGTCACCGCCAGGCAATCTCGGTGATCAAAATCGACTCGATCAATTCCTGAACCACCAAATAATTCCTTAAGTCATGGCACACAAAAAAGGTGCGGGTAGTTCCAGAAACGGACGCGAATCAGCCAGCAAGCGACTGGGTATCAAACTCTTTGGCGGTCAGGCTGTTATCCCTGGAAATATCCTCGTTCGTCAACGCGGTACCAAATTTATCCCCGGCAAAAACGTAGGTCTTGGAAAAGATCATACCATCTATGCACTAACCGATGGTATAGTAGTTTTCACCGAAACTGTAAAAAATCACGTTCGCCGCAAAGTGGTAAACGTAGAGCCAGGCGCCTGAACAGGTACCAGCTTCACATATGGAAAAGGCGATCCTTCGGGTCGCCTTTTCCGTTTTGAGCCTCACCGGGTATTTTTTACTATTTTGCCGTAAGTTACCCGCCAGTTGAAATGATATTAGCAGGGAAAACATACTACGACACGCCCATTGGCACCATTGAACTGGTTTGCTCCGAAAGAGGGCTTACCCACCTCGCTTTTACCGAGGACCCTACCATTGAAATTAACCCGGCACACGACCACCTGCTGGCTTGCATTGAGCAGCTGGACAGCTATTTTGCAGGAGAAAGGACCCACTTCACCCTTTTCCTGGACATGATTGGCACCGAGTTTCAGCAAAAGGTGTGGCACCAGCTGATGAATATTCCGCTGGGAAGCACCGTTACATATGGCCATGTGGCTACCTCGATTCAGTCGCCGGAGAGTGCCCGTGCCGTGGGCGATGCCTGCCGGAGAAATAAACTTTGGCTGCTGGTGCCCTGCCACCGGGTAATTGGTGCTGATGGTCAGCTAACCGGATATGCTGGCGGCGTTTCCAGAAAAAGATGGCTGCTCGACCACGAATGGAGCATGCTCTACGGCAAACAGACCGCCCTTTTCTGATTATCAGATCCCAAATCGCTGCCGGATGGCACGTAGCAAAGCCTCCTGCGGAGCCCTTTTCTGCGCATCTCTGGGGTCCTGCCGTTGTCGGGCTAATGCCTGAAACTCAACATTTTCTACGGAAAACATAGCTATTTCTGCTTCGCTAAAAACCTGACCGGAACCGGGGGGTGTGGTGTGCAGCGGGTAACCCAATTTTGCCAGAGTACTACCCGCCACCGCTTCAAATAACTCCTGTTCATCTGGGAACATTTCCACCCGATACTTGCCCGTGTTGCCTGCGAGGATAGGCTTACGCACATTGGCCCACATGGCCCCGGAAGCGGCGGTTTGCTGCGATTCCTTTGAATGATAAAACTCCAACATTTCAGGCCGGAAAGGAATACCCATGAAACGGCAAATACGCCTGAGCTCCTGCTCCGGATGCGCAATTAAGGTTTCATACGCCATGGAAATGCCCCTTTCGGGTCCGATTTGTTGGATAAAATCCATGGCCAGTTCCTGCTCCTTTGCCCAGGATTGAGCCAAAAAATAGAGGTGCTTGTGCCCAACCACGGCCCGCTGAAAAGACAGGGCAACATCACGACCGTCGCGGTAGAGGTGCAGGTAGCGCAAATCGGGCAGGTCTTTTTCCAAAGCGGGCAAAAAATGAACCTGCCCCATACTTTTATTCACCCACCAACGGGCGCCCTTAGCCGTAGCAGCCGATTCATAAATCGCTGCCATAAGGCTAACGAGGCTCCGCGATGCACATTTTTCCCGCAAAATTTCCGCATCAAGTACCACCCCACTCCAGGGAACGGGGTTCGCCGCTACCCAGTCGCATACGTCCCGGCATAGCGCAAACCACGATTCATCCTGAGAACTATCCCCGTAATGAGGAAGGAGCGGAAAAAAGGTCTGCAAAAGGTGCGGCGGGTGGAGTGCCACTACTTCTTTTTCCTGGTGCAGCATCAGGCGAAGCAAATTGGTGCCCGACCGCTGGGTGCCAATCATGGCAAGTCCCTGAATATCACTCATAACCTGAAAGGTCAATTTCCCAGGTTTCGCCCGGCGCATGTAAAGAGCGAATGATCAGCTGGCGGGAGTCCTTTTTTCTGAAAAAAAGAGACGGGAGCTGGATTTCGGTTTCTTCGCCCGGATCGAGCGAGGGTATTTGCCAAAACAGTTGCTCCTTATCTTTCGTGGGCCATTCCCAGCGATACTGATCGGCATAACGGCCTTTGTTGACCACACGAAGGGTAAAGCCGGTTCCAGTTTTTTGAAGGCTGGCTTCGAAGTGGATGGGATACAGGTCAAAGGCCCAGTCAGCCCGGTAATTATCTGACAATGGCTCCCACCCCGACAGGGTATCTTCACGCATAAAGTGTTCGCACTGCCACAAAACGCTTTTCCGGGTGTCGTATATGACCGTTCGGGGAAGGGCGCCCATACCGATCAGCCAACGGCCATCTCCCAGGTAGTCGATATCGCCCTTCGACTCTGCAAAAGAATTGCGTCTGTTTTGAAAAAACAGCGGATACCTGGCTTCCAACTCCACCGAATCGGTGTAGCCATCGCCCTGGATAGCTACCAACGCCGAAACAGAATCAGCGCCCATTCCCCAGCCATTGTCAAACATCCATACCTTGTCGCCGACGCGTACCGGGGAATGTTGGCGGGCAAAAGGGGGTACTTCATTGACTTCGTTTACCACTGAGGGCGCCCCTTTCCAACGATGGATTACGTCGCCGGTGGCATGGTCTATTTCGATCAAAAGGTTGAGATAGCGCAGGGAAATGATGATCCGGTCGGAGTTTTCGTCGAAATGAAAACCATTGAGGTGTGCAGGATTATCCGAAAGGCCAGCGGCAGTTAGTTCTTCATCAGAGAGATAATCTGAGGCGTTCCAATGCCAGACCACTTCTCCCTTGCGGTTGTATTCGATGAGGGTACCGAGTTTGCAGTACAAATCGACCTGCTTTCCCTGATACATCACTGGTCGTGTTTCATAGCGATTGCCACAAATGATTACCTGGCCATTGGGTCGGATATGCCAGGCATGGTGGTAAAATTCGCTGGTGTCTCCTGAAATTTCTCCGGTATCGGGGGCCTTCCAAAGCAAATGTCCATCCCGATCAATGATTTCGAAAACCAAGTCATCGTTTCCTTCGCTGGTACCTTTGGGCCTGAGGTAAGCGATTTTTCCATCGGGGAGTTGCCTCAGGTCGAACAGCCGCCGAATATTGGTATCCGGATGGAACCAGACCACTTCCCCTTCCAGATTAATGAATACGCCTGGCTTGTCTTCGGCAATAAGCAGCTGAGATTTGGCGGGGAAAGCATCATGAACAACGTTGTTTCGATAATAAAGGCTATCGATACGGCGGGGTTTACCAATGGCAAAGTGGTGCACTTCGCTGGTATCAACCGGAAAACCGTCCCTGAAAGCAATTACCCGCCAGGCATATTCCTGCCCTAATTGAAGCCCTTGTCGCACGAGCACTGCCGGGGCATCCAAACCGGGAACTGAAATAACCCCTTTTCTAAAGGACGTATCCGAAGAAATTTCCAGGGTCATTTTTCCAGTCAATGCAGGCCATCGAAAATTGACCTGGGTGTAGTTCAGGGTTTGTGCTTCGGCAGGAAAAATAATGACGGAGGCAAGAGCCGGAAAAACACTGGTTACCAGCAGGGCTGAGAGTGCCAGTAGCCTGAGATTGGGATTAATCCTTCGTAGCGAGATTGAACCTGAGAAAAACGAACGTGTAGTCATGTGCCGGGATTGGGGCAAAATTAGCACATGATTCAGTTTTTATCACCCCCAAAAGAGAGGCGATGGTAGGGAGAGGGCCCATGCTCCAGCAATAACCTGCGGTGATCGGCCGTGGGGTAGCCTTTGTTCTGGAGCCAATTGTACATCGGGTAAGCCTCGTGGAGCATGGCCATGACCTCGTCGCGGTAGGTTTTAGCTAAAATTGAAGCCGCTGCGATTGATAGGAATTTTGCATCTCCCTTAATGATACATGCATGGTCAATTTCAGGATAGGGTCGAAAGCGGTTGCCATCAATCAGCAGCATTTCCGGCCTTGGACTCAGGATATCGATGGCCTGGTGCATGGCCTCAAAAGTAGCCTGCAGGATATTGATTTCATCGATGCGCGGGGCGGAAACCATTCCTACTCCCAAGGCGATGGCTTGCTCCAGAATATAGTCGCGCATAAGGAACCGTTGCGCATGGGATAGCTTTTTGGAGTCACGGATTAATGCAGGGTCGATATCTGGAGGTAAAATAACCGCAGCTGAAACCACGGGGCCTGCAATGCACCCTCGGCCTGCTTCGTCCACGCCCGCCTCCATTTTTTCGGAATAATTTCGGATCAAGCTCATGAGGTTTGAAATTTACAAACCCTGCGTGAAAGTATTTCTATCCTGATAGATTAATCCCTAATGGCTGCCACAGGGGAGAAATTTCAAATTTGGGATGACCCGTTGTTGGACTAAAGCCCATCTAGGGTTAGATTTGAAGTCTTACCTAATTATCCATTTCTTATTCCCAGACTATGATTAAACAAACAGTATGGATCCTGATTTGCTTGTCAGGACTCTTGTTTTGGGGAAACGACGCCCTTGCTCAGGCCAGCACTGACCAAATGGGTATCGCTCCTCAGCGCAGCGCGACTGTAAAAACTTCTGCGAGGCAGGACCAAAAGGCAACTGAGCAACTCTCAGCTACCTCTGGCCAGGCATTGTACTCCCTGATGTCAGCCAATGAAGCCAATCCGGCCTTCAACATGCAATCTGCTATCTCCCGGCTTCAGAAAATGGGGTATTACTACCCACTGACCAACTTCGATGCTAACTTTCCCCTGGTAGCCCTTACCGGAGACAAAGTAGCCGATCTCACCATCATGAAAGAAGCCCACAAAACCTGGAAGGCAAACCAGGCTAGCAATTGACTCCCAATCCAACAAATATTTTAGGCATGAAAAAACAACTTACCTGGCAAGGCTTTTTGGCACTTATCCTGTTTTCCTTTACTGGATTCAGTGTATTTGCCCAGCCTGCAAATGACAACCTTTGTAGTGCTACGCCCCTCACCCTGGGTGCTGGTTGCAGCGGCACCTCCAATGGCGACAATACGGGTGCAACCCTCCAGACAGGCGAAGCCCTTGGCTCTTGCTTTGGTGGCACAGGCACCGTGGCCACCGTTTGGTATAGCTTCGTTGCTCCTGCATCGGGGTTTGTAGACATTACTACAAACGACGCAAACGGCGGTTTCGCAGGAACCAATGACGACACCAATATCGCGTTGTACTCACTTCCTTCCGGAAGCACCTGTGCTACTCCTTCCGCTTTGGTTGAGCTGGATTGTAATGAAGACATTAGCTTCTTTAACTTTCTCTCAACTATTACCAATGCAGCTGTAACTCCTGGCCAAACCTACTACGTGCAGGTTGCTGGTTATAGCACCACTGTGGGTACTTTCTGTATCCGGGTTGACTCAGTTGCTGCCCCTGTTCCTCCTGTAAACGACTCTATCTGTAACGCTATTCCCCTGATTGTGGGAGCTGGTTGCTCCGGTGGCCCTAACGGCGACAACACCAATGGTACCCTGCAAACAGGCGAAGACGTTGGCTCCTGCTACGGTGGCGGTGAAACTACTACGGTATGGTACACTTTTGTTGCTCCTGCTTCAGGCCTCGTAACTGTTACCACAGAGCCTGGTTTTGCTGGTACCAATACCGACACCGAAATTTCGCTCTGGACCTTGGCTCCTTTTGCCACCTGCCAGAATGCAGATAGCCTGACTCAGGTTGATTGCAACGACGACACCCCCACTACTCCCGGTAACCTTTCAACCATGGACAGTGTAGTCGTAATCCCTGGAAACACCTACTATGTCCAGGTTACTGGCTTTAGTGACCTGCAAGGTACTTTCTGTGTCCGCGTAGAAGACTACTCTCCTCCAGTGGCACCTGCTAACGACAGCCTGTGCAACGCAACCATGCTGACAGTAAACGCCGGATGCTCTGCTTCAAACGGTGACAACACCAATGCTACCCTGGAATCAGGCGAAGAAGTGGGCTCTTGCTACCTTAACAGCACAACTGTTACGGTTTGGTATGCGTTCGTAGCTCCTCCTTCAGGTGTGGTAGGCATCACGACCGATGGTGGCTTCTCTGGCACCAACGACGATACCCAAATTTCGCTTTGGTCTCTACCCTCCTCAGCTACCTGTACTGACATTGATTCTCTGGTTGAGATAGCCTGTAATGAAGACATAAGCACAAGTAATTTCCTCTCTTCTATCCAAAGTGTGGTAATTACCCCTGGTAGCACCTACTATATTCAGGTTTCTGGTTATGCCAATACCGAAGGTACTTTCTGTATCCAGGTAGATTCGCTTTCCTCTGTACTGAATGACGATGTTTGTGCAGCTATTGCTTTGCCTGTAGATGGTGCAGCCCGTACGTATTCAAACGTAGGAGCGACTCTGCAAACTGGTGAAGCCGCCCTTGAGCAGCCACAAAGCTCAGGCTCATCTGACCCATCAGGCTGGAACGAGCCTACTATCAGCAACTCTGTATGGTTTACTTTCGTAGCTCCTGCTTCAGGAGTAGTAGAGGTGGACCTTTGCGGACCCGGCAACACCAACTTCGACACCCAGGTAGCCCTTTATCAGGCAACCAACTGTGCTGACTTCTCTACGTTTACCTTCGTAGCAGCTAATGACGACCTCGAAAACCAGTGCTCCACCTTCCCTTCAGGAACTACCGGCAACTGGGCTTCTACCCTCACTAACTGCGTGGTACCTGGCGAAACTTACTACGTCCTTGTTGACGGATTCAGAACTGGTACTGCTGCTTCCGAACAAGGAACTTTCGGCATTAGCCTGACTGAAATTGTGGGTGCCACTACCCCGCTTGACGTTACGGCAACCGCCATTTCTCCGCTTTGCCCTACCGACGCTAACGGATCGGCAACCATCAGCTTCGATGGAGGTTTTGCCCCTTATTCCGTATTGTGGAATACCGGAGCTACCACTTCCGGGCTGATCAACCTTTCGATTGGTACCTATACCTACAGTGTTACCGATGGTTGTGACTCAACCGTTACCGGATCTGTTGTGCTTGCTGCCAACCCATTAGCTGTGCAAATGGTCGTGGATACTCCTGCTTGTGCCGGTGTTCCCATCCAATTAGGTACTGACATTACCGGAGGTAAAAAGATCCTGAGCAAATCGCTGTTTGGCGTTGACCTGGGTACCGGAAGGGTAATGAAAATGGCCCTGAACGAACCTGGAGCGACTACTCCTGTGAGTGCAACTCCTATTACTGGTGCATTCTATGGCGCTGACTTTGCCTTTAACGTGCTTTTCGCCATCAATAACACCAACAATGCGTTCGTGGCTATTGACCCGAATTCAGGGGTGTCTTCGACTGCTGGTACAAGCGTAAAGCTCGCCGGTCATACATGGACTGGTCTTGCTTTTGACAATGCTTCTAGTACCCTTTTCGGACTTTCAACCGACGGAACTACTACCCAGCTTTACACCGTAAACTTCTCGAATGGTACAGCCACCCCGTTGATTGCAGTTACAGCACCTTCTACCTTCGTGCCTATCTGGCTGGCTATTGACAACAACAGCCAAATGTATGCATTGAACATCGTTGACGACAATCTCTACAAGATTAACCCGTCAACTGGAACTGCAACTGTAGTTGGAAATATCGGCTTTAGTACTGGTTTTGCTCAGGACGCTGACTTTGATCCTAGCACCAACGTGCTCTATGCAGGAATCTACGACACCGACAACGAAGAAACCCAGCTTCGCAGCATCAATACCACGACCGGTGCCTCTACCTTCATTGGTGTAATGGGTAATGGTGTCTCTGAAATGGATGCCATCGCTATCCAGGCCGAGACCCTACCTCCGTATGCTTACTCATGGACTCCTTCTGGCGGCCTGAGCAACACAGGTATCGCCAATCCGGTAGCTACAATCTCAGCCAGCACCGAGTACATTGTTTCTGTAGTGGATGCTTGTGGAAGCATAGCTTCAGACACGGCTACCGTATCGGTTGTAGCACCCATGATTCTGAGACTGAGTACCATTGCACCTACGGCTGCAGGTAACGACGGCTCAGCTACCGCCAGCGTATTCTCCGGAGGAAGGGCTCCCTTTACCTACTTGTGGAGCAATGGCGTTACTACGGCTACTAACAGTGGCCTGAGCGCAATCCAATACACTGTAACCGTTACGGATGCAGCTGGTTGCTCAGTAACCGACTCTGTAAACGTAGCTATTACGAGCCTTGATGATCTGCGGAATACAGGTATTTCTTCGGTACGCCTGTACCCGAACCCATCTGAAGGACGCTTCAACCTTGAAGTTGCACTTGACCGCAGCGAAGACCTGACCATCCGCATCTTTGACACCAATGGCCGCCTGGTCGCTGAGCGTCGTGCCGGATACACCAGTACTTTCAACCAGGAAATCGACCTCGGAAATGTGGCCTCCGGCATGTACCAGCTTACCCTGAGTACTTCCCGTGGCGCGGCTTCGGTTCGTTTCTTTGTTCGCTAAGGACGGCTTCGTCCAATAAAAAAGCGGCTACCTGAGGGTGGCCGCTTTTTTTATATCAAAACCCTATCAACAAAAGGGAAACAGGGCATCGTAAATCAGAATCCGTTGCGTTTCATCTGTTGCTCCCGGATATACTGCCCGTGCTGAGGGTGGTTGCAGTTTTTGCGGGGGTCACCCCTCAGAAAGCAGCTTTGCAGAGCCAGGGTGGCCAGAATCAGCAAAATCCAGGTTTTGAGGGGTACATGTTTCTTTTTCATGGCATCAGATATTGGGTAAAAATAGGAGGTTAAATCCGTTGATACAAAACAAGCTGAAAGCGAATGTTACGTTAGGGAATATCGGCAATGCGGGTATAGCCCTCGTCTCCGATCAATGACTCAATCTCTTCGCACATTTCCACGAGCTTGTCCGGCATTCCGGAGCGGTAAAGCACTTGATGGGTCTTACCGTGGTGAGTTACCACAATCATCGTGCCGGGCAAATCCGCAATTTTGGGATCATCGTACATCGGTTCAAAGTCCCAGAAACCATAATTATCGACCAAAGCGGCCAGTCTGGTCAGGTTCTTCTTTTTGATCTCCTTGCGATAAATGCCGATTTTATCTGTAAAATTTCTCCCCTGATACTCCACCTGCCCTTTAGCGTTTACAGTTACATGAAAATAGGGGCAATTGCCTTTACAGGGGGTGCGTTCCAGAAAGAGGGAAAAATCAGGTGCGACTCCTTTGGATGCAGATTTTGAAGCCGTACATCCTGAAACCAGGAGCGAAACACCGAGAAAAATGCCGAGAAAAATGCCTTTCATTTGCGTTGGGGTTGTTGTACCCTAAAGAACGAAGAAAAATAGCACAACAAAAAAAGCGCCCTCTCAGGCGCTTTCGTATTATAAGATTCACTCGAAATCAACGGCCGGACTCCCGCTGGAGTGACTGCTGAATTTCCTGTACTTTTTTACTGAACTCCCTATCGGTTTCCATCAGGTCTTTCACGGTCTGGAGGGCGTGAATAACCGTAGAGTGGTCCCGGTTGCCGAAGTGTTGGCCGATGAGTGCCAAAGAACTTTGGGTAAACTCCTTAGCGAAAAACATAGCTACCTGACGGGCCTGTACAATGGGGCGGCGGCGCACCGACGACTTCATCGCATCCACGGTAACATCGAAGGCATCGCTTACGGTACGCTGGATACCTTCAATGGTCAGCTCACGTACCACAGATTGCTTGTAGGAGCTTACAACCTGGCGGGCCAGGTCTACATCCATTTCACGGTTATTGAGGGTAGATTGGGCCATGAGGTTAATCAGGGCGCCTTCAAGGTCACGCACGTTGGTGGTCATGTTATAAGCCAAAAAGTCAACTACCGGATCCGGAAGCACGACATCGCTGGAATCCATCTTCTTGATCAGGATGGCTTTGCGGGTATCGAAGGCCGGAGACTTCAATTCGGCAGTAAGCCCCCAACGGAAGCGGGAAAGCAGTCGTTCTTCCATGCCCTGCATATCCATCGGCGGACGGTCAGAGGCAAGAACGATCTGGCGGTTGTTTTGGCGGAGGTGGTTGAAAATATGGAAAAAGTTGTCCTGGGTACGCTCCTTGCCTGCAAGGCTCTGGATATCGTCTACCAGCAAGAGGTCGATATTTTGGTAAAAGTTCATGAAGTCGCCGATGGTATTGCGCTTCACATTATCCACAAACTGGTTAGTAAACTGCTCGGCAGATACATAGAGTACCGATTTGCGGGGGTTTTCCTGGCGCACATAGTTGCCAATGGCCTGCAACAAATGAGTTTTACCCAGTCCTACCTGGCTAAAGAGAAATAACGGGTTGTAAGCCGTAACACCCGGCTTGTGGGCCACAGCAAAACTGGCAGCACGGGCCAGTCTGTTGCATTCACCCTCGACCATCGTATCAAAGGTAAAGGAGGTGTTGAGGTTGGGATCCAGCTCGAAATTTTTCATCCCTGGAATAGCAAACGGGTTAGGCCCCATTCTGCCTTTGGGAATTTCGGTGTTGATGGCCGGAGAAGACGAATGGGCATGGTGGCTGTACCCTCCTTTGGGGCGCTCCATTCCCGGTGGTTTTTCGTGGTTAGGAATCTGGTATTCCAGCATACCCTTCGGCCCAAGGGTTTGCACAATAGCCAATTTAATAGGCTGAAGGTAGTGGTCCTCCAAAAAGGTACAAAAGAAGTCTGAGGGTACTTCTACCGTTAAAACATTCTCCTGGAGCTTGACTGGGCGAATTGGTTTGAACCAGGTTTCGAAGGTGGCCTCCGATACCTCAGTCTGAATTACATGCAGACATTTTCCCCATGTGTCAACGTAGTTCGTTGCCATTTCTTGTGCTAACTATTTTTGCTGGTCCCTGTAGAGCAAGGATTTGTGTACCTTTTTTCTCAGAGGGTAATCCTAAAATTCCGGAGAATATATCTCAAAAAAAAATTGTTATTCTCCAAATTTTTGCAGTTGCTTCAACTTTCTATACTAACCTGAAAACCAACATCTTACCCGCAAGTAGGTAGTAATCAGGCGATAAGGCCTTTACACTGGCTTAATACAATTCAATAGCAAGTAGATAAATATTCATATAACCTGCTGAATATCAACAATTTAAATTAATTCGATAATTGTATTTTACATTTTGCAGATGTAAAAAAAAATTTCTCATTTCCTCCCTGTAAATTCCTCAACATACGCGAGCCTTACTTTTTTTACTCCGACAAGGAGCAAAAATAGCATGTAAGAAATCCATCGGTTTTAGCATCTGTTCGCTAATAATATTTGAATCGGTTATTGACCGATTTTAGCCCAGGCCTGAAAATCGGATTTAATCGCGTTGATGGCATTTTGTATTGGACTGCCCGGGAGAATAGCTGTTTTTTCTAACAATCTGCGGGCAAACACCAGTGCATCGTCTTCTCCGTTCCCTTCCTGAAACACCTGATTGACCACAGCAAGGAGCTCTTCTTTGGCCTGAACAAGCGCGTTCCACCCGTTGGGATTGAGGTATAATTGCTGAACAAGGTTATGTTCAAATTCCTCCCGGATGTTTTTTATCAACTCCATATGTAAAAAAGCAGCATTCTTACCCGAAATACCGAGGCGCATAATGAGTTGGTCAGGGCGGATGCGCTCGAGGAATAATATGGCCCGCTCATTTGCGGCTATTCTCAATGGCAACCAAAGTTTGAGCGACTTGCTCTGAAATATTTCCTCCCGTTGGGTACGGTCTTTCTCTTGCTGGGCATCCATTACAAACTTTACTCCCAGCAAAACAGCAGCTGCCGGGGCAACGTATTTTAGTATTTCAGCGAAAATGGCGATCAGGTTCATGACTTTGTTTTGGGCTGCAAATTAAGTCAAACTTCCCATAGGTTTCATTTCCTGTCGGTAGGCCCCATAGTCGATTTTCTACTAAAATTGGTAAAGGGCCGGGAACGTTCTATTTTTCCCAAAATTACCCCATGGAAAGGACCTCAAGCCTCTTACTGATCGTTTTGCTATTTGTAGCAGGATGCAAGTCGTCTGAAAACCTCGCCATGAAGCAGGGCAAAGCTTCCAGGCTGATGCTCCCTGATCATGCTGCTGCCCAATACCGCCTGCTCACGAGCGCTGACCCCTACCAGGTAGGAAACATTATCGTATGGGACCAGCAATCGCCTGCCTGCATCCTTATGCGACCTGACGGCTCTTTTCTGGAAACACACGGCGTCAGCGTCAGCGAAGGACACTGGTACCTCAACCGTCCGCATACTTTTATGGCCATGTCGTACCAAACCCAGTACGACCAACCCGCCAGCCCCCAAAGCCAGGAAATGGAATTTCGCATACGGCTGGACGAGTACGGAGGCGATACCCTTCGATTGGCTAAGCAGGGCAGACACGGCTGGGTGGTGTACACCTACCTCAAAGACCCAAAGGAGGTTATTAACTAAGCAGCTGATGAAACCCATGAGATCCCGGCATTCGGTTGATACATATACTGAAGGGGTGCTGTCGGGGGACCGGGTGCTGCTTGGTCAGGCCATTACCCTGATCGAAAGCTCGCTTGACAGCGACCAGGAATTAGCCGCCGCCGTACTGGAGCGAATTCTTCCGGCTACGGGCAAAGCTTTCCGCATGGGAATTACCGGTGTGCCCGGGGTGGGCAAAAGTACCTTTATTGATGCATTTGGTTCTTACCTCGTTGCTCAGGGGCATACCTTGGGGGTGCTTGCCGTCGACCCTTCCAGCAACCTCACCCAGGGGAGTATTTTGGGAGACAAAACCCGCATGGAGCGCATCAGTCATCACCCACGGGTATTTGTCCGACCCTCGCCCTCAGGCGGCTCCCTCGGCGGTGTTGCCCGCAAAACCCGCGAAACCATGCTCCTTTGCGAAGCTGCGGGTTTTGATATGATCCTCGTGGAAACCGTAGGGGTGGGTCAGTCCGAAACGGCCGTACACGACATGGTGGATTTTTTCCTGTTGCTGATGCTGCCCAATGCCGGAGACGAACTGCAAGGGATAAAGAAAGGCATCATGGAGATGGCCGATGGCATCTTTATCAACAAAGCGGAAGCTAACGCCATGGATAAGGCCCGTATCGCACAGGCAGCCTACAGCCAGGCTTTGCGGCTATTTGCGCCGCCAGCATCCGGCTGGCACCCCCAGGTAGCTATGGGCTCAGCGCTGAATGAGGTAGGGCTTCACACCTTGTATCAGTGGATGCTCGATTTTCAGCAAAAAACCTGGCAAAACGGATATTGGGAAATAAACCGTCAGGAGCAATCCATTCAGTGGCTGAAGGACACCATTCTCCATCGGTTGAGCCATATTTTTTTCGAAAGTCCTGCGGTAAAAGCCCACTGGGAACAAACACAGGCAGCGGTAACGAACAAAGAAATACCACCGGTAAAGGCAGCCCAACAGCTACTGAGGCTTTGGCAGGAGGGCTATCGCCAACCGGGCATCGACAAGCCAGAAGGCCAGGGAGCATAAATTTCAGCCAATAAAGCGGAATCCATTCGGGTTGGCGGACCTTCCCAGAAAACCTGTCCGTCTCTCATACCGACCACATGATCGACCTCAAGGTCGCGCATCCAGCCAGTTTCATGGGTGGCGCAGATCACGGTTTTGCCTTCAGCTTTCAGCTGGGTAACTGCCTGCCAGAGTTCGGCTTTGCTTCGGGGGTCAAGGGCCTGATCCGGTTCGTCGAGCAGCCAGATATCGGCTTGCTGGCACCAGGCACGGCTCAAAATGGCTTTCTGGCGTTCACCCCCGGAGATTTCCTGTACTGAGCGGTGCTTCAGCGATTCAATGCCGAATTTGGTCATGGCTTCCTCCGCGAGGCGATAATCTTCGGGTTGGTAATGCCCCAGCCAATGGAGGTGGGCAAACCTCCCCATAACCACAAAATCACGCACGGAAAGCTCAAAGGGAATGGCTAATGACTGAGGTACCCAGCAAATCAAGCGCGCCCGCTCTTTGGAAGCGAGGGTACCGATTTCCTTTTGGTCGATTTGAACCTGGCCGCTATAGGGCAAAAAGCCCGCTATCGTGCGCAGCAAGGTAGATTTGCCGCTGCCATTGAGGCCGATGAGGAGATGCAGCCCCTCAGAAAAAGGAATCGAGACATCCTTGAGAATGTCTCGATTCTGAATACAAACACCCGTTCGTAGAAGCGAAATACCCAAAGGGTTAATATTCGTCTTCGTTGAACAGGAAGTCTTCTTTAGATGGGTAATCCTCCCAGATGTCTTCAATGCTTTCGTAAACATTGTCGTCGTCGGGCAGATCTTCCAGGTTGGCAACTACCTGCCAAGGAGCACCTGTCCGCTCAGCGTAGTCGATCAATTCTTCCTTGACAGCAGGCCAAGGAGCATCTTCCAGGTAGACCGCAAGTTCTAGTGTCCAGCTCATATGCTTAATCTGAAATTTGCGCAATAATAACGTTTGTGGGTGAATTTCCAAGCTATCCGTGAATGTCTGGTACAATTTCTTTGCCACCCGACCCGGTAACCTGAAAAGACATAACTGCTCCTCCAACGGTGCTCAAAAAAAATTGTTGTACTTTTTGCCCTAAATACCTAATTATGAATTTTACCCTGAGAGTTACCCTGCGCTCTGCCTGGATGTTCGTAGGTGCACTTGCCCTCCTCTTTTCAGGCTGCCATGGTTCCAAAAATGTTCCGAAAGGAGTAAAAGTGGTGCACAATGCCGCCGAATTGCTCCAGGCTATTCGCCCCAATGCAACCATCAGGCTCATGCCCGGCGATTATAACCTGAGCCGCGAAACATCCATCACAACTAACTACCTGCGCTGGGAGGAAGTATATGACGGTCAGGAGGCGACGCTTTCGAATATTGCCAACCTCACCCTCATCGGTGAGCCGGGTGCACGGATACTTGCAGAACCCCGATATGCCTGGATTTTCAATTTCCAGAACTCCGCCAATATCACCCTCAAAAACATCACCTTCGGCCATACCGAGGCAGGCAACTGCGTGGGTGGGGTGCTGCAGTTTGAAAGATGCGCGAAAGTAGCCATCGACAACTGCCACCTCTACGGAAGCGGTACCGAGGGCATTCACCTTACTGCGGTAGCCAGTTTTGTGATGTCCAATTCGGAAATTTACGAATGCACTTACGACCTTCTGACCCTCGAAGCATCGGCAGATATCCTGTTTAAAAACACCACCTTCCGCGAAACAGGAGAATTTACCCTCATCACCTGCAAAGACACCGATAAGCTGCGGTTTGAGGATTGCACCTTTACCGACAACTTTACCGGCGACTATATTCCCTATTTTTTCGGGATGGAAGAAAACAAGACCGACGTCGTCCTCACCCGTTGCACCTTCAAAAATAACCGGGTGCAGCAGTTTGCGGATTTTCCTGAACACATCCGGCGGGTGGATTGTACCTTTACGGACAACAAATTCAAGGACTTTACCGACCAGCAACTCAGTAAAGATCATTGAGTAAATGTGTTTCTGACAGAACCCAATACCTGCTTTTGAGCGTTATACCTGCATGAATTTTTTGCATCCAGCAGCACTATGGGGGCTTTTGGCACTCGCTGTACCCATCATCCTGCACTTTTTCAATCTCCAACGGCCGAAAAACGTCCTTTTCAGCCACGTGTCTTTCGTAAAAGAAATACAGCAAACCGTGGTTCGGCGCATACGATTCCGTCAATGGATATTGCTGGCGCTGCGTTTATTGGCCATTGCGGGGCTATGCCTGGCCTTTGCCGGGCCTATTCTGGTAGATAAGCAGAAGTCAGAAAATGGGAGCCAACGGTCGGTAGTGTTGATTATCGACAATTCGTACTCCATGACTGCCTCTAACGACCGCAGCGATTACTTCCATCAGGCGCAGGACATTGCCCGCGAGCTCGTGAAAGCCTATGGTCGCCAGGATGAAATTTTGGTCATGCCCAGCTCAGACCTTAAGCTGAATTTTCCTTTTTCCCGACAGGAAGAAGGTCTGGAGGCCATTACAAATATGAAAATCAACCAGAGCCTTGCCAGCCTGCGCGATATCTACCAGGTGGACGGCGCACTCTTCTCAAGGGCCTCCTTTCCGCTGCATGAGCTATACCTGCTCAGCGATTTTCAGACCTCCACGATGCTGGCTGACTCGTCGCGCGTACCGCTGGCTGATGCCGGAATAACCGCACGCCTGATTCCCATTGCCAACAGAGCGCAAAGGAATGTGTACGTTTCCCAAAACAAGATTCAATCGCGTATTATCGAAAAGGGCAAGCCCGCCCGCATGACCATGCGCATAGTGAACGACGGTACCCAACCTGTGAATGACCTGAGTGTGCAGGTGGTGGTGGATGACAAAGTAGTAGCTATCAGCAATGCAGACCTTCCGGCCCAGGGATTTAAGGACCTCACGGTAAGCTTTACCCCCGAAACGGCCGGGTGGCTGGGCGGTTATGTTTCGCTCGACGACAACCCCATCGACTTCGACAACCGACGCTATTTCTCGCTCTATGTGCCAATGGATGAAAAAGTACTGGTGGTAGAAGGCGAACCGATGCCGGCCGTGAAGGTGCTGTATGAGTCCATTTTTACCCAATTAGACCAAACCCTCATTGGAGAGAAAAACCTCGGAACGGTTAATCTCAGCGATTATCAATCGATAGTGTATTACGGGGTAAACCAGGTAAGCTCCGGCATGGCCGATAAGCTCGGGCAGTTTGTGGCTGATGGAGGTGGATTGCTCCTTATTCCCGGCACAAAGCCCAACCTGGCAAGCCTCAATGGGCTGCTTTCAGTGTTGGGCGTGGGGTCCTATGGCCCGGCCGTGACCGTAGCGAAAAACCAATCGGTAGCCGCCAACGACCTGAGCCACCCTTTGTTTGAGGGCATGTTTCAATCGAATCAAACGAACCGCAACTTCGACCCGCCCGTCGTTTACAAATACTATCCGTTCACTGCTGCACCCAACAAGGTGCACGAAACGATTTTGACGCTTGATGACAGAAAGGCCATCCTGGAAGAAACCAAATCGGGAAACGGACTGGTGTACACCTTTGCCATGCCTTTGCTCGAAGCCTGGACCGATTTTCCGGTAAAAACGCTCTTTGCTCCCCTGCTGTTTCGCACGACACAGATGCTGAATCAAACACAAATCGTGCAAAACAGCCAGGAAATCGGCTCTTTTACCCCGGTTGCTATCCGCACCTCGAGTCAGGAAATTATCCAGTTGGAAGACGAGACCGGCGCCACCTTTATTCCGGAGCAATACGCCCGCAATGGCGCGGTTTATCTGCAATTTGACCGCCTGCTGCTCCATGAAGGCATTTATCAGGTAAAACAAGGAGAGGCACTCTTGCAAAAGATTGCTTTCAATATTTCGGATGCCGAATCGCAACTTGCGTGCGCCAGCGAACCTGAAATTAGCGCCTGGCTCGCCGGAAGAGGGTTGACTCAGTCCGAAATAATTACCGGGCCGCCCGATGTTCTGGCCCGGCAGATTCAATCTGAGCGGGAAGGCGCGCCCCTCTGGAAATATTTTCTGATATTCGCGGTTGTTTTTCTGGTAGCTGAAACCCTGCTCTTGCATCAAAAAGAATCGGGTTCTGCCGAAAAAACCTCTAAGGCGCGGTAATATTTCCCTCATGCACGCACATTCGTCCCGGTTTCCAGGCATCCTGCTCGCTGGAGTGACGGTACTGGACAGCAAAAGTCCATTTGACCAGCAACTTTGTGACATTCGCCTAAAGGATGGCTTGGTGCAGGAAATTGCGCCAGCTAATACCCTGAAACCCGCCAACGACGAAAAGCTGATTACCGCTGAAGGATTGGCCGTTTCCCCCGGCTGGGTGGATCTGCTGGCTTACCTAAGCGACCCAGGCCATGAGTTCAAAGAAACCGTAGGGCAATTTCGCCGGGCAGCCATCAGCGGAGGCTTTACCGATGTGCTCTGCTATCCGGATACCGCTCCCCTACCCGACGATGCCCAGGGGATGGAAGCCTTGAAAAATAAAACACAGGGCGAAGGTACCCGTCTGCACCTGGCCGGCGCACTCACGCACAATCAGGCAGGCAAAGACCTTTCTACCCTCTATGATATGCAGCTTTCGGGCGCTTCGGCTTTTACCGACGGGGTTTATCATCCTGTGCAGGATGCGGGCATGCTGATGCGGGCGTTGCAATACACCCAACCCTTCGGCGGGCGTATTTTTCAATACCCCTGCGACCTCAACCTTGCCGGAGACGGACAAATGAACGAAGGCACAATGGCTACCCTCAACGGCATGAAGGGTATTCCGGAAATGGCTGAGCTGATAGCAGGTATCCGCGACCTGGAAGTACTGGAATATGCCGGAGGAACCCTTCATTATCAGCCCCTTACCTCTACCAGCCTGATCGAAAGGGTCGCTACTAAATCAGGCATCCGGCCCACGATGGCCGTTTCAGCCCTGCACCTTTGGGCCGACGACAGCCTGCTCAAAGACTTTGATTCTTTCCTGAAAGTAACCCCACCCCTGCGCGACAAAGACCAGGTGCTGGCGCTCAGAAAAGCTGTAGCATCGGGGGCTATTCAGGCCTTGGTTTCGCTGCATCATGCGCAGGGACTGGAAGAAAAAGAAGTAGAATTTGCCCATGCCGAGCCGGGTATGCTGGGGTTGCAAACCGCATTTTCCCTTTCATGGGACGCCCTGGTCAACACGGGGCTGATGAATCCATCTCAACTGGTTGACCTCTGGAGCTACGGCCCGAGAGCGATTCTGAACCTGGAACCTATCACCATTGATCGTGGTCAAGCAGCACGTTTCACGCTTTTTCAGCCAGAAATGACCTGGGTACCAGATAACCGGTCGATTCCTTCTGTAGCAAAAAATTCATGGTTTGTGGGGAAAACCCTACCCGTGAAAGTGAATGGTATTATTACAGAAAGCGGGTATTTTTCAGCCTGAGAAAACGCTTTGGTAAACCCGGCAAGGGTTGATTACTTTTGCATCCACAAGGGACCCCCAAAAAATGAAGTACCCGTTAGCGCAAATAGCTGCATTTCTGCAGGCAGGTATAGAAGGAAATCCGGACTTGACGATTGAAGGCATCGCCCGGATAGAGGAAGGCAAACCGGGTACCATTACCTTTTTGGCCAACCCCAAATACCTGCCTTACATCTATACCACCCAGGCCTCAGTAGTCATTGTAGCCGAAAATTTCGAGGCGACTCAGCCCATCTCGGCTACCCTGCTCAGGGTGGCTGACCCCTATTCTGCGTTTACCCGCCTGCTCGAATTTGCCAATTCGCAGCAACAAGCCGACGCCCCTTCAGGTGTACACGCCCTCGCTTTTGTTGACCCGACAGCGGAAATAGCAGAAGGAGCGAGCGTGGGTCCTTTTTCATTTGTAGGTAAAAATGCCCGTATTGGGGCCGGTGCCCGCATTTATCCGAATGTGACCATTGGCGATGGCGCTATTGTGGGAGACGGCACCATCCTATACCCCGGCGTAGTGGTGTATGCAGGTTGTGAAATCGGCCAAAAATGTATCCTGCACGGAGGGGTGATCATCGGAGGAGATGGATTTGGATTTGCCCCGCAAGCAGATGGTACTTTCCAAAAAATACCCCAAACCGGGAATGTAATCATTGAGGACGAGGTGGAGATCGGGGCCAATACCTGTATCGACAGGGCCACGATTGGCAGCACCATTATCCGAAAAGGGGTAAAACTGGACGACCTCGTGATGGTTGCTCACAATGTAGAAATCGGCAACCATACTGTTATTGCAGCCCAAACGGGGGTTTCTGGCAGCACCAAAATTGGTAAACAGTCCATGATAGGAGGCCAGGTAGGCATCGGCGGACATATCCATATCGCCGACAAAAGCCAGATCGGTGCACGCTCTGCCATGGTAAAATCTATCACAGAAGAAGGAAAAGCCTGGCGCGGAGCACCCGCGCAGGAATACCGCAAACAACTAAGGCAAGAGGCAATGCTCCGGCAGCTCGAAGACATGGCGGCCCGCATTTCTCACCTCGAAGAACAACTCCAATCCAAGCAAGCACCGGGCGAGCAGCCCTAACCCTGATTTTTTATGGTTCTCAAGCAACACACCATCCAAAAGTCGGTCTCTGTATCAGGTACCGGTTTACATACGGGCGCAGCGGCTACCCTTACTTTTCACCCGGCCCCGGTAAACCACGGATACCTGTTCAAAAGAGTTGATCTCCCGGATATGCCCGTCGTTCATGCATTGGTCGATTTTGTAGTGGATACCTCCAGGGGTACTACCCTTGCAGAAGGGGGCGTGCAGGTACATACCGTAGAGCATACCCTGGCCGCCTTGGCGGGTCTTCAGATCGACAATGTGCTCATTGAGCTCGATGGACCTGAGCCCCCCATCATGGATGGTAGTTCTCAGGCGTTCGTAGAGGCATTGCTTGCTGCCGGCATCGAAGAACAGGACGCAAACCGCGAGTATTTTCAGGTTTCTGAGCCGATTTATTTTCAGGATCCGGAGAAAGGAATCGAACTGATTCTGACGCCCTCCTCGCATTTCAGCGCTACCGTGATGGTAGATTACCACTCTGAGGTACTGCTTCCTCAGCAGGCCCGGATGCGCGACCTGGGCGATTTTCCTTCAGAAATAGCTTCCAGCAGAACCTTTGCTTTTGTGCACGAACTGGAGGCCCTTCACCAGGCAGGTCTTATTCAGGGAGGCTCTATCGATAGCGCGGTAGTTGTGGCAGAACAAATGCCCGACGCCGATTCGCAGGCAAGGCTGAAAACCATATTCCCCGATTTTAAAGGAGAAATAAAAGCCGGAATCCTCAATGAATCTGCCTTGCGCAGCCCCAATGAACCTGCCCGCCACAAATTGCTGGACCTCGTAGGAGATTTGGCGCTAGCTGGTATGCCGATCAAAGGACATGTGCTCGCCAATAAGCCCGGCCATACGGCCAATGTGGAGCTGGCCAAAAAAGTGCGCGCCCTGATTAAGCAAAAGCGGATTCAGGAAAAATTTCAGAAAGCCGACCGTAAAGGCATCATCTTCGACATTGCGGCCATTCATGAAATTTTGCCCCACAGGTACCCGTTTCTACTAGTAGATAAAATCGTTGAATTCACGGAAAATACCATAACCGGTATTAAGAATGTTACGTTTAACGAGCAGTTCTTTCAGGGTCACTTCCCCGGCAATCCTGTGATGCCAGGGGTACTTCAGCTGGAAGCAATGGCACAGGTAGGAGGTATTCTTCTCCTCAATACCATAGAAGACCCCAAATCAGTTTGGGTACTTTATGCGGCAATAGACAACGCAAAGTTCAAAAAACCAGTTATACCAGGTGATACCTTGGTACTTCAATTAGAAATGACCGCACTCAGAAGGAGTATATGCAAAATGTCAGGTAAAATATTTGTTGACGGACAACTTACCTGCTCTGCTGACCTTACTGCCAGCGTGGTTCCAAAAACCTAAGCATGCAATCAAACAGCTATCTTTCCAACTCAATCCCCTCGTCAGTACACCCCCAAGCAAGAGTAGGCCAAGGCGTCAAAATCGGACCCTTCGCTGTAATAGGAGCCGATGTTGAAATCGGAGACGGCACTGAAATCGGCCCACACGTGGTTATTCAGGATGGCGTCAGGATTGGAAAGAATTGTGTGATTTCTGCAGGCGTGGTAATTTCCTCAGATGCCCGCCAGCTCGAATACTGGAGAGAAGACAAAGAGACCGCTTCTTTTTCTCAGGTCGTTATAAAGGACCGGGTCCACCTTGAGCCCTATGTCATTCTTCATGGAGGAATTACCCTGGGTGAAGATTGCTGGGTAGGGTCGCACACCACTATTTACGATGGTGCCCGGATTGGAAACCATGTGCGTATCTTTCCCGGAGCTGTTATTTCTGCTATTCCCCAGGATCTGAAATTCGAAGGAGAAAAAACCACCCTCGAAATAGGCGACCATACCACCATCCGCGAATGCGCTACCCTTAACCGTGGCACAGTTTATCACGGCAAAACGGTCATTGGGGAGCATGTACTCATCATGGCCTATGTACATGTGGCGCATGACTGTATCGTAGGCGACCATGCCATTCTGGCCAATGCCGTAAACCTGGCCGGCCACGTAGAAGTGCATGAATGGGCCATTATCGGAGGGATGACAGCCGTGCATCAGTTCGTAAAAATCGGCCGACACACCATGATTTCGGGTGGTTCTTTGGTAGGAAAAGATGTTCCCCCCTTCGTAAAAGCCGGGCGTGAACCGTTGCGCTATGAGGGTGTAAATTCGGTAGGCCTGCGCCGAAGGGGTTTTACCAACGAAACGATCCACCAGATTCAGGAGCTCTATCGCAATGTATTCCTCACCGGAAAAAACATTACCAATGCCATCGACTTCGTAGAAACCCAGCTCCCTCCCATTGAGGAAAGAGACGAAGCCCTTGGATTTATCCGGAATGCTACACGTGGCATTATCAAGGGCCACGTAGCCTCGAGTAACCGCGAAGAAGAAGTATAAGCTGCCATGCCAGAAATCCAGCTACGGCTCAACCAAATCGGTAAGCAGTTTAACCAGCGCTGGCTGTTTCGCAAGGTGAATGTTGACATGAAATCCGGAGGTCGTTTGGCGCTTATCGGGCCAAATGGCTCCGGCAAATCTACCCTCCTGCGCATTATCGGGGGCCAATTGATTCCTACAGAAGGAGTAGTGCAGTTTAGCAAAGAAGGGGTAACGATCCCCTCCGTCAGGCTTTATCAGCACGTAAGCTGGGCCGCGCCCTACCAGGACCTCTATCCCGAGCTTACCCTCAAGGAGCACATAGGGTTGCATTTCAGCTTTAAAAAATCGCTCATTGGCGAGCTAGATGCCATTCCGGAATTATTGCAGCTACAGGCACATCTCCACAAGCCCGTTCGCTTCTTTTCTTCGGGTATGCTTCAGCGATTCAAGGCGGGGTTAGCTATATTTTCAGATACGCCCCTGCTCCTGCTCGATGAACCCACCAGCAACCTCGACCCCGCCAATGCGGCCCTAGTACTCAGCTGGCTGGACACGTATCAGCAAAACCGCATGTGTATTCTCGCCTCAAACCTGGAAAGAGAATACGAACATTTCCCCAACCAAATCAGGCTTTAATCTTTAAAGACAAACCATTTCTCTGGCTCTGCGATTGATAATCAGCGAGTTGAATGTGTACAATGTACCGGGCTTACCCCCTAATGATTCCTGTATCGGGAAAAGAGCTTTAAAACCTGCTGGTTTTCATTGGATGTGCCTGTGATTTTATGTAAAATCGGGCATGGATCAGATACAAACCTACCTTGCCCAACATCAGGATCGTTTCCTGAACGAATTATTTGAGTGGCTTCGGATTCCGAGCGTGAGCGCAGATTCGCGCCACAAGGACGACATGAAGCGTGCCGCCGATTGGCTGGTTGACCGTTTCAAAGCCCTCGATGTAGATACTGTTGCCATTCACCCTACGCCCGGCCACCCGATCGTGTTTGCCGAGAAAAAAGGGAAAGCAGGCGCACCCACCGTGCTCGTGTACGGGCACTACGACGTGCAGCCGCCCGATCCGCTCAACTTGTGGCATTCTCCCCCCTTCGAACCCGTAGTAAAAGACGGTAATATCTATGCACGTGGTTCGTGCGACGACAAAGGCCAGGTGTACATGCACGTAAAGGCCCTCGAAATCCTGAATCAGGGCGGAGAACTCCCCTGCAACATCAAGTTTTTGGTGGAAGGAGAAGAGGAAATCGGAAGCAATAACCTCGAAAAATTCATTGCTGCGAACAAAGACCTGCTTGCCTGCGATATTGTGCTGGTTTCGGATACGTCGATGATCGCCAACGACGTGCCTTCCATCACGATCGGCCTCAGGGGCATGTCGTACCTCGAAGTAGAAGTTACCGGCCCCAACCGCGACCTCCACTCCGGCGTTTATGGAGGTGCTGTTGACAATCCCATCAACATCCTTTGCGAAATGATCGCTTCGCTGAAGGACGAAGAAGGAAAAGTAACCATTCCAGGCTTTTACGACCAGGTAAAAGAGTATTCGGTAGCAGAGCGGAAGGAATTTGCCCGCAGGCCCTTTGACAACGAAGCCTATATGCAAGACCTGCAGGTAGGAGCGCTGCGCGGGGAGTCCGGCTATTCGCCCATCGAAAGATCGACCATTCGCCCTACGCTGGATGTAAACGGAATTTGGGGAGGCTATACCGGAGAGGGAGCCAAAACGGTGCTTCCGTCCAAGGCTTTCGCCAAGATATCCATGCGCCTGGTACCGGACCAAACACCCGACGAAACCACCCGGATGTTTACCGAGCATTTTCAAAAACTGGCTCCGCCTACCGTAAAAGTAAAAGTAACGCCGCACCATGGGGGCAAACCTGCCGTGACCAGTATCCACACTGCGGGCTATAAGGCGGCAGCCAATGCCATGATGGAAGCCTTCGGAAAAGACGCTATCCCAACCATGGAAGGCGGGTCAATCCCGATCGTGGCCCTTTTTCAGGAGCTATTGGGCAGAGATACGGTATTGCTGGGATTCGGACTCAACTCCGACGACATCCACAGCCCGAATGAGCACTACGGGGTATTCAACTACCTCAAAGGAATCGAAACAATCCCTCGTTTCCATCATTGGTTTGCGAAACTGCATAGCTGATTGAAAGCGAAAAGGAACTTTAAATGGAGAAAATGGATGGCAGGATCAGGCTTACTGGTCCTGCTCCTGTTTTTATTGATCCTGTTCAAAAACCCGATTCTCAGGGGTATTGGTAGTTTTTTGGTCGTAAACGATCCTTTGTCGCAGGCAGATGTCATTTGTGTACTGGCAGGAGATCCGGGCGAAAGATGTGCCTGGGCTGCAAAGCTCTATGCCAGAGAAATGGCCCCCACGCTGATTTTAACCGGGGGGATTACCAATGGCTCGCTCGAAATACTGGGGCTGGACCTTAACGATGCCGATATAGGTCGCATAGCCCTGTTACAGGCAGGCGTTGACAGCGTGGCCATCGACATTTTACCTGAAGGCTCCTCCACGTGGGAGGAAGCTGATTTTTTACTCAATTATTGTCTTCAAAAAAACTGGAAACGTGTAATCGTAGTCTCTTCCAGTTTCCATACCCGGCGGGTACATGGCGTATTTGTAAATAAATTTAAGCAGGCAGGTATCGAAGCATTGATTTCCGGCGCTCCTCCCCTACCGGGAGATTATAAACTGGAGACCTGGTGGAAATCAGAAAAGGGCCTGTTGTTTGTCAACAACGAATACCTGAAGCTGATGTATTACGCCTGGAAATATTGAATATCAGGCCGCGTGTTCAAGCGTACGCCCTGGTAATTGACGTGAAATAGCGTGGATCAGGTCCTGGATACGGGTGATAGAGGTCCACTCGCGGTCAGGGATTACCACTTGAAATTCTTTCTCACACTCCATTACGAGTTCGAGCATTTCCAGAGAATCCATACCCAAATCCTTTACTAAATGCCCTTCGGCAGGCAATTCGCTCATATTCTGATGGGTAACCCGGTTAACAATCGTACACAGATGAGCTTTTACAAGTTGAGCGTTGTCAGAGAGGTTGTTAATTGTTGACATGATGCGTTTATTTTAATTCAATATTCGAATTTACCTTGCTTGGGAAATAATCTGCCGCATACACAAGCGAATGGCAATAAATCCGGTGCTAGCGGTCTAAAAACTACCTTTAACCTTTTAAAACGACATCGGTAAAAATCTTTGGAAATGGTTGTTCAAGCAAATATTATCCTGAAACCCCGACCACGAGGTTTTCATCTGATTGACCGGGAAATAATATCGCACCTGGAAGGGAAATTACCGGAGTACGGATTGCTGCATCTGTTTATCCAGCACACTTCAGCAGGTCTTACTCTGAATGAAAACGCCGACCCGGAGGTAAGGGTAGATTTTGAAACCCTGTTTAATCGGCTGGTGCCAGAAAATCAGCGGGGATTGCTGCACAACTATGAGGGCCCTGACGATATGCCTGCACATATTAAGTCAAGCCTGACGGGACAATCGGTTTCTATGCCCATCACCAACCACAAGCTGAACATGGGAACCTGGCAAGGAATTTATCTCTGCGAATTTAGAAACAACGGTGGCCCCAGGCAGCTGATAGCAACGATCATCAGCTAAAATTCCCGATGCAGTGCGGGTGACGGGTTGCAATTAGGTCAGGAAAACTTCATCTTTGCCGTGCAATTGGAGATCTGCTTTAAGCTGGTTTTCAGCGCATTTACTTACCCATTACTTACACATTCATGGTTATTGCTCCGAAAAAAGTTGTTTCTCTGATTTACCAACTTCGTCTTGACAGTGCTGAGGGCGAATTGGTTGAAGAGGTTAGTGCTGACGAGCCCCTGGTATTTTTGTACGGAGCTGGCCAGATGATTCCTGCTTTTGAAGCCGAACTTACAGGTAAGCAAGTAGGTGATTCTCATGCATTCAGTATTCCGAGCGATGCTGCTTACGGGGAGTCTGATCCTGAGGCGATTGTAAATATCCCTAAAGAAATTTTCCAGATCGACGGCGTAGTACAGGAAGACCTGCTCTATGTTGGAAACAGCATTCCTCTTCAGGATTCTGATGGCAATCCCCTCCAGGGGATCGTGGTTGGCGTGGAAGATGACCAGGTAACCATGGACTTCAACCACCCGCTTGCCGGCGAAGACCTGTATTTTTCTGTACAGATCGTAGAGGTACGCGATGCCACCGAGGGAGAACTCGACCACGGACACGTACACGGTCCTGACGGCCACCACCACCATTGATTTTTCCTGAAAACAGGAAACTGGCCTGAAATGAAGCTGAACTATAAAACCCTGGGACAGGGACCTGCCCTCGTTATTTTACATGGTCTTTTCGGATCACTGGATAACTGGATGACCCTGGCCCGGGAGTTTAGCGCCCACTTTAGTGTGTTTGTGGTTGATCAGCGCAACCACGGCCGCTCTCCCCATGCCGATGCGTGGAACTACGAAGAAATGGCCGAAGACCTGCACGAATTTTTATTGGATCAGGGGCTGCATCAAGCCAGCCTTCTGGGGCATTCGATGGGCGGCAAAACTGTGATGCAGTTTGCGGACATGTATCCTTCCATGGTAGAAAAGCTGGTGGTAGCCGATATGGCCCCACGTGCTTACCCGCCGCACCACGGTTCGGTATTGTCAGCCATGAACGCCGTGCCGCTGGCAGATATAGATACCCGCCAGCAGGCCGACAGCATCATGTCGCAGTACCTGCCAGATGCTGAAACACGTCAGCTCCTGCTCAAAGCACTTACCCGCGAAGAAGATAAATACCGCTGGAGGTTTAACCTGGAGCTGCTTACAGAAAAGTACGACGAGGTAATTGCGCCCGTCATTTTTCAGGCTCCGCTGGAGATGCCTGCACTCTTTATATATGGAGGAAAATCAGATTATGTGACCGAAGCGGACCGAAAATTCATTGAAATCTGGTTTCATCAGGCCTCTTTTGCAGAAATATCAGATGCCGGACACTGGCTCCACGCCGAACGTCCGGAAATATTTTTCAACGAGGTGAATAGTTTTCTGCGGGAAAACAACTGAAAAGTACTTTAAGGCAAAAAACCTTGCCTCTCCTTGCGAATCAGTGTAATTTGAGCCTCAAATGAAATTTATGAAAGCCATACACACAATCGTACTGATTTTCGGAACGATGGTAATATTGGCCATTGGTGGCTGCAATCCCAATCCTGCTCAACAAGGAGATACCACCGGCGAGGATTCCGTTACGGTAGAAATACCCAGTGATGTGCTCAACTCTCCGGCTGTGGCCGTGACTGCCCCTGAATTGCTGGGGTCGTGGTTGCTGGTGTCTCTTGAAACTACCGATGGCCTGATCGCGATGGAATCAACGGATACCTTGGAGTTTACCCCTGAGGGCATGCTTATTACTGCAGGAAGGTCAAGTCGCAGCACTGTTCGTTTTTATCAGAAAGAAGAAATACTCGAAAGTGAAATATGGCCTGCCCCTGTGGTAATCAGGGAGCTAAACAAGCAGGACCTGGTATTGATAGATACTGTGGACGGAATTCAAATCCTTTACCACTACAAGCACCTGTAATTCCCTGATTCTTACCTTTTTTCCCGGATTCTAACATGTTGATTTGCATGTTGGAAGGCTGCTATACGTGCTTTGATCAGCCGATTAGAATTCCCTTTTATTACATCGAAATTACAAGTGACACCATGATTTTACGCATTCAAGCGGAGGGGACCTATTCTAAAAAGTATGTTAGATACCTTTCCGACAGGAATTAGAAATCAGGAAGACCGGAAAACACATGAAAACTCTTGCTTCAAACAGTATCTGGATATTGCTCTTGGCCGTTGTCTTTGCCTTAAATGTACAGGCACAAACCTTTGAAAACCGATGGGCAGTAAGCACAGGTGGAGGGGTTATGCAATATGTAGCCCCATCCGGAACCCAGTCATTGCTTAACCCGGTATGGAGTGGAGTAGCTCAGGTTTCGGCTGATCGGTACCTTTCAGGAGCCTTTGATTTCAGGACCAAAATCATGTATGCGCCTCAGGTACTTTTCCCGGTAGGAGAGTCCTATACCCAATCTTCGCTGTGGGATATTCAGTACCAAATGGTATTTAAACTCAACAACGGCCTGTTTTTCAAAGAAAATTCATTCTTCGGCCCGTTTGTAAGCTCTGGCCTCGGCGGCAGCTACGTAATGAATCGCCCGGATGCCTATCTTCCTGTTTCAGCCGGTATGCGTTTTCGGGTAAATAACCACATGGCTTTCCGCCTCGAAACTACCCGTAAGTTTTCCCTCAATCAGGATTATCAGCCGGTGGTGCATGCCCTGGCCTTTGTATATAATATCGACACCAAAGAAGTATCTGAAGACCCACGCACCCCGGAACCACTGAAAGAGCAGATGCTTGCCCAGGTTCCACTTCCGAACGACAGGGACTCTGATGGCATACTTGACTGGGAGGACGATTGTCCACAGCAGGCAGGGTATATTCATTTCCGGGGTTGCCCCAGCCAACCAGGTTCCGCAAGTGAACTGGTAGCTGACAATGGCACTCCACGCCCGATGCAGGCACCAAAAATGGCTTCTCCTACTGCCCAGATTGACAGTCCCGAGGTAGATCATAGCCGTGCCGCCGGTATGGATATACTTACTTCGGCTCAGGTGCTCCCTTCTGCTCCCGGCCTATTTAAGCGCATCACTTACAGCCAAAACGAGCCTTTCGAAGAATCAAACCTGGACGTGCTGAAGCCGGTAAAAGTCGCTGCAGCCCTTCAACCTGAAGCTGATAGCTGGGCTGAAGCTGCCTCGATTCCTGCCGCTAACGACTGGGGTAAGCCAACCACAGAAGCCGAAACCAAAACTCCTACCCGTTCAAGTCCGACAAAAGCTACCGAACAACCAAAATCGGCTGAAGTGGAAGATATTTTCGTAGCTGAAAATGCACCCGTCAATACCGGATTTCCAGTAGCCATGATCTACCCTGAGAGCGGTCCTTGTGGTCGTCCGGGACAGAAGCAGGAAGCCGGATTTCTGCTCTTTGATTCCGGATCAGAAACCTTGCCTGCTAATACCCCACAGGTACTGTCGGAATTGGCAGAGCGCATGAAGGGCTGTGAAGACATTAAGCTGGTGATCACCGGGCACACCGACAACGTTGGTAACCAGCGCGATAACCTGGTGCTTTCGATCATGCGCGCTTACAACGTGAAGTACTACTTGGTTTACCATCATGGTATCAGCCAGAGCCGTATCAGCTCCACAGGCTTTGGCGACAAAACACCCACCACCAATAATGCCTCAGAAAAAGGCAGGGAGTTGAATCGCAGGGTTGACTTTGAACTCCAGTTTTAATCCCATGTATTTCCGAAAGCGTATCTTTTCACGCATTCAAAATAACCATTTGCTCAAAAAGTTCAGAACAAAGCTATTGACCCGACTATTTTCGTTCAAAGAAAAGAATTTACCTTTGCGGTACGTTGTTAATATTCCTGCTCAACCTTCGACAACAACCATATGCCTCGTTTTGTCCCCCAACTGATGTTATTCACCGCCCTGCTTGGCATCCATATTGCCCAGGCGCAAACAAGTGAAATTCGAGGAACGGCCAGCCTATCGGCTACTTTTCTTGATTATCAGGGACTTATGACTGGCAAGGTTACACAGTTTAAGAATTACGAACCGGGCATTGCTTTGGGAGCCTACGGGTATGCGACCCCATGGATGAACGTATCCGTCATTTCTACCTTTATTCCGGAACTTACTTATCCGGTCAGCAATTCCGAATCCATTGGTTCCTCTCTCGTGGATGTGAATGCCATGTTTCAGTTCAAATCCAATGGTTCCTTTTTGCCTGAAGATGCATTTGTTGCCCCTTATATCAGCACGGGCTTTGGGTTTAACATTGCCAGCAGCAATACCGGCATATACCTCCCGGCAGCACTCGGCGTGCGGTTTAGAATAACCAAAACGGTCAGTTTCCAATTGGAAAGCATGTATAAGCAAAGGCTGAACAGTAATTTTCAGCACCTGCAGCACTCTGCGGGGCTTGTGTTTGCCGTATCCAGCCCACGTCGCCCGGTTCAGAAGCCTGAGCCTAAGCCCGTGGTAAACAAAAGTACCTCTGTTGTTAGTACTGAAGGGCGCGCGGATCGCGACGGCGACGGCATTCCGGATGTGGAAGACGCCTGCCCTGATATTAAAGGGCTGCGCTTGTACATGGGCTGCCCCAATGAGAGCAAAATGCCCAAAAATGAAATTGCCGAAACGCCTGTACCCGCACCTAAGCAGGAGCCGGTAGTAGAAAAAGCCAAACCTGTACCTGCTCAGGCTCCCGTAAGCCGTGAACCCGTGGCGCACATCACCGATCTGGCGGTGGCACAACCACAGGCAGTGGTTTCTTCAAACGGGATAAAAGCGGAAGACATGGCCTTTCTGGAGCAGGCAATGAACAATATTTACTTTGAGCCGAACTCAAACAAGCTCGAGGACGATGCTTTCCCTATTCTGGATCAGTTAGCGGTATTGCTGGAAAAATATCCTGATTATCAATTGGAAGTGCTGGGACATGCCGACAATACCGGCGACCCGAAAGACAACCTGGTGCTGTCGATCCAGCGAGCCTTTAACGTAAAATACTACCTCGCCAACCAGAAGGGGGTTAAGCTCAGCCGGATTTCATCAGACGGATACAGCAATTTTGCACCCGTGGCTCCTAGCAAGGGCGAAAATGGCGACCGGCTGAACCGAAGAGTAGAGTTTAGGCTCGTAAAAAGTCCTTCATCCGGCAATACCCGGAATTAATTGACCGATCAGGAGAAAGTATTCTTTCTTTGCCTTACAATTGCCTTATTTTAGGTGACCAAGCAACACGCATGGACACACCAGGCTACTATTCCGATAACCAAGCTGATTTTAAATTTTTATGGGAAAAAATACCCTAAACAAGATCTGGGAAATGGTGGGACTGAGGTACAAATCTCATCCCTGGCACGGCGTCCAAATCGGACCTGATGCCCCAGAAGTGCTAACGACCTTTATCGAAATGGTACCCACCGACACGGTAAAGTATGAAGTAGATAAAAGGACCGGATACCTAAAAGTGGACCGCCCGCAGAAATACTCCAGCATTTTGCCCGCCCTGTATGGGTTTGCCCCACAAACATACTGTGGCGAACTCGTAGCTGAATATTGCATGCAAAATACCGGACTTAAGGACATTGTCGGCGACGGCGACCCGCTCGATATCTGTGTACTTACCGAACGTAACATCACCCACGGCGATATCCTCGTGCCAGCTATCCCGATTGGCGGTTTTCGCATGATCGACAGCGGAGAAGCCGACGATAAAATCATTGCGGTGATGAAAGGCGATGATGTGTACAACTTCCGCGATATCACTGACTGCCCGGAAGCATTGGTCCAACGCCTTAAGCACTACTTCCTCACCTATAAGGAAATGCCCGGCGCCGAAAAACCCCGTTGCGAGATCACCCATACCTTTGGCAGGGAGGAAGCCCTGGAAGTAATCAGGCGCAGCATGGGCGACTACCGCTCAAAATTTGGCAACATCGAAAACAAACTGTCTGTGGCCATGCTCCAGACCATCAACTTCGGCCAAAGCTGGCAGGAAGCTTTTGAAGAATCGAATGAGGGCTAGACTTTGAGTCTCATTTTTTTCAAAAACGGCATGTTCCTTTTGGGGACATGCCGTTTTTATTTGCCGACGACTATGCGCGGGAATTTATTTGCATTTCGATTTTTCGATCCTACATTTACTCACCTGACGGATTATTACGGCCCCGCAACGCCAGATTGCGCTTAATCTTATTCGCTCATGCCCAGTCCTGCAGAACTCAGCATCCTGAATCCCAGCATTTACCTGAATGGATTTGAAATACGAGAAATCGTCACCAGCCTTACAGACGTACTTACGGCATCGATTTGCCTCTTTAGCTATTTCAAATTATCGAAAGCCGATACCGACGATCGTTTCCTGCGAAACCTTCGCTTCTATTTCCTGATCATGGGGGTCGGACTCCTGGCAGGCGGCATTTTCGGCCATGCGCTTCAGGCATACCTTACCGTGAAATGGAAATGGGCTGGTTGGATTTCGAGTGCAGTAGCCTTTGGTTTTTTTGTGTGGGGAGCCGTGGATCTGGTTTCACCCTATGTGTCTGATACCGTTCACAAAATCCTGAAGCTTTGGGCCATTTTACAGCCCACCCTTTTTCTTACGCTGCTCGCCTCTCCGGACTTCCAAACTTTTGACCTGGTAAAGGTAAACTCAACAGTTGCCGTGAGCGCTACCCTGCTTCCGCTTTTTTTCTTCCATTGGATCAAGACAAAGCACCCCGGGAGCAAGCTCATGGTTTTTGCTTTCTTGTACGCCCTGATCCCCGGAGTTCAGTACAACCTCAAACTCAGTGTGAGCCAATGGCTGAACTACCACGACATAAGCCATTTGTTGATGGCTATCTACACCGTTATGCTGTATCGGGCAGGGAAAAAATTTGAGGGCAAGGTTACTCCGGTAAGGGCCTAGCTGCGCTTGTGCTTATTTCCTTTACCGAACGCATATCTTTTAGCAGCCAGTACGCCAAAGCGATAAGCCAGCTGTAAAGGCTTGCGTTCAGGCACCTTTGCCATAGGCCGCGCCACCCCCAAAAAACCACCTCTGGCCCTGCAACCCGGGTAACCAGGTAGAGGACTGCAGCTACCGTGCTGATAATCACAATGATGAGGGTGAACCTCTGCCGCCGGGGATTTGCCTTTTTAGTAAAAACCGGCAACATGATCACCGGGGCGATAAATAAGCCCAACATGCCGATTCCACCAAAGGTTTCGTGCAGCACGCCTTGAACCGTAAGCTGTGCGCCGCTATGCTGGAGCGGCATCCAGCCCGAGCCTATCCCTTGCCCTATTCCGTATATCAACACCACAACTGCTACCCACCGGATCGGCTTTCCCCAAACGCGTGCTGCTTTCCAAAGCCCCAAAGCATAGGTCGCGAATGCCAGCGTAAAAATCACGCCCCAAATCGCTTGCCACTGTGCCGCAACCGGGTTCATCTCCGCAAGGGCACTTTCGGATTGAATGACCCAGTCATACCCCGGCGTGATTAATCCCAGGTATCCGTTAAACGGGAGGTCACATGCAGCGATCATGATGCCGGCAAAGGCGGCCATCTGAATAAAACGGGGTGCCGCAGGTTTATTTCGCATCAGCCGATCTGGTTATCAGGGAATTATGCCCACTCCGCACCCGCTAAAGGGTAACAACAATTACTTTACGTCAAAAATATTATTGGGTATCCCCCTTCAGGCATGTAGCAGGAACATTAGCTGTGTACTTTTACACCGACACCCTTGAGCGCTACTGTAACTACCTCACTGTCGCTCTTCGTGCCATTCGTATTTCAATAAAAAACGACATGGACATCGAAATTTTATCCCGTATTCAATTCGCTTTTACCGTAGGTTTCCACTACATCTACCCCCCGCTCAGCATTGGGCTCGGGGTCGTGCTGGTGTTCATGGAGGGGCTTTACCTCCGCACCAAAAACAAGCAATACGAAACCATGACCCGTTTCTGGATTCGCATATTCGCGCTGATCTTCGGTATCGGCGTGGCTACGGGAATCGTGATGGAGTTTGAGTTTGGGACCAATTGGGCCACCTACTCGCGCTACGTAGGCGATATTTTCGGCAGTGCCCTGGCGGCCGAAGGCATTTTTGCTTTTGCCCTCGAAAGCGGTTTTCTGGGTATTCTGCTCTTTGGCTGGAATCGGGTGAGCCCCAGGGTACACTTTTTTTCCACCCTCATGGTGGCGCTGGGCTCCATGTTTTCGGCTATCTGGATTGTGGTCGCCAATTCGTGGCAGCAAACCCCGGCCGGATACCACATCGTAGGAGAGGGCTTGCGTGCGCGTGCGGAGATTACCGACTTCTGGGCCATGGTGTTCAACCCCTCTTCGGTGGACCGGCTTTCACACGTGATTATCGGCTCTTTTCTGGCGGGTTCCTTTTTGGTCATGAGCGTGCATGCCTATTACCTCTATAAAAACCGGCACGTAGAAATTTCGAAAAAAGCATTCAAAATCGCCCTGTCGGTCGCGCTGGTGTCGAGCCTGGCGCAGTTGTTCACCGGTCACCGCTCGGCTGACGGTGTTTCGAAAAACCAACCCGCCAAACTTGCCGCTTTTGAAGGGCATTACGACAGCCTGGCTGTGGCTGATATGTACCTCCTGGGTTGGGTCGATCAGAAAAATGAAAAGGTAACCGGGCTTTCTATTCCGTACGGACTTACCTTTTTGCTGCACCAGGATATCACCACCCCGGTTACGGGCCTGCATTCGTTTAAAAAAGAAGACCGCCCCAAAATGGTCAATTTCGTTTTCCAGACCTACCACCTCATGGTAGCCATCGGCATGACCCTGATCGGGCTGACCCTGCTGGCGGGATTTCTTTGGTGGCGGGGAAAATTATTTGAGCAAAAATGGCTGATGGGCATTTTCACCTTTTCGGTATTGCTGCCCCAGATTGCCAACCAGGTGGGTTGGTACTCAGCCGAAGTGGGCCGGCAACCCTGGGTGGTTTATGGGCTGCTCCGCACGAGCGACGCCCTCTCCAAATCCGTAAAAGCCGATCAGGTGCTGTTTTCCCTGATCCTGTTTACTTTGGTTTACCTGATTTTGCTTTCGCTTTTTCTTTACATGATGAACAAGAAAATCCAGCACGGCTTCGAAGAAAAAGAGCTGGAAGAAGGCCCGGAAAATTCTCTCCGCAACAACCCAATCATGTCCTGATATGGCAACCTTATTCGGATTAGATTACCCCACCCTTTGGTTTTTGGTAGTAGGCGCGGTTTTTTCGGGCTATACCATCCTCGATGGATTCGACCTGGGGGCAGGTGCCCTGCATCTTTTTTTCAGAAAAGAAGAAAGCCGCAGGATTGCGCTCAACGCCATCGGCCCCGTGTGGGATGGCAACGAAGTATGGCTGGTGATCGGGGGAGGCACCCTGTTTGCGGGTTTTCCGGAGGTGTACGCCACCCTGTTTTCGGCATTTTATACACCCTTTATGCTGTTTTTGGTCGCGTTGATCATGCGTGCCGTGGCCATTGAATTCAGGAGCAAAGAAAAGATGGCCTGGTGGAAGCAAACCTGGGACGTAGTGTATTCAGTCGCCAGTGTGCTGATCGGTTTTTTGCTGGGGGTGGTTTTGGGAAATGTGATTCAGGGAATGCCGCTGGATGAAAACTTCGAATTTACCGGCACCTTTCTCTCCCTGCTCAACCCCTATGCACTCGCGACGGGCGTAACGACGGTGGCCCTGTTCACCATGCACGGCTCCGTGTACCTGATCATGAAAACCGAAAACAGGCTGTACGCCAAGCTCACGATACTGGCACGCAACAGCAGCCGGTTTTTCGTCATCTGCTACATCATGCTCACGATGCTCACGCTGGTGTACGTCCCCCACATGGCTCAGAGTTTTCGCAGCCAGCCGCTGCTATTTCTGGTTCCGCTGATCACCATTCTTGTGGTAATCAACATCCGTCGCCAACTGGAAAAAAGGCAGTACCGCTTTGCCTTTGCTTCTTCGGCTTTGTCAGCTGCACTGCTCCTGATCACGGTAGCCATCAACCTCTACCCCAACATCATACTTTCGACCCTCAATCCGGAGTGGAGCCTCACGGTGTACAATGCAGCTTCTTCCGAAAAATCGCTGAAAATCATGCTAATCTTTGCGGCAATCGGGGTTCCGATCGTTGCAACCTATACTGCATTCGTTTTCTGGACGTTCAGAGGTAAGGTAAAGCTCGACGAAACCAGCTATTAAGTATCTCCGTGTAAGCCGTACCGAAAATTGACACCTTGATTGTCGGCTGTGTTTGCGTAATTCGACCATGAATCTTTCATTCCGAAAAGCTCCGATGGTGATTTGCTGGGTGGCCGCTTTAGGTCTGCTCGCAGGCTGCGTCCAATCCTCTGATCCGATACTGCCCCATACGTATCGCATATACCCCATTACAGAGGGCCAGTCCAGCATCTATTATGTCCTCGATTCTACCTTCTCCACTACCTCAGCCGTGGTAGATGAGTATTTTCGAAAAGTAGAAATCAGCGGTACAGAGATCGACCTCACCGGACGGGAAACGCACAAAATAAACCTGTACCGATCCAATATTGCGCTCGGAAATAATTACGATTTCGCTTTTGACAGGCTATGGACGCGGTACTTGGAGCCCTCCCCCAACCGCAACTACTTCGCTGAGCAAACCGAAGAAAACCAGCGGATTGTGAAGCTTCAGTTTCCGGTGTACCCCGATGTAGCCTGGAACGGCAACCTCTACAACAACCTCGGTACCCAGGTTTACCGATATACCAATGTCGATTCTGCAGTCATTGTTCAGGGTAAAATATATGACAACTGCGTGATGGTGCTTCAGCGCCTCGACACCACCAGTGCCATTTTCAAGCGTTTTTCGTATGAAATTTACGCGCCGGACATCGGATTGATCAAAAAATACGATAGAGTAAAAGTATATGACGGTGCCCAGGGACAATTTAACCCCTCGAAGAGCCGTGTATTTTTACAGGAGTTGGTGCAACACAATTGATTGCCCATATTGCTCCCCTCAAAAACCTGGCACGTGAAACTGTTACCCCGTCTTTTTGTCCTTTGTCTGCTGCTCCTTTCTTTGCTCCCACAAGAGGCGCAAGCCCAGGCAGGTCTGCTTTCAGGTAAAAAAATTGGCCTGTATATCAGTGGCAAATCCTTCTCCTTTACAGAAGAATACTACCTGACCATCAGCCAGTTTTTAAAAATTGACGAGGACCGCTCACAGGTTGGGCTCACCAAATCAGAGTTTATGATTCGGATCGGGGAGATGCTTACCCATCAGCTCGACTCGCTTTCAGGCGCGGATACCGTCATTTTCCTGAATGCCGACCTCCAGCGGGGGAGTACTTTCATGAACCTCTACGACCCGGAACAAAACGACCTGCGCCCGGGAGCTACTTCCTCCCTCGGATTGGACATGGTGTTGGTTGTTAGCCAGTTTATCCTCTACCAGCGCATCCACAAGTCGGTATTTATCAATTCCAACCGCATGGTTACCGACCGCATACCCGTGGATATGGTAAAAATGCAGCTTACGTTAACCGACCTCTCCGGCACCAAACTTCGGTTGCCCGTGGAGACCTGCTACGACGGAATATTGAGCGGAAAGCCTGCCCCTTATTTCGATTTTTTAAAGGACATGTCTGGTTTAGGTAAATTCCTGAGCGAATCTTTTTCCTGCTGGTGGGACCAGATGCTGGTCGGCAACGCTTCCAACTGCGATCAGGAGTAAGCCTGCTACCATTTCCAGCGAAGCTGTAGCTTCCATTCGCTGTCGAGGTTTCCGTTTACGGTTTCGAGGCTCGACCCAAACGTTTTAGTATCAAAATACCGGGTTTGAGAGTAGCGCACCCAGAGGTCCATTTGCCGCCAAAGACGCACTTGGACCATCAGGTAGGAACGCGTACCTACCCCGTATAGCGGCGGAATAGAAAAGAAGCCCGGGATATCGTTTTCGTAGGCGTAGATGCGTGAGTCGTAGTCAGGTGCATCGAATACCGCAAACCTCCCTACCAGCCGCAACCGGTAAAAAGGCTTATACATCACGTCCTGATAGACCATGAAGCCGTGCGTATCCTTTTCGAGGTCCCAGGCAAAACCCTTTTGATACCAGGAAAACTCCATGCGGTTGCGCACTTCGAGCTGGTTGTTGATTTTTGTCTGCATATGCAAACGCAGGCTGGTGCGGTGAAAAGGTACCAGGTATTCCAGCCGGGTAACCGATTCGGCATTGGTCGCATCTTCCTCTTTCTCGTCCCAGCGAAACCTCAGGTAAAGCCAGGTACCCCTTCGCGGCTTAAAATCGACCTGAGCCAAAAACTCATGGCCTTTGGAAGGAAAGCCAGCCCCGAATCGGTTCCAGGAAAAAGCGTACTGATCGAAAAAGGCGTTGATGGTCCAGCGCGTGCTGGGATACACCTTGAAACCCATGTAAAAGCCCGTTTCGTTTTGCAGGGTGGTGGGTCTTTCTGCAAATGAAAAGCCATACTGGGTATGAAAATCGCGGTCGTAGTGGCGGAATTGAAAAGCAGCATCGACCTTGGGGTGCAGGCTGATCATCAGGCCCGTGGTGGAGCCGATACCCCCTGATTTCGAACGGGCGGTTTCTCCAAAAAGATTGAAGTTGCGGAAGGTCCAATCAAAATCTACGCTGGTCATGCGGTTGTGGTCGCCCCGGAAGTCGTAGATATTGTAATCGTTGGGCGCTTTGGTCAGGCTGGCCGAAAAATTTTGCTCGTAATGCGTGAGCCCCAGCCGAAAGGTCGGAAGCTGCCAAGTAATCCGCCCGCCGACCAATTGCTCAGTGAGGCTTTTGCGGTTCCCGATTTCTGAAGGAGATCGGTGCAAACCACTTATTTGCAGGCCCGAAACTTCCAGCAGGTCGTTGCTGAGCGTATCTACCGCCTGAGCGGTGGCATCCACATTTTTCCGCGAATAAAAAGTAGTCATGCGCAGGGCTCCTAAAGCAAAGGTGGCCGCCGTGCCCCGGAAATACACATTTTCGTTTACCGAAGCATAGGGCCTGATGCCCAGCTCGGGCATTTTCAAGCTTGATATCACATCAGCTCCTTTGCCAAAACCCAGCCCCCGCGAAAGCGCCAGCCCCTGCCCCGCCTGAATGGTATAGTCGCCCACCACGAGCGATTTCAGCCAGCCGTAGTTTTGGATGGCGATATGCGCAGATAGAAAATCGTAGCCATATTTTTTGGACGGAAGATCAACAGCAAACGACTCCCCAGGGTCTTTTTCACCCGTAATGGCAAAACTGAAGTAAGGTGAATTCTGGATCCGGAGGCGGGTATAAATGCGGTCTTTGCTGCCGGCATAGCGGGTGGAAAGGCTCGTGTCGATCCCCGTAAGGTTGCCATCGGTATCTCTTGTTTCACGAAAAGAGGTATCCGCCGGGGTATATCCTTTGGCCATTTGCTCGCTAAAAGCCCACCGCTGGGTAAGTTCAAAATTCAGATCCGAAACCAGGGTACGGAAATCAGGGCCTTTGACCATGCGCCTATCCGGATTGATGTCCTTTAACCCCACCTGGCTCACCTTGATGAAAGGAAGCATCTGCCGGATAATGTCTAACCGCAATCCTTCCACAGCCTGTAATTCATACACATTGAGCAGCGGGCCGTATTTCCGGATATGATCAAAAAGCAAATTGATGGTCAGTTCGCTCATGCCCGGCAATTGAAGCAGTTGCTCGCGGGTAGCCAGGTTGATATCCAGCGGTTTTTCGCGCAGGGCCTCCAGGTTGTCGGTCATGAAGGTATAATCGACCTGCTGATCGGTTTCGGTAGAATTGATGAGGTCCTCGATGGGTTGAAAAAGAGGATCGTCGGTAGCGATAGAATCCGTTTGCGCCACAGCAGCGCCCAGGCTTCCGCACAGCAATAAGATCAGCACAGCAAATTTGAGGTAACCGTGCTGCATTTACCCGCGCTTTTGTAGTTTGTAATTGAGGGAAAAAGTGGGCGTATAACCCAGGCTTTCGTGAAATCCATAAGCGAAATCGAACACCAACGGCCCTTTCGCCCAACCGATGCCTGCATTCCAGGTCACAGGTGCCCGGCTGGCCCCGATCCGAATGGCAAAAGCCGTTACCGGGTGGTATTCAGCCCCAATTCTCCAACCCAGTGGATAGGCAAGGTCTTTTACCGCTTCAGCTGTAACAAAAACGGAGTTACCCGGCTGATAAGAGATGCCCAGTGTGGCAAAGGTCGCGAGGTCTTCTTCGCTGCCATTCTGAAAAGTGAGGTGGCTGCGGTTTACATTTTGAGCAGAAAAACCCACGGTCCACTCAGAGGATAATCGTGTCTGGGCGCCGATATCGAGGTAAACGGTCGAAACAGAACCATAATCCGTGATGGACAAGGAGGCATAATTGGCGCGTACGCCAATGGCAAGGGCTTCCGCCAATTCCACGGCGTAGCACACACCCACCCGATTTTCGCGGTAAGCGGCAAATCCGGAGGAATTAACAGAGAACCCTCCCGCGTGTACCCGAGCGAAAGGCATGGCTATTCCCGCACCGCCGTAGGTAAGCTCTTTTAGCTGGAAGCGCTGCTGCACATACACGGCGGCTTCCGTTTCCTTGATTCCGGCTATTCCGGCAGGATTTTGAAACAAGCCCCAAAAATCTGCCCGGACGGCTGTATAGGCGTAGCCCATAGCGGACGCACGGGCACCCACGCCGAGCGGCGGATCTCCCCCACCTGCTTTTAGGAGGAACTGCGCGGTTAATAAAACAGCAAAAAGGAGTGCTTTTTTCACGGCTTGAAGAAACGATTTTTTCCCTAAAGAGAGCCTACCTCAAAGGAATTTTCCGTTCTCTTTACCACAATCAGCGTACACTTTCTTGAGCGCTCTTTCCAAAAAATGTTTAGGGCAAAACCCTGAAACACAAACAAAGACGGGCTTCTAATCAAATTGTCGTAAAAATAAGGGGGTGTTGTTTTACCTTTCCCGGGTAATTTGCTTATGCCAATCAAAGACTTTAACGACGCGCTGGACTACCTCTATACGCGCCTGCCCATGTTTCAGCGGCAAGGGGCTGCTGCTTTAAAAAAGGACCTCACCAATACCCTGGAGCTTTGCTGGCGTCTGGGTTTACCGCAATGGAAATTTCCTTCGGTACACATCGCGGGCACCAATGGCAAGGGATCGGTTTCGTCTATGCTGGCAGCCATCCTGCAATCGGCCGGCTTCCGCACCGGGCTATACACCTCGCCGCACCTGAAGTCGTTTACGGAGCGCATCCGTATCAATGGGGAGCCCATCGGAGAGGCAGATGTGGTGGCATTTGTAAAGAAAATCCAGCCAGATATCGAGGTCCTCAACCCCAGCTTTTTCGAAGTGACCGTGGCTATGGCTTTCGAGTATTTTGTGCAGCAAAAGGTCGATATCGCTATCATTGAGGTAGGGCTGGGCGGCAGGCTTGACTCTACCAATGTCATTTACCCGGAGCTAAGCGTGATTACCAATATCGGCTGGGACCACATGGACCTGCTGGGCGACACCCTCGATAAAATTGCCTTGGAAAAAGCCGGTATCATCAAGCAGTGGACACCCGTGGTGGTGGGAGAAGCTTTACCCGAAACCCGCCCCGTATTCGAAGCCGTTGCCCAAAACAACCATGCTCCGCTGATTTTTGCCGCCGAAAAACGAAAAGTAACCAGCCGCCAGTTCAGCTTAGACCAGCAGGTACTGGAAATTTCATGTCTCTCTTCTGCCGAAAAAACCGAGACCTATACCCTGGACCTGATCGGCGTTTATCAGCAGGAAAATGTATTAACCGCCCTTTCTGCGGTCGATGAGTTGCTTGCCCTGGGTTGGAAAATCCCTCAACATGCAATCAAAAAAGGCTTACGGTCGGTTCGGACCCTGACAGGCTTGCGTGGCCGCATGGATATTTTAGGCAAAAGGCCAACCGTGATTGCAGATACTGCCCACAACGAACCCGGCGTAAAGGCGGTACTGGAGCAGCTCGCTACTTTCCCTGCCGTAAAAAGGCATTTCGTTTGGGGAATGGTGAGCGATAAAGACCACGCCAAGGTGCTCGCCCTTTTGCCCAAAGAGGCCATTTACTACTTCGTAAAACCCGATATTCCCCGGGGCTTGAACGAAGCGATTATGCAGGAAAAAGCACAGGCCTTCGGGCTCCGGGGCGAAGCCTACCCCTCAGTTGCGGAAGGTAAAAAATCAGCACTCCTGGCCGCAGGACCTGACGACCTCATCTACCTGGGCGGCAGCACCTTTGTGGTAGCCGAAGCGCTGGACTGAGTCGGTTCCGGTTATTTTTTCTTCAAATAACCCGCCAGTACCTCCGCCTTTCCATCAATGGCATCTGTGATTTTCAGGCCGAGCAACCCGGCAACAAAAGGGTAAACGTGTACACTTTCGAAAGATGGGGCTACTTCACGCGGCGCAATGCGGGGTCCGACAGCATAGAAAATAGCCCCCATGTCCGGGCAAATGTCGTAGGGATAGCCGTGGTCGCCCCCCGCCTGTGGAGGAACGATCGACTTACGAAAACTATAGGGAGGCTTCGCTACGAGCACCAGGTCGCCGGTTACGGGCAGTTGGCCAAAATGGTATTGAGCAGGTAGCTGGCCTTTTTTGTAAGTGAAAAATTTGGTGGTGTCCCGCGCCAGGGTAGCGTAAGCAGCTTCCACTTCCTCGGGTTTTGGGTTGTACATTAACAGGATATTCGAAGTCGAGGCCATTTTCCACTTATCAAGCGCAATCAATTCGCTGAGAATAATGGGGTCTTTGCCGGTAATGGGCGTCATGCCGTGGTCTGAGGTAATGATGAGTGTTAGCGGCAATCCCAGCGAGTCCAACCTCTGCCGTAAAATGCCCAGTTCGGCATCCAGCGACCTGACAGCAGCTGCCACTTCGTCCGAATCAGGTCCGTGGCGGTGCCCTTCGGTATCAACCGGAGAAAAATAGAGGGTAATGAAATGCGGCCTCTTAGCAGGGGGAAGTTTCAGCCAATCGATGGCCTGGTTGATCCGGGTGCTGTGCGGAACCTTATCGTCGAAATAGGAATAATACGAAGGATAAATGCCTTGTATCGGAGCCTCTGAGCCCACCCAAAAATAGGAAGCTGACTTCATTCCCTGTTTTTCTGCGAGCACCCACAACGGCGTGCCACCATACCAGCTGCTATCCTGCACGGCTTCGCGGTTGCCTACTCGGTAGGTGCGGTCTCTTTCCGGGTCATAAAACTCGTTGCTCACAATCCCGTGGGTGCCGGGGTACATGCCCGTAACGAGGGAGTAGTGATTGGGGAAGGTTTTGGTAGGAAAAGAAGGGATCATGGCCGGGGTAGAAAGGCCATCGGCAGCCATTTTGAGGAGGTTAATCGCTCCGAATTTAGCGGCATAATCGTGACGAAAACCATCGAGCGACACCATTACCACATAGGGCGCCTGCATGGTTTCGGGGCTATTGATGTTTTCGTTAGCGGTGATAACCTGGGCATGGCAGCTCCCAAAAAGCACCAGCAACAACATGCTCAAAAACAGGGTGGATTTCATGAATCAAATTTATGCAGACAAGATAGCGGTTCTATATGAAGGGAAAATGAAGAAACAACTGCCATATTGTCAACCGAAACAGCCTAACGTGTCACCTACCTAAGCATTCAGGATAATTTGGCAGGTAAAAATTGGTTGGCATGGGATTAGACAGTTGAGAAACGAAATCAACTTTCCAACGAATTGGACCGTTTTTTCACCCCCAAAACATTGTATTGATTTATGGCACTTAACATTAAACCCCTTGCAGACCGCGTTCTGGTTGAGCCGGCAGCTGCTGAAGAGAAAACCTCTTCTGGTATCATCATCCCGGATACCGCTAAAGAAAAACCCCAGAAAGGCACCGTTGTAGCCGTCGGACCTGGCAAAAAGGATGAACCCACTACGGTAGAAGTAGGCAACACTGTACTTTACGGCAAGTACTCCGGCACGGAGATCGCTGTGGATGGTGTAAACTACCTCATCATGCGTGAGTCTGATATCCTCGCCATTATCTGATTGGTCAACGACCGCTCTGTTTTTCAACCCTTTTCAAACCTTCATTTAAACCAAAATGGCTAAGCATATTGAATACAACGTGGATGCCCGCGACCGCCTGAAACGTGGTGTGGACGCCCTCGCCAACGCCGTAAAAGTTACCCTCGGACCTAAAGGCCGTAACGTGGTAATCGACAAAAAATTCGGTGCACCTGCTATCACCAAAGATGGTGTTACAGTTGCTAAAGAAATTGAACTCAAAGACCCTGTAGAAAACATGGGTGCTCAGATGGTAAAGGAAGTTGCTTCCAAAACCGCTGATATCGCCGGTGACGGTACCACTACCGCTACTGTGCTGGCTCAGGCTATGGTTCGCGAAGGCCTGAAAAACGTTACCGCCGGAGCCAATCCGATGGAACTGAAAAAAGGCATCGACGAAGCCACTAAAGTGGTTGTAGCCGAGCTCAAGAGAATGTCTAAACCGATTGCCGACCGCAAGGAAATTGCTCAGGTTGGTACTATCTCCGCCAACAACGACGAAGAGATCGGTAACTTCATCGCTGACGCGATGGACAAAGTAGGCAAAGACGGTGTTATTACCGTGGAAGAAGCCAAAGGAATGGAAACCTACCTCGAAGTGGTAGAAGGTATGCAGTTTGACCGCGGTTACCTTTCTCCTTACTTCGTTACCAATCCTGAAGCCATGGAAGTAGAGCTCGATAATCCTTTTATCCTGCTGTACGACAAGAAGATCTCTCAAATGAAAGATCTGCTTCCGGTACTCGAAGGCGTACTGCAAACCGGCCGCCCTTTGCTCATCATCGCTGAAGATGTTGACGGTGAAGCACTTGCTACCCTCGTGGTAAACAAAATCCGTGGCACCCTGAAAATCGCAGCTGTTAAAGCTCCTGGTTTCGGTGATCGCCGCAAAGCCATGCTCGAAGACATCGCCATCCTTACCGGTGGTCAGGTGATCAGCGAAGAGCGTGGATTTAAACTGGAAAATGCTAATCTGTCCATGCTCGGACAGGCTGACAAAGTTTCTATCGACAAAGACAATACTACCCTCGTAGGTGGACGTGGTACTGAAGGCGAAATCAAAGGCCGCATTGGTCAGATCAAAGCCCAGATCGACAATACTACTTCTGACTACGACAAAGAAAAGCTCCAGGAGCGCCTGGCTAAGCTTTCAGGTGGTGTAGCTGTACTCTACGTAGGTGCTGCTACCGAAGTAGAAATGAAAGAAAAGAAAGACCGCGTAGATGATGCCCTGCACGCAACCAAAGCTGCGGTAGAAGAAGGTATCATTCCTGGTGGTGGTGTTGCCCTGGTTCGTGCAATCAAGGCCCTCGAGCCCGGACGTGGTGGGATCAACGACAAATTCCTGAAAGGGGATGTAGGTATCGGTGTTGCCATCGTACGTCGTTCTCTCGAAGAACCCCTCCGTCAGATTGTAGAAAACGCAGGCCTCGAGTCAGGCGTGGTGCTGAACGAAGTTAAGTCTTCCAGCGAAATTGACTACGGCTTTAACGCCCGCACCGAAGTGTATGAGAACTTCTTCTCTACCGGTATCATCGATCCTACCAAAGTTACCCGCTCTGCCCTGGAGAACGCCGCTTCCATCGCCGGAATGCTGCTCTCTACCGAGTGTGTAATCACCGATGAGCCTGAAAAGGAAAAACCTCATAGCCACGGTGGATCAGATATGGGCGGAATGATGTAATTTCATTCTTCCAAAAAGAAAAAGGCTGCTTCGATTGAGGCAGCCTTTTTTTGTACCGCCGGGCTGTATCTCCGACTTCTGGTCCGTATTTCTTTACCGCCAATGTTGTCTGGGGTGGTCCCGGCTGGAAGCCGGGTTTACATGGTTGGCGGCTGCCCACATTGTCTTACTTCTTTTTTCGAAACGGTGGGTTTTCCCCCGCAAATCGCTGATCGGCCGTTTTTACCGAGGGCTCTACTTTTCGCTGGAGCTCCTTTACTTCTATGGCATCGAGGTAGCGCCACTTGCCTACGGGCAGCGTACCAAGGTTTACGTGCATGATCCGTACGCGGCGCAGGCGGGTAACGCGGAAACCCAGGTATTCGCACATTCGGCGGATCTGGCGGTTGAGGCCCTGCGTGAGCACGATGCGGAAGGTAAACGGACCTTCTTTCACCACCTTGCACTTGCGCGTGAGGGTATCGAGAATAGGAACCCCGTTGCTCATTTTCTGCACAAAATCCGTTGTCACAGGCTGATCCACATTCACCACGTATTCCTTTTCGTGGTTGTTCGCCGCCCGAAGAATCTTGTTTACAATGTCGCCGTCGTTGGTCAGGAAAATCAGGCCCTCCGACATTTTATCGAGCCTCCCAACCGGAAAAATCCGGTTAGGATAGCCGATATAGTCGATGATATTGTCCTCAATGGATTGATCAGTGGTGCAGGTAATGCCCACGGGTTTGTGAAAAGCAAGGTAAACCGTTTGCTCTCTTTGCTGGATAGGTTTGCCGTTTACCAATACCTCATCTGCGGCGGTTACCCGGTTTCCCAGGGCAGCAACCTGGCCGTTGATGGTTACTTTCCCCTGCCGGATCAGCTCATCAGCTTCCCTCCGGGAACAAAGCCCCGAGTCGCTGATGAACTTATTAACGTTGATGGTCTCCGGCGAATCAGCCATGTACAGTTATTAAAATTCGGCGTTTTTGGGCGTGCGTGGGAAAGGAATGACGTCGCGGATATTGCCCATGCCGGTAACGAACAGGACGATACGCTCGAAGCCTAGTCCAAATCCCGCATGAGGGGCAGAGCCAAATTTACGGAGATCAAGGTACCACCAGAGGTCTTCTTCGGGGATGTGCATTTCGGCCATACGTGCCTGCAGGCGATCGAGCCGCTCTTCGCGTTGTGAGCCGCCGACTACTTCTCCGATTCCGGGGAACAGGATGTCCATGGCCGCAACGGTTTTGCCGTCCTCGTTCATGCGCATGTAAAACGCTTTGATGTCTTTGGGATATCCGGTAACGATTACCGGGCGGCCAAATTCTTTTTCGACGAGGTATCGCTCATGCTCCGATTGGAGGTCGCGCCCCCACTCTATCGGGTACTGAAACTTGTTGTTTTTGTAGGGCTTGGAGCGGTGCAGCAACTCGATGGCTTCGGTATAGGTAATGCGGGCAAAATCATTAGCCACCACAAAATTGAGGGTTTCGAGGAGCCCCATGGCACGGCGGTCTTCTTTTTTGAGGGCCTGCTCTTCGTCGGCGAGGCGCTTGTCGAGGATAGCGAGGTCGTCGGCACAATGGGTTTGCGCAAAGCGGATGAGGTATTTGAGGAAGTCCTCGGCCAGGTCCATGTTGTCGTAGATATCGAAAAAAGCCATTTCAGGCTCAATCATCCAAAACTCGGCCAGGTGGCGGGTGGTGTTGGAATTTTCAGCACGGAAGGTAGGACCAAAGGTGTACACCAATCCGAGCGAAAGGGCGCCTGCCTCTGCTTCGAGCTGGCCAGAAACGGTGAGGTTGGTTGCTTTTCCGAAAAAATCCTCTTTCCAGTCGATTTCGCCGGCATCGTTGAGCGGCGGGGTAATCAACGGCAGGGTGGTTACTTTAAACATTTCCCCTGCTCCTTCGGCATCAGAACCGGTAACAATGGGCGAGTTCCAGTAATAGAAATTGCGCTCATGAAAGTATTGGTGGATGGCAAAAGCCAGGGCATGGCGCACGCGAAAGACCGCGCTGAACGTTTGGGTACGCATGCGCAGGTGGGCTTTTTCCCGCAAAAATTCGAGGGAGTGCTTCTTCGGCTGGATGGGGTAGATCGCAGCATCGGCATCGCCCAGGATTTCTAGGGCGGTGGCGTGCACTTCGAGTGCTTGTCCGGCTCCGCTGGAGGCCATTACTTTTCCATGAACAGCCACAGAAGCGCCGGTAGTAATCCTGCGCAGAAGGGCGTCGTCAAATTGATCGAAGTCAACAACTATCTGCAGCGTGAGCGGGGTAGAGCCATCGTTGAGGGCAATGAACCGATTGGCGCGGAAAGTACGCACCCAACCCTTTACCAAAACCTCCTGACCCTCCGGGGCCCAGTTCAATACCTGCTTAATCAGTGTGTGTTTCATGAAAATGGCCAAAAATGGCTGCTAAAATAAATCTGCCGTCGGAGCTTTTCCAACGGCAGACAAAAATGGCAGTTCCTGCGGGGATAGCCAAATAGAATTAAAGGAAAGCGGTTATTCTACCACCACAAAAACGTCTTCGCCGGGGCGGCGCATCAGGTAGCGCTCACGGGCAAAGCGCTCGAGTTCTTCTTTATCTGTAAAAAGCCGTTCTCTTTCGAAATCGAGGCGGTCAATCCCTTCTTTGTAAAATTTCTCATCGGCTTCCAGTTGTACGATCTGGCTGCGGACTTTCATCTGAGAAATGAGGTTATAGCGGTCGAAGAAAAACATCCACCCCAGAGCGATGACGAATACAATGGTGTATTTCGAAATAGCTGCTTTCCAAAGCTTATTTCCAACCGAACGGAAGAGATCCATCGGGTTGCGGGGAGCAGGGTTTTCCATTTCAATTGCCTGTTTATCAGCCATTAACGGAGAGTTACTTCATTTAACGGATCAAATATGGGGAAAGTATGCTAAATCACCAAGTCAATCTGCTAAATATTTTGGCCAGCAGCAAATCATTCAGGCACAGAACTTGCATTCTGACATTGAGCTAAATAACTGAAAATGAGAAAAGAAGCCCTTCTGATCCTGTTTTTCCTGGCACTATCCCGCGTGGCGGTGGCAGCTCCTCCTCAGATTCATCAGCAATGGTGGATGGAAAGCGGGTGGTTTAACGACGACACGCTTACCTGGGTCCGGTTTTCGGCAGATTCTTTGCCAGCTCCCTGGGGCGCCTCTATTTCCTTAGCAGAAAATGGCACCTTGACCCTCAAGCACCATGCCCCAAAAGGCCGTGGTTACTGCGGTACGGGTTTAGCTTTTCTTCAAAATGGGCAGTTCAAGCAAAAGCATTTTGGAAAAAAAGTGCGATTCCAGCTCCTAGGGAATCATTTGGGCATGGACGAATTTTACTACGACCTAACCTACCGCATAGATTCTGTCTCGGAAGACCGGCTCGTGTTGGTGAAAACACACACCCGTGTCGCCCTGAAAGAAAGCTATTTCCCCTCAGATCAGCCCGGAATAAAAGGGCAACTTAAGAGAAACAGCCGCTCAGATGCCCGCGTGACCACGGTATAAGTCCAGCGGAGGTAGGCTTTCATGTCCTGCCCGTAATCGGGCTCAAATAGTACGATGGCGTTTTCCCACTGCCCCCCCTGTGCTTTGTGGCAGGTCATGGCATAGCCGTATTTTATTTGCAGGGCATGAATATAGGGGTCGGTCCTTAAGGCCTCTTCAAACTGCACTTTGGTCGGGAAACGGTCACGCAATTCATCTCGCCTTGCATACCATACCTGCCGCATGGCATCGCCTTCGAGCTGGGTGGCTTTGCTGGTGAGCAAATCGAGGTTTACTTTGGCCTCCACCGGGTAAGCAATCCCCTGGGCATCGGTAAATTCTACCAACACACTCACCCAATTGAGCTTATAGCGCTCTTCGAGGGTTTCGTAGTACACCTCCCGGATAACGCCGAGCTCGCCGTTGGCAATGAAGGGCAGCTTTTTTTTATCGCCCCAGGTATAATTATTCCGCATCACAACCACCACATCGCCGGCAATGAGGGGCTCTTCTACTCCGTGGAGCTGCGCCCGAATGGCCTGGTTAACGCGGGTTGCCTGAAAATTAGAGTACGTGAGGAAAACAACCCTTTGGGTATCGCCGGGTGAATAAAAGCCCAAAAAAGTCTCTACGGCTTCCCAGGGCGTATCCGGCACCGACACATCGCGGAAAGTTTCCATTACCGGAAGTTCGTCACCGAAAGCCGTAAATGCATCCCTGATCCGAACGGCATTTTCGAGGATACCGGAATCTGTTTCCTGACGGAGCACAGTCGTGAGGGTGGCGGTGGTGATGGCTACGCCTTTTTTGCGCAGCACGTCTTCCTGCAAAGCTGGTGAATCAGCATGGCCTACGGGGGGCAGCTGCACGGGGTCGCCAACGAGGATAAGCTTGCGGTCGGGGTTTTCGTCAAAAACAAATTCCAGCAAATCGGAAAGGAGCCCCCGTCCTCCCCCTTCGGGCTGGTCGCCGATCATGGAAGCTTCATCCACGAGGTAGGCCACGGGGCGGGTTTCCTTGTTGGGCTTGAGCATAAAATGCACATCGCCACTTCCGCTTTCGAGGGGGGTGTAAATATGGTGGTGGATGGTAAAAGCAATCCGCTGGGTACGCTTGGTAATCACCTTTGCGGCCTGCCCCGTGGGCGCAAGCAGCACCACCTGTTGACCATATTTCTTCAGAATCTGCCTGAAAAGATGAATCAGGAAGGTTTTTCCGGTACCGGCCGACCCTTTGAGGAGAAAAATACTGCGCGTTTCCTGCGACTTCAGGTAGCGCATAAACAGGCGCAGGGCTTCGTCCTGGTCGTCCGTCAGGGTTACCTGCTGTTGTTCCAGGAGGTCGTTGAGTATTTTCTGCCTGAGATCGTCCACGTAGCGGGTGCCTTACTCCATACCGGTAAGGTACGTCTTTGTCATGGATGAAGGAACGACCAGAATAAGGTCGGCCACTTGCAGGTAATCGGCATCGAGTTTATCGAGCTGGTCCTGCTCCACGGTGGTGATGGTCACGATTTTCGCCTGGGGCTGCAAACGACGCAGGTACCAAACAATGCCTTCGTGGTTATCGGAATGGTAGGAGCCATTGAGGTGATAAAACACCTTTCCTTTGGCCCAATGGCGGTTGATGCGGTCGGCCATGGTGGCGTCTTTGAGGGCTTGGGCAGCGATGAGGTAATCGATATTCATGCTTCCTCCATGCCCGCCAAACATGGTGCGCATGCCTGCATAGCCCGGCAGTTCGTAATCGACTTCGTACGGCAGAGGGGTGAGCAGGGCTTTTTCTTCTGTGGAAAGGGTATCGAGCGCCGGAGCCCCATTGCGGGAAACGAGCCGTGCGTAGGTGCGGGGCGCATTGGTGGCGATGAAGGGGATGCCGTTTGCTTTGGCGAATTCTACCACAGGACGGTAATCGGTGGGGTAATTGGGCCAAAGGCCCTCCGCTTCAAATTCTTTTCGTTCGACTTTTCCTTCGAGGTATTGGCTGAGCAAGGGCTGCTGATCTGTTTCGAACATTTCGGCACCAGCGACCATATTATCGGCACCGTGCAGGGTGGTCAGGTCTTTGAGCACTTCGAATTCGAGCCAATGGGCGATGGCGTTGTTGTGCAGCTCTCCGAAGAACACCACGTCAGCGTCCCGTAGCATACGGAAAGCTTTGTTGTAGGTGCGTTTTTTACCGCCATGGGCAAAAAACTGGTAAGCGGGCTTGGATTGGGCAGAAACCTGAGGAGGCATGGCGAAGAGACAGGCAACAACGAAGATAAAAATGCGCATGTGAATTACTTTCGGGGGAACGCTACCCGGCGAAGATACTCAACGTTGCGCAGAAAAGTGGCTGCTCTCTGCTGGAATAAATGGTTATTCGGCTAACGCAGCCTTTATCCTGATTTCTTTCGCCTGGTGGTAAAAACCATCCGATATCTCAAGAAAATAAGTACCCGGCTTAGGATGATCCAGGTAGCAGGAGATTTCTTCGGGATGCTTGAGCTGTCCCAGCTTTTCTTCCAGCACCAGTTCGCGCTTGGAATCATATACAAAGATGGATGCATCTGCCGGGCGATGAAAGGATGCTTCCATTCTTCCTGCCTCCGATTGTCCGTTTAGGTACAGAATACACCTGATGTATCCTCCACCTGTTTCATAGCCTCTTGTTTCCAATACTTTGCGTTCAATTGTGACCATACATTCCTCAATGGAGCCAGAAAGATACTCTTACAAGAAATTTCTAATTTGGTCAATAATTCCCAATGGATGGAATACCCGTTTAATCGGTAATAATTAACGAGTTGCCAGAAAGTGTACCAATTCCATTAAAGGGAATTTTAATCATCCTACATATTTATTCTGAATGAATATTTCGAAATTGAAAAATCTACTATCGGTGAAGGCAAGCTCCTTTGATCTTATCCAAAAAGCGACCCTGGACCCTGGTCATCCGGCGCATTTTGCCGTGCTCTCCACCCTGAACCAGGCTACTCCGGAGGCGAGGCTGGTCGTGCTGCGTCGCTGGGAGCCGGAAATACCTTTGATGGAAACACATACAGACATCCGATCTTCAAAATGGAAAGAACTGATTAACAACCATTTACACAGCTTACATCTGTGGTTTCCGGAAGAAAAAATACAAATGAGGCTACGTTGCCAATCCAGCCTGCACACCGGAGATGCATTTTCAAGCGAAATATGGGAGGCATTAACGCCTTCAAATAAACTGAACTATTTGCAGGAAAAACAACCTGGCTCCCCCCTGGCCGAAAGGAAAGCCACCCGTTTTTCTTTCGAGGATCTGTCGAAAAATGAGGCAAGCGCAAAAAAACATTTTGGGGTAATTCGTTCAAAAATTCTGGAAATGGACTGGCTCCTGCTCCACCCGGAAGGACAGCTTCGTGGTTTGTTCCAATTTGCAGGAAATGAGGTTAAGTCTCAATGGCTTGTGCCCTGATGGTTTATTCCGAAAAATTAAACCAAATTCCTATCGGCACGCCCTATATGAAAATTGTTTAGTTTGCACCATGGCTGCACATATCGCCGTTAACACCCGCTTATTACTCACCGGCCGGCTGGAAGGAATCAGCCGATTTACCTTTGAGGTGCTGAAACGCATGGCTGTCCGCAATCCGGACGTGCGGTTCTCCTTTTTCTTTGATCGGAAATTTGATCCGAAATACAAGTTCTCAGACAATGTAGAACCTTATGTCCTGGCCCCTCAGGCCCGCCACCCCTTGCTTTGGTACACTTGGTTTCACCAGGTAGCGCCTGCCAAATTGCGGGAACTGAGGCCCGATCTATTCTTTTCTCCGGAATTTTACCTCACCAGCCACCCTTCCATTCCTCAGGTGCCCGTGTTTCATGACCTGGCCTATGAGCATTATCCGGACGACATCCCGAAAATTGCTTCCTGGTACTGTCGCCACTACTCCCCCATTTATGCACACAAGGCAGCGCATATTCTCACCGTTTCGGAGTTCAGCAAAAAGGATATCTCCAGTCGGTACGATATAGATCCGGGACGGATTTCGGTGGTGCACAACGGGGCCAGCCGTAATTTTTTTCCCATTGACGAAACGGCTCAGATCCAGGTGCGGCGCAGATACACCGACGGGGCTCCTTTCTTTCATTTTGTGGGCACCATTCACCCGCGTAAAAACATCGAGAACCTGCTCCGTGCCTTTGACTTGTTTAAGCAAACGGCCCAGTCGCCGGTGAAGCTGCTGCTCGTGGGCCGCAAGGGCTGGCAGTATGAAGGGGCAATGCGCACCTTTGACCTGATGGCCCACCGCGACGATGTGCGGTTTACGGGATTTGTATCTGACGAAGAGCTCAACCGGATTTACGCCAGTTCTATGGGACTGGTCTATGTGCCTTACCTCGAAGGTTTCGGCATTCCGATCCTTGAAGCCATGCACTCCGAAACAGCGGTTATCTGCAGCAACCTGTCGTCGATGCCCGAAGTGGCGGGTAATGCCGCGATTAAGGTTAATCCTTTTGAAATAGGCGAAATAGCCGGGGCCATGCTCAAGATTTACCGGAATAAAGACCTTCGCGAAAACCTGATTACCCAGGGTCGCATTCAACGTGAGCAATTTTCATGGGACAAAACCTATGAAAAAGTATGGGATGTACTGAAGCGGTACATTGCCCACAGCTGATTACACCACCTGCAACTGGTGCAACTGGAAGTAGGCTCCCTGTTGAGCCAAAAGCTCCTGGTGATTGCCGGATTCCACAATTTTTCCTTTACGCATCACCAGAATGAGGTCTGCTTTCTGGATGGTAGATAGCCGGTGCGCGATGATGATGGAGGTACGTCCCTGCATCACGGTATCGATGGCTTTCTGGATCAGGATTTCGCTTTCGGTATCGATATTGGCGGTGGCCTCATCGAGCACGAGCATGCGCGGGTCGTGGGTCATTACGCGGGCAAAGGCAATCAACTGACGCTGACCCAATGAGAGCGTAGCTCCCCGCTCCAGCACCTTGTAATCGTATTTACCGGGAAGCTCGTTGATGAATCCGTCAGCCCCTACATGCTTAGCCGATTCCACCACTTTGTTACGGGAAATGTCGGAGTTGTAGAGGGTGATATTTTCGTGGATGCTGTCCGAAAACAGGAATACTTCCTGCAAAACCACGCCCAGCAGGTTGCGCAGGTAAAAAAGGTCGAGGTCGCGGATATTGACCCCATTGATGAGGATATCTCCTTGCTGGATATCGTAGAAGCGGGAAATGAGGTTAATGATGGTAGATTTTCCGCTGCCGGTAGCACCTACAAGAGCCAGTTTCTGGCCGGGCTGGAGACTGAAGCTCACATCGCGAAGCACCCAGTTTTCGTCCTGGTAAGCAAACCATACATGACGGAACTCGATACTGATCCCTTCTTCGTCATCAGGTATTTCCCGGAGGGTGCCTTCATTGGGGATTACTTCGTCGTTATCGAGAATATTGAAAATACGCTCTCCACTCACCAGGCCCAGTTGGAGGGTATTGAACTGGTCGGCCAGCATGCGAATCGGGCGAAAGAAGAGCTGTACAAACATGATGAAGGCGAACAGCTCTCCGCGTGTCGTAACGCCTTCGAGCACATTGCCTACCCCGTACCAAACGAGAATCGCTAAAGCAATGGCAGAAATAAACTCAACCACCGGAAAAAAGATGGCGTAGTAGAGCACGGAGCGAAGCAGGGCATGTTGCAGTTCCCCATTGATGTGGTCGAACTTGGCTTTTTCACGGGCTTCGCGGTTGAAAATATGCACGATCTGCATACCCGTGATATGTTCCTGGATAAAGGCGTTGATTTCGCTGATCTTCTTGCGCTCCTGGGTAAAAGCCGATTTAACGGCATTTTTGAATATCCAGGTGGCTCCCAGCAACATCGGCACCGTAACCAACACGGCCAGTGAAAGCCGCCAGTTTACATAAAACATGGCGACCATGATGGCGACCACCTGGAGCATATCCCCCAACAGACGCACCAGGCCGGAGCTAAAAACGGTATTGAGGGTTTCCACATCGCTGATTACCCGCGTTTGGAGCATTCCGATGGGGTTTTTATCAAAAAAGCGGAGCCTCAGGTTGAGGATATGGCGGTACACCTCCTGGCGGATGTCGCGGATTACCGACTGCCCCAGCCAGTTGGTGAGGTAAGTATTGCCGTAGGTGACCAACGCCTCCACAATGGTGATGCTGAAAACAAGCAAAACCATCCATCGAAGGCCGACATAATCGCCGGTAGCTACCTGGTGGTCGAGCATGTATTGAAACAATACGGGGCGTGCCGGGCCTAAGAAAGCCAGCACAATGGTGAGCCCAAGGGCAAGGATAAAATAGGGTTTAACCGGGTCCAGGTAAGCAATGAGCCTCCTGAAGAGTTTTCGGTTGTCTTTTTGTGGAAGAGCGGCTTTAGGTTCGGCCATAAGTACTGGGGTTCCCGGAGGGTGCAATTAATTCATCAGGAATTTGTACCCCATCCGGCAAAAATTGTTGTGCAAAGGTAGAGATTCCTGAAAGAAATTGCCGTGAATAACCCTCTACTTTTACCCCGTACTTGATGAAATATAACTGCGTCCTGTGAAAATTTCTTAAGTTCGTTTCAAAATGTATTTATGGGCCCGGGTAGAATACTGATCGCTACTGATTTTTCACCTGCTGCTGAAAAAGCAACAGAATTTGCGGTTATGATTGCCAAGAAGGGCAAATACGAACTGCAATTGCTCCATATTATACCTGAAATTCCGGGAACAGAGAGCTTTAAGCAACTCACGCAGGTACACCCCTACTTTAGCGAGGTAGCTAACCGGCTCCAGAAAGAAGCCCATCGCCTGACAGAGCAGGAGCGTGTGGTATCGGGCTTTTTGATGAAAGAAGGAAATATCTTTGAGCATATCGGAAGCGCCGCTCAGGAGACCAACAGCAAATTTGTGGTAATGGCCACGCATGGCCTGCAGGGTATTCAATACCTCACCGGCAGCCACGCGGGCAAGGTTATTGAGAGCAGTCCGGTTCCGGTATGTATTGTTCAGGTAGAATCAGCGATCAGGCCGATCGAGCACTTTGTGATTGCGCCTGATTTTACACGCCCCGTTCGCCCCTTGCTGCATTGGGCCATAGAAATGAGCCAGGTATGCGGCGCAAAGGTAGAAGTTGCCCTTGCCGAAGATCAGCAACGACTCGACTCCATGAAGGTGGACCTTTCCTTCGGCGAGTTTCAATCCAGGCTCGAAGTGATGGACATTCCTTTTCAGATACATTCGCTTGCGGGTTCGGGCAAGGTTTTTCAGAAAAACCTCATTAGCCTGGCAGGGTCGGTTACTTCGCCCCTGATTATCGCTGAGCTGGGCCGCAAAGGAGGCAAAGCCGCTTTTACTGCCGACCAGCAAACCCTGATTTCCAACCCCTACCATATTCCCGTTTTTATCCTTAACGCCTGATTCTGTTAGGGAAAATTCGAGCCCTTGCCCATCTTTGCGGCATGGAACACGTGCCTCCTATTTCATTCCCGGAAGGAACCACCCCTTCATCAGCCGGTTTTTCATTTCCGGCCGAGTGGGCCCCACATGCTGCAACCTGGCTGAGCTGGCCCCACAAAGAGGCCTCCTGGCCCGGAAAAATTGACAGCATCTACCCCGTCTATGCGCAATTTGTTGCGGCGGTAACTGAAGGGGAAGAAGTACATATCAACGTAGCAGATGCCGCCATGGAAGCATCTGCCAGGCAGTACCTTGTAGCCGCAGGGGCTGACCTTTCGCAGGTGGTGTTTCATCATTTCCCTACCGACGACGCCTGGTGCCGCGACCATGGGCCGGCTTTTGTAACCGGGCCTCAGGGAAAAGCCGTGGTAAAATGGGGCTACAATGCCTGGGGAGACAAATATCCTCCCTACGACCTTGACAACCTGATTCCCTTTCAGGTGGCGGAATACCGGAAATTGCCGGTTTTTCAGCCGGGGATTATCATGGAGGGAGGGGCCATAGAGGTAAACGGAGCCGGTACCCTGCTCACCTCCGAGGCCTGCCTGCTAAACCCTAACCGCAACCCGCACCTGACCAAAGCAGAAATAGAACTGTACCTCTGCGACTACTATGGCCAACAGCAGATTCTGTGGCTGAACGACGGCATTATCGGCGACGATACCGATGGCCATGTGGACGACATGACCCGCTTTGTAAGCGCAGACACGGTGGTGACGGTGGTTGAGCCGAATACCGAAGACGAGAACCACGCCATTTTAGCTGAAAACCTCGAATTGCTCCGGGGCTTCCGCTTGCCAAACGGCCAACCGCTGAATATCATCGAATTACCCATGCCCGATCCGGTGATTTATGATGACCAAAGGCTGCCGGCTTCCTATGCCAATTTCTACATTGCCAATGCGGCCGTGGTGGTGCCGACCTACCGTTGCGCGCAAGACGAGGTGGCGCTGGAGATTCTCCAGAGATGCTTTCCCGATAGAAAAATAGTGGCGCTGGACTCTACAGACATTATCTGGGGATTGGGCAGCTTCCATTGCCTGAGCCAGCAGGAGCCCAAATAATTTTTTGTAAAAAAATAAACCCTTAAGTAATCCGCTCCGTAAAAGTGAGCAATCACTCACAATGACCAGCAAACAAGCCCAAATACTCGAAGCAGCCCTGCATTTGTTTGCGGAACAAGGCGTAGCCCAAACGCCTACCAGCCAGATTGCCAAGGAAGCACAAACCTCAGAAGGGTTGATATTCAAGCATTTTGGAAGTAAAAAAGGTCTGATCGAAGCAGTGCTGAAAGATGGGCAAGTTCGCCTTTCCCGGCTGATGGACGAGATAATGGAAGAGACCGTGCCCCGCGACCTGATTTTCAAAACGCTGGATTTGCCTAAAACGGTCCTGCAACAGGAGCCTGAATTTTGGCGGCTACAGTTTTCGATCAAAAATCAACTGAAGCAACTCGACCTCAACGTGGACACCCACTCCTACCTGCAACCGCTGATTGATGCAACGATTGCCGCTTTCCGGGAATTGGGCTACCCCAAACCTGAGCTGGAAACCCAGGCTTTGCTCATCCTCATCGACGGTGCCGGCACCCTTTTTCATCAAGGCCAGGACGAAGCCGCATTTAACCTGCTCGCTTTCCTGAAAGAGAAATACGCTTAATTTTTTTTCACCCCTATAAAAAGTGATTACTCACTCAATTAATGAACAACCCGCCTGTTATTCTCCTCACCGGTGCCTCAACCGGCATCGGCAAAGCCACCGCCTTGCTGCTCGACCGCTTGGGCTACCGCGTGTTTGCCGGTGTGCGCAAAGCCGCTGACGGAGACGCCCTCCGCGCAGAAGCCTCGGAAAGGCTCACGCCCATTATCCTGGATGTGACCCAAAAGGCCGACATCGACGCCGCTTACGAAACGCTGGCAGCCGCCTGTGGGGAGCAGGGGTTGTTTGCCCTCATCAACAACGCCGGGATCAACTACGTGAGTCCGTTTGAAAATACGGAAGAAGACAAAGCCCGGCAGTTGATGGAAGTGAATGTGTTTGGCCTCGCATTTATCACCCAGCGGATGTTGCCTTTGCTCCAAAAACATGCGTCGCAAAACAAGCTCTCGGCTAAAATCCTGCACGTATCCTCGATTGGCGGGGCCATTGGTATTCCGTGGGAGTCGTTTTACCACGTGTCCAAATTTGCAGTGATCGGCCTTACGCAGGCCATGCGCCTGGAGCTGTCGCACCTCAATATCCGCGTTGCTGCCATTATGCCCGGAGGCATCCGCACCCCGTTTTTCGAGAAATCGATAGCACAGGTAGCACCTATTCGAGCGAAAGGCGGACCTAACAGTGCGTATTACCTCCGCAATGTAGAAGCCTACCTCGCTACCGCCCAGCAAATGGACGGAATCCTTTCTCCTCCCGAAAAAGTAGCCAAGGCGATGCTTAAAGCCCTTCGGAAGCAAAACCCCGATATGCGCCTGCTGGTCGGGACAGATGCCAATATCATTTACGGGCTTCAGAAGTACCTTCCTACCCGGTGGTTTAATGGGTTGATGCAAGGGGTTTTTGTGCGGAAATGAGGGAAGGAGTAATTACAAAAGCTAAAAGCCATGCCCGGAAATATCTCCCGGGTATGGATTTTGGGCATTGAGGTGGTAGTGAAAATCCCGTAATCATTTTACCATCTTCAACTCGTCGATCATGGCTTTGCGGCTGGGGTACTGGCTGCGTAACTGGTGTGTGATAACCTCCATGGAATAGGCCCAGTTGCATTTTTCATTTGAGGCCTTAATCCTTGTTTTAGTGGAATAGGCCCTGTGGCCCCGATTCATACAGTGGTCCAGTACTCCGGGCTTGTTTTAATCCTTGTTTTAGTGGAATAGGCCCTGCGGCAACGGCTGCAAATATGCTTCTCGAGGTCATTGCAGTAACGTCTTAATCCTTGTTTTAGTGGAATAGGCCCTGCGGCAGAGGTCGGAGACACTGGTAGCAAAGTTGTCCGCGTAAGGTCTTAATCCTTGTTTTAGTGGAATAGGCCCTGCGGCCGGCAAAAAGAACTTGCCAATGAGCAAGAGTATGACGCTGTCTTAATCCTTGTTTTAGTGGAATAGGCCCTGCGGCTGGGTCCAAAATCATGCCCATGAGTAAGGGTATGTTGTTGTCTTAATCCTTGTTTTAGTGGAATAGGCCCTGCGGCAATAAGCCCGGTTGGAAATAAAACGCTCGAAAACTCATAGTCTTAATCCTTGTTTTAGTGGAATAGGCCCTGCGGCACTCGAAGCCAAGGGCTTTAAGGGTGACGCCATTGAGTCTTAATCCTTGTTTTAGTGGAATAGGCCCTGCGGCCTCACTGGAAGATTTCGATAAACCGGTGAACCTACAAGGGTCTTAATCCTTGTTTTAGTGGAATAGGCCCTGCGGCTGTGTATCGTTCTTACGTGTCCAAAGAAACTGCCCTGTCTTAATCCTTGTTTTAGTGGAATAGGCCCTGCGGCTCTATTACTGCTGGCAATCATGTGGTGTCATTGCACTTGAGTCTAAATCCTTGTTTTAGTGGAATAGGCCCTGCGGCCTTACTTTTTCGTACAAGTGTGCGATAAAGATGATGTCTTAATCCTTGTTTTAGTGGAATAGGCCCTGCGGCTCTAAAACTATTACCTATAAGGTCTGTTGACAAGGTCTTAATCCTTGTTTTAGTGGAATAGGCCCTGCGGCTGTATTTTCATACCAACCTACAAGAATACTAAGAGTCTTAATCCTTGTTTTAGTGGAATAGGCCCTGCGGCACGATTTTAACAATCGCTGATGTTGTGGACTAACAAGGAGTCTTAATCCTTGTTTTAGTGGAATAGGCCCTGCGGCTCTTTATAAAGATGCTAAAGAAACAGAGTATTCAAAAGTCTTAATCCTTGTTTTAGTGGAATAGGCCCTGCGGCGCTGTATTCCCATACCAACCTACAAGAATACTAAGAGTCTTAATCCTTGTTTTAGTGGAATAGGCCCTGCGGCGAAAACAATCTGATGATTACTACTTCGACTACTAGAAGTGTCTTAATCCTTGTTTTAGTGGAATAGGCCCTGCGGCCGCAGTAGCGGGTAAAACCCTGATGTCAAGGAACTTATGTTCCGGGGGTGAGTAAATCCGGCTGCAATAGCAGGAAGTAGTCCCTCCCCTTTTTCAAGCTGCAAAGGTAAGCAAACGACCTGGTTTCGGTTCATGATTCCCGATAAATATACAACGAATAATCAGGATTTGTAGGATTTTAGGATTTACAGGATTGATTGCGGGGATTGATTGCGGGGATTGATTGCAGACCTTTTCATTTAGAAGTAAAGGGTATTGGGAGGGTTGACCTCCAGTTCATACTGAAAATTTTGCCCGATAAGCTCCATGCGGTTGAGGTTGTCTTCGCCTACGGGCAGGATAAAGATGCTATCCTGGTTGTCGTACAGGGCCTGAATCTCACGGAGGTTGGTGGCGATGTCGCGGTAAGCAGCCGGGGATAGCCGGGCAAAATAGACGGATTTTTGCACCCGCTGGCACCCCTGCCTGATGAGGTATTTGGCGATGGCGGTACGCACTTTGTTGTGCTCAATGTCGTAGGAGATAAAACAGAGCATTTCGGTTGCCTTTTTGGTTCTGGCCTTATCAAGCCAATCGATTATTTTCTGAATCCTTTCGGCGGTGGGCCCCAGCGATACCCAATCGGGGTCACGGGCAGCGAGGGGGTCATTGCCGATGCTGCTCCGCCGGATACGGGCAATTTGCTCGCCGAGGCTGGGAGGAAACTTACTCGCTCAATAACCAAATCTTGGTGAGGAAAAAACGGCTCTTTGCCCGGGTGAGGGCTGTGTACCACCATTGATAAATACCAGGCCGTGGAATACCCGCAATTTTTGAATCCTGATAAAGAAATACTTCCTCCCACTCCCCTCCCTGGCATTTATGGCAGGTTACCGCATATCCGTAAACGGCTCTTACCGCATTGAGGTAGGGGTCTTTTAACATGGCATCATTAAAGGGCCTCGAATCCTGTTTGATTCCCAGGGCCTTCATTCTGTGATAAAAGTCAATGACGAGCAATTTATACTCGTGCTCTGAAATACCTCGGTTTGTTTAGACCACTTGGCGGTGTTTGTTAATGTGAATCAAGCGGCGATCCGATACTTTTCAACGGGCTTTTTACTGTCGATTCCCTGGTGGCATCGGTGATGATACCGTTGTAACCAACGATCTA
>JBGSTW010000051.1:0-122002 GCA_041753595.1 Bacteroidia bacterium | reverse complement strand
CCCCCCCCCCCCCCCCCCCCCCCCCCCCCCCCCCCCCCCCCCCCCCCCCCCCCCCCCCCCCCCCCCCCCACAGTAAAAATAGTTCTGTAATGAATGATGAACCAATTTTTGTGGAAAATTTCGCATTTCCAAACCATTTTACACATTTGTATCAAAATACCACTACTAAAAAATATTTTATTACGCATTTTAGTATAATTCAACTTTTGAAAATAGCACAATTTAGCAGCAAGTTACCGGTGAGGTTTTGCCCCTACTCGCTTGTACCGGCGAGCTTCAGTCGCCGATAGGTAGCACGGCAGCAAGCCGGATATTAGTGGGCGACTAAAGCTCGCCCCTACTAACCTGTACCGGCGAGCTTCAGTCGCCGACAGGCAGCAAGCCGCGTACAGAATGGGCGACTGAAGCTCGCCCCTATGCGTCCAATCTTCCTTATCTTGTCGAAAAAAGCTCCCCCCGCATGACCAACCGCACGCCCCTACTCCTCGTTTTCTTGTTCTCTGTATGCTTTTCCCAAGCGCAAACTTCGGTAAACGGCGCCGAATTCCAGGCTTACGGCCGATCCCGCACGCAGCCGGGTCAGGAACTGGAACTCATCACTTCTGCGGCCCATATCGGCTGGATATTCAAGGGCGACTCCTGCACCTTCGTGGTCCGCGCTACCAGTCCGGGGGCGCATAGCTACCTCCAATACGAACTGGATGGTCAGTACATGGGCCGTTTTCGGGTAAATGGCGATGGCAATCAGGCCTTTGGCATCCAGGCGCAAAGCAAAGGGACGCATACGGTTTGGCTGTACAAAACGACCGAAGCACATTCAGGGGCTTTGTGGGTAAAGGCTGTTTCCGGAAAAAAAATCCGCTCCCTGTTGAAAGCACAAATGCCCACCATCGAATTTATCGGTAACAGCATTACCTGTGGCGCGGCGGCAGATGCCTCCGACATTCCGTGTAGCGAAGGAGAATACCTCGACCACCACAACGCCTATTGGGCGTATGGACCCCGGATCGCCCGTGAGTTGGGCGCGGAATATATGCTCAGCAGCGTGAGCGGATACGGCGTGTACCGCAATTGGGATGTGGCCGGCCCTACCCTGCCCGACGTGTACGAAAAGGTAGATTTGCACAACAGCACCGCTGAATCCTGGGATTTCTCCCGCTTTAGCCCCGATGTGGTTAGTATCGCTCTGGGCACCAACGATTTCAGCGGGGGAGATGGCCGTCATTTCCGTCCGGAATTTCGCCCCGACAGCTTTGTCCAAACCTATATCGCCTTTGTAAAAAGAGTCAAAGGACATTATCCCAACGCTCGGATCGCCCTGCTCAGCAGCCCCATGGTGCAAGGCGAGAACGACGTCGTGTTCAGGGATTGCCTGAATCGCGTAAAAGCAGAAATCGACCAGGCGTACCCGGCGGATTTTCCGGTTTCGTTGTTCTTCTTTGAGCCGATGGAGGCGAGCGGATGCTCGGGACACCCCAGCATAGCAGACCACGGCATTATGGCTGAGCAGGCAATGGACTTTTTCAGGGGGTTGCTGCCTGAGTAAACGCATATGCTTCTGTGCCAGGTGCTTATGATTTCGTTAACGCATATCAGGGTAAGTAGTAAACACCTGATACCACATCGCCCCAATAAAGGCCGATCTATTTCAATTTTACCGTCAAATACCTTATTTCCACTCCAAATAAACGCCTACTTGGGTAGTTCGTAATTGGTTTATTTCTAAAAATATAGAGGATTACCTTCCTACTTTGAAGCAAATCCATCAAATTAGAGGCGAATTTTTACCATTTTTCTACTATTCAAACCTACTACACTATTATGAAAAAGCTTTACCTGATGGCTGCACTCACCCTGATGGCTGCCGCCTCACATGCCCAAAATTCTGCTGTATCTGGCTGTATCAAAGCCACAGGAGAGATTGATATTTTCTTTGATGTAGCCAAAAACTGTACCCTCGGCCCAGCAAACAGTGCCGACTCCCTGGGTAGCCGCACTGAAATCGGCTTTCATTCGGGTGTTAATGGCTGGACATCTGTGCGCGAATGGAACAGCAATGCAGCACTACGTGGTATCCGCACGTCAGGTACCGGAACCACTTCCGTATTTAAAGTGACCCTGGCCGATCCTACTGCTTACTATGGCCTTACAGCAGCTCCATCGGTAATCAACTTCGTGTTCAACGACGGCGCACAAGGCAACGCTGCTACCCCAAACTACCCTTGGGCAGCAGAAGGTAAAGACCAGGGAGCAACGGGTTGCAATGACTTTCTTGTCACCGTATCCGAACTCGTTGCCTGCGACGCCACCGGCATCCAGCAGGTACGCAACCTGCACCAGGTATCCATTACCCCGAATCCATTTTCAAACACCGCAGTGTTGACATTCGACCATCCAGGTACTGGTGCATTTTCATTGAAACTGATGAACATCGCAGGTCAGGAAGTACGCAGCTACTCCAATATCCAAACGGGTACCGTGGAAATTAAGCGCAACGAACTGGCCGCCGGCCTCTATTTCGCGCAGCTGCAAGGCGCCGATGGACGCGTTTCTACCTCAAAAATCATTGTTGAGTAATTAACCGTTCCGAAGGAACAATGCTATTCAAAAAAAGCCGCGTCAGGAGATGCGGCTTTTTTTGTGGGATGAATCCAAGGCTAGCGTTTCTTTTTTATTTCCAAAATCCAGCCATATACCTTGTCCACATCCTCAATAAACTCCAGCTGCGGAGGTTGGGTTGACGGGCCTGCCGACCAACGGCCCGGGGCTAAGGCAGCGGCTGGACCCAGCAAAATGGTACCAGAGCCGTCGCTTTTTCGTTCTACGGATAGCTCACCCAGCTGCCTGATGTCGAAACTCTTTACGCTGCGGAAGCGCAAACCCGACTTAATGATAATCCGGTCCTTGGTCATGCCATAGAGCGTTTGGCTGCGCACAAAGGCATCGTAGAAGAACCTGCCGAAAATCAAATAAAGGCCCACCAGTACGAAAGGTATTCCCCACAATTTGAAGAAAAATGGCCCTCCGGACATAATGACCATTGCTTCCCAAAAAATCGCAAAACCACCCCACATGATGCTGAAAGGGATCATGACGGCATCCGATTTTTTCAGAAAAATACCCTTTCGGGGCTGGCCAACCCAAACCAGTATTTCGCCGGGTAGGAGCTCGGGGCGGAGCTCCTGTTCAATTTCATAAGGTTCCATGTGCAGCGATTAAATCACCCCCATAAATATGATTTTCTGTGGAAAATGACCAGCATTTTTCGGGGAATCGCCAAACAAAGTTGATTTGCAGACAGGCAATTTTGAATGCAAGGACTCAACGGTGCAATAACCAGGTTCATTTCTTCTCCAAAAGCCGGAGGTAAGGGCTGAAATCAAAGGTTACAGGAAGCGATTTTACCAGGTGTAGCTCCGTTTGGGGGTCTTCAAACTCCAGCACAGCGCCTCTTTTTACCGGCGGCAAAGGAAAAATACCCGGCCGAATAGAGGGAGCGGCATCTTTTGCCACCCATACTTTTATTTTCCGGGAAGGAACGGTCCATAATTCAGCCGTGTAGTGCTGGATATTTTTTGTGGCATGTCGTTGCTTTTCCCATGCTATCGTTTCTATCTGACCCCACTCGGTCACCTCACCCAGATTATCCAATGAACAAAGCATTCCTTCTTCCCAGAAAAAACAGGCCACCTGATCTTCCGGCCCATTAACCTCACTTAAGTCAACACTATTCCCAAACAAAGGCGCGGCTGAAATATCTGAAAATGAACGCTTTAGGATGGTAATCGCCCCATTCGAAAAACAACTGTCTATCACTTTTACCGATAAAGGAATGCTGATAGTCATTCCCTGATCAGTAAGCGGCTTAATATCTGAATTGAGAAGGCCTTCGTAAATGGAGAGCGTGGAATTTGGCAGGCTTGAACCAGAACCGAGGCCAACAAAAAATAGGAAATACATTAACTTTTGCATTTTTTTTCGAATTATTAGCTAATCAAAAAAAGGGAAACTGCAACGATAAAATCGAATAACAGTAACCCATTTCTTGATTAGCTTGGGTCAACTTCAATAATAAGTCGTTCGAATATATTCCTCAAAGTTTGCTTTAAGTGCCAACTTAATGACGTCGGTTTGTAGTTCACTATTAAGCTCACTATTCTCCGATGATATTTCGAAATTATCTATTGAAGCTTCATCCTCGTTCCAATCACCTCCTCCAGTTGCTGGGCCGTTAATATTTTCAACATGATACTCACCATCACATCCACGAATTGAAATAGTACCTGAGAAGGTTACCTTTTGGGTTAAAACATTAAAACCCATGTCCCCAATGAGATGAATCGTACACCCTCCACCAAGATCGATTACCCTATCGATTGGCCAAACTGAAATGTTTTGCATCTCATGATGAGACAACATTTCATAATTGTTTTTTTCTGGACTCAACACAGTGATTACTAGTGCTGAAATAATAATCGAGGCAAAATTCATAATGAGATATAAAAATTTAACACCTACTCATACCCTTTTCGGCATCCGGGATCAACTATTGCGCGCGTATTTGATAGTTCAAGAAAGAAAGAAAGAAAGAAAGAAAGAAAGAAAGAAAGAAAGAAACAACCATCTTGACAAAATTTAACAATTATTTAATTTCAATATTTCGTAATACCTTATTTTAAAATCCCGGATTGTCCCCTGGCTCCCGATTATCCGCTCCCAAAAGCAATAACAGGAGGCCGCAGCTCCTGAATAAAGCTTTGCCTCCTACAAAACCTGAGCCCCCCCCCAAAAAAGAGATAATGCCCAACTCCAGCGGAGTCGAACCTTTGCAGCATAACGATCAAAACGAAAATCGCCCTCAGAGAGGTCGCACCACGCGCGCTAAAACCTATGGATGATTGTTAAAAACATGAGTCCCCACGAAAATCCGGGAGAACTCATGTCTATTATTCAACCGTGGCACAACTTCTCACCATTTCCAACTTAAACCTACCCACATATCCCTGCCGGGCCGCAGGATGCGCCCCCAATCGAGGTGGTGGTAGTAAGCGGCGTTGAGGAGGTTGTCCACCCCACCCTGTAGGTTCCAGGTTTGGGTTTTGCCCAAAGCCAGGCTGGCGCGGGTATTCAGCACAAAGAAAGCAGGCGTGGTATGCTCGCCAAAGTCGGGGTTTACACGGTTTTGGGGCGCATCCCATACGCCGTCCACCATCCACGAAAAGTTTTTGCGGTGGTAATTGAGGGCCGCTTTCAGCTCCAGCGGGGGGATCATGGCCAGGGGATTGCCCAGGCTGTTGAACCCGTAGCTGTATTGTCCGGTAAATATGCCTTCGAGCGTGCGCGTAGCCGACCAGATCAAGCGTGCCTCCCCTCCCGCCAATACCGCCCAGGGCAGCGACTCGTAGGTTTTCACGCCATGGGCACCAATGGTCATTTGTTGGTAGTCGGGGGCCAGTTTTGCCTGCACATAATGCTGAAAATGGTAACCGAAACCCGACAACCGCACATTAAGCCGCTGGTTGGCGTACTCCCAGGTGCCCTGTATCTGTGCCGATTGCTCCTTTTTCAGGTTGGGGTTTCCGATATAGTCGTAACCGTCGTATTGCACATAGAGGTAGTAACCGAATAACTCCGTTACGGTCGGTTGGCGCTCGCCGTACGATGCCAGCACCGACCAACTGCTGTGCTTGCCTGCCTCTCCGGCCAGGCCCAGGCTCGACTGAATGAGCGTGAAAGCCCTTTTACCCGAAAAATCGGGATAGAAAATGCGTAATTCGTTCAATCCCAGCCCTTTATCCACCTGGGCAAAACCCTGATCTACGCGCAGGGAAGCATTTACCCTGAGGTTTTTCTTCCACTGAAACTGATCGGCCAACCACAGTCCGGTGGTCATTCGGTGCACATCGGGCCAGGTGAGCATAAACATGGGGCGCTCTCCTTCGGGGTACATGGTCATTTCGGCGTAGGAGCGGTTCACGAATCCGTCCACCTTGGCGCGAAACACGTGTCGGCTGCCGATTAACCAGGCATTTTGCCAGTAAAAACCAGCCGTGCGGGTAAGCCCCGGCATGTCCATGTGCATGGCTACGTTCGGGCGATGGGTATCGTCCATGGCGTGGTCCACGGTATTGACATACACTTTGGCTTCCCAACCCGTGGTGGTACAGGAAACAGGCCGGTGGCGCAGCGTAACTCCGGCAACATGCGTGCGGGCAAAAGCCACATCCATGGGCAAAGCCGGATACCCGATGTCCCAGCCATGATCGGCCAGGAGGGTCCAGCTGAGGGTGTAGGCATTGGACAGACGGTAAGCACCCGAAAGCGAAGCATTGAGCTTCGAGTACTGGCTGTATGGCACGGTTTCGCCATTGCCGGTTCGGTAGCTGTCCTGCTCCCGAAAAACGACATTGGCTCGCATTCCCAGCTTCCGGCTTGCATAATCGAGGCTGCCCAGCCCCACACGTCCGAGGCCGTTTGACTGAAAGCGACCACCTGACGAACCATGTAGCTGGGTGGAGTCTGCAAAACGGGCTTCTTTCAATTGAAAATTAAGGCTGCCCCCTACCCCTGCACCAAACTCCATGCCTGCCGCTCCGGGCGTAATTACGAGGTTTTGCAGGTTATTCAGTTCCACATACGACGAAACGGGGTCCATTTTATCGGTGCAGGCCCCAAACATTTGCATACCGTCGAGGGTCACCTGCAGCTGGTTGGTATTCATGCCGCGCAGCACGGGCTCCATGGCAAAATTGCCCCGGCGCACGAGCGACATGCCCGAGAGGCGGCTGATCATGCTTTCGGTGGTATTGAGGGGATTGGCCCGGTAAAAACGCTGCATCCAGTCATCGGTAGATTGACCCTGATGGCTGATTTCTACTGCTTCTATTTCATAATTGGCGGGAAGCTGGCCGGCGTCCAGGGTCAGGCTGTCCGATTGGGCAAGCCCTGTGTTGCAAATAGCTATGGTCCAGCACACGAGGAGCCCTCCCGTTTGTAACAATCCTTTCATCCGGTATATCGTAGAAAGTGAACAAAAGCGTGCATACAGCACCCATTGAGAATAGCTGCTGTATGCACGTAAAGGAGGTCAATTATTTAGCCTGGAAGTTGATCGTGTAATCCACTGTTCCAACCACCTTTCCGGCTCGGGTCATGTTTACATGCACCACCCATTCGCCATCCATCGTAAAGTTTACTTTGCCTTTGTAATGGCCGTTTTCAGCGATCACAGGGTTCACGTTGTTGGGTGATCCGTGGCCCATGGAAGGCATTTCAGGTACAATTTCAAAGGTGAGGTCGTTTACGGCAGGCCAACTCATCATGGATACCCGTTGGTGTGCGGTGATTTCAAAGTCGTTGATGCCTACGATCGGGTCCGCAGGAGCTACCAGCGAAAGGAAGAGCTTGCTGCTGTCATCGGCTGCGGTCAAAGAACGCATACGGGCGTAAGCAGGGCTGGCTACTTCCAGGGGCACATCCACCGATTCGGTTACGCCGTTGCGGGTAATGGACAGGGTTACTGTCCAGGTACCCATGGCTGGGTCGGTAGGCATCACAAAAACCACGGCGCCTACGTAGAAACCGTCTGCGTCAGCGGCACCAGGCTGTTCGGCAGGAGCGCTGTGCGACATCGTCATCATGTCCATCATGGGCATAAGCATCACCGTCGCGTCGGTCAGGCGCGGCGTATCGTGGTCTTCCTTAACACTGATATACAGCTTGTTGTAGCCCACTTTGATCGAATCCATGGCGTAAACCGTCACATGCCAGTCGCTGGCGGTATGCGTATGCGCGAGCTCAACCATTTCGGTGGTTGGATCGATGGGGTCGTCTTTTTTGCAGGAAGAAAAGACAAAAACTGCTGCCAAAAGCAAAACGATATAAGAAAATGAGGTTTTCATGGGTTGAATATTTGATCCTGAAAAGAAATGCGCGCTGAAACCCAAACCCGGGTAAGCAGGAAAATGCGCCGAAAAGAAGGGACAAGGAAAAAAAGCAGGATCAGGCCTCGGGCGGCTGCACGGGCATATTCAATACGGGGGCCACAGGCAAATGAGAAATGGCCCTGAGTGGCAAGGGTTCTGCGTGAGAAAGGAGCTGTAAGCCAGGTTTTACTTCCCAGAAAAGGGGCACGATACCCGGAATAAGGGCCAGGTTTTCGGCGTTCTCCTGATGAGCACCCTGCTCCATCGCAGCCAGCTTGGTAGCGAGGTAGCAATGCCCGTTACAGTTCAGCATGGGCCGCGACTTGTTGATACAAAACTCCTCGGTAATCCGCGCCTGGTTCAACTCAAAATAGCTTGTAATGGCCAGCGGCATCAGGAGATGACCGACCATAGCAAGCAATATGAGGATACCGAGCAAGCGGGATTTCATGCTGTAAAAGTAAACATTTAAAATTTTTCCGGGATGACATTTGTTACCAACGACAACGAAAAGAAGTAATCATGCTTCCTCAGCGGTATTTTTTCAAGAAAAACAACCCAAAACCGCAGGATATTCGTTCTCACTTAGCACTATAAAAGTTAAACCCTCGCTATTTTTGCATCATGAAAAATCTGTTCCTCCTTTCGCTGAGCCTGGTAGTCCTCCTTTTCGGCTGCAAAGGCGACTTCCTGAAAACCGACCTTTCCCTCATTGATGATTATCTGGCGGAAAACAACCTCACCGCTACCGTTACCACCGCTGAAGGCGTAACCTATGTGGAGGAAGTGGCCGGAGCCGGGACATCACCTACCCTTGCAAGCACCGTATCCGTTCATTATGAAGGCTTCCTGCTCGATGGCACCAAATTCGATTCTTCCCTTGACCGCGGAGTAGCTTCTGAGTTTCCGCTCACAAATGTTATCCGTGGCTGGCAGATCGGCATCCCGCTGATGAAGGTAGGCAGCAAAGGAAAGCTCCTCATTCCTTCTTCGCTGGCATATGGGGGCAATCCTCCCTTTGGTTCAGGTATTCCTGCCAATGCCGTTTTGCTTTTCTCTGTACAGCTTTTGAAAGTAAAATAAACTGAAAAGGGGCCCTGAGGTCCAATACGGCAATATTTTCCAAAACCCGGCCTCACCCAGGCCGGGTTTTCTTTTACATAATAAACCAGCTACATGCCTGCTGGTCCCACGGCCGACACTTATCTGCTGGTTAACCCTATACCAAATGCACAACAGCATTTGACTTCAGACCCTACGATTTTGGGCAAAAAGATTTCCGCTTAATTAGCCAGGAGTGTGGGGCAATAAACAGGTTGGTTTTGAGCGGAAAAGCAAAGGCCATCGCTTTTATATCAATCTATACTTCCCACTGAAGCCCTTTTCCTTCGCCGCCAGATAAGCCAGCCAAACCCGGCAACGAACAAAGCCGCCACCACCATGGGCCAGATCGACACAGGGTTGTCCCCCTTCGCCTCCCCTACCTCAACCAGTTGATTTACCTGTACGTTCACCAGCACCTGTTTTTTGCCACCAGTCCATACCACGATGAGGGAATCCACCGCTGTTGCATTTCCCAGCCCGAAGTGGGCCAGGGTAGAGTTTTGCGACAAATGACTCGAGCCACCGCCATCGATCTCGCGCATCATGCGGCGGCCATTAACCGACAGGATAACCCGCGAACCCATACCATGGCTTTCCGCCTCACTGCCTTTCAGCCTTACCTTTAGCCACGCCCCTTTTGCCGCGTCGTTGCGGTACAGCCGGGTAATTGACGGCACGGGATAACCTGGTCGCACCGATTCCTGGTTTACGACCAGCAGGTCCAGGTCGCCATCATTGTCCATATCAAATACCACCGAGCCCCTGCCAATGCCGTAGTCTTTCAGCCCCGACTCCACAGAGCGATCCACGATCTTTCCCTTGTCATTTTCAAAGTAAAAATTGCCCATTGGAGTGCAATACGGATTCAGGTCGCCATTCGAAACAAATACCTCCAGGTAGCCGTCGTGGTCGAAATCGACCATGTTGGCCCCCCAACTGATGGCCAATGTTTTCATTCCCAGTTCTTTGGCCTGATTTACGTAGGGCTTTCCCTTGCCCTGGCTCATCATCATGCGGTTGAACTTGATATTCGTCACAAGGTAATCGAAGTAGCCATCCTCATTCAAGTCGCCAATTGCTGCTCCCATCGCATTTATTTTAAGGTCAAAGCCCGTTGCCACACTCACATCTCTAAAGCGCTTGCGTGGAAATCGGTTCTCCAGCAGCAGACTGGGAAATGCTTTGTACCCAAAATCGTGGTTTACCAGCAGGTCGGGGTCGCCGTCGTTGTCATAGTCAGTAAAGAGTGCCCCAAAACCGAAACCCCGGTGTTGCAGTCCGTATTCCTGAAAAGCGTCGCGAAAACGTTGTCCCCCTTCGTTGATCAGCAGATAGCCTTTCGCCGTTTGATTGGACCCTGCAATGGTGGCATCGCTGATATAAGTGAGCTCGCCTTCGTAGGCCAGGAAATAATTACCCACATAAGCATCTGGCCAGCCATCGGCATTCACATCGCCAAAGCTTATACCCGTACTGAAAGAATATAGGTCAGCCAGGCCATAAGCCTCTGTGGCATCCACAAATTTTCCATTTCCCTGGTTGAGAAATAGCAGGTTGCGCGCACGGGGAATATCCGGCGGATTAACCCTGGAGGTTAGGGTCGTTACAAATAAGTCCACCCAGCCGTCGCGGTTTACGTCCGCCCCGGCAACACCCAGGGTTACATATTTACGGGTCAACTCGAGTCCGGAGCCTTCAAAAGCCAGTTGGAATTTGCCGTTACCCAAGTTTCGATACAACTGGTCGTCGTTCATGCCGCTGGTGAGGTACACATCCTCCAGCCCGTCGTTGTCCATATCAAATACACAAATACCCCCGCCAAACATGCCTTCATACACCTTAAACTGGTGCTGAATACCTGACGAGTCGGTTACATCTACAAATGGGGCGTTCCCCGCTGGCGGGATCTGGGCGATGGACACGAAGACCTTCAGGACCAGGCCCGCAAACAGAAGAAAACGCTGCAAGGTGCTGAGGTTCATGGAGCAATGGATACAGATGATGAAGGTTTACGCCAGGGCAAGGCGTTGACATGCTGCCCGATCTGGACGCCCAATGACTGGCCCACGGCGTTGTCGTGGGGCAAATGAATACCCCCATAAAACCGGGAATTGGCGGTTTCTTCTGCCGCCTGCCAGAAGGAGGTGAAATTTCTGGCCTTAAATGTTACGTTTCGCAGCCCATCCGGCGGGCGGCCCACATGGGCATAATCTGTAAATGAAAAGGGTTCTCCGAATAGGTCGGTCAGCACGGTGGCCGCTGCCGCCGACTGAATGGCATGCCCGGAAGGAAAGGCAGGAAAAGGCGGATCGGGCCAGAAAGACTCCCATTCCACATCTATGTATTTGGGAATGAAGGTATTGGGTCGCTCAGTAAAGAAGTGGTACTTCCATTTCCAGCACACCACGAAGGCATCGGAAATAGACAAGCCTACCCGAGCAAAGGTCTCGGCCCAGCGAATCATCTCAGGCTGGGTCTTACGCAAGGCTAGAGTGGCCAGGTAGTACGAATGCCCCCCGGGGGTAAAGGTTTCGCCAGGATCGTCGCCCCACCACACGGCCATCTGCTTTTCCTCCTCTGTGAGGGTATTCCCCTTCTCATACACCAACCGGAATTGCTCGTAATACGGCGATCCGGGAGTCGTATCGCGCGGAATAAAATCTGGCTTGGGAATGGCCGCATTGGCCGCTAGAAAGGTGCGGTTGCTGCCCCAATGCGGGTGAAGCGGATCATGGCTGAAGGACTGTGAATACAACGCTGGCTGCCAGCCTCCGGGGTGTACAGGAGGAACGTAGGTCTTGTCAAAATTTCGCAGGTAACCCCGATGACCTCCATCGGTTTGTGACCATGCGAAAATCGCTCCGGCAACAGCTTGACCGTACGCGACAGAGCGCCTCACCAGCGCAGTGTCCTGCAATTTTTCCAGAAAAAAATCATTTACCTCTCGCTCCAGCGAGTCCACCTGCCGCACCGTGCTTTCCTGTGCCTGGGGGTATAAGTACTTGATGATGGCTGCCTGTCCTGCACTCAGGCACAGGGGCCAATGGTATGTTTTTCCCGTTTCGGGCACAGGGAAAGAATCAACCCCGTTAAGCGCATCCTCTAGTGACTGATATTCCGGAAACCCGTGAACTACAGATTCATACATCGTAAGGCCTATATAGCCAAACGCACGGGCTGCGTAAGTGGGCGAATTGGAAGGCGTGGCTTTGGACACGTGCAGGGCCATATCACCCCAAACGGCCGCAACCTCTTTATCCGTATAGGTCACAGGCGGTTTACAGCCTCCTACAGATACCAAAACAAGCGCTAAAAGCACGAAGCGTTTCATTGTATTAAGGAACTTGAAGTTGATAAGCAACCACCGGACCTTGGGTAACCCCAAAAAGAAAAGTTTTATCTATCTGCATCAGAGAACGTACTTCCCCCCGCAGACTTAGACCGGACTGTGTTTGTGGTACATAGGTAAAAGCCCCCTTTCCATCGCCCAGGAGCAATACCCCATAATTTGCGTCATATCTGCCCAGACGAAGTTTGGCATAAAGATGGTTGCCACACAGCAGCAAATCGGTATGGCCATCTCCATTGGCATCCAATGGAGCGATAACTTGCACCGGTGCATATTGTGCCTGAACGGGCAGGTTGGCGAGGGCAAATTTCTGGCCTTTCCGGCTCAGAAAAAGCGTCGTTTCCTGGTGGTCTGCTTTCCGGCTGTGTGCTTTTCTAAGGACTTCAGGAGCGAAAATATCATCCAGGGTGGCGTTGGAAAAGCTTTCGTAAGTGGTAAAGCGGGCCCTTAAGCTCGACAATTGCTTCAGGAGTTCATCGCGGGTAACGTAGGGATAGGATTTGCCCTGAATATAAAAGGAAAATACTGGGTCTACTGACCCATTCCCGTCAAAATCGAGGGCGTGAAGGGAAGCAGGTTGATCAGTGGAAATGTGAAACTGGGTATTGGTCCCTATATTTCCAGCGATCAGATCGGGCAGGCCATCGGCATTGACGTCGGCAAGGCGGAGCGTATTCCAGCAAAATCCGGTGTAGTTACGGTCAAAAAACCGACTCGTCGCATCCACCCACTTTTCGCCGGAAGCAGCAAACACCCGTATCGGCATCCATTCGCCTGCTACAATCAATTCAGGGGAACCATCTCCGTCGAGGTCGCCGCTCAGTGCCGAAGTTATCATGCCTGCTATTGACAGATCAGGTGCAAGGGCTGCGGTCTGGTCCGAGAATTTTCCTTTGCCATCATTGACCAGCAAATAACTGGCGGGCGTTTCAGGCCACCGACCCGGAATCACCCTTCCTCCAACAAAGAGGTCGGTAGCGCCGTCGCCATTGGCATCAAAAGCCACGGAAGCCCCTGCCGAAGTACGTAGGTCCGGTAATGCAGCAGATTTCCAGGTGAATTTCCCATTCCCTTCATTGATATAGAGTCGATCCTTCAATAGCGAATCTCCCGGCTGTAGCAATCGGTAACCGCCACTTGCTATGAAAACATCCAGGCGCCCGTCTCCATTGGCGTCGAACAGGCATACAGCAGCATCGTCGCAGGCAACATGCCGCTCAAAATCAGGTACTTTTACCGGAGTAAACCGGGCATTTGCTCCTTGCACGAACAAGGACGCACCTTGCCCGCTTACTCCTCCGATCACCAGGTCGCTTTTTCCATCACCATTTAAGTCGCCCTGGGCCATACACGGGCCCAGATAAGACAACTGGCTGAGTAAGAGCCCCTGACGATAATAATCGTTGATTTCGGTTTTGGCCTGAGACCAGGCAACAGGACTGGCCACCGCCCGGAAAAAAGGATTTGGCTTTGAAGCAGGAGTTTGGACTTGTTGCCGTGCAGCTGACTGTCGGAGGATAATTTTCCGGTTCACCTCAACAAAAGTCAATACCTGTTTCTCGCCTGTGGGCCAGCGAATAGAAAGGGTATCGACCTGCGATACCTCCCCCAAACCAAAATGCAGTACAGGAGAAACGGAGGAAAGATATCCTCGGGTGGGTGATTGCTCTACCACCTGTACTTTTCCCCCGGCCTTCACTTCCACCCGCGCGCCAATCCCAAGGGTATTTTTTCCTTCACCGTACAATTCAACATCCAAAAATGCTGCGGTAGATTGAGGACGGGTTTCGTTCCGAAAAATGAATGCCGGCCGATTGACATTGTTTACCACCAGGTCGAGGTCGCCGTCGTTGTCGAAGTCGGCATAGGAGGCTCCGTTGCTGTTTGCGAGTTGGTGAAGGCCCCATTCCTTTGTTTTTTGGGCAAAAAGGCCGTCCCCCTGGTTGGAAAAAGCATAGTTCGCCACATCGGACGCAGGCATCTGCTGGATGAGCGACAGCACGTCTTCCCGCTTCAGGCGGCCTGCCTGACGCGTGAAGTTATCCATGTAGTTGATAAAGTCGAGGTTGGTATAATCACGGTTATACCCGTTGGTAACGTAGAGGTCCTTCCATCCGTCGTTGTCCAAATCTGCAAATAAAGCGGCCCAACTCCAGTCGGTATTGGAAATACCTGCCAATTGACCGGTTTCACTAAAGGTTCCGTCGCCATTGTTGACCTGCAACATATTGCGCATGTATTGGTAATGAAATCCGCTACGCAGGTTGAGGTTGAATTTATCGTAGTTGTCAGGAGAAAGCAGCAGTTTTTGGCGGCGGTTGTCCTCCGGAAGCATATCAAGGGTAAGCAGGTCGATCAGGCCATCGTTATTGATGTCGGCGGCGTCATTACCCATCGAAAAGTGGCTGGTATGGCCTATGCTGGTAGCCAGCCGGTTGGTAAATGTTCCGTTTCGGTTATTGATATAGAGGTAATCCGGAGCGGTATAGTCATTGGAAACATAAAAATCAGACCAGCCATCGCCATTTACATCGGTAATGGCGAGCCCCAAACCGTAAGCCAGGGGAGCACCAACAATCCCGGCTGCGCGGGTCACGTCCGAAAATTTACCCCGATCCTGCTGAAAAAAGCGCAGTCCGCGTAAGGGATCGTCTTCTCGCATAAGTTGAGCCGTTCTTTCATCATTCAGAATCGGCAGCGACTTCGGGTTGTGGTTAAGCAGCAGCATATCGAGGTCGCCGTCGCGATCAGCATCGAAAAAATATGCCTGGTTGCTGTACCCCGCACTTGCCAGCCCATAGGTCTCTGCCTGCTCTTCAAACTGAGGTATACCATTTGAGCCATTTCCCAGATTAACAAACAACTGATTTTTTCTTTTTTCTTCCGGCAAAGTACCGGAATAGCACAGATAAATATCGAGCCGACCGTCGCCATTGATGTCTACCAAGGTTACCCCGGTTTTCCATGGGCCCGAACGGCCCTTAGCGGCATCAATCGGTTGAAATTGAAAATTTCCGCGATTCAAATAGAGCTGGTTGGGACCCATATTGGCAGTAAAATACAGATCGGGAAGGCTGTCTCCATTTATATCGCCAGTTGCCACCCCGCCTCCATTATAAAAATACTCATACATGAGGATATTGGTATTCAGCCCCTCTTCTAAATGGTTTTCGAAAGAAACCCCGGTCGCTTCAGCAGTGAGCAGGGTGAATCGGGGGGACGTAGGCGTATCGCCCGTATCAACCGGACTTTTAGGTTCGGTAGTGCAGGCGGCCAAAACCACCGAAGCCAGCCCTAGCAAAAGCAGAGAAAAATAGCGCATACACAGATTTAAAGCAGAAAATCTATCCCTGCAAAAGCAGGAATAGATTCTCTGGAAGTGTTCCCTGCAACAAATTAATAGCCCGGGTTCTGAATCAGCTTCGGATTCCGGTTGATTTCATCGCGGCTGAATGGCCGATAGTACATCTTGTCAACCCAGCTACGGCTTTCATTCTGGGTATTGTCAACCACAGTATAGGAGTAACTGTACTTGGCAAGGTCATAGAAATAAGGCACGTTCGGGGTAGCGCCTGGCTTGAGTGTGGCGCGGATGTCGATGGACTTAATTCCTCTGCCAACGGTTTGGGTAGGAATCATCCAACGGCGAGCATCATGGTAGCGGTGCTCTTCGTACACCAGTTCGATACGACGCTCATTGCGGTACCGTTCACGCAAAGCAGTACCCGACTCGATTATGGCAGGCATACCGGCCCGGAAACGAATCTGGTTGAGCCAGTTACGCGCTTCATCCTCTTCGCCGAGTTCGATGCAAGCCTCCACATAGTTCAGCACCACTTCGGTATACCGGATAAACGGCCAGGGAATTACCTGGGCATTGGATTGGTTATCGGGCAGACTTGGGTTTGGATCCGTAAATTTGCGGGTATAGTAACGTGTACGGCTTCCGTTCCAGTTTTCTATCACCGATTCACGGGTATCAAGTCCATTAACCACCCCACCTGCTCCGTCGTCGTAGATACCTGTTTGGATCTGGTTATTCGGATCCAGAGCTGCCGCCGAGGGGGGTCTGGGTTTCCAGTTTGAGCCATCGTGCATGATGGTAGCTTCGAGTCGAGGATCTCTGCCGGAATAAGGAGCAGAAGCATGCGCAGGATTGCTCCAGTCAAATTTTGAACCGTCCATCATTTCGTAGTCGTCCACCAATTGCTGGATTGGTGTATTGCCAGCCCAATTGTTGTAGCCGTTAGGACCATTGTTGATCCCTTGGTGGATTCCACCCAAAGGCCAATCACTTTCGCGGTTATACTCTGCTGTATGGGTGCGCTGGAAAATAAGCTCTACTTTAGCTGTGGCATCTGCCACGCTGGAACCGCCCCCCATGGCTATGGAGATATAGTTATCCCGACCTTCTTCCGGAGAAACGGGTCCTGCTAATCCGAATTTGTACCCTTGAGCATTATCCAGCACCACCTTAGCCGCGTTCTTTGCCGCAAGCCAGCGTACCATACGGTCGCCGTCGAGGTAGGCAACCAGGTTCAGGTTAGCGTAAGATGCGAGCGTACTCGATTTGCTGACAGCTGTTGGACCGTGACGCAGATCGCTTGCGGCATACATCAGCACGCGCGATTTGAGGGCTAGAGCAGCAATGCGTGAAGTACGACCAGGCGTTTCAGTCTTGCCTTGTAGTAATTCGGCAGCTTTGTCAAGGTCTGCAACAATGAAATTAACACATTCCTCGAAAGTTGCACGCTCCACCGTATAGTCCTCATTCAAACCATAGGGCCTGTCGATAATGGGAAAACCGCCATAAAAGCGCAACAACTGATGGTAATAGTATGCCCTGAGAAAATGGCTTTCACCGAGCAAACGGTCCCGCAATTCGGTATCAGCGAAAGATGCGGTTGGCAGGTTTGCAATGGCCACATTGGCTTGCCGAATGGCCAGGAACATATTGCCCCATTCATAGGTAGGGCTTACCCAGCCCAGGTTAGACGGCGTTTCTGATCCTTCCGTAAAAGTGTTGATGTTGCGTCCTGCGTGGGTAAACAGGGATTCGTCGGTTAAAGAGGCAAGTGCTTGCTCTTCAAAACCTCCATAGCCCAAAAATGAATAAACATTGAATACAAAAGCCTGTGAAAGCGGACCATCCGCCCAGGCAGCCTCACTGGAAATTTTGTCCAGGGGTTGTGTACTCAGGAAGTCTCCCTTACATGCGGCGAGCATTATAGCTACACTACAGAAAAGAAAGAGATAGCGAACTGTTTTCATGTGATGAAAAATAAAATTCTGTGAGTCTTGCAGGTTAGCAACTAAAAGAAGTTTCACCAAACCTGCGGTTGATTAAGAAAGTCAAAACCACGGAATCATGAATGGATATAAAGAACGTAAAACTTTTGAATCCATTCAATTTTTCGTATATGTAAATATCTAACTAGTTAGAATTTTACGCTGGCACCGAGATTAATCACACGAGAAAGCGGATAGTACACACCATTGCCTGCTACCGCCTCTGGATCGAAGATCTTGTTCCCGGTAAAAGTCAACAAGTTGAAAGAGTTGGCATATACCCGTACCCCTCCAATGCCTAACTTATTGATCAAAGTGGAGGGAAGGCTGTAGCCCAATTCCAGGTTTTTCAGGCGGATATAATCTTTGCTGAAAAGGAAGTAGGTATTGTTGCCAAAGTTTCCACCGGTGTAGTACGTATCGCCGCGGCTGGCCAGACGTGGGTGCTCGCTGCTTGGGTTATCAATCGACCAGCGGTTGTCGTGCTGGTATTTCAGGAAGTTTCCGATATCACCCGATTCCGTTTGGATACGGATGGCAGCTCCCAACGCACCCTGAAGTAGAGCAGATACATCCCAATTGCCGAATTGCATTGAGAAGTTCGCACCAAAGTTGAACAGAGGGGTTGCGCTCTTATTGATCCGAACCTGGTCGTCGGCATCGATGATACCATTTCCGTCATAGTCAACAAACTTCATGTCGCCGGGAAGCAATTGGGAAGTCACGCCGCTGTAGTCCAGGGTATTCGCCTCAATTTCTGCCTGGTTGAGGAAAACGCCGTCGGACTGGTACACCAGGTACGCCCCGATCTGCTGCCCTTCCATGTACTGGTAAGCCGGAGCGCCGGGTACTTCGTCCATAAACACCACTTCGTTGATGGCGTATCCTCCGTTGATGCCTATGCGGTAGCGCACCTTTTTGGCAGCATTGGAATTATAGCCAATGTTGAACTCAAAGCCCTGATTATCTACACGGCCACCATTAACCGGAGGCAACAACGCATTGATACCGGAGGAAGCCGGGGTAGAGCCAGTAAGTTGGATCAAAATCTGGTCGCGGCGGTTGTAAAAATACTCCAGGTTTACATCGATGCGGTTGTTAAACAAGGCCGCATCCAGGCCTACGTTCAGGTTGTTGGCGCGCTCCCAGGTAAAATTGGGGTTGGCAAGTACGGTTTCGTTCAAGGTAGTTACCACTTGCCCATTGATGGGATATTGGTTGAAGCCCAGGGTGGAGAGGTAGGCGAACTCCTGAAGCTGACCCCGGTAAAACACCTGGTCATTACCCATTTGTCCATACGAAGCGCGCAATTTCAGGAAATTCACAGCGCTTACGTTAAAGAAGGATTCGTTGGAAATGTTCCATCCTAACAACAGTCCGGGAAAAAAGCCATAACGACCCGTTTCCGGAAAGATATAGGAGCCATCGTAGCGCCAGATAAACTCAGCCAGGTATTTCTCCTGGTAGTTGTACTGTACCCGACCATAAACACCCTGACGGGGACGGTAATACGCTGAACCTCCGGTATTCTGAAGCAACTGGCCGCCAGCGAAAAGCTGGTCAACGGCTGGGGAAATGAAGTTGCGACGGAAAGAGAAGAAGTTCTGACCTGAAAATGTTTCCCGGGTAAAACCAGCCAATGCACCGAAGGTGTGGTCGCCAAAGGTTCGGTTATAACTTAGCAAAGCGGTCAAGTTGGTGTTAAATACGGAGCTGCTCGACATGCGGAGGCGCGGATCCGTAAAGTTAGATCGAACGGAACCCTCCAGCAGGGGGGTTACGCCGTCGGCTTCGTAGGTTATCCGGTCCCAATAATAGAGCTCCCAGGGGGTTTGCCACGTCTTGGTCAAGCGGCTATTGAGGTCAAGGGCACCATTCAAGGTCAGTTTCAAACCCTCAACACCCGGAATCTTAATGTCGACCCCTCCATTTACCTGCAAATAATCGGTTGGATCCTTTACATATCCCGTGGCATTTGTGGTAATCACATAGGGATTTTGACCATTTTCGATATCCGGACCCGGTTTGCCGTTTGGCCATACCTGATGTTCGGTCGGGCGTCCGCGCATGAGCATGCGAAAAATGGAGCCTGAAGCCTCAGTCGGGAAGTTACGGTCTTCACGACGCAACACTATACCCACGTTGGTGGTGATGAATTTGTTCACATCCGCATCGAGGTTGACCCTGATATTGTACTGCTCATAAAAGGTGGCCGAGTTGTTATAGATCGCATCCTGGTGCACGTAGCCTACAGAAGCGAGGTAACGGAAATTATCAGAACCTCCACGAATTTGAACATTGTGGCGACTTTGAGGAGCGAAGTTTTTGAAAGATCCATCGAACCAATCGGTATTTGGATATCCCCAGGGATCGGAGCCATCGCCATGCTTACGTACGGCTTCCGGACTGTAGTTGGCGCTAACTGTACCTACGCCCGGGGTTGGAGAGTTATAAATCCCATTTTGCTGAATGGCTGACCATGCCGCTGACCATTCGTTCACAGGAACGGAGCGGTAAATTGGAAGCTGGTTCATGATGTTGGCATACTCCACCGCGTCTGACATTTCAGGCACCACAGTAGGCTGCGACCATCCTTGATTGAAATCATACGTAACTGTAGGTTTTCCTACGTTTCCACGCTTGGTCGTAATCAGGATCACACCGTTGGCGGCACGTGTACCGTAGATCGCTGCCGCGGCATCCTTCAGCACAGAAATGGACTCAATGTCCTGTGGGCTAAGCCGCCCCAAACCGCCATCCCGGTCAGGGATACCGTCGATTACCACAAGCGGGCTGCTGTTTCCGAGGGTATTCGTACCGCGGATATTGATGGTGGCACCATCGTATCCAGGTTCGCCACTCGTTTGGATTACTACCACGCCCGGAAGACGACCGGAGAGTGAGTTGGAGAGGTCAACTGCAGGAGATTTAACAAGGTCGCTCCCGCTTACCGCCGATACCGCACCAGTAATCGTCGCTTTCTTTTGTGTGCCGTATGCCACAACTACTACCTCTTCCAGGCTGGAGTTGTTTTCGGAAAGCGAAACTTCAAGGGAAGTTCGACCATTAATTTCTACTTCCTGGGTGGCAAATCCAATATAGGAGATCGTCAGAACATTGCTGCCCTGTGGCACTTCTACATTAAACTTTCCGTTGGCATCGGTTAACGCGCCGACTCTGGTTCCCTTTACCAATACTGAGGCACCCTGAAGGGCGGTAGCATCGGTAGATGTGACTGAGCCGCTCACGCGGAGTGTCTGGCTAAAGCCTAACTGGGCGACTAGCACCAACAAGGCTATTAACAGGATCGAGCGTTGTCTGAACTTAGAAAAGTTCAACACAGCACCCTTTGTAAAGGTTTTGTTCATGGGCAAGAAGTTAGTGGAGTAAATGTGTAGATATCAAAATTAGTACATACTTCGAGCTTTCCAAATAATTCCCCTAATTCAAAAAAAAATACGCACTAGTATTTCATCATAATGATCCTAGACTCACCAGAATCCTTCATTTCAAAAAAAGACTTAGAAATAGGTAGTTCTCAAAACAGGAACTACAGGTCTTTAACATAAATCAAACAAGACTAGATACACATTTCATAATATTAAAATTAATAACTAATATTTTGTAATATTTATAACTACAATTCAATGTCTTTCAAAAAAAATAATATCCATCACATGTGTGTCACATTGATAAATATTGCCTGAATAAAGCCATACATCTCAGTATACCATGAGAATTGCTCACTACTTCGAATTATTTACTATTAAATAACAAGTATTGGAAATATCAAAAATATCATTTTGGTACTTTTTTATGTCGAAAACGATGACAAAAGGTGGTTTCTCTGCATGCTAGCGTACCGGGTGCATATCCTCTACCCCATGATAGCGAGGTCCACTATATGTATTTCCTATTTAAAGCCAAAGCATGCGAGGCCCCAAAATATCGGTCGCCCTGCTGACACTTTCCATATTAAGATTCAATTTTACTCCTTACTAACATCCGGGCGGGAGCTTTCTTCGTAAGTTGAACCTCTGAAATACTTGTGAAAGCCGCAGCCCTACATATCCCGGTTGAACAGCGTACGGCACTGCTCGTGTTTTCACGCAGCGCCCGGGAAGAAGCATCCATCAAGCAATTGGCTCCCGGCAAAAACGCCCTCCACGTAGCCCACGACCTGCTGGATCATACCCGTAGCGTAGCCGAAGCTTCGGGGCTGGATGTGCATTGGTTTGGACCACAGTTGCAAAAAGGAGCTGATTTCGGCGAAAGAATTGCCCACGCCTTCGGGCAGATATTCGCCCTTGGGTACGCCCGCGTGATGTGCGTGGGCAACGACTGCCCCGAGCTAAGCCCCAATGACCTCCGCCTGGCCGATGCCCTCCTGCATCAATCGCCCATGGTGCTGGGCCCGTCCCGCGACCAGGGCACCTACCTCATCGGCATCAACCGGCAGCATTTCACTAAAGAACCTTTTAGCTCCCTCGACTGGTCGCACGGGCATTCGCTCGATGCCCTGAAGCACTATGCCTCCGAAAGAAAGATTGCCTGCCACCTGCTCAAGGCCAAGTCAGACCTCGACCAGGCCAACGATTGGGTAAGTGTTTGGCCCACGATCACACAAAGCTCGGTGCTCTACCGCTGGCACTTTATCGCCCTGCCCGGCATCGAACCCATAGCGCCTTCCGGTTTTTTCTTTTTCCCCGAAATCTCCTCAGCCCCTTGTGCCCTGAGAGCGCCACCGCTGTTGGCTGCCTGATTTTCCCCATTCCCATTCAGCTTCTTCTAACTCATTAACGGTACCCTGCCTCACCGGCTGGGGTTGCTGGTATTCTCTGCTTTTATGAAAAAAATATTCCTCATCCTTATCCTCCTTCAGGGCTCGTTGCTTTGGGCACAATCCAACCTCGAACTCCACGTCATCAGCCTGGGCGATCAATCACCACGATCAGGCATTACGGTGTTCCTTACCAACAAGGCCATTGGTTTTTCAGCCCAAAAAGCCACCGATGAACAGGGCAAAGTGCTTTTTTCAGGTTTGCCTGTTTCGGGCCAATACGCTGCCTCGGTTTCGGAAAGCGACGACTTCTATCCCGGCCTGGCCGAGGGTATTGAGCTGCGGTCAAATACCACCGCTTCGGTGAACATCGGCCTGGCACCCCGAAAAGATTTTGAAGTAGATGCCGTGCTGATTACGTCCGGTGCCGCCATCAAATCGATCAACACGGTCAATGCCGAAGTTTCTTCTACCCTGAGCCGCCAGGAATCCACCGAACTGCCCGTGGAAGGCCGCGACATCACCCGGCTGCTGTTTCGCCTGCCCAACGTCACCCAGGCTACCGGCTTTTACCCCGAAGCCCCCAATGTGGCCATCAACGGAGCAAATGCCCTTTTCACCAACTACCTCATCGACGGCATGGACAACAACGAGCGGTTTTTGGGTGGTCAGAAATTTGCCATGCCCATCGGCTTTATGCAATCGGTATCGGTGCTGAGCAATAAATTTTCGGCAGAATTTGGCAATACCGCCAACGGCGTCATCAACCTTACCACCCGCTCCGGCAGCAATACCACCCACGCCGAAGCGTTCGCCATCACCCGCCCGGGTCCAGCCATCGACGGTAAATCACCTTATCCGCAGCGCGACCTTTCCGGCAACCAGGTGCTCAACGGATTTCAGCGCTACCAGGCAGGTTTTGCATTGGGTGGCGCTTTGGTCAAAAACAAAACCTTCTATTTCCTGAATGCCGAGCAAACCATTGACCTGAAAGACAATGTGCTGAGCTCCCCGGTGCTGGGCGTAAACGAAACCGTGCGGGGCACCAACCGGTTCACCTACCTCTCCGGCAAAATCGACCAACAGTGGTCTTCGCGCTTTCGGTCGTCGCTTCGCATAAACAGCGGCATCGTGAATATCGAGCGCCAGGGTGGCGGCCTCGAAGGGGGCGTTTCCTTCCCTTCCGCCGGCAATCGTCAGGACCGCAACAGCTTCCTCAGTGCATTGAAAAACACCTATACCGGCGACCGTTTCCTGTCCGAGACCAATGTGCAGTTTGCGCGCTTTCATTGGAACTACAGCCAGGCAGTTAATCCAAATTCGCCGCAGGTAGCCGTGCTCGACCCCGACGGTCAAACGATTGCCGTGCTCGGGCATCCGGGTTATGAGTTCAATTCTTTTGAAAATACCCTCCAGGGACAGCAGAAATTCACCTTTTTCCTCGGAAAACATACCCTCAAAACCGGCGCAGAAATCATCTCTGCCGACCATCAACTCATCGGCGGCGGCAACGCCAATGGCAACTACACCGTGCAGCTAACCGCTGATCAACTCGCAACGGTGCGCGCCCTCAACCGGGGTGCCAGCCTGAACGTGAACGACATCCCCGCCAATGTACAGGTGCTCAACTACAACGTAGAGCTGCGCCCGGCCTCCTATGGTACCCGCCAGAATATTTTCAGCCTCTACGCCGAGGACCAGTGGGCCGTTACTACCCACCTGAACGTGACCCTGGGTCTCCGCTACGACTACGACAACCTCTCCAAAGGCGGCAGCGACAAAGGCGATGTCAACAACCTTGCGCCCCGCACGAGCTTCAATTACCGCCTCAGTTCGCGGTCCAGCATCAGGGGCGGCTATGGTTTGTACTACGACAAAGTCCTTTACGCCATCTACAGCGATGCCCTGCAGCAAAACACGACCTCGCCCGATTACCTCACCCAGCTCCAGGCACTGAAGGACCAGGGCATTTTACCCGCAAATACTGACCTGAACGCCATCACCTACGACGGAAACCTTTCTGCAAATGCCTCCGGTGTTCCCTACCTCAACGGCCCTTCTGCTTCCAGCTTACAGGAGCAGCGCAACCAGGTATTTTCGGGAGAGCGCCGCATCCTCAACCCCAACGGCTACCAAAACCCGTATAACAACCAGTTTTCGCTCGGCTACCAGTACCAGGCTTCGGAAAATATGCTGTTTTATGTAGATGTGATGCACAACCGCTCCGAAAACCTCTTTCGCCTGCGCAACCTCAATGGCGCTGCGCCCTACCCTATCACCGACCCCAACAACGTGGTGGTGCGCACCCAGGCAGAAGCTGATCTCAGCCGCCCGGTGCCCATCTATGGCAACTATGCCCTCATCAATGGCGACACCGTGCGGGGCGTAGCACGCAACATCGTGGTAACCGAGTCGGGAGGTTCATCGCGCTATACAGCCATGAGCCTCAACCTGCAGAAGGCACGGGGCAACGACGATTATTCCTACCGTATCATCTACACCCTCTCCGAGTTGCGCAACAATACCGAGGACATCAACTTTCGGGCCGCAAATGGCAACGATTTTGAAGCAGAATGGGGCCCCTCAATCAACGACCGCACCCACGTCCTCAACGGTATTTTTTCCTGGTACCCGGTATCAGGCCTTACCGCCACCGTGGCATCCCTGCTCCAAAGCGGCCAACCGATCAACCGCATCCCCACCGGCTACGGCACCACCGACCTCAATGGCGACGGTCAATCTTTCGGCGATGCTTATGTAGGCAACAGCGACCGCTACCCCGGCGAAAGCCGCAACAGCGACCGCCTGCCCTGGGCTTCTACCTTCGACCTCGGCGCGCAATATGATTTCAAAGTGGGGGACGGGAAGTTGAGCCTTCGTGCCGATGTCTTCAACCTGTTCAACGCAGCCAACCTCTCGGGCTACAGCAACAATGCTACCCAAAGCAACCAGATCCAGCCGGGTGCCGCGGCTTCGGGGGTATTGATCCGCAGAAATGCAGCCCCTCCCCGCCAATTCCAGTTTGGTTTGTACTACAGCATTTGATCAAATTTGCTCCGGGCAGGAACGCACTTGTCCGGAGCCCTTTATTCGATAATGAAAAATTTCACCTATACGCTTTTCGTCTGCTTTTGCACATGGCTCCTTTTTGGCTGCCAGACTGCCTCAAAAAATCCGGGCAGTTCGGTTTCAGATTCCCTATCCTGGGAAGAAATAGAAGCGGCTGCAAAAGGCTCTACGGTGCACCTGATGATGTGGCAGGGCGATCCGCAAATCAATGCGTATATCAATGAATTCGTGGCGCCGCAGGTGAAAGCCCGCTACGACATTGAGCTCAAAACCGCCAATGGCCAGGGCAATGTGATTGTTTCGGCTTTGTTGGCGGAAATGGAAGCGGGTAAATCAAGCAGTGAGCTGGACCTTGTGTGGATCAATGGCGAAACTTTTTTTCAGCTCCGGCAAATCAACGGCCTGTACGGACCCTGGACCGGGCGACTGCCCAACGCCGCTTACCTCGACCTCGACAATCCGTTTATCCGCTACGACTTTCAGCAGGAAACCGATGGCTACGAATGCCCCTGGGGTACGGTGCAGCAATTGCTCATATACGACAGCCTCCGCACGCCTGCCCCTCCGCGTACGCGCCAGGAACTCGAAGCCTGGGTAAAGGCGCATCCGGGAAAATTCACCATCCCAAACGAATTTACGGGCATGTCGTCTCTCAAAGCACTGCTGGCAGACTTTGGCGGCGGGCGTGAATCGCTCAACGGGCCTTTTTCCGAAGAAAAATATATCCGCCTCAGTACCGACATGTGGGCGTTTCTGAACCAATTGCGCCCTTATTTCTGGCAAAAGGGCGAGACCTTTCCCGCAGGCGTGGCGCCCATGCACCAGATGTTTGCCTCCGGTGAGCTGGATTTTACGCTCAGCATGAACGACTGCGAGGTGGATAACAAGATCCGGCAAGGCGTTTTCCCTGCCAGTGCACGCGCCTACGTGCCCGACTTCGGCAGCATTCGCAACGCGCATTACCTAGGCATTCCGGCTGCCTCGGCCAACAAAGCGGCAGCCATGGTCGTGGCTAATTTCATGATTTCGCCCGAGGCGCAGCTCCAAAAGCGCAACCCCGAAGTATGGGGGGACGGCACGATACTGAATATGGAGGCCCTCCCGGCAGATTGGCAGGAAAAATTCAGCAACCAGCCCGGAAGAAAATTTGCCCCCGAAAAATCACAATTACTGCCAAGGGCTATTCAGGAGCCTGCGCCCGAATACATGATCCGCCTCTACGAAGACTTCCGCACCCACGTCATCGAAACTCCGGTTCCTTCCCTTTGAAAAAACGAACCCTCACCGCTGGCCTCGCCTTCTTCCTGTGCTGGACGGCCCTGCCCCTGATCCTGGGCGTGGGGTATGCGTTGCTGTACAGCGTGGGGCTGGTAGGTCTCCTGAGCGAGGGGTTTACGCTCGTGTACTGGCAGCGGGTGCTGACCCATGCCGAGTTTTGGGTGGATCTGGGATATAGCCTTTCGCTGGCTGCCGGCGCCATGTTGCTGGCTACGGGCATTGCTTTGCGGCTCGTGCTGAAGCACCGCCACAGTTTCAAACAAGGGCTGCTGTCGTACCTCATTTACCTGCCGCTGGCCTTTCCGGCGGTGGTTGCGGCCTTTCTCACGTTTCAATTACTGGGCCCCAGGGGCTTTTTCTCCCGCATCGCCCTGAGTGCAGGCCTGATTGCAACTCCTGAGCAGTTTCCGGCCATGATTCACGACAGCTGGGGCACGGGCATCCTCCTCACGCACATGGCCATGGCGGTACCGTTTCTGGTGCTGCTGTTTATTCATACCTGGGAAAATGAGCGCCTCGACGAACTGGGGCAATTGGCGCAGACCCTTGGTGCCGCCCGGCGGTCGCGTACCTGGCGGGTAGAAGTGCCCGTTTTGATACGCAGCAGCCGCCCTACCCTGGTGCTTTACTTTTTGTTCGTGGTGGGTTCGTATGAAATTCCCCTGCTCATCGGCCGGGAAAGCCCGCAGATGGTATCGGTACTCGCCATTCGAAAACTGCAGCAGTACGACCTCACAGCCCGGCCCGAAGCCTACATCGTGGTACTGATTTACCTTTTGTTGGTGGCTGTGCTGCTCCGAACACTGCTCGTTTCACCCACTAACCCGAAGCAACCATGAAAAAGCACCCGTTTTTTGGGGTTGTGGTAGCTACGGCCATCCTCTCCCCCTTGATGCTGCTGGGGATATTTTCCATCGGCAAAGGCTGGCCCTTTCCCAAAATTTTCCCTGAAAACTGGTCCTTGCAAAACTGGTCCGACGCCTTCACAGCATCTTCGGGCCTGGGTCAAAGCCTGGGTCTTTCGCTGGGCATAGGAGCCTGTGTGGCATTTCTGGCGACTATTTCCGGCTTTTTCAGTGCGCGGTCATTGGCGAAATCTTCCCGAAAAAACACCTGGCTGATGCTGGCCTATCTGCCTTATGTACTCTCCCCGGTGATGTACGCGGCGTGTTTGCAGGTGTCATTTTTGTTTCTGGGAATTTCAGGAAAAATAACGGGCGTAATGCTGGGGCACTTCCTGCTGGCCTATCCGTTTGCGGTGATTCTGTTCACAGGCTTTTGGAACGCCCGTATGGAAGCTATGGCCCAGCTGGCCGCGACCTTGGGTGCCAATCCGGTGAGCAGCTACCTCAAGGTCCTTTTTCCCGTGGCCAAAGGGGTGCTGTTTGTCTGCTTCTTTCAAACGTTTCTGCTTTCGTGGTTTGAATACGGACTGACGGTGCTGATCGGGGTGGGCAAAGTACCCACGCTCACCGTAAAAGTGTACCAGTACGTGACCGAAGCCAATATTCACCTGGCGGCCTTGGCGGGCTGCCTGCTGGTGCTGCCCCCCACCCTGATGCTGTGGATCAACAAGCGCTACCTTTTTACCCGAATAACCCTTTGAACCATGCTGGAAGTCAAAGATTTACATAAATCATTTGGGAAAGAGGAGGTGCTCCGGGGTGTTGATTTTACACTAGAAAAAGGGGAAGTGCTGTCGGTGCTGGGTCAATCCGGCTCCGGCAAAACCACCCTGCTGAAGATCCTTGCCGGGCTGGAAACCGCGGACTCAGGAGAAATATTGCTGGACGATCAATCTTTAAAGGGCATGGCTCCAAACCTCCGGGGCATCGTTTACCTCTATCAGGAGCCGCTGCTTTTTCCGCACCTGAATGTATCCGACAATATCGCATTTGGCCTTCGTTTGCGGAAAGTACCTTCAGCAGAAGTCCATCGGAAAACAGGCGAAATGCTCGAACACCTCGGCATAGCCGATCAGGCCGAAAAAATGCCCCACCAGCTCTCCGGCGGTCAAAAACAACGGGTATCCTTTGGCCGGGCCCTGATCATCAACCCGCGTATCCTGTTGCTGGACGAACCCTTCGGCAACCTCGACGCCGAAATCCGCGCCCTGATGCAGGACCTCTATCTGCGCATGGCTGCTACTTTCCACATCACCTCGATGTTCATTACACACGACCTCCGCGAAGCCCTACGCGTGGGCACCCGCATGGCCATGATGCGCGAAGGAAAGCTACAGGTCTATCGCTCTCAGGCAGCATTTGTGCAGGACCCGGCTACCGGTGCCGCCGATGAAATTTCTTTTTGGCAAAATCTGGGAAACTATCTCCCTACAAAAACAAGCTAAGTATGAAAACCGATTTTAACCACTGCGAATCCGTTTACTGGGTATTTACCCAACTCTGCAACGACGTTTGCGACCATTGCTATAACCTTTCAGGACCAAAGGGCGAGCGTATTTCGGAAGAAGATTGCCTCGCCATTGTGCAGAATCTGCCTGACCGCGTGGACCGCCTGATCATCTCAGGAGGCGAGCCCCTGGCCGAATGGAAAATACTGCTCCGAATCCTCGACGCGGTGCGCAAAAAATTTGGCGACGCCACCCAGGTCATGCTCCAAACCAACGGCGACCTCATCAACGAATCCAAACTCGATACCCTGCTGGATCATGGCGTTTCCCGTATCGACATCGCCAGTATCGACCGCTTTCACAAGCACAAGGGCGAGCGCATCGAAACCCTCAAGGCGCTTTTCCTTTCCAGAAATATGACCGATGCGGAAACACAGCCCCTGATCGAAAAGGGCAATTACCTGCGTACTCAACCGAGCTTTGGTTTTTGGGGTGCTACAGAAGAACTGTGGCTGGGCGGCAACTGGGCCAGGGGGCGTGCGATGCAGAAAAACATCTGGAAAAAGGACCCCAACCACAACTTTTGCTCGATCCTTTCGGGAGCAAGGGGTTTCCTGGGCGGGCAACCCGACATGGTACAGGAAGTCAGCATTCAGCTCTGGAAAATCAACCCCTGCTGCCCGGGCACGAAACTACCGATGGGCGATGCCCGCAAAGAAAAAGTAGCCGACGTGCTGGCGCGGGTGGCGCAATCACCTGTTTTCCAGCGACTGAACGAAGGAAACCCCTGGAAAATGGGCGAATCAATGGGCGTAAGCGAAGAACATGCGCGCACCCGCACGGAAGCCCTCCAGAATATCTGCCTCTGGTGCGACGAATTCTTTGACCATCACCCGGAAGCTATTCCTTCGGCAGAAGAAAAAGTAAACACCTGACCGTCAGGCCCTTCCTACGATTTGGCGAATCTGTTCCAGGCGGGTAACGTCGGGCGTGATTTCTATCTCGTTTTTAACGGGTACAAGCACACGGCTTTGCTTCCACACCTTGGGTTCCAAGGCGAGACGGAGCACTTCGTCCATATTGGCCACGTAGTGGATTTCAACGCCTTGCACGTATTCCGGCTTGATATCGCTCACATCTTTTTCGTTCTCTTTGCAAAGAATCAACATCTTGATGCCTGCACGCACAGCGGCCAGCACCTTTTCCTTGATGCCTCCTACAGGCAATACTTTGCCACGGAGGGTAATTTCGCCGGTCATGGCCATCGAGGATTTTACCAATCGCTGAGAAAAGAGTGAAGCGAGTGAGGTAAGCATGGTTACCCCAGCCGAAGGGCCGTCTTTGGGTATAGCGCCTGCAGGAATGTGGAGGTGAACATCCCAGTGGTTAAACACCTCGTAAGGGATGCCAAACTGGTCGCCGTAGGCTTTGAGGTAAGTAAAGGCCAGGGTGGCAGATTCCCGCATCACATCGCCCAACTGACCCGTCATCGACAATTTGCCGGAGCCGGGAATGAGGGTAGATTCGATAAAGAGAATTTCGCCGCCAACCGCGGTCCAGGCCAGGCCTATGGCTACGCCTGGCACGTCTATTTTCTGGTAAGGCTCGTTTTCGAAGCGGGGGATTCCCAAAAAGTCCTTGAGGTTTTTTTCGGTAACGGCCACGCTGGTCTGGTCCTTCAGCACAATTTCCTTGGCAGCGCCCCTGCAAACGGCGGCTATCTGCTGGCCGAGCATCCGCACACCTGATTCGCGGGTGTACTGGTCGATAATGCGCTCCACGGCTTTGGGAGATATGCGAAGCTGTGTGCTCTTGAGTCCGTGCTCCTTGCGGTTTTTGGGAAGGAGGTGACGCTTGGCTATTTCGAGTTTTTCTTCGTGCGAATAACCGTTGATCTCGATGATCTCCATCCGGTCGCGGAGCGCCGGGTGGATGGTGCTCAGGTTATTGGCGGTGCAAATGAACATGACCCGCGAGAGGTCGTATTCAACTTCGAGGAAATTGTCGCGGAAGGAGTTATTTTGCTCAGGATCAAGCACTTCCAACAAAGCAGAAGCCGGATCACCGCGAAAATCATTGCCTACTTTGTCGATTTCATCCAGCATAAACACCGGATTGGAAGTCGAAGCTTTTTTCAGTCCCTGAATAATACGCCCGGGCATGGCGCCGATATAGGTGCGGCGGTGCCCCCGGATTTCGGCTTCGTCGCGCGCTCCCCCTAGGGAAATGCGGATAAATTCCTTGCCCATGGCGCGGGCGATGGATTTGCCGAGAGAAGTTTTACCTACACCTGGAGGGCCGTAAAAGCAGATAATCGGTGCCTTGCGGTCGGCTTTTAGCTTCACCACGGCGAGGTGCTCCAGGATGCGCTCCTTTACTTTTTCAAGCCCGTAATGATCTTCGTTCAGGATGCGTTCCACGTCTTTGAAGTCGAACTGATCGGGGGCAAAATTGCTCCAGGGCAGGTCGAGCATCCACTCGATGTAGTTCATGACCATGGCGTAGTCGGGCATGGCCGGGGTGAGCCGCGAGAGGCGGGTCATTTCTTTATCAAACACACGTTGCACCTCTATGGGCCAATCTTTGGCGTGTGAACGTGAACGCAATTCCTCCACTTCTGATTCAAAACCGCCATCACCGAGTTCATCCTGAATGGTGCGGATCTGCTGGCGAAGGATATATTCGCGCTGCTGGCGGTCGAGGTCGTGTTTTACTTTGGTCTGAATTTCTTCGCTCAGCTCCAGCACCTGCAATTCGTTGGTGAGGTAAGTAAGCACGAGTTCACCGCGGGCTTCGAGGCTATCGATCTCCAGAATTTTCTGCTTATCCTCTACTTCCAGGTTGAGGTTAGAGGCGATGAAGTTGATCAGAAAATTGAGGGAATCGATGTTTTCGAGGGCTATTTTGGCCTCGCTGGGGATATTCGGAGAAATATCGATGATGCGAAAAGCCTCTTCCTTCAATCGATGTACAAGTGCCCTGCCTTGCTCAGAAGAGGGCATTATTTCCTCCAAAGGCAAAATGCGGGCAGTAAAATAAGGGTCCTCCTGGGTGTATTGATTGACCTCGAAGCGGCGGCGGCCCTGAATAACGATCGTGACACTGCCATCGGGCATTTTGATCATCTTCAGAATACGGGCGATGGTACCGATACGGTATAGGTCTTCCGAGGCGGGGTTTTCGACCATCACGTTGTTTTGGGCGATGACACCGATTCGCTTTTCGTCCTGGCGATTAGCGGCTTTTACGAGCTGAATCGACTTGTCGCGCCCCACGGTGATGGGTATGACCACGCCGGGGAAGAGAACTGTATTTTTGAGGGGAAGGATGCCAATTTCTTCAGGAAAATCCTCCTGCATCATTTTTTGCTCTTCCTGAGAGGTAATGACGGGAAAATCTTCGTCGTAGAACTGGTCGTTATCGAGGTGCATGAATGACATAGGCGATGCTTGGGCAGATCAGCAATGACGGACCTGATTGCAGTAGGTGAAGTTAACGATCTAAGACCGAGGGATCAACGCTACTGAAAAAGAATACTTTCATTCGGGCCGCGAAACTACTATTTTTCTTTGTTAAACGACTAAAATGACGGGAAGTATCGAAAAATCTGATTTTTTCCCGTGTTTTGCGTTTCAAACTTGATTTCAACCCATGAGTGTATCCATCAAAGACGTTGTTTCCATCACAGGTGCCCCCGGCCTTTTTCTGGTAGTAAAAACTGACGATAAGGCCATTGTAGTGGAATCTCTCGACGAAAAGCGCAAACGCCAGCTCGTTAAAGGAAACATGATGGTCTCTAAACTAACGGATGTGAGCATCTACACCACCGACGAAAGCGAGCCCCTGGTGAATGTGCTGCAAGCTATTCAGGCGAAATACCCTGATGCGCTCCCCGTTTCTAAAGACAGCAGCAAGGAAGAAATGATGAACTTCCTGGAAGAAGTACTCCCCACTTTCGACAAAGAGAAGGTGTACCCTTCCAATATCAAAAAACTGATTTCCTGGTACGAAGTGCTCAAAGCGGAGAACGTGGACCTGAAATTGGAAGACGAATCAGCTACCGAGGAACCAGCTACCGAAGAAACCGAAGAAGAAGCGGTTCCTGTAGCCGAAGAAAGCACCGACGCTGACGCCTGATTTTCTGTATGCACTGGCATCCTGCCCTGGTACATTTCCCTATAGCCCTGCTGTTCACCGCTGCAGCAGGGTATGTAGCGGCTGCAGTAAAACCAGATCGCTGGTGGGCGGAAGCCGCGCTTTGGCTACACATCGGGGGCGTTACAGGCCTTTTTCTGGCCATTATTTCCGGCAGTGCAGCAGAACCGCCTTCGCCGGATAATCCCTTGCTCAAGCAAACCCTTCAGCTACATGAACTCATGGGCTGGGCCAACCTCTGGCTTTTCGGGCTATTGATGCTCTGGCCTTTTCTCCGCAAAAACAACATGAAGCCAGCCGAACGCTGGACTTTTGCTTCGGTGATGGTGCTGTCGCTGGCAGTACTTACTTACAGTGCCTACCTCGGAGGAAAGCTGGTTTTTGAATTCGGAGTCGGGGTAATCGTGCCCAACTAGCGCCTAATCCCTTGCCTTGTTCAAGGCGGCTTCTACTTCGGAGACCGTCACTGCAGGCGGAAATTGCCCCTGGTTAATCTTTTGCAACATCAGATTTGCCACCCGAACCGCGCTCAGCGAATCGGGAAAAGGAATATTGCCGGATATGGCAGGCAGGTAGGGCTGACGAATACGCACCTTGCCCTCGTGCCGGAGAACATACCCGAAATGCCCGTTCTCATGGCTCACAATGGCCGTCCAGCCCGGAGCAACCTGCGGTGATTCCGGGGCGCTTTTTACGGCGCATCCCCCCAGCAAAAAAACGAGGCCCACTATACGCAGGCCCCGAATCCACTTGCCTGAAATTCTTGTATTCACGGATTAAATGCTTTTCAAGAGCTTAACCATCAGCGGCCTTTCGCCTTCGCGTTGCACCTTCAGCAGGTAAATGCCGCCAGGTAGTCCTTCGGTGCTAACTGCTTCTTTTTCCCAATCATCCTGCCCTTGTACCTCCCAACGGGCAATTTCCTGACCTTGTAAATCGAGCAGGTACACGTCGGTTTTTATCCCTGCAAGCCCTTTCAGCGAAAATCGCAGTCCGTTTTGGCCGAAACCTCCGGTTACCTGGCTGCGATCGAGGCTAGAGGCATCCAAACTGGCCAGAATGCCAGGTGTGAATTCCCAGAGTTTGTTGGACCGAATATTGCCCCCGCTCACGGTTTGTTCGCCAAACACAAGGTACCCATGGCCGTCGATCACGAAAGAGGTAGCATTGGCCGTGCGGTTGCCGGGAAAGCTCGCTTCAAACTGCCATTCGTTCAGCGACTCAATGTAACGGTAAGTTTCCTTGAGGTTACCTCCCACATGGTAGATATAGCCATAGTTGCCAATGCCGAAACCCGTGGACTGGTCGGTGGCGCGGCTTAGATCGGCTATTTGTGCCCAGCTGTCAGTAGCGGGGTCGTATTTGTAAAAATTCTTCAACACCCCGCCAAAAACACCTGCTCCCGCGCCAATATAGCCCTTTCCTCCGGCAGCAAATGCGACCTGCGCCCTGCGGTCTCCTCCCGGGTAATCGGCCTTTTGGGTCCAGGTATTGGTAAAGCCATTGTATGCGTAGGTTTTGTTGGTGCCGTTTTCCGGACCGATATAGTAGGTGCTGTCGATTACAAATCCATGCGAATAGGCAAAACCGACTCCTCCCGGTACGGAGGCTGCCTGGTCCCAGGTATTGGTCGCCGGATCGTAGCGGTGTACCGTAGATTGAAACTGAATAAAGCTGGTACCGAAAGCCGCATAGCCCTTGTCCCCGATCGCAAATCCATCCATGCCTTCTTTTGCGCCTCCGGGCACATCGGCCTTTTGGGTCCAGGAATCAGCTATCGGGTCGTACTCCCAAAAGTCGGAGGTTGGGTTGCCGCTAAAACCTGTTCTGCCGGTACCGGCATATCCTTTTCCTCCCACTGCAAACGCAAAGGACCAAAACCGACCAACAGCGGGGATGCTGTCCTTCTGCACCCAGCTGCCAGGAGTGCTTTGGGAGAAAAGGCAAGTCAAGGCAAAACACCCGATAAGAGTAAGGCTTAATTTCTTCATGGTTGGGATAATAGGGGTTATTGTTACAAATAACGCCGATCCCTTTTCGGGAAGAGATAACCAATAACGGTGACTAAACGAGGCGTTCGCGCATGGCTTTGGCAACAGCTTCGGTGGTAGAAGTAACCTGAAGCTTTTCGTAGATATGCTTCATGTGGCTCCTTACGGTTTCGTAACCAATGCCCATGCGGTCGCTGATGAGCTTATAGGGGAGGCCCTGTACGAGCCAGGTGAGAACCTCTTGCTCGCGGGGGGTGAGGTGGTAATCAGGAACCGAAACCTCAGGGGAGAATTTTTGAAAAAAGGTAAGCGCTTTGCGGGCAATACTCGGGGTCATCGGGGCACCACCTGCGTGTACCTCAGCAATGGCTTCGAGCAGCTGTGCAGGAGGAGTAGATTTAAGAATATACCCCGTAGCGCCGTTGCAGAGGGCCTGAAAGACCCGGTCTTCGTCGTCGAGCACCGTTTGCATCAGCACGGGCAGGGCATGAAATGACTCGCGTATAATCTTCACTGCCTCAATGCCATCTGTGCCAGGCATCTGGATATCCATCAGTACCACATCAGGCTTACTGGCCGCAATGCGTTGCAGCAGAAAACCGGCATCTGGGTAGGCACCCGCTACTTCAAACCCCGGAGTACCTCCAATCATCATGATCAGGGCATCCCGCAGTCGGTCGTTGTCTTCAAATATGGCTACCCGGATGTTCATGTGTACAATGTGGCACAAGGTAACATTTACGGCCTATTGGAAGTATCCCCGAATGCGGGTAAAGGCAGGGTAAATAGCAATAATACGCCTTGGGGTTCCGCAGCAAGGCACTGCATACGCCCACCCCACTCCTGACTGCGTGCTTCCATGTTCTTAAGGCCATTGCCAGGATTTAGACCATTGGTACCCAGACCGATGCCATTATCGGCTATTTCGAGGGTGATTTGGGTATCTGTAAAGTGCATCGTAATGAAAACCTCGGTCGCCTGCGCGTGGCGGGTAACGTTGTTGATGGCTTCTTTGCAGATGAGGTACAGGTTTTGGCGAAGCTCCATACCGAGTTTGCGCTCGTTTTCGTGGTCGTCCATCACAAAGCGAAAGCTGATTCCTTTGCTGCCCAAAACCGAAGCGGCAAACTCTTCCACCCTGGCTACAAAGGAGTCCATGCGATCGTGACGGGGATGAATGGCCCAAACGGTGTCGCGCATCGACTGGCTCATATCCTGCGAAATACCTGCGATCTTGTCCAGCAGGGCCAGTTGTTGGGTTGAATCTTTTTGGTTACGGGCCAGTTCGCTATAGATCACGATACTGCTGAGGGTAGCGCCAATGTCGTCGTGAAGGTCGCGGGCTACCTTGTTGCGGATTCCCTGAAGCTTTTCGGCAAGGGCCTGTTTTTGGCGGAGCTCCTCTACCAAAGCTTGCTGGGCCTGGGTTTTTTCCTCCTCATCCTGCCTGAATTTCAACGCCAGCGCAAAACTAAACAAAAGCAATTCAAGCATCATGCCCAGCAAAAAGAGGTCGAGTTCAAAGTCAACCATCAGCCAGCCGATGGAAGCCAGAATGGTAATAATGGCTGTTGAAATGGCCCCGGTAGCAAATACCGCGCTGCCTAGCAGCAATAGGTAAGCAAGGGGCTCCCGTCTTTTGATGATTTTGCTATAGAGGTAAACAGCTATGCCGAATACGCTGAAGGAAATAAGACCATAAAAAAGAATCTGAACCTGGGGAAAATACAGAAAGGGTAATGAAAGAACCACAAAGGTCAGGCAAAGCAATTCTCCCGCCTTAAACCAATTGACCAGGCGGGGTTCTTTTTGCGGAATTTGCAAAAAGGCACTTCCGAAGCGGAAATAGAAAAAATATCCCGCGAAGGGCAGTGCTTTGTACACCCACAGGGTGAGCATGGGAGGAAGCAGCCCAGGCATAGGCCAAAACACATAGTCGCTGTAGCGCATGTGAATAAATAAGCCCAAAAACAGCAGGTAGAGAGCATACGACAGATAGGCAGGTTTGCGGGTGCTAACCCAAAGCCCTAAGGCAAATATCAGCTGAAACAGCGTAACGGCTATGGAGGCAGCGTGCAGGCGACTCACACTTCTGCGTTTGAAGAAATGAAATACCTGAGATTCGCGGGACTCCGTTACGGTTTCCACGTCGATGTAATATATTTGGTCGTATCCAATCGGTGAATAATATACCCAGCAGGTGACTGTATCGTTAGGCTCCAGGGTCACCAGCCCAATGTGGCGATCCAAAATGTCGCTTTTGCCATCCCAGCCCTGCAGTTGCCCCACTTTTTGCAATTCAATGGGGGAACCGTTTCCCTGAACATAAAAGCGGATAATGTCCTGCCATCCAAAAAAGATACGTACTTCCCGGAGGGTGTCATGGGTGTTAACCAGGGAAAACCGCATCCACTTTCCATCGCGTTCCAGGGCAGAATTTCGGAGTACAGGATCATTCCCCAAAAGGGCCCAAAGGCTCAGGGAAGAATCTGTTATGCTCCAATACGCTACAGCTCCGCCAGCCACTATCCCCGAATCTCTTGCCTCTGAAGAAATGGAATAAGGCGGTGGAAATGCCTCATCGGCTGCCAACAGTTGATTTGCTACAAGCAAAAAAGCCAACATCAGCCATCGACCTCCTGCACCTGTAAGTGGGAAGCGATTGAACTGAAATGATACCTGATGCCCCATACAGAAATAAAGGCCTGAATTTCAACAATTCGGCGAAAATAATACGGGCATTTACCCCAAAGTGGAGGCTATTTTAGCTTCGCCTGAGGATAATCAAGACCCGACGCTTCCTGCATCGGATAACTTACAGGATCTTTAGGCATTTTCACGACCCTACCCGAAGTATGATCGAGGGTTTTCATCATTTTCAGGGCTATTTTCGCCTCTTTCTTTGAATTAAAAGCCCCCAATACAAGTTCAAATTTACCTGAATCTCCCGGGTGTATCCACACTTCCTGACTCCATTCTATACTTCTCAGCCGGGCGAGCCTCCGCGCTTCTCCATAATCAGCGACCTCCGCTACTACCAGCCCCAATACAGTTCCCGAAGGGGCGATTTCGCCTTCAAGGGGTTGAAGTTTTGATTTTTTCAGCGGGAGTTTTTCCGCCTGTGATTTTGGCGATACCCGTAATGCAGCCAGTATCTCCAGCGATTCCGACATATGCTCCCATTCACCAGGCAGGCTATATCGCTCCAGTTCATTGCCGTCAGAATCGGTAACTACTACACAGGGGAAAGTATTGACTTCATACTTTTGAGCCAATAAGCTGCCTTCAGTCGATTGAAAAGCATTTACCCGAAAACCCGAATAGGTTCCCTCATCCGCCGCCAATGCATCTAATTTTTTGAGCTGGCGATCGAGCTCCTGACAGGGATAGCAATAGTCTGTAGTGAAAAGCAAAAGCCCCAATTGGTCATTTTCCTTTAACCCGGCTATCTGTGCGGGATATCCCTGGGCTTGTTTTTGCCACAGCCGGGAGGTGGCCGCTTGTTGGTAGCGATCTTTTAAAACAAAAACCGAAGCTGCCAATGTAACCGCTACAAAGGCGACAATAAGCAACCTTCCTTTTACCCCAAGCCGGGTGAGTATCTCTGTCTGCTGATTCAAACGACTCATATTCCACTTACCTCCAGGCCAATAATAGGCCTGAAGGGTGGATATAGCGGATGAATTTTGCTCCATTTTTTACTTCCAAGCTTGGTTTACCAAAACCACCAGATGATAATGATGGTAGGAATAAGCAGCAAAATGGAAAGAATCCTATAGTTTTTGTACCAGGGCATGGCGCGCAAACTGGCGGTTTCGTTGGTGAAAATGCTGTTTTTCCACGTATAACCCTCTGTCTTATCAGCAGCTGGAGCAGGGGTAAGCAGACTCACGATCCAGATAGCAAAAAGGCAGATCAGGAAAAGGATAAACGCCACGTGAAGGAAGTGGATGTAATAAAATGGCTCGATCCCTTTTGCGGGGTCGCCGGGGTTGTGAAGCACGATGCCGGGCACAATATCTTTGAGGGCAGCGGCCATGGGCTTGCGAAACAGGAGGTAAAGAATGGAAGCACCCACGTTGGCCATAAAGCCGGCAAAGGCGCCGTGCCCGTTGGCTCTTTTCCAGAATAGACCCATAATAAATGCTGCCACCACGGGAGGAGCGATGTAAATCAATACTTCCTGAAGGTATTTGAACAAGGACTCGAACTTGCTGATTTGCGGCACCCAAATGGAAGCCAGGATTACGAGCACTACGGTGGAAATCTGTCCCACTCGAACGAGCTGCTGGCTGTTGAGACGGGGATTGATTTTGCGGACAAAGTCCATCGTGATCAGGGTCGAAGCAGAGTTGAGTGTAGCAGAAATCGACGATGCCATAGCCGCCAACAGACCAACGACCACCAGGCCACGCAGCACCACGGGCAAAAGGTTAAATACCAGCGCGGGGTACACGAGGTCGGGGTTGGGCAATTGGCCAAAGATTTTCTCAGGCATGGCAATGGCCAACGTACCGGGCAGCACCATGATAAAGAGCACCGGTAACTTCAGAAAACCTGCAAACAAGGCTCCCCAACGACCGTTGTTGAGGTCGCGGGCTGTAAGCACCCTTTGCACCATGAACTGGTTATTGGCCCAGAAATAAAACCCAAGGATAGGCAAACCCGTGATCAGGCCCGTCCAGGGCACGCCGGTATCGTTCATCGGACGGATAAGGCTCAGCATCTTATCGGGGCTATTGCGCAAAATACCCGCATCGTACTTTTGCTGCATCACTTCCAGCACATGACTCCAGCCCCCTACAGCATCGAGGGTGTAAAACGTGAGAACAATAGAACCGATAATCAGCAATACCGCCTGAATTACCTCCGTATGCACCACCGAGGAGAGTCCGCCCGGAATGGTATATGCAGCTGAAGCAATAGATAGTGCCAGAATAATACCCCATATAGGCACACCGGGAAATACCTGCGCAAAAATGATGGAGCCCACATACAGCGGGGCTGCGGTTTCGATCAGTACATTCCCTACCAGAGTCGTAAACGAAAAGTAGTACCGGGAGCGGGAATCGAATCGCCTTTCCAGAAACTCAGGCATGGTATATACCTGCGAGGTGAGGTAAAATGGCAGGAAAAAGATGCTGAAGAAAATCAGGATCACCACCGCAAACCATTCGTAGTTAAACACCGAAATACCACTGCTGTAAGCATCACCTGCCAACCCGACGAGGGTAGTGCTGGAAATATTGGCGGCAAACAGGGAAATGCCCACGATGGGCCACGTCATATCCCGTCCGGCCAGGAAGTAATCTTCGGAATTGGTGCGCTTGGCTTTGCTCAGGCCGTACCAAATAATGCCTACGGCATATACGACCATCACGACCAGGTCAATCCAGTGGAGTTCAAATTTCATGGAGTTCGGGGTTTTGTTTTTTGGAATTACCGAAAATTCTGGAAAATAGAAAAATATATACATAGCTCAGGAAGAGTATTCCCAGCGATGCACGCAAATGGAAGACATCAGCAAGGTAACCCTGGAGCAGCGTAACCAGCCCTCCGCCCGTTCCGGCCATGAAAAGCCAGCCGGTAGCAGGCCCCGTTTGTTTGCCGAGGCCCTTGGTGGCAATCAGAAAAATACAGGAAAACATGAGCGAATGACTGAGGCCCATCCCCAAAATAGCCCACCTCCCCCAGGCACCCGGGCCAAAAATCAGCACCGCAGCAACTATGATCGCAGCGATTACAAACAGCGGCAGCAATTGCCCCGGACGATACTTATTAAGTAGAGGAATGCCTACCACACGCCCCACCATCATGGATGCCCAGTACATCGAAATCCATTTGCCGGATGCTTCCGGAGCCAGGCCGCCCATCTCCGGAGATGCCAGCAGGTTTACAATATTGGTCGGTATCACTACTTCGGCGCCCACGTATAGAAACCAGGCCACCCACCCAAACAGAAACCGGTTGTTTTTCCACGGCACGAAACGCTCTCCGGCTTCGGCCTGAATCGTAGGCTCTGCCAGCGGGATAAATGCTACAATACCCGCCATGACCACCACTGCCAATCCGAGGGTGAGATAAAATGGCTGAATCGGCACTGCACCCGGCAGTGAGGAGCCCATGATGTACCTTGCCCCCAAAAAAGGGCCCAAAGTAGCACCTACGGTATAAAAGCTATTGACGAGGTTGATGCGGGCTGCAGCGTATTTTTCCGACCCCAACACCGACATGTAGGGATTGCCCGAAATAGTCATGGTACTGGCGCCCATGGCCATTACCGCCACGGCAAGCAGGTATAGAGGAAAGAAATTGAGCATGGCTCCTCCAACCATGATCAGGCACGAAACTCCCAGAATGAACATTCCGCCCCGTAATACCCGACCATAGCCGTACAGCCCCAGTGCCCAACCGATAGGAATGGCAAAAAACAGATTGGCGCCATAGTAGCTGAACTGGATCAGGGCCGCTTCCGCATAGCCGAGTCCATAGGTACGCTTCAAAAAAGGATTGAGCGTATCGTTCATGCTGGCAACCAGCCCCGCCAGGAAAAAACAAAAAATAACAACGCCCACCGCAGTACGGAGGGCATTGCTAATGACCAATTCGGGTCCTTTCACTTTTTGCATAAAAGCCGTCAGGTATCCCTGTTAAAATTTCGGCTCGTAGGCGGGAACTGCTATGGCCTCTCCCCGTAGGCGCAGTACCACCATTTGGCCCAGGGCACGGCCTTCTTTGACCCCTTCTACAATGGCGGGCCGGTAGTGAATCCCACCATACAAACGGCTGACCGCGGCTTCTTCCGAGGCTTGTAAAAAGGAGGTGAAGCTCCGCACGGGCAATCCGTACTCCATTTCTACCGAGTCGCTGAAAGCAAAATTATCGCCCAACATGGACGTCAGCATCACGGCGGCTGCGGAAGAGATCACCGAGTGGCCGGAAGTGTACTCAGGGAAAGGAGGAGTTTGGAGCAGGGGAAGCCATTCGGGATCCATGTACTTGTTGATATAGCTCTCCGGACGAATGAGGTTCGAGCGGTACTTTTCATCCCAGCAGGAGATAAATCCATCGACCAAAGCCACAGAGGTATTAGCCAGAATTTCAGCCGTTTCTACCATATCAGCCCCCGATTTATTGGCAGCCTGACAGGCAATGCCCATCCAGTGACCGCCAGGTGTTACCTTTTTGGTGGCGTACATCACGTGGCCTTCCTGGTGCATCACATAGGGGTTGCAGTCCCAAAAGCTGGCAATGGCGCGCTGCTCTTCGGTAAGGGTATTGCGGATGTCGAATACCTGCTTGCATTCGTTCCAGAAAGGGCTGCCTTTCTCCGAGCTGAAGGGCGTAGGAGGCAGTGGACGAAACTGCTGAGCAGAGTCAACCACAAAGGTGCGGATATCGCGCCAGCTCGGCTCAATGCCGGGGATATAAGCCGGTGGGGTTGGAATCCAGGTGCCGGGATCTTCGGTTACGGTGTACAAAGGAGCTGAGCGGGTCTGGGCATAATTGTCTTTGGATGACCAGGCAAGGATGTGCTTAGCAACCTGATCGCCGTAGGCTTTCGAGGCTTCTATGACCGAAGCGGGCACGCCCTGCGACTTAAACATGTCCATCAGCGAGTCTTCTTTTGCCTGAAATTCTTCTACCGAAAAAACAAGCGCTTTGCCTACCTGGTAAAAGGCGTGCAGGCCCGCAATGGGCGCCAAAACCTCCCGGGTGGTATCTAAGGCAGGAACCTCAGTGAGTCCGTGAAGTTTACCTGCCAGGGTAGCATATTCCGGGTGGCCCTGCCTCATGGCTTCGTAAGCAGCAATACTGGCATAGGCATAGATCCGGCTGGCAACAGGCGGTGAAAAGATGTCGTGCACCTGGATGTCGGTGAGCTCGTGTACTGCCTCGCGCAGGTATTTGGGGTTATTGACAATGGCCAGCTGCGCTTTCGGATCTTGCTTACAAGCAGATAAAGCCACAAGCAGAACCAGGCTAAGGAGAAGTTTTGGGGAAAAACGCATGGTAGTAATGGTAGGTTGTGTGTGTCGCTGAAAGAGAATCAACGCAGGTAATAGGTTTTCTTTTCGGGGCCTACGCCCTTGATGGTCAGGGATTTCCAGCCGGAAGGAATGCTGGTTTTCAGCTGGGTAATGCCTTGATCGGTGATCTCAAGGCCGCCGAACCCATTCAATACCGCCTGAAGCAATCCTCCTGCTCCGGTGGCAAAATACGGATTTGAGCAGCCTTTACACTCGGAAAGTACCGCAAAAGGTGGCACCTCGTTGGGCTGGTAGGCGCGGTCAAACAAGGCAGTAGCTTTTTCTTTTTCTCCCAACCGGGAATACAAAATAGACAAAACGGCGTTGCCCATGGCAGGCCCCGTTTCAGAAATACGTGGTTCGTAAAACGCCAGGTCGCGGCGGATGGCTTTCTGGTCGGCAACGAGCTTGAGCGGATAAGCAAGCAAATTGGCATCGGCCTGCTTGATGGTCGTATCCTGGTAGCCGGCGTATTCGCGGGTGGTGCCATCGGACATAGTGAGGATCGGAATGGCATCGGCCACTTTGTTCCATTGCGGGTCGGAGGCTACGCCCAGCGCCTGAGCGGCCAGGGTAGCATAACGTAGGTTAGTGATCGCTACGCCGTTGGTAAAGGCGTTGTCGTCCACATTTTCGGCCCATTCGTCAGCACCCACCACGTTTCGGATGTGGCAAACGCCCTTTTCGTCGCGCTCTACCCTGCTTACCCAAAAATCGGCAGTCGATTTCAACAATGGATAGCCGCGGGTTTCGAGCCAGTTTTTGTCTTTGGTTACACAGTAATAATTCCAGGCAGCCACGCCCACACAGCCGGTCACGTGGTGCTCAAAAGGCCCGGTCAATGCCCAAACGGGCGTAGCTTCCTGCCCTTCGTCGTCTGATTCCCACGGAAACATCGCCCCCTGATAGCCGTGGGCAAAGGCGTTTTGGCGGGCCATTTCGAGGCGTTCGTAGCGGTATTCGATCATGGATTTGGCCAGGTCTGGGTGCAACATCAGCAGCGGCGGAAACATCCACAACTCAGTATCCCAAAACACGTGGCCATTGTACCCCAGCCCCGAAAGGCCCATCGGCGAAGGGCTGTAGGCGGTTCCGGCCCGGTTAAAGGCGTAGAGGTGGTACAGTGCGCTGCGTACGGCACTTTGTGCTTTGGCGTCACCTTCAATCACGATGTCGCTTTTCCACAGCGAATCCCAGGCTGCTTCGTGGCGGGCCATGAGGCGCTCCTGGCCTTCGAGGGCCGCGTAGAGGGTAATGCGTTCGGCTTCGTTTTGCGGATCGGCGTAGTGGGCGGTGCTTAGTTCGGAGGCCACTACGTAGAACCGGAAGGTTTCCCCGGCTTTGAGGGCTATGTGAAATTTCGTTTGGTGCAATCCGTAGTCGAGCTCTTCGTGCACCAGCGCCGGTATTTTGGTGCCTTTTTCGAATAAAAAGCTGTTACTGGCCGCCAGTTGGTGCTTGCCCGTGGGGCTGTTGCCCGTGCTGGTCATGAGGGCCACCTGGGCGTGGGGCCGGTCGATGTAGCTGTAGTAATTGTGTACCTCCCGCAGGATCTCAGGTGCTTCAATGATGCTGGCAGGGTAAATATCTACGTCTTTCAGGGCTGTTACTTCGAGGCTGATGAGTGAAGTAAAAGTCAGGTGACGCAGCGCCACAAACGAACTCGAAACCTGTACCAGGTCGCGGTGCTGAAACCGGGTGGTAAACACGGCGTTGTGCATATTCAGCTCCTGTTGGAGGTTGGTCACGTTGCCGGCGTTGATGCTTTGCCGGGCAGTAGCGAGTCCGGCGGGCTGCACATCCAGGGCGAGGTTAGCGAAGTTGAATCCGCGGAGGATATTGGACACCCTTCCACGCCCATACCGGTCAAATACGCCGTTGAGTACCACGTCTTTCACCCGCAAGGGCGCTGCATCCGACACCAGGCCCACCATGCCATTGGCGGAGGTAATGCCGAAGTAGGGTGCTCCGGGGGTGATCGTAGCGGGCAATTTCCAGTCATTTGTCTGAACTGGATTTTGCGCCTGAATCATCCATCCGGATAACAGGAGAAAGCAGGTAATCAAGGGCTTGTGCATCATGACTTGTGGGTTAATTTCGATAAAATCGCTTGTCTCCCCCTACCCCAATCTGGAAAGCGAGACCCAGATTAAAGAAATCCCTGTTCACGGTTTTGTTGATCAGGAGTAAACTTTGGTAACTGCTAAAGGCATATAAACCATTCACAATCCGCTTTCCGGTCCCAAAGAGCACCCCCCAAACCAACAGGTTCAGTGCTGTGTTCCAAATTGTAGGGAATGCGTTGTTCTTCATGATAAAGCTGCCTGGAGTCGGTTATTGCTTGAAAAACAGGTTGGTGCCTCCCACCCGAAACTGGTAGGACAAGCCGATATTCACGGTGTGCTGACCAGAGTCTTTGGAACTAAGATTGACAGTTCGGTATTCTATCTGCGAATACAGCCCCGTAAGCAGACGCACCCTTACGGTTGCAGAAACTAACGGCGACATTTTCGTTCCTTCCCAGGGGAGAATATCAAATCCGAAACCTGAGGCGTTTTGAAAAAGGATGCTTTTCCGGATCTGGCTCAAACCAAGTCCTGCGTTGCCATAGAGGGAAAGGAATTTCAAGTTGAGCAAACGATAGCCCACTTTAAGGGAGAAGTCGCGGGTTGCGTGCACCGAGTCCTGATACATCACCTGCCCCTCGAAACCCACCATTAACTTGTTCGAAAACCGGGGCAGCAGGAAGTAGCCGCCGCCGTAAAACCCGGGGTGCATGCTTTTCAATACATCGTCTCCGTGGAAAGTTTGTAATGCAACTGCCCCCGTGAGTCCGAACACAAGTACCGGTTGTGCCTGCTGATACGCATCCTGAAAAACGACCGGGCTATCCGCACACTCGCGGTTATTGATCCGGGCCATTTTGAGCACAATATTCCGCGAAAATCCCAGATCGTCGTTCAGTTGCACGAACAAGCTGGGGCAGTCTTTGAAGGTAGAACGCAACACCTGCAGGTACCTGAGCCGCGGGTCGTCCTGAGAGGAAGTTACCTGAATGGTTTCTCCCTTGGGTATCGGGTTATTCACCAGAACCGGAGCACCGTCCAGTTTTTTCACAAAAATAAACTCCTGGTCCAGCGAATTTAAGCTCAGAACGGTCACTTCTCCGGCTTCCCACACCCGCAGAAAATAATATCCCGCCAAGCTGTCGCCGGGATTAACGAGGTAGTTGCGATCGAAACGGAGTACCTTTTCTAGTACCACGCTTTTTACCGATTCGCTCCAGGTAAAAGGCGTATTGCTTCCCGCTTCGTAAAACTCCATGCCCGTGCCGTATTCGCTGAGCTCTTTCACCTTTACTTCGCCTGTAAGCGAATCGCCATTGGAGAAATGCAGCACCGCCGACACCCGCTCCCTTGCAACTTGGGCATAAGATAAGGTACTGAATGTCAGCAGAATAATAAAAGTAATTGATAAATTTCTGAGGTTCATATTTGTGTTTATCGTGTTAAATACTCTCACGAAATAACCCATATTATCCGATGTTTACCTCGCATTGGAGGTTATTATTTCAGGAAAAAAACAGAAAACCAGCCGACCATTATTCGGGGCCAGGATCATGCCCGCCCTGTCTTTTCCAGAGGATAGCAACCGCCCCTTCCGGAGGTCTCCCCCCAGCGCAAAACCCGGCAAGGGAACTTCCACATAGCCGCTTTCGCTCTTTTTCCAAAGCCCCAGCCCTCCGGCGTCAAACCTTCCCAGCTGTGCCCCCACCCCAAAAAACCTGCCGGTAGCCCATATTTCCTTTACCCCGTCGCCGTCAACATCCGCCACCTGGGTATCCATCCAGGGATAGGACTGCGCGGCTTTCGGAAACTCGTGCGCGGTAAAATGCCCTTTGCCGTTGTTCTCAAACCACATGCAGGCGAAGGTGCTGACGGTATGCGTGGCTACCCCCTGCTGGTCCTCTTTGGCAAACAAGCGGTCAAAGGTCATGGCACCGAAGTCGGCGTAGGTGGGGAAGCGCTTCCGGAGCACATTGAGCTGCTTGATGAGTGCATCACGCGAGGCCAACGGGTAAGCGGGTTGGTCATTTTTCGAGAAAAATATCAGAGGATCGAGCGAGCCGTTGTGGTCGAAGTCCTTGAGGTACAGCGACATGGGTTGCTGCAAGTTGGCTTGGAGGTAGTTGTTGCGGCCCATATTTCCGGCCACGAGGTCGGTATCGCCGTCGCCGTCCAGGTCAGCAGCCGACAGACTCCGCCACCAGCCCGAATAAGGCGCCAGTCCAGTAGTGGCCATCATGGCCCAGGCTCCTTCCATGTATTTCCAGCAGGTCACAGGCATCCAATCACCTGCGACAATCAGCTCAGGCTGGGCATCGCCGTCCATGTCTTGAAAAATCGCTGCAGTGAGCATCCCCAGCTTGTTTTGCGGAATGATCGAAACCGCTTCGAACCTACCCGCACCCTTATTGTGCAGCAACCGGCTGGCGGGCACTTCGCCATAGCGACCGGGTACGCTCCGGCTTCCAATAAATACATCCAGCAAACCATCGCCGTCGTAATCGCCGACAGCCACGCAGCCAGCATTTCCTCCGTTGTGCGGCATGCCTTCATTCCACAAAGCAAAGCGGCCTTTTCCCAGGTTTTGATATAATCTATCGGCCTGAAGGTCAGACCCTTCGGGATATTCGTTGCCGCCCGTAGCCACCAGCAGGTCGAGGTCGCCGTCGTTATCCGCATCGAAAAAAGTGGCTGCTACGTCTTCGGCCAATCGGTTTTTTTCCCACAGCAGGGTATCGTTTTTTACAAAAATGCCTGAGCTTTTTTGCATCAGCAGCGCCGAAGCCTGGCCTTTGGCTCCCCCCACAAATACATCCTCAAGGCCGTTTTGGTCCACATCGCCTACAGCAAGGGCGGGCCCTTCGCGGCTAAGCAGGTAAGGGATCAGCGGCTCGCGGGCCTGGTCATTATAGCGGTCTTCCTGGTGTACAAATGGGAGGTCAAACACCTCGGGCAAAGCAGGCTGAGTTGAAGGAAGATTTTTCTCAGAAGCAGGCGCTACCGCTTCCGATTCGTCGATGATCAGGGTGTGCCCTGCATGGGTATGTACTTCGTTCACCTTTCCATTTCCCCAAACTACCCGCACCCATGCACTGTCGGCCTTGGCCAGCCCGAAAACCATTATCGGATCTACCGACGATTCAAAGCCGCGCACGAGGTACTGCTCGCGGTGTAGCGTGCTGCCATTTGCCGTAACCGATACTTTTGCCCCTATGCCAAAAGCATTGGGCGCATTTCCTTTCAGCATGATTCGCAGCCATCGGGCTTCGGGGTTATCTGAGGCGTGGTTTTGCCAGAGCGAGGCGGGGCCGTTTACATTGTTCACTACGAGGTCGAGGTCGCCGTCGCGGTCCAGGTCGGCATAGGCGGCACCGTTGGAAAAGGTCGGGAGTTCGAGCCCCCAAGCAGTGGTCGTTTTTTCAAAACCGCTGTCTCCGCCCCGAAAAGCCTCATTGCTGAGCTTTACCTGGGGCATTTTGCGAATAAATACCAGGTCTTCTTTTTTGAAATCATCTCCCAGGCCTCGCTTCACTTCATCGCTCGACAGGTAGTTGATGTAGTCCATGTCGTTGGGGCGGCGGTAAATGCCGTTGGTGATGTAAAGATCCTGACGGGCATCGAGGTCGAAGTCTGCCGCGAGAACCGACCAGCTCCAATCCGTGGCTGAAACCCCTTCGAGGTAGCCGAGGTCGTCGAAATACGCTCCTTCCCGGCTGATTTGCAGGCAGTTGCGGGAATATTGCGGCCCAAAGCCAAAGCCGAGTTTGTACTCAAAATCATCGAAAGACTCGGGGCTCTCGGCTGTTTTTACAATCGCTTCCTGCTCCGGCATCATGTCCAGGGTCATGAGGTCGGGGTAGCCATCGCCATTGAGGTCGGCGGCTTCGCTGCCCATCGAAAAGCGGCTGGTATGCGCAAAAAAGGCCCCAGAGGCTTCTCTGAAAGTGCCATCCTGCTCATTGAGGTAGTAGTAGTCGTTTTCGTGAAAATCGTTGGACACGTAGATATCCGGCCAGCCATCCTGATTAAAATCGGCAACTGCTACCCCCAATCCATAACCCATCGCCCCGGAGAGGATTCCTGCGCTTTGGGTTACTTCTACAAAATGATCGCCCTCATTCCGCAGCAGGCGGTCGCCCGCTTTGGCATCGGGTACATTTCGCTTCGAAATATCCTGAAAACTGGCCGCCGAATGCACCGAATGGCAGAGCAGATACACGTCAAGGTCGCCGTCGCGGTCGTAATCTAGAAAAGCCGCCTGGGTCGAAAATCCTGCATGCGCTAAGCCCCATTGCTGCGCCACTTCCCTGAATTTCAGGTTTCCTTCATTCAAAAAAAGCTGATTGGTACCTCGCAGGTTCAGGTAGCCAGATACCCGGCTGAGGTAAATATCGAGGCGTCCGTCGCCGTTTACATCCGCAAAAGCTACCCCGGTGTTCCAATGCGGGTAGCGGTCGTCGGGCTTCAATCCCGCAGCTGCGGTGATGTCTTTGAAAACGAGGTTCCCCTGGTTGTGATACAGCACGGGGCCGGTTTGGTTTCCGACAAAAAGCACCTCAGGAAGCCCGTCGCCATTCAGGTCGCCCACCCCTACCCCACCGCCGTTGTAATAGTAGAGGTAGTTAAGGATATTGAGGGTATCGGTATCGGTGAGGGTGTTTTCGAAATCAATGCCCGAAGCCGCCGGGTCCACGGAGGTAAACAGGGTATTTGCCTGCTTTTGTTCACCGGGTTTGCATCCAAAAAGGAAAACAGCCACGCAGCCCGCCAACCACAGCTGGAAGACGAACGACCTGATCCTTTGCATGCTATTCCTTCGGGTCATGGGCTGGCTTATTTCGGCAACTGAAACACCCGTACCGGTGCATTATTGATCGCCACCACGAGTATGCGGCGGCTTCCCTGGTTCATCACGGCCATGTGCTTCACATCTCCCGCCAGGTCAAGCCCGGCCAAAGCAGCCGGTATGGCCCGGAAGGCGCCTTTTCCATTTCCCAGCAGTACTGTACCCCGGCTGGCATCGTAGCGGCCCACCTCAGGTTTGGAGCGCTCAAGGTTGCCGCCAAGCAGGATATCGAGGTTGCCGTCGCCGTCTATGTCAGCCGTTTCGATGGCGTACACGGGAGCCATCTGGGCTTCGAGCGGTAGTCGGGTAACCTTAAATTTGCCATTGCCCTGGTTGATCGCCATGCAGGAGCCTAGCTCATTCGCTTCCCAGCGCACCGACTTTTTGAGCTGCTCAGCATCAAACATGGAGTCGATGGGTTCGCCGATAAAATCGCTGAATTTCAGGTAGTTACGTTTCAAAGCTGGAATCTGACCCACCAGTTCGGGCTGGCGCACCCAAGGCAGCAGTTTGCCTCCTTCGTAGTGACAAAGGATGGGTTCTATGGACCCGTTGCGGTCAAAGTCGTTGACCATCAACACCAGCGGAGTCGCTTCACTGGCGCGGAAACGGGAATTTAAGCCGTGGTTACCCAAAATAAGGTCGGGCAATTGGTCTCCGTTGAGGTCGGCTATTTTTACGCTGTTCCACCATCCGGTCGATTTTTCGAGTCCGGTTTCGCCAGCCAGCGGGGAGAATTTGCCTTTATTGTTGAGGAAAATTTTGGGCGAAAGCCATTCTCCTACCACCACGAGGTCCTGGTCGCCATCGGCATCCATGTCCGCCCAGGAGAGGTCGGTGATCATGCCCAGATTCACCAAGCCGGGGGCAGCCTGTTGGGTTATGTCTGTAAAATTCCCCTTGCCGTCATTGGCCAGCAAAATCACATTGGCAGGCAACCCATAGAATAAGGGACGAAGCCTTTCGCCTACCACCAGGTCGAGGTCGCCGTCGCCGTCGATATCGGATGCAGCCACAGATGATGTGTTTACAAAACGGCTCAGCACGGGCAGGGGCGCTGTTTGTTTCACAAATCCTCCCCCACTTTGCAGGTACAGTCGGTCGATCAGGGCAGAGCTGCTGGCCGGAAATTCGTTGCTGCCGCTGCCCACGTAGAGGTCGTTTTTGCCGTCGCCGTTGGCATCAAAAATAGCGCAGGCATTGTCTTCCGACAGGCTGTCTTTGGCAAACAAGGGCATGGGCCGCAGGGCATAGGTACCGTCCGGGCGTTGAATAAACAGTTGTCCGGCCTGGCCTTTGGCACCACCGAGGTAAATATCGGCCAGTTTATCGCCGTTGATATCGCCTTCGCAGAGGCAGGGCCCTTCCGCCGAAATCATGTGATAGATCAGGCGATCGCGGTTAAAATCAGAGTATTCGTTTTCGCGGTGGGTGAAATTCAGCCATTTGGAAGCAGGCAACTCGGTGAGCAAGCTCTTGCTGAGCGTTGCCGATACCGCAGGCTGTGCTTCCGGATCCTGGCCAAACGTGAGGTTCAGGAGGGTATCTGTCTCTACGTCCCGCAGCAAGGTGCGCGAAAAGTCGGGCCAGATCACGAGCAGGGAGTCCAGTTTGTCGGTTTTACCCAGGCCAAAATGTACGAGGTAGTCCATCGACGACTGAAAGCCACGGCAAGGCTCCATTTCCTGGTACCACTGCTGGTCGCCTTTAAACGCCCACAAACGGCTGCCTACGGCGTAAGGGTTGCGCTTTTCGCCCTTGAGCTTTACCTGCAAATAGTGGAGCTCCGGGTGCTTTTGGCGGGATTCGTTTCTGAAAATGGAAGCGGGTGAATTGATGTTGTTGATAACGAGGTCGAGGTCGCCGTCACCGTCGAGGTCGGCATAGGCGGAGCCGTTGGAGTGGCTGGGTGTGCCAAGGCCCCATGCTTCGGCCTTGTTTTCGAACTGAATGCCGCCCTTGTTGTGGTAAGCATAGTTGGCTACCGGGCGAACAGGGATGACGTCGATTAGCTTCTTGAAGTCCACCCCTTCGCGGGTGATGATGGCCCTTTTGGTTTCGTCGTTGGCTACGAAGTTGAGGTAATCGAGGTCGGTGATGTCTTTGTAAATGCCATTGGCGATGAAAATATCTTTCCAGCCATCGTTGTCCATGTCAAAAATAAGTGCTCCCCAGCTCCAGTCGGTGGCTTCTACCCCGGCCAGACGGCCAATTTCGCTAAAGGTGCCATCGCCGTTGTTGAGCTGCAGCATGTTGCGGGAGTACTGGTAGTAGTAGCCGCTTTTGAGGCTGTATTGCTGCTTGTCCCAGTTTTCAAAGGTGGTTACCTGCTTGATGCGGGCATCAGATTCGGGCAGCATGTCGGTGACGAACAGCTCCGGATTGCCATCGTTGTTGATGTCGGCAACGTCGGCGCCCATCGAAGCGGCGCTGGTTGAGCGTATTTTCTCTTCCAGACACTCCCGAAAGGTGCCATCGTGGTTATTGAGGTAGAGGTAGTCTTTTTCGAAAAAATCGTTGGAAATATACAGGTCGGGCCAGCCGTCTTTGTTAAGGTCACCGATGGTAATCCCGAGCCCAAACCCGATCAGGGAACCGTAAATTCCGGCTTCTTCGCTCACGTCGGTGAAGTGATCGCCGTCATTTCTGTAAAATTTATCGCCACCCAAGGAGTCCCTTATGTCCCTTTCGGGCTTGCGGAGGTTAAAGCTGCCGATGGCCTGAAAGGAGTTGTTGAGCAGGTACATGTCGAGGTCGCCATCGAGGTCGTAGTCCAGAAAACCCGACTGGGTGGAGTAGCCCTGATTGGCCACGCCCCAGGCTTCGGCCACATCTTTGAAAGTAACCACACCTTTACTGTCGGGGTTTCCCTGGTTGATAAACAGCATATTCTGCTTTTTATCTCCCACAATGTCTCCGGAATAGCACACATAAATATCCAGCCAGCCATCACCGTCCACATCGGCCATTGTTACGCCTGTGGCCCAACCGTTGCTTCCGCCTACCCCGGCCTGCGTGGTTACATCCTCAAATTTCAATTCTCCCCGGTTCAAAAAGAGATTGTTGGGGGTCATATTACCCGAAAAATAGCAGTCTGGCGTGCCGTCGTGGTTCACATCGCCAATGGCTACCCCGCCGCCGTTGTAAAAATTACGGTAGGTGTAGATATTGAAATCCTTGTCGTAATGGAGGTCGTTGGAAAAATCCAGCCCGGAGTAGGATGCCGGAATCGTCGTAAACAACGTATCCCCGGCGGTAACCGTTTTTTCTTCTTGCTTACAACCCGCCACCACTACCCACAAGAGGGCAATAGCAACCTTGAATAAGTGCTTTGTCATGGACTTCAGGATTGGGGGGGTAAACTTTTAGGGTCTTTTTCCTTGGGCGTGCGTATGATCTTCACCGAAAGGTCACTGACTACGGCTTTTACAAATTGCTCATCAATGGTATAGACCAGCACCTGGCGATTGCCGGTTACCTTGGCGTATACGATTTTACCTCTTTCTTTGCTTTCCAGCTTGAGGAAATCGCCGCCATACCATTCATTGAACAGGTCCATTACATCCACCATCAGGCTGTCTGATTGGTACTCGGTCTTCCAGGGCGACCAGGTTTTGTACTCAAAGAGCATCGGCATCTCCACAATTTTCCGGTCCTGAAAGAAAGGGTAGAAATTGAGCGCCGTCACCGATTTCATATTGGGCACATAGTACTGCACCGAAAGGCTGTTTGGACCCTGGGTAATGAGCTGCTGCTTATTGAGATAGGTGCAGCGATCGAAAAAATCTTTGTCGGTCATTCCCAGGTAAATGCCTAATAACAGGGAATCTTTTCTGACGCCGGATGCTTTTTCGGAGGTTACGAGTTTTTCGTAATCAGACTGGCATCCAGCCAACAGGGCAGCAAAAAGGACAACCAGCGCCCCTTGAATGAAGGGCATTACAGTCGTTTTTTTCATATCAGTAACTAAAAACTTGAATGGTTTGATTGTTTCTTCCTACAAAAAGCCAGGGTTGTTTATTCACGGTCAGTCCAATCATTCCCCTCACTTCCCCCTGAACCCTCAGGCCTGAGTCTTTGGCTTTCACCGGCACCAGGCCCGCAGGGGTACCTTTCAGCCAAAGGCCGTAGCTGGCGGCATACACCCCCACTTCAGGCTTGGACCGCATAAAATTGCCCCCAATGACCACATCCTGCTGGCCGTCTCCGTCAAAATCAGCCGTATATCCCCCATAAACCGGGGACAGCTGGGCTTCGTCAGGCAAGGGACTGAGGGTAAATTTTCCTTTCCCGCTAACCTGTAGCAGCGAGGTCCTCATTTCAAAAGCCTCCATGGTCAGGGCCTTATCCCTCATTTCCGGCGGAAAAAGGTCATTGATCGTCTGGTTGCGGTAGCTCTCGTACTTGAGGTATTTTTTCTTCAAAATAGGTAACTGCCATACGATGTCGTGGCGCAGGGCCAAAGGATAGGCGCTGTCTCCGTTAAAAATGGTGACGATCTGCTCAGCGGCGCCGTTTCTGTCAAAATCATTGACGTACATACGCACCGGGCGGGTAGCACTGGCCTTAAACCGGGAATTTAGTCCATGGTTGCCCAGCACAAAGTCGGGATGGCCGTCCTGGTTCCAGTCGCCGGGAATAATGCAGTTCCAAAAACCATCGGAATGCTGGAGTCCGGTTTCCCATTTGCTCAGTCGTCCATTTTCATTTTTGTAAACAGAAACGGGCATCCATTCGCCCACCACCACCAGATCCATGTCTTTGTCGCCATCGAGGTCGGCCCAATGAGCGTCGGTGATCATGCCCATTTGCTTAAAAAAGGGCGCTACCTGGGCGGTTACATCTGTAAAATTGCCTTTACCGTCGTTGCGCAGGATGCGCCCGTCAGCCGGTACCCCAAAGAGGAATGGGCGTAAGCGGTCTCCCACAAACAAATCCAGGTCGCCATCGAGGTCAAAATCCGCTGCAGCCACGGCGCCAGTGCTCTGATAGCCCATCACCACAAGGGCATTAGGCGATTTGCGAAAGCCTTTACCCTGGTCGTTGAGGTACAACCGGTCCAATAACGCTGAGGAATTAGGTGAAAATTCGCTGCTGCCGCTGCCCACATAGAGATCGGCCCAGCCATCGCCATTGGCATCAAAAAACAGGCATTCGGTATCTTCTGAGAGCGAATCCGCCGCAAATGTCTGATCAGCCAGGGTTTGAAAACGGCCATTCGCCAGCTGGACCCACAGGGCACCTGCCTGGCCGCGGGCACCGCCGATAAAGAAATCCTCCCGTCCATCGTGGTTTACATCGGCCTTGGCCATGCAGGGTCCTTCTGCCGAAAGCATATGATACAGCAGGCGGTCGCGCACAAAGTCCTGAAAATCATTTTCCCGGTGCTTGAATGCAGGAATCTGGCTCGAAGCAACCTCAGCAAACACTTTTGCAGACAAGAGAGAGGGCGATTCGCCGGGCGCGGTAGCCGTTGTTTCTGACAAAACAATCCTTTGGTCCGTAACCGTGGAGCCCAGGCGGCTGTATTTTCCAGTTGGCCAGCGCACGACAACAGAATCGAGGTGATCGGTAGCTCCCAGCCCAAAGTGAAGCAGGTAATCGACGCAGGATTCGAAGCCCCGCATGGGTGCCAATTCGCGGTAATATTCCTTTCCATTGGCCCAAAGGGTAACCTGCGAGCCTATCGCAAAGCGGTTAGGCGCATTTCCTTCGAGGGAAATTTGAAGAAAATGGCGATCAGGGGTAAGGGTAGTTGCTTCGTTGCGGTAGAGGAAGGCAGGGCCGTTGGCGTTGTTTACCACGAGGTCGAGGTCGCCGTCGCCATCGAGGTCGGCATATACCGAGCCATTCGAAAAGCCGGGTTGGCCCAGTCCCAGGGAGTCGGCTTTGTTTTCAAAAAGGGGAATATCGCCCGCAGCGCCTTTGTCGGTATTGAGAAACGCGTAATTAGCCAGCGGCTGCGAGGGCATGGCATTGATGAGCTTTTCAATCACTGCTTCTTCTTTTTTGATCATCTCCTGCACCGCACGAGGCGAGGCGTAGTAGTTGATAAAGTCCTGGTCGGTAAGGTCTTTGGAAATGCCGTTGGCCACATAAATATCCTGGCGGCCATCGTTGTCCATGTCGAAAATAAGCGCACCCCAGCTCCAGTCCGTAGCCGAAACGCCCGAGAGGCGGCCAATTTCACTGAAGGTGCCGTCCTGATTATTGCGTTGGAGGGTATTGCGCGAAAACTGGCGAAAGTAGCCGCTGCGGAGGTTGTTCTGGTACTTGTCCCAATTTTCGAAAGCCGTTTTGGTCTTCATGCGGGCATCGTCCTGCGGAAGCATGTCGGTGACAAATATTTCCGGAAAACCATCGCCATTGAGGTCGGCCATATCGGCGCCCATGGAGCTGAGGCTGATTTCGGTTACTTCTTGCTCCAGCGACTCGGCAAAGGTGCCGTCGTGGTTATTGAGGTAGAGATAGTCTCTTTCAAAAAAATCGTTGGAAACGTAGATATCGGCCCAGCCATCTCGGTTTACATCGCCAATGGTGACGCCTAGTCCAAAGCCAATTCTGCTGGAAAAAATGCCCGCCTGCTCAGAGACATCCTCGAAGTGGTCGCCCTCGTGGCGCATCAGCTTATTGCCTCCCAAACTGTCGGGGATGCGTCGCTGATCCGGAATGAGGTCGTAGCCACCTACGCTGCGGATGGAATTATTGAGCAGGTACACGTCGAGGTCGCCGTCCTGGTCGTAGTCAAAAAAAGCTGCATGGGTACTTAGCCCTTCGATATTGAGGCCCCATCTCGCTGCTTCCTCACGGAATGTAATGCGTCCCTGTGCATCAGGATCGGCATTGTTGATAAACAATTCGTTGTATCGTCGATCGCCTCCGGGAGGGCCGGATTTGCACACGTAGAGGTCCAGCCAGCCATCGCCATTTACATCTGCGATACTTACCCCTGAGCTCCAAACGCCTTCGCAGGCCACACCGGCATAGGCCGTAATGTCTTCGAATTTCATTTCGCCTTTGTTCAGAAAGAGCTTATTGCTCACCTGATTACCCGCGAAGTAGAGGTCGGGCAAACTGTCGTGGTTGAAATCGGCCACGCCGACACCGCCACCGTTGAAGAAGTTGCGGTAGGTATAGGGATTGAGGGTTTCGGTATAGGTAAGGGTATTTTCAAAATCTACCCCTGAATAGGCAACGGGTACTGCCGTAAACAAGGTAGCAGCAGTAGGAAGAACAACCGCACGCTTACATCCCCAAAGCCCAACTACAAGGGTGAGTGCTACCCATAAAAACCTTTGCATGTTCCGGTATCCTTACTGAAGTACAAAAAGGGGGATATCTACATAAAAAAACAAGTGGCTGCATGCAGCCACTTGTTTTTTAACTCTTATTTAACTCGCTAAATCAATAGCCGGGGTTCTGTACCAGATTCCGGTTGGTGTTCAGCTGGTTAAATGGCAGCGGGAATACAGTTTTATCTGCTCCGGAAGTAGCTGGTTTACCGAACCAGGTATCGCCAAATTTACCGAAACGGATCAGGTCCTGACGGCGCCATCCTTCGTAGAACATTTCACGTCCACGCTCTGCAAGCAGGTCAGCATCGGTCAAGGCTGCGAAGCCTGGCATTCCTGCACGGCTACGAATCTGGTTAACCAGAACAAGAGCCTCACCAGCATTGTTGTTGCGGTAAAGAGCCTCTGCTTTGGTCAGCAGGATATCGGCATAGCGAAGGATAGGGAAGTCATTTTCCAGGTTATCAGGTGACCCTGAAGCATACTGAAACTTACTTACACGGGCACCAGACTGACGCAAGGCGTTTGGTTCAATCTCGTTCACTAAAGGAGTATACACGAGGTTTGGACCATCGGGATCGGTTGGCTCAGCGTTACCATCAACAACTGGAGTTACACCGTCGCTCAGGTACTGAGGTCCTGCAAGGAAGTTACCACGAATCTTCTGGTTTCCAGAAACACCTTTGCGCTTGTCGGCATCGTCGTAAGAGTTGTAAAACTCCTGAAGGGTACAGTAACCGTTCCAAGGCTGAGCCTGGAGGTCAAATGTTCCCTGGCTTCCGTAGTGCAAGGTCATCTGTGCAATGTTAAATCCACCGGCCAGAACAGGCTTGTAAGGAATAACGAAGATATTTTCAGATGTACCTACACCGCCATTGTCGTTGTTGGTATTGAAGTTGGTGAAGTAATCAGAAGTAAGTGAATACTTTCCTCCGTTGATTACCTCGTCACAAGCAGCAACACACTTCGTCCATTCTGCTGTACCGGAATATACTTGTGCATTGAGGTACACTTTTGCAAGCAGGGCCTGAGCGGTGTAGTAATTTGCACGAGCGTAGGTATTAACTGTCTTTTCTCTTGACAACCCACTGGATGCTTCGGTTAGTTCAGAAACAATGAAAGCATATACCTCAGCACGTGGGGTGTTAGCCGGGTTTGGATCTACGGTTTCACTAGGAGCCAGATCAACAACCAACGGAACATTACCATACATGTCCATCAGCCAGAAGTAATACAAAGCACGCAAAACACGTAACTCCGCGATAAATCCAGCAGCTTCGTCAGCAGGAACAACGCTGGCATCTACCGTTTTGAAGGTAGAAATCAAGCTATTGCAAAGACCTACTCCTTTGTAAAGAAAGTTCCATCCATTGTTGATAGATTCTTCGCGAGGATTCATCGTATGGCTGTGTACACGCAGCCACTGACCACCATCAAACCAGTCAGCTCCACGGTGAGGAATCATCATCTCATCAGTAGCGATTTCCTGCAGTGAATGGAAGGAGTTGTGGTTACCCAATGCGCCATAAAGGCTGGTATAGGCTGATCCAAAAGCGGAGATCAGTTCTTCCCGGTTAGTAGGGAAGTTCTTATCGGTAAGAGAGTCAAATACCTGCTCTTCCAGGTTGGTACAAGATTGAGTTACGAACAGGCAGACAAGTGCTGCGATTGCTCCAACTCTTTTCATCCAAGTATTCATAGGAATGTTTGGTTTACAATTAAAGAGTAATGTTTAGACCAAGAGTAAAGGTACGGGTACGGAAGTACAAGTTGCGACGGTCGAGACCGGGGGCCAGAGGTGAAGGATTGAACTGGCGTGATTGACCACCGCCATTATCAGATGCACCTGGGTCAGAGTAGCGTACGTTTGGATCAGCTCCGGAGTAACCGGTGATGTAAAACAAGTTTTGTCCAGCAAGCGAAACACCAGCTTTATAACCTGCAATTTTGAAGCGGTAAGAAAGCTGAGCGTTGTCAAGAGCCAGGAACGATGCTTTTTCTACATAGTAATCGTTCACTTCCTGAGCATCGTTGATGTTTATAAACTTGTCAGTTACATATTTGTTTTCAATCGGCCTGTCTGAACCAATAGATTCGTAGAATACACGGTACATGTTCAGGATGTCGTGACCAAAATCTCCACGGAGAAAGAAGTTAAAGGTAAAATCTCCGTAAGAAAGGGAGTTATTCATGCTGAGGGAGAAATTCGGCAAACCGTTACCGATCACCGTTCTGTCGCCTTCGTCCTTATTGGTATTACCGTCTTCATCCACATCTACACGTACCCACTTGTTTTGCTCCAAAGTGGCGGTGCGATCAAGCTGCCATCCCCAAAGTTGTCCAAGAGGCTCACCTACAGCAACACGTACAGTAGGCAGGTTGTTCAAACCAGGAGCACCGGGAGAGGTCTGAGAATCAAAAATCACTCCATTGGAACCAAAGGAGAAGTCGGCAGCTACCCCAGCGAGGGTATCAAGTACGGTATTGTAGGTAGCAAACAGAATACGTGGCTCCCAAGAGAATTTACCTGAACCTACTTTCGTACCCACGTTTACTTCAACGCCATTGTTACGCAAAACAACATTGTTTAGGTTGGCTGTAAGGCCTGGGTAGATAAATGGAGGTACGTTAGCGATATCTCCACCGTAGATCAGGTCACGGGTGATACGGGTATAGTAGTCGATGCTACCGTTCAACTTATAGTTGAAAAACTGAAAGTCGATACCTGCGTTGATTTCTCCTTTTTTCTCCCAACGAAGGTTAGGGTTAGGGTTTGAAATTGGTCCTTGCGCAGGGATATAGGATCCGTTGTACAAGAAGTTACCCAAACCACCGAAACGTGGAATAGAGATATAGCTGCTTCCGGGGATAGCTCCGGTAACACCGTAACCTACCCTTGCTTTCAACTCATCAATCCAGCTAACGTCGATCAGGTTGGTCAATTGTACACCTGCACTTACGGCAGGGAATGCACCGTAACGGTATGCACTACCGAAACGTGAGCTTCCTTCGTAACGAACTGAAGCCATCAGGTAGTAGGTGTCGTCGTAATCAAAACGTGCACGGGCAAGACCGGCTTGAAGCTCATACGAGCTCTGATAACTGTAGGCATTACCCTGGCCAGGAGAGCGGCGGAAAGAGGTAAGCGTACCCAGGTTATTGAAGGAGTAGGCATCCGAAGGAAGACCATTACCGCTTGCACCGAAACCCTGGAAATTAAACTCCTGGTAAGAATAACCAGCAAGAAGGTCAATACCCAGTTTGCCAAAGTCTTTAGCATAATCCAGGTTAGCTTCAAACAGGTTTGAGATACTCTGATCGGTAGAACGGCTGGCAGCACCCTTGGTATCGGCTAAGCCGGCGGCATTTCCTCTCCAGTAGCTTTCGCGGCTGTTGAAGTTACCATACATGTTGGTCTCACGCTGTGCAGAGTAAAACACATTTGCATTCAGACCTTCAATGATCTCGTAGTTACCACGAATACTGTAGATCAAGCGCTTGTTTTCACCAATGTTGATGTTTTGATCCTGGATAGCCTTGGGGTTAAAGTAGTCGAAGTTTTCTGACTGGAAATAACCACCAAACTTGGCGTTCGCTGCATCTGTTGAAAAAACAGGAGCAGTAGGGTTGTAGGTGTTGGCATAACGGAAAGATTCCTGGTTGCCATAGTTAGCCTTTTTGTCGGTCAGGGCCAGGTCGAGGCTCACGCTCAGCTTGTCGTTGAGGGCCTTTTGGGTCAGGTTCAAACGGCTGTTTACCTGATTGAAGCCTGAACCGTCGAGGATACCGTTTACATCACGCAAGTTGATAGAAGCACGGTAAGAAGTACCTTTGCTACCTCCTGACAGGGCCAGGTTGTGTACCTGTGAAAGCCCCGTACGGGATACCTGATCGATCCAGTCGGTGTTGTTGCCCAGATCGGTACCACCCAGCTCTACAAACTTAGCTGCACTGGCCATAGGCACACGCTTAGCAATGGTTTCAGCTGATCCCTGAAAATTGTAATTGATGGAAGAAGTACCAGCAATACCTTTTTTGGTGGTAACAATGATCACCCCTGAGGCAGCACGTGTACCGTAGATAGCCGCGGCTGATCCGTCTTTCAACACGTCCATAGAAGCAATGTCGTTAGGGTCAACGGTGCTCAAAGAAGCACCAATCACACCATCAATAACGAACAACGGCTGAGAGTTGGCACCGAAAGTAGCCAAACCGCGCAGACGCACTTCAAATCCACCGTTAGGGTCGCTACCTGAGCGGGAGATGCTCAATCCGGCAACTTTGCCCTGTACGAGCTGTGCAGGATCGTTTACCACACCAGCGTTAAAGTTTTCAGAGCGTACGGATGAGATGGCGCTGGTAACTTCTTTTGCTTTCTGGGTACCGTAACCGGTCACTACCACTTCGTCGAGGGTAAAGTCCTGCTGGAGGGTTACAGATAAACTTGACTGACCAGCTACTTCAATTTCCTGCTTGGCAAAACCGAAAAACGAAATAACCAGGGTGCCATTGCCACCTGGAACCTGGATAGAAAACCGACCTTCTGTGTCGGTAAAGGTGCCGGTGGTTGTACCTTTCAGCAATACAGTTGCACCTTCGATAGGTGTTCCATCAACAGAGGAAGTAACGGTACCTGTTACCGCCTGCTGGGCAAAAAGTCCGCTGAACCCAAGGACAAGCCCCAGAGTTAACAGCCATTTTCGCCATGCGGGAGTGTTGAGTTTTTGATTCATAAAAAAATTTGGGTTAAAAAAGCGCATGTAGAAAAACAAAAAAAAAGAGTTGTTCCGCTATATAAACCTCTTCTTATATATAAATATCTAATTGTATGCAACGAAAATGCACACAACCCGAGGCTAATTTCTTAGCATCGGGAAATATTTACTGGACTAAAGAGAAGAGGGGGGAATTTTGGTAGAAAGTTGGTTCACTCGGTTAAGCAGTTGGGCGGTTCGTTGGTTTGGTTAAGACCATTCACTTTTCATAGATGGCAGGTGGTTAAATACCCTATCCAACTATCGACAAATATTCATACCTCTAAGTTTGGTAAAAATTGAACACCAGTCAAGCATATTTAGATATAGTGATAAGCGAAAACGTTTTCGAAGCGAAAAATTTCTTAAATAATTCTTAAATAGTCCCTTTAAGGACGAAAACCCAAGGGGTTAACCCACTTCGTATGTCAAAAAGACAAATCACCCTCGCTGACCTGGCACGACACCTCCGACTCAGCCCGGCAACCGTTTCCAGGGCCCTGAAAAACTATCCTGACATCAGCCAGGATACCAAAAACCGGGTGAATGCACTCGCCAAAGAATGGAACTATCGCCCAAACTCGATCGCTGCCGGCCTCCGAAAGCGGGAATCCAAAATTATCGGGGTCATTATCCCTGAAATTGTCGATCACTACTTCTCGGCCATCATCAAAGGCATCATGGAAGTGGTGTACGATGCCGATTACCGGGTCATGCTCTGCCAGTCTGACGAAGCTTACGACAAAGAAAAGGTTGATGCCGCAGCCCTGCTCGACAGCCGGGTGGACGGGCTCCTCGTTTCTATTGCCCACACCACTTATAAATTCGACCATTTCCTCGATTTTCTGAATACAGGAACCCCCGTCGTAATGTTCGACAAGGTAACCGACCAGGTTCCGGGTTGCTCACGTATCACTGTGGACGACCGCGCAGGCGCTTTTACTGCAGTACAGCACCTGATAGACCAGGGCTACCGCCGCATCGCAATCCTAACAGGTCCGCAGCTTGCCTATACCGCCCTGAAGCGTGAGCAAGGCTATAAAGACGCACTCGCCGCCAACAACCTTACTTTTGACGAATCGCTCATGGTCCGCTGCATGGATGTTACCTATAGCGAAGGTCAGCAATATGCTTCCCACCTGCTTCAATGTCCGAATCCACCCGATGCCTTCTTCGGCATTACCGACAATCTGGCCCTGGGTGCCCTTACTGCCTGCAAACAGCTGGGCGTTAAGGTGCCCGAACAGGTAGGTGTAGCCGGATTCAGCAACTGGCTGGTCGGCGATATTGTAGAGCCGTCGCTTACTTCGGTGTCGCAGCCGGGTGCGACCATGGGAAGGCTGGCAGCAAATATTCTGTTGGAAGAAATCAAATCCATTCATCAGGATATTACCCCTGCCCCACAGTATATAGAATTGAAAACTGACCTCGTCGTAAGAAAATCATCCTCACGTATTTCATAAGTCTTTTTGGTTGAGGGTGTCTTACCTCTATCCTTGTCCCTATCTATATGCGTTAAACATATTTTCCAGTAATCCGGGTTTTTCCTTTATCTCCATCAACCCGTTTCCCCCTGTCGCGTATAGAAGCTAAACTTTCAGAAAGTTTTAAAAGTTAAAGACGGGTTACTCAATCGAATTATCTTTGTCACATGCAAGCTCCTATCTCAGCCCATAACCAGCTTATCCTCGATAAAGTAACCCGCGAGGAACGAATCAGCCAGGAAGAGTGCCTTTACCTCTTCGAAAATGCTGATTTGCCTTTTTTGGGTATGCTCGCCGACAAAATCCGCCGCCGGAAACATGGCTTGCACACCTATTTCAACAGAAACTTCCACCTGGAGCCTACCAACGTTTGTCTCTATACCTGCTCTTTCTGCTCCTATTCGCGCAGAATAAAGAAAAGGTCAGATGGCTGGGAACTGAACCTGGAGCAAATGCTCGATCAGGTAAAAAAATTCGACCATAAACCGGTAACAGAGGTACACATCGTGGGCGGAGTATTGCCGCAATACGACCTGGAGTTCTACGCCAACCTCTTTTCGGCCATAAAGGCCCACCGCCCCGCTCTACACGTGAAAGCCCTGACCCCGGTCGAGTTTCACTATATTTTCAAAAAAGCCAAGGTTTCTTACCGCGAAGGACTGGAAAGGCTCATCGCTGCCGGGCTGGAATCCATCCCAGGCGGGGGGGCTGAAATTTTTGACGAAACGCTGCGGGAGGTAATAGCGGGAGGCAAATGCTCTTCTGCAGAGTGGCTGGAAATCCATGAAATCGCCCACGACCTTGGGCTTCGAACCAATGCCACCATGCTCTATGGTCATGTGGAAACTTTTGCCCACCGGGTAGATCACCTCAACCGCCTGCGTGAATTGCAAGATCGCACCGGCGGCTTCCAGACCTTCATTCCGCTGAAGTTTCGCAACCAGAACAACGAAATGTCGCATGTGCCCGAAGTTTCGGTCGTAGAAGACCTCCGCAACTACGCCATCAGCCGCATTTTCCTCGATAATTTTGACCACATAAAAGCCTACTGGCCCATGATCGGCAGGCGCACCGCACAGCTTTCTCTTTCTTTTGGCGTAGATGATATCGACGGCACCATCGACGATACCACCCGCATCTATTCCATGGCCGGTGCCGAAGACCAAAACCCGGCGCTTTCTACCCCGCAATTGATTGACCTCATTGAGTCCGCCGGATTCGTGGCCGTTGAGCGTGACACCCTGTATAATGTCGTTCAGGATTTTTCTCTACACCCCTATCAACCTGCTTCTGAAACCATTGAAGCCTGAATTAATTGAGATCTATGGTAAATCTGTTTATCTGCCGCCACGGTGAAACCGACTACAACCGACTCGGGATCGTTCAGGGAGGTGGAATTGATTCAGACCTCAATGAAGCAGGTCATTTGCAAGCGAAAGCCCTTTTTGACCAGTATCAGCACATCTCATTTTCTGCCATATACGCCAGCGGCCTGAAGCGCACCCACCAGACGCTGGCCCCCTGGAATACCCTGGGTTACGAAATAGCAGCTATTCCGGGGCTGAATGAATTTGGCTGGGGAATTTTGGAAGGAAAGAAACCAGACAGCCAACAGGAGCATGTTTTTAAATCGACCCTTGCTTCGTGGCGAGCAGGTGATGTGCACATCCGCATGGAAGGCGGCGAAAACCCCATCGAGGCATGGGAGCGCAGCAAGCCGTTTTTTGACCGCATCCGGGAGGAGCACCAGCATCAGAATATCCTCGTTTGCAGCCACGGAAGGCAGATGAGGGTCATGATCAGCAGCCTTCTGGGCATTGGCCTGCACGAAATGGACCGCTATAAACCCAGCAATACAGGCATGTTTAAGCTTCGTATAGATCCACATGGCCATACAGAAATAGATTTAGCCAACGACATTTCACACCTGGAAGGTTTTATTCAATCTCTATGAAAGAGCCCCTGAAAATAGCATTGGTGTCTTATCTCAATACCCGGCCATTCACCGACGCCATCGAAAGTCATATCCCTTCTTCCGAAACAGAACTTTTGCTGTTACCGCCCGCCGAATGCGCCGAAGCCATCGCCGACGGCCGTGCCGATATAGCCTTGGTTCCCGCTGGTGCGCTTAACGACCTCTCGGGCATCCGCATTTTACCCGACTACTGCCTGGGTGCTTCGGGTGCTGTAGGTTCGGTATTCCTGTTTGGGCAGGTACCCGTTCAGGAAATGGAAACCGTGTACCTCGATCCACACTCCCGCACTTCCAACGGGCTGGTGCGCATCCTCTTTCAGCATCTCTGGAAAAAAGAAGTTAGTTGGCAAAAGGACCAGGAACGCCCGTTTGCCCATATTCAGGAAGCTACAGGTGGGGTAGCCATTGGCGACGAAGCTATTCGCCACGCCGACCAGTATGCCTACGTGTATGACCTTTCGGCGGAGTGGGAAAAACTCACCGGCTGGCCATTTGTATTTGCTGTATGGGTATTCCGACCCGAAAAAGTCAACTCCCGTCAATTGGAGATGCTCAAAAATGCCCTGGACCATGCTCCTGCCATGGCAGCGGCCAGTGCCGAAAAATGGGCGGCCACTTACGGCATTTCCGAAGATTTTGCGAAGGTGTATTTACAGGAAAAAATGCAGTACCGATTCGATGCCACCAAGCACCACGCATTCCAGACCTACCTTCAGCTCCTAAGGTCTTCGGAGCGGAGACTTGCACATTCCTAGATCCAATAGGTGTTGAGCAAGGCCCATGCTACCTCCCAATAACCGGGTTTTGCGGTTTTGGGTGGTGTAGCCACGTTCATGATCGGCGGTTTTCGCACGGCATGTACCAGCGAGGCGTAGTTAACGGGGGCATCGCAGCCGGTTCCCGGGGTGCAGCAGCCAAGGTCCTGCGCCTCCCGGTCCTGTATTTTCAGGCGAATGGGAAATGGTTCCAGCTCTTCCTCTATTTCCTGCTTAGCCAGCTCCCGCAAATCGGGGCTACCGGCCAGCACCCAGGCCGTGTACCAATACGAGCCCACCATGCGGATGGCCGACCGCATCCTGCGCTCCACCATACCGCCCAGCATTTGCTGATATGCCAGGGAGTACTCGCGGGAGTAGCTGCGGGTCACCACATTGTTGCGGCTTTCGTAGCCAAATTTTCTGTCTTCAGGAAAATTAGCACTTAAAGCGCGATCGAAAACCAGCACCGAATCTACCGCCAGGTTGCTGGCAAGGACGATGTTCCAGCTGGCCATGCCGAGGCTGTCGATATAAAAGCAGCGCCCCACAAAAAAATCGTATTGCTGCTCGGCAAAAAGCTCAGGTATCCGCGACTCCCAAAAACCATGTATGCCTCTTTGGCCCGTGAGTTGGCCGTTGTAGTTGCGGGTGGTATGGAGCGGCACGTGCGCATCGCCTACATAATGCCCGAGGTCGGCAGATATTTTCAGAATCCGGCGGAGGTCTTTGGCTTCGAAAGCTTCTTTTAGCCGCCAAACCTGCCGGGGAAGTTCGTAGGGCACAATGCCATGTGCCATGAGGGTATCTTCCGAAAGGGCCTCAACCGCTGCCTTCCAGGTTCGGGGTATATTCGGATAGGGAAAACTGCCGTAGCGGTCGAGATCGATGTAGTGCCGGGGTGCTTCGCCCTCCACAGCGTAGCGCCGCATGTCGGGATCCACTGCGTGGCTGGTAATAAACTCGATATGCCGCTTGTACAAAATGAGCATATCGCCTGGCAAGGTAAACACCGCCATCCGGTTAATGCGCTGGTGTGCCCAAAAACCCCAGCCAAAACCTTGCAGGGAGATGAACATTCCAAACAGGAAAATAACCAGCCGCATAAGCACTTCGCTAAATTTTAGGTAAAAAGTAAGGGAATTAAGCCATTATGTGCAGCTAATTTCTCTTCTTTTTTATAAATTTACACCAACAATTCTCCAACCTGCCCTAAACTTTTGACCATGCCTCAGTGGACGAATTCAACCCATGACCTGCCCATGTTTCAGGTATTGACCCGCGAGCTCGTAGCTGTAAAGGAATACGTAGATGAGGACGAGCCCGTAAGCCTGGTGGTCTGGAACGATGAGGTCAATACCTTCGACTGGGTGATCCTTTCGCTGATCGATATTTGTGGCCATACTTCTCAGCAAGCCGAGCAGTGCGCCATGATTATCCACACCAAAGGTAAATACTGCGTTAAAAAAGGCCCTCGCCGTGAGGTGAAAACCATGTGGGAAGCCCTCGTTGACCGGGGAATCGGCGCGACCGTGGAAGACTGATTTTCTCCTGAAAATATATGGAAGCCACGCCTCGTCGTGGCTTTTTTGTTTTACTTTCCCTATGCCAGTTTACCGACTACCCCTTGAGCCCGCCTTCCCCCACCCTTCCGAGGCAGAATCCGACGGCTTGCTGGGTATTGGCGGCGACCTCACGCCTGACTGGCTGATACTGGCCTATGCTTCGGGGATTTTTCCCTGGTTCAGCGACGACGAGCCCATTCTGTGGTGGTCGCCCGACCCCAGGTACCTTCTTTTTCCTGCCGAGGTGAAGGTATCTAAAAGCATGAAGCAGGTTTTCAAACAAAAGACCTTCACCCTCACGTTTGACCGCGATTTTGCCGGGGTTATCCGAGCCTGCAAAACCACCCGTCGACCCGGGCAACGCGGCACCTGGATCACCGACGAAATGGAAGCCGCCTATATTCACCTGCATGCCCTGGGTTTTGCGCACTCGGTAGAAGCCTGGCAGGACGGCAAGCTCGTAGGCGGGCTCTACGGTGTTTCGCTGGGGAAAGCCTTTTTTGGCGAATCGATGTTTGCTCACGTGAGCAACGCCAGCAAAGCCGCATTCATTTACCTGTGCCAGGCGCTTACTGAGCGTGAATATGGATTTGTCGATTGCCAGGTAGCTACCGAGCACCTCATCAGCTTGGGTGCGGTACCGGTGCGTAGAAACGAATTTCTGATGAGGCTACAAGAAGCATTGGATCACCCCTTTGAGCCAGGTTCATGGGCATAATGGGCATAAAAAAAGCCCTTCCGGTATAGAAAGGGCCTATATGTTTTAACTATCGATTTACCGCAAAAGGATCGTTCTGGAAAACGAGCCGATGGTGATGGTCGCTTCACGGTCGCAGTTACCGTTACCGTAGTCGATGGTGCGCTTGAGTTTGCCATCGGGCTTGAGCGAAAGCACGCCTGAAACCACATTGGGGCAGCTGCCTTCGAGGCGGAGGGCCTGGTCAATGGTGACATCGAAATTCAAGCCGTTTACGTCTTTGCCGTCAGCCGATCCACGGACGAGGTACACATTATTTGAAGGGTCAAAATCGCCTTGTCCGGAAATCCATTCGGTGATGCGATCCGAATTCCAGAAAATAACACCGTCGGGTGAAGCGAGTTGGGCATTGGCCACCTGGACGCGGATTTCGGTGTTGCCGGCGGTATTGGGGCCGGTATAGGTGATCGTTTTGTCGAATGAAAGCTCGTAAACCACCCCGTTGAGGCCTTTTACTTTGTAATCAACCGGTGTAATGGAGAGGGTCGTGCCTGGCTGCCATTTCCCACTGAAAGTACCCACCAGCTGGCCTGAACGGGTACGTCCATCCAGGCAGGTACAGCCCGTGCCGTAGTCGATCACCATGGTGAAAGTACCGTTGGCATTGGCGGTCACATCTGCCCCTGAGCAGCTGCAAAAATAGCCCATCACGGCATCGGTCTTCTTAAGCAGGTCTGATTGAGCGGCTTCGGTTTCAAATAGGAAAGCGATTTCATTGAATTCACTTTCTACAAAAGCGTTGTCCTCCACCGATTGGGTGTCGGTATCGCCTTCGAGTGGATCGGGCAAGCAACTCCAGACCACAAGGGAAAAAGCAAGCAGGAAGAGGGAAGTAATTTTTTTCATGGCAGATTTTCTAAAAGACGGATTAAGTATTCGAAAACGGTTTAAACTGACAGGGAAAAAACCATGCCAGCCCTTGCTATTCCATGTTAAAATAACCTTCGTTGGTAGTAGCGATCAGCTCCAGCACTTCGTCGCGGCCTTTGCCGTTCAGGGAGGAGGTTTGGAAGCGGGGGGGCAGGTCTTCCCAAGTTTCGAGCAGAGCTTTTTCAAACGCATTGCGGTGAACGGCCTGGCTGTTTATGCCTGTTTTGTCTGTTTTTGTAAACAAAATGACTACAGGAATTTCATTTTCGCCCAAAAACTGAATAAAATCGAGGTCGAGCTGCTGGGGCTTGATGCGGCTGTCAACGAGCACAAACACGCACTGAAGTGTGGGCCTGTCGAGCACGTAGTCTTCGATGAGCTTATGAAAAACCTTTCGCTGCGTTTGGGCGACTTTGGCGTAGCCATAGCCGGGCAAATCCACGAGGTACCACTTCTGATCGATGAGATAGTGATGAATGGCCTGGGTTTTTCCGGGCGTAGCGGAGATATGCGCCAGTCCCTTTCTACGGCAAAGGGTATTGATCCACGACGATTTTCCTACGTTGGAGCGGCCCACAAAAGCATACTCAGGCAGATCGGCAGGGGGTAACTGCGACATTTCCATGCTCCGTTTAATAAATTCAGCTGCCTTTATTTCCATATCCGGGTTGTAACTTTACGGCGCAAATTTAGTTAATCCTGCATCGAACTCGCTATGTCAACTCCAGTTACTCCTTATAAACGCCCTGATACCTCCAAAAAGCAGCAGGTAGAAGAAATGTTTGACCAGATCGCCCCCAAATACGATCTGCTAAACCGCATGCTTTCCCTTGGAGTGGACGTTTGGTGGCGGAGAAAAGCCGTGAACCTGCTCAGGCCCTACCAGCCTAAGTTTATTGTGGACATGGCCACAGGAACCGGCGATTTTGCCATCGAAAGCAGGAAACTCAACCCTGACCGCATCCTGGGGCTCGACATTTCGGGAGAAATGATTGCGGTTGGCAACGAAAAAGTAAAAAATAAAGGGCTGGACAAGCTGATCGAACTCAAAATCGGTGACTCTGAGGCTATAGAATTGCCTGACAATGAAGTAGATGCCATAACTGTAGGTTTTGGGGTTCGTAATTTCGAAAACCTACCCAAAGGCCTTTCCGAGCTTTGCCGCATCCTTCGCCCAGGAGGAGCAGCCGTGATTCTTGAGCCCGCCTTTCCTACCAAATTTCCCCTCGGGCCGCTGTTCCGCTTCTATTTCCGGGTAATCGCTCCGGTGATTGGCAAGTGGGTTTCGGGCGACGATGCCGCTTATACCTATCTGCCTGCTTCCGTGGCGGCCTTTCCGCATGGCGAAGATTTTGTAAAAATTTGCCGCGAAGCCGGTTTTTCGAAAGCGACCTTCAAGCCACTTACGGGCGGAATTTGCGCTTTATATTTGCTGGAGAAATAATCCAGACAACGGGTTCGTTATCTTTCGCGTTGGATAAATACCTGAAGCGGCTTGTCTATTTCTCTTTCTTGCACATTATTTGCACTACCAAACAAAACCGATTGCCTATTCTATTAGCCCTACCCAACAACCGATTGAAGATGATGTTTCGCAGGTACTGGCTGGCAATCTTGATTTTATCCCTTACTGCCGGATTATTTCCCGCCGGGGTATCGGCTCAAACCGGCCCAAGGCACCCTTTTGATTTCAGGAAATTCAACCTGGGCTTCCAAATGGGGCTCAACTATAACTCCTATAACCTTAAGGAGCAGGTAGATGTAGTGGACAAGGGCATTTTGCTCAGGGAAATCACACTGGTACCTAAGGCAGGTATGAATCTCGGCATGATCGCCAATTACTCCCTTCACGACCAGATCAGCCTCCGTTCAGTAGTGACGATCTCACTCGAGCAGCGCGATTTTCTCTTTCGGTTTGCCAACAAGGAAGGCATGGATTCGACGATCACCAACCGAAAAATAGAGGCATCGTACCTTAATATTCCGGTCATGTTTCAGTTTAAAAGCAAGTACTGGAACCCCACGCGCATGTATGTGCTCGTTGGAGGGCAATATGGCTACAACCTTTCGAGCAATAAGAAGGTGCGCGACAACAAGGACCTGCTGAAAATCAACAACTCGGACTTCAGCCTCGTTTTTGGATTTGGATGGAACCTCTATGGCGACCGCATCAAACTTTCGCCTGAAATCCGCTACTCGGTGGGTATGTTTAATATTTTCATTCCGGAATATACCACCCACGCCACCGCCATTTCGCGGCTTTCTTCGCAGGTGCTGTCGTTCAATATCAATTTTGAATAAGGCAACCTCCGCCTGCTAAGCTTGTCTCTCTGCTGAACCCTAACCCGGAATATTAGCAACTATGTGGAGACACCATTGGATCATCGCCTGGAGACACCTGCTTCGACATAAAGGCTACCTCTTTCTCAATCTCTTTGGGTTAACCCTGGGTATCACAGCTTCGTTGATCATGGTGCTGTATGTGTACCGCGAAGTTTCGTATGAATCCACCCATGCAAATGCTGACCGTATTTACCGGCTGGGATCGCATATCGAAGAGCCTGATAATCAATTTGACTGGAGCTTTGCGCAAATTGGCCTGGCACCTACCCTGAAAGCCGATTTTCCGGAAGTGGAACTGGCCTGTCGCGTGATGGGCAATAGTGAGATTAGAATGATCGATGGGGAAAAGGCATTTACCATTAAAAAATTCTTTTATACCGATTCCACCTTCAATCATATTTTCACCTATGATATGCTGCTGGGTGATAAGGATCACCTCCTGACCAAGCCTAATGAACTGGTGATGTCCCGCACTCAGGCAGATATTATTTTTGGGGCTGGATCGAACCCCGTGGGCAAAGTGCTGAAATCGGAGGAAGGGGAGAACTGGCAGGTTTCAGGGGTTTATGCAGATCAGCCCAAAACCACCCACCTCCAGCCAGATGCCATCGGGTCGATCATTACTTTACCCTTTGCGAGAGAAGTAACTGCTGACAGTTGGGGCAATTTTGGCATTTACAATTACGTCATGCTGCACGACCCTGCCGATGCTGGTGCGCTTGCAGGAAAGCTTCCTGAATTTGTAAAAAAATACGTGGCGGTTATTTTCGATCAGTTTCACATCAATATTGAATACCGCCTCGATCCAATCAAGAAAATACACCTCTACACCGACTACCAGGGTGAACCTGAGCCGGTAGGCAAGGCCGAATATGTGTATATTTTTGCCATCGTGGCCATTTTCGTGCTGCTGATCGCCATTATCAACTACGTAAATCTGGCTACTGCCCGAGCCTCGAACCGCGCCCGGGAAGTGGGTATACGCAAGGTGCTGGGTGCCGAGCGGGGGAAAATGATTGTGCAGTTTCTGGCAGAATCGACCCTGATTTCGATCATGGCGCTGGTCTCAAGTCTGTTGCTCATCTCATTTCTCATTCCCCTGCTCAACAAAACCCTCGAAATGGACCTGCACCCCCGCGACCTGCTGCAACCCTGGAGCCTGCTAGCGCTGGTCGGGGTGGTAGTTTTGGCAGGTATTGGCGGCGGTATTTATCCGGCTTTCATGATGTCGTCTTTCCGACCGGTAGATGTACTGAAAGGTCGTCCCGGCGGGCGCAAACGCGATTACCTGCGCATGGGACTGGTGAGTTTTCAGTTTTTGGTGACCATTTTTATGCTCGTAGCCACGGGCGTAGTCAGTGACCAATTGCGGTTTGTGCGCAACAAAGACCTGGGCTTCGACCGCGAGCACGTGTATGTGATCAGGTTTACCGACGATAGCCAACGGGAAAAATGGCCGGTATTGAAAGCTAAACTGGCCGAAATTCCCGGCGTCATTTCCTCCGGCACCTCCACATCCACCCCAGGCACGGGCTTCAACAAGCAACTCTACTCCATCGAAAGCAACGAAGGGGTGATGGAGAATAAGGGGGTCGACAATTACTATGTGGATTACGATTTCTTCGAAAGTGTGGACGTGCATATTATCAAGGGTCGCGCATTGAAACGCGAATATTCGACAGATTCTGCCACGGCCGTACTCGTAAACGAAGCCATGGTAACGCGCATGGGGTGGGAAAATCCCATTGGTAAAAAAGTAACCATCGGCGTAGACGACTCGCTGCCCGTTCGGCAGGTGGTGGGCGTGGTCAAAAACTTTCACCAGCGCTCTTTGTACAACCCGATTGACGCCTTGATGTTCATTCCGGGCGAAAACCTCACGTTTGCCCATGTGCGCATGGATGGAAAAGACATTACAGGCACTACTTCAAAGATAGCAGCCGCTTGGAATGAGCTCTTCCCTACCCTGCCCATCGAGTCGTTTTATGTGGGAGAAAAGCTAGAGGAAGACTACAAAGAGGACGAAAAACGCGGCTTGATCTTTACCCTGTTCTCAGGACTCACGGCCATTATCGCCTGCCTCGGTTTGTTGGGACTCGCTTCCTTTATGGCCAATCAGCGCAACCGCGAGATTGGCATCCGCAAGGTCCTCGGGGCTTCGCAGGAAAATATCGTTATGCTGCTTTCGCGCGAATTTCTGGTGCTGACCAGCATTGCCGTTATTCCTGCCTTCGCTTTGGCAGCCTGGTACCTGCACGGCTGGCTGGAAAAATTCGAATACCGCACAGCGCTCAAACCACTTACTTTCCTCCTCGCCGCATTAGTGGCGTTGGCATTGACCCTCGCCGCTACCAGTTACCACGCCATCCAGGCTTCGCGCAACGACCCGACGGTTTCACTTCGAAACGAATGATCAGAATTCGCTGGTAAAGTGAAAGATGATTTCGGGGAAAAGCTCCTGGGTAGAATTAAAATCCCACGCAGTGGGTGCCATGTACACGTCGCGCCCGTGTTTGTCATGGGCGATATTCCTGATTTTTCGCTCACGGAAGGAGCGCAACACCGCGGGTTGATCGCAGGTGATCCAGCAGGCTTTGTACAGAGAGGCATTTTCGAAGCGGCAGGAAGCTCCATATTCGTGCTGCAAGCGAAATTGAATCACTTCCAACTGTAGGGCACCCACGGCACCCAAGATCCGCCTTCCGTTGATTTCGAGGGTAAATAGCTGCGCTACGCCTTCATCAGTGAGCTCTTCGAGGCCTTTGGCGAACTGCTTGGACTTCATCGGATCAGCATTTTCGACATAGCGGAATAGCTCCGGCGAAAAGCTCGGGATGCCCTTGAAATGAAGGTTTTCGCCCTCGGTGAGGGTATCGCCGATCACGAAATTACCCGCGTCGTATAAGCCCACAATATCGCCGGGAAAGGCTTCGTCCACGATCGATTTTTTCGAAGCCATGAAAGAAGTAGGCGAAGGGAAACGCAACTTCTTGTTGAGGCGGATGTGCTGATAGGGCTTATTGCGCTCAAACCGGCCCGAGCACACCCGCAAAAAGGCGATGCGGTTCCGGTGGTTGGGGTCGATGTTGGCGTGAATTTTAAATACAAATCCCGAAAACTGCTCTTCCTCCGGGGCTATTTCTCGCTCCTCGGTAAAGGTAGGGCGGGGAGGCGGGGCAATGTCAATAAAGCAATCAAGCAGCTCTTTAACCCCGAAATTGTTGATGGCAGAACCGAAAAAAACCGGGCAAATATCGCCTTTGAGGTATTTTTCTCTTTCAAAAACAGGGTAAACCCCTTCCACCAGTTCCAGCTCCTCCCGGAGGATTCGGGCAAATTTATCGCCCACTTCCTTGTCCAGTCGTGGATCGGCGAGGTCGGTGATAGCGATCACTTCATCCACTTCCTGCTTGCTGTGTGCATCAAAAAGCACGAGGCTTTTGGCATAACGGCTATACACGCCTTTAAAGTCCTTACCCATGCCGATGGGCCAGCTGAGGGGGCAGAGTTTTATATTGAGTTTTTGCTCAATCTCGTCCATGAGGGTGAAAGGATCTATGCCTTCCCGGTCGAGCTTATTAACAAAAACCATGATGGGGGTCGTACGCAAGCGGCTCACCTCCACGAGTTTTTCTGTTTGGGTTTCTACCCCTTTGGCCACGTCCACGACCACGATCACGCTGTCAACGGCGGTGAGGGTGCGGTAGGTATCTTCGGCAAAATCCTGGTGACCAGGGGTATCGAGGATATTGACCTTGGCCCCTTCGTATTCAAACCCCATCACTGAGGTAGCCACGGAGATACCCCGCTGGCGTTCGATCTCCATGAAGTCGGAGGTAACGTGTCGCTTGATTTTATTGGATTTTACGGCACCCGCTTCCTGAATGGCTCCTCCGAAGAGCAGGAGCTTTTCGGTGAGGGTGGTTTTGCCGGCATCGGGGTGGCTGATGATCGCAAACGTACGCCGGCGGGCGATTTCCTGAAGAAAATTTGTTGGTTCCATGGTAAGGCCTGCAAAAATAGCCATTGCGCAGGAAAAAGCTGTTACGTTTCCGTAATAGTTATAGTTCCTGTTTGCTTTGGGATGAAGGCAACAGAGCGGCTGTAGCTACCGACTGAGCTACGGGGCACTTAGTTGCCGCCCAGTTGCAGGGGAGCCGTGATGGAAAAAGGCAGGCTGATCATGCCATAGCCGATGTCCACGTTTACATTGCCCTTGAGGGTGGGGTTATTGGGCAGCGCCTGACCACTGATGAATCCGGGGAGGGTAAAGGTATCGTTCCAATTGATTTGCCACGTGAGGTTCATCCGCTGTTCTTCTCCAGGTCCGATGCGGGGACTTCCTACTGCATCCACTTCCATAGCCACAGGCTGATAGACCGAATTAAGCTGGGCGATGGTGCTCATTTCGGGGCTTTCGATGGCAAAATCGTTGGGATTTTTGATCATAAACGGAATCGTAACCCGCAGGCCCGTGACCCTGGATCCGGGATATCGAATGACCGGCTGGGCCTTAAATGTGGTCCAGTTCGATTTAAAATTGGTCCAGGTGGCAGGGGCCTGGGACACTACCGGGCTCAGGAGGTTCATCATGTGGTCGGCAAAATTCACCTCTACCGTTCTGAAAGGGTTTTCCCAGGTGGGGGCATATACCTGCACCTTGGTATCGGAGATGAGGCTAACAAATGGGTTCATGCCATCTTTCAGGGGGCTGAAGTCTATCGACTCCATTGAACCCACAAACTGCACGCGGGCTGGCGACGCGGCAGGCTTCACGATAGGCATAAGGGGCAGGCGAATGCTGTCGCCAAAAGCAAGGTGTATGTCTCTGGAAGTATTGCCCAGCAGGCTTGAAACGCCCTGTCGGATGGCTCCGCCTGGCAGGTAGTCTTTGAGGTCAACCGTGAGGTCAGAGCTGAATTCGTAGTAATTGTCTTTACCCAAAAAGTCCTTCATTTGCCCCAGCGGATCGAGGTCGAGAGAAAGCACATAGCTAATGGTGGTATCTCCTTGTGCGCGCACCTGAAATGTGCTTTTACTCCCTGAAAGATGGCTCAGTACCCTGCCGGCCGGCAGGGCGCGGTTTTTCATGCTGAGGGTAAAGCTGTGGGCCGGAATGGTGAGGGGCTGCTTGTAGGGGTTGGTGTACCGGAAGGCCAGTAGGAGATTGAGTTTGGCACTTACGCCATTAACCACGCTTACCTCCGGCTCGATGCTTTTGATTTTCGTGCCCCGGTAATCTACCGTAGGGATGTAGTCGGAGAGGTAGCGGTTGCAACCTTGGGTGGTAAACAAAATACCCAGCAAGAGCAGGAGAAGCTTTTTCATGGAAAACGGTTTTTACTAAAATAGCCGTTTATCCCCATTCAAATACACGTGGAAAGTCAAATATTTCGGGTATTCGTATTTCCCGGGCGCAATTCGCAAAAACAAAAAAGCCACCCCGTCAATCGGAGTGGCTTGTATTTCTCAGGTATAACAACCTGCTTTCAGCAATTAGTTTGAGCTACCTGAGCCCAGACCGCTGAAGTTGCTTTTGTACATTTTGTACAGGCCGTCAACTTTAGGGGCAATTACGAATTCGGTACGACGATTTTTCATGCGTCCTTCTTCGGTACCGTTGTCAGCGATAGGCTGGGTATCTCCTTTTCCGGTAGCGGTCAAGCGACCAGGAGCAACACCGGCTTTTTCCAGGGCACGTACCACGCTCAGTGAACGGGCAACAGACAGCTGCCAGTTGTCGGTGTAGGTAGCTTTGTGGATTTTGATTGGCTCATTGTCGGTGTGGCCTTCAACGCTCACGCTCAGCGCTTCGTTTTTGTTGAATACGGAAGCCAGTTTCACCAGCACAGAATCGCTGCTTTTTGCAAGCTTAGCCTGGCCTGATTCGAACAAAATGGCGTTGCTCAACGAGATGTACAGTTTGCCATTGCGCTCTTCAACGTTAACGTCGCTTGGGTTGTAGGTTTGGAAAACTTCAGAAATTGAGTTTTTCAGTTGGTCGATCTGGCCGTTGCCTTTCTTTACTTTTTCGCTGAGAGAAGCAATTTCTTCTGCGCTCATGTTCAGGTTTTCCTGAAGTTTGGCAGATTCGGCTTTGAGGCGGTCAGCTTCTTCTTGTGAAGCGGCAAGGCTGCTCTCGAGTGCGCTTTTTTCAGCGGCAGCACGGGTCAGCGCTTCTTCGTATTTCTTCTTGGAAACACAAGAGACGGAAACAGCAGCAACCAGTGCTATTACCATCCATTTTGAGTACATCGCGGATAATTTCATAATCCTGACAGGTTTGAATAAAACTGGAATGGAAAGAATTGAGTTTTTAAGGTTGTTTTCTCAATCATTAATTCAGACTGGAAAAAATTACAGAAACTCTGATAATCTTACCATATCCGAACGAGGCGCAATATAGGGCTTACCATCCATTCTGCAAAAAAGGGCGTTGATTGTCCTTTCGATTCTATAGGAAACGAGTCATTTCTTACAAGTCTTTTCGATCTTTCTACCCAAAACTTTCGGTAAGTAGCCTTTCCAGCCGCTTCCTTACCCGGATCAGGCCCCTCTTGCAATAAACCAGGGGTTGAGCAAATTTTCTTTGTTGTACACCATGGGGGCGTTTTCGGGGTAAACAACCACCGAGCCTCCTGCTTCTTCGAGGATAAACTGTGCCGCTGCTGTGTCCCATTCCATGGTGGGCGCCAGGCGAGGATAGATATCTGCCTGATTTTCAGCGATCATCAAAAATTTCAGGGAGCTACCCATGGATACCAGCTCGGGAGCAACAAACTGCTCTACGTATCCGGCTACTTCGGGGGTCATGTGCGAGCGTGAGCACACAATGCGGAGGCCTTCGGCGGCTTCATCCACTTTGGGGGACTGCAAGCGCACGCGTTGCCCGTCTTTTTCGATGCGGAAGGCACCGGCGTTTTTTACGGCGAGGTAGGTTTTGTCGAGGGCCGGAGCAGAAACACCCGCCACGTAAGGAATGCCGCCCGGGCCAATAAGGGCGATATTGACGGTAAATTCCCCGTTACGCTTCAAAAACTCTTTGGTACCATCAAGGGGATCAACCAGCCAGTTACATTCCCAATGCTGGCGGTCTTCGAAGCCGAGGTGGGCGCCTTCTTCGGAGAGGATCGGAATATCGGGCGAGAGGAACGCCAAACCCGCAACAATTACCTCATGGGCAGCCTTATCGGCTTCGGTGAGGGGGCTTTTATCGTCCTTTTGCCACACAGTAGCATCTCCCTCGCGGTAGTAAACGGATAAAATTTTCCGGCCTGCTTCCTCCATGATGGGGAGCAGGCCGGAAGCGAGTGACTGTAAATCGAGATCGGAAAAACGCATCAGGATACGGCGGGTGTGAGGGTGGCTTCGTGTTCGGCGAGCCAACGCTCAGCATCCAATGCGGCCATACATCCGGTACCAGCAGCGGTAACGGCCTGGCGGTAATTTTTGTCGGCAGCGTCACCTGCAGCAAACACCCCTTCGAGGTTGGTGTAGGTGGTGCCAGGCGTCACGATGAGGTAACCGGCTTCGTCCATATCCAGCTGATCTTTGAAGATGTCGGTATTTGGTTGGTGTCCGATCGCAACAAAGAGTGCACCCGCTGCTACATCCGACTTTTCACCTGTTTTGTTGTTCACTATGTGCAGGGTTTCTACCTGATGCTCTCCCGAAATGGATTCCACCTGGGTGTTCCAGTGCATCGTAATGTTGGGGGTAGTAACCACGCGCTGCTGCATGATTTTGGAAGCACGCATTTCGTCGCGACGAACGATGAGGTGTACGTGCTTACAGATTTTGGAGAGGTAGAGGGCCTCTTCGGCAGCAGTATCACCTCCGCCTACCACAGCTACATCCTGTCCACGGAAGAAATAACCATCACAAACGGCACAAGCGCTCACGCCCCGGTGCTGGTAGGTTTGCTCGGCCTCGATTCCCAGCCATTTGGCCGAAGCTCCGGTAGAGATAATGATGGCATCGGCGGTGTACATGGCGTCGCCGTCGGTCCATACCTTCTTGGGCGTAGCGTTGAGTTCCACTTTTACAATGCTTTCGTAGATGATCCGGGTGCCAAAACGCTCGGCCTGGAGGCGAAAGTCCTCCATCATTTCCGGGCCTTTGATACCGTCAGGATAGCCGGGATAATTTTCTACGTCGGTGGTGATCATCAGCTGGCCACCAGGTTGCATACCACTGAACATCAGGGGGTTAAGACCTGCTCGTGCGGCATAAACCGCTGCAGTATATCCGGCAGGACCGGAACCGATGATGATGACTTTTTCGTGGTGATCGTGACCGTTGGAGTTTGACATGGTCTTTATTTTAGTTTTTCTGAAATGATAGCTGCTTTGCTAACTACACTACCTTATACGAGGGTAGGTTTCAAGGGTAAAGATAAGGCATGTAACCGTCGCGGAAACGACATCCTTGTTACATTCAAAATCAAATTATCCGCCGTGGGCAACGGGTTCCTTTACAATGGCTTCAAGTTTGGCAACTACCCAATCGATTTCTTCGCGGGTATTTTGCATCCCAAATGAAAAACGAACCGCATTCTGTGCATAATCCGGCGCTACGCCAATGCCCCGCAATACATGCGAACCCACATCAGCACCCGCGCTACAGGCCGATCCGCCTGAAACAGAGATGCCTTCCAGGTCGAGCTGAAACAGCAACATGCCATCGCCCCCGCTTCCCATGCATACATTCAGTACCGTGGGCAGAGCGGTAGCCGGATCACTGCTGCCATTGATCAGGATGCCGGAAAAGGCATTATTGAGCTTTGACAGCAGGTAGGACCGCAGGCCGGAGAGGTGCGCATTCTTGGTTTCGAGGTTTTTGTAGCACTTGTCCAGGGCAAAGGCCATGCCTGCGATGGCGGGCACATTTTCCGTACCTGCCCGTAGCTCGCGCTCTTGCGAGCCACCCAACAGGATAGGCTTTACCTTTACGCCTTTGCGCACATAGAGAAACCCTACCCCTTTGGGACCATAGAACTTATGGGCCGAAGCGGTGATAAAATCTACGGGGGTTTCCTGCAGGTTGAGCGTCAGGTGGCCCATGGTTTGGACGGTATCGGAATGAAAAAGGGCACCGTGGGCTTTGCATAAGGTACCAATCCGGTGCAGGTCGTAAACGGTACCAATTTCGTTGTTGGCGTGCATCAGGCTGACCAAGCAACCCGGATTTGCGGTTAATGCGGCCTCCAGTTGGGCAAAGTCAAACCGACCTTCACGGTCGAGATCGAGGTAAGTGACGGTCACCGCGCCTTTGGCTTCAAGGGCTTCTACCACATGGGTAACGGCGTGGTGCTCGATGCGGGTAGAGATGATGTGGGCAATGCCATTGGCCTCCACGGCACCACGAATGGCAAGGTTATCGGCTTCGGTACCCCCGCTGGTGAACACGATTTCGCCGGGCTTGCAGTATAGGTGGCCTGAAATGGTGCGCCGTGCTTCTTCCAACGCCGACCTGAGGGCGCGCCCGTGGGCATGGGTGGCAGAAGGGTTACCCGCCCATTCGCAGTAAAACTTGCGCATGTAGTCATACACTTCCGGGTCCATGGGGGTGGAAGCGGCATTGTCGAGGTAAATACGAATCGGCGAGTGGGACATGGCTGCAACTTTTACGATTTACAAATATCGGAAATGCCAGGATATGTTGCCAACCAATTTGTGCGAACCGTCCTTACTGCTGCATCCGGAAACAGGAGTCCGGCTTCATGGGTGCAAGATGTATTTTGCTACCTGAGGCACCACATCTCCCCCGAGGTACAAGCATCCCTGGTACTCCTTTACTGCTCCTGCCTCGGGTATCGTTTTTCCTGACGGATCGAATAATGCACGCAGGATTTCGCCTTCGGGCGAGATATTCAGTACCATGCCGAACAAATCCTGTTTGGGTTGCAGGAATTCCGGCAGTGCATAGATCAATTTTTTCATTCCGGCTTTTGGATGGAGGTTATCCAGGGCATCGTTTCTTTTGGTAGAAAACCCCAACCAATAACTGCCATCGGGCCGAATGGATATCCCGTTAGGAAAACCCGGCAAATTGTCCATGAAAACCTCCCGGGTTCCTGCCTTTTCGCCTACCAGCCAGTAACGCAAGATGCGGTAGCGCTCGGTTTCGGTCATGAGCAGGTAGCTTTCATCCTGGCTCAGCACCACGCCGTTTCCGAAATAAGTGCCTTCTATCAGTGTTGTTACCTTGCCTGTAGCAGGATCGTAGCGGTAAAGCCCACCCAAGGGCCGCATTTCCAGGATCATCTTCCTTCCATACCGGACATGGTAAGCCGATTCCTGAGAGGTATTGGAAAAGTAAATTTTCCCGTCACTTGCGATGTCCAACCCGTTGGGGATAAGAAACGGCCTGCCTTTTTCGTCTTTATCCGCCAAAACGGTGACCACTTTTTGGGGAGAAATGCTGATCAGACCCTGCTTGTGGCTAAGCGCAATCAGGTTGCCGGATGCATCGAAGTGCAAGCCGGCTACCCACGAGTTCGCATCCCAATACACCTCCGTATTGCCCAGGGAATCAAACCGGAGGATACAGCCATCAGAAAAATCATCGGCCTGAACGTGTACGCCGCAAAAGCCATTTCCGAGGCTATCGAAGGTAATGTCTTCGGGGCCATACCACCCCTGCAGCGGGATACTCCGGCAGGAAGAGAGGGAATCGTTGAGGGCGAGTGCCCCTGAGAAAGCAGGCTTGACAGGGGGCTGCCAGGCCAGTGGACGGAGGGAACAGGCATTGAATATGCCGAGGCCTGTAACCAGGAACAGCACCGAGGTGATGGCCAGCGAAGAGGATGTTTTTTGCATAGATACTTTTGCTTATGAATGATTGGGCAAAAGTATACCGGAGCAAAAGTGGGTACATTAACCTATGTTAAGAACCTTTTTGGGGTTATTTTCCCGACTGCGGGTGCCGGATTCGGCTCAGCTGAATGGGGGTGATACCCAGGTAGGAGGCTACGTGGTACTGTGGTATCATTTGTTCTATGCCGGGAAATTCCTGCTGAAACAGGTGGTAGCGGGCGGTGGCATCCAGCAAAACAATTTCGAGTTCTTTCCTTTCTTTTTCCAGAAAATAGTGCTCGGCAATTTTCCTGGAAAGGCGCTCCAGGTCGGGAAAGGTATCGTAAAGGCGGGTAAGGGCAGCGTACGGTGCCGACCAAATGACACAATCCGACAGGGCTTGTTGTGGAATACGGTTGGGCTGCGCGGTGAGCAGCGAAGTATAAGCGCCTATAAGCGAAGGAGCCACAAAAAACTGCTTGTTGTACTCCTGCCCCTGCTGGTTGACAAAATAGGCGCGCACGATCCCTGTTTCGAGAAATGCGAGTGTGGTTGCCGTTTCCTGATCGCGGATATAATGGGCATTTTTGGGCAAAAGCACAGGTTGAAACAAAGGGGCTACTGCCTCCCAGGTCTCTGGCTTCAACGGAGAAAGGGCATCCAGATAAGCTTTTAGTGGCATCATCAAACCTTTTTTCCAAAGTGAAACTACACAATCATACCCACTAACCAACTTGCGCCTCGGATCGTCGCCCCGCCTGTTTCCCCGCCCTTCCTGCACTCCCCCGATATTTATACCTTCGGGCCATCCGGTACTTCCCTCCTTCTTCCCTTTCTCAGCGCTCCATTTCCATGAAAAACATCCTGCTTCTGCTAATGCTTGCAGCCAGCCCGTTTTGGGTTCAGGCGCAAAAAACGACGTATAAAACCCTGACCGACCTCCCCTACTACCCCAAAGCCGTGCAAGAGACCAACGATTACCTCCAGGCGCGGTGCATGCTGGACCTCTATGTTCCGACAAACAAAAAAGGATTTGCGACCATTGTCTGGTTTCATGGGGGTGGACTTACGGGAGGAAGCAAAGAGCTCCCCGAAGCCTTGAAAAATCAGGGCGTTTGCGTGGTGGGGGTCAACTACCGCTTGTCGCCCAAGGTGGTCGCTCCGGCCTATATTGAGGATGCTGCGGCGGCAGTAGCCTGGGTGTTTAACCATATCGAAGGCTACGGAGGCGATTCTTCCCTGATCTTTATCACCGGGCATTCGGCAGGCGGCTACCTCGCCAGCATGGTGGGCCTTGACAAACGCTGGCTGCAGGTGCATGGCATTGATGCGAACCGCATTGCGGGCCTGATTCCTTTCAGCGGACATGCGATTACGCATTTTACGATTCGGGAGGAGCGCGGCATACCGGGTACCCAACCCATCATCGACGACCTTGCACCGCTGTACCACGTGCGCCCCGACGCCCCGCCGCTGCTCCTGATCACCGGCGACCGCGAAATGGAACTGCTGGGCCGATACGAGGAAAATGCCTACCTGATGCGGATGATGCGCGTTGCCGGGCATACCGATACGCGGCTATATGAAATGGATGGCTATGGCCATGGGATGACGGAGCCTGCGTTTCCGCTGTTGCTGAAGGAGGTGCGGCGCATTGGGGCGATGCAATAAGATCGGAGGTTCCGGTTTTGGGCCGGGGGGTCATACGGGCAAAGGCATCTTTTACAAGAAAAAACAGAAACTTAACAGGCCAAGGGTTGGTCTGGAGACAGGTTTGCGGGGCAGATGACAATCATCCTTGTAACTGCTTGGTCTTTTTGATTAGATTACCCAAAAGAGGAATACATACTCAGCTGATGACTCAAAAACTGGTACATATCCTGCTTGCTGATGATGACAAAGACGACTGTCTCTTGTTCAGCGAAGCCCTGGGAGAACTTTATCCCCATGATGAAATTCAACTCAGTATCCTGCACAATGGTGAAGAGCTGATGCAGCTCCTCAACCAACCCGAATTGAAACTGCCCGATGTGCTTTTTTTAGACTTGAATATGCCCCTTAAAAATGGCTTTGCCTGTTTGAAAGAAATCAGAAGCAAAGAGCACCTGCAGCAATTACCGGTATTGATCTTTACCACCGCCCATGACCCCGATTCGATCGGCCTGGTGTATAGAGATGCCGCCCACTATTTTATCCGTAAACCGAACGATTTCACAGCGCTTAAAAACGTGGTCCAGCTATCTCTCAGTTTAATAGCAAAGAACCATTTTTCTCTACCGCAAATCGATAGTTTTGTACTGAATGACCAAATATAACCCTCCGGTATGAAACCCATCGAGGAGCAAAATCAGAGCGAAGCGGCTCCGGAGGCTACCGGAATTCCTTTGGCTGGCCAGGTAAAGTCCAGGAACAAACATACTTTTCCTGTGGTAGGCATAGGTGCATCGGCAGGCGGGCTCGAAGCGATAACCCTTTTGCTACAAAACCTGCCTACCGATACAGGCATGGCCTATATATACGTGCAGCACCTGAGCCCTGACCACAAGAGCATCCTGACCCAGCTCCTGGGCAAAGCTACCACTATGCGCGTGCAGGAGGTGAAAAACCAAATGCTGGTAGAGGTCGACAACTTGTATGTGATCCCGCCTGATAAAGAACTGGCCCTGATCGATGGTCATATCCAGCTTTCTCCCCGAACGAAGGAAAGGGTGCTTACCCTGCCAATCGATACTTTTTTCTGCTCACTGGCCGAGGTTCACCAGGAACAAGCCATTGGTGTCATACTGAGTGGGAGCGCCAGCGATGGCACCCTGGGGATGAAGGCTATCAAAGAGAAGGGCGGGCTTACCTTTGCTCAGGACGATTCGGCCAAATTCAGCAGTATGCCCAAATCGGCAATCCTGGCCGGTGCAGTGGATTACATTTTATCCCCCAAAGACATAGCCCTGGAATTGGGGAGGCTCAGCAAACTTCCCTTTGTCAATAGAACAGGGCTGAAAAAAAACGAAGAGGACCTCATAGACAACAAAGACCCTGAGCTGAAAACGATTTTGCAGCAGCTGTACAAGGCTACCGGGGTCGATTTCGGGATGTACAAAATGAATACCAGCAAGCGCCGGATCATGCGGCGGATGATGATGTATAAAATGACCAGGCTCGTAGAGTACACGGCATTGCTGACCAAAAAAACCTCCGAGATCGACATTTTGTACCAGGATATGCTGATCCATGTAACCAGTTTTTTTCGGGATACCGATACCCACGAATACCTGAAAACGACCTTACTCCCCAAGCTGCTTAAAGACAAAACGAGCGAGCAACCGCTGCGCATATGGGTGCCGGCGTGCTCCACGGGTGAAGAAGCCTACTCCATAGCCATGCTGCTGGTCGAGATCATGGGCAATAATCCGAACAATACGGGCGTACAGATTTTTGCAACTGACCTGAGCTTAGTATCGATCAACAAAGCGCGCGTAGGGGAATATACGACCCAGGAAATGGAAGCGGTATCACCGGCCCGCAAGCAGCGCTTCTACACCAAATCGGGCAATAACTACCGCATCAGCAAGGCCATTCGGGAGATGTGTATATTTGCGCCGCACAACCTGCTGAATGATCCGCCCTTTTCCCGTCTCGACTTCATCAGTTGTTGCAACCTGCTGATCTACCTCGATACGGCCGCCCAGAAAAAAGTGATCGATACTTTCCACTACGCCCTGAAGGAAGAAGGCTACCTGATGCTGGGCAAATCAGAAAATATTGGGGGGTCCAAGCATTTATTTACGGCCCTGAATAAGAAATTTAAAATTTTCTCCCGCAAAAAAGCCTCCGGAACCCGTGTCCAGGCTACCGATATGTCCGGAAAGTACAGACATTCAGCTCCTACCGCGATCCATGAGGACCTTTCTCCTTTCACCCCGCCCACCCCTAAAAAAATGAGCTTACACAAAGCGAGCAGCCTCGAAAACAGCGTTGACGAGGTGCTGGTTGCAGGATTTTTGCCTCCGAGTGTGGTCGTGAACCAGGACCTGGAAGTCCTCTTGTTTCGGGGATCCACCGATCTTTACCTTACCCACGCCCCGGGAAAAGCCTCGCTGCATATCCTGAAATTAGTCAGGCCTGAAATTGCTTACGAGCTGAAAAATGCACTTACCCTGGCCGAAAAAAACCAAGCCCGGGTGCGGAAAAGCAGCATCGAATTTAAGATAAATGAGAACGTCCGGTTCATGAGCCTGGAGGTAGTACCGCTCCGTATTGGCTGGGATGAGCCACTGATGATGATACTGTTTACCGAACAGGAGCAAGTAGGGATCTTTACCCAGAGTGGCAGGGGAGGCACCAAAAGCAGCATCGCCGCGAAAGACAGGCGGATACAAAAACTGGAAGAGGAACTGGCGGCTGCCCGTGCCGACATGCTTACCTATATGCAGGAGCAGGAAGCTGCCACCGAAGAGCTGCAGAGTGCCAGCGAAGAAGTGGTAAGCGCCAACGAAGAGCTGCAAACGGTGAACGAAGAGCTGGAGACCTCGAAGGTAGAAATAGAATCCACCAACGAAGAACTGATTACGACCAACCAGGAACTGCAAACACGCAACGAGCTGCTGCACGAATCCTACGAATACGCCGAGGCCATTTTTGCGACCATCAACGAGCCGCTCCTGATTCTGGACCGAAACCTCTTTATCAAATCGGCCAACAAAATATTTTATACCCTTTTCCGGGTTACAAAAGCGGAATCAGAGGGCGTTTACTTCTACGATCTGGCCAATAAGGAGTGGGACATTCCGCGTTTGCGGGAGTTGCTCGAAGACATTATCCCCCATAATTTCAATTTCAAGGATTTCGAATTGGAGCACACCTTTTCCCGGATTGGAAAAAAGATACTGTTGCTCAATGCAAGCCAAATCATTCAGAAAAGCCATGGCGAGCAACTGATCCTTTTGGCCATCAACGACATTACCGAAAAGAAGGAGCATGAGCTCAAGGAAAAAGAGCTGCTGAGCAGGTTTCAGTACATGGTGCAGCAATCGTCGGTAGGAATTGCCATCCTGCGTGGTGAGGAAATGATGGTAGAAATTGCCAACGATGCCTTTTTGCAGATGATCGGCATAGCCGAAAAGGAATTTGCGGGCAAAAGCTTGTTTACTTCCATTCCCGACATGCAAACGATTTTGGAACCCCTGCTGCTAGAGGTGCTGCGTACGGGTACGACCTATTATGGCAAAGAAGACAAGTACCTCCTCACTCGGTCGGGCAAAAAGGAAACCTGCTATTTCAACACCTCTGTGCAATTGCTGCGCGAAAACGACGGTAAAGTATCGGGCATTGTGTATGTAACCATTGAGGTGACGGACCTGGTTATTGCCCGGAAAAGGATGGAGGCCCAGGCGAGAACCGTAGAAAATATGCTCATGACCCTGCCCGCTTTTGTGTGCATACTCAGCGGCCCCGATTTTGTATATGAAATGGCCAACCCGCTTTACCAGCAACTGGTGGGCAGCAGAAGCCTGATCGGTAAACCCCTGCTCGAAGCCCTGCCCGAACTCAAGGATCAGGGAATAGATTTCCTGCTGGACGAGGTGTATCGCACCGGTACGCCTTACGTAGCAGTGGAACTTCCGATTATGCTGGCACACGACGAAGGAATGGAGCCCGTGCTACGGTACTTCAACTTCTGCTACCAGCCCATGTACAACGAAAACAACGACATATACGCCATTCTGGACTTTGGCTATGAGGTGACGGACCAGGTGGAAGCCAATATACTGAATTTTCAGAACAAGGAACTTCGGCAACAGGAGCTCGAAGAGCAGGTAACCCAGCGTACGCAGGAACTCATGAATGCCAACCAGGAGCTGGTGACCATGAACAAGGAACTACAGGCCTTTACCTATATTTCGAGCCATGACCTGCAAGAGCCGTTGCGCAAAATTCAAACGTTCGCATCGCTCCTCCTCGAAAAAGAGCTCGAAAACTTGTCCGAAAAAGGGCAGGATTATTTCAGACGCATGCAATCTACGGCTAACCGCATGCAAAAACTGATCGATGACCTGCTCAAATACTCCCAGCTTAGCACGACCAAAGGCGTTTTCGAGCTTACCGACCTGAAAGGGATACTGGAGGACGTAATTTCGGAGCAGAAAGACCTGATTCAGGAGAAAAATGCCCTCATCGATGATTCGGGACTTGGGATGGCATACGTTATTCCGTTTCAGTTCCGGCAGCTGCTCTTCAACCTCATTGGCAATGCCCTCAAGTTTGCGAAACCCGATTCTGCCCTACATATCGCCATAACCTGCAACCAGGTAAAGGGCAGCGAGGTAGCTGATCTGCCGCTTGATCCCGAAAAAAGCTACCACCATTTGCGCATGGCTGACAACGGTATCGGCTTTGAGGAAAAATACAATGAACGTATTTTTGAAGCTTTTCAGCAGCTGCATGGCAAAGAAGCGTACAGCGGCACGGGGATAGGTCTCGCAATCGTGAAAAAAATTGTGGAAAACCACCACGGCTTTATTTGCCCCAGTAGCCAACCCGACCAGGGAGCTACCTTCGACATTTACCTCCCCAATGACCAGGAATAGGCAACTATGACAGACGAAGCATTATTTGTGTTACTGGCCGACGACGATGAAAACGACCGCTTTCTATTCCAGGAAGCCTTTAATGAGTTGAAATTTCCCGTCGAGGTACAAACCGTCAAAAACGGTGAGCAACTAATGGAATACCTCGATCAGCAGGACCTAGTCCTGCCCCATATCCTGTTTCTGGACTTGAACATGCCCCGAAAAAACGGCCTGGAATGTTTGAAGGAAATTCGTGGAAAAAAGGCACTCAAACACCTGCCTATTGCGATTTACTCCACTTCCGGCTCCGAACAAGACATTGAAGATACCTTCGTGAATGGTGCCAACGTCTATATCAAAAAGCCCAACGACTTTTCGCTCCTAAAAGAAGCCCTGTCCAAGGTATTACTTACCACTTATCGGTACAAAGACCCGGCCTTTAACCGCGATAACTTTTTGCTGCAGATATAACGGCAAGAGAATATGCGTTTGCTGCTTCCAGTTTTGGAGCGCATGTTCTTCGTCCTGATGGGCATAATACACGAGGGAAAGGTGCGTGCCAAAGCACACAAATGACCTGCTCATTCAAGCGAGAAAAGTCTCACGCAAAGCCCCGCGAAAGCGCGAAGAAGCCCTGACTTCTTACTTTTAAGCCCTCTCAACCTTCGCGACGTGGCGCCTTCGCGCGAACTAAAAATCCAAAAGAAAATCGGAGCACTCAATCCAGCACCACCTTGTAGGTAGGGTCTTCCATGATGTTCACCTCGATGACCTTATCGGCATTTTGAAGGAGCTGGCGGCAATCTTCGCTGAGGTGGCGGAGGTGCACCACCTTGTCGAGTTTGGCATATCGCTCCGTGATCTTGTTTACGGCATCAATGGCGCTCATGTCGGTGATGCGGCTTTCGCGGAAGTCGATGATGACCTCTTTGGGGTCGTTTTGCACGTCGAATTTATCGGCAAATGCAGCTGTGGAGCCAAAAAACAGGGGACCGAAAATTTCGTAGTGCTTCACTCCTTGTTCGTCGAGGTACTTGCGGGCACGGATACGCTTGGCGCTTTCCCAGGCAAAAACCAAGGCTGAAATGATGACGCCGACCAGCACTGCCAGGGCGAGGTTGTGAAAGAGAACGGTGATAATTGCCACCAGCATGCCCACAAAAATATCGTGGCGGGGCATCTTGTTGATCATGCGGATGCTCACCCATTCGAAGGTGCCGATGGCCACCATGATCATCAGTCCGGTGAGGGCCGCCATGGGCACTTTTTCGATCAGGCTCGACCCAAACATCACGAACACCAACAGCATCACCGAAGCCACGATTCCCGACAGCCGGGCCCTGGCTCCCGCCGAAATATTGATGATGCTTTGGCCAATCATGGCGCAGCCGCCCATGCCCGAAAAGAACCCGGTGGCGAAATTGGCCAGCCCTTGCGCCAAGGCTTCTTTGTTGCTGCGGCCCTTGGTGTCGGTGATTTCATCCACGAGGTTGAGCGTTAGCAGGCTCTCGATCAGGCCCACCCCGGCTACCACGAGGGCGAAGGGAAAAATAATTTGAAGGGTTTCGAAGGTAAAAGGGACATTCGGAATGTGAAAAGGAGGAAAACCGCCTTTGATGGAAGCGATGTCGCCCACGGTGGTGGTGTCGATATGGAATAAGGAAACCACCCCAAAAACGGCTAAAATGGCGGTGAGGGAGGCAGGAACCACCTTCGTGAGCTTAGGCAAACCCCAGATAATGAACATCGTGAGCAGCACGAGGCCCAGCATGGTGTAGAGCGGAGGGCCGGTTAGCCAGTGCTGAGTGCCCTCGGGACCTACACCTTTAAACTGATCGAGCTGCGCCAGGAAAATCACGATGGCGAGTCCGTTTACAAAGCCAAACATCACGGGATGGGGCACCAGTCGGATAAATTTCCCCAAACGAAACACGCCCGCCAACATCTGCATCATGCCCGCAAGCACCACGGTGGCGAAAATATAGTCCACGCCCTTCCATTTTGCCAGCGCCACAATCACGACCGCTACGGCACCGGTTGCCCCAGAGATCATGCCGGGCCGACCGCCCAACACGGAGGTAATGAACCCGATGGTTACCGCGGCATACAGGCCGGTGAGGGGCGAAAGACCAGCGATAATCGAAAAGGCGATCGATTCGGGTACCAGGGCCAGGGCTACCGTGAGGCCGGAAAGGATCTCGGTTTTGTAGTCAACCTGCTGTTTAAAATTGAAAAAATGGAGGTACTGTTTCATGCTGAATACGGGCAATAGTCACATCAAATCCTGCTGAGTAGGGCCTCAGGAGGTAGAAAAAGGCATATCGGGGGTGGGATATCCGGGCCGCAAGTACCTCTGTTGGGTGGGGGCAGCCCTTGCTTTTGCGGGTGCAAAGGTAGGCAAAATGCGGCGCGGGGCAAGGCGGGCATCTGGTTTTGGTTTTGATAAAATATGATTTTACACATCACCCGGAAAATGATAGTTCACACCTTTTATATTCCTACATTTAATTTTGACATACACAACCTTATTACCTATCAAAATATATGAAAAGGAGACAGTTTGCATTGTTTGCGCTGGCAAGTCTGCCCATGACTTTATTGGCAAAATTCAAATCGAGAAAGGCCATGTTCACAGAAAAGGGATTTGTGGTAAAAGCAGGCGAAGCAAGGTTTGGGGTTCATTACAAAATGAAAGGAATAACCCTTAACAACCTGGACATCAAAATTTCGGGGGAAGATACCGATGGCGCGGTGGCCGTTTTTGAGCAAACGGGATTTACGCCCCTCGGTGGGCCTCCGCTCCATATTCATCCCCACCAGGACGAATGGTTTATGGTAAAGGAAGGCGATTACCTTTTTCAGGTCGGAGACGAAAAATACAACCTCCATGCGGGAGACACCATTTTCCTGCCCCGCAATGTACCCCATGCTTTTGTGCAACTCACCGAGAAAGCCAGCATGATCGTGACCTATTCCCCAGCCGGGAAAATGGAGGCTTTTTTCAAAACCACGGATTCCTGGACTACTCCGCCGACCAAAGAAATGATGAAACAGGCTTTTGAAGACAACGACATGTTAATGGTAGGACCACCGCTGAAAGTGGAGTAAGGAATTATTGGGTGCTGAGATCCCTGACCAAAGCCTTTCGATGAACGCCAACTGCCGAGGTTCGCCAGCCATCCGTCCTGATTCTGTCCATAATGATTTGGCCGAAAGCCTTAAATACGAAGTGGTATGCTTAATAAAGTCCTTTTCCTGTTCGGTATTTCCGTGCTTTCAGGGCTTACGATGTGCCGTACCTTTCCAAATCCATCCGTGTATTCCTCCCGACTTCCCCGTTTCGAAGCCGCTTTAGCGACACTTTCGCACACCTACCACCTTCCGGGCCTGGCCGTGGCTATCGCCTCCAGCGATTCCCTGATTTACGCAGGGGGCTTTGGCTTTGCCGACAGGGAGCAGCAAATTCCCGTTACGGAGAACACCCCTTTCCGTATTGCCTCCCTCACCAAGCCCGTGTCAGCAGCCGTGCTCATGCACCTGGTGGAAGAACAAAAGATCGACCTTAACTGGAAAATCAAAGCGTATTACCCCGATTATGAAGAGAAATGCAGGCGGATATTGGGGTATTTCAGGGAAGAAATGCCCGAATACACCTTCCTGCTCGAAAACTACCATACCGAGCGGGACGATATCCTGATCAAACACCACCTCTCCCATACCGCCGAAAATAAGCCCGGCGATGCCTATTCTTACAATGGTTTTCTGTACGGCATGCTCTCACCCGTAATGGAAACCGCCACAGGCCAATCGTTCGAATCGCTCGTTGACCACCTGGTCATTGACCCACTCCACATGGACCACTCGGCATCTTCGCAGCTCGACAGCTCCAAAATGGACGTGCTGAATGCCCTGGCCAAGCCCTATATTTTTCAGGAAGACAGCAGTTACTTATCTGGCGAATATCCGAACATGAAGCTCAATGCAGGAGCAGGCATGATTTCTTCCGCCGCCGACCTCCTGCTTTTTGACCGCGCCATCAACCGGCACACCCTCGTTTCGGCCGAAACCCAAACCCTGCAATTCACCCCCTTTACGCTGAATGACGGCAGCCTTTCGCCCTATGGTTATGGCTGGTTTACGCAAAAGTACAAGGGCTATACCCTCGTGTGGCACTATGGCTGGCAACCCGATGCCTACTCCGGGCTCTACCTCAAGGTGCTTGAAAAAAACCTTACCCTGGTGTTACTCGCCAACAGCGATGGACTGAGCAAATCCTTCGATTTGGGAAAAGGCGCGGTAGAGACCTCAGATTTTGCCCGGAGTTTTCTGGATATTTTTCTGGAATAAGGGCTGAAAAATGGGCGGGTCTCGGTTTGGGGGAGGTATTTAATCAGCTTTGGAAAAGTAAAAACCAAGCGAGATGTTTCAACAATTGATTTGAAATATCAATTATTGAAGCCCAATAGTTGCTTATTCTGCCTCAGTATGTGTTTTATAGAATGGTTCGCCATTTGCCATTCATCTTAAGCCCCTTCATGCGGAAGGATGCCTCTGAATCAATGAGATGAATCTTTTTTTTAACGACACTTACTCGCTTCCATTCCTTGGGTATATTTTTTTTGTTTGCGCGCAGTTGCGGATCGTGTTTGCAAAAGCATCTATCCATGCCCTATATGCAAACCTTTGCCAGATTTTTGGATTCGCTCAAAAAGTAACGCGTGAAAAAAAATGTATCCACAGCAGAAGGGAAGCGGGTGAAGGGTTTGCGATAAACCTCACTCCTGAAGTTGCTTCCGACATTCGAAAGAGCTTTCACCTGATGGATGACACCGCTTAACTTGTTAAAACTACTTTCAGGGAGTTTTGCTCTTTCTGCCGGATATACATTCGGAAACCCACATAGGTATTATTTTTTGTTGAAGCGAAGGAGGAGAGTATTATTTTGGTCTGGTAAATGCCAATACACTCAACATCCCAAGATGGCCCTCCCTAATTCCTTAACAGAAAATTACACGCTACCCATCCAAGGTGTCAACTCTTTTGGTAATTCCAGCTTTTTTATGCGAAACACATCCTCGGCTATCTATATACTGGTTTTCTCTGCTCTCCTGCTTTCCGCATGCGGCTCAACCAAAGATTATACACGGGCCCGGACGGAAAATACCATTTCGGCCTATAAACAATACCTGAAGAAGCACCCCAAAGGCAAGTATGCACCTGAGGCAACCCAGTCGATAGTCATGCTCTTTGAGCAGCAGGAATGGAACCAGGTCGTAAGCGCCGATACTCCCGAGGCCTATGAAGGCTTTATGATAAAGTATCCTCAAAGCAGCCATGCGTCTCTCGCAAGGCAAAAATATGAAACGCTCATGGAGGAGCGGTCCTGGAAGAATGCGCTCAGTGCAAACAAGATTTCTGGCTTCGAGGATTTTATGGCTTTATATCCCAATAGTGTCCGAAAAGACCTTGCGAAGAAAAAAATCCAAAGGATCGAGGAAGAGCAGGCGTGGCGTACAACGAAAAGTAAAAATACGATCGTAGATTATGAGGCTTTTCTGTCGAATTATCCATCGTCGTCCCATGCACCAGAGGCAAACGGCACCTTGGTACGGCTAAAAGACGAGCAGGCATGGAGGGCGGCCCAGGCTCAGGGTACGCTCCTGGCTTACCGGGAATACCTGAACGCATTTCCGAACGGGAAAAAACGAACGGAGGCTTTAGCCACTATTCGCGAAATGGAGGTGATCGTTCCTGAATGGGACAAAACGCTGCAGGCCCATACCGCCGAGGGCTACCGGAATTTTATCCGCGCCTATCCGAACACGGCCTATTCCGCACTGGCCGAATCGCGGCTGGCGCAACTGGAGCAAGACCTCTGGGCTGCCGCAAAGCGCAAGCCTGCCGTGCGGGCTTACGAAACCTACCTGGCCACATTTCCCGAGGGTGCATACGCCGGGGAAGCGCGTAAAGCCATCATCGACCTCGAAGTTGACGCGATCTTTCGCGGAGAGCATGGCGCACTCCCCCCCATGGATCGGGCCAATACCGGATATTCCCAAGCGGCTACCAATGAAATTAACCTGTATAACAACACCCAATACACCCTCACCGTCAGGTACAGCGGCCTCGAAAGCCACAAAATTGTGCTCCAGCCCAAACGCAGAACCACCCTCCAGCTCAACAATGGTTCGTACCGGGTTACTGCTTCTGTCAATGCCGCCCATGTCACCAACTATGCCGGCAGCGAAACCCTCGAAGGCGGGGAATATACCTCTGAGTTTTACATCGTGACCTATTGATTGCTGCACAGCTCCCCTCCCGAAAATCTTAGAAATCCCCTTTTTGATGATTGGTCACAAAGCGATATCCCTTAACTTCGATTCTGGTTTCTCTCCTCGGGAAGAGATTCAACCGCATTTCATGGCTATTCAGCAACCATACAATTTCTCGCTAACCGGAGCTTACCTCATGCTGCCGGTATGTATGGACCTGGCCACGATGTACGAACAGCTGCGTGACTGGACCCTCGTCAAAGAAAAGGTGGTAGCAGAGAAAGTCTTGTCCGGTACCCGTGAAGCGACCAATAAGAAAAGATTGCACGTGCTGACAGGGAGGCTCGAAACCCTGACGCCCCCCGAGTGGGAGGTCTATTTTGACGGAACCATAGAGGATCAGCGACAAATCATACTCCTGGCTACGGCCCGGTATCACCGGATTGTGCGCGAGTTTATCGTAGAAGTGCTCCGGGAAAAATACATCGTGTTCAATAACCGGGTGCTTGATGCTGATTTCGAAATATTTTGGAGATCCAAAGTAGCTGAAACACCCCAGCTGGAGACTATCCAGGAGGGTACCCAGCGAAAAATCCGCAATGTGATTTTTTCTATGCTGGTTGAAGCCGGATGGCTGGAAGGCTCTGTTAAGCAGGGGTTTCGCCTTGCGCTGCCTATGCCATCCGAAAGGCTGATCCGGACGCTTGCGGTGAACTACCCGGAAGGGTTACTCCTGTTTTGCCTTCCTGACAGGGATATCAAACTTTATTATCAGCAGTATGTCGGAAACCAAGCAACATAGGCTCAGGATTAAGTTTGAGCATATATTCAAGACCACTAACGATCCGGCTTTTCTGAAAATGGAGTCGCTCGGGGGAGAAGTACCCTTTTTTATCACCACGTATGCGCCCGAAGAACAGACGGAAGTGGACCAGGAAATCGTATCGCTGCTTCGCAGGTTTGCGGCTGCGGGTACTATTTGCCTCGAAATCAACCTCTTCGATCTCTGTACCGACCTGCTGAAAGCACGTGGGATATGGGACGATATCCTCGGCCAGGAGTCGAAACACAACAAGTCGCGCTTTCTGCGGATGATGCAGCCCCCCCTCAATCCGGAAAAACACATCGCTCCGGAAATCCGCAAGCGATTGGCACAGGTCTCCCCACAGCTGGTTATCCTCACCGGGGTAGGGCTGGTCTTTCCTTTTATCCGGTCGCATACCATTCTGAATAACCTGCAAAGTGTGATAACCGAGGCGCCAACCATCATGTTTTTTCCCGGAAACTACGACGGCAGCAAGCTCGAACTCTTCGGAAGGTTGAAAGACGACAATTATTACCGGGCATTTTATCTTGACGAATTCAAATCCTAGCATTCCCGATATGAACACACTTGGACAACTATACCAAAAGGACATTACCCGATACCTCGAAGGCGTTATCAAGGCGGATGATCTCTCTCATGTAAGCCTGGAAGTAGAAGAATATGTACTCACCGATGAGATTACCCAAAAACTGAACGACTTCTTTGAGGCATACAACAAAAAAGAAGGCAACAACGGCGTTTGGCTTGCCGGTTTTTTTGGGTCGGGAAAATCGCACCTCCTCAAAATGCTCTCTTACCTCCTCGAAAACAGAACACTCGAAGACGGGCGCAAGGTGGGAGATATTTTTGTAAACAAAATCAAAGACAATGCCCTGCTCAAAGGCGAGATACTGAAAGCCCTCCGCACCCCCGCCAAAAGCATTCTCTTCAATATCGATCAGAAAACCGAAGACAATACCAAGAAAGCCAACAACCCTATTCTCTCGGTATTTGTGAAGGTGTTCAATGAAATGCAGGGATACTATCCCAGCATTGGATACATCGCCGACTTTGAGCGCGACCTCGACAACAATGGCCTTTTTGATGACTTCAAGCGGGAATTTCAGGCTATTTCCGGCAAGTCGTGGGACATGGGCCGCGAAGAGCATTTGCTCGAAAGCCACCATATCGGCGAGGCCATTCACCGGGTAAAAGGCATCCCCCTCGATCAGGCCAATGAGCTTATTTTCCGATATGAAGAGTCCACTTCTATCTCGCCGGAGTCTTTTGCCAACCGCGTGGCGGAGTGGGTCGATAGCCAGGGAGAAGGCTACCGCATCAATTTTCTCGTGGATGAGATCGGGCAGTATATCTCCAACCAGACCAAGCTCATGCTCAACCTCCAGACCATCACCGAAACCCTCGCCACCAAGTGCAAGGGCCGGGCATGGGTCATCGTTACTTCTCAGCAGGACATAGATGCCGTGGTGGGCGTACTCGACAACCGCCAAAACAACGACTTTTCCCGCATCCAGGACCGCTTTCAGGTAAAACTCAACCTCACCAGCAAGGATGTGGACGAGGTGATCATGAAGCGCCTCTTTACCAAAAAAGAGGAAGCCGTGCCCGTGCTCGAAGCACTCTACCAAAAGGAACACAATAACCTCAAGACCCTGGTACAAATAGAGGGGCGCACCTTTCAGGACTACCGCGACGAGCAACATTTTGTAGCTGCTTATCCTGCTTTGCCCTATCAGTTTGCCCTCCTCAAGCTCGCCAACGAGTCCCTGGCCAACAACTTCGCATTTCTGGGCAGGCACCGGTCGGTGGGCGAGCGCTCCCTCATGGATGTGTTCAAAACCTGTGGCGTCATTACCCGGGAAAAAGGACTGCGCCATTTTATTCCCTTCGACATGGCCTTTGAGGGCCTGCGCCCTACCCTCAAGAGCAGCATGCAGAGTGCCATCAACTTTGCCGAAAACAACCTCAACGATGCCTTTGCCGTCCGGGTGCTCAAGGCCCTCTTCCTCATCAAGTACGTAAAGGAGTTTCCTGCCAATGCCCGCAACATCGGCATCCTACTCCTCGAATCCCTCGATGTGGACCTGCCCGAGCACCAGCGCAAAGTGCAGGAGGCCCTCAACCGCCTTGAGCGGGAAATCTATATTCAGCGCAACGAGGACAAATACGCTTTTCTCACCAATGAGGAAAAAGACATCGAGGCCGAGATCAAAAACATGCCCCTCGATGCTTCTGCGGTCACCGAATACCTCAAAACGCTGGTGTTTGACCATGTGATGAAAGATGCCAAAATCAGGTATCAGGACAATGGCGAAGACTATGCCATAGGCCGCATCTTCGATGGCAGTCCGCTCGGCCGTGACCATGAGCTCTCTATCCACATCGTTTCGCCGCAGTACGACCGCTACGCGTTTCGGGAGGCGCTCATCGCCGATAACATGGGCCGCAACCAGCTGCTCATGATTCTGCCGGAAGACGGCCGCCTCGAATCCGATGCCCGCCTCTATCTCCAGACCGACCGCTACATCAGGCACAACCGGGGGACCCAGGATGATGCTTCCCGCCAAGCCATCATCGCTGCCAAAGGTACCGCCAACAACCAACGCCAAACCGCTATCCTCACCAAGCTGGAGGAGCTAACCGGAAAAGCTACTGCCTATGTGAACGGGCAAGAGGTGGATCTGCCGCCGGATAGCCAGCCCAGAACCCGGATTCTGCAGGCTTGTCAGCACCTGGTGCTGCAGACCTATACTAACCTGCGCATGATCAAGGGCAGCTACAACGAGAAGGATGTAACCAACTTGCTGATACTGCCCACTGAAAAAGATCTTTTTGGAGGAATAGCCGGGCTTTCTGAAGCCGAAGACGAACTCCTCAACTGGATAAACCGCAACCGGACCAACGGGCAACGCACCACCGCCGCCACCCTCGTGGCCGAGTTTCGGAAAAAGCCCTATGGCTGGCCAGAGATCGCTATCCTCACTGTTTTTGCGAAGCTGTACCGCCGCAACAAAATCGAAGTACGGCTCGAAGGCCAGGAGATAAACGGGCAGGCCCTCGCCGAAAAGCTCAATTCGCGCTTCTACGACAAGCTCCGCATAGAGCCGGTAGCCACGGTGGACGACAGGTCCGTCAAAAATCTGCGGGATTTTCACCGCGAAATGTTTGACGTATCCAACCCGCACAACGAGGCCAAAGCCGCCGCCCAGGAGACCCAGCAGGCCTTTACCCAGCTCGTGACGGAACTCGTGAAGCTGCTCAATGTCAAGCACACCTATGCCTTTCTGGCTCCGCTTGAGCCGGTGCGCGAAGCCGCCAACACCGTCAGCCGCTACGACTGGAGCCGGGTGTACACCGACCTCCTCGCCGATGAAGAAGAATGGATCGCGTGGAAAGAAGACCTCATTGGGCCCATCCAGTCCTTTATGAATGGTCCTTACTTGAAAATATACGACGAGGTAAGGGACTTTCTCTCCCGGGGCGAAGCCAACCTCGGCTACCTCAGCGGCCCGGAGATTGAGCACCTGCGGCATGTGCGCGACCATGCCGAACCCTATCAGGGCCAGCTCATCCAAACCGCTAAGTCCGCCCTCGATTCCCTGCAACGCCAACTGCAGGAGGCCATCCAGACCGAGCGCGACAAGGCCATACAGGAAATAGATGCACTCATTCAGCGATTCAGGGAGGATCCCGATACGGCCAGCATCACAACGGAGCAGGCCAACCAATTGCTCGAACCGCTCCTCGGCCTGCGCTCAGAGGTAATGGTGGGCAAGTTTATCTCTACCATCAGGGAAAGACTGACCCATGCGCAAGAGGTGGTCTACCGCACCCTCCTGCAAAGGCTGATCGACCTCACCCAGCCCGTGGTGAACGAGCCTCCGGTGGCACCGATCGACACCTCCGAAGCCGGAAGGCCTCCCCAGCCGAAGCCTGCGCCTGCGGTGTCGGTAAAAATGGCCCGGCAGATAGCGGTGGACTATCCCCACAACCGGCTCTCCTCCCCCGAGGAGGTAGAGGCTTACCTGCAGCAGCTGCGCCAGGCCTACCTGAAGGTGATCCATAACGGCGACTGTATCGGCCTCTGATCTTTTTTCCTGCTTCTCCTTTTTTGATTGTACATGAATACCTCCCGTCTCAAAACCTTTGCTCAGGAAGCCCGGCGCACCCTTATCCAGCAAACCCAGGCCCGGCTGGCCTACCTCGATACCCAGGACACCGCCGAGTTGCGCGGCCAGCAAGCCCGCCTGCAACAGCTGCGGGAAGCCCGCCGCGACATGGGCCAGGAAGCCTTTGTGGAGAAGGTGGCCTATACCTGGTTCAACCGCCTGGTGGCCCTCCGGTTTTTGGATGCCAACGACTTTCAGCCGCTGAAGCTGCGGGTGGTATCGCCCCTCGACGGACAGAGCCTGCCCGAGATACTGGCTGAGGCCAAGCGCGGACACCTGCCCGAAGGGCTGAGCCTCGATGCCAAACGCATCAACGACCTGCTCGACGGCCGCCTGCCCAGCACCAATGCCCAGGAGGAAGTGTACCGCATCCTCCTCCTCGCTACCTGCAGGCACTACCGCCAGGTGATGCCCTACCTCTTCGAGCCGCTCGACGACTACCTCGACCTGCTGCTGCCGCCCGATATGCTCAGCGAAACCAGCCTCCTCAGCAGCATTCGCCAGGCCATGAGCCCCGAAGACTGTGAGCAGGTGGAAATCATCGGATGGCTCTATCAGTTTTATATCTCGGAGAAAAAAGACGAAGTATTCGCCGGACTGAAGAAAAACAAGAAAATAACCCCGGAAAATATACCGGCCGCTACCCAGCTTTTTACGCCGCACTGGATCGTGTGCTACCTCGTGGAAAACAGCCTCGGCCGCCTGTGGCTACAGATGCGCCCCAACAGCACGCTCCGGGCAGAGATGAAGTACCTCGTGGAAAAGGCCGAAACCGGAGGCGAGCACCCCGACGGGCCATTCCCGCTGGTTACCGCCGGTACAGAATCGAACAGCCGGGAAGCTGTCACGCTGTTTCCCACGCCAACACCCGCCGCAGGCACCGGGCTGCAGGGGCTGCAATCGCCGCTTGACCTCCGGATACTCGACCCTGCCTGCGGCTCGGGGCACCTGCTGGTGTATGCTTTTGACCTGCTGGTGAAGATCTACGAAGAAGAAGGCTACCAACCCTCGGAGATTCCGGGGCTGATCCTCACCCACAACCTCTACGGCATCGACCTCGACCCGCGGGCCGCTTCGCTGGCGAGCTTTGCCCTGGCCATGAAGGCCCGTGCCTACTCCCGGCGGTTTTTTCGGCAGGCTGTGAGCCCGCAGGTGCTGGCCTTGCAGGACGTGCGCTTCGACCAGGCAGAACTGCAGCTGCTGGAGCAAACCCTCGGTGCCGACCTCTTTTCGTGGCCCGTGATCGAGACCCTGAAGCAGTTTGAGCAGGCGAGCAACTACGGCTCCCTCATCCGCCCGGTGCTGCAAGCGGGAGATACCGGGCTGATGGCCCGGATAGATGCCCGGCTGGGCGGCGACCTCTTTCACCAGGAGGTGCTCCAGCGCGCCCGCCTCGCCCTGCTGCAGGCCGAGTACCTCAGCCCCAAATACCAGGTGGTGGTGGCCAATCCGCCTTATATGGGCAACGGCGGGATGAATGGGGAGCTCAAGCAATACCTCGAGAAGGAGTATCCCGATACCAAATCAGACCTCATGACGGCTTTTATGGAGCGGAGTCTGAATTTTCTGAATGAATCGGGCTATAGTTCTATGGTGACGATCCAATCATGGATGTTCCTTTCTTCTCATGAAAAACTAAGGGAGCTTATTCTAGGGAATCATAAAATCACATCATTAATTCAAATTGGATACAATAGTTTTCCTGAATTAAATTCAAAAGTGGTACAGGCCTGCGCATTTGTGATACAGAAAGGAAAACGATCTGGAAAATCTGGTGTTTATGTGAATTTGAACGATGCAGCACAATCGGCAGATAAGCATCAGGTGTTTCTAGAAAAAATTCAACAAAACGATATTTACGCTCGCGATCAGCGCGACTTCGCCAAGATCCCCGGCAGCCCCATCGCCTACTGGGTGAGTGAGGATACTGTTGGAATATTTGAATCAATGGTGCCTCTTTCCAAGACCTTTCCACCGAAATCGGGTCTTTCTACAACTGATAATGATCAATTCTTAAGAGAATGGTTTGAAGTAAAAATTTCCCAAATTGGATTTGGGTATAAATCTAGGCAAGAGGCTCAAATAAGTAGGAAGAAGTGGTTCCCTTATAATAAAGGAGGTGAGTTTAGAAGATGGTATGGCAACAAAAACATAGTTGTTAATTGGGAAGAAGATGGCATGGATATTAGGAATTGTATTGCTTCAGACCCAAGGAAACAGGTTGGGGGGAGAATTGTAAACCAAGACTTTTACTTTAATGATAGCGTTAATTGGGGCGATGTATCTTCCGGTCCTTTTTCTGCTAGGATATCTACTGCTGGTGCCTTATTTGACAGTGTTGGGGTTAGTATTTTTAATTTAGGCGAGAGTGAATTTCATTATCTTGCATTACTAAATACCCCTGTAAGCCAATACTTTTTTAAGATTTTATGTCCAACAATTCACTATAACCCTGGAGGAGTAGGGAAACTTCCGATAGTCCCATTCCTTGAAAACCTAAAAATTGGTATTTACGCTAAAAAGTTAGTGCATATTTCACAGTCAGACTGGGACGCCCATGAAGGCAGCTGGGACTTTGATCGAAGCGGAATATTGAGCACTGAGCGTCACGACCTGGAACTCCAAGTAGCCTACGCTGCCTATCAGCAACGGTGGACGGCGCAGTTTTTCCGCCTGCAGGCGCTGGAGGAGGAGCTGAACCGCATCTTTATTGAGCTATACGGCCTGGAGGAAGAGCTTACGCCCGAGGTGGCGCTGAAGGATGTGACCATCCTGCAAGGCGATATCGACCGGGGCGAGGCGCTGGCCGCGCTAGAGGCAAAGGTACAGGCCATTCCGCTGGCGGAGCGCGCTGCCTGGGCACAGGAGGAGGCGGCGCCCCTGCTTCCCGCGCTGGCACCGCTCACCCTCCCCTACAAGCACGACGAGCTGATGCGGCAACTCGTGAGCTATGCCGTGGGGTGCATGTTTGGCCGCTACAGCCTCGAAAAACCCGGCCTCGTACTGGCCAATCAGGGCGAGGGCCTGGAGGATTACCTATCCCAGGTGGGCGGTATGGGCGAATCGGAACGTGGGGGCGAATCGGAACGTGGGGGCGAATCGCGATTCGCCCCAACGGTTCCAACCATCCAGCCCCACGACCACAACGGGATACCGGTGCTGGACGGCGACTGGTTTGCCGACGACATCGTGGGCACGATGAAAGCCTGGCTTCGGGCCGCTTTTGGCCCCGCCCACTACGACGACAACCTGCGCTACCTCGAAAAAATGCTCGGCAAAGACCTGCGCAAGTACTTCGTGAAGGACTTCTACAAAGACCACCTCAGCCGCTACAAAAAGCGGCCCATCTACTGGATGTTCAGCAGCCCCAAAGGCAGCTTCCAGGCGCTGATCTACCTGCACCGCTACCGCCCCGACACGGTCAGCCGCCTCCTCAACGAGTACCTGCGCCCCTACCAGGACAAGCTCCGTATCCGCCGCAGCGAGATCGACCACCTCCTCGCCGGCGATGCCTCCGCCAGCGAGATGGCCCAGGCCCGCAAAGAAGACAGCGAGCTGCTCAAAATCCTCGACGAACTCTCCGCCTGGGAGCGCGACGTGATCTACCCCCTCGCCAGCCGCCGCCCCGACCTCGACCTCGACGACGGCGTAAAGGTCAACTACGCTAAGTTTGAGAAAGCACTGGTGAAGGTGGTGGGGCTGGAGGAGGAAGGGTAAGGTGGGGGTTTGGGGGTGGAAGAAATCCGCACAAGGAAGAACAGCTGAAAGAAATCGAAAAAGATATTTCAGTCATTATCCGACATTTTCCCCCTTGTCGCCACTCCTGGATAATATCACCGGTTACAGCACGTGATGGGCGTCCGCCCCATTCGGGGCGGCATATTGGTAGAAAATCGCGCGATAAAAAATTTATCGCGCGCCCGCGGGCGCGCTGTTGGTTGCGGGGGATGATCGTTTTCTACCGATATGTGCTCCCTAGTGGGAGCAGAGGACGGATTATATCACCGATTTCAGCCTGATTCCCGGAGTCCATAAGCAAAACCGGTGTTTTCCACTCAGTTCCTTTCCGTTTTTGCTCCAGTCAGGGAAAAGTATTGATTTAGAGGTGAGGGTGGGGACTGTTGGATTATCCGGTCGCCCCAAAAAAACCAGTAGCAAATTTTACCGCTCATGCTTAACCAGAAGTTTATGATTGTGAAAATGTAGTTAAGTTGCCGGTTGTAACCCCATCCCCGCATGTCCCACCCGATTACCCAAGCCCTTATCGACCTGTTTAGCAAGAAAAGAGTTGTATTCTGGTATGACGAGGAGGCTAAGCTGAAAGAGGAGTTTGAGGCAGTGGATATACCCGGAGTAGAAAAGCTGCTGCTAGCGAACAACGAGCTGGAGATAAAGGTCAAAATCGTGCAGGAATTCAGAGACCAGCGGTTTCTGGTCTATGCGCCACATGCCCAGCCGGCCGACACCGACAACTGGCTGCTGGACCTCAACCTGGCGTACCCGCTCTTCCATTCCGACGAATCCAGTCTCTTTTTGCAGGAAATGCAGATGGATCCGGCCTTTCGGCCCCTGGTGCTGGAGCATCTCGATTTTTTCAGGAGTAAAGAGCGAAGAGAGCGGCTCATTCCCCGGCTTAAAAAGGAAAACACGGCCCGGTCGGTGCGTATGGCCATGATAGCGAGTATCGTAAGATCGGAGCCCGACCTGACCTCCATTTTGCTCCACTACTTCGACGAAGCTCGTGAAAACACCCGTGATTCCTTCGCCCAAATCGTGAAATTCGGACTGGGCAAATTCTTTTGGGCCGAGGTAAAGCGGGAGTTTCACTACGAAGTGGACCCGATCGACAGCCTGCAGCCTGAGCGCATGCCCCAGCCGACGCACATGCTCACCGAATGGTTTGACCTGCTGCTGCAACCCGTGCCGATGCTGAAAGAGCCGGTTCGGATGTTCTTCACCCGATGGAAAGACAGCAAGACCTTTCGTGAATCGTTCAGGCATTGGTCAGATGAACAGTTAAAAGCCTTGAACGGAGAAGCGGCGATCAGCCACCTTACGCCAGCAGAAATCGGAGATCGGGACGACTTTTCGCTGCTGGACAAGGTAGTGGTGGGGCACCTGATACAGGGCATCGCCCAGGGCACCCTGTCTGTAAAGGAAGTGAGGGACCGCTTGTCTTCCCGACAAGACAGCTTTTGGATGGAGGAATGGCAGGTGTACTATGGCGCCATAGAAGCCGCCAACCAGTTGAGGGAAAAAATATCCCAGCTAGGGTTCCCCCTGCCTGACCCATCAGTGATCGCAAGGCGCTACATGGAGGACCTGCACCTGATCGACCGGCTATACCGGCAGATGATCGGGCGGTATCAGGATACTGGCCAGGATAGTGTATTCGGCCCCCTGATCCAGCTCATGGAGTCGCGGTACCTGGACGACTTTCTGATCCCCCTGCAGCGGGAGTGGGACAAAGCCATAGACGATTCGCCCAGCTGGCCGCCTGTGGGTCTGCCATCGCAACAAGGATTCGCAAAGCAGGAGCTGCAGCCCTTTATGACAGGAAGAGGAAAGGCCCTGATCATTATTTCTGATGCCTTCCGGTATGAATCTGCCCGGGAGCTCTACGATCAGCTCTTACGGGAGAAAGGCGTAAAGCCCAGCCTACAGGCCATGGTCACGGGACTCCCCTCCGTTACCAAATCGGGCATGGCCGCGCTGCTGCCGCACCAATCCCTGCGCTGGGACTTCGACAAAGAAGCCGTGCTGGTAGACAACAAATCCTCTGTTTCTACCCCCGACAGGAGCAAAATCCTCCAGGAAGCCATGGCAGGCTCAGCGATAGCCATGAAATTTTTGGAATTCAATGGCATCAGCAGCAAAACTCAGATACGCGACCTGATCAAAACCCATGAAATCATCTACCTCTACCACAACCTGATAGACCAGGCGGGAGAGAGCCATGTCACGGAAGAGAACGTATTCAAGCGTACAGAGGAAGTATTTGAAGATTTAAAGAAGTGCATCAAAAAATACATGCACAATGGCGGAAGCCAGGTATTGATTACTGCTGACCACGGATACCTGTACCAGCAACGCCCGCTCGATGCCACCGATGTGGTAGAGGAAGTGCACGCCGGAACGGTCTATAAAAAGGATCAGCGGTACATGCAGGGCGAATCGCTGTCTCCGGGAACGTCGGTCAGGGTATTCAAGGCAAGTGAGGTAGGCTTTGAGGGCACCTGGGAGGTGGCAGTACCGAAAGGCATTCAGCGTTTTCCGGCCAAGGGAACCAAACGGTATGTGCATGGAGGCGCGAGCCTGCAAGAGGTACTGGTGCCCCTGTTGCTGGTATCGAAGCGAGCAGGCGATGACCGCAAAATGGTGGAGGTAGATGTCCTCCAGCACGGGCAAATGATTACCACCAGTCAGCTCAAAGTATCCTTCTTTCAGCGCGATCCTATTTCTGACCAGGTGCTTCCCCGAAGTATCCGGGCCGCTTTTGTCAATGCAGCAGGTGAAGTAATCTCTAACCAGGAAGAACTGGTTTTTGAGTCACAGGAGGAGGAAAGCAGGTTGAGGCAAGTGAATAAAACGTTTTCGATTCTCGACAAAACAGAAGAAATCGGGCGAAGACCGATATATTTATTGCTGGAGGAATCAGTCCCCAACTCAGCCAGTAAATGGAAGGAGTACAACCGGATTGGGTACACACTGAATATTTCCATCCTTCGTGACTTTGATTTTTAGCAAGTAAAGCGAGTTATGCAGCCATTGGATGAGAAGCTCAATCAGCTATTTCCGGGAAAGGTAGTACTGAAGGACCTGACGGCGCAGCTGAAGGGAAACGCGGTGGTACCCTCCTATGTATTGGAGTATTTGCTGGGGCAGTACTGCGCTACCGATGACGAAGAGACCATCAAGCAGGGCTTAGACACCGTGCGGGACATCCTTTTGAAGCATTTTATACACCGGGACGAATCGGAGCTTATCAAAGCAACCATCAGAGAAAAGGGGGTGTATAAGGTTATTGATAAAATAGGCGTTACCCTCAACGAGAAAAAGGACTTCTACGAAGCGGCATTTTCTAATCTGGGTATCCGGCAGGTACTGATTGAGGATGGGATAGTGAAAAAACACCGTAAACTCCTTACCGGCGGGGTGTGGTGTATTGTCGATGTCAGGTATGAGCACAGCGATGAAACAAAGGGTTTTCCGTGGGTGGTAGAGCGGCTCAAGCCCATACAGATTTCTTCTGTTGACCTGGATGAATACAAGCAACTGAGGGCCGGGTTTACGACAGATGAATGGCTGGATGTCATGCTTCAGTCGCTGGGCCTGAATCCCGAGCACTTTACCAAGCGGGCAAAACTCAATCAACTGGCCCGTCTCATTCCTTTTTGTGAAAACAACTACAACCTCATCGAACTGGGCCCCAAGGGAACGGGAAAGTCCCATGTATTTTCAGAATTTTCTCCCCACGGGATCCTGATATCCGGCGGGGATGTTACCCAGGCTAAGCTGTTTGTGAACAATGCCTCGGGCAAAATAGGCCTGGTGGGATTCTGGGATACTGTCGCCTTTGATGAATTTGCCGGTAAGGACAAGCGGGTAGATAAGAAGCTCGTTGACATCATGAAAAACTTCATGGCCAACAAATCCTTTTCACGTGGCCGTGATGTATATGGAGCGACCGCTTCCATGGCTTTTGTGGGCAACACAGACCACTCTGTGCCCTATATGTTGAGGCATTCCCATTTGTTCGTATCGCTTCCTAACGGATATCTCGACTCAGCATTTCTGGACAGAATACACTGCTACCTGCCTGGGTGGGAAGTGGACAAACTCAGAAATGAGATGTTCACTAACGGTTACGGATTCATCGTTGACTATTTAGCTGAGGTGCTGAAAGGTCTCCGTAAAGAAGATTACAGCCACCTGCTGAAGGCTGGTTTTCAGTTATCTGACACCCTTACCAGCCGTGACCGTGATGGTGTAACCAAGACCTTCTCCGGGTTGATGAAGTTGGTTTTTCCGCATGGCGTATTCGAGGAAAAGGAGAGTAGAGAGATACTTGAATTCGCACTTGAGGGTCGAAAACGAGTCAAAAACCAGCTGTACAAGATCGACGACACGTTCGAGGAAGTGAAATTTTCCTTTACAGATACTTTTTCCGGCATCACGAAAGAGGTGTTGACACTGGAAGAAGAGCGTTTTCAGGCCAAGGTTCAGCAGCATAAAGAAGTACTGGGAAAGCTTTCCTTTGATTCCTTCACAGATACATCGCGTGACACTGAATCTGATACCAAAACTGATTCTGAATCAGCGGCACCACCACCGAGCTTAAAATCACGGACAATCTCTATCCGCGACGGGATGACCGGAATCAGTTATGAAAACCTGTTCGGCGATTACCTAGAAGGCGCCAGTGTGGTGCTTATCACAGACCCCTACATCCGCCAACGCTATCAGATTATTAACGTCCTGGACCTCATCCGGGTAATTATCGGGCGAAAACAGGAAGGAGAAGAGGTGGCAGTGCATCTGACTACCTCGTATGATTATGGAAACAAGGAAGGATTGCGCGCCCAACTGTTGAGTTTAGGAGAAAATGTATTGCAGGCAGGCATTCAGTTTTCATTTGAATTTGAAGAAGGCCAAAATTTCCACGCCCGGAGCATACAAACGAGCAGCGGATGGAAAATATCGCTGGAAAGGGGCCTTGATTTTTTCCAGGCCCCTGACCGGGAAAATCCGTTCGGCCTGGAATGGACGATGCAGGAATACCGCAAAGTGAAAGAGACGACGATTACCTTTTTGAAATCCGCGGATGAGGAAATCGTGGAATGATCGCATTCCAGTAGGGACGCACGGCCAGTAGGGACGCACGGCCGTGCGTCCCTACTGGCAACAGGCTCTGGCCAAGCCCTATGTCATTACCCCGAAAGGCGGACTGGTGCCCGGCGAATACCCCAACATGAAACTCAACGCAGGGGCAGGTATGGTCTCGTCGGTCTCTGACCTGATGCTGTTTGACGAAGCCATCAACCTCCACACGCTCGTTTCTGCCCGGTCGCAAAAACTGCAATTTACCCCTGCGAAGCTGAACGACGGGAGCCTGTCGCCCTACGGCCTGGGCTGGTTTACCCAAAAATACAAAGGCTATACGCTGGTGTGGCACTACGGCTGGCAGCCCGATTCCTTTTCGGGGCTGTACCTCAAGGTGCTGGAAAAAGACCTTACCCTCGTGCTGCTGGCCAACAGCGACGGCCTGAGCCGAACGTTTGATCTGGGAAAAGGGGCGGTAGAGGCCTCGGAATTTGCACGGAGCTTTCTGGATATTCTTTTGAAGTAGAACAAGGATTGGGAATCCATGGTAAGCAGGCTCGGATTAGAAATCCTCGCGAGCGGTAGCGGGCAAGCGGGAAAAAATACCGGCATTTTAAAAAAAATAATTGCGCAAGCAAACACTTGCATGTATATTGCGCAAGCAAACACTTGCCAATTAAGTTCCCATGAACAGAGACGTATTCCATGCCATCGCCGATCCTACCAGAAGGGGTATTCTCATGTCCCTTAACCTGGAAACGCAAAACGTGAATGCCCTGGCTGAAAAATTTGCCATGACCCGGCAAGCCGTTTCGCTTCACGTAAAGATCCTGGAGGAATGCGGAGTGATTGTGGTGCGGCAAGTGGGGAGAGAACGGCGCTGCGAGATTCAGGCACAGCCCCTGTCCGAAGTCGTCGATTGGCTGGAACCCTTCCGCAAAATGTGGGAAACCCGGCTCGATCAATTGGATGAGTTGCTTCAGGACCTGCAAAACAATCAGCAAAAATAAATCCACCTCTATTCCACCCCATGCATTCGCTGCTACCCCATTTCGAAAAAGACATTGCCAACAAAAAGCTGTTTGTCACCCGGACCTTTAAGGCGCCACTGCCCCTCGTGTGGCGAACCTGGACCGAGGCCGAATTGCTCGAAAAATGGTGGGCTCCGCGCCCTTACCTGGCCATCACTCGGTTCCTCGACTTCTGCGAAGGCGGATACTGGCTGTACTACATGCTCAGCCCCGAGGGCGAGAAGCACTGGTGCAGAGCAGACTATCTAACCATTGCACCGCACGATAATTTCACTGCCCTGGATGCCTTTTGCGATGAAGCAGGTGAAATCAATACAGCACATCCCCGCATGCACTGGAAAAATACCTTCCGCGAAAAGGACGATCAAACCACTGTTTTGGTAGAAATTACATTTGAATCATCGGCTGATCTCGAAAAAATAATCGAGATGGGCTTTAAAGATGGCTTCACCCTGGCCCTTACCAACCTGAACGAATTACTCGAACAAGGAATATAACCTCCCCCACCCCATGCGCAAACTCAAACTACAGGTACAAACCACCCTCGACGGCTACATCGCTGGCCCCAACAGCGAAATGGATTGGATGGCCTTTCCGTGGCACGACGACATCAACGCCTACGTTACCGACCTAACCGCCTCCATCGATACCATCCTGCTGGGCCGGAATCTCGCCCAGGGCTTTATTCCGCATTGGGCTTCTGTTGCTGCCGACCCCAATAACCCCGAAGTGGCTGCGGGCAAACTCTTCTCCGAAACCCCCAAAATCGTCTTCTCCCACACCCTTGATCAGGTGGAGTGGCCACAGACAGAATTGGCCAAGGGCGAGCTGAAAGAGGTGGTCAACGGCCTCAAAAATGAACCCGGTCGTGACCTCATCGCTTACGGCGGGGCTACCTTTGTCGCCAGCCTCATCGAAGCGGACCTCATCGACGAGTACCACCTCTTCGTTAACCCCGCCGCCCTCGGTTCGGGCCTGCGCATTTTTACCGGGCGAACCAACCTCACCTTCCTCCGCTGCCAGGCATTTGACAATGGCATTGTGGTGCTGGTGTATGGCAAAAGGGAGGCGTGAGGTCGCGGGAAACACCTCCTCTCCTACCTCAATAACCCGCGCAAACAGGACTCCGGCGCGCCTTTTGCCCGATTTTTTGTATCATGCATAACGCTATTCACGATCGGTATGATAACAGGGAATCTGCCCGAAAGGCAACACCTCAAGGACCTCTACACTGCGGTTGCTTCCCTGATCCGGGAGGCACGTCAACAGGTGTACAGGAGCAGCCATTCGATTTTGCTGAAGACGTACTGGCAGATCGGACAGTTGATCGTCGAAGAAGAACAGGGAGGCAAGGAAAAAGCCACTTATGGCAAAGCCGTGCTGAAAAACCTGAGTCAGCAGCTCAGCCTCGAATTTGGGAAGGGATACGATTTTACGAATCTCACGAATATGCGGAAGTTTTACCTGGCATTTCCAATTCTTGACGCAGTGCGTCAAGAATTGAGCTGGACGCATTACCGCATCCTCAGCCGGGTAGAAGATCCCCAGCAGCGAAATCTCTACGTCGCCCATGCCATTGACGGAAACTGGAATACCCGCACGCTCCAACGTAACATTAACAGCTTGTTCCTCGGTCGCTTGATCGCCCTGCCGGAAGTAGCGCAGCCCCCGCAACCGCAGCACCTGATCAAAGACCCCTATATCTTTGAATTTTTGGGCATTCAGCCGGACAACCGATTTTCCGAAAACGAGTTGGAGACGGCCCTGATTACCCATATCCAGCAGTTTTTGATGGAGCTGGGCAAGGGATTTGCCTTCGTGGCCCGCCAACAGCATATCGTGACCGACACGGCCGATTTTTTTATCGACCTCGTCTTTTACCATTACCTCCTCAAGTGTTTTGTGCTGATCGACCTGAAAACGCACAGCCTCGACCACGAAGCCATCGGGCAGATGGATATGTATGTGCGGATGTACAACGACCTCAAGGCGGGCCCGGACGATAACCCTACCATCGGCCTCATTCTCTGTACCGACAAAGATGAAACCATCGTCAAATATTCTGTTCTTGCGGAAAATGAAAAGCTCTTTGCCAGTAAATACCGCCTCTACCTGCCCGCCGAAGCCGAATTGCGGGCGCTGATCGAAGCCGACAGGGTACGTTTTGAACTGGATCAGGAATAAGCCTGTTGGGGAAAATTATACCAGTATTGATAAGATATTCAGGGTTGATTTCCTTGATTTTCAAAGGATTCACCTCTATTTTTTCGCAGTCTACTTTCAATGAGAGATATCATATGATTTCCGGACCATAGCTGTTAAATTTCTTTTTTTAACAGTAGTGCAGCCTGGAAAAGCTTTGCGCTTTTTTTGTCATACACAATTACCCTTGCTATGGAAAACAAATCACCAGAAAAAACAATCAGCCGGAGGCAGTTCCTGACCGGAGGCGCCCGGCTCACAGCCACCGCAGCCATTATGTCGATGGGAGGAGCCAGCCTAATGGCACGTGCACTGTCCAACCTTACTGAGGTCGATATTCCGTACACCAAGCTGAACAATGGCACCCTCATGCCCCGTTTGGGATTTGGGACGCATACCCTGCGGGGCGATACCTGCATCCGGTGTGTGTCAGAAGCCATTGACAGCGGCTACCGGCTCATCGACACCGCCACCATCTACGGCAACGAAGAGTTCGTAGGCCAGGGTATTAAAAAGAGTGGCTTCGACCGAGACAAACTCTTTGTTACCTCCAAGCTGTGGGTAGATGATGCCGGCTACGAAAATACCCTCAAGGCTTTTCAAGTTACCCTCGACAAATTACAACTTGACTACCTGAACCTTTGGTTGATCCATCGCCCCAGAGGAGATGTAAGAGGCACCTGGAAGGCTATGGAAGAGCTCTACCACGCCGGAAAAGTCAAGGCCATCGGGCTGAGCAACTTCGCACCCAAGGACATCGAAGACGTGCTGTCCTACTGCACCGTGAAACCCGTGATCAATCAGGTGGAAAATCACGCGTTCTTCCAGCAAACCGACATCGCCAAATCGCTCAAAAAGAACGGCATCCAGATGGAAGGCTGGTCCCCTTTTGCCCAGGGCCGCAACGGCATGTTTACCAATGAGACCATTGCCGCTATTGCCAAGAAATACAACAAAACCAATGCACAGGTTTGTCTCAGGTGGCAATTTCAGCATGGGCTGGTCATTATTCCCCGCACCACCCAAAAGGCGCACATGGAAGAAAACCTGCAGATTTTTGACTTCAAGCTCAGCGGCGGAGACATGAAAGTGATGGACAGCCTCAACCTCGACAAAACCCAGTTTCCGGAGTGGGAATAATGCCCGTGCTCCCTCGCTTGTCTTCGCCGGCAAGTAATCGAAACTCAACGGCTGGCTAGTCGCTTAACAACCACACACCACATTCGCGCTCCTCAGGGCCTTGTGGTGTGTTTTTTTTTGGTAAAAAAAAGGAGATTGCTGGAAAGGGAAATGGCGGATTCAGTAACCCTGCAACTCCACGATGAACCTTACCCGGTCGTATACCAGGATCGATACGACTGAAGGAGTTACCACCCTGATTTCCAGCGAATTACCCTCAGTTTTTTTCGCAACGTACTTTTTTTCGGTATAAAGCCCTTGATTGCTGAGCCCTTGCCCGGCTCACCTTCCTCCCAGGCGTAGCACCTTGGCGGTTGACACTTGATTGCCGAGCGCAACCCTGATCAGGTACACCCCGCTGTTGACCGCGACTCCGTTTCCATCCGACCCGTCCCAGGTAAACTTCAGGTCTCCGGCAAACTGGGGCCCATCCGACAGCACCCGGAGCTGCCTCCCCTGAATATCCAGCAGGGAAACGCGCACTTGCCCCTCCTCAGGGATTCGGACAAGGAGGCTCGTCTCGTCTGTCATGGGGTTAGGAAAAACCGAGAGTATGGACAGGGAGGCAGCCTGGTTTGTGGGGAACGCCGGAAGCACATCGGCTACCTGCGCTTCAAAGACCCCGTTGCCATGGGTGGCGACCACCAACGTGCCATCAGAAGGGCGATAATCCATCATGCGAATGACAGCATGGCCGAGGGTCTCCAAGCCCTCGTAGGTCCAGATGGTTTGGTCGTCGTTGAGGGCCGAAGTGCCGAACAACCCGACACTGGTCCCTACGAAATAGCGCCGCGAGCCATCGCTCATCGGAATGATCTCGATCCAGCGAAGGCTGGGCCCGCTCCCGCTTCCATCCGGAAACTCCTCCAGATTTCCTGCTACTTTCTGCACGGTTTCCCCGCCATCTGCGGAGAAATACAGGCTGTAGCGGTTGTAGTTACCGTAGCAAAACATCACGCGGTTGGCATCGAGCGGATCGATGGTCACATTAGATACATAGCCTTCCTCTGCAAAAATGCGGGTAAGTGAAGGCTGCTTCTCATGGGCGCGGTCGAGCCGGAACACCTCCCCGAGGTTGTTGCCGTAGTAAACCCTGTTGGCTGGTTGATGAGAGACGTCGAGGGTCGTGATGGTTTGGCCTTCCTGATAAGAGGGCTCGATTTTTTCCCAATTGCGGGCGGTAGGCTCCCGTCCCCCGTCGGGGATTTGCCCGAGGTTGTGGTTGCGCCAGAGCAGGTCGCCTCCTGCGAAGTACATCTGATTGTAATTATTGGGGTCCAGCACAAATGGGTTGATAAAGAGGTAGTTGCGGCCTTCGAGTGGGTCAATTCTGGTAAATGCGCGGATGGCGTTTTCTTCATTGAGGGTAACCCGATAGGTGACGCCCTGCTGAAAGGAGAGATAATTCCGGGCATCATCGGGTGTGGTGGCACAGTAGGCGCCATCGCCTTGGGTGAGTTGCCGCCAGGTACGGTCTTCTTGGTCTTGAGCGCGGGCATACACGCCATTGTCTTGCAAGCCGCCCAACACCCGCCTCCCCTGTGCCTGCTTAGACAAAGCGATGGTGTAAAACTGCGAGGTGATATAGCCGTTGTTCAGCGGGGTCCAGCTCACGTCTGCGGCCAGGTTGTCGGTGGTGAGGTAAATGCCGCCATCGTTGGCGGAGAGCATGGCGTTGGGGTCGGCGTGCAGGAAGACCAGCTCGTGCTGGTCGGGGTGATGCCCCCGGTAGGCATTGGAGCGGGCACTGGGGTCATATCCTCCGATCAGCAGGGTTTGGGAGGAACTCCGAAATCCATTGAGCGACCGGTAGAGGTTGGTTCCTCCGAGGTACACGATATCGGGATCGGCGGGGTGCACTTTCACGAGCATATTGTAGCTGAATTGCGTGTCCATGCTTTCCCACAGGCCCTCCGCTCCGGGCAAATATTCTGTGCGATTTTCCCAGGTCGTATTGACCCTTGCCCAGAATGAGGTTTGGTCCTGCGCGGCTACGAGCAGGTAGGCAACCTGCTCATCGGAGGGCGCAATGGCCAGCACCATGCGATCGTAGAAGATGCTCATTCCCGGCAGTGTAATTTCTTGCCAGGCATTTCCATCGGCAGAATAAAAAACGCCCGAGGCCACGCCATCGGGCTGCAAGGGCGCACTGAGGGTGGCGTAAAATTGTCGCCCCGGACTGATGACCACCTGTGTGTAGCGGGAGCTGGTGTTGATGAGCTGATCATTGAGATCTACGGCGAGGAGATCCCGGCCCAGGACGGTTGTCCAGCTACTGCCTCCGTCGGAGGACCGGACGATAGCGCCAAAAATGGCGGCGTACACGTCTCCGTTTGCGGGGTCGATGGCGAGGCTCCACAGCCAATTAAAGGGATTGTCAAACGCCTGATAAACGCCCGTAGAGGTGGAACCGAGCAATTGCCAGCTTTCGCCATTGTCCACCGACTTGAAGATTCCGTCGCCATGGTAGAGGCTGTTGTGGATGCGGGCGGTGTTGCCCGCCAATTCGCCCGTGCCATAGTACCAGGTATCCTGATGGCCCGGCCTTGGGTCTTGCACGACACAGGTAACCCCCTGCCGGGCCGTAGGCTGCGAGCATTGGGTCCAATGCTGTCCCTGGTCCAGCGATCGCCACATTCCCCCGGAGACTCCACCGGCAAGCAGCAGTTGATCGTTGCGGATATCGGTGGCAAGGGCACGGGTGCGCCCGCCAATGTTGTCGGGGCCTGCGGCAAGCCAATGGAGGGTATCTGCGCGCGTACCTCGGGCATTCACTCCGGCCAACCTTTGGGCAAAACGCAACTCCCGCTCCTGTATACCAGGAGGCAGCATGCCGGTAGCCGGGTCCACCAACTGCGCCCGCTCGTATTGCAGCCGCTCAGCCGGGTTTTCTTCCGAGCCCAAAGCAGCTGGCAGGTTTACGATCTGCGGCAGCGCGTCCTGTTGCCGGCAAGACCATAGCCAGCATGAAGCGTACAGGAGAAGTAGAAATCTGCTTTTCATCTCTCAATATGCGTGCGTAATCGTATTCATCTCTTTACAGGAAAATATACCAGGATTAAAATAATTTGCGGGATTTTCAGGATTGATTTCCTTGATTTTCAAAGGATTACACTCAGAATTTTACGCAGACCATTTTCATTTAGGTAAAGCAGAAAAAGAGCACTTATTCAGGAAAATCTCCCCTGAACAAGCGCTCTCCTCTCAACTAAGCCCGATGATTAGAGGGTTCTCTTGTCCACGTAGACATTGTCAACCCACATGATGGCGCGGTTGGTAGAGGTGATGTTGATCTGGCCTTCATTAAAAATTCCGCCATTGTCTCCTACATTGAGGTTGAGGATGACGTTGTGAATTCCAAAGTTATTCAGGTTCAATCCATATCCCTGACCATTGTTATAGGCAGTGACGTAGGCCCCATCTTTATAGATAGTCACCTGGCGGTATCCATTGGTGTTGCTGAATCGCATTTCGTAGGTATGCCATCCAGAGGTAGAAGAAGAAGCCGAAGGATAGGTTCTTTCGTAGTTATTGCCCAGGATGTTCCCATTAGGCCCAGCGGTGGTCCCGTAAAACAGGTTGCTTTTGGTCTCGGCGAAGGTACCTTTGGTGTAGATTTCGAAGATATCGATCTCGCCTTTGGTGGGCCACTCTTGCTCTCTTACTGTCCAAAACGCAGGCCATGCGCCATAGATGCTGGCAAAGCTCTGATAGGTGGAGCCATTCAGGCGCACAAACTTGATCGTCGCGGTAACCCGGTACTCCTCGTTATTTCCAACGGTATAGTTGAAGTTGGACTTGACATGGCCCGAGCGATAGATATTGCCATCTTTGCTGGCATTGATTTCCAGCACAGTCCGGCCATCGCGTGAAGCGAGGTTAGACTTGTAGTCGTTGTAATAGCAAATGCCTTCTGAGTTGTAGTCATATCGACCGGTTGTTCGCACCCATTGCGATGAAAAGGTGGAGGCACTGGCGAAATACTCAGAAAACACGTTTACCCAAGGGCCAACAGCGCTTTTCTCATTTTCAATAGCGAGGCGTTCAGCGGCCTGCTCTTCTTCGGTTGAAGCGAGGGGTTCCTTTTGTGAACAGGAAGAAAACACCATAGCCAGGGAGCACAAAGCCACAAGGCCATAACGACGAGTTTGGATTAATTGACTCATAAAATAAAAATGGTTGAAAAATAAATAAATAAGTTCTGAAATATCGGAGTACAAAAATCAAACGAAAACATTTGATCACCTGGATCAAAGGTTTACACTGATACATCGGAAAAGTCTCCGAAAGGAAATACTCATGCCTTAAGAAATAACTGAACGCAAGAATACTACCTCCTGAAAAACATATTCAAATATCATTATTATTATATTTTACAAGGTAGCTCAGAGGGACAAAAGGATATTAATCCCCCCCAAAAGGGACAATAGGCTACTTTTTATCCTTCGTTACAAAATATTATTCACATGAATAAAATTTCATAAACACGTTTAATCAACATTCCGAACCTTTCACCCCCCTGCCACTCCGAACTTCAAGGTTATACCATTCCCTGACCCCAACGTATCGCGGGTCCACTTTTATAGTTTACTCTTCGACTGTTAAAGGAAAATAAATAATGTCAAATTTTTAATTAACGAATTTCTGTACATGAAATACAAATACATGTCCGGGCCAACCAAAAAAACGATATACTCAAACCAACCCACAATCCGTATGTTGGAGGGATAATTGGGTGGCATTTTCCGGATAGCTGTTGATCAGGCCCTGCAAGTGCATCCATCAGGGGTGCGATAGCCGTAAAGTAGCACCGGCCATGCGGAAGGTGTTTGAGATGGGAAATGGGAGATGAAACAGCCTGTTGGGAAAAATTAACCGTGCACGCTAAAATTCGCAAATTGGAGCGGGTGGAAACACGTCGCAAGGCTAGAAAAAGAGCATGAATGATAAGTTAGTCCTTACTGAATTATTTGATGCTCAAGTCGAGGAATACGAGGGATATTTGAATCACTTTCCGCTGGGTTAGGAGTGCGACCCCGCTGGGCAGGGTGTCCATCATTCATTTTTGCTACAAAGGTTCGACTCCGATGGAGTCGTGGGGTATGGCCTTTTGGCTTGAAGATTCGCCCCGAATAGCTGAGTGCCCCCTGATTCGCCCATTTATTTTAGGAAAAAGAGAAATAGGGCATTTTCTCTGCGTCACCTCCCACCCCAATCCACCACAAAGACCCGGTCCATGTGCGGGCGAAGCGCCTCCTGAAAGGCCCTGTGGGCAGGATGTTGCTGGTAGACTTCCAGTCCGTCGAGGGACTCGAAGCTCAGCAGAAAGCAGTGCGTAAATCCCTGGTGGTGGCTTTCGGGGCTGATGTTGGGGCCCCATTCCATGTCGAGTAGCGAGGGTACAACCCCTTTGAGGTCCATGAAGCTGCGCACCACTTCGGCTATTTCGTCGTGGCTGGAAGTGGCATGAAAGGTAAATAGCACAAGGTGCCGCAGGAGGCCGGGTGTTTCCATGAGTAAGGGTTAAGGAGAATGAAATTACAGCTTAGAAAATGCCGGGAACGGAGCCTCCTTCGAGTTTGATGGCCGCGCCGGTGGTGGAAGAAGCCATGGGGCTGGAAAGATAAACGACCGTACGGGCAATTTCGTCGGTGGAGGTAAATCGGCCAACGAGCAACGAGGTGCGTACATTTTTGAAGAAATTATCGGCCACTTCCTGCTGGGAAATGCCTTCTTTTTCCGCAGCATCCCGCAGAAAACGCTCCGCTCCTTCCGAAAGGGTAGAACCCGGCAACACCGCATTTACCGTAATATTCGTACCCTTCGCTACCTGCGCCAGTCCCCGCGAAACCGCCAGCATCGCTGCCTTGGTGGTGCTGTAAGCGATCAGGTCTTCGGGCACCAGCATGGCGCATTCGCTCGATACAAACAGGATACGGCCCCAGTTGCGGTGCAGCATGCCGGGCATCAGCGCACGCGAAAGGCGCACGCCGCTCATGACGTTTACCTCATTGAGTCGCTGCCAGTCATCGTCGGTCGTTTCGAAAAAAGATTGAGCAGTGAAAATACCCACATTGTTGATGAGGATATCTACCTCGCCCACCTGGTTTATCAAGGCATTTACCGAATCAACCTGCTCAAAATCAGCCACATAGCCACTTACCTGCGCACCAGGTACTGCCTCCCGGATAGCAGCAGCAGCGGCTTCGATGCGGTCAGTCGTTCGGCCGTGTAAGATGACTTGCGCCCCCTCCTCAGCCAGGGTGCGGGCGATAGCAAATCCGATACCCGCGGTAGATCCGGTTACCAAAGCGCGTTTGTCGTGAAGAAGCAGGTCCATAAAGCGTCATTTTTGAAAACGGAAGGATAAAAAAGGAACGACTTAGCCGCCAATGCCCCACGGGCTGAATATGATCCAAAGGAATACCACCAGTACCAGCAGGGCTATCGTGAGCCAGGCATCGAGGCTGAACCGGATATGACCCGTAATTTCGCCGGGCTGAAAGGTCGTGAGCCGCAGTTTTTCATCCGAAGCCTGCTGGCCCAGCTTACTCACCACCATCATGAGCACGGCGCAAAACAGAAACAGGAAAAGTGCAAAATGCAGGAAATTGATCCCCAGAAAGGCATCGAGGAATGAGCCTTCATTGACCACCAGCTTGCCTTCTTTGCTCATAAACTCGGTCACCAAACGCAGTATACCGATGGCAAAACCCGTCCACAGCGCCACAATCGCCCCCCGGGCATTGATCCAGCGAATAAACAAGCCCAGCAAAAACACGGCAGCAATCGGCGGCGAAATATAGGCCTGTACACTTTGGAGGTAATGAAAAATGCCGCCGCCCATCAGCGTTTTCATAAACGGAATCCAACACAGGCTCAGCAGCACCAGCACAATGGTGGCTATCTGCCCTACCCAGACCAGCTCTTTCTCAGAAGCCTTGGGTTTGGCTTCGCGGTAAAAATCGATGGTAAAGAGCGTGGACGAAGAATTGAAAGCGGAAGAAAGCGAGCTCATGAGCGCCGCCAGCAAGCCCGCAATAGCCAGGCCTTTGATGCCGACAGGCAAAAAACCCGTAATCATGGCCGGCAACGCCTGATCGGGGTTTTCCATGGGCAGGTTGAGCAACCCTTTTTGCATCAGGGCATAGGCAATGACTCCGGGAATAAAAAAGAGAAAAACCGGCAATAGCTTTAGAAATCCAGCAAACAAGGTGCCCCTGCGGGCATTGCTGATATCGCGGGCAGAAAGGGCGCGCTGAACAATAAACTGATCCGTACACCAATACCAGACCCCCAGAATGGGCGCACCGAAGAGCATGCCGGTCCAGGGGTAGTCAGTATCGCTGGCAGGCCTCCAGAGGTTAAAAAACTGCTCCTTGGGTATTCCGCCCTTCATGGTCGCGGCTTCAGCAATGGTATCCATCATGGCGTTCCATCCGCCGAGCTGGCTCAGGCCGAAAAAGGTAACCGCCGCGGTGCCCGCCAGGAGGATAAACGCCTGAATCATGTCGGTGTAAATTACCGCCCGCAGGCCTCCCAGCACGGTATAGAAGCCCGTTGCCAGCACGGTGATTATTGCGCCGGTCCAGAATGGAATGCCCATGGTTTGAAAAACCAGCGCTCCGGAGAAGATGATGAGGGAAATTTTGGTGAGCACATAGGCCACGATGGAAACCACTGAAAGGTAGTTGCGGCAGGCGCGGGAGTAGCGCAACTCCAGAAATTCGGGCATGGTATAAACGCCCGTGCGGAGGTAAAACGGCACAAATACCCAGCCCAGCAGCATCAGGATAGGGGCTGCCAATATTTCAAAATTGGCCTGGGGCATTTCTCCCCGCGCACCTGCCCCTGACACGCCGAGGATGATCTCAGAGCCGATATTTGAAGAAAAAAGCGAAGCGCCAATCACAAACCAGCCTTCACTTTTTCCCGAAAGGAAATAGTCTTTGGCATCGAGGGAAGACTTATACCCAACACAAAGTGGTTTGCGGAAGTATAATTTTCGGTAAATTGAAGCATGTCAATACTAGATACCGCCACCAGAGAGCAACTTCGCAGACTACAACGCAAGGAGAAAGACCGACGCACCTACATCAAAGTAACGG
>JBGSTW010000050.1:0-86114 GCA_041753595.1 Bacteroidia bacterium | reverse complement strand
AACAAATATATCCCCCCCCCCCATTAATATCCAAACGTTGCATCAAAAAATTTTTTAAAAAACCCGTTAACGTGATAGTTATATTATACAAAATTCTAAAATTGCATTTTTTCGTAGTATCCTGTATTTATCTTTTTGGGTTATTCTGCAAGCACTTGCTGAAAGAAAAGCCTTACTGGGATACATTTCCCAGTAAGGCTTCAGTTGTTACATACATCTATTCGCCCTTTACCTCAGGGCACGCTCCCCCCTACACCAGCTTCATCACCTTCGGGTCCCACTTCACCACCTTCTTCTCGAAGTAGCTGAGGTTCGCGAGCAGGGCCGGACCGGCGGCGCGGAGGCCGAAGGCACCGTTTTCCACGAGGGTGCGGTCGCCCGTGCGGATGGCGTTGTAGAAGTTGAAATGGTGGTGGTGGTGATCGGAGTAGTCTTCCGGTGCGGAATACACCCGTTCGCCGGGTCCTTTCATGCCGCCGGTGGCCACCTTGGGGTGGTTTTGCTCGTACCAGGCGGCGTATTCCTGCTGAATAGCTGCGGGAAAAGTATCGTAGGTATCCCAGCCGCCGTATCCCGGATCGGTTTGCAGGCCGGTTCCTTCGATGCGGATGGTGTCGCCATCCAGGATCATGGTTCCTTCCGTCCCGACGAGTTTGACGATGTAGCCACCGCCGCCACCTGCCACAAAATTCACGCGCATCTGCACCTGAAAAGCCGGGTGGGTGGGTGCTTCGGGGTAGTCGTACAGGCCCATGATCACGTCGGGCACGTCTCGGCCATCTTTCCAGAAGCGGAGACCGCCCGTGGCAAATGCCCGCTCAGGCCCCAGCGAAGTAGTGAGTTTGTGGAAGCGCGTGAAGAGGTGTACAAACAAGTCGCCAGCAGCGCCCGTGCCATAGTCGCGGTAGTTGCGCCAGCGGAAGAAGCGGAGTTTGTCGTAAGGCTTTTTGGGTGCGTCACCCAGAAAGCGGTCCCAGTCCACGGTTTTTTCAGACGCGTCGGTGGGGATTGAATACTGCCAGGCACCGTTGGCGGAGTCGCGGTCGTTGAAGGTTTCGATCATGATGAGCTGACCGATGGCGCCGGATTCGTAGAGGGCTTTGGCCTTTTGGGTAGCGATGGAGCTGAAGGACTGGCTACCCACATGGAGGATTTTCCCCGATTTTTGCTCGGCAGCGACCACCGCGAGGCCTTTTTCCACGAGGTTGACCATGGGTTTTTCGCAGTACACGTGCTTACCTGCAGCGAGGGCGTCGATGGTGATGCGGTCATGCCAGTGGTCAGAGGTAGCAACGATAATGGCGTCGATATCGGGTCGGCTGATGATTTCGCGGTAGTCGCGGGTGGTAAAAATCTGGTTGCCATACACTTCCTTGGCGTGGGCGAGGTGGCCATCATAGAGGTCGCAAACGGCGGCAAGCTCCACGCCCGGTACCTGTAGGGAGGAACGCATGTTGTTGTAGCCCATGATACCGGCACCTACCACTGCGATGCGGATGGTATCGTTGGCGGTGTGTTTTTGCCAGATGGGCGATTCCAGCATTTCGCGCTGGTCCTGGGCGTGTACCTGGTGCAGGGCGGTAACAGCGGCGGCGCTACCGGCGGCGAGGGTACGTACAAATTTTCTACGGGAGAAGTTCGACATGGGAAAATGTTTGGGGGTTAGGTCATTCCCTAATTACGGCACATTTTCCCAAAAAAAAACAGCCCTAAGCAAGGATACACTCCCTCAGCCTGAAAATTATCGCAGAGGTAAACAGCAGGGAGTCAAAGCAAAATCAAAATGAATGACCACGCTTACCTGCGGCTCAGCTCTTTGAGCAGCCAGGTGGCCATTTTCCCAAAACGCTGGCTTTCTTTTGACACAGGCACCAGCACTTCGCGACAGGCGGGTACGTCGCCTTGCAGCAGCCAGGTGAGCGCCAGGTACCAGCGGGCATCCCAGTAATAGGCGTCCGTTTCGGTTACTTTTTCCAATACGGATATGGCTTGCGAAGACTTCCCGGTTTCTACCAGGCAAATAGCGAGGTGGAGTCGGGCAAGGCCGGGCTGCGCAAAACCGGAATCGGCCACAAGTGCCTGAAAATCAGGAATAGCTACGTCGAAGTTCTCCTCCTGGTAAGCGGTGATGGCTACGCTGAGCAAGCTGTCCGATGCCCCGTTTCCCCGGCTGGCTACCCCCGGGTGCGGGGTTTCGTAGTAGGCAGCAAAGAGCTGCTCTGAGCTCATGGGAGGGGATGGCCAAAACGCAATTACCAGCAAAGTCAGCGACGCCGCAACCGCAGCAGCCAGCCAAAAGGGCCTCAGGTCGCGTACCGGAGCCTCCTCAGGTATGGCATAAAAGGAGTTTTTGAGCGATTGCCGGAGGTCTTCTTCGCCCCAGGTATCGATGGCTTTTCGGGCCTCCTGGTAAGCGGCAACGGCTTGCATAAAGTCCGGATCGTTGTTCAGCGCCGCTATTTCAGGGGCAGGAAGAGCTCCTGAAAGGAAGGCCTCCAAGCGGGTAATATCGCCGGAATTGAATGTATCGTTGAGTTGTTCGTCGAGGTTATCCATAGTTGGAGAGAATTAAGCGCCCTGGATTATTTTCATGAGTTGCTGCATGCACCGATACCGCAGGCTGCCTGCCGTATTCGCGTTTTTGGCACCGGTTAGCCGGGCTATTTCTTCCATGTCTTCATAGCCATAGTAGTAGCGGTACATGAGAATGCTGCGGCATTGCTCTCCCAATTGCTCCATAAAAGCCATCAGCCGGGCAAATTCCTCCTTTACCTGAAGGCTTTGATCGGGCTGCAAGTGGCTGTCGGTTGCCTCGGGAGAGGTAGCGCCTGATTCCGGGAGATAAGTCGCTTTTTTCCGGAGCTGATCAACACACTTTCTATAAAAGATCGCATAGAGGTACGTCGAGACCTTGCTTTCGCCATGAAAGGCACCTTCGATTACCTGTTTCCGTAGCGCGAGCACGGCATCGGTAAAGGCATCCAAGGCTTCCTCTTCGGTGAGTTTGTGCTCGAAGCGGGCCTTGGCCACCATGCCTTTGTGGCGGTCAAACAATCCCTGAACGGCTTTTTCTCCCGCTCTTCCGCCTGACTGAATATGGGTAATGAGTTCTTTATCAGTCATTTATGAAATTTTTCAATAAATGTAAAAAAAAATGGGTGCCCCTTGTTGATTGAAGCAATGCGCCCTCCGACTTACCTCCCGAATCCCAATCAGAAAGGGATTTTGCAAAAGCCTTTTACCCGGGTCAAGCAAACACAAAACGAATTTAACCTTCAAAATTTAACTCAAAAGAAATGAAAATTCTCAATTTCAAACACCTCCTCCTTCTGGTCGCCACCGTGCTGACCTTCTCCGGTTGCGAATCCTTACTCGGACCTAAGGACATCAAGAGCAATGGACCTGCCTTCGACATGGACTTGTTCGAAGCCAACATCAACGCCGCCCTCGACGGCAATACCGTGGGCTATGCCTATTCCATCGGCCTGAATGGCCAGGCAGCCAGAGAAGGGGCCGGTGGAAGTGCCATCCTCGCCAACACCCATCCGGACTTCCCGGCACAGCTCGACATGAGCCCTTACCGGCGCATGCAGATCGCCAGTATTTCAAAGCCCATCACCGCCATCGCCCTGTTCAAGGCCATGGACCAAACCACCCTCGATATTGACCTCGAATCGCCGATGTACCTCTACCTGCCGCAGCACTGGAATTTTCCTAACTCGGTAAAAACCATCACCATCAAGCAACTGCTCGAGCATACTTCCGGAATAGTGGACGGGGGCAATAGCTATGGTGACCAAAAAAACCTCATCGAAGCGGGGGTACTGGCGGCCAACAAAGGCAAATACAAATACAACAACGCCAACTTTAGCCTTTTCCGCCTCATCATTCCCTACCTCATCAACCCGACGCTTTTCTCCCAAACAGTGATGATCGGCAACGATGCCCTGATCGATCAAGCAACCGTGCGTTTATTCAAGGATTTTGTCGAAAAGGAAGTAACTGAACCTGCCAATATCACCCACAATATCTGGACGGCGCACAGCACACAGCCTGTACTTTTCTACGACTACACCGACCTTACCAAAACCGCCTGGCTAACCCCCGGCTACGAAGAAAGTGCGGGTGCCTACGGTTACTACCTCTCTGCCAACGACATTTCGAGCATCTTCGCCCATGCCCGCCACCAAAACGGCTACCTGCCCCAGCCCTACTACGACTGGTTCTTTAAAGATGCCATCGGCTGGTTTTCATCCGAACAAGAGCACGGCAAGCAACTGGTACACAACGGAGCATGGTACAGCAATGGCCGCGGCTACCATGGGGTGGTGTATGCCTTTCCAAACAATGTAGAGGCGACGGTACTGGTCAATTGCCACCAAAATCCGGAATCGGACAATATCCAGGGTATCGTGAATACGGCCTACCAAAATGCCTGGGTTACTCCTTGATAACCAGCACATTACAGGAGCCGCTTCTTAACCGGAGCGGCTTTTCTGGTGTAAAATTGACAGTATTTCCTATCTTGTTTCACCCCACAACACCGCCCATATGCTTCGCACGACCCACCTGCTGTTTACCTTTTTTTGTCTCCTTTCCACCCTTTCCGTGAAAGGTTCCCCCTCTGGAACCCCCTCAGAAGCCGAAGGCCCCAAGAAAAAGCTCAGCCTGACCCCCACCGATAAGCCCATTGACAATCCGGGTTGTGGCAATTGCGGCACCTGCGTCAATCTCCTCGGGGCAGATACCCTGGGCCTCGATTTTGTTGTTGATCTGCCCATCAGCAGCCTGCTGGTCAGGGCAACGATCCGCCAAAACGGCCTGGTCATTTGGACCGGGGCCTCGATCCAGGTAGCGCCTTTAGTGTCGCCGGGCACGGACTTTTCAGTGGTTTTGCCGCTGGCGCTGGCAGCTTCGGGCCTCAGCGAGGGGCAGGGCTACCTCGAATTGCAGTACTTCGGCATCGCCAATACCCTGAACCCCAATACCGGCAGCATCGCCACCCAAACCTGGAACATTTTTCAAGGGGCACCTATTTGCCTGAGTAACAACTGCCTGCTGAACCCCAAACCCAAAGGATGTGGGTGCAAGCCTTGCAATACCTTCGGTTTTCAGGGTGGTTTTATAGCTCCGGCTAACCAGGGGGGCGTATCTCCCCGGCCTTTTTGGGGGATCGACGGGGAAAATAAAATGCTGGGGCTGACCTACTACCGCAGAAAAGGAAAATTCCATTACCAGGCAGAATTCAATTTTTCGCAAAGGGGTTTCTATTCCCAATTCGATTCTCTGATCACGCCATCGGCACCGCCCCGCACTTTTACCGACACGTTTAGGCTCACGCAATTTACCCTGAGTCCTTTGCAGGTGCGGGTGCCCGTGAAGCGGTTGTTTAGTATCGGAGCAGGTGTAGAAATGTCCTATTTGCAGAAGGCCGTCCGCAACCAGCGTGTCGAAGTGCAGGGCACCGATTTTATTAGCCAAAACTACCACCGCATAGAGCCGGGAGCCTTTGTGGACCTGCGCCTGGGCAATCCCCGCAGCGGGCTGAACGTCGGGCTCCGCATGACCGCCCGCTATGGAGGCACCGAAGCGGAAAGGCAAACGTACCGGTTTGCGCAGTACTACCTTCAGTACCTTTTTTGAGGGAAAAATCCGGAAAAAGGGGCGGGTTTCTGTAAAGAAAAAGGCTGAAAAGACAGATTCAGGCCGTGGCTGCGTTTAAACAAAAGGGCTTTGAGAAAACAGCAAGGATAATCTTGCGGCGATTTTCTTCCAAATAATTGATTTTATTAATCGCTGAAGCCCTTTTCAGCCACCATGCATTTCCAACCCGCAGCCACCCTCCGCTCCCGTGCTAGCTTGCTTTGCTTGCTGCTTGGTGCTATGCTGGCCCATGTTCAGGGGCAAAACTTAGACACTCCCCTTGCGCGCGGCTACGAACTGCTGGAACAAAACTCCTGGAAACCAGCCAATCGCTTGCTGGACTCGGTGCGGCAGGTTGCCCATGCTTCCGGCAATTGGGATGCCTATTTTGAAAGCTGCTACATGCTGGCTTTTGTCGCCAACCGTACGGCTGATCACCGCCTGATTACTGCCCTTGCACCCGAACTGCAGCGATCTTTGCAGCATCCTTCGCCCATGGTGCCTTACCTGTACCTCGCCCTGGCAAACGCCGCTGATGCAAACAATGCTCCCGATCAGGCAATCGATTACTTTCAGCAAGCGGCAGATGAAGTAGCGAAAAAATACCCCGAAGAGGTAGCTGCTCACCTCACTGCGCTCGCGGGCACTGCCATCATCCGCAAGCAATCAGGCGATTTTGAAGCTGCCCGCATCAGCAACGAGGAGGCTGTTTTGTTGGCAGACCAAGCTGCGGGAAGCGATCCGGAGTATTTTCTGGCCGAAAAAATCCGCATCCTCAACAACCTGGCCGTGATGGAGCAGGATCTGGGCCATTTCCCGGTGGCGGAATCGCACTACCGCGCGGCCCTGCAGGTAGGACATGCACGCAATTACCCCGCCGCGCAGCTAGGTCCACTGCACATCAACCTCGCCTTTTGCTATCTGAAACAAAATGCACTGGATGCCGCTACCCGCGAGTTGCAAATCGCGCTGAAATTGAAAGGGCTGAGCGATACCGAGAAAGGCAGGGCCTGGCGTTTTCTGGCGGATATTTACCTGAATCAGCACCACCTGGCTGCGGCCAAAAATGCACTGGCTGCGGCCCAGACCTGCTTTTCTGATCTTCCGCCCATGCACAGCTACCGTGCACGGCTCCTTACCCTGCATGCACAGATTTTGAAAGCAGAAGGACAATGGGCGCAGGGCCTGGCGTGTTATCAGCAGGTTTGGCCACACCTGGTGGCGGGGTTTGACCCCAACGGTTCCAGTCGGATTCCCGCGCCCGATGCCTGGGAAACAGACGATTTGTTGCTGGAAGTGCTCCAGGAAGAAGCCGCTTTTTTATTGGACTGGTACCATGCCGACGCCAACCCGGCCCACCTCCACGAAGCCTGGTCGCTGAACCAACTGGCCATTCGGCTGAGCGATTCGCTGCGGGTTAGGCTTGCCTCCGATGCCTCTCAACTGGCACTGGCAGGGTTGTATCCGGGGCTTTTTCAGCAGGGCATAACGCTGGCGCTGACCCTTTCGCGTCACGAAAATACGCCTCACTGGCAATGGCAGGCGTTTCAATTGGCGGCGCATCAAAAGTCGATGGTGCTACGCGAGCAACTCAGGCGCTCCAACAACCGATGGGCTACCTGGCCCGATAGCCTTTCGCGGCGGTACCAGGTGCAGCAAGCCCGGCTCGGAGACCTTCAGCGCTCCATCCGCGAAGCCCCTTCCGAAACGCAGCGGATTTCCCTTCAGCAGCAATATTTTGCCGGACAAGCCGCTTTCAATCGCTGGCAAAAGACCCTGGTAGCGCGTTTTCCAGCCAGTTTTGAGCCGTATGCAACCCCCGACTTTCGGGCTGACAGCCTCTCCCGCAAACTTCCGCCCCGGTCGCGCCTCATCGAATTTTACTGGGGGCCGGATTCGGCCTGGGCGTTTATCGTGCGGCAAGGAAAGCTTCAGGTGCAGTCGTTGCCCCCTACAGATTCGCTTGCCCTTCCGCTCAATCGCTACCTCGCTTATTTGCGCAATCCCAATGCTAAATTTGACCAGCAAGTAGCCGCAAGTGGGCGCTACCTCACCGCCGTGTTGGCCAAAGATGCCCTCAGCGACGAGAACGACACCTGGCTCGTGGTGCCCGACGGTCCGCTCAATTACCTGCCCTGGGGTGCATTGCCTGTGGGCGACGGGTGGCTGGTCCAGCATCGGGTGGTGCACTACGCTGCTTCTACCTACCTGATACTTAGCCAGGAAAAACGCAAAGGAAAGGTCCGGAGCAACTACCTGGGCATGGCACCCGATTATGCTCAGGCACGCGGTATGCAGGCAAAACCATCGGAGTGGCCGCCTTTATTTTTTACCAAAGAAGAAATTCAACAAACAGCGGCCCTTTTTTCCGGAAAAACCCGTATCGGTGGCGAGGCCAGCAAGCAACAATTTTTGAAAGATGCCCCGCAGTTTCGTTACCTGCACCTGGCCCTGCATGCCTTTGCGGGCGACAGCGCGCACGAATCGGGCGGCCTGGTCTTTGCCCGGGGCGAAAAAGTGTACGACTACGAATTGCTCGGCCTTCCACTATCGGCTGACCTGGTCGTGCTCTCTGCCTGCGAAACCGGGTTTGGGCCTTTCCGTGAGGGCGAAGGCGTGATGAGCCTGGGCAGGTCCTTCCGGGCGGCAGGCTGCGGCAGCGTATTGATGAGCCACTGGTCCGTAAACGACGAAGCTACCGCCTGGTTGATTACGCATTTTTTTCAGCGAATGAAAGAAGGTAATGCTCCCGAAAAAGCCCTGCAACTGGCCCAAGCCGATTATTTATCGCAATCGGACCGCGTGCATCCCTACTATTGGGCGGGGTTTGTGCTTTCGGGTGAGTCTTTTTCCCAGCCGCTAACCGACAGCGACTTCCCGCTGGGGTGGATCGCAGGATTAGGGACGCTGCTCCTGTTGTTGGTGCTGACCGGGTTCCTTCTAAGGCGTAAGTTCAGCGCCTTCCAGTAAAATTTCGCCCACATGGAGGCGGATATTCGCGGCCATTTTCTCCGTGGGCAAGTCGTTGTCGTCGCCGCTGAAGGGGTCTTCGATTTCTTCGGCAATGACCTCAAGGCTCATCAGTACATAAAACACAAACGCGACCACGGGCACGACCAGGTAACCCAGTTCATAAGCAAAGCCGATGGGCAACACGAGGCTGTAGAGGAAGATAAATTTTCGGAGAAATGCGCTGTAGGAAAACGGGATGGGAGTATTCTTGATGCGCTCGCAAATGCCGAGGATATTGGTCAATTCCAGCAAAAGGTCTTTCATCGCCAGAAACTCTTCGTTTTTAATAAGGCCTTCGCGGTAAAGGCGTACGACCCGGTGGGTGAGCAAAGCCGCTACCTGATTGGGGATGTGTTTTTCAAAATCGAGCCCGGAAAGTTCGGGGTGGTTATCGAGGTCGAGGGCCAGCCGGGTGGAGTCCTTCAGGAGGTGACGGTGAAGGGCAGTACCGTAAAGCGAAATCACATGATGAAGAAACCTACGGTTGCGGTGATCGTCGGCGGGCAAAACTGCATGGAACATGATGGCGAGGTTGCGGGTGGTATTGGTCAGCGATCCCCAGGCTTTGCGGCCTTCCCACCAGCGGTCGTAAGCGGTATTGGTACGAAACACCAGCAGCAACGAAAGCGCAAACCCCAGGAGGCTGTGCATGAGGGTGAGTTTTCCGAGGTGGTGGCCCTCCGTCCAGGCGATGTATTTCAACTCCAGAAAGGCAATGAGGCAGGCATATACTGCCATGCCCACGATGGCCGGAAAGAGCGTACGCAGGGTATCGGAACCCGTAATACGAAAAATAAAGCGGATCCAGTCGCGGGTATCGTAGGCTATCATGGTTGGGTATTTGACTTCGAAATTAACCAGCCAGCGCCAGAAATACTGCCCTACTCCATCATCCAGTTGTTTTTCTCGATAAACTCCCGGAAGGGCTTGCGGTAGGTATCGCTGATGGGCAGGCTCACGGTGCCGATCTGTACCTTGTCTTTTTGGATGCTGTCGATGGCATCAAAGGCCACAATATAGGAATTGTGTATGCGAATGAAACGGCTATCGGGGAGTTGTTCTTCGAGCGCTTTCATCCTTTGGAGGGTCACCACCCGTTTGCCGGGGATGTGGATGGCCACGTAGTCTTTCAGCCCTTCGATGTACAAAATATCGGGGATGCGCACCCGCACCAGCCGGGTACCATCCTTTACAAACATAAATTCAGGTGCCGGCTCTGGAGCGGGTTGTGCGCTTTCCACCCCCACTGTTTTTGGGCTTTGGGCAGATAATCGTTGGGATACCTTTTCCACGGCTTTCAGGAACCGCTCGAGGGTAATGGGCTTCAGCAGGTAATCGACCACATCCAGCTCGTAACCTTCGAGGGCATATTCTGAGTAAGCCGTTGTCAGCACCACAAAAGGCCTTTTGGGCAGGATGCGAAGCAGGTTAATGCCGGTGATTTCGGGCATTTGCACATCCAGAAAAAGCAGGTCCACGGGGTGCTGGCGCAGCACTTCCATGGCATCGAGCGGGCTGGAACAGGCCTTTATCAGCTGCAAATAAGGAACCTTGGCCACATACTGCTCCATGAGGTTGCGGGCCAGGGGCTCGTCTTCTACGATGAGACAAGAGATGTTCATGCCAGGTTCAAGGTTAGTTCAATTTCATAGCTCTCCGGCAGGTCCACCACTTCGAGGTGGTAGTTGCCGGGGTAGCTAAGTTCCAACCTGCGGCGCACATTTACGAGGCCAATGCCCGATTTTTCGGGGGCATCTACGGATTTAGTAGCAGGCAATTTGCTATTCGCTACCCGATAAAAGCACTGGTTTTCGCGCACATCGATCGCAATTTCGATCCAGGACTTTGTCGCGTTGTTTGAAACCCCGTGCTTAAAGGCATTTTCGAGAAAAGTAATGAAAATGAGGGGCACGATCCGCACTTCCTCTACTTTGCCGGTTTGGGTAAAAGTAATGGGCACTTCGTAGTTGAGACGCAACTTTTCGAGGCCGATATAGTTCTCCATGTAGGCGAGTTCCTTGCTCAGGAGCACGTTGGGGTGGTTGGAGTCGTAGATCATGTACCGCATCATTTGCGACAGCTTTGAAATAACCTCGGTGGTTTGCGGCGACTGGTTAAAGGCCAGGTAGTAGAGGTTATTGAGGGTATTGAAGAGGAAGTGCGGGTTGATTTGTGCTTTGAGGAACCGGAGCTCGGCCATGAGCTTTTCGTTTTCCACTTCTTTTTTCCGCGCTTCGAGCTCAAACCAATCCTCGGCAAAACGCAGCATACCCACGAAAATGAGGATAAACAAGGTGTTGATCACGATCTGCACCACAAAGCGCTCGCTGTAGAAATAGTGCTCATGGTAGGTATAGCCATCGATCTGAAAACGCTTGAGGTGTACATAGCCGATCACCAGCAGCGTAAAAGGCACAATGAGCTCAGCCAGGTAGCGCCACACTTGCTTTTTGGCCAAAAAACGGGGCAGAAACAAAAAGTAATTGAGGTAGCTGACCGACATCATGAAGGCGATTTGCATCACGGCCGCTATGATTGCCTCGCTCACATCGGGGTCCTGCCCTCTTCGGCTGCCGTAGCTCAGGATCTGATACAGAAAGAAGGAAAAATACACCGCCCAAAAGGAGAGGTGGAGCAGAAAAATACGGTTACGTTGTACCCAGGCTTGCATGTAGTTTTTTCAGGCCAGTGAAAAACCAGGCCTAATGGTCCAAGAACGGGAAAAATCAGAAAATAGGGTCTGTCAAAGGGCTCCATTGCTACATAGTAGCCAGTAATTCGACCAAATACGTAATTAGCCAGATAGCCTCAACCAATCGAACGACGGTCCGGAACATCGAAAAATTTGCAGGATGGTAGATGGAATACGGGAAGTGGTCTAATACCCTGCAGAACGCGGAAACTTTAGTAGTGATTTGCGTCTTTGGTAGGGTAGATATACATCCCGCCATTTGACTTCTTCAAATTATGAAAAACCTTTTCCTATTATTTACTGCACTCTGCCTGACTGGCACCCTTTGGGCCCAACCTCCCGGTGGTGGTGGTGGTCGTCCGGGTGGTGCACCCGGAGGCTATGGCCAGCCAACCCGCACCTTTGATCCTTCAGCCAATGCGGCAAAGGGCAACTCCAGTATCTCCGGCGTTTTGACCGACTCTTTATCCGGAGAGGGCATTCCTTACGCTGCCATTGCCTTGTTTCCCATAAATGAACCCAAACCTGTAGATGGGGCCATCGCTGACGAAAAAGGCGTTTTTACCATCGCCAAAATAGCAGCCGGCACCTACCGCTTACAGATCACCTCCGTAGGCTTTGGTAACAGAACCATAGAAAAAGTAGAAGTAGCTAAAAATCAGGACGTTAACCTCGGAAAGGTTATCCTTGCTTCTAAAATTACGACCCTCGACGAGGTAGAAATCACGAGCCAGAAATCGCTGATTGAAGAAAAAGTCGATCGCCTGGTATACAATGCCGATGCCGATTTTGGATCCAAGGGTGGCGATGCGGCAGATATTCTGCGTAAGGTGCCTCTGCTTTCGGTGGACCTTGATGGCAACGTGCAGATGCGCGGCAGCTCCAATATCCGCGTACTGATCAACAACAAGCCTTCGACCATTGTAGCCAGCAGCATTGCAGATGCCCTGAAGATGATTCCGGCTGACATGATCAAAACGGTAGAAGTGATCACCTCTCCTTCGGCCAAATACGACGGTGAAGGCTCCGGGGGTATCATCAACATCATTACCAAAAAGACCAACATGCAGGGATACAACCTCAATTTTGATTCCGGGGTAGGTATCCGCGGCTCCAACCTGGGCCTCAATGGTGGTTTTCGTCAGGGAAAAATTGGCTTTACCGTAGGTGGGCATGGACGTGCATTTTACAATCCCTCCGAAACGACCACGCTTCAAAGCACCCTTTTCAACGGCATCACCAACAACACCAACCAGTTTATCAAGGCTTTTGATACGGGCGTTTTTGGCGGATTTAACCTCGGCATGGATTATGACCTGAGCAAAAACACCTACCTCAGCGCCAATGCCCGCTACGGGGTGCGCAACTTTGGCCAGACCCAGGACCAGACATCGACCCTCACCCGCAACGATTCGATTATTTCCAATTCGTACCGCGACGTGAACAGCAAAAACAACTCGAACAACATCGACGCCAACGTCGATTTCCTCAAAATTTTCAAGCCAGCACAGGAGCTCAGTTTCAGCAGCCAATACAGCCGCAACAACCTGACGAACAATTATACCGCCGACCTGCTCAATGCGGGGGGAGTCACCACCAGCAAGGAAAAGAACCTGAACCTGAACACCAATACCGAGATGACCATTCAGGGCGACTTTACCACACCGATCAGCACCAATCAGGTTTTTGAAGTAGGAGCAAAGGGCATCTCCCGCCACGTCATTTCGGACTATACCTACCTCCTGGCTTATACCGCCAACGGTGAATACCTCAACAACCCCAACCGCCCTTCCGATGTGCTGGATTATACCCAAACCATTGGCGCGGCATATAGCACCTATACCTACTCTACCAAATCGAAGTTTACGGTAAAAGGGGGTCTGCGCTACGAATACACCAGTATCCAGGCCATGCTCAACAGCACCGGGGCATTTGACGTACCCGACTACGCCAACCTTCTGCCCAGCCTTAACCTTTCGCAGAAAATAAGCGACAAGGTAACCCTCAAGGCTGCCTATAACCGCCGCATCCAGCGCCCGGGCCTCAATCAGCTCAACCCGAACTTCAATGCCGCCAACCCGCTCAACATCTCGATCGGTAACCCGAACCTACGTCCGGAACTGACCAACAACTTTGAGCTGAGTGTGAGCGGTAACCTCAAAAAGACCTATGTCAATCTTTCCACCTTTGGCCGTATCACCAACAATGCCATACAGCAGGTGCGGGTTCCGTCTGACACCCTCGTGGGGGGCGTGATTACGACCTTCCAGAACATCGGTCAGGAACAGGCATACGGCATGAATATTTTTGCCAACGTATACATTACCCCTAAATGGACCATCAATGGCGGCGGGGACCTGTACTACAACTACCTCACCGGCTTTACCACAGGGGCCAATGGCCTCTCGCAGGAAATCTCTAACTCCGGCCTCAATATTTCGGGCCGCCTGATGACACAGGTAACGTTAAACAAGGGCTGGGGAATCCAGGGCTTCTCCTTCGTGCGTGGATCACAGGTGCAGCTACAGGGTCGCCAGGGAGGCTTCTACTTCTATTCTTTGGGCTTCAAAAAGGATTTCAACGAGCGAAAAGGCAGCTTTGGCCTCTCCGCCGACAACTTCCTGATGCGCGGTCAGCTGATCCGCACCGACCTGGTATCGGAGACGTTCTCGCAGTCAACCGAAAATCTACGCATCAACCGGAGTGTACGCCTGACCTTCAGCTACAAATTCGGTAAGCTGAACTTCGTCGACAGCCGCAAGAAAACCCGTTCGATTAACAACGACGACATTAAAGCCGGTGGCGACAACAGCGGTGGCGGCGGTGGCGGAATGCCTTCTACTGGCGGACGCCAGTAATACAACACAGTTTTTTGATTCTCTCCCCTGGCAGGTAACTCTGTCAGGGGATTTTTTTTTGCTAAAAATGGGCTTTCTCCTTGAATTCAGACCGATTGAGGAATACGATAGATGAATGAACGAGGGCTTTCGACAGATTCCATGTCTGACTCGATAGGTACCAAGCATAGAATAATCGGGCGGTTGGTAGAAGATTCGTAGCCAATGGTCTAATGCACGGCGATGGCATTAAACTAAAACGTTGCTTTACGTCTTAGGTAAGAGTGGCACCGTTAGTTGCTTCTTACCAATCTGATATTATGAACAAGCTCTTCCTCATCCCGCTGTTTTTTCTTCTCAGTAATCTCTTTGCCCAACCCCTGCCGGGGAGTGTGCCAGTTCCGGGCAATAGCTCGATCTCAGGCATTTTGGTGGATTCTATTTCGGGCGATCCGATTCCTTATGCAGCCATTGCCCTTTTTCCAGCAGGAGAAACCAAACCCGTAGATGGCGCTATAGCCAACGACAAGGGCGTATTTACCATCGAAAAACTGGCTCCCGGCACGTATCGCCTGCAAATCACTTCTCTGGGTTTTGGCAACAAAATCCTGACCGGGGTAGAGCTTGATAAAAACCAGTCGCTGGATCTCGGTACCATTTACCTGGCATCCAAGGTTACTACCCTGAATGAGGTCGTTATTTCCAGCCAAAAATCATTGATCGAAGAAAAAGTGGACCGCCTGGTGTACAATGCCGAAGCCGATATAGCCACCCGTGGCCGCGACGCCGCCGACGTGTTGCGGAAGGTGCCCATGCTTACCGTGGACCTCGATGGCAACGTACAGCTCAGGGGTAGCTCCAATATCCGCGTGCTGATCAACAACAAGCCCTCAACCATCGTGGCCAGCAGCGTAGCCGACGCCCTGAAAATGATTCCGGGTGATCAGATCAAATCTGTGGAGGTCATCACCGCACCTTCTGCCAAATACGACTCCGAAGGCTCTGGCGGTATCATCAACATCATTACCAAGAAAACAAACATTGAGGGCTACAACCTCAATGTGGATACAGAAGGAGGCAACCGTGGCTCCAGCCTGGGCATAAACGGCGGCGTGCGCCAGGGAAAAATCGGACTTACCATTGGCGGACGTGGAAGGGCATTCTACAACCCCTCCGAAACCACCACCAACCAGAGCACCCTCATCAACGGTGTTGCGCAGGCTAATTCGCAGTTTATCAAATCGTTTGATACCGGCATCTTCGGCGGGCTGAACCTTGGCATGGACTACGACCTCAGCAAGAGCTCGTTCATCACTGCCAGCGCACGCTATGGCGTTCGTAATTTTGGCTCCGACCAAAACCAAACCTCCGATTATTTCTCGAACGACTCACTCACCAACACTACCTACCGCGACGTACTTTCCAAAAACAATTCTGCCAATTTCGATGGCAATGTGGATTATCTGAAGATTTTTAAGCCTTCACAAGAGTTGAGCTTCAGCACCCAGTACAGCCTGAACAACCTCACCAACAACTACAACGCCGATATCCTGAATGCCGGCAGCGACATTACCAGCCGCGAGCGCAACCTGAACCTCAACCGCAACCAGGAAGTAACCATTCAGTCGGATTTTACCACGCCGATCAAAGACAACCAGGTATTTGAGGTCGGGGCCAAGGCCATTTCGCGACAGGTTGCCTCTGACTACACCTACCAACTGGCGCTTTCGTCCAATGCAGAGTACATCAACAATCCCAACAGGCTGTCGGATGTGTTGGACTATACCCAGAATATCGGAGCGGGCTACTTTACCTATACTTACGCCACCAAATCGAAATTTACGGCCAAGGTAGGCGCGCGCTATGAGTACACCAGCATCACTGCCCAATTGCAGTCCTCCGGCGAATTTGCCATCCCCGACTACGGCAATCTGCTGCCGAGCATCAACGTATCTCAACCGCTGAAAACGGGCATGATCTTAAAGGCTGCCTACAACCGCCGTATCCAGCGGCCGGGCCTTTCGCAGCTCAACCCTAACTTCAACGCCGCCAACCCGCTCAATATCTCGATCGGAAACCCGACCTTGAGTCCGGAATTTACCGACAACTTCGAGCTGGCCTTCAGCAGCAATTTCAAGAAAACCTATATCAACTTATCGTCCTTCGCCCGCCTCACCAACAACGCTATCCAGCAGGTGCGCATTCCCTCTGATACCCTCTTGGGCGGCGTGGTAACTACTTTCCAAAACATCGGAAAAGAACAGAGCTACGGGCTGAACATATTCGCCAACATTTACCTCACGCCCAAGTGGACCCTCAACGGCGGCGGCGACGTGTATTATTCCTACCTACAGGGCACAACCACCGGCGTAAACGGCAACACCCAGACGGCCACCAACAGCGGCTTCAATATTTCGGGCCGCCTCATGACCCAGGTCACCTTTAACAAGGGTTGGAGCGCACAGGCCTTTGTCTTCACCCGCGGATCACAGGTGCAACTCCAGGGCCGCCAGGGCAGCTGGTACCACTACGAGATGGCCGTGAAAAAAGACTTTAACGACCGCAAAGGAAGTGTAGGCCTCGTGTTGAACAACTTCCTGCAAAAAGGAAACACCGTGCGCACCAACCTCGAATCGGCTACTTTCACCCAAACAAGCGAACTGCTCAGGCTCAACCGAAGCGTGCAGGTCTCATTCGGCTACAAATTCGGCAAGGTCAATTTCTCTGCAGAAAGGAAGAAAACCCGGTCTATCAAAAACGACGATGTGAAATCTGGTGGCGACGGTGGCAATGGCTGATCCGCTTTTAGGAAGACATCCTTCCTGAATCTGTGGCATAAGAACTACTAACGATTGGTGATTTTCTTAATCAATGTTCAAACATTATTTTTTTACCTACGTTAAACAAACACTTCAAAAACACTTCAACCCTTTTTATTTATGAAAAAGTTATTTCTCCTCCCTCTCGCCGCCATGCTGATGGCCGTTGCTGCGATTACTGTACAGACCTACAACGTAGATGTTGCCAACAGCAAAGTGGCATGGAAAGGCTACAAAGTAACCGGTGAGCACTCAGGCACCATTAACCTGAAGAGCGGCGCCCTCGATATCACCGACGGAAAACTGACCGGTGGATCCTTTGTCATCGACATGACCTCCCTCAAAGACACCGACATGCAGGGCGAAATGGCCGGTAAACTCGAAGGCCACCTGAAGTCTCCTGATTTTTTTGGCACCGAAAAATACCCAACCGCTAAGTTTGTGATCACCAAGGCGTATGCCATCGACACCAAAGGCAATTACAAAGTGATTGGCGACCTTACCATCAAAGAAACCACCAAAGAGGTGAAGTTTCAGACTAACCTTGTGGAAAAAGACGGACAAGTATCTGCTACCGGAAAAATCGTGATCGACCGTTCTGATTTCGATGTGAAGTATGGTTCCGGATCTTTCTTCGATGGCCTCGGTGACAAAACCATCTACGACGAATTTGATCTGACCGTGACCCTCGTGGCCAAAAAGTAATTCAGGTTATTAGCCTGGAAATACCCGTCAGATTTCATTCTGGCGGGTATTTTTATGTTTTATGGTGAGAAATGATTAAATAGAAAGGTCTTTTTTCGAAGGAATTTATCCTTCCACACACACCTTTTTCCGAATTACCTTAATCTTCCCGCCATGAAAAAAGCCCTGAGAATTGCCGGTTTGGTAATCCTGGCTGCCCTGGTCGTCATTCAGTTTATCCGACCCGAACGCAACCTCTCCAACGACCAGACCTACGCCCTGGAGAAAACCTATCCTGTGCCGGCAGACGTGAAGCTGATCCTTAAAACCGCCTGCAACGATTGCCACAGCAACAACACCGAGTATCCCTGGTACGCCAACCTCCAGCCCGTTGCCTGGTTTCTGGACGACCATGTGCAGGAAGGCAAGCGCCACCTCAATTTTTCCACCTTTACCAGCATGAAGGTGGCCGTCCAGAATCACAAGATGGAAGAAGTAATAGAGCAGGTGAAAGAAGGCGAAATGCCGCTGGAGTCCTATACGATCATCCACCGCGATGCCATTCTGACCCAGGATCAGCAAGTAGCCCTTACCTCGTGGGCAGAAAGCATCATGGATAACCTGCACGCCAACTACCCCGCCGACAGCCTGGTTTTGCGCCGCCCCGGTGGAGCAGGAGGACCTCCCCCTCCTCCGAGTGAAGAAAATGAACGTGACTAGTGAGGTACAGGCGAGCTTTAGTCGCCGACATCAATAAGTACCGGCGAGCTTCAGTCGCCGACATCTGGCGCGGCAGCAAGCCGCATATGGGGTGTACCGGCGAGCTTTAGTCGCCGACATCTGGCACGGCCGCAAGCCTCACGTGGGTGGGCGACTGAAGCTCGCCCCTACTAACCTGTACCGGCGAGCTTCAGTCGCCGACATCTGGCACGGCCGCAAGCCACATATGGGGTGTACCGGCGAGCTTCAGTCGCCGACAACAGGCACGGCCGCAAGCTGTGTATGGGGTGGTTGGTTAGGGTGTGTCCTATCAACACGTTTGACCCTTCTTTCGTATCTTCACAAAAAACTATTCCTTATGGAATTGCTGGACAGAATCACCTCTTTTCCAGACTTGTGCAACGGCCGTCCTACCATACGTGGTCTTCGGATTACCGTCCATTCCATTCTGGAACACATGGCGGCTGGCGACTCCATGGATGAAATCCTTTCTGCTTTTCCTCAACTGGAACAAGCTGACATTTTCGGCAGCCTGGCATTTGCAGCAAAAACCCTTGAAACCGGAACTGTTGTTTATAAAATAGCCGGATAATGCTGGAAGAAGCTCAAGTCCGCCCTTATCTACCCAAATGAAATTGACTCCAAAAAACAAAGAGAGTAATCCTTTTGACAATCGAGGAAACAAATCCTGCCAATCCTAAAATCCCATTAATCCTGATAAAAAAAACGTCCGACTCCCATAGAAGCCGGACGATACATAACATAAATCAAACCCTTACTTTTTCACCACCTTCTGCACGGCGGCTCGTCCGTTGCTCTCCACGCGCAGCACGTACACCCCCGCGGGAAAGCTTCCCATATCAAGCGAAAAGCGGTTGTCGCCCAGGATAGCTTCTCTGTTTTGACGCAGGACCGTGCGCCCTTGCAAGTCGATGAGGGTGAACGCGAGGTCGCCGGGCTGTGGCAGGTTGAGGCTGACTTCGAGGATATCGGTTACCGGTTGCGGCTGGAGGTGAAATGCAAAATCATTGTGCACTGTTTGGATAGATGTGGTGGTGTCGGGCCCGAATTCAGCGATGAGGGAGTAAAACTCGTCGTGGCTGTTTGGTACATTACCCACGGAGAGAGCAAGAATGCGCCCATCGGATAATGCTGTTAGGCCCCGACCGTCTAAAGGTTGATTAGTACCATATTCCCCTGTCCAAACTACGTCCCCCATCGAATCTATTTCTACCATCAATTGTACAATTCCATCTGTACTTTGCGTGGTGTCCTGCCAGCTAAAATTTCCCAATACAAGCAAATTATTGTTCGCACTTGCTACTGCTACTTTAGGTTGGTATGAAGCAAAAGAATGGTTGCCGGGTCGAAGATTAGGATATACGCGATCCCAAATAATCGTACCAAGGGAATCATGACAAATTAAATGCATCCACCCGCTGTTTGCAATGTAACTCACGCTCACAAATCGGTTGATCCCTGTTTTTATGAGCTTTAATGGGAGTTCACTCAATTGATCAGGCAATTGAAAGGAATTAACCAGGTTCCCATTGAAATCTACCTGTACACATGTTAAACTTGATTGAGGAGAAAGTGCCGATGTCAGGACCAGAAATCCTCCCGAAATCTCCACGACATTGAAGGATTGAATTACGCGAAAGAAGGTGCTTTCCCAAACCACCTGACCGGTTCTGTTTATTTTGGTGAGGAGTAAATTGCGCTGAGTACCTCCACTATCTGCGACGCCTACCACAAGATAGTTCGAATCAGCCGTTATCATACTTCCGCGTCCATAGCTAAGGTAACCGCTGTAGGCTGAATTTGCCTGCCACATGGCGTATCCTGAAGGTGACATCAAACCACCTGAGGCCCGCCAGCCAGGGGCTCCTCTTGAAAGTCCGCTAATGAAAAATCCTGAATCTAACGACGGTAATACCTCCTGAGGTGAAACAGTTAAAATCGATGCCCGCCCCCAAAGGCTGTCAAACTGGGAGCTTAGCCGAACCATGGTAATACCATTCTGGATATAACCTGCTACCATGTCGTACTCATTGTTTCCATGTGGAAATACCCTGTAACCCAAAGCGTGAGGAACCACCTTTTCCTGATAAAGAATCGGCTGAGCGAAAGCAAATCCGAATATCAGCGAAAAAATGACGAGTGATATGAGCTTTTTCATTATTATTTGATTAAAAGGTTAGGGGCGGGTGGAATTAAATTTAGGAGCTTCTTCATCAGGTGTAAAATCAGGAACTGTTTTGTTAGTTCCAGAGGACCCACCACCAAAGCACCCGCTCAGACTCAAATAGAAATCACCATCATTCTGGTCAGGCAAAACCCAATGAAATGCAGAACTATAAGGAGAGGCTAGCCCTCCCCAAGAATACGGAATGGGGCTACCAAAAAATGAGGGTGTACCGGATACGACTTGAATACCTACCAGGTTGGTGCCATTATTGGCAAAAAGTGGATATGTATTCGAGCTCGTCATTCCTAGCTCGAGCCCAGCACTTTTGTAGGCTGATGATCCAGAAAGAAAAGCGAAACTGCTGAAACCTGATCCTAAAATACATATTCCGTCTAAAAACGAGTAGCTCCCATTCCAATCTATTGCAGCGGCCAGACTGCCACTTGGTAACCACTCTAATCCTTCAACTTTTGTAAATGCGCCTGGAAAAGGTTCATATGCTTGATAGGTGTTGTTTATTAAGTCAAATACTCCGATTTTAGAGCCAGTTGACCACGCCAACTTCGTTTGGTCGTGACTCAATTCTAATTCAGCACCGACAAAGCTAAGATTTGGAATAGTTGCTATGTTGGTTATGTTTGCCGGCCAAATACTGCTTGAATTAAAGGAAAGTCTTAGCAAACTGCCAAAGTTACCAAGACAGTAAACGTAAACTGTACCACCTGAATTTGGCTTAGAAACGGCAAATCTTACAGTTATATCAGCTATACTTGTGAGTGGTGATGAAGGCGTGGTAAGAACCTTAGTAGTGGACAAATATTTTGAGACCCAAATTTCAGATCCAAAAGTTGAGGCATTTGAATAAAAAATAAAAAATTCTGTACTATTTGTTGCTGGCTTAGGAGCAATAGGAACCTCAAAGTTTTCGGTTTCGTAGGTAGCAGGAAAAGGATTGTACAATGGGTGAAATGTGTACATCCACTGATCCTTTTTAGATAATACGCCCCTGAGGACACCTGTATTATCGCGTACGTCATCGCCAACTTGAAAAAAAAGCGGTGATTGGCAAGGGAGAAACCAGCCATTTGAAGCCGTATTTAAATACCGGGCTGAGGGGGAGGCTCCAGAAGATGGAAGGTTAATAATAACCGGACCAGTTGCTGAGGTATTAGCAACTGCCTGAAACGTCGGTCCTTTGGGCACTATCCAAAACGGGTTCTGGATCTGCGCAGTAGCCGTCATGGTTCCGAGGCTAAGGGCGATCAACAGCGAAAACAGCCCCTTCGTAAGCAGATAACTGCGGGGGGGGGGGGTAAACTGGTAAAGCATAGTGAAAATTGTGATGTAATGAATAATGAACCAATTTTGGTGGAACATTTCACATTGCCAAGCCATTTCACGCATTTATATCACAAAGACACCAACGGTTAATCCCTTATTACTATTTATGGTATAATTCCACTTTGGGAAATTGTGCAATTCCGGCTAACCGGTTTTGGGATAAGTTGAAATCCGGCTTTATTTCTCCAGCGAAAAGGGCCTTAGACTTATAAAACACGGTCTTACTCAGTTCGTTGGGCTTTCTTCAGACGAACGGGCAAGGGTTGTTCAGAAGATTTACTGCAAAGGATTGCGATCGCCAGCTATTCGTTGAAATACGGCATCGTGCTTTAGTTCCTCAAATTATTTATGAGGACACACCCGTTTTGCGAAGGATCGAAACAAGCCTTTAAGCGTACGCTTACTCTACCTGCACCTTATCCTTATCCAGCCACAAAAGCAGCGACGGCAGCAAAAACAGGTTCACGAACATCGCTATCAAAAGCGTCATGGACATGAGCAGCCCCAGGGATTTAGTACCGCCAAACTGCGAGGCCGTGAAGCTCACGAAGCCGATAAAGAGCACCATAGAGGTGTACAAAATACCGACCCCCGTATCGCGAAACGAATTGGAAATAGCCCCTTGTGTGGTATCGCCGAGCTGCTTAGCCAACCGGTAGCGGATCAGGAAATGGATGGTGGTATCCACCGCAATGCCAAACGCAATACCAAACACCAGCACCGTGGAGGGCTTGAGATGAATATCCGTGAAACCCATAATGCCCGCCACCATCATGAGCGGAAGGGTATTGGGCAGAATGGCGATAAAAATCATCCGGATATTGCGGAAGAGCAGGGCCATCAACCCGCCGATCAGCAAAAAGGCCAGGATCAGGCTCTGGATCAGGTTGTTAACCAAAAACTTGGTGCTGGTCACGAAAATGGGGGTGGTGCCCGTAATGACCGTTTTAAAATCGGCGGTATCGAAGATCGCATCCAGGTCCGTACGGATTATGCCCACCAGTTCCTCCATCCGTTGCGACCCGATGTCCTGCACAGCAGTAGTCACCCGAATCACCTGCGAGGTGGAATCGGTAAGTTTTTTGGCAAAAGACATCCCGCCCTCGGTATCGGAGTTTTTGGCGTAGAGCTGAATAAAATTGTACTCATTCCGGGTAGGGAAAATATACGCGCTTGAATCGCCGCCAAACAGCGCCTGGCGTGCAAAATCCACAAAATTAACCACCGATATCGACCGGCTCAGTTCCGGATTAGCAGACAAGCGCTCTTGAAATTCGTTTACCTTCCGGATATTTTTATATGCAAGCGCTCCCCTTTTTTTCTTGGTATCGATCAGTATCTCGAAAGGAAGTACGCCGCTGAATCGCTTCTCGATAAACCTCAGATCTTTCGATACGGTACTATTTTGCGGAATATCGTCGGCCAGATAAGCCAGTGACTTTATACGGGAAATACCCACAATGGAGAAAATCACCAGAAACAGCCCAAGTGCAAAGATGGCCTTGCGTTGGGTTTTTACGATATGGTCTATGCCCCTGATAACGAAGTCGAGGGATTTGCTCTGGATATGGCGGGTTTGCTGGGGGGTAGGCGGCGGCAAAAAGCTGAACACAATCGGGATTAGTAGCACCGAGATAAAGAAGGCCACTACAATACTGAGGCTGGCCACGATCCCAAATTCCTGAAGGGGCTTAATATTGGTAAACGCTACCGTAACCAGGCCCGCAGCTGTGGTCGCATTGGTCATTACCGTGGCAATCCCGATTTTCTGAATCACGAGGCTCAGCGACTTCATTTTATTGCGGGTGCGCAGGTACTCGATGTGGTACTTCGTGATCAGGTACATGCTGTTGGGGATGCCGATAACCGTAACCAGCGCCGGAATAATGCCCGTGATGAGGCCGATTTCATACCCCAGCAATCCGATAATGCCCACGGACCAGATAATGATCACCCCTACCACCAGAATAGGAAAAATCATGGTCGTAAACGACCGGAAGAAAATCAGCAACGTAATGGCCATAATGACCAGGGCAATGCCCAAAAACAACACCAGCTCTTTGGAAACCGTGCGGTGCACATTGGCGCGTAATATCGGAAGGCCAGCGAAGTGCGGGGTAAGGCCCATTTTTTTGGAATAGGAGTTGGTAACCCGCTCCACATTTCCAACCAGCTCCACCTTGCGTGCCGTATTCATCAGCGCGGTATCGAGCGATACGGCAACCAGGGTTGTTTTCCCCTTTTTATCCAAAATCAGGTCTTTGTAGAATGGCTCATTCTGAAATTGGGCATGAATGCTGTCCACTGCTGCCTGGGTGGTGGGCATGGCAGGTACGAGTTTTTTAGCGGAAAAAGACTCCGTAGAATCATTTCTCTCCAAAAGCACCAGGTTGGTTAGGCTGAGCACATTGGTCACGCCCTCCTGCTGCTGCAGCTCCTGGGTGAGGGCGTATAGGTTCTGGAAAAAATTGAGGCTAAAAACGTCGCCCTCCAACCCAATGGCCAGGGTGGTGCCGTCTTCGCCAAACATAGCCTTAAACCCCTTGAAGGCGATCATGTCAGGATGATCGGAGGGAATAACCGGTGACAGGGTTTGCGAAATCTTCGTTCCCCTGACCATCCACATCAGCCCGGTGAGGGCGAGGATCACTAAAAGTATAGGAATGCGTTGCCTGAGAACGAAGGAAGCAAATTTCCGCCAGAATTGACTCATAAACCAAAATTGGCGATAAAGGTAGCAAATAAATCCCGTGCAAGAGCCAGTGAAACAGTCGTGAAAACTACCTGTTTCGCGGAATAAGCCATATTTCGATCCTTCGGTTTATCGCCCGCTCCATCTCGGTTGTTTGCTCCATGGTCGGAAAAAATTTACCGCAAGCTTCCACTACCAAAGCCGAAGAAGGCACCTGTTTTTGCTCGGTGAGGTACTTCACCACCGAAAAAGCCCGGTTGTAGCTCAGGCTCCAGCTATCAGGATACCCGGAGCCGGGCTGTGGCTCTTTGTCGTCGGTATGTCCCTGCACCACGATCACAAAACCGCCGGCAGCACGTTGCAGAACGGGGGCAATACGGTCGAGACGTGCCTGTCCGGTCTCTGAAATCACATCTGAGTTGGCATCGTACAAAAAGCCATTGCTCATCTGCACCCTGAAAACGCCATCGGGCATTACGGTTAAAAATGACCCTTTGCCCAGCGAATCAAGGAGCAGGCCCCTGAGGCTATCTACCCCTGTAACCGCATCAAGCGGTTCAGATACCCGGGGAGAATTGCCCGGAAACCGCTGATTGGATCGCCCCATAAACATCACCGGATGATCGGGGTCGATCTGCCCAAAATTGTTGTAGATATAGCGCTGGAGGGTATCATTCATGTAGAGCGACATCCTTAGGCTCTCTTCAGACTCCATTTGCTGCACTTTCGCATCTTTTATCTGGGCGTTTAGCCCAAAATAGCTGTATAGCACAAAAGCCAAAACCACCAGCATCGTGATCATCACGGCCAGGGTTCCGGTTCCGGCTTTGAAGTACTTTTCCATAATTGTAAATAAACTAAATTGCTACACACCCCATACCAATTTTTCCGCTTACCTGCATGACCCCTACCCTTAACCTCGAACTCCTGAAAGCCCTCTGCCTCACCCCAGGCCCTCCCGGAGGGGAAGAACCCATACGCGCCCTCGTACAAAGCACCCTGCAAGGCAAGGTAGACTCCATGCAGGTGGACGCACTGGGCAACCTCATCTGTTTCAAAAAAGGCCGCCAGCCCGGCAAAGTTATGGTAGCGGCCCACCTCGATGAAATTTCTTTTATCATTACCCATATCGACGACCAGGGCTTTGCGCGCATTCATCCGCTTGGCGGTTTTGACCCGAAAACGCTTACCTCGCAGCGGGTAATTGCCCATGGCAAAAAAGACCTCCTGGGTGTATTAGGCACCAAAGCCATTCACCTCATGTCGGCGGAAGATCGGGCAAAACCCGCCAAACTCGGCGATTACTTCATCGACTTCGGACTTTCGGGCAAAGAGGTGAAAGAGTGGCTTCGTGTGGGAGATAAAGTCACCCGCGAGCGCGACCTCGTATGGATCGGCAACTCCGTAAGCACCAAGTCGCTGGACAACCGCATCTCGGTTTTCGTGCTGGTAGAAGCCCTGCTCAATCTCGGTACACCGGCCCTGGACCTCTATGCCGTATTTTCTGTACAGGAAGAAGTAGGCCTACGTGGGGCTACCACTGCCACCCGTCACATCAACCCCGACTTCGGCTTTGGGCTCGACACAACCATCGCCAACGATGTGCCCAATGCCCCTGAACACGAGCACATTACCCAGCTCGGCAAAGGTGCCGCCATCAAAATCATGGACAGCTCCGTGATTACTGATTCCCGCATGGTGCGTTTCATGGAAGAAGTAGCTGCCCGCAGACAAATCATTACCCAAGGCGAGATTCTTACCGCCGGCGGAACCGATACCGGCGCCATTCAGCGCAGCGGCTACGGGGCCATTGTGGGTTGTATTTCCATTCCTACCCGGCATATTCACTCTACGGTTGAGATGTGCCACCGCGACGACATCCAGCAAAGCATCGCTTTATTGGTGGGTTGCCTCGAAGAGCTTGACCAGTTCAAAACTGCCTGGTAGCTACCCGCTTAGAACTTACACGTGAAAAAGGCGCATACCCATTCTTTTTTACCAAAGAATACACGCTGGCCAGCCCTGCTGTCGTTATTACATTGATCGCGTCAACAGGCAGGGATTGAGCCGGGATTTGCGCCTTTTCCCGAATCTTCTTGCCCAAAACAAACCCGATGGCCTGCCAGCTATCGGGTTTTTTATTTTGAAAAAATTCGAAGTTGTAGACCAGATTCCTCTATTCGGCTACAGGCATAAAAATGCGCATCAGCCACTTGGTAGAATCAGGTTCCTGATCCGGATTTACGACATATTCCTCGCGTACAGGTGCTCCCTGGTGCAGGTTGCGGTCGGCCAGGTAGTCATCCATCGCTTGATAGGCGCCGAATGACTTGTCATAAGTTCCTTTATAATTCACCTCTAAAAACCGGCCCTTGAGCTCGAATATTTCCAGCCCGGGAATTTTGGTACCGGCTGGCACTTCCATGACCGCGGCCATGTCGGTGGTTTTAGTTGCTTCATCCCACACAAAATACAGTCCGTTTGAAACCCCGGTTTTTAGGCCGGCTTTGGCGATAAGCGCGGTAATCCGAGGAATTTCCTTTTTCATAAACGGATCTACCTGATCCCAGCTTAGCTGCTTCCGCACGCCTACAAAGGTGGTAAGGGGCAGCTCTGCATCAGATACCTCGTAGCCTTCATACAGGGTTTTGGTCGATTTTGCCTCCACCATTGCCTTGAGCAGGCCCAGACCCTTTTCAAAATCTGCCCCTACGGCTTTCTCCATATTCATGAAAATACCCATCACATTCCAGGGCATGGGCATTTTTCCGGTAAACCCCCAGGTAACGGTCGTTCTCTTCCCTTCGGGTTGCAGGGTGAGAAAGGCATTTGAACTGGACTCAAAAGGCTGGAGAAAATGCACATCGTAATCGACCCGGTTAGGCGTCAGGGACTTAAGCTCTTGCCATCCCGAACCCACATCGTCGTTTCCGCTCCATCGGGTAATTGCTCCCGGTGTGCCGTCGGTACCTTCGTAGGTTTTAACCTGATTGGAATCAAGCACACTCCAGGGCGACCAGCTATCCATCTTTTTCAGCTGGCTGATATACGGGTACAGAACCGGAGCAGCAGCTTCGATGCTAAGGGAACGTGTGACTTCGTAGTCTTTAGGCGCTATGACAGCTGCTGCCAGAATAAGGATAAGCAGGCTGGCAACCACAACAAGAGTAACTCTGAGGGCTTTCATAGAAGTAAGTGTTTTGTTGTTGCCAAATTAGCAATAATTAGCAAATGCACAAATTTTTAGCATGAAAATTTTCTCATACTACTCGCTGAAAGTAAGGGCTTCAATCGCTTCCTGCCACTCGTCGAACCTAAAAGCAGCCAGAGCAGCGGCTAATTTGGTCGAAATCTGATACAGGGCGAGGTTGCCTATACTGCCCACATGGGTATGGTTAACGGCCTTATCGGGCTTGAATTTCCCTTCCTGAATACGGCCCCCGACCTGCTTATACGCCTCACGAAAGGGCACCCCTTCGAGTACGAGCCGGTTTACTTCCTCTACACTAAAGAGGTAATCGTATTTGGGGTCGTCGAGTATCTGCGTATTGACCTTTACCTCGCGGAGCATCAGGGTCGTCATTTGCAGGCAATCTCGCAGGCGGGTAAAGGCTGGTAAAAGAGCCTCTTTGAGCAACTGCAGGTCGCGGTGGTAGCCGCTGGGCAGGTTGGTGGTGAGCAGGGCTACTTCGCCGGGCAGTGCCTGCAGCTGGTTGGTCCGTGCGCGGATCAGCTCAAATACATCGGGATTTTTTTTGTGGGGCATGATGCTCGAACCCGTGGTCAGGTGATCCGGGAACGAGAAAAAGGCAAAGTTCTGGCTAAGGTATAGGCAGGCATCGGCAGCGAGTTTGTTGAGGGTAGCCGCTACCGACGACATGGCCCCGGTCAAGGCACGCTCCACTTTCCCTCTGCTCATCTGGGCGTACACCACGTTGTAGTTCAGCCCGGCAAAACCCAGCAGGCGGGTGGTTTGCTCGCGGTTAAGGGGAAAAGAGCTGCCATATCCCGCGGCAGATCCCAGCGGATTTTGATTCACCAGGCGGTAAGCCGCTTCGAGCACCACGAGGTCGTCGGCGAGGCTTTCGGCATAGGCGCTGAACCATAGCCCAAAAGAGGACGGCATCGCTACCTGAAAGTGGGTATAGCCCGGCAGCAGCACGGCCTGGTGGGTTTCGGCCAACTGGAGCAGCAATCCGGCGAGGGTGCGAATGTCGTCCGTTATTTCGCGAATGACCTCCCGGTAATACAGGCGCAGATCCACCAGCACCTGGTCGTTGCGGGAACGCCCGCTGTGTATTTTTTTACCGGCATCGCCCAGCAACTTGGTAAGCTCGAGCTCAACCTGAGAGTGGATATCCTCCACTTTGTCTTCGATGATCAATTCGCCGGCCTGTGCCTGCTTGTACAGGGTGCGCAGTGCTGCCTGAAGCGGATGAAGATCTTCCACTGGCAGGAGACCTACATCGGAAAGCATGGCAATGTGCGCAAGCGACCCGGCAATGTCCCAGGGGGCCAGCAGGAGGTCGAGTTCACGGTCGCGGCCAACGGTAAACGTGTCCACGTCGGCAGCTACTTCAAAGCCTTTGTCCCAGAGTTTCATGGGGTAAAGGTAGGCAATTGGCGGGTTTGGGCGGAGAGGACGGCTATTTTGTATCTCCTTGAACCCTAACCTTTATACCCAAATGAAAATGGTTAGCGAAATCCCCCGAGGTTAATCCTATGAAAATCCATCCGCAAATCCTTTAATTCTGGTCTGAATCCCGCATAATTATATTTGTCCTGGTATTCTTCTCCGGATACCGCACCCGGCAGCTTACCCTTGCATTACTCCACGCTGCCTTCAATTTCCCAAAAAATCCACAATGGCCTGAACATAAACTTCAGGCTGCTCCACATCGATCGCATGTCCAGCACCGGGCACCACGACCAGCCGGTTATCAGGAAAAAGGCAGAGGTACTCGCGGGTAAATCCCCAGCGCTGGTTGTCGTACTGCCCCTTTAATACCAGTAGCGGAATGCGGTTGCCAGCAAGTTTCGGACGCGGATCGGGGGTCTGCGAAAAACTAGCCACCGTCATTACCTGGGCATAGTAGCCCCCACCGCCGAGGGCGGGCTCGCTTTGGGCGGGGTTAGCTACCGTCGATTTATTCAGTTCGTTGTTCAATGCCGTCTGGAAAGCATCGGCTTCGCCATCCTTAGCCAGCTTCCATCCCATATTTTTTGCAAAAAATTCCATGGCTTCGCTTCGCCATGTTTTTACTTGCTGGTTTGCCTCTCTGTTGGAGTGAATCGGCGGGTGCAAATCCAGGCTGTCGGGCGGAAGGACAGGTGCCAGCTCCTGATCAACAGGCACCAAAGGTCCCGGCCCGGTCAGTACCAGTTTTGATACTTTTTCAGGATAATCAGCCGCGAATAAAACCGCAAGAATTGCGCCCCAGGATTGCCCGATCAGGATTACCTTTTCGGCTTGTAGGAGATGGACGATCTCCGCCAAATCCTGCACATGACGCATCGCCGTGTAGCCGCGAATATCTTTCAGCCGATTTGAGCCGCCGCTCCCCACCTGGTCATAGAGAAAAACCTCATAGCCTTGCGCTGCCAAACGGGCCATGGAGGCGCAGTTCCTTGGGCCAATAAATCCACCCGGACCGCCTTGGAGAAAAACAATCGGGTACGGCTGCCTTTCCCCTTTACTTTCCAGATGCACATAGCTGATCCGCGACCCGGAGGCAAGGTTCCAATGCTTCATTTCAGGCAGGGGCCGATAGGCGGGTACTGGGTATTTTTTGGGCAAAAAAACCACAAACCCTATACCCATCACAACTGCAAGCAATGGAATAAAAAGCAAGAGGCGGATTTTCATGGGTGGGTTTTCAGGGGTGGGGGCAATTTATAGGCCAATTTTGACCAGAGAATTCGGCGTATTTGGGAATTGGATTCGAGAAGGACGTATCGATGAGTTCCATTCTTATATTACTTTCAGCCCCTAAAGTAAAATAAGAGCATTCGTTATTTTACTTTTCGCCAATAAAGTAAAATAAGGGCTTCGACTATTTTACTTTAGGAGCATACCTCGGCTGGTGGGTTCTTGTTCCCGCTTTCCCAAATACCGCCTAACTTTACTCCTGTAATAAACCTACGCCCATGACCCCTGAAGCATACCTCATCGACGGCCTGCGCACCCCCATCGGTTCTCTGGGAGGCAGCCTCTCCCCAGTCCGTACAGACGATCTGGCTGCACTCGTGCTTCGCGCGCTTGTTGCCCGGCACCCCGAAATACCCCTCGCTGCCTACGACGACGTGATCCTCGGCTGCGCCAACCAGGCCGGCGAAGACAACCGCAATGTGGCCCGCATGGCTTTGTTGCTGGCGGGTTTGCCGGTAAATGTACCTGGCGAAACGGTTAACCGCCTCTGCGCTTCGGGCATGGCTGCGGCCATTCATGCTCGCAGAGCCATATTGGCCGGCGACGGCGACCTTTTGCTCGCAGGGGGCGTAGAGCACATGACCCGCGGCCCATGGGTCATTTCCAAAGCATCTCAACCCTTTGGGCGGGATGCCGAAATGCACGACACCAGCTTCGGCTGGCGGTTTGTGAACCCGAAAATGGCTGCGCAATATGGGGTAGAACCCATGGGGAAAACCGCCGAAAACCTCGCTGAACAATACGGCATCACCCGCGAAGACCAGGACCGGTTTGCGCTGTGGTCGCAGCAAAAAGCCGCAGCTGCCCAAACGGAAGGCCGACTGGCGGAAGAAATTATGCCCGTGGCGGTGCCCCAACGCAAAGGTGAGTCCCGGCTTTTCGATCAGGACGAATTCATCAAACCCCTTTCTACTCCGGAAGGACTTGCTAAGCTCAGACCCGCTTTCCTCGCCAATGGTACCGTGACCGCCGGAAATGCCTCCGGACTCAACGACGGCGCGGCAGCTTTGCTCATCGCATCGGAGAAAGCAGTGGCACAATACGCTTTGCAGCCCATAGCCCGCATCCTCTCTTCGGCTGTAGTGGGCGTTGAGCCCCGCATTATGGGCATCGGACCGGTGGTGGCTTCGAACAAAGCCATTGAAAAAGCAGGGCTAACCCTCGCCGATATCGACGTAATAGAGCTGAATGAGGCTTTTGCCGCGCAGAGCCTCGCCTGTATGCGCGCATGGGGCCTCGCCGACGACGACCCGCGAATTAACCCGAACGGCGGAGCCATCGCCATTGGACACCCCCTGGGCGTTTCCGGTGCGCGTATTTTGCTGGCTGCTGCCCGCGAATTGCAGCGCAGCGGCAAGCGCTACGCACTCGCTACCATGTGTGTGGGCGTGGGACAAGGGTACGCCACCGTGCTGGAGCGGGTCTGATGCAGGTTTAATTCAGGGTGAGTGATACCGTTGCTTTTGCCAGCCCCCTGGCTGAGGCTGTTACGGTGGCAGAGCCGCTGGTCTGGTGGGTTTTCACAATCAGGAGGGCCTTACCATAAAATAGCTTTACGCCGGTTGCCTGAAATTCCTCTAACGATTGCGCATTGCCATTGCCTACACCCGCAATCGCGATGGGCCCTTTCAGCTCAAAATTCACCTGATCGTCAGCTAACGGGCAAAAATTGCCCTGGGCATCTACCGCCGATACGGTAAGGTAAGCGAGGTCGAGCCCATCGGCATGCAAAGTGGTGCGGTCAGCAGATACCACGAGGTGGTGGGGCTTACCTGCGGTTTTGACCACGGTTTCGCCGATTTTCACACCTTCCCTATACGCAATAGCTGTCACTTCTCCAGGCTGGTAAACCACATCGTTCCACATCAGCCGGAAGCGCTCGATGGACTTATCCGAACCGGGCGTTTTGCACTGCATGCCCTGTGATTTTCCATTTACAAACAGCTCTGCACAATCGCCGTTGGTGTACACAAAAACGGGCGTTTGCTGCCCTTCGCGGCCTGCCCAGTTCCAATGCGGCAGGATATGCACGGTGGCTTCTTCGGGCATCCAGTAGCTTTTGTAGAGGTAATAGCGGTCCTTCGGAAATCCGCACAGGTCCACGATACCGAAATAGGAGCTGCGCGATGCCTGTTCATTGGTCCGGGCACCAGCGCCTTCCTTTACCCAAAAACCATCGTAAGGCGTGGGCTCGCCCAGGTAATCGAAGCCCGTCCATACAAATTCACCGGCGATATAGGCCTCGTCCTGCTGCCACATGAAGTCGTCGTCGGCAATCTCGGCCCAGTAAGGGGCATGAAAATCGTAGGAGCTTAACTGCATGGCAGCCGTAAAATCCGTTTTCAGCTTAGGAAGTGGAAACTCGTAAAATCCCCGCGTGCTCAGCGCTGAGGCAGATTCGGACACGATCACGGCCTTGTTGGGCTCCAACTGACGTGCCAGCGAATAGCGGCGGTTGTAGTTCCAGCTGTGGATATCGTAGTAATCGAAATGGCGGAGGGCGGCACTTGGCTGATTATCGCAAGCCATGGTGGTGGGGCGACTGGGATCGTACTTATTCACATACGAAACCATGGTATTCAACTTCCTGAACCCGTTGTCGATGTTGTACTGAATATCGCCCATTTCATTGCCCACACTCCAGATAAATACCGAGGGGTGGTTGCGGTCGCGCTCCACGAAATTGCGGATGTTGCGTTGGGCAAATTCATCGAAATCAACACCGGAAAGCAGGTCGGCCTTGAGGTCGTATTTGTCAAATGCCTCGTCGAAAACCAGGATGCCCATGCGGTCGCAGAGGTCCAGCAGCTCGGGAGCAGGCATATTGTGGCTGGTACGTACGGCATTTACGCCCATCGATTTCATTATTTCCAGCTGCCGCTCCATGGCCCGCACATAAAAAGCTGCCCCCAAAGGCCCTTGGTCGTGGTGGAGATTTACACCTTTAAACTGCACCCGGCGGTCGTTAAGGTAAAAGCCGTGGTCAGCCGTAAACCGCATGGTGCGTATGCCAAAAGGCGTTTCGTAGGTATCCAGCACGTCGTCGCCCCGGCGAATAATGGTTTTGAGGGTGTACATCACCGGCGTTTCGAGGTCCCAGCGCTGCGGATTGGCCAGGGTAAGGGTGATGCCAATGTCGCGGTGAGAAGCTCCTGCCAGGCGGGTACGGATAAATTTACGGGCAACTTCGCGGCCGTTGGGTGCCAGAATGACTTGCTCCACCCGAAAGGAATCGGTGGCATTCGCGTTTTTGTTCCAAATGGTAGTGGTGGTTTGCACCTCGGCCAGGTTGGGCTTCACAATGGGCGTGGTGACGTAGGTACCCCAAACCCCCACGTGCACCGGGTCAACGGCCAGGAGCTGTATTTTTCTGAAAATACCCGCCCCCGGATACCAGCGGCTGTCGTGCTGGCGGGTATCGGCATGGATAGCCAGGTGGTTTTTCTTTCCGGGAACAAGGAACTGCGTCAGGTCTAAATAAAAAGAATTGTAGCCGTAGTCCCAGGTCCCCACCAGCTGGCCATTGAGGTAAATTTCGGGAAATGCCATGATGCCATCGCACACCAGGTACCAGGTCTTGGGGGTTTGGGAAGCGGGAACATCGATTTCCAGTCGGTACCAGCCTTCGCCTTTCCAGGGGAGCTTGCCGGTATTGGGATCGCCGCCGGGCTGCACGGGGCCAGCGATCGCCCAGTCGTGGGGCACAGAAACTGATTGCCACTGCGAATCGTCGTAATTCTCCTGAAAAGCCAGCGTATGTTCACCCGGGGCAAATTTCCAGCCGTGGGTAAGGGTCGTTACGGAGCGGGCAAAAATGGGCGTTGTGTTCAGCAAAAAGGCGAACATCAGTCCACCGATCAGGAGGCGACCCGGGGCAAAGGCGCGAAGTTTCATGGCAATAAATTTTTATGTGTATTTTTTACACTTAACAAACATAGGAAATTGCCGGGATAATTGCTCAACCCGCGAAGGCTGCGATTCTTTTGCTGAAGTAAAAGATAACTATTGCCCCCTTTTCACAGCCTTTCTCCGCAGAAAAACAAAGCCATTCTTACGGCCCGTTTCTTCCAGATCGGGATAGGCTTCGAGGTATTTGGCTACTTTATTCACCTTCGAAACAAACACCACCTCCTCGTCTATAGGCCCTTGCAGCAGCCAATCGGGATTGCTCGACCGGGGAGGCGCGCTAAAGGGGCGGGTAGGTGCCAGAAACTCTTCGAGGTCGGGCAATGCGTAGCTTCGGGTAACGGCCTGTTGGAGAAAATCGTCGGGCAAGGGCTTGCGGCTGTAGTACCAGGGCGCGTACGACCGGTAGCCGAGGGTTGCCACATATACGGGCTGGCCCTGTTGTGACTCAAAAAAGTCGATGGCGGCCCCCTGAGAAAATTTTTCTATGCGCCCTATGAAAGTGTAAACACCCACCTGCACCATAAACGCCGTGATGGCAAATAACAGCACAAATCCAAGCGGCCATTCGCGCCGCACGATCATCCGAATCGCGAACGCACCCGCCAGCAAAAACACCAGCCCCGGCAGGGCATCCCAGGCCGACCAGCTGACCTCAGCGTCGAAAGAAGCGATGGCAAAAGGGTCGGTGGTCAGCGATTTGAGCCAGTCAACCTGCTGCATTACAAAAGGGAGGGCAATCAGCGCCACGGCAAACAGGCTGCAGATGCCGATGAGGAGCCCGGTCATCCATTTTTTCCAGGGAATTAACCCCTTTTCCAAAGCGCTGAGGGTTTCGGCGGCGAGGTAGGTAAGCGGGAAATAGGCCAGCGAAGAGTAGTGGACAATTTTCGATTTGGCGATGGAAAACAAGATCAGCACCACCCAAAACATGATTTTCATCCGCAGGCGGTATTCCTGCTGAAAGGGCTGCTGCTCCGGCAGGCGCCCAAAGGCCCGAAGTGCAAACACCGATGCTGGAAAGCATCCCACGAGCAACACCACAAAATGATAACCCGGAAATCCGCCATGGCCGGCATCCGGTGTGCTGAACAAGCGGTATTGGTATTTGGTAAATTCTACCAGAAACCAGGTGCCGTTTTTCCAGGTTTCGATGCCGATCCACAAGCCCGTAAAGGCAACGGCCAGTAGCCCTAGCACCACCAGCGGCCCCATGCGCATGATCGGCCCTTTTCGCCGCCAAATAACCCAAACCGCCATGCAGATGCCCAAAATAATCAGCGCCGCAGGCCCTTTGGTGAGGATGGCCAGGCTGATAAGCAGCCCCGACCACAGCAGCCAGCGGTTCTTTTTCCAACCGATACGGCCGGTGGTCTGCATAAACCGGTACCGCGAAAAAGCGGTATAGCTGCTGAAAATAAAGAGGTTGAACCAGGGATCGATGATGCCGGACTTGAAATAGAGGTGTGGCAACACAGAACCGAGGTACGCCAGCGCCCACCAGCGGCCAAAAGGCAGGTCGTGCATGTGCTCGCCTGCGCGAAACAGCACCACCACCGTGAGTATTCCGCAAACGGCATTAGGGAAGCGGGCCGCATAGTCATTGACACCAAAGAGCTTCATGCTCAGGGCCTGCAGCCAGAAAAACAAAGGCGGTTTTTCCCAAAAAGCTTCAAAATTGATGTGTACGCGCAGGTAGTCGCCCGTAACGAGCATTTCACGGGCTGCTTCGGCAAAGTTGATCTCGTCCCAATCGAAGAGGTGTACGCCCCCCAAAAAAGGCAGAAAACAGAGGCCAGCAAGGGCAGCCCAAAGCCAGGTGAGGCGGGAGAGGCGAGCGTTCATGTATCAGGGGTGCCGTTTTCGGTCAAATTTACCCAAAAGCCGACTCACAAAATTGTCGTTGAGGCCCAGGCGGCGTTTGAGGTGCGTATAGCCCGCCACCAGTTGCTTATCGGCCCAGATAAGGGCACTCCGCCAGCCATCTTCGGGGCGGGCCTGATAGTTGGTGGGGCGCATCACGGGCAGCTCTTTTGATTCGGTAAAATAATACAAGGCAAGGCTGCTACGGCTCTGGTCTTCGGGGCACTGGATGGGATTAGGTACCCCGTGGAAGGAGTCGTCGTCGGTATTGAAGATCACGGCCCGGTTAAATAAGGGCTGAATCTCCTTTTCGCAGCGGTTCATGTCCCGCGTCCACAGCTCCAGGTTGCCGCCCCAGTCGGGGTTCCATTCCGGATTGAGGTAAATGAGCAGGTTTACCCGGCGTCTCCAGGTAGGGCGAAGCGGGTGTACCGTAAAATCGGCGTGCACATTCAGAAAACCATTGCGGCTGGACTGGTGGAGGCCGCCGCCTTCGAGCAGATCATCGGCCAGCAAACCGCGGATTCCGGTTATTTTTTCGAGTAAAGCCAGAAAACGAGGGCTATTCAGCTCCTGAATCACCTCTTTGAGAGGCTCAGGAATGGCATCCCATTTATTGAGCCCGTGCTTGCGTTCGTTGTAATGCAGGTAATGAATCCAGCTTTCATCGGTAACCGGCGGAAAGGCCTGGGCAGCCAGCATGGCGGTTTTGGGAGGCAGAAAATTATCCAGCACCGTGAATGGATAAGGCCATCCAACAGCGTAAGCGGCGGCAATTTCCTCTGATTTGCTTTCCCAGGGGGCGTAGGAAAAAACCTGATTAGGCGAAGGAATATCCATGAGCAAGCTAAGTACTACAAACATACGCTTCTCGCTTTCGATCAGCAAACCCTTGATTTCGGGAGAAACGAGGCATTGACGGACTTTCCAGAAATTCTGGCAAGGTTTTTTCTAGGTATAAGGCATGCAAAAACTTCTGTATCTCTTTCTGCTTATGCTGATGGCTGCCTGCAAGGGATCTAATCAGGATATACCTACAGACATTGAGCCTCGCCAGGCCATGCGCGACTTTGTGGTAGCTATCGCCGACAGCGCCCGTAAGTACCAGCCCAATTTTATCGTTATCCCTCAAAATGGCCAGGAACTCGCCACTGCTGATGGCACTGCCACGGGCGAGCCGATACTTAGGTACCTCCAGGCGTTGGATGGCGTAGGCCGCGAAGACCTTTTTTACGGATACAATTCTGACAACAAAGCCACTCCTGTTGCTGATCGCGACTACCTCCTCGGTCTGCTGGAAGTTTGTGCCAGAGAGGGACTGACCGTGCTCACGACCGACTACTGCAGCGATACCGCTAAGATGCACGAGGCTTACCGTCAAAATCAGGCCTTTGGCTACCTTTCATTTCCGGCACCAAGCCGCGACCTGGAGGTTGTCCCTGGTTTTCCTTCTCGCCCTTTTCAGGTAAATACCGCCTCTGTCTCCCGCTTGGTTGAGGCCCAAAACTTCCTGTATCTGATCAATCCCGGCAATTTCCCCACGAAAACTGCTTTTCTCTCGGCCCTTGCTCAAACCGAATACGATGTGTTGATCCTCGATGCATTTTTTAACGAAACACCCTACTTACCCGCAGAACTAGATTTGCTGCGCTTTAAGCCGGGAGGAGGAAAGCGTCTGCTCATCGCGTATATGAGCATTGGCGAAGCCGAGGACTATCGCTACTACTGGCAATCGGGCTGGAAAAAGGACGCCCCTACGTGGCTTGCCGGACAAAACCCGCAATGGAAAGGCAACTATAAGGTGCGCTATTGGGACAAAGCCTGGCAGGCACTTATCCTTGATCCGCAAACGGGCTATTTGAAGAAAATACTGGACGCGGGCTTCGACGGTGTATACCTCGACATTATCGATGCTTTCGAGTACTTCGAGTAACTATTCCTTTTCATCCCAAACATAAATTCCCGGAAGCTCGCGGGCTTTGCTGGCATAGTCGAGGCCGTAGCCGATCACAAAAGCAGGAGGAATTTCGAAACCCACCCAATCGGGTTTATGCACCCCTCTGAAATTGGCTGGCTTGTAAAGCAGGGAGGCCATTTTGATAGAAGCAGGACCAATAGATGCCAGGTGGTCGTGCAAATAGTCGCAGGTGAACCCCGAATCCACAATGTCCTCAACGAGCAGTACGTGGCGGTCTTTCAAAAAATCGGAAGCGGGCAGCAGGTTTGTGGCTTTTCCCGAAGATTCCATGCCTTCGCCGTAGGTAGAAACCCGCACAAAATCGACTTCGGGTTTTACGGTCAGGTGGCGCATGAGGTCAGCTGCGAAAATAAAAGCACCGGTCAACACGGGTAGTAACACTGGTGCTTTTCCTTCGTAAAAGGCATTGATTTCAACCGCAAGGGCCTGGATGCGTGCCTCGATCTGAACATCAGTAAAAAGGGGTACAAATCTTTTACCTAAAACAATTTCCGGTTTCATGCGGTTGCAGTTTGCTTAAAATAAACGCTCTCATTTGCGTTATCCACAAAGGTGGATAAAACTCTGAATCGAAACCCTGTTTTTTGCGGTTATTCGGAAAGGAAACGGGGTCAGTTTTTCGTAACTTTGCCTTCACATTCAGTAAACATACACTATCGTGAGCGACCAGATCAAGCATGAATGCGGCATAGGACTCATTAGGCTGCTTAAACCTCTCGAGTACTATGAAGAAACATACGGTTCAGCGCTCTGGGGGCTGGACCGTATGTTTGTTTTAATGGAGAAGCAACGCAACCGCGGCCAGGATGGTGCCGGTCTGGCTTCGCTGAAGCTGGATGTCTCTCCGGGACGTCCGTACCTGCATCGGGAACGCAGCAATAACCACCACGGACCCTGGGGCGACATTTTTCAAAAAATTGATCTGGCCCAGGCCGACCTTAAGGAGAAATTTCCGGAGGACTATAAAAACGCCCAGTTTCAGCACCTCAACAATCCTTATGCTGGAGAAGTGCTTTTGGGTCACTTGCGCTATGGCACCCATGGCCGCAACGAAATTGAGTCCTGCCACCCGGTCGTACGCACCAGCGACTACCGCAACCGCACCCTCGCATTGGCCGGCAACTTCAACCTCACCAATGTAGATGAACTTTTCAATAGGCTGGTAGAACTTGGCCAGCACCCGCGCATCATGACCGATACCGAGCTGATGCTTGAGCGTATTGCACACTACCTCGACAACCGCACGGACCAATTATATAAGGAAAACAAGAAAAAAGGCCACCTCCGCAAAGAAATCACCGGCATCATTTCGCAGGAGCTGGATATGTTTGAGGTGATAAAAGGTGCCGCTGACCAATGGGATGGCGGCTATGTGTTTGCGGGCCTGGTAGGCAATGGCGATGTGTTTGTGGTACGTGACCCCAATGGCATTCGCCCCTGCTTTTACTACCACAACGAGGAGGTACTCGTGGCTGCTTCAGAGCGCTCAGCTATTTGTACGGTTTTCAATGTAAGCCCTGAAGATGTATTGGAATTGCCTGCGGCTCACGTGCTTACCCTCAAGGGGGGCATGCAAAACGAATTTGAGCGTCCCGCCAAAATTCAGGTCCGCCAGTTTACGCAACCCCGCAAGCAACTGAGCTGCTCCTTTGAGCGGATTTATTTCTCGCGTGGCAATGACCGGGATATCTACCAGGAAAGAAAAATGTTGGGTAAGATGCTCGCTAACACGGTGCTCGACTCCGTTAATCACGACGTGGACAATACCGTTTTCAGCTACATCCCCAATACCTCTGAGGTTTCCTTTATTGGGTTGCTGGAAGAAATGAACGATCAGCTGACATTGCAGAAAAAAGAATGGATTCAGCAACTCGGCAATACCATGACCGAAAAGGACCTCGATCGCATTCTTTCGATGCACATCCGGTCCGAAAAGGTGATTCAGAAGGATGTGAAAATGCGCACCTTTATCGCCGACGATAATGCCCGTCAGGACCTCCTTACCCACGTGTACGACATTACCCGAGGGGTGCTGAATCCTGAAACCGACAACCTCGTATGTGTGGACGATTCCATCGTGCGGGGCTCTACCCTCAAGGGTTCCATTCTGCGCATGCTGGCTCGCCTCACGCCCAAAAAGATCGTGATCGTTTCTTCTGCTCCGCAAATACGCTACCCCGACTGCTACGGCATCGACATGTCGCAGATCGAAAGACTGATTGCCTTCCAGGGTGCCACAGGTTTGCTGCGCGATACCGGCCAGGCTAAGATCATTGACGATGTATATGCGGAGATTATGAGCCTGAAGGCGGCAAATAAGCTGGAAACTAAAAATGTAGTAAAGGCCATTTATGCCCCTTTTTCAGCCGAAGAAATTTCGAAGAAAATTGCGGAAATCGTTAAGCCAGATAAAGGTTTCACACCAGAGCTCGAAATCATCTTCCAACCCCTCGAAAACCTCAAAGTGGCCCTGCCGCACAACCTAGGCGACTGGTATTTCTCAGGTGATTACCCTACCCCAGGTGGAAACCGGGTGGTGAATCAGGCATTTATCAACTATGTGGAAGGAAAAAATCAGCGTGCTTATCAGGTCGGTATGGGCTGATCAGGCAAGCGTCAGGCAAGCGATTTAGGGCTGGCTTTAAATTTCACCGTAAACACACTTCCTACTGAAGGGGTACTGGACACAGCCAGTACCCCTTCGTGTTTTTGCACAAAATCGTTTACCAGAATAAGGCCCAGGCCGGCACCTCTTTCTTCACCGGTGCCTCTGCGTGTCTTTCGTTTATCAAGGTCAAACAGATGCGCCAACTGATCTGCATTCATGCCTATACCGGTATCTAATACTTCGATGGTAACATAATCTTCGGCACGGGAAGTCGTTACAGTTACCGTTCCGGACAACGGAGTAAACTTAATGGAATTGCCGGCCAGGTTACGGATAATGAGGGTTAGCATGTCCTTATCCCCCTCCACATCCAGCACTTCACGGGCATGGCTGAAACGCAATTCGATATTTTTCACCTGGGCCAATTGATGTAAAAGGGGCGCACACTCGAGCACCAGTTCGTTGAGGTCGTGTGTTCTGGGCCTGAACTCTATCCCCTTTGCCTGATTTTGGGCCCAAAGCAGCAGGTTATTCAGCAGGTCAATCAGGCTGCCGACGGAAGTGCGCAGCTGTGCACCGGCGCGCAAATGAAAGCTGTCGTTGGTGTCGCTCCCAAGTACAAATTCATCGAGGTACATAGACAACGAAGCCAGCGGCCCGCGGAGGTCGTGCCCCAGAATGGAAAAGAAACGGTCCTTGGTATTGTTTACGTTCAAGAGCTTTTCTTCCGATCTCTTTAGCTCCTGATTCAAAGTTAACAGCTGTTCATTGGCTTTTTCCAGGTCGCTCACCGTGGCCTGAATTACCTGATTTTGCTTTTGTATTTTCTGATTGGCATGGAGCTGATTGACATACATCACTACCGAAAAGGCCAGAATAATGCCCATTCCGAACATAATCATAAAAAGGAGCTGACTTTTTCCGCGCTGTGCTTCTTCCCTGTACTGTGCCTCCCGGCGTTCGATTATCCTCCGAGCCTCCAGCAGCTCCTGCCTGAAAGTATAGGTGTTAAGGATGAGTTTTTGGACCTTAAGGGTATCTTCTATCGCCAGGTTTTTTCTGTAAGCCTCCATAAACCTCTTCGAATCTCCCAAACCCAGATAGGAATCTGCCTGGGTAGCGTAGATCAATTTCTCAAGCTCCGGAGATTCCAGTGTGGCTGAGAGCAAAAGTGCCTGGTCAATGATGCGCAGGGATACTTGAAAATCGTGAAAATGATTGGCTGAATTTGCCCTGCGGGTAAGCAACTCCACCCGGGCATAATCGTCGCGCAGTTTTTCGCGGATCATATCCGATTGCTGGTAGAAATAGCTGGCGGAATCGTACTTATCAAGCTGGGTATATAGATCGCCGAAGTATTGCAAACATAGGGCGATGTCCTTCTGAATCCCCGTATGACGACTACGATCGAGGCTCGAAGAGAGGTACTTCCGCGCCTGTGTAAAATCGCCCGTTAATCCGTAGATATAGCCCATCTGTGCCTCCGAAATGGCCAGGCCTTTTGCATTTCCGATCGTTATACTCTGATCTATCGACTGTTGAAAATACTGCAAGGCATCCGGGTAGCTCTCCTGCTTCAGCAACAGGGTACCAATGGCATTGAACGATTTCGCAATCTCATTGATATTACCTTCCGTCATCCGCAACTTCAACGACTCCTGGTAGTAACGGTAGGCATCTGAGTACATCGACCTGCGCAGATACACAAAACCCAGAAAACTTTTGATGGTGGCTTCCTGTTGGGGAAGGTCATTTTTTTCGAAATAATTGAGCGCATCGATGGCGTAGGTCAGGGCTGAGTCGGAGCTGTTCTGAAAATAAAAACATACTCCTATCCGAAAAACGGCCTCATACCGCTGTTGATCTGCACCGATAGCTTTTGACTGTAAGGCCGCATTACGAAAATAATCCTTGGCCGCAGGGTAGTCTCCATCGTCCAGAAATACCTCTCCCAGGTTGATCAGAGAGGCCACTTCATCTCTTACAGAGTGAATGCTGCGGGACAAGGTCAACGCCTGTTGCGCAAACATCTCAGCGCTATCCCGGCTCTGGCTTTTGTAATTCTTCGATAGCCGGTTCAGTAATGCGATGCGCTCTTGCCCTGAACTTGCCTTTAATTTTTGGAGTAGAGAATCTTGAGGAACCCCGTAAGCAAGCCCTGAAATACACACACACATGCACAACGCCATCCACCAGGATGTTCTTCTCAGCATCATAGACTAAATCTAGCATATCCTGATCGCAGAAAAGTATCTATTTGTGAAATATTTCCCTGAGTGACATAAATCACCGCTTCAGCAGTTCAAAGTTGTGAAACCCGCCAATCTCGCGCCCTGCCAGCAGATATTTCTCTATCCAGGTCAATAGGCGGTATTTTAGCCGCTCGTGCTTAAACAAGGGTCGGCTGGTCGCTGCCCCTCCCGAAGTTCGTAGCTGGTCAGTCCAATCAAATTTTCCGATAAAACCTGACATCACTTCCGGATGCGTGCCGGTGAATGTGGGCAAAAGAGATAAGTCGCCATAGTCAAACGGAGCCGGAACCTCGCCGTAGGTTGCCTGAGCCTTTTCCGCCCCGTGGTGGATCGTGCCCAATGCCTTGTTTTTGGCCTGCATGAGCACCGGAGGTCGCACCCATCCATAGTGAAACACCTCCGCTTCTACTCTGGACACTTTGAGTTTGAATGTCCCCTCCTGCTGCCGGTAAGATTTTCCATCGAAGCCCGGAATGCGCCTGAACGATTGGGCAGATTCCCAGGAATGAATATCTGGCCGATTGCGCACGATGCGGATTTCGTCGCGGTACCAGCCGTGCGAATCGAGGTAATGGTGGTAATCGCCCCAAAAGTGGCGGTACCGAAACAGGAGACCCTCCACCGCTTCGTCATGCAGCAGCTCCTCACACCGTGCACGTATCACCGCCAGGTATTGCTCGTGGACCACCTCATCGGCCTGGAGGTAAAAGAGCCAATCACCGGTGCAAGCCGCCTTGGCGATGTCGGTCTGGTGGGCATTTTCCATGCCACGGGGAAAGGAATCGAGGTCCCATTCGGTGTCAATGATGCGGATTTTGGGCGAATCAATCGAAGCAATAGACGCACGGGTTTCGTCGCCAGCATCTCCCTTGCCGATGGCCACCACAAATTCATCTACCAGTGGCAGAATCGAAAGAATGGCCTCCCGCAGCGGATAATAGAGCCGGGTGGCGTTGCGGGCAAAGCTAAAACCGCTGATGCGCATAAAGGATATTTCCGGCAAAGGTAGGGACGGGAAGGGGGTGCTTGCAAATGTGGGGTGAGGGTGACGGGGGTGCAATCCCAGTTGTTGCGCTTGCTTGATGTGGTTCGCTAGCCAGATCACTTCAGCCCCAAACCGTCTCCACAGCGTAAAGCTTTATCTTTTCATCCCGGGCCAGGATCGCAAGGTCCTCTACTTGTTTGGTATGGATATCGAGCAGATATCCCATTACCTGTAATCTTTAAAATCCTCAAGGGGTTCATCGAAATCCGGGGACATGTAAACCAACCCTCCCTTCAGGGCACCAAACCGAAGTTTGCCCATATTTTTTTCTTCTTCATTCGTATCCTTCTCCTGCTTTATCGATTCCAGCAATTGCTCCAGGCGCGCTTCGGGCAACTGGTCGATGGCACGAAGGAGTGCGTGTTTAAGTTCTGCAGTTGACATAAGGACTGCATGAAGGATGTTGACAGACAGGGTAACTGGTCAGCACGGGATCAATATACCAAAAACACAACCGATTGGCTGCCCGTTGCGGTTGAAAAGCAAGGCGGTACCCCGCAGGTACATACTACTTTCCTCCCTAAAACGTACCTTAGTCCCATGCTTGCCGACCTGCTCCTTTCCTCCGATATCTGGAAATACCTGTCTATACCGGTAATCAGTGCGCTTATCGGCTGGTACACCAACCGCATAGCCCTGAAGATGACCTTTTACCCGCTGGAGTTCTGGGGTATCGGCAAAATCGGCTGGCAGGGCATTATCCCTTCGAAGGCCGGCGTGATGGCCGGAAAGGCCGTGGACCTGCTCACGGCCAAGCTCATTACCATCGAGGAGCGCTTCGAAATGATCGATCCGGGGCGGATTGCGGCAGAAATGGAGGCTCCTTTGTCCCGCCTCACCGTGCAGATTATCGAAGATGTGATGGAGGAGGAAGTACCTTCGATATGGGTGGCAGCACCCAAACCTGTGCGGCAGGCCCTGTTGCAGCGCGCCTTCGACGACATCCCCCTCGTGGTGGAGCAGCTTATGCAAGAGGTAAAAACCAATATCACCGACTTCTTCGACCTCCGCAAAATGGTGGTGGAAGCCCTGGAGTCAGACCGCGAACTGCTCAACCAGATTTTCCTGAAAGTAGGCTCGAAGGAGTTTAAGTTTATAGAAATCTCCGGCCTCTACCTCGGCTTTCTGTTTGGGGTGGTGCAAATGATCGTTTGGTACTTTTTTCCCTGGGGGCTCACGCTCCCGATTGCCGGACTGATCGTTGGATGGGCCACGAACTGGCTCGCGCTCCGCATGATCTTTCAGCCGCTGAAGGCGGTTCGTTTCGGGCCGTTTACCTTTCAGGGGCTTTTTATCAAAAGACAAATGGAGGTAGCCGAAGCCTACGCCGAAATCGTGGCCAGCCGCATCCTTACTTCTCAAAATATCTTCGAAACCCTCCTCAAGGGGCCCGCCTCCGACCGCTTGTTGACCCTGGTTCAAAACCACGTAAAACGGGCCGTGGACCATTCCGCAGGTCCGGCCAAACCGCTGCTGCTCCTTACCCAGGGCTCGCAGCAATATGTAAAAATCAAAAACCTGATAGCCATTCGGTTTGCGGAGGAATTTCCCCGCCATATCCGGCACATTTTCACGTATGCCGAAGAGGCCCTCGATATCGAAACCACACTCCGCACCAAGATGCAGGGCCTTCACGCCGAAGAATTTGTGGGCTTTTTACGTCCGGTTTTTCAGGAGGATGAATGGAAGCTCATTCTCGTAGGTGCCGTGCTGGGTTTGCTGGCGGGCATCGGGCAATTGCTGTTTATCTTTGGAGAATCGCTTTTTTAACAAACAACATGGGGGAAAAATGGCTCGAACGCATGCTGGCGCTAAAGCCCGGCGATCCGCAATTTGAGGAAATGGCCAACGAAGCCTGGGCGTATCAATATGCCCAAAACCCCGTTTTGCGACAGTACGCCGACGATATTGACGCCAAGGGCCCTGTTTCGCTGCCCATCGGGGCGTTCAAATACCAATCGGTGAAAACCGGAGACTTTGAGCCGCTGGTCCGTTTTGAAAGCAGCCGCACCACAGGCCAATCGCCTTCGGTGCACGAGGTAGCTGATCCGGGGTTGTATGAGGCGGTTTCGCTGGCGGGGTTCCGGCTGGCGTATGGCCCCGGCAAATTTCGGGTGCTGGCCCTGCTCCCCTCCTACCTGGAGCGCGGTACTTCTTCGCTGGTGTACATGGTGCGCACCTGGATGAACGATTTCGGCACAACAGGCAGTGGTTTTTTCTTAGATGACCTGCAGGCGCTGGCAGCCAGTGCCCGGGAAGCAGCCCAGTCAGGCGAAAGGATTCTGTTGATCGGGGTCGCTTTCGCCCTCCTTGACCTAGCCGACATGGCCAGCATTTCCTTCCCTGAAAATACCCTTGTTTTTGAAACAGGAGGTATGAAAGGCAGGAGAGCGGAACTTACCCGCAGCCAGCTCCACGCTCACCTCCGCCAGGGTCTGGGGGTGTCCGTCATTCACTCCGAATACGGCATGACCGAGCTCCTCAGCCAGGCTTATACCGGCGAGCATGGCCGTTTCGTATGCCCGCCGTGGATGCGCATCAGGGTTTCGGATATACACCTCGACGAACTTACCCCGCCACCCGGCACTACAGGCAGGCTACATGTCACCGACCTCGCTAATATCCACTCGTGCTGCTTCCTTGCCACCGACGACCTTGCCAGGCTGTATCCCGATGGTTCTTTCGAAGTAATGGGCCGCCTCGACACGGCCGAAATGCGGGGCTGCAACCTGATGTATATAGGGTAAACCCCTGCTTTAACCTATATATATGTATCTTTGTAGAAAATCCCTGATATGAAAAAACTCCTCCTGATCCCCTTTCTGTTTATAGCCTTATTTAGCTGCAAACAAGAACCAGCACCGATTATAATACCGGACCCTAAACCGACTGATCAGGATCCGGCCCAGTATGGCACGCCATTCGCGGGTATTCCCGCCACGCAAGACATCGTGATGTACGAAGTAAACCTGCGGGCTTTCAGCCAAAACGGTAACCTGGAAGGCGTTCGTCAGCGACTCGATTCTATCAAATCGCTGGGGGTAAATGTCATCTGGCTCATGCCGATCTATCCGGTTGGCGTACTGAATTCTGTGGGGCAGATGGGTTCTCCATACTCCGTAAAAAACTACCAGGAAGTTGGGGCTGAATACGGAACCCTCGACGACCTGCGAAAACTGGTAGCCGATGCCCACGACAAAAATATGGCCGTTGTCCTCGACTGGGTGGCCAACCATACCGCCTGGGACAACCCTTGGATATCGAACACCCCTTGGTACTCGCAGGATGGAAATGGCAATATCATTATCCCCCCGGGCACCAACTGGCAGGATGTGGCCGACCTTAATTTCAACAACGCTGAGATGCGCCTGGCCATGATCAAGGCCCTGAAATATTGGGTGCTTACCGCCAATGTCGATGGCTTTCGCTGTGACGCAGCAGATTTCGTCCCTTTCGATTTCTGGAAGCAAGCCATCGACTCGCTCAAATCAGTACCTAACCGCCAGTTGATTCTACTGGCCGAAGGCAGCCGCAAAGACCATTTTGACGCAGGTTTTCAGATGAATTATGCCTGGGACTACTATGCCAAGCTGAAGGATGTTTATGGAAATAATTATTCTGCCGCCGGTCTTTTTACCGCCAATACCCTCGAACTCGCGAGCATTCCTGCCGATGTCACCAAGCTCCGATTTACCTCTAACCACGACGAATGCGCCTGGGACAATACCCCGCTGGTGCTGTTCAAAAGTAAGGAAGGCTCCATCGGCGCATTCGTAAACGCGGCTTTGATGGGAGGCGTTCCGCTTATCTACAATGGCCAGGAGGTCGGTTGCGCGGTAAAATTGCCGTTCTTCAGCCGTTCGCCCATTGACTGGAGCATCAACCCCGACATGACGGCCACCTACAAAAAGATTCTTGCTTTCCGCAAAGGAAGTGAGGCCGCTAAACAAGGTTCGCTCACTTTTGTAAACAATACCAATATCGCCGTCTTCAGCAAAACTTACCAGCAGGAGACCATTTGGGTATTGGTTAACACCCGTGGAAATGAGGTTACCTATAACGTACCTGTCGCCCTTGCCAATACGACGTGGACCAACGCCATGGACGAAACCGCTGTAAGCGTGGGCACTCAGGTTGTTTTGCCTGCATATGGTTTTCTTATTTTGAAATAATCAGCCGGAAAGAAAAGGATGCACAATCCCAATTTTCCCGTCAGCCTGTGTAACTCCTGTGTGCATGTGCGCGAAATTCGCAATGCACGCGGGAGTATTTTTTTGCTGTGTGAAAAAAGCAAAGCCGACGATCGGTTACCCAAGTATCCGCCCCAGCCGCGTTTTCACTGTTTTGCGTGGGAAAATAAAGACCAGCACTTAGCTTCCGAAAAAGATTGATGGGGGGAGGTCCGCAGGTCGGTCCTGCCGAATGCGCCAGTTTTGCGGGTAGTAATTATTGGTGCGGTTGCCGAGGTGCTTTACCCAGCCGAGCCCCATTTGCTGGTAGCGTACCAGGCCCCATCCCATCGGCCCCTCCAGCGCAGCTCCATCGCGGTGAAGAAAGCTTCTTGCGTTTTCGAGGTCAAGGTCAAACAGGCCGAAGGGTTCGGGATTAAGATCTTGTAAAAAAGCGGCTTCGGGCTTCGGAATCCAGTCTTTTCCTTTTTGCTCGGCCAAAGGAATACCTGCCTGCACCAGGCGCAATTGCCCCATGAGGCCCGCCCATATCTCTGGCGTAGCCCCGCGCATGGTATAAATGCCTGATTTCGTTTCGTATAAATGGCTGTCTTCGGGGTCTTTCAGCCAGGAAAGCAGGGGTTCGCGTGTTTTTTTGGTAGCCCAGGTACCCTTCGAGGTAGGCGGCTGTGGGGGAGCATCGCCGGGTTTACGTACCAGCGCCAGGAAAAATCCTTCTCCTTTCACCCGATGGGGCATACACTGGTAGCCCTTCAGGTTTCCGACAACAATCTCTTTTATGCCCCAGGCAGGATCAAGCGCAATCTCCATGGTTTCGGCACCCATGGCTTGATTCAGCCACGCCAGGTTCTCTTCGTTTTCGCCGGGGTTGAAGGTGCAGGTGCTGTAGATCAAAAATCCGCCGGGCCTTAACGCGGGCCATACATCGGCCAGAATCCTTCTTTGCCTGTCGGAACACAGCTGCAAGTGTGCTTCCGACCATTCGTCGGCAGCCTCAGGTTCTCTGCGAAAAAGCCCTTCGCCGGAGCAGGGAGCATCCACGACCATGACGTCGAAAACACTTTTTAAGCGAGAAAAATCTTTGGGGTCATTTTGGGAAACGAGCACCTGAGAAGTGCCCCAGCGGGCTACATTTTCCGCCAATACCCGCGAACGCGCGGCAATCACTTCGTTGGCGACCAAAAGCGCATCGCTGTCCATCAGGCTGGCGAGGTGGGTAGTTTTGCCGCCGGGTGCGCCGCAGAGGTCCAGGATATAAGTGGGGGTTATTTCCTCCGAAATGCGTTTCCAGGCTTGTTCCAGAAACATAGAACTGGCTTCCTGCACGTAATAGCCGCCGGCGTGCCACAGGGGATCCCAGATAAACGAGGGCCGCTCGGGTAAATAGTAGCCGGAAGTACTCCAGGGTACCGATTCTAACCCTTGCGGTATCAGCCCCTTGGCATCATTCACACGAATGCTTACCGGTGCAGGGGTAAGCAGCGAGGCAAAAAAAAGATCGGCCTCCTGGCCTAAATCTATTCTTAATCTGTCAGAAAATGCTTCGGGCCAGGAGGGGATCGACATCAGTAGGGGATTATTCTTCGTCCATTGCCTCCACGAAGATATCCACACAATAATCAATAACGCCTAAAGAGCGCTCGAAAATTGCTTCAAAGTCATCGGGTTTTTCGAGAAACACCTCTACGGCAATCCAGACATTGTCATCAGTGGCATAGGCCTTGGCCGTTTTCACCTTGAAGTTGGCCTTGTTACAAGCTTCCATGACCTGAATTCGCTCCAGCTCGCTTTCAATCGGCCAGATATTGGGGAGCACCAGGCGAAAAAACTCCAGATCGTCTTCGTTTACTTCGATAAAATAGGTACGTCCGTCAGCCTCAAAATTAACATCACCATCGTCGTCAATGGAGGTTTCGTAGCCTTCCCCTTTCAGGAAGTTGATGTACATTTTTTGGAGGGTCGCGCGCGATTGGGCGAAAGTAGAGGTCGTTGCGCTGAACAAAATGGCAAAGGCCAAAACCAAGTTCTTCATACGAAGGTTATTAATTTTTTTGAGTGAGATAAACTACCAAATGTAGAAAATTATCAATATCGAATAAATAGAAAATTCATGAGTTACCAAATTTGAACCTTATTCGGTACAAACACCTGCTTTGATCTTTTCAATCGCCCATTCTATTTCCTCTGCTGTGGTAAACCTCCCGAGGCTGAACCTCAGGGAACCATTGATCTCAGATACTGGCAGCCCCATGGCGGTCAGCACATGCGAAGGGGTCGTTTGTGCCGAAGTACAGGCCGACCCGGTAGCTACTGCCAGCGACGAAAGCTTCCTGATGGAATCACGGGCGTGAAAATTGGGAAAGGCAAGATTAGCTACATGCGCCAGGCGGGGAGCCTGCCCGCTGTTTACAGAAGCTCCCCATCCATCGACCAGGCTGCGTTCGAGGTAGTCGCGCAATGCCCCTAAACGCGTATTTTCAGCTTCCATCATGGTTTGAGCCAACTGCCAGGCAGCCCCCATTCCTACAATTCCGGGTACATTGAGGGTTCCGCTTCTCAGTCCGCGCTCGTGTCCGCCACCGGTTATTTCAGGCGAAAGGACCACCCGCGGACCCCGACGCCGGACGTACAACGCCCCTACTCCTTTAGGTCCATAAAACTTGTGCGCCGATATCGGAGCCAGGTCGATGCCCAGCTCCTGCACGTTTACAGCTATTTTTCCGGCGGCCTGTACAACATCGCTAAGCAGAATGCTGTTATGGGCATGTACGACTTCGGCAATGGCTGGAATATCCTGAATCACACCCGTTTCGTTATTGGCGAGCATAATGGCGACCAGCACTGTTTGGGGCGTTATAGCCGCAGCCAATTCTGTTAGAGAAATAAGTCCCTCTCGGTCCACGGGCAACCAGGTTATTCGCGCCCCGTCTTTTTCGAGGTCGAGCAAGGTATCGAGGGTAGCCTTATGCTCGGTTTGAGCAGCGATAAAATGGTTCCCTTTCGAAGCGTACATCCGCGCCACGCCCCGGATAGCCAGGTTAATGGCCTCGGTGGCTCCTGAGGTGAAAATCACTTCCTGGGGCGTGCAGTTCAATCCTGCAGCAAGTATTTCCCGGGCGGCATCCACGGCTTTGGCAGCTTCCCAGCCATAAGGATGGGTTGCACTGGCGGCATTGCCAAACTTTTGCACAAAATAAGGCAGCATGGCTTCCAGCACCCTTTCATCTACCGGCGTGGTGGCGTTATAGTCTAGATAGATTACCTTTTCCGTCATGCCTGAATATACGTTCTACTGGCATTTCTGCCTAAAGAAGCCCCCTTCAACTTCGGGATAGACAAAGTTGCAGGGGCATTTATGGGAGAATCTTTCATTTTTGGACAAAAAAAACCCCCCAGGCTAGTCCCTGGGAGGCTACAACCAAACTCCAAAAACAAAGCTGAATCTTAACCCAAAGGGTCTTTATCGTTGTTTCTTCAGGACAAAACCTGAGAATGAAAGGAAATGAAACAGAAATGAAAACCGGCGAATGAATCGTTCATCACCTGCTAAAAAAGCAGTTGTAGGAGCAAAAGCTCCTCAGAGAATATCAAATGCGAAGGTTGTGCAGCCGCAGGTAGCGGTCGCGATCGGTAGCAGCGAAGAGGCTAGCAGATACCGATAAGGTTGAGCCCGATGCGAGGGCATAGTCAACCGAAGAAAGAAGGGGATGCTGAATAGCGGGCTGAGTCTGCTCGTGATCGTCTTCCTGTGATTGCTCGTCCAGGGTAAGCAATTCTGCTTCTGAGAACACCAGGTGGGTGGTGTGGGTTTGATCAGCGGAGAAACCAGCTTCAACACCTGCTTTTTCGGCAAATGGCGCTATCTGGTGAACACCCCCCAGCCCAATGGCCAGCAGGCAACTCCAAATTAGACATACCATGAGTTTGCGGAAAAGCATAGTTCAAAAGTAGTGTTTTTTCAAAAGGCGATTCAAAAAAAATTCAGTTTATTAAAAATGAAGCGCTCTTTATGAAATAGGTGATTTTTTTTCAATCCGCTTAAATCTACGTGATCACACAGCGGAAATTATCTCCCTTTTGCAGGAAAAATAAAAACTCCCCTTTCTCTGTGCAGTTGACACCGAAAAAGGGGAGCAATAGCTTCTGCTTTATTTCAGCAGAAAATGATCATAATCAATTGACCTTCAATACTTTTTCAACGGCAACTCCGGCTTTGGATATGATCTTAACCAAGTAAACCCCTCCCGGCAAACCCGCCAGCGAAAAACGAGCCTGGGCTAGGGCCTCTACCTGGGGAAAGGTATGCGCCTGCAATTCGGCACCGTTCAGGTCCAGCACGGTTACCCCAATCGGCCCTTGTAAGTCGGCGGTTTCTATCCTGAAATAATTGCCCGTAGGGTTGGGCACCACAGCAAAGAAAGTCCCTTTTTCCGGATCGAGTGACGTAGGGATGCGCGGGATAGTGGGCGAAACGGTATCGGAGAAAGTGATCATACTCGCCGAAACCTGGAAAGCCGGATTGAAGCCATCGTTGCAATCGGGGCAGGTGATACCTGACCGGCAATTGGGGTTGTTGGCGTGGCATTGGTCCACATAACCCGGATGCAGGATATAGCTCAACGTCAGTCGGTTACGGTTCAGGTAGCTGGAAAAATCAAAGCTTGTAGGCGGCGAAATAGCCCCCGGGCACCACCCTGCACGCGCATACTGGTAGGTCCCATTCTGAGGCTGGCAGCCATCCGGATTGGGGTTACACACCCGCCAAAAATTGTGCGGAATAAGGGTTGAACCGACCATTACGTAGTTTACCGCCGGAAAAAATTCTGCCGCGTTGCTGGTATTGTTGTTGCCCCAGCCGTGGCCGGTGGTTACCACGTTAAGGTGTGCATCTACGGTTCCGGCAGGAAAAGAATACTGGATCGTATCAAACGGCTGGAGGTTAGCCGGATTTCCGAAATCGTAATAGCCATACCACAGCTGGTTTACCTGCGAATACACATGGGTTGGCGTTCCGGGAAGGTAACGCAATCGCAGGTGCACACTCCAGCCGCCGGTGCCGTAGGTGGTAATGACTACCCGCATTGGCACACGGCCTTGCAGCAGAGAGGCAAAATCGGTAACGTCGAGCGTATGGGAGCAGGCCACTCCATAGGGTGTGATATAGCGGATAAATTCCACCCACTCACCTTCCGGATTCTTTAATTCTACTTTCGCAATTCGGTCCCAATCGTCGCAGCCACCCGGAACACTGGGGCAGGTAACCCAAAAATCAGCCATCACCTGGCTATAGGTACCCACAAACTGGGGGAGCTCAAACGTATCCATGACGGATTCAGGATTGGCACTTCCCCAGTTAATTACCTCTCCCTGGAAAGTATTAACCGTTTTGCCCCCGATAGGTGAGAAAACAACAACGGTGCGATTCACAGACCCTGTTACGCCGTTGGAGCCAAAAGCCTTGAGTTCGACGGCGTGAGGGCCGAAGGAATCGGGCTGCCACCAAACCGTGAAGAGCGATCCGTTGTGGGTAGTCGGGTAATCCCGGCCATCGATAATGAACAACATGCTGTCCACCGAAAACACATCCGGGTGCGAGATGCTGGCATTGGCATAAATAGGATAGGCGCGCAACAAGGGCATCTCGATCAGGTAGCTCTGTACCAGGCGGGTAGATATCTCCGGGGCATATAAAGCAGGGTCAATCACCTCGAAATACTGCAAGCGCTCGGAAGGAAAATAGGTGGCATCGCCCGCCTGAACCGCTTTCACCACTACCCTGCCCCCTGTGCCCGTAAAGCTCAGCTGATCTCCCGCAACGGTTGCCGGACCCGACACCCATTCATAAGTAACCGGTAAGCCTGTACTGGCCGTAGCCGTGAGGGTTAGCGTTTGGTTAGTGGTCAATTGCTTCGAAATAGCCGGAAAAATCAGGGTTTGGTTGGATTTGCCAGAAGCGGCACAGGTATCAGCAAACACACGCATTTCTGCAATCATCCATCGGTTTGCATTTCCCGCGTCGAAATTGGACAGCGCCCTCAATTTTACATACCGGGCCGATACCCCTCCAAAGCCGATATACTTTACCGAATCATCGCCCAGGCTGTCGTAAACCATCAGTCCTGCGGCCTGCGGGTCGCCCCAGGCGTTCAGGTTATCGGAGGCATAAACTTCGTACTGCGCGGTTTTGCCCAAAGCCTGATCTATGCGTGGCCAAAGGGCAATTTGATTTACAACCCGCGAAATGCCGAGGTCGAGCACGATTTCGTGGGGAAAAGGGGCATTGCCGTTCGAAGCAAAATAGGTGGTAAAGCTGCTGTCAAAAGCAAGCCCGACCGGCTGGGCCGCTGCTTGTCCGTCAACTGAAACGACCTGGAGGCTGGCCAAGGGCACAGGCCAAGAAACGCATTGGGCAAACGCATTTCCGGATAGCCAGCAAAACAAAATCAAGGGGTAACAATACTTCATGTGAAAGGGATAGAGGTGCTATGGCCTCCAAATAATCACTTTTTGGTGGTTTTCACTGAAAATATGGGACATAAAGCCCGCCAAAATCAGGAAAAACATCCGCTGATTCTTTCCCCTGCCTACCTTTGCGCCATGACTGACCTCTGGATTTGGAAAACGGGGGGCGAGGTGCTCGACCATCCCGCGCGCAGACTGGCGGCCCTCGATGCTTTTGCCAGCCTGAATACGCCCCGCATCTGGGTGCATGGCGGCGGTAAAAAAGGCACCGAAGTAGCCCAAAAGCTCGGCGTCGAAACCCAAATGGTCGATGGCCGCAGAATTACTTCGGAGGAGATGCTGGAAGTAGCGGCCATGGTGTACGGCGGCCTGCTCAACCGCAAGCTGGTGGCCGACCTGGCTGCCCGGGGCGTGCCCGCGCTGGGGGTTACCGGCGCTGACCTCGACCTCATTCGCGCCACAAAACGACCCGTGAAAGAAATAGACTACGGCTGGGTGGGAGACATTACTGCTGTGCAGGTGGACGCGTGGGAAAAGCTACTCTCCCAGGGAATTTCGCCCATCCTCGCGCCCCTCACCCACGACGGCCAAGGGCATTTGCTCAATACCAACGCCGATACCATGGCTTCTTCGGTAGCTACGGCACTGTCAGGTCAATACCGCACCCACCTAGTTTTTGTCTTCGATTACCCGGGGGTGATGCTGGACCTGAAAGATCCTGAATCACTCGTAAAACAAATAAAACCCGCTGATTATCAGCAATTAAAGCTGGAAGGAAAAATAAGCGGCGGTATGCTCCCGAAGCTCGACAATGCGTTTGCAGCGCTTGAAAAAGGGGTTACGGAAGTTATCTTATGCGAGGCTGCTGCTTTGGCCAACCTTACCTCCGCCAATTTTCAGGGTACCCGAATCCTCAAGTAGTTTCTCAGAATAAATTTTCCCCAAAAAACCGACCATGCTGGAGTCCGCCGTTCAATTGCTGGAAACGCTGATAGTTACCCCTTCTTTCAGCAAAGAAGAGGCAGGAACCGCTGACCTGATCGGGGATTTTCTGGCAGAAAACGGGCGCGCCTTTCAGCGGCTGGGAAACAATATCTGGGCGAACCACCCCGGCAATCAGCCAGGAAGGCCTACCGTTTTGCTCAACTCGCACCACGATACCGTAAAACCCGTGGCTGGCTGGCAAAGACCTCCTTTTGAGGCCATATTGGAACAGGACAAACTCTACGGCCTCGGCAGCAACGACGCCGGGGGTCCGCTGGTGAGCCTCCTGGCTACTTTTGTCGAAGCCTGCAAAACCCAATGGCCCTTTAACCTCGTGATGGCCGCAACCGCCGAGGAGGAAATTTCGGGTAAAGGCGGCATCGAAATGCTGCTTCCTCACCTAGGAAAAATTGACTTGGGCATCGTAGGCGAACCCACGCAAATGCACCTTGCCGTTGCCGAAAAGGGCCTCATGGTGCTGGACATTACCCTGGCAGGAAAGGCCGGGCATGCCGCCCGCGAAGAAGGGATCAATGCCATTTACGAAGCCCTGCCTGCGCTCAACTGGTTCCGTGACTTTCGTTTTTCAGAAACCTCCCAATGGCTGGGCCCGGTGAAAATGAGCGTAACGCAAATCGCGGCTGGTTCGCAGCACAATGTGGTTCCCGACCGATGTACCCTGGTGGTGGATGTGCGCCCCAACGATTGCTATTCTCTCGCAGAAATTCTGGAAACGATCAGGGAAAACGTGAAAGGCGAGGTCGTTCCGCGTTCCGTTAGGCTGCAGCCTTCGCATATCCGCATGGACCATCCGGCAGTAAAGGCAGGCATTTCATTGAATTTGCCCATGTACGGCTCTCCCACCCTTTCAGACCAGGCGCTCATGCCCTTCCCGACCGTAAAAATCGGCCCGGGAGATTCGGCACGGTCACATACCGCCGACGAGTACATCCACGTTACTGAAATTGCCGCCGGAATTGACGGCTATCGGGCCTTTTTGCAAGCCCTGGCTACTCAATCGGGCTGGTAAGGCTACTGGGCTTTTTTGTCTTCGCAGGTAATGCGGATCCCTTCGGCGTAAGGGGTCGGCACGAAGTCGAACCGCTTCTCGAATTTGCTGCTGTCGAACAGGTAGTCATCGGTGTACTGATAGAGCATTTCGTTAGACTCTTTCATTATTTTCATGAAAAGGCCAAGAATCCAGACCATTGGTGGTGCGAGGGTAGCATTTTTGGCGGGCTTGCCAAACTCAGCCGAAGCGAGGTCGCAAAACTCCTTGCCGGTAAGTGCGGGCCCGGCCGTTGGCAGGTGCCATACCTGATTAAACGAGTCGTTGGTATTGCCCAGCAAAGCCGTAGCCTTGGCGGCATCAGACGTAAAGGTAAAGCTGTGTGGAAAGGTGTCCTTGCCCATCCACGAAGGGGTTTTGCCGTCTTTCAGGTACGAGAACACCGTAAAATCCACGAAGGTGGTAAAAGCTTTAGGTCCGTAAAAATCGGCTGAACGGGCGATCGAGGCATCTACGCGGCCTTTTTCAACGGCATCCATAAGCATCTGAGCAATCGTGGCGCGCACCTCTCCTTTCTTGCTTACGGGTTTGAAAGGGGTTGCTTCTGTCATCCAGCCCTTCACTTTGCCATACATGTACACGTTGTCAAAAAACACCAGCTTGGCCTGAGCTTCGGCGCAGGCATCGATTACATTTTTCATCACTACCGGCCACTGCGCTTGCCACACTTTTGCATCGTAAGGTAGCCCCGCAGTCAGATACACCGTGGAAGACCCCTCTACCGCCATCCGAACCTGTTTCGCATCGAGCAGGTCAGCGGGAAAGAGCTGATCATTTTCATTAACCGCATGTGGCTTTCGGCTGCAAAGGCGAATAATGGGGGAATAAGCCGGGAGTATTTTTGCGAGTTCGTTTCCGATTACGCCGCCTGAGCCAAGTATGGTGTGCATATGTTTTGGATTGATGGGAAAAGGTAAAGTTTCTCTCAGCTAAATCAATTTTTCATTCGGCTTTTTTTCAAAATAATCTCAGCCACTGTCTTTGCTGTTTTACCCTGTTAATCCTTTCCAAAGTTGTGTAACAGGATCTAAAATTCGGCGTGCGCAACCAGGCCGGAACCGAAAAATGGTACTTAACACTGACAGACGCGGATGGAAACATTGCGCAGAAAATATTGACGATTACCGTTCAGTAAGCCGGATCAACCCTCTGGAATCTCCTGAACCAGGATGCTGGTTTCTTCTTCCACGGAAAGATTCCAGGTGAGGTAAGTGAATTCAAAATGCATGTCCAGGGATTTGATTTGGCCTAATTTTGCCTGAAGCAACACCCCTTTATAGATTTCCAACCCCGAAAGCGAGTCACTGACTACCTGGCGAATTTCCTTCCATTGGGAAGCGATCCAGGCGTCGGCGACTTGCCGGATATTTTTTCTGATCGTTTTGGAAAATGCCTTGAAGACTACGCGTACCCATCCCGGCGACTGCACGAGGTCAATGGCATCGATAACGAAACGCGGCAAACCATCCGATACCGGTGTACCGACCGAGATACTGAGCAGTACTTCCCAGCGGTTTTGAGGCTTTTTAGTTTCGGTGAGCCGCACCCGAAAAACAGCCTTTTTCCCATTCCCCTCCACGGCTGTTACCTCCGCTATCTGCAAATGCGGGAGCGGTCCGGGCAAAGGAATTACGGCACCGCGTGCCAGTTCATCAAGGGTTTGGTAAGCGACTTCTACCTCTACCTGCGCGGGGTCAGAAAGCAGATCGCGCACCGGCATACCTTCAGGCAAGGGGTGAACCAAGGGCGCAGGTATGCGGCCGATCCCTACTTTGAAGCGGATGGCATCTCCCAGCAAAAGCTTCATTCCGGCAGCGGCGTCCAATTGGGTCACATACTGAAGTGCCGCACCCGAAGGTTGAATAACCACCCATATCTCCGGCTTATCCAGCACGTGAAAGGCATGGCCCAAGGCATCCCAGGCGGGCTCAATGGCCGAGCGCAGGAGGCTATTACCTTTAATTTGCTCCGAAATCTCCTTCACTACCTCTTCCAGTCCGCTCACAATCCACGGCTCAGCTATGCCGCCCATGGCTCCCGGAAGGGCAGTTTTTCCGGCGGAGGAAGACATCAGCCGATGGTCCGCGCGCAGGTCGGGTTGCCACATCCACTTGGGCGTAATTGACCAATTGGCCGAAATCGACACTTCTAAACGCACCAGCGGTCGGCTTTTTTCTCCCCCGTCTAGCAACCGAAACAAGGCAGGCATGATACCGGCAATACCATTACCCGCCACATCTACCTGCACCGCAAGCTGCAGGCGATCACCCTTCAGCCCTGCGTTGAGTTTGTTTTTGGGAATTACCTGCACCATTGAAGGATCATCGGCCGCCGACATCCTGGCCAGCTGGGCCAGCATCTGCTTTTCTGCAAAAAGGGCTATCACTTCAAAAGGCAATCGTATTTCCAGGCGCATAGGGCAATTTTCAATCAAATAGCGACAATAGAAAGCACCACGCTTGTCCGGCTCCGGTTCATGTCGGGGTTCAGGCCTACGTTCATCAAAAAATCGCCCGAGTAAACGGCCCCTTCCGGCAGGGTGGATTTGGCGCCGGGGAAGAGGTTAATCTCCGTTATCCGGTAGCGCTTTTGGGGATCGAGTCCGCTGAGCTTTACCGGGTTGGGCGAATAAGAAATGTCGTAGCGGTTGGTCACCACATAATTGAACATCATGGCGCGGGCTTTGTCGGGGCTAACGAACATAAGCGCGGCAAAAGGATTTTCCCAGGGGCTCAGCAGCCGGTAAAGGTCGCCATGCCATACGAGGTCGTTGTTTTCGCGGTAATTGCGGAGGGCCTGCTGGCTGAATGTGAGCTCGTCGGCAGTGAGGTGATCGACCACAATGTCGTACCCCATTTTGCCCATCATGGCCACATCGGTGCGGTATTTCAGCCCCACTCTGCTCCAGTCGGTGATGTGGTCGCAATGGGCAATGGCCGGGAAAAAGTAGGAATACTCCCACTGCTGAAACACCCGCTCCAGCGGATCGGTATTGTCCGACAACCAAAATTCGGTGAAGTATTGCAGCGCACCGTAATCTACCCTACCGCCCCCGCCGGAGCAGAGCATCATAGGGATGCGCGGATATTTTGCCCGGAGCCGGTCGAGCACTTTATAGAGCCCCAGCACATAGTCCACATAGAGCTGATCCTGTGGCAATTTTTGCTTTTCGAGATAAGCCGATTGAGCGTTGTAAATGACCGCGTTGCAATCCCATTTCACAAAGGCGAGGTCGGGATTTTCGGTGAAAATATGGTCCAGCACCCCAAAAACGAAGTCCTGAACCTCCGGATTGGAAAGGTCGAGCACCAACTGGTTGCGGTAGTACACCTCTGGCCTTTCGGGTTGGCGAATGACCCATTCGGGGTGTTTCTCATAAAGCACACTTTTGGGGTTTACCATTTCAGGCTCCACCCATATCCCAAATTTCACCCCCGCCTTGGAGGCTTCTTTCACGAGATAGCCGAGGCCATGCGGCAGTTTTTTCTTGTTCTCCTGCCAGTCGCCCAGCCCGGCCTGGTCGTTGTTGCGGGGATATTTGTTACCAAACCAGCCATCGTCGAGCAAAAACAAATCAACCCCCAGCTTTTTCGCTCCGGCAAACAGCCCGGTGAGCTTTGCTTCGTCGAAGTCGAAATACGTCGCTTCCCAGTTATTGAGCAGGGTGAGGCGGTCGCCGTTTCCATCCGGAATGCGGTAGGTGCGCGCCCAGCGGTGCAGGTTGCGACTGGCTTCGCCTGTGCCATTTTCGGAATAGCAGTAAATCAGGGCCGGGGTGCGAAACACCTGTCCGGGCGCCAGTTGATAGCTGGAAGCGTAGGGATTGATGCCCGCGATTAACCGCAGGTTTTCATAGGTGTCGAGCTCAAAATCGATCTTGAAGTTGCCAGACCAGGCCAGGTTTGCCAGCATGACCTTGCCTTCGGTTTCGGTTGCCGGACGATCAAATGAAAGCTGAAAACTGGGCGGTTGAAACAGGTTTGCCCGGGCTCCCAGCTTGGTATCCAGCGAAAAAACACCATGCGCAAGCTGTGTCTCTTCGGGCTGCATTTCCATGGCCCATTTGCCGTGGTAGTGCTTAAGGTAATAATTTTTTGCCGAAAAATACAGATTGGCCGAGGCGTATTTCCCCAACACAATGGGCTGTTTTTCCGTGTGGCTGATCTCTGTCCATTGCTCAATCACGTTTTCCGCCGCATAGGCTTTGAAGCAAAGTACCACCTGCACGGGGTACAGCGGATCGCGCAGCGTAAGGCGGGTGAGGCTCACATTGCTATCGGTTTTCTCCACCGTTTTTCCCTGAAATTTCAATTCGGAGGAAGGGTTTCCGTCGGCATGCTTTACTGAAAAAGCAGGCTCGAACAGGTTCCAGGTTCCGGCAGGGGTATAGGCATTGTTGGGAATGCCCTGGTTGTCAGGGTCCTGTTTAAGGGTAGCAGCTATGGCGGCGTATTCCGCTTCGTTTGCCAGTTTCTTTCCGAAATGTACCTGTTGAAGGCGTTGGTTTCCGTCCACTTGTAGCACCAGGGCGTAGTCCTGCGTGGAAATGGCGATCGTTTCAGCGGTTTGGGCAAAAACAGAGAAAGGAGAAAGACCAAAGATCAAGCTCAGCCAAAGATGTATTTTCATGAGAAAGGGTATGTGTGGGCAATGAGAAAAAAGAAACAGGCAAAGCAAAGGGAACATCCTATCGCTTTGCCTGTTGAATCACATCATTTCAAATTAGCCTTTCAGCTCAAAACCTGCACGATAGGTTTTGGTTACGAACTGATTGGCGAGGTCGTAATTGGTGATGCGCATGGACGGCCCGTCCCACATCAACTTCCTCCTGCCTGTGTAGCCGGTAGTGCCCGTGATGGCGTTGGGCTTGTCTTCCTGGAGGAAAAAGCTGCGAATGGCGAGGTTACCCATGAGCACGATTTCGGTGAGTTTGCCCGAGTAATCAAATCCGGCACTGGGCGCAGGCCCTCCTTTGCAGGCATTTACCCACGAGGTTTGGTGGTTGCCTTCCACGCGCGGAATTACTTTTGCAGGCTCTACAAAACCCTCCATTTTGCTCGTAGGCAGCAACTTCGGATTGGCGCTGTAGGTGCCGCACATGATTTTGCCTTTATCGCCGATAAACAGTACGCCTCCGCTGCTGTCGCCCATTTGCTCGTTGGGCAGCAATTCATCGGGGCGCTGGGGCATCATGCCCCCGTCGTACCAGTGCATTTTCACGGGCGGCATCTCCCCTCTGGCTGGAAATTCGTAGTGAATCACGCTGGCAATCGGGGTGCTTTCAAGGTTGTTAATTTGTTTCCAGTCGTTGAACTGGGTCGTGGCAAATGCTTCCACGCTGGTCGGGTAGCCGAGTTTTAGGGCCATCACCGCGGGGTCGATGAGGTGACAAGCCATATCGCCGAGGGCTCCCGTTCCGAAATCCCACCATCCGCGCCAGCTGAAAGGCACATAGGTTGGATGATACGGGCGTTGCGGGGCCGGGCCGAGCCAGAGATCCCAGTTCAGGGTTTTAGGAATTTTAACCGATTCGGTGGGGCGAACCAGGCCCTGAGGCCAAACGGGGCGGTTGGTCCACACGTGTACTTCGCGCACATCGCCAATGGTACCTGCCCAAATCCACTCACAAATGCGGCGGATATCTTCGCTGGAATTGCCCTGGTTGCCCATTTGCGTCACAATGCCGTACTGCACCGCTGCTTCGGTCAGCTTTCGGGCTTCGGCCACGGTATGGGTCAGCGGCTTCTCCACATACACGTGCTTGTGCAATTGCATGGCCGAAAGGGCCGCTACGGCGTGCACGTGGTCGGGCGTGGCAACAATGACGGCGTCGATGTCCTTGCCCGATTTGTCGAGCATCTCGCGGTAGTCCTGATAGCGCAACGCATTGGGAAAGTTATTGAAGCTTTCCTTGGCCCGCACGCTGTCCACGTCGCAGATGGCAACCACGTTTTCCTGATAGGCTTTCGTGTCCCGGTTAAAGGAAGTACAGCCTTCGAGTACGCCCCGGCCTCGGCCACCTGCGCCCACTATGGCAATATTGAGCTTATCGGAAGGTGCCTGGTAGTTTTTGCCTCCGAGCACATAGCGGGGCACGATCATGAAACCGCCTACTGCAAGTGCCGCCTGTTTCACGAACTGGCGTCTGCTGTTTTTGGTTTGATTAGCAACAGGGGGGGTGGGTTTGCTTTTCATGGTTGAAGTTTAGGGTAATTTATCTGCTAAAACGGCCTGCACCCAGTCAAACCCGGCACCGGCATCTGGTGCACTGCTCACAAAGCGGAAACCGATGTTGTGAAATCCGGTCAAGTTTATCGGCACGAAAAGGCTCATTAACGAAGGTGTGTTGCCCACCGGTTTGATTGACACGGAGCCCAGCACTTTGCCCGACTGCGTATCAAACAATTCGCAGGTACCTGCTGCATTGGCGCCGCAAAGCAGGTTAAAGCCCTTCACGCCGGTAAGGTCGATGTGGTTCCATCCAAAATAACCACCATTTCCGGCTTCGAGCAGCACGCCACGCGCCTGCCCAAAATCTGAAGGCTCGGCATTGGCCAGCACTTCGGCTGATTCGGCTTCGAGGCGGGTTGACCGAAATTTCCATACCTGACGAATCATTGCTGCAGGTTGTCCGCCAGCGGGCTTATCTTCTGCCGCAAGGGTAAAGAGGTATTGTCCGGTTGTTTGTCCGGGTTTGAAAGCCAAAGTACCCGAAGCAGGCAGCGATTTCACCTCCGGCCCTTTCAGTTCCAGATCCACGAGATACGATGCAATGGCGCGGGCTTCCTCGGGTTTCAGTTGTGGGTGAGCGCTCATGGCTGTTTCGCCCCAAACACCGCTTCCACCATTGATGATTTTATTGGTGAGGTAATCGAGGGTTTTGGAGTCGTTGCCATACCTGGCGGCGATGTCCATAAAGCTCGGTCCGGCTGATTTCACGTTCATTTGGTGGCAGGATTTACAATACGATCCCTCGATGAGGGCCATGCCGTTGAGGGCTTTTCCGGCTGCTGACTGTCCTTGAGCAATCAGGGTTTTGTCTTCGCCGAGGCTGAGGTAATCAAAGAAAATGCGTGCATTTCCGGTCAGATCGCCGTTTTCGCGGTCGTTTACCTTCACGGTATAGCCCAGGTTGGTGCCCGGCGTAAAGAAGGTTTGGTTACTGGCAAATTGCACGCTTACGACCGGTGGCTCATTGCCTACGGCGATCGTGAGACTCGCTTCTGACGTTGCTCCATCCTGGTCTTTCACCTTCACTATTACCTTGTAGGTTCCATTTTTTTCGAAGGTAAAACTGGCTTCCGGCGAGGTTGCGTTATTCGTTTTTCCGGGAAAAATCCACTCGTAGGAAAGCACATCGTCCATGTCCAGATCTGCCGAACCCGCTGCGGTAAAGTTCACGGTTAAGGGCGCTCCTCCTTGCATTTTATCGGCAGCAAGCGAGGCTTTAGGCGCACGGTTGCCCTCGGCATAGCTGATGTGGGTCAGGAGAGCATCGGTGTTCTGAGCAAACCAAGTCTTGCCGTATTCGAGCATAAACATCTCTCCTTCGCTGGAAATGACCATGTCCTCGATGTTCTGAAACTTAAGGTGCGAAAGGAAAGGCTCCAGTTTGAGCAGGGTACCATCGGGGTTCATGCTTGCTGCCAGGATCCAGTTGCGCATCCAGTCATAGAAAAAGACCTTTCCATGGTAGTATTTCGGCAGCCGCACAGCGCTTCCTTCGTACTGGTCATAGTAATAGGTAGGTCCGGCCATGGCCGTTCTGCCGCCTTTTCCCACATAAGGAAATACATCGGAATCGGCATAGGGATAATACACGAGGGCGGGCCGGGCAGTCGGCAGGTTTTGCGGGCCGGAGTTGTTGGGAGAGGTGTTGAGCGGCGCTGTGGGATTCTTTTGCGGAGCAGAAACGGCCGTGGCGAAATCGTAGTCGTAGTAAGCTTTGTTGTCACCCACAAAAAGAGGCCAGCCATAGTAACCGGCAGAGGTGGCTACGTTTACTTCGTCGTGGCCACGGGGACCTCGCTGGTCGCGGTCTTCTCCTGCATCCGGGCCTACATCGCCCCAGTAAAGCCAGTTTTTGCGCTGATCCACGCCTATGCGGTAGGGATTGCGGCAGCCTTTCACAAAAATCTCAGGTCGTCCCTTTTTGGTATCCGCAGGTAGCAGGTTGCCTTCGGGGATGGTGTATCCACCTTCGGGGGTAGGATGAATGCGCAGCACGGCTCCCCGCAGGTCGTTGAGGTTGCTGGAGGAACGCTGGGCGTCCCATGAGCTGCGGTCGGGGCGCTCGTCTTGTGGGCCGTAGCCATCCGAAGCAAAGGGGTTGGTATTATCGCCGACCGAAATAAAGAGGTTCTTTCCTGGGCCGAACTCCAGGGAACCGCCCGAGTGGCAGCATTCATCGCGCTGCACATCGATCTCAATCAATACTTTTTCTGAGGCCATAATCAGCGAATCGTCCAGCATGGTAAAGCGGGCCACACGCTGAATGGGGCGGTCGATATTGGGCGAGTAAAAGAAATAGACCCAGCCGTTTTGCTTAAAATCGGGATCGAGGGCAAGGCCCAGCAGGCCGTCTTCGTGGAGAGTATGCACATCCACCCGGGCAATGGTCCTGACCGAATCGGTCGCGGGATCGTAGAGCTTCACTGCCCCTTTGCGCTCCACAAACATGATTTTTTTATTCGGCAAAATCTCCAGCTCCATCGGTTCGTCGAGGTTCGTGAGATAGACTTCTTTCACGAATCGGTTGTTCTCCGGCGTAGGCAGGCTGGTCGCTTTTGCATAAGCAAGCCCCTGGGTATTGGCAGCAAATTTGAGCGCAGAAGCGAGTCTTTCCTGAAAATCAGCACTTTCGACATTTTCGAGAAAAACCACCTTGCCTCCGTCAAAGGCCTTTTGCACATCGGTTGGCTTGTGGGTGTCCGATACCGGCATGGCTTTGGACAGTTGTCCGGACACGCCGGGCTGGGCCGAAGCCAGGTTGAACCAGGGCCATACGAATTGCTGCACTTGAGAACCGTCAATGCCCACGAGGCCGCCACCGGCCTGTACGTAGCGCTCCAGATAGGCCTGGCGGTCGTAAGGAACCTGATTGCCATCGGCGCCGAAAAGCACCACGGCGGCATATTTTTTCAGGGAATCGTCGTGCAACCACTCAGGATTGGAGGTGGTATCGAGCGGCAACCCGTAGGCAGCCAGCGTTTTCATGGTGCTGGCGGCGGATATGACCATGGAGGAATCTTTCCCTCCTTCTCCGATCCACATCAGGATTCGGCTGGCTTTTACGGGCGATTGGCCCCTGTTGCAGCCGATCCATGACCCTACAGCCATGCCCAGCAGGACAATGATGAGAAGCTTATTTTTCATAAATCAAATAAAAAGGAGCTATCAGGACAGTCGGCGGATACGAATATTGCGGAACCAAACCATGTCGCCGTGGTCTTGCAGGCCAATTCTACCGGAAAGGCTTTTGCCATAGGCTGGCCAGTCTTTAAACTTGGAAGCGGCGAGTTCTGCATTCCATTCCGGGCTATAAAATTGATAGGAAACAACCTTGGTCCCGTTGAAATAATGGTCGATATGGCCGTCTTTAGCTACGATACGCACCGAATTCCACTCCCCTACGGGCTTATCCATCCGTGGATTGCAGCTTTGCATGTCGTAGTTGTCGCCCGACTTGTGCTTGATGATCGCGCCATCGGGGTGGCCTTCGTTGTCCACGATCTGCATTTCAGGTGCTGAATAATAGGGCGCAGGCAGCGAATCGTCTTCTACCACATAATAAAATATGCCGCTGTTTCCTTTTTCGGAGATCTTCCACTCCAGCTCCAGCTCGAAGTTGTCATACACCTCACGGGACACGAGGTCGCCAGCTCCGGCATTAGTGAGCTTGATTGCGCCATCTTCTTTCACCCACAGTGGCGAAAGGCTATCTACGCGGTAGTTTTTCCAGGCTGCGAGTTCGTTAAGCGACACCCAGGCTGTATCTGTTTGCATACCTGAATCGGAGGTTTCCGCTGCTTGGGGTTGCGGCCGCTGGCACGCAAATAAAAGCACGACTGCGGTCATCGACAGCCAGGAAATAGGGCGTGAAATGGGGTTCATGTTTTGGGGGAAATAGGTAGGGGTAATTGAGGAAGACAAATACCTGTCGCTATCTGCATCAAGGTATCTGGATAATTGCCTTTCAATTTAAAGAGAAAAAAGGGCTTTAGGGAAAAAGGGAGGCGATGAAATGAAAAAAGGCTGCCGAAGCAGCCTTGATTTACCGAACAATGAAGTATTTAATCGAGCATTACCCGAAAGGACACCCCCGCTCGTTGGAGGGAGAAGCCCTTATTTCCGGTCCATTCCCAGGCAGGTTTCCAGTCAAGCGATAGTTCAATGGGCAGATTGGGAATGATGAAAGCTACCCCTCCCACGATGTCCATGCCTGCTGCAGCGGTAAGTTTATCGGTTTCGAGCTTTCGTCCATCGTAGCCGGCATGCAAACCCGCACCAGCAAACAAACGGGTAACGCCCTGCCTGTCGAGGTCAACATGCTGAAGGGCGAGCCCGCCTACCCGAAGCCCCTGGTGGTACCAAAGGCCGAGACCTTCCACTGCAAAAGAGGAATTGAGGTAATGCTTAACGGTGATGCCGGTCTCTGTACCAATGCGGGCCCCCAGCGCGGTTCCGTAGGGCTGTGCATACAAAGCGGGGGTGCAGATAAAAGCCAGAGAGATCCAAAGGGTTAGGGCGGTAAGTGTTTTCATGGCTAAGGTTTTGATGAATTAGTCAAGACCTGTGCCAAATAAAACAGGCACCTCTAATCATTTCCTCCGCTAGGGTTGATCGGGGTTACAGCGCACTTCGAAGTAGGACCCTCTTTCTACCATCGGCCATTGGTCGCGGATAGCCCTGCTGAGGGGAAACTCATAATAAGTGGTGTCGATGCCTTGCCCCGTTTCCAGAAAAATATACGATACCTTTTCTTTCAGGGCCTGTTGCATCCTTGCTTTCAGGGGCGGTGACCAACGGATAATGGGCATTTCGCTGTCGAGCGGCAAGGGATTCATTTTCCCTAGAAAAAGATGTGCCTGCGGAAATTCAGGAAATACGCTGTAGTAGGGGCCATACTTCTCTTCCAGCCGCTTAAACTCCTTCAGGCGTTCGTAGGTAGATTTTCCCGTCTTAATACCGTCTAATTTTGGGAAAACATCCTCGGCCCGGAAGGTCATTTTCTCCAGGTAACCATCATCAGAGGGGTACTGATTGAGCAGGGCAAACATCCAGATAAGGATGATACACAAAATGCCGTAGAGATACTGAGGCGCCCGGAAGTCCAGCTCTTCGTACAGCCCGTAGGCCATAGCAAACAAGATGGGCGTAAAAAACAGCATGGGGTTGGCATATTCCCAGGTAAGCCCCGAAAACCAGGCGACCAGCAGCAGAGAAAGCAGCACCATATTTCCCCGGATATTGATCCAAAGCCCTTTGATGGAAATGGCAACCCCCAGCACAAAAAAGCCCTGACTAAAGCCAAATGACGGGGGCACATAAGCGCCCTGGGTCCATGCCCTGATTACCTGAGCGAGCAGAATACCGAAGAAAAACAGCCAGAAAATGGTGGCCGGAAAATACCTCAGGGAATACAACACCTGCATCCGCCAAACAATAACGAGCGGTAACGCTATCCAAAGCATGGGCTTTACATAAGGTTGAACCCCCAGGTCGAACAGGTCGCGGATGCGGGTATTGTTGATGGTTTGCAGCAAAAAGGCATCTAGCCAGCCCTGCTGCAACACCATTAATGTGCACAACGCCAACACAACCGGTGCCAAAGAGACCGCTACCGTGCGAAACCAGGCCCGCCAGGTAAGCCGCTCCATCAGCAGCGCCAGCCCTACCAGCGGCATCAGGTAAAAAGACTGCCTGCACAGGGCCGCTGCCACCATCAGCCATACGCCGACCACCTGACCACGCATACGCCGGGCGGAAGCAGCATAATAAACTCCGGCCGAAGCAAAAAACAGGGCATCGACCGTGTCTACGGGCATGGGCGGATAGTTGTGAACCGAAAGCACAAAGGCCATGATGCCAAACAGCTCTGGTGAAAGGCTGATTTTTCTGAAATCAAAAAACAAGCCCAGGCTCAGGATCGCAAACCATACCGAACCCGCCATTACGAGGTAAAACATCAGCCTCTCCGTTACCATTTGCATGCTTTCGGGCAGCCAAAAGGTAGCCACATGCAGGTAAGGGCTCAGTGGCGGTCGAATCAGAATAAAATCGAGGTAAGGCGATTGCCCGTTGTAAATGCGCCAGGCCAGTGCCTGAATGACCCCATGCTCGTTGCCTCCGATGCCAAAAAAGCCATATGCCAGAAAATACAGCACCGCCATCAACGCCAACAGCCCTGCCAGGCGGATACGGGTGCCGCGGTCGAGGGGTTCCTGGGGTCCTGAAAAAGGATTGGTTGCGGGCATCGGTAAGGGCAGGTGTGCGCTACGGAGGAATAACGATTATTTGGGTGCTCTATAGATAAGGTAGAGGGAAATAGGAAAAAATATCAGATTGGGGAGCCACACCGCCAGCCAGGGCGAAAGCGAATCGCCGCTTACGGCCTGAAAAGTATAGAGCATGGCGATGTAAATAAAGCAAAGGAGCAACCCGAGCCCGATTTGCAGGGCCGTGCCCCCGCGTGTTTTTTGCGAAGCCATGGCCACCCCGATGAGCGTAAGCACAATGATGGCTACGGGGTCGGAGTACCGCCTGGCCCGCTCCACATAGAGTGTTTTCAGGATTTCGGAACCACGCATTTCTTCCAGGTGAATGAATGTATTCAGCTCAGAAAGGTTCATCGTTTCCTCGTATTGCTCTTTGATATAGAGATCGTCAGGCGTGAGCAAAAAGGTTGTGTCGATGAGGGATCGGCTTCGCAATCGTTCTTTCGGGCCATCGAGGGTACGCACCACGGCATCCTCAATTCTCCAGTGCTCCAGCGAATCTACCCAAACAATACGCTTGGCGGTGATCCGGGTCACAATGTCTCCGTTTTTGATGCGCTCCATGGAAAAAGGGTTGCCTTCTTTTCTGCGCTCGTTGTAGTAACCAATGTACACATAGGTATCCGACGCTACTTTTTTGTGGATGTCTTTGGTACTCGACACCCTTTTTTTGCTGATGTACTTGTATTCAAACGTGATTCTTCGCTCCGTTGCTTTGGGTACGAGATAACCTTTGAAGTAGAAAGCCATCCCTGTGAGCACAACCGACGTTATGATGTAGGGAAGCAAAAAACGGTAGAAGCTTACCCCGGAAGAAAGAATGGGGATAATTTCTGTTCGGCTGGCCATGCGGCTGGTGAAGAAAATAACCGCCAGGAAGATACAGATCGGCGTAAAAAGCTGCCCGAAGTAGGGAATGAAATTGAGGTAGTAATCGCCGATAATTTCCGTCCAGGGGGGCTTTTTTTCCAGGAAGTCATTAATTTTTTCAACCAGGTCAATCAGCACGGTAATGGCAAGCACAATCCCCAGTATGAAGAGGAAGGTTACCAGAAACTGGCGAATGATGAGTTTGTCTATGATCTTGATCCGCACTTACGGGTTGCCAACAGGCGATTATTGAGCTACAAAGTTGCGAAAATGCCGCTTATACAACGTTACCCCGATCGTTACTTAATTTTTACCCTCAATTTTCCATCTATTTTCTTAATTTTGCACCTCATGAAAAATTGGATATTCCTCCTCCTCATGGCTGCCGCTGTTTTGGGCACCAATGGCTGCTCGAAAGAGTACAAAGCCATGTCGCACGCCGTGCGGAAAGGAAGCATTGTAGAAAAAGACAGTGCGGCTTTTTATTTTTACAACAGGGGCGACTACGAAAAAGCTTCTCTGCTTTTCGATGAGCTGGTACGGGTTTACCGCGGCCAGGAACGGGCCAAGGACATTTTGTACTACTACGCCTACAGCCGCTACAATGCCAAGGACTACATCACCGCCACCTATCATTTCGAGCAGTTTGCCAGGCTGTACCTGACCGATCCACGTGCGGAAGAATGTCAGTACATGGATGCTTACTGTTTTTACCTGCAATCGGCCCCTTCTTACCTTGATCAGTCGAGCACCAACAAGGCCATTCAGCAGTTTCAGTTTTTTGCAAACAGCTATCCTTACTCCCGCCGCACGCAGGACGCCGCCAACTATATCACCGAACTGCGTGAGCGCCTGGCCAAAAAGGAATTTGATACGGCAAAACTTTACTACGACCTCGGCAACTACCGTTCTGCCGTATCAGCCTATCACACCTTTATTCAGGAATATCCCGATTCCCGCTACCGCGAAGAATCGCAATTCATGCTCTTTCAATCGGCTTTTATGCTGGCAGATGTGAGTGTGGCTTACAAGAAAAAGAATCGTTACCTAGACGCCCTGGACTATTACCAGCTTTTTGTCGAAAAATTCCCTACTTCTGCTTTGATGAAACAAGCCACCGATATCAACGACAAGGCACACAAAGCAGTTGAAAAAATTCAGCAAGGCGAGAACCCGGAGTCCTGAAATTCCGTTTCGCGCTAGTACTCTTTTAGCAAACCTTTCCTCATGAAAGAATCCTTTCTGCCGCTCAATGTTCAACGCCTCGGCGACCTGACAGGCAACCTGTACCGCTCCATCATTGTGGTGGGCAAACGTGCAAACCAGATTACTGTTGATATCAAGGACGAGCTCGGAGCCAAACTGGCCGAATTTGCCCCTGCCTATGACAACCTCGAGGAAGTCATGGAAAATAAAGAACAGATCGAAATCAGCAAGGCCTACGAACGTAAGCCCAAAGCTACCCAAACTGCCATGGAAGAATTTATGGCTGAGAAGGTTTACTACCGTGACCCTCATGCCGTTTCTGAAACTGAGGAAGAGGTCTGATTACCTGAGCCTCCATGCTCCCGCTCCAAGGGAAAAAAATACTACTCGGTGTAACCGGCAGCATAGCGGCTTATAAGTCGGTGGTGCTTACCCGTTTACTGATGAAGGCTGGTGCCGAAGTCCGCGTGGCTTTGACACCAGCCGTTTCACATTTCGTGGGCCCGCTCACCTTTGGCGCCATTACGGGCCATGCCCCCTTTCAGGATCTGTGGGCAGAAAACTGGTCTGCTCATGTCGAAATGGGCCTTTGGGCCGACCTGATGGTGGTAGCGCCCACCTCCGCCAATACCCTCGGCAAAATGGCCAATGGCCTCTGCGACAACTCGGTATTGGCTGTATTTCTGGCCGCTAAATGCCCCGTGATGGTAGCACCGGCCATGGACCGAGACATGTACCTGCACCCAGCCACCCAGCGAAACCTGCGACAGCTGCGCACTGATGGCGTACAGGTGCTCGATACCGGCGAAGGCTACCTCGCTTCGGGCCTGGAAGGTCCCGGACGCATGATGGAGCCCGAGCTGATTCTGGAAGCCATTTTGGGTAAATTTTCGCCAAAAGAAACCGCCTGGAAAGGAAAAAAACTGCTGATTACCGCAGGCCCTACCCAGGAAGCGCTTGACCCTGTGCGCTACATTTCCAATCATTCTTCAGGCAAAATGGGTTATGCCATTGCCCGTCATGCCGCCCGGCTGGGTGCTGACGTTACCCTTGTCTCCGGCCCTACTGCCCTGCCTGCCCCCGAAGGCGTCACTACCGTAAAGGTGGTTTCGGCACGGGACATGATGGAAGCGGTGCAGCAAAGGGCGGATGATCAGGATGTATTTATCCTGGCAGCTGCCGTAGCCGACTACCGGCCCGAAGTGGAGGAAGCGCAGAAAATAAAGAAAATAGCCGGGGAGACTTCGCTTCGCCTGGTGAAAAACCCCGACATCCTGGCCTACCTCGGCGAAAATCGCCGCCCAGATCAGGTGCTTATCGGATTTGCCCTCGAAACCCAAAACGGCCTAGCCAACGCACAGGAAAAACTGCTGCGCAAAAAGACCGATGCCATTGTACTCAATATCCATTCAGCCGCAGGTACAGGCTTTGTGCACGACACCAATCAGATCACTTTTCTGGACAAATTGGGTGGGGTTGAAAGATTTGACCTAAAATCGAAGGAAGAAGTGGCCGGAGACATCCTATATCAGATAGAAATTCGTTTCCTAGTAAATAAACCTTCAGATAGCCGCCATGAAAGTTAGCCTTTGGTTCATCCTGCTTAGCTCCCTGCTCTTTTGCCTGCCCGCTTCCGCCCAGGAAATGATCGTCAATTTCTCGGTGGATGACAGCCGTATCCAGGGCGATAAGCAGATCTTCGAGGACATGCAGCAAACCATCGGTCGCTACCTGAACACCACCAAGTTCACCAACGACCAGTTTGAAGTGAGTGAGCGTATCCGGGTCAATTTTCGGATTGTGGTCATGAAACGCCCTTCCGCCGATTATTTCGAATGCAGCGCTTTCATCCAGACATTTCGCCCCAGCTTCAATGCCACTTACGAAACGCCGGTGCTCAATCTTACCGACCCGACCTTTCACTTTACCTATGTGCCGTTTCAGCAGATGAATTTCGTGGACAATACCTACACGGACAACCTCACTGCTCTGCTGAACTACTACGCCTACATTATCCTCGGCTTCGACTACGACACCTTTGCCCCGGCAGGAGGAGCGCCTTGGTTTCAAAAAGCCCAGGAAGTGGTTAACCTCGCCCAAAGTGCCGCCAACGAGTCCGGCTGGAAATCGGGCCAGGACAACCGCAACCGCTATTGGCTGACCGAAAACCTGAACAACAACGCTTACCGCTCTTTTCACCAGATCCTCTATAATTACCATCGCCAGGGAATTGACCAAATGGAAGCCAGTCCTGCCCAGGGTCGCCGGGTCATGCTCGACGCACTCAAGGATTTGCTTGCGCTCAATAAAATCAATCCTCTGCTGGTGGTCAACAAAACGTTTTTGGATGCAAAAGACGACGAAATTGTAAAGGTCTTCTCCAATGCCTTTATCAACGACAAACGCGAATTTGTATCTGTGATGCAGGAGCTCGACCCCTCCAACATTGCTCGGTATACCTCTGTGCTCGAAAACAAGTAAGGGGGTCAATCAGGCAGATTGTCGCTGCTTTCCCTCCCAAAACCGTGTTTATCAGGCTTTTCCGTGAAAATCCCGCTAACCCAATTCAATCCTTTTCGTATCTTTGGAGGCAATTCAGACGGCCATGCAGCAGTTTACCTGGATATATTCGCTTTCCGAAACCCTGACTTCCGACCACGAGGCCAGCCTTGTACCTGCATTGGCGGAAATTGCCCGTAACTGGAAATCACACGGCAGCCCAATCGCCGGGGTTATCCAGCTGAAATACAGCCGTTTTGTAATTGTACAGGCAGATCCCGAAACCGGACGCCCCTCCGGCTGCTCCATCGACGGCCTGAAGCACAAGGTAGAAGAACTCCTCACCTCCCGCCAAATCTCCTGGTTCGACGCTTCGCAGATATTTTACCTCGACGCCTCCGGAAACCTTGCCTTCACGCATTTCAAGCATATTGCTTCGATGCTAACCCAAGGCGACCTGACCGAGGATACCCTTGTTTTTGACCACACCCTCTCCCAAAGCGATGACCTTAACCGCTGGGAGCAACCCCTGAAAAATACCTGGCTTAAACGTTTCCTGCCCGTGGAAACTTCCAAACAGGCCTGATCCTGTGGAAAATGCCCGGGCCCGAACTTCCCCCGCCTCGTCAGGCGGGATAAACGCTTATATTTTCTTTTCTGATGTCCACGATTTCACTTCCTTCTGAACCCGGAATCCAGCTTGTTGATGAGCAGTATCAGCTCCAAGGCCTGGATTTGCTTCAGCTTGCACAACAGCACGGAGCACCCCTTTTTGTGTACGATGGCGCCATGATCCGCCATAAGTACGAGTCACTATTGCATGCTTTCAGGCATTTTCCCTGTAAAATAAAATACCCGGTAAAAGCCCTGAGCTCGCTGGCGGTGCTTCAGTACCTCAAGAAACTGGGGGCAGGCCTCGATACCGTTTCCATTCAGGAAGTGGAATTGGGGATTTTGGCAGGGTTTCGCCCGGACGAGATCATCTTCACGCCCAACTGCGTTTCCATCGAAGAAATTTCCATGGCGGTGGAGATGGGCGTCATGATCAATATCGACAATATCTCCATCCTGGAGCAATTCGGAAACCTGTACGGGGGCTCCGTTCCCTGCTGCATCCGCTTCAACCCGCACATTGCGGCTGGCGGCAACAGCAAAATTCAGGTCGGGCATATCGACTCCAAATTCGGAATCTCGGTATTTCAGCGCCGGCACGTACAGCGTATCATCGATGCGCACGGCATACACGTAGTGGGCCTGCACGTGCACACGGGGTCTGACATCCTCAATGCAAATGCTTACCTGCAAAGCGCCGAGATCATGTTTGACCTGGCCCGCGAGTTCAAAGAATTGCAGTTCATTGACTTTGGCAGCGGATTCAAAGTCGGCTACAAAGAAAATGACGTAGTATCGGATGTAAATGAAATCGGCGAAAAACTGGCCGGCTCGTATCGCCAGTTTGTGGCCGACTATGGCCGCGAAGTTGAGCTTTGGTTTGAGCCGGGGAAATTCCTGGTGAGCGAATCGGGCTTTTTTCTGATGAAAGTAAATGTTATCAAGCCGACCCCCGCCACGGTTTTTGTGGGGGTAGATTCGGGCCTCAATCACTTCATTCGCCCGATGATGTACGGTGGTTACCACGACATCCTCAACGTATCGAACCCCAACGGCACAACCCGTATTTACACGGTGGTGGGCTATATCTGCGAAACCGATACGTTTGGCTCTGACCGCAAAATAGCCGAAGTAAAAGAAGGGGATATCCTGGCGTTGAAAAATGCGGGTGCCTATGGATTTACGATGAGCAGCAACTACAACAGCCGTTTTCGCCCGGCGGAAGTGCTGATTCTCGACGGCAAAGCCCACCTCATTCGCAAACGCGAAACCATGGAAGACCTGACCCGCAACCAGTTTCCGCTGGAGCTCTGAATATCACGGAAATAATCGACCGGCATATCTCCTGGGTATGCCGGTTTTTTTATTTCGAATCAATGGCCTTGGCCAGCCGGGAAGCGAGTTCTTTCCAGGATGCTCCCTGGTCCGAAGTAGCTGCCCATATCTTAGCAACCCAAGGCTGCGGCAGACCCGAATAACCCTCCTTGGCACCGGCCACACCCCCTATCCAGGCACCGACCGTGTCATTGTCGCGGCCGTAGTTGATGGCAAAACGCAGGCTATTCGGGAGGTCAAAATCGCTAAAAATCAGGGCTGTAAGGCCGATAAGGGTAATTTCGCTGGGATGAAAGGGCATCCGCTCCTGGTGGATATCGAGCATCTCGTAAGCATGCCAAAGCGCCGTGGTCTTCGCCTGTGCATAAGGGAGACTGTCGGTCCCGTTTCGCCAGGCAACCTGCACGGCAGGCGGGAGCGCGTCGCCGTTAGCAGCTGATTGGTAGCAAATCCGCTGCGCATCCTGAAGCAGGTGGTGGGCCGTACGCCCAACCAGGCGGCTGTTGAAATAGTCATACGGATCTACCGACCGGAAAACAGCCAGTATCTCTCTGGGCGATTTACCCGCAGCAGCCTCTGCAGCCATAGCCGCTGCCAGCCCTGCCATGTCGCGCCCCATGCCGATGTCGTAAATATCGAGGGCATACGCCATCCGGTAAGCCGCCTCCGGGTCGCCGGGAAAACACACCCCAACCGCTGGCGCAAACAGGAGCCCCCCGCAAACCATTTCTCCGCCATAAAATTTATTCAGGGCCAGGTCGTAAGCGGGCCAGTCGCCTTTTACATAGGGCTCCGCCACAATGGCCCACTCTTTGAGCCATTCCGCTTCCATGACGGCATCTTCGTAGGGCTGCAAATCGTTGCCTTTCAGCCGGTTCAGGGCTTGGACGTGGTCTTCGTAGGTATCGAGCAGGTATCGGGCAAAAGCTTTTCCCGGATCGCTGGCTTTACCTTTTTGCAGATAGTCCAGCATAAAAGAAAGCGTAAGCACCTTCCAGCGGGTATCGTCGGTGGTACCTCCGGCGGGGAGGTTCATGTGCCAGGTACCTTCGGCTGAGGGTTCGCGCACCATGGAATCGAGCCCCGATACAAAGCCATAATTTGCCTGAATACCCTCCCTGCTCCACATTTCGGTCGGTGCGCCCATGGCATCGCCCATGGCTGAACCTACCAGCATGCCAAGCACCCTGTCGTAGGTAGTGAGGCTATCAGTGGTTTTTTGGGCAAAAATGGGTGATGAACCCAAGAGCAGGATTATCCCTGAGAAGGCGACTGCAACGTACTTAATCATACTCGGTCATTGATTGAAAATGAAAGTTACAAGAAAAGAAAACGCCCGGCTGTCGTCCGGCAGCAAGCGAGATTTTTAGCTAACTTTAACCCCTGAATAAACCCCTGGATCGAAAGGAAAGTTGTGCTAAATGCTACCTTCGAGCCAAGTATTGACCCCCTTCCGGCCTGAAAAAATTATTAAAATACCTGCTAACGGCTCTGGCCTGCCTGGTTTTTCTGGCAGCAGGATATATGATGCTTTTTCGGCAGGACCCACCCCCGCCTCCGCCTGCCTGGCCTAAACTTGATACCCTGGCGGTGGCTCAAGGCAAGGTACTTGCTCAAAAATACTGCGTAGGCTGCCATTCATTTCCTGATCCCGAATTGCTCGACAAATCGACGTGGATGCTGCAGGTTTTGCCTGCCATGGGACCTTATCTGGGCATTTCCGGCTATCAGACAGACATTTACCCCGACCTCCGCAACGCAGAGAACCAGCGATCTTTCCCCTCCAAACCCCTGCTAACTACCAGTGAATGGGAACAACTGATGGCATGGTACTACCAGGAGGCTCCAGCGGCGCTTGAGTCCTTTTCCCGGACAGAAATACAGCTCGGGTTGCCGGGGTTTCGCGCCGAATATTTTGGAAAATCATCGCAATGGCCTGTTACGACCCTGCTGCTGGTCGATACTGCCGAAAAAATAATCTGGCGGGGCGACGCGGCTGGTGGACACCTGATACGCTACGGGCTGAATTTCAACCCCATTGACACGGTGCTTACGGGTGGTGCCCCTGTACAGCTGCGAAAAACGGCGGAGGGGTACCTCCTGTTGAAAATGGGCGGATTAGAGCCCGCCGATGAACGGGCCGGGCAACTCCTTTTTTTTCCGGATAGCCTCCGCCCGACCTCCACTCCCGAAACCTGGCTCGACTCGTTGCGCAGGCCGCGCTATTTTTTATACCAAAACCTCGACCAACGATTTGGCCCTGACCTCCTTGTGGCGAACGCCGGCAACCTGGTGGGCAACCTGCAACTGGAGCTGGCTAAGCGAAGGTCGGACTTTCAGCATTCGGTATTGGGCAAAACGCCCGGGGCGCTGCAAGTAGAGGTAGTGTATGCCAATGCGGATACCCTGCCCGACCTGCTGGTGCTCATGGGCCAAAGCCACGAAGGTATTTTGCTTTACCTCAACGAGGGGAAAGGCCGCTTTAAGGAAAAGCAGGTCCTGAGCTTTCCGCCCACCTTTGGGGTTTCCAGCATGTTTGTGGCGGATTTCAACGACGACTGCCAGCCCGATATCCTGATCACCCAGGGCGACAGGGGCAATTTTCCGCCAATACTCAAGCCTTACCACGGCATCAGGCTTTTTTTGAATAACGGCGATTTCACGTTCTACCCCGCATTTTTTTACCCTCAAAACGGCGCTTCCCATGCCATTGCTTTTGACGCGGACCTGGATGGCGACCTGGATATTGCGTCTATATCCCGGCTTCCCGACCTAGAAAACTCTCCGGAAGAATCGTTTTTGCTGCTCATCCAGGAAAAGCCCCTTCAATTTTCTCCTTTTACCTTTGAAAGAATTCCTTCGGGAAAATGGGGAACCCTCACGGCTGAAGACATCGACCAGGACGGCGACCTCGATATCCTGATTGGCAACAGCATGTGGCGGGTCGAAAGAACCCCGGAATGGATCAGCGAGCGCTGGACCAAAAGTACCCCGGCGGTAGTCCTTTTGCGCAACCAGGCACATGCAGTGAAGAAACAAAGGAAATGGTTCTGGCAATAGATTTGCACACTTGTGCCCAGGAATGAGACAGATGCTAAGCGAAAGCACCGTTTTTTTCGTTATTTTCCTTGTGCGTTAACCCATTGCTTCGGCTTAACGTAAATCAAAACCAAATCATCGGATTACCCCTATCTCATGTACCGGCAATTCTTACCGCTAATACTCGTCTTCTTTTCTTGCCTGATGCTTCCGCTTTCCGGATTTTCTCAGCCAAGAGGAGCTACCATTCTGGACAACCGAGACCAGATCCGGCTTACCTCCATGTCGGCACTCAACTCCCCCGCACGTGAAACCAACCTCTCCATTACTCCTGACGGACAGGCCATTTACTTTATGTCGCTCAGGGGCGGGCAGCAATGGTCGAAAAGCTACATGATTTATCGGGGAGACTCGGTGTATGATGGTGACATCTGGTACGCTGAAAAAAGGAATGGCGTATGGCAAAGAGCCAAGTGCATGCCCTATGGCATCAACAGCGCGAGTGGCGAAGACGAACCGGTGATTTCGGCCAGTGGCAAAACAGTGTACTTTCAGAGCTGGAACCACCTTTGGGAATGGAATGGTGGCCCCTACTACAAAGCCCGCAGAGAAGGCACCAACTGGTCGCGTCCGGAAGGTTTGGGAGGAGGTATCACGGAGTTTTTCAAAACGATACGCGCCACAGATGGCATGACGCTATCGGCGGACGAAAAGACCTTCATTGTGGCCGCAGGAGCCGATTATGACGGCAATATGGACCTCTACATCAGCCGCTACACGACCTATGGCTGGAGTTTTTGCCGCAAACTGGGTATTAGTAGCTCGGGCGACGAACGCTCTGCGTTTCTGGCTGCAGATGGAAAAACGCTTTACTTCGCCTCCGATGGCTACAAAGGGTTCGGAGGATTAGATATTTTTAAAACCACCCTCAATCCGGATGGCAGCTTTGGTGAGGTAATTAACCTGGGCAAGCCGTTTAATACCGAGAAGGACGATTATGGATTTATCATCACCGCAAATGGCAATGAAGCCTATTTTGTGCGGGATGGCGATATTTTCTTTGCCGACGTGCGCGAAGCCGACGACCGCTTGAAACCCACCCTGCCCACGGCAAGCCTTACCCTGAGAGGAACGGTGCGTGACAGCGCCAGCCTGGCCGCTATTTCAGCCAAAGTGCTGGTATTTGACAACCGCACCCAGCGCATCATCAAAGCCATGGATTGCCCAGCTACCGGCAAATTTTCGATGGAGGTACCCAATAAAAATGCCTCCTATGACCTTGTAGTTTCTGCTCCTGGATATAAAGGGGTTCGCAAAACGGTGAATATCTCTACCCAAAGCCGCGACTTTACTGCCAATGTGAATGTGCTGCTCGGCAAACCCGGACAACCGGAACCCGCCCTGGCGCAAACTACACCTGCCCCCAAGCCGGAAATAAAGCCCGTAACCCCGACAGTGAAACCGGTAACGCCTGTTTCTCCTCCCTTGGTGCAGACTCCCAACCCGCAAGTAAAGCCCCGACAGGCCCCTACCGTGGCAGTGAAAGACCCCTACTCGTTTGAGGATGTAGCCAAAAACAACCTGACCATCGTCATAGACGTGTCAGCATCCATGCGCAAACCTGAAAAGCTGGAACTGATGAAGGATGGACTGGTGAAACTGCTGGGCTATATGCGCGCCGAAGACCGCATTACGGTCATTGCCTTTGCCGGTGAACTTCAGATACTGGTTAATAATGTATCTGCCGTTCACAAGGCAGATATTACACAGGCCATTGAAAATGTGAAAAGCTCAGGCTCAACCAATGGCCAGGCCGCAGTAAAAAGGGCGTATAAGCTTGCTGAAGAACACCTGATTCCCGGAGGGAACAACCGCATCATTTTGGCGACCGATGGCTCTTTTGACCTCAAGCAGGTAGAAAATATAATCGACCGCAACCGCAAAGATGGCATTGTGATGTCGGTATTTGCCTTTGGTAAATTGCCCGAGAGCCTCCTCAAAGAAATGCAGTCGCTGGCGAAAGCCGGAGGTGGAAATTTTGCGGCAGTCAATGAGGTGACTATCGACAGTGCCCTTTTGAAAGAAGCCCAAGCGGTGAGGAAATAGTAGGCAGGCTTATAAATAAAAACGGAGCGTCCTCTGACGCTCCGACGAACCAAACTACTACAACACTACAACCAATGAGATGTTGGTTGCCTTAACCGTACTAAATTTAACGCATGAATTAGAAAAATGCTACGTTATTCGGGTCAGTTGTCTAATCTTTTTTGAAAAAAACCTGAATAATCTCCCCTTTTTGTAAAAAAAAGTGTTGAACGGGGAATCATTCTCTGATAAACTCAAAATCCGTACGAAGGATTTTCACAGGTTCTATACCTGCACCGGCACATATCGCTGGGTTTGAATCTCTGCTTTCAGGCTGGCAAGAATAGAATAGAGGCCGAAGTAGGTGCGGTTAAGGTAGATGCCGTCTTTGGTCCCCCGCGGAGCCTTGGTTTTTCTCAGTTCGGGCATACGACCCACTTCGTTGCCGTAGGCATAAATCGAATCCATAAAACTGGTATCGCCAAAATCGAAAGTTTGCGAGTAAAAGGGTTTACAAACCAAAGCCAGGGCATCGCGAAACAATCCTTCAAAAAAAGCACGGTCCTCGGGGCTGTCGTCTTCGCGCAGGATATCGGCTTCCAGGCAGGCGGCATAGAAAGCGGCTTCATCTTCGAGCAATCCCGGTCGAATGAGCTTTTCGTAGCTGGCGTAAAATGCCTGGGGTATTTCTTTCACACAGCCAAAATCCAGCACACAAACAGCCCCGTCTTCCCGAAAAAGAAAATTGCCGGGATGCGCATCGGCGTGCATCACCTGTAAGCGGTGCACTTGAAAATTGTAAAAATCCCATAGGGCTTGTCCGGCCCGATTGCAGGTAACCTGATCGGGGTTGGTCTCCAAAAACTTATCGAGGTGCATGCCCTCCAGCCACGACATGGTGATGATCCGGTCGCAGCTGTATTCAGGGAAATACGTCGGGAAAAACAGGTTAGGGAGGTCGCGGCATTGATCCGAAAGCCAGCTGCCACGTTTGAGTTCCAGCTTGTAGTCGGTTTCTTCCACCAGGCGATCCTTTACCTCGTCGAAATACACATCGAGGTCGGCATCTTTCCAGCCAAAAATGGTGCGCGCAAATGGCCGCACGAGGTTGAGGTCCGACACCACGCTGTTACCTACGCCGGGATATTGAATTTTGACCGCCAGCGCCTGCCCATTGGCTGTGGCGCGGTGCACCTGACCGATGGAGGCAGCATGAATAGCTTTCATGTCGAAGGTGTCGAACAGCTCGGAAGGAGATTTATGAAAATACTGCCTAAAGGTTTTGACTACCAAGGGCGCAGAAAGGGCCGGAGCCTGGTATTGGGCTTTGGCAAACTGCTTCGAAAAAGCCTCAGGCAAAACGCCCTGGTCCATGCTGAGCATCTGCGCCACTTTCAGGGCACTGCCTTTCAGCTCACCTAGGGCATCGTAAATGTCTTTGGCGTTGTCTTCGTCCAGGGCAGTCTGGTCCACATCGCCCCCACCCACCGTGCGGGCGTAATGCTTTACGTAGTTGCCGCCTACTTTCAGTCCGGTACGGAGAAATTTTCCTGCCCTGCTGACCTTTGAAACCGGAATACGGGATTGTTCTTTACTCATTATGATTGTTTATCATTCGATAGGGGCTGGATCAGGAAACGAACCAGGTCAAAGCCAGAATCAAGGGCATTGGGTTGAAAAAGGTCCATCAGAAAATTGACCGACTTCTCGATCATGGCATCGGTGCGGGCGGTGTCATTGTCCTGGCTGGAGAAAAAAGTGCGAAACAACAGCTCCACCTGGTACCACATCACGGGAACATAGGCGTCGGAGATCATCCATCTGTCCGCAATTTCCTCCTGCTTAATCCCCCGCCGGATAACTGCAGCCATCCATTGTTGAAAAGAAGCACGGGTGGCAGTCATGAAGTCATCGCCAAGGGGAATGAAGCTGCGTTTCCGGTGCATGAAATACAGCACGGGCTGAAAGCTGACCCATTGCTCCAGCCAGGTGTACCACACCGCCAATACCTGCTCGCGGGAGCTGTACTCCTGAAAGACAGGCTCAGATCCGAGAATAGCTACCGTTTCTTCAAAGGTGCGGAGGAAGATATCCTGTTCCAGCTCCAGAAAAGAGGCGGGCTTTGGTCCCGGTACCTGCACGTCCAGAGCCGAAATGGCAGGGGGGCGCTTGCCATATTTCACAACATAAGCCGCATAGGCTTCGTGCCAGTCCTCGTTGAAATTCATATGGTGAGGAAACGAAAAAGCACGCCTCATTGTTAACCTCTACCCCTCATTATTCCCGATTCAGGCACTCTTTTTTACCGATGTAAGGAATGGATTAGTTTTTGATTAATAATCTAAGCTGAGCCAGCTATATTGTTGACTGGATTATCATTGCTGCTCCGTACTCCATGAAAAAAATCGTAACCACCCTGTGGTACTGGCTTGCCTTTTTGGCAACCCTGCTACCTTTTTCTCTGGACGCCCAATGCGTCAAAGGCAATTGCTTTGATGGATTCGGGTCCTATTCTTACCCCAATGGCGACTATTACAAAGGCGACTGGCGCGATGGAAAGCGTCAGGGGGTAGGCAGTTATGTCGCCAAATACGGCGATAAGTACGACGGTGAGTGGGACAAGGACCAAATGGCCGGTGATGGCCGGTTTACCTACACCAACGGCGACGTGTACGAGGGCCATTTCAAAGAAGGAAAAATGCAAGGCAAAGGCATTATGAAGTTTGCCGATGGCAGTGTGTTTACGGGCCTATGGGCAGAAGACGCCCAAAACGGACAAGGAGAATGGCTGTATCCCAACGGTACATTTGTGCATGGAATTTGGAAAGACGGCCAGGTAACCGGAACCGCCCACTTTGTATATCCCAATGGCGATGTGTATGACGGCGGTTTTGTAAACAACAAACGTCAAGGTCAAGGCACCATGACCAACAGTCGCGGCGACGTGTACGAAGGTCAATGGGTGCAGGGTGAACGTCAGGGAAAAGGCAAGATGACCTTTTCAACCGGAATGGTCTATGACGGCGACTGGCGGGCGAATCAAATGACCGGCAAGGGCATGATGTCTTCTCCTGTAGGCTCCAAATACGAAGGCGATTTTGTGAATGGAAAATACCACGGCCAGGGAAAACTCCTCCATACCAACGGCGACGTGTACGAAGGGGCTTTCATCAATGGCAAAAAGCACGGAATGGGCACCTACACCTACTCTGATGGCAGTGTATATGCCGGTGATTGGAACATGGACCAGAAACATGGCCAGGGAAAATTCACCTATGGCGATGGCCGGGTATATGAAGGAGAATTTAATGGCGGCAAAATGCACGGCCAGGGCAAGCTCAGCGATGCCAACGGCAATGTGCAGCAGGGTACTTTCCAGTACGGCACCTACCGCGGCAACTAAGCCGGGTCGTCCAACAGCGATAAATCACGGTCCGGTTTGGCGTAGCTAAACCGGGCTATTTTTTTGGCGGAATAGTAACTGTCGAGTCCGCCGACGGCGGCAGTACCCAATTTTTCAGGGTCCAGAAAACCGTCCTCCGACAAGGCATTTTCCGGGAAAAAGACCTCCTCCACCGATCCGATGATGAAGTCGGTTTGGTTGGCAGAGAGGCGATGACGCTCCACGGGGCGCAACCCGATACGCACCTGAGCCTCGGCCACATAGGGTGCCGGGCAGCCAGTAGAATACCACGGCGTAAGCCCCACTGCCTCAAATTCAGACATGCCCGCTTCGTATCGGGCACTGGTTTGGTGGGCTTTGTCGATCCAAGAAGTAGCTACCTGGTTGAGGGTAAAATAGCCGATGGCCAGCAGGTTCTCAACTGTATGCCTCGGCACCGTACCCGGCCGGAAAAGCACCCCCATGAGCGGCGGCCTGGCCCCTACGTGGATCACCTGGCTTACGATCGACAAGTTGGTGCGGCCCTGGGTATCGAGGGTGCCCACGACCATGGCTGGCTTGAGGCCGGGCAGGCTGTTGACAAAGTTTTTGCGGAAAAGGTCGGGCAGCTCCAGGATGTCTTTGCGGGTATAGTGGGCCATTTCGTTTTTGGGATAGGTGTTAGCGGTAAACAGCGGATCGGGCGATTGTGTTCGGGCGATTGATAATCATCAAACCGGAAAGGTTTCACATTCCTTTGTAGCAACCGCTAAAATTAATCATCTCCATAATCTGAAAGCAAAGATGCTTATTTATATCTTCAACCCTCGTTATTCGGGATGCCGCTCTTCAGGTAGTAGAAAACAAGGAAACCAAAACGTCTCTACCCAACATCTACCTCGTAGTGGAAAAATGACCGTCCAAGGGTAAAAATAAGGGATAGGCATGCAGCAAAATGGAAGTTGCATCATGACACCTACATACACAAACCCCTCTAAAGGAAGGATCATCTATCCGACATATAGCCTAAAACGCTTTAAAGTTTCCGAGGAAGTTTTTCTTAAATGTATCTCCTAAGGGCAATTCTTTACCATTTATAAACACGCTTTGATTAGAGACTTTATTTACAAAATTTTGATTCACAATATAGGACTTATGTACCCGGCTAAATTTTTTCGGGGCTAGTTCTTGGGCCAGGTCAGAGATTTTGTAATTGACCACCATAAATTTATTGCTTTCTATCAAATGAAGTTTGCAGTAATTGCCATAAGCCTCTATGTAATCCACGTTATTTAAGAAAACACGAACGCTGGTTACACTTGTTTTGAAGAAAACAAAATCGGCGTTTGGGTTGGCCTTCACCTGAAGTTGTGTATCAGGGGTGCCCAATGCCCGATTTACTGCTAATAAAAATCGCTCTAAAGCAATCGGTTTGAGTAAATAATCAGTAACGCCTATGGTAAATCCTTCAACAGCGTATTCACTATATACACTGGTAATGATGACTTTAGGGGAATATACTCTTCACTGAGAGGTTTGAAATACCTCGGTTTGTTTAGACCACTTGGCGGTGTTTGTTAATGTGAATCAAGCGGCGATCCGATACTTTTCAACGGGCTTTTTACTGTCGATTCCCTGGTGGCATCGGTGATGATACCGTTGTAACCAACGATCT
>JBGSTW010000049.1:0-256236 GCA_041753595.1 Bacteroidia bacterium | reverse complement strand
TTCAGAGTTCCGTACGGCTGTACTGACATTTTTTGATAAAATACAGGTCCACAAAAAAGCACTCGAATCCCTGTTGACCCTAAATTTTCATATCCGCTCAGCAGCTTGATTCAACGCAAACCTCTCAGTGAAGAGTATACACCGATTCAGTAATGGAGTATCCTAATTCTGCAACAGGTGAAATTCCTCCCAATGGACGATACCGCTTTGAAATTGCATTTGATGAGTGGGAGGGAAAATCTATGGGTGAAAAAGTAACGGTTGTAATAGATGGTCATCAGGTAAAAGTCATTTACGAGGGAGATGGCCAACTGACGTTGATCAAAAAGGGAGAGATAATTGATCAAGGCACAATAATGAAACACAAATCAGGAGTATGGATTATTGGAAACGCGATAAGCGATATAGCACTTGATGAAGTCGGTGGTTGCAGTGATGGACCTTCAATAATTGATTTTAAAAACAAAAAATACTGGATGTGTTGATGAAGCGATAAGAGCACATGCTAAAATGCCCCCATACGAATAGTTTTTTTATGGGATAAGCAAGCCCTAAACCATTCTCTTAAAGCACCTCTTGTTTGAGTCCCTGGCTTTGGCAGTTTGTTTGCAACCAAACAACTCTCTGAGACAGTTGTGGACCTTATATAAACTGGAAGAATGCTACTGCAAGATTTCCTACATTCGATTGCGAAATACAGCTAAAACCTGCTTCAACCCCACTTTTCCCCTTAACCTCCCACCCCAAAACCAGGAATTTAACCCCATGATTACCCTACAAGATTGGCAGGCAAATAAAGACAAGTGGCTGGACCGCGACCTGGCCCTCATGACTTCCGATGCGGGCTGGAAAAAAAGAGGCCAGAAGAATGGCATCAACATCTGGCAGCAGCCTTTTGCCGACGACAAAAATGACCTGTTTCGGTGGCGATTACCGCAGGTGGCCGCCGATTTCCGCGAGGTGCATAATGTGTTTGCTAACCAGATGATCGATTATCACCAGTACTGGACCGCTGAATATACCGGTGGGTTTCTGGTAGAAGAGATCGACGAAAACACGCGGATTTACTACCAGCAATTCAATCCCAACGTGCCTTTCATCTCAAAACGGGACCTCTTGTATCTCCAATGTTCGAGGGTGATCGACGAATCTACGATCCAAACCAGCTTTCGGTCCATGGTACTCGATAAAATGCCGGTTCCCAAGGGTTTCGAAAGGATCGACTGGTGGGGTGGCCACCTGTTTCAGGCAAATGACGACGGCACCAGTCAGTTGGTATTGATCGACAGAGAAAACCAGGGTGGGCGTTTTCCTGCTTTTATGATGAATCAAACGATGCCCAAATTCCTCATCCACCAGTTTGAGAGCATTGTCGCATTTTTTGCAAAAGGAGGAACCCGTGGCCATGAAAAACTGTCCGATTCCCAAAATACCGCACGCACCCTCAGGCAATCGCTTTTAACGGTTTAGGCCTGTGAAGCAGCGGGTTGTCCCACAAAAAATGGCAGCAGTATGTTTTTCAAATCAGATAAATATTAAATTACTCATACTCAGGTATTTTTCGCATTTCCACGATCGTTTGCTCCCCTTTAGCACGCAATAACCCATGCAATTTCTTCACTGGTTGTCCGGCTTTGAGTCCATCATCAATCCGCTTTGGGTATTCACCCTTGTTTCCATGGTGGTGTTATACCTCCTGTGCAATGTGCTCCCAGACAGCTGGACGGGCAGAATTTTGCCTTTGCACGATGTTTTTAAGCCCCATACCAATGTAGATCTGGATTTTCAATCCATTGGCTATGCGCTGTTGCACACCACCTGGGCCACCCGGATTACCCATTCCACGATCATTATTGAGTCCGTGATGTGGTTCGTGGTATTCCAAAGTTGGCATTGGAGCATGCCCTTCCTTGCGTTGCTGGCGATCGTGATTCAATCGCTGTTTATTGGCGACGTGAAATTCGGACTTTGCTTTTCGCTGGTAGGAGTTGCCGTTTTTGCGGGAGCTAACTTTGTGATTGGAGCTATAGGAATAGAAAACGCCGTATTGCTGGGCAAAGTGATATTGATGCTGGGAGGTCTGATGCGCATGCTCTCCCATTCGGCAGAGTTGATACCTCCGATATTGCTCAACGACTCCGATCAGTTTGTGAAGCTATCAGCCAAAAACGTAAACTGGAAAATACCGCTTTCGTCTCTGGTCGGCTACGTAGCCGAGTTTGGAAGTGGCCTGCCAAACCGGATCTTGCCCGTGCAGGTGAACTACCTCTATCAGCTTATTTTCCGTGTACAACCCGTCAAAACCCTTTCCTGGCAAGAAGTTGAGGTGTCGGCGAGGCAAGCCCTGACCGGTGGCTACTCCAAATTGGCGTCATTGCAGAGCTATTACAGCAGTGTAATGAAGGGCAAATAAGTTCCTCCTACTACCTCGCCCAACTTTTTGGCTACCCTTTGCAACGCGTACCATACACGCCTCCCGGTCGATTTCCCTTCGGCTGGACAGCTGATATTTTAGAGCAAAATCCCGTATATTATGTTACCTATTTCCGATTATGGGCCTGTGATCATCCCAAGACCTCGTTGACGAAACCCTCTCCTTTTCCTCCGCATACCAGATTGTGGAGAAGGTTAATCAGGTACTCGCAGCTGAGCAGCAAAAGCGAGAAAATTTCTACAACCAGATTGCAGCATACGGAAAAGCTGAATTTATCAATGGCGAAATCATCGTTCATTCTCCGGTGAAAAAGGAGCACAACGATGCTTCGGGAAGAATCTTCAAGCTAATCGGAACATACGTCGATCTAAAGCGACTTGGCTATGTCGGCTACGAAAAAATCATGGTGCGCCTTACCCGCAACGACTACGAGCCCGACATCTGCTACTTCGGAACAGAGAAATCCGACCTGTTTACCGAAGGGCAAAGCCTTTTTCCTGCGCCGGACCTGGTGGTTGAAGTCCTCTCCCCACGAACGGCGGCCAACGACCGCGGCGTCAAGTTTGAGGACTATAGGGATCACCTCGTTCAGGAATACTGGCTGGTAGATCCGGTCGCCCGTTGGGTGGAGCAATACCGCCTCGATGCTTCCCAACAATACGACCTTGCACTCAAAGCTGGCGCAGGTCCCATCCAATGCACCGCCATTTCCGGTTTCAGCACCCGCATCGAAGCCTTTTTCGAAGCCGAAGCCAATCTTCAGGAGCTGATGCGGCTGCTTCAGGCCTGAGGTGCTAGCCTTCCTATTGTTAATATTTCCCGGTTAAGTACTAGACATAGCAACGCTTAAACAGCGGCGCTGGGTAATATTTTCTTGCTGGCGGTTAATACCAGGCTAGTGGTCGGTGCTTTGGTAAGAAAAAAGGGCTACATCCATAACCCGGTCAACCTATGCGCTCGAGTGCATCGCCTTTGTGGATACCGTTGGTGTCGGAATACCATTTCTGGCCTGACGCTGGCGCTATCCTGCTTCGGTCAATCAACCCCCTGCTTCGGACGCTGAAACCCGTCAGCGGGACAATAGGCAAGGGTTTGTTCAGAAAGGAGGTACACCTTGAAAGTAGATCAGCTACCCAACCGGCGAATATGCACGAAGGTTGACTGATAGGTTCCTTTTTTTAAACTCAACCCTTTTGTTATGAAACGCACCATTTTCACCCTCGCATTCTTCTTAGGAAGCTGCTTGATCCTCCAGGCACAGGATCGTTACCTGCCCTTTTCCTCCCAAAACGAAGCTGCAAAAGCCGCCTATTTCAAAGGCATGAAAGCTTCTGAAAACGCCAATATTCCACTCTTCAAGACCGAAATGGAAGCAGCCGCGAAAGCAGACTCCAACTTTTTCATGGCTTATGCCAACCTGGCTTTTATGGCTACCTCCTTTAAGAATTATGAGTTGGCGACCCAATACATTCAAAAGGGACTGGCCATCGATCCTACCGGGTTCAACAAGGGCGAGCAGATTATGCGCGGGGCGCTACAGGCATGGGCCAAAGACCCCAAAGCCGATCCCACGCAAATGATGGAAGCCCTGGTAGTGGCTTATCCCAAAACCATACAAGCCCACGAATGGGCAGCCACCAGTGCTTCGTGGATCACCCATGACAGCATCGCCGCCCTTAAGCATAGCTTGAAAGTGGTAGAATTAAGCCCAAAATATGGCGCCGGGTACAACATGGTTGGCTATAGCTACATGGCTAACGGCCAGATGGATAAGGCCAAAACCGCTTTTGAATCCTATATCCGCCTTTCGCCCAATGAGCCCAACGCCTACGACAGCATGGCTGAGTACTACTTCAACGTGGAAGACTATGCTAAATCGGCTGAGTTCTACGACAAAGCCGCCGCCATGGGCTTGACCGCTGCAAAAAAACGGGCGGATGAGGCTCGGGCTAAAATACAGAAATAACTGGCAATGTTCAATTCGCCTTATTATATCAACTGAATTGAACTCCCGGAGATTCAGTGTGTAAAAACACTGAAACTCCGGGAGATTTTTATTTGAAAGGTTTAGGACCTGTAGAAAGTAGTAGGCCCTGACAGATTCAAAATTTTGGTAAAGCTTACCCCCCTTGAACCGGCTTTTTTACGATGGTGCGTTGTCGTTTGCCCTGTACAATCCAAGCATCGGCAGATACTTTACTTTGTGATAAACCAGCCCCGCTGTGATGCATTGCTTTAATTCAACCTCCGGCACATCCTCATTCATTTGAAAAACAATGGCCCTGTCTCCCTCAAAGGTGAAGGTGTCAGCATACACCTGCTTGAAGGTGGGCACCAATAGGCTGGTACATTTGAAATACATGGAGTACTGATCCGGCGTTTTTGCTTTCCAGTCTATTCTGAGGGTGCTGCCATACTTGGTAAGGTAGCTGGGTTCGCCCCATTTCAGGGTTTCTTCCAAATGAGCGATTTCCGCTTTTTCGTTGGCAGCCTCGATGATCAACCTGCGGAGGTTATCTATTTTCTTACGTACGTGTTCAGGGTAGCGGTTAAATACCGCTTCTACTTCCGGGTGGGTGGTCAGGTTTAAGGGTTCCATTGGGTGAGCTTTTTTCCTAAATCCAAAAACAAGGTACAACCCAGCGAACAGACTCCCCCAAAAACAAGCGGTGCCTGCACTTCGCTTACCGAAACACAGGCACCGCTCAGGGTTATTTATTGACCTTATTTCAGGCCCAGCGCGCGTTCCAGGGCACTGTCGTAAAGCGCCTGAAAATCACCGATTTCCGACCACGTTTCTCCGTCCACTTCGATGTTCCCGGGGGTTACTTTTCCAAGTACCACGGCGGGTACGCCCATGCTTCCGGCCATCGACATCACCGCATCTGTGTCGCCAGCGGGTACTGATACCACTACGCGACCGCCGCTTTCGCCGAGCCAGAAGGCGTCTTTGCGGATACCCGTGGGGTTGCTCACCGCAAAGCCCATTCCGGACGAAAAGCCGGATTCCAGCAGGCTCAGCATCAGTCCGCCGTCAGATACGTCGTGGGCGGAGCGGATGGCTTTGCTGCCGATCAGGCCCAGCACCGTTTTTTGCAGGGCTGATTCTTCGTCTAGGTTTACATACGGGGCCGGGCTGAGGGCTACTCCGAGGTGTTGATAGAGGTAGGTAGCGCTGCCAAAATCATCCATCAGCCTGCCCAGCAGGATCAGTTCGTCGCCGGCCTGCTTAAAGTTCATGGACATGCTGCCTCCGGCTGCGTCTTCCAGAACCCCCACCATGCCGATGGTCGGCGTAGGAAACACGGGTCCGTCTTCCGACTGGTTGTAGAAGCTCACGTTGCCGCCGGTAACGGGCGTATCAAACTTGAGGCAGGCGGCACCCATGCCCTTGATGGCTTGGGCAAACTGGAAATATACTTCCGGGTTGTAGGGGTTGCCGAAGTTGAGGCAGTTGGTAACACCGATGGGGGTACCTCCTGCGCACACGAGGTTGCGGGCACATTCGGCCACGGCCAGCATGGCGCCTTGCTCCGGGTTGGCGTGCACAAACCGCGAATTGCAATCGGCGCTTAACACCAGGGCCTTGTTGGTGCCTTTGATCCGTACCACGGCAGCATCCGAAGGTGCGTTGGTGGTGATATTGGCGGTGCCCACCATGGAGTCGTATTGCTCCACGATCCATTTTTTACTGGCCAGCGAAGGCAGCGAAACCAGGGCTTTTACCACAGGTTCCAGTTGGTCAGGAATGGCGATGGATGCGGGGTCAAAGGCGGCTATTTTTTCAAAATAAGCGGGTACCTTTTGCTCACGCACATACACGGGAGCGCCTCCGCCCAACACCAGCGACTGGGCATCAATCTCGGCCACGACTTCGCCGTGGAAGTGGTAGCGCAGCAGTCCGGAATCGGTCAGTACGCCTATCTGGGCGCAGGGCAGGTCCCATTTGGCACAGATAGCCTCAATTTGGGCCTCGGTCCCTTTTTCCACCACAAACAACATCCGCTCCTGCGACTCCGACAGCAGAATCTCGAAAGGAACCATATTGGGCTGTCGCATGGGCACTTTATCGAGCCATACTTCCATGCCCAGCTCGCCCTTGGCCGCCATTTCGGAGGTGGAGCAGGTAATGCCTGCCGCGCCCATGTCCTGGCAGGCCACCACGGTGCCGGTACCAATGATTTCGAGGGTCGCTTCGAGGATAAGTTTTTCGGTAAAAGGGTCACCTACCTGCACGGAAGGCAGTTTTTCCTGCGAATCTTCCGATATATCTTCCGAGGCAAAGGTGGCCCCGTGTATGCCGTCTTTGCCGGTGGCTGCTCCCATGATAAACACGGGATTGCCCACGCCTTTGGCTCCGCTCGAAGCGGCCTTGCCATGCTCCACGATCCCAACCGACATGGCATTTACCAGCGGATTGGTGTTGTAGCAGGGGTCGAAGTACACTTCGCCGCCCACGGTAGGCACACCGAAGGCATTGCCGTAGTTGCCGATTCCTTTTACCACGCCTTTCACGAGGTGGCGGGTTTTGGGTGAGGCCGGGTCGCCAAACCGCAGCGAATCGAGCGCCGCGATGGGTCGGGCACCGAGGCTGAAAATATCGCGGTGGATACCGCCCACGCCGGTGGCTGCTCCCTGATAGGGCTCAATGGCCGAGGGGTGGTTGTGCGATTCCATTTTGAATGCCACGGCCAGGCCGTCGCCGATGTCCATCAGTCCGGCACCTTCTTCACCTGCTCCCGCCATCACGTTTTTCCCGGCTTTGGGCAGGGTTTTGAGCTGGAGAATGGAGTTTTTGTACGAACAGTGCTCGCTCCACATCACGGAGTACACACTCAGCTCGGTGAAGTTGGGGGTACGGCCCATGAGCTGACAGATTTTGTCGAACTCTTCGGGAGAAATGCCGAGTTGGCCGGCGATCTCAACGGTAACTTGGGGTGTATGCATAAGAAATGGATCCAAAAAATGGTCAGGAAAGCAGTTGACGGATGGCTTCCAGGCTGTTTTCGTAGATGCGGGTTTCGATTTCGAGGGTGTCGGCGGGCACAAATGACAGGCCGCTTACCTGCTCGTAGAGCTCAACGTAGCGGTCGGTAATTTCGGTCACGAAGGTTTCGGGCATATCGGGCATTACCTGACCGTCGAGTCCCTGAAATCCGTTGGCAATCAGCCACTTGCGCACAAATTCTTTCGAAAGCTGTTTTTGAGGTTCACCTGCTGCTTGCAGGGCTTCGTAGCCTTCGGAGTAAAAGTAGCGGGAAGAGTCGGGCGTATGGATTTCGTCGATCACGTAGAGGCGGCCATCGTGCTCGCCAAATTCGTATTTGGTGTCAGCGAGGATCAGCCCGCGCTCGGCCGCCATTTCGGTACCGGTGCGAAACAGCTCCAGGGCGTAATACTTCATTTCTCCCCAGGTATCGGCCTCCAGCAATCCCGATTTCAGGATTTCGTACTCGCTGATGTCTTCGTCGTGGCCGATGGTGGACTTGGTCGAAGGCGTAATGATGGGCTCCGGAAGGCGGTCGTTTTCACGCAGGCCATCGGGTAGTTTTACGCCGCAAATTTCCCGCTTGCCCGCATCGTACAGGCGCCAGGCGTGTCCCGCGAGGTAGCCCCGCACAATCATTTCGATGGGAATGGCTTTGCACAGTCGGCCAATGGTTACGTTGGCGTCGGGCATGGCCAGGGCGTGGGTAGGAATTTTTCCTTCTATGGCCTTGAAAAAATGCCCCGCCGTTTGGTTCAGCACCTGTCCTTTGAAAGGGATGGGCTTCGGTAAAATAAAATCAAACGCGGAAATGCGGTCCGTGGCGACGATCACCAGGAATTCATTTTGAATATTGTACACATCGCGAACCTTTCCCTGGTATCGGGAAACCTGTCCGGGAAATTCAAAATTGGTTTTGGAAATGGCTTTTGCTGTCATGGAAAACGGTCCGCTGAATTTGGGCGCAAGATACAAAGCCACGGGCCTTTTTTCAGCTAAAATTCTACCCCGATGCTGCCTTGCCCTATACCTTTTTGATAGCGGGTATTCCGGTGCGGTTCTCCACAGGCACCTTATTTTCCAGGAGCAGTCGGGTAAATGTTGCTTCAAAATCAGCGGTACCGGCGCCCATCCAGGTGATATCGATCCATTCTTCGCGCTGGTCGCGGTCCTTGATCAGCCAGAGGGCGCGGTCCTGGCGCACCTGCAACATCGAGCGTAGCATAAAATCGATCGGGGCAACGAGGTGCATACGCAGCCCTTCTTCTGTCAATTGAAAGGTAAAGGTGCCCGACGCAAACAGGCGTTTCATTTGCCCAAAAAACAAAACCAGCAGAGGAAGGATAACCGCAGCACCTACGCCCACCAGTGGCCATGGGCTGGTTGAGAGCAATAAAACTACTGCCGTGATCAGGAAGAGGATCAGCACCGAGGAGGTAAATACCCGACCCAGGCGCAGGGCAGGTTTCATGGGATAGATGCCCAGCGATTTTCCGGGAAGCGGAGGGTAGATTTCGGGGAGAAGTGGGCGTACATTCCATGCACCCCAAAGGCCAAACACCGCCCAAAAACTTTGATTTACCCAAAATACCGCTTGTCCGGCTACGGCCGTGCTGAACACACAAAATCCGCCCAGGACCAACCACCAGCTGAAAGCAGTTCCCCGTGTGCGGATTATTTTACCAAGAGATGAAAACATAGGCAGCCGGTAAATGCGTTCCGGTTACCCGCAAATTTCCAACAATTCTGTGCAAATCAATGCACTTCCAGAAAGCTTGTAGCGGGAATGTGCACCAGGCCCGGATCCTGCGCCACAAAATCGGTGAACCAGGCGGCTTCACGGGCCTCTATCAGCACCAGCACCTTTTCACCGGGTGCGAGGTTCAGTCCTTTGAATGACGAAAATAAGCGCAATTGCGATTCGTACCAGCGGGAAAGCAAACGCGGACCAAGGTAAGCGTCCGATTCGCCGAGGGCGGTGAGCGAAGAAAGGTAGAGGGTGCGCTCGTAGCTAAGATTCATGGGTTGATTCACGAACCGGAGCAGGCCATTAACGCTTCCTTTATTGGCTTCGTTCATGCGGGCAAATTCGATGGCGCGTAGTTTGTCCAGAAATTGATCGAGGGTATTTCCGGCCAAAACTGCCTCTGACTCCTGGATTTCGGTTCCGATTTTTACCGGAAAATCTACTGAAAGGACATCCAGATTTTCGATGCCGGCCCTTTGGCTCAAAGGAAAAGCCAGTTGCTCTTCGATGGTAGATGCGGGTGTAGTTTCTCCCTGCAAATAAGCCTGATAGTGTTGGCTGAGGTCTTCCTCCGAAACCACCACGATCCGGTCGGGGTGAAAGCGAAGCAGGCTCTCGGTTACCTGGTCGAGCTCGCGGCGGGTACCCCCCTTCGTCCATTCCACGGGTAGGTTGTGCACGGCCAGAGTCAGCACCTCGGTGCTTTCGGGCGCCAGCGGGGTAGCTTTCTCCGCTATTTGGGGAAAAGGAAGCAGGAGGAGTGAGGCAAGCAGAAAGCTGAAATGGCCTTTCATGGGTAGGGGTTTAAAGGCATACGAATAAGACGAACATTCGGATTTTATCGCTGCTCCGAAATATGTGATTTTTCGAAAAAACCTATTGTCCTAAAAACGACGGCTATCCCCTTCAGGATGTTAACCCCTGAAAATTTTATTTCGAACGGTTTGCCAGCCGATTGCCGGGCCAGATTTCGGTTCCGGGTTTTTTGTATGGTCGGGTTATCCTATTTTGCAGGTATTGAGTCATTTTCATGCTAGTAAAAACCCATAGTTGCGCCGTGGAAGGCATCCACGCGTTGATGATTACGGTAGAGACCAATGTAGCCGCCGGCGAGTTCGGGATGGTGATCGTAGGTTTGCCCGACAATGCCGTGAAAGAAAGCTGGGCGAGGGTATTTACCTCCTTCCGCAACGTGGGCTACGAACCGCCCCGCAAAAAAATAGTGGTGAACCTCGCGCCCGCCGATGTGCGCAAGGTGGGTTCGCATTACGACCTGCCCATTGCGCTGGGGATCCTGGCCGCCGATGGCCTGATAGATGCTCCGAATATTGAAGACTATGTGATATTGGGTGAGCTGTCCCTCGATGGCGTGCTCCAGCCCATCAAAGGCGCGTTGCCCATTGCCATCGAGGCACGCAAACGCAAATTCAAAGGGATGATTCTCCCCAAGATAAATGCGCCGGAAGCCGCCATCGTGAATGAGCTCGACATTATCCCGGTGTCGAACCTGACTGAGGCCGCCGATTTTCTCAGTGGTCGCCTGCACATCGAGCCGCTGGTGCGCGACACCCGGGCCATGTTTGCAGAAGCCCAGCAAGATGTCAGCCACGATTTTTCGGATGTAAAAGGCCAGGAAAATGTAAAGCGTGCCCTCGAAGTAGCCGCTGCCGGTGGCCACAACGTGATCATGATCGGCCCTCCGGGAGCGGGAAAAACCATGCTTGCCAAGCGCATGCCCGGCATCCTGCCGCCCCTTTCCTTGCAGGAAGCGCTCGAAACGACCAAAATTCACTCGGTGGCCGGTCTTTTACCGGAAAATGCTTCGCTTGTAGCCTCACGCCCTTACCGCTCGCCGCACCATACCATCAGCGACGTGGCCCTCGTGGGGGGGGGCACCATTCCGCAGCCCGGCGAAATCAGCCTTTCGCACCACGGGGTATTGTTCCTCGATGAACTCCCCGAGTTTAAGCGTACCGTGCTGGAGGTGCTTCGCCAACCGCTCGAAGAAAGGCGCATCACGGTGTCGCGGGCCAAAGTTACGGTGGAGTACCCCGCCAACTTTATGCTGGTGTCGAGCATGAACCCCTGCCCCTGTGGCTACTACAACCACCCCGAAAAAGAATGTGTGTGCGCCCCCGCCCAGGTGCAGCGCTACCTGAGCCGCATTTCGGGCCCGCTGCTCGACCGCATCGACCTGCACGTGGAGGTTACCCCCGTTCCGTTCGAAGAGCTTTCGTCGCATGGTGCGGGAGAATCGAGCTACGACATCCGCGAGCGCGTAACGGCCGCCCGCGACAGGCAATTGCACCGTTTTCAGGAGTTTCCGGGCATTTATTCCAATGCCATGATGGAGCCCCAGATGGTACGGAAGTTGTGCAAAATTGAACGGCAGGGAGAGATGTTGCTGAAAATTGCCATGAAAAAACTCGACCTCAGTGCACGTGCCTTCGACCGTATCCTGAAGGTAGCCCGCACCATCGCCGACCTCGCCGATATACCCGATATTTTACCTGAACACCTCGCCGAAGCTATTCAGTATAGGAGCCTGGATAGGGAAAGCTGGGGCGGATGATGGGGGGGCATAGGCCTTTCAGACCTTCTGAACTCATCCCCCAAGCACCCCATTTTACCAAAAAAAACCTGCCAGCTAACAGCCTTAGCTGCCAAATACTTTTATCTTGTTTTGAAATAACCCTGCCCATGAACCGCCCCCTTTTCTTTCGTATTTCTCTCCTGTTTGCCGCTTGCCTGCTGGTGGCCGATACGGCTTTCGGCTTTGTGACCCTTCCGGCCATTTTTTCAGACCACATGGTTGTCCAGCAAAGTACCGCTGTGAAGCTGTGGGGTTGGGGCAAGCCGGGGGAAAAAATTACCGTAACAATCCCCTGGAGCAAGACCCCTTTGCAAGCCGTGGCCGACAACCAGGCGCATTGGGAGGTTGTCCTCCAAACGCCCGCTGCCGGAGGCCCTTTTGAGATCATGATCAAAGGCTACAATGAAGTGATCATCCACGATGTGCTGGTGGGCGAGGTATGGCTTTGCTCCGGCCAGTCGAACATGGAGTGGACGCCAGGTGCGGGCATGATCGGCGGTGAGGAAGAGATCCGGCAAGCCAGCCACCCCAATCTCCGGTTTTTTACCGTCAACACCCGCACGGCGCATACGCCCCAGATAGACCTGAGCGGCCGCTGGGTGGTGTGTACCCCCGAAACCATGAAGGAATTCAGCGCCATTGGATATGTTTTCGGTCGCGACCTGCTCCAGGCACTGAACCAGCCTGTGGGCATGATCAACTCGAGCTGGGGAGGCACTCCTGCCGAAGCCTGGATGCCCGAAGAAGCCTTCGACAACAACCGCCGCCTTACCGTGGCTGCTGCCAGCCTCGAACCCGTTCCCTGGGGACCCGTGGAGATTGCCCGTATCTACAATGCCATGATTGCCCCGATTACCAACTACCCCATTGCGGGTGCGCTCTGGTACCAGGGCGAGTCAAATGTGGGCAATGGTACTACCTACACCGAGTTGCTTTCGACCCTCATTGCCTCCTGGCGCAAAGACCGGGGCTACGATTTCCCCTTTTATTTTGCCCAAATAGCTCCCTATAAATATGGCAAACCCTTCGAAGGGGCTGTGCTGCGCGATGCCCAGCGGAAGGTGCTTTCGGTTCCGGGCACGGCCATGGTCGTTACCAGCGACATCGGCGACACCACCGACATTCACCCCCGAAACAAAGTACCTGTCGGCAACCGCTTTGCCAACCTTGCCCTCGTTAAGCACTACCACGTGAAAATAGGGGAAGTTTCCAGCCCCCAGTATCATCATATTTTGATCAAAGGGAATGAAATTCACGTGTATTTCGACCACGCAGAAGGCTTAAATGCCCCCGGCGGTGCGCCTGATTTGTTTGAAATAGCGGGTGCCGATGGGGTATTTTTCCCTGCAAAAGCCCGCATAGAAATACAAGTTTCCCCCGGATCGGGTCAGACAGAGATGGCAGACCAACCCGTGGTGGTGCTGGAATCGAAATCGGTGAAGGCGCCCGTTTCGGTGCGATTTGCCTGGAGGAGCACCGCCACGCCTAACCTTGTCAATGGTGCGGGGCTGCCTGCTTCCTGTTTTTTGGCCGAATAATGAAAGATTCACCCATGATCCCTTTAACATCTACAACCCCGAAAGTGCGGATCGCTTTTGCGGGCATGGGAGGTGTGGGAGGATTTTTTGGGGGGAAACTGGCCGGTCACTTAGCTACCCATCCGGAGGTAGAAGTAGTCTTTCTGGCCAGGGGAAATAACCTCAAAGTGATCCGCGAAACGGGCCTACTGGTTGTGGATTGCGGCAAGGAACTGCGGGTGTTTCCGGCTTTGGCCACTGACCATCCGGGCGAACTCGGCATCGTCGATTACCTTTTTCTTTCGGTAAAAACCTACGACCTGGCGGCGATATTACCCGCGCTTTTGCCCTGTATCGGGCCTGAAACGGTGGTCATTCCCCTGCAAAATGGACTCGATGCTACCGGGCAGGTTCGCGCGCACCTCACGCAGGGCACGGTATGGCAGGGGGGTGCGTACATCGTGGCGCGACTTACGTCTCCGGGCCGGGTCGAAAATCTCGGCAAGGTTCAGGGTTTGTTTTTTGGAACGGATGGCCCGCTACCCGAGCGGGCGATGTGGCTCGGTGATTTGCTGAAAGCGGCAGGTATCCACGTGCGGGTAAGCGCCGATATTTCGCGGGTGGCCTGGGACAAATTTATCAATGTGTCGGCGTCGGCATCCGCTACCTCCTATTACGATTGCTTTTTTGGCGAATTGCTCGGTAACCCCGAAAAGCGGGCTTTGCTCGAAAAACTGCTCGATGAAGTAATCGCGGTGGCCCATGGCAATGGGATTATTTTCGAGGACGACATCAAATCAAGGGTAATTGCCAACCTGGAGAAGCTGCCGGTAACCAATACCGCGTCGATGCACAGCGATTTTCGTGCAGGAAAAAGCAGCACCGAGCTCGATACCCTTACGGGCTATGTTTGCCGCGAAGGCCAAAAGCTGGGGGTGCCCACGCCCGCCTACCTGCAGGTGTGGCAAAAACTCAGCGCCCATAACTGATCTGTTTTTTTTGAGGATTTGCCGCCAGGTGGAGACGGGCACCGCGCATACGCATTGGCCAAATACCCTTATCTTTACAAAAAACTGACCCTCAGGAAGGTATGTCCAAACCTTAGCTCCGCAGGTCCGTTTTTAAAGGCTACCTATGATTGAAAAGAAAACACGCTCGGTTCGCCAGGAAACCGAAAAAGCCATCCTGGTAGGAGTTTGCTCCGCTAACATGACCTTTGCCCAGTCGAAGGATTACATGGATGAGCTTGCATTTCTGGCTGAAACCGCCGGAGCTGTCGCTGTGGGGAGTTTTATCCAGCGGCTCGACAGGCCTATGCCTTCTACCTACGTTGGTACCGGCAAAATAGAAGAAATTAAAAACGCCGTGCGGGAGCGCCAGGCCGACCTGGTGATATTTGACGACGACCTATCGCCTTCGCAGATTCGTAACCTCGACCGCGAACTCGACGGCATCAAAATCCTGGACCGAAGCAGCCTTATCCTGTATATTTTCTCTGAAAGGGCCCGTTCCGCCCAGTCGCGGGTGCAGGTCGATCTTGCCCAATACCTTTACCTCCTGCCCCGCCTTACGGGCATGTGGTCTCACCTTTCGCGGCAGCGCGGGGGTATCGGCCTCAAAGGTGCGGGTGAAACGGAGATCGAAACTGACCGCCGGATTATCCGCGACCGTATCGCCCAGCTGCGCCGCGAGCTGAAAGGCTTTGTACGCCAGGGCGAAACCCGCCGCAAAAACAGGGGAGAACTCGTGCGTGTGGCCCTGGTAGGCTATACCAACGTGGGCAAATCTACGCTCATGAACCTGATCTCGAAATCGGAGGTGCTGGCAGAGAACAAGCTGTTTGCTACGCTCGACACCACCGTGCGCAAGGTGTACCTCGGCCGGGTGCCCTTCCTGCTTTCCGATACCGTAGGATTTATTCGCAAACTGCCGCACCACCTCATCGAAAGCTTTAAAAGTACCCTCGAAGAGGCCCACGAATCGGATATTCTGCTGCACGTGGTCGATGCTTCGCACCCCAATTTTCTGGACCACATAGCCGTGGTGGACGAAACCCTGAAGGGGCTGGACATCACCAACAAGGTGGTCATTAAGGTGTTTAACAAGGTAGATACGCTGACCGAAGAAGAGCGAACCAGCCTCGAAGCCACCTGGTTTGCCAAGGAGCATTCGCCCGCGGTATTTATTTCTGCCAAAGACAAAACCGGCATCGAGCATTTTCGCACGTTGCTCACCGAAGAAGTGGTGACGATGTACCGCACCCGTTACCCCTACGGCACCCAGTTCGACCTTACCGACTACGATCAGATGGCCCGCAACATGGCCCAATACCTCGCTGAATCACAAGAAAATCCCGCATGAGTACCGGAGAAATCGTAAACCGCGTAGCCCAAAGCCCGATCGTTACTTTTCGGCTCGAAGACCTTTTTCCCGCCGGAACGCGCCTGTCCATCGACCTGAAGGACCGGCTGTTCATGGGCCTTATTTTGAAAGAAAAAGACTTCAGGGAATGGATCGCCAACCACGACTGGACCCAATACCAGGGCGCGCACGTGGCCGTATTTTGCTCCGCTGATGCCATTATCCCGATATGGGCGTATATGCTGGTGGCTACGCAGCTCCAGCCCGTGGCCCTTTCGATACACATGGGCACCCCCGAGGTGATGGAAAGTGCGCTCTTTCGCCAGGCCCTGGATGGGATCGATTTTGCGGAATACCAGGACCGCCCTGTGGTCGTAAAAGGCTGCAGCGATCGCCCCGTGCCCATGAGTGCCTATGCCGAAGTAACGGCCCGACTCATGCCTTTTGCCAAAAAAATAAGCTACGGAGAGCCCTGCTCTACCGTGCCTGTGTGGAAACGCGGGTGATTTTGCCGTTCCGGAAGGAAATAGTGCCTTAAAATATTGCTTCACCCAATGCCCTTCACTACGGGTATTGGGTGTTTTTTTTGTGGAAGAGAGCAAGGGAATTGCCTTGACAGACTTATTGATTTGGCAGATATTTGCATAAAAATAGTTATGCGATTCTTTTCTCTTAGTCTGTTTATGGTGATGGGTACCCTCCTTTTTGCCCAACCTTTGCGCATTTACCTCAACGACGAACCCTGTATCAATTGCGACAAAGTGAATGTAAGCGAGGTGATTTACGCCCGCAAAAGTGCCGAGTCCTATATCGGATATGTTTTCAAAGGAATCCTCAACAACGAAGTGCGCGCGGAATTAGGCCTTTCACTGACGGATGAAGTACAGGCATTCTTCAAAAGACATGCCGATCCACGCTTGTCCGATACTCAGCTCCTGATCCAGGTACAGCGGTTGGAGATTGGAGAAAAGATTCTGATGTCCAAGGAATACGCGTTTGCATACCTCAATCTCGATTTCGTAGAAAAAGTCGGTGATCGCTATTTTGTTCGCTTCCGTTCGGCAAACAGTATCTTGAGATCGACTTTTGAAGCTACCGGATCGCATAAGCAAAACATTGCCGCAGCCATTGATGCTGCCATTGCCGACTACCTGAAAGTTAAAGCCAACAACCAGCTTGTTATGGAGCCAATCGAGGCCGATCAGCTGGGAGCCTATACCCTGGAAGATATTCAACTCCCGATCCAAATAACTGATTATTAGGAAAATGCAGTTTTTGAGACCTACTACGACCTGATTTACCTGCGCCCTAAGGCTATCACTGAGGTAAAGGTGAGGGTTTATAATCGGGGAGATATTGACCGTGAAAAAGCCCTGGTGGAGTATGTCGATGGCCGCGAAGAGCTCCCTTTTGCTGTTTGTTATGGCGGTAGGCTTTACGTGCAGTTTGAGCATGAAATGCTGCCGGTGTACAATAACGAAAAGGGGTGGTACATGGTCGCAAGCACTCAGGCCAACAACGCAGCGATTGCGGGTGGAGTACTTTTTGGGTTATCTGGCTTTGTAGTCGGTTCAATGGTGGACCGGGCCAACGCCGATAAATTTCTGGTGTACCCCGATTTCTTGTCTCCGATGCTCATTTCTCCGGCAGTCAGAAAGCCCGAGGCTTCCGATTTTCCCGCCTATCTCCACGTATCCGATTTCTTCCCTTCAGGAAAAGAAGTGACCGTTTCGATGGCAGACGGAACCACTTGTATTCTTCATTCGGGCGAGGCGATTGCTTTGTTTGCTCAGGAAGGAAATGTAGAAGCAAAGGTAGAGATAACGGTGGATTGTAAGCAGCATACCGCCTCGCTGCTCACCTACGAAACCTCCCCGTTTGTCTATTTTCTGAGGCTGCGCAAAGGAGAAATCGAGGTAAATCCGTATTCCCGGACCCAGCAAGGCGGATTGCTCACAAAACTCGAAAGTGGTCAGATGCCCATGCCTTGCAACCATTAAGGAGACTATTCTCCGGAAATGCTTCAGAAGGGGTATAATGGCTTTTCGTTTTTCTTAATCAGGAAAGAAGCTCATGGACTGGCTTGCACAATAAAAAAAGCCCCTGACAATCAGGGGCTTTCGTGGTGTGGGCCGGAATCGAACCGGCGACACATGGATTTTCAGTCCATTGCTCTACCAACTGAGCTACCGCACCAATCCATTTCTCAAAAATGAGATGGCAAATATAGGCATATTCCCACACCCCGCAAGTATTACCCACTTACAAAAGGTAGTATTTTGAAAAAAAACAGGCCTGATGGGAATCTAGCCTGTTTTTAGGTTCACGAATGCACGTTTGCAGGGCCTACAACTCGCCTACCATCTGCTCGGGCACCACAATCTGGTCAAACTCCTCGGAGGTGAGGTAGCCTAGGGCAATGGCGGCTTCTTTGAGCGTGGAGTGCTCCTTGTGGGCTTTTTTGGCGATTTCGGCGGCTTTGTAGTAGCCGATATGCGTGTTCAGTGCCGTTACCAGCATCAGCGAATTGTTGAGGTGCATCTGGATACGGGCGTAATTGGGCTCGATACCCACGGCGCAATGCTCGTTGAACGACAGGCAGGCATCTGCCAGCAGACGGGCAGAGGTCAGCACGTTAAAGATCATCACGGGCTTGAACACATTCAGCTGAAAGTGTCCGTGGGTGCCCGAAACGGCCACGGCGGTATCGTTGCCGATCACCTGGGCACAAACCATGGTCAGGGCCTCGGCCTGGGTAGGGTTTACTTTGCCGGGCATAATGGAGGAACCTGGTTCGTTTTCGGGAATGAGGATCTCGCCGATGCCACAACGCGGACCTGAAGCCAGCAGGCGCACGTTGTTGGCGATGGCCATAAGGGCCACGGCGCAGCGGCGCAGCGCACCGGATACCTCTACAAGGGCATCGTGGGCGGAGAGGGATTCAAATTTATTTTCTGCGGTAATAAAAGGCAGACTGGTCAGGTCGGCGATTTTTCCGGCTACGTTTTCGGCGAAACCCTTGGGGGTGTTCAGTCCGGTGCCCACAGCCGTTCCGCCAAGCGCGAGCTCCGACACGTGCTTCAGGCTCCATTCGAGGGCCTCCATACTTTTGCGGATCTGGGTAGCGTAGCCCGAAAGCTCCTGTCCCAGCGTAAGCGGGGTGGCATCCATGAGGTGGGTACGGCCGATTTTCACCACGCGGTGAAACTCCTCAGCCTTGGCGGCCAGGGTATCGTGCAGCACCTTCATGGCGGGCAGGGTTTGCTCGGAAATGAACTGGTAGGCCGCGATGTGCATGGCCGTGGGGAAGGTGTCGTTCGAAGATTGCGATTTGTTCACGTCGTCGTTGGGGTGGATGAGGGGCTTTTCGCCGAGCTTGCCGCCCAGCAGCACCGTGGCGCGGTTAGCCACCACCTCGTTCACGTTCATGTTCGACTGGGTACCGGAGCCGGTTTGCCACACCACGAGCGGAAACTCGTCGTCGAGCTTGCCCGCCAGCACCTCATCGCAAACCTGCGCAATGATATCGGCTTTTTCCTGAGGAAAATCGGTGAGTTCGGCGTTGGTGAGGGCTGCGGCCTTCTTCAGCACCGCGAACGCGCGGATAATCTCGATGGGCATGCGGTGCCCGCCAATTTTGAAATTTTCTATTGAGCGCTGGGTTTGGGCGCCCCAGTACCGGTCTGCGGGAACCTGTACCTCGCCCATGGTGTCTTTTTCGATGCGGTAGTCCATGTGTCGGCTAAATAATCTGACAGAATAATTTTCGCCAATTTACACCTATCCGCGCTTTTTCGGGAAATGACTTAGGATAAGTCGGCGGGTGAAATAAATTTCTTTACTGTGTTGTACCGCCGACTTCCGGTCGGTGTTGTTTGGTGGGCTGTACGGGCGAGCTTCATTCGCCCATGATAGATATCAGCGGGTGGCTGTGTCAGGCTTTGGCAGAAAGCATGCGATTTTCAAAAATAATGTCACCCCTCTGGGGTTCATGTCGCCGGGCATTGATAGCTATAATCCTTTCACTCCTATGGAGTTTCAGGACTATACCGCCGACTTCCGGTCGGTGTTTTTGGGTGTGGGTATAAAACCAGTCGTAAGGGTGAATCGGGTTTGCTCTAAGGAGCCAATAAAAGCTAGCGGAGGTTGAACGCCCTATTGATATTTAGGGCCGCCGACACTTAGTTTGTTTTTTCTATGAGTTGAAAGAATCATAGATGAAACCTACCCGCGCATCTATTCACACGAAACAGGACAGCGAAGTTTTCAATTAAATACTTTTCAACCTCGCCCGGTAGCGGTCGCCGTTAACAGTGTAGCTGATCCACATTTCCTTGGTGGTGAGCTGCGAAAGCTTGAGGTAGAGCAACCGTGTTTCTCCCGAAACGGGGTCTGGTGTATCAAATTCGAGGCGGATCTCTTCGTCGTTGGAGGCCAGCTGCCAGTCGGCCAGGGTTTCAATCACCGTGGGGTCGGTAAACTGCTGGATGCGCCAGTTGAGGCGGCCGTTGTCCGAAAAGGTGAGGTTGTAAATGGCGTACTTATCGGTTTCGTCGATTTCGTTACGGGCCACCACTTCAGCCACCCAGTTTTGGGCTACGCGTGCTTCGCGGGACTTTAATACAAACAGGGGACCATCTTCGTATTTTCGGCAACCGCCCGTAAGGACCACAGCCAGAACCAATAGAAATGGAATTAAGATGCGATTGTACCGAACCATAGCTTATTTTGGTGTTCCTAATTAACCTGACCTTCGGGGAATTTATTGCAAACTTGGTACCAATGGCCGTGCTCACCCCTGAAATTCTTGCTAAGATATACAAATACTGCGCCTTTCAGGAGAGGAGCCGGGCCGAGGTGCGCAAAAAACTCACCGATCTGGGGGTCTTTGCTTCGGGCCTCAACGACTATGTGGAGCACCTCGAAGACGAAGGTTTCCTGAATGAAGCGCGGTTTTTGCGGAGTTTTGTGCGCGGAAAATTCAGCCAAAACCAATGGGGCCGCTTTAAAATAATCCAGGCCCTGCGGCAAAAGGGGATCGATACCCGCCAGGCGGAAGCAGCTTTGGAGGAAGAAATTCCGGAAGAAAAATATGCCGCCATGATCCGCAAGCTGTTGCACAGAAAAATGGGCGACCTTGATCCGCAAAAGCCTTCTGACGAACGCGACAAAGCCATCCGCTACCTCATGCAAAAGGGTTTTGAGTGGGAACAAATCAGCAGGGTAATCCAATCTTGGGAGGAAGACGAAGAAGCTTGACCCGGCTCAGGCCATGACTTCGGCTACTTTCCATACCGCACTTACTGCAAAAAGCCCCAGCCCAATCGGGGTCAGCCATTTCCAGCAAAGCCGCATGAGCTGATCCACGCGCAGGCGCGGATAGGTCCACCTGATCCACATTTGCAGGCCTACCACCAGCAGCGATTTCAGCAACAGCCACCCTCCTCCCCACAAGATGCCCGCCCAGGTACCGGGTGCGCCGGAGGTCCAGTCGGCGAGGGCAACGGGGCCGAGGTTAGGTAAAGGCGTATTCCAGCCTCCGAGGAAAACGGTTACGCCCAGCACCGACACGAGCAGCATCTTGCCATATTCGGAGAGAAAGAAAAGAGCGAAACCAACCCCGCCGTATTCGGTGTGGTAGCCGGAAATAAGCTCCGATTCAGCTTCTGCCAAGTCGAAAGGTGCGCGGTTGCATTCGGCCAGCGAGGCGATAAAGTACACCACCCAGGCTACCAGCAGGTGCGGATACCGAAACGCCAGCCAGCCGGTAAGGCCGCCGATGTTCGTTACATCCCATTCCCCCAAAAAATAAACCGGAGACGCCGCGTAGGTGCCCTGTGCCTGTGCCACTACTTCGAGGTTGAGGCTGCCGACCATCAACAGGCCCGACATCAACGCCAGCCCTACGGGTATTTCGTATGCTATCACCTGTGCCACTGCACGCGCAGCGCCCAGCACCGCGTATTTGTTCATCGAGCCCCAGCCTGCCATCAGGATGCCCACTACATCGAGTGCAACTATACCCAGCAGCCAAACGACGCCTATGTTCACGGAAGCGGCGGCCCCTCCCGCCCCGAATGGCAGGGTGGCAAATCCGGCATAGACTGCGGTGAACACCAGCACCGGCGCCAGCCAATACCAGAATCGGTGGGCCGCATCGGGCCGTATGGGTTCTTTGAAGGTGAGTTTCAGGATGTCGGCCAGGGTTTGCAAGCTGCCCCAAGGGCCCGTTTCCATGGGGCCAAGGCGGTCCTGGATAAATGCGGAAATTTTCCTTTCGGCATAAACGGCTACAAGGGTAAATACCGACACGAAGCCGAGGATTACGATGCCTTGTACCCATGCCGGAAAACCTGCCGACAACAACAACCCTGTCATGCCGTGAAGCTAAGGATTCTGCGGGGTTTGAAGGCGATTTTCAGCGGTGGTTTTTTTCTGGGAAAATGAATCTCAGGAAAAGAGAGGCTCCTTTTCTTCCGTCAATGCTATTGCAACCGCCCCTGCGACTTCAGCTTCCAGTAGCGGAGGAGGCCCGCCACGCTCATGAAAGCGGGGTTAGCGGCTTCGTATTTCGGTAAATTTTCTGCCGAAACGCCAAGTTCCCGGAGCTGGTTGGTGGCAAATGCCTGAAACCGGGGCGTAATTTCTTCCGGGGGTTCGTTTGCTTCAAATGGGCCACGCATCCATTCCACCCAAAATTCGAGCATGGCTTCGAGCTGGGTCAGGTGCTGCTGCACATGGGTTATTTCGCCAAAGTGTGTCAGGAAAAGCCGCTGCGCGTTGCGGCTACGGAGCAGGCCAATGGAATTTTTCCACGCCGCAAGGTCAATATCCGGCGGCGGACAAGGGGCCATGGCGGGTCCTCCTTGGATGGCAACCCCGGCCACATCTCCCGAAAAAATAGTCGATTCGCATTCCCAGGCCAGGTGGTGTTGGGCATGACCAGGCGTAAACCAAGCAGTAAAATCCAATTCACCGATATGGAGCGTTTGCCCATGCTCCATGGCCTGAAGGTTCGATTCAGGAATGGGCTGCATTTCTCCCCAAAGACGCTCCATATCTTCGCCATAGATGCGGCGGGCTGAGTCGTAGAGTTTTTCGGGAGCGAGCAGGTGCGGGTACCCAGCCGGGTGCACATATACCCGTGCGCCTGCCTGAGCCAATGCCCACGCTGCACCCGCATGGTCAAAATGGATATGCGTGAGCAGCACGTGTTTTACGTCCGAAATTTTCCAGCCATGTATATTCAGGCCCGTTCTCAGAGAAAGAAAAGTGGAATGGGGACCCGACTCAATCAGCACCAATCCCTCCGAAGTTTCGACTACGTAAACAGCAATGGCATCGTCGTATCCGAGAAAATGGAGGTCGAGGGTATGTACGTTCATGCTTTATTCTTTGATCAATTTCACCACCGCAAACCGTTCACCGGCACGCAAGGTGACGAAATATATGCCCCCGGGCAAGTCGCTGGTGCTCCAGTTCAGGCTGCCGCTGCGGTCGCGGGCCTGGCGCAATACCTGCCCCTGAATAGAAACCAGGCGAACGTCGGCTACCTCCTGGCCGGGGTCCCATTCCAGCGTAACGCTTTCGGATACCGGATTGGGAAACGCGCGGAAAGCCATTGTCGAACGGGCGGAAAGGATCGAGGTAACCGTATCGGGAGCTATCGCGGGTGCTACGAGCAACATGCCGCCACGGCTCAATCCGATGACGAGGGTAGGCGCTCCGGTGGTGTCCAGCACAGCTGCGGTAGGCGAGGCATACGCGCCAAACCGGGTGTGCAGCACCGTGTCCACCGCACGCAAAGTGTCGGTAAAGCCTGTGAGTAGATTGGTAAATACCTCTATATAGCCCCGTTCACTGCCCAGCAACAGATCCAGTTGGCCGTCTTCGTTCCAGTCGAGCAGCAGGGGCTGGGTGGTTCCGCTGTTGGGGGAATTGTACTTGTCGCCCAGGTTAATAAACCCAAACTCGGTGGTGACCAAAGTGAAGTTGGCGGATTGGGCGGTACCTTCGTTGCGGTAGTAGGCTACTTGTCCGTTTTCGTTGCCGATAAACAAATCAAGGTCATTGTCGCCATCGAAATCGTAGAGCTCAGGTGCGGCATAGTTGCCCACGTCTATATTGGCAAACTTGATGCTTGTTTGTTGAAAACTGGCGGGCTGGCCCTGGGCTGCGGTATTGGTGTAGAAGAAAATTTCGCCAAAAGTATTGCCCAACATCATGTCTTCGTCGCCATCGCCATCGAGGTCGCCAAAGGCGGGCGAAAGCCCCGAAAAACGAGGATTGGTTCCGGCAGATACATTCAGAAAATTGCGGTCAACAAGCGTAAAAACCGGCGAAGTAGCGGTGCCGGTATTGAGGTACAGGTGCAGCTCATCCTGATAAATATCGCCTCCTGCATCGTGGTAATACGCATACCAGTTGCCCACGAGCAGGTCCTGGTCGCCATCTCCTTCGTAGTCAAAAAAAGCAGGGCTGGAGTTGCTGCCTAAGTCGAGGTTGTCGGGCGTAAGTAACGTTCTTCCCTGATATTGAAATACCGCTGAGTCGTCGAGCCCCACGTTGCGGTAATAGACGAGGCCATCTACGTTTTCGCCCTGGGCACTGGAGACATTGGGGGCAACGAGCAGGTCGCGGTTGCCGTCGTGATCAACGTCCACGTAAAAAGTGGCGGGAAAAGTGGTGACATTGATGGGCACATCCAAAGAAGGAAAATTGCGCTCTACGGAATCCATGTAGGCATAATCGGGCCTTCCGACATTGTATACAGCATATAATTCATTGTACGACACATCGCCGATAATTACATCATACACGCCGCTTCCGTTGAGGTCCAGAGCAAGGGTGGTGCTGCCCGCATGGCGAACAGCTCCCGAATAGGGATCGTCGATTTCGCCGGGGTTACGGATACCGCCATTGCCGTGGGGGGGCACAAAATCGCCCAAGGAACAAAACAGGGTGTCGTGAATAAAGGCGGTATTGTTGTTATTACTTTCATAAAAATGGCCCCAGCAACCCGATCCCAGTTCATACACCAGGGTATCGCAACGGTTGTACCGCTCCATGGAGTAGTTCTTGTGCCAAATGAGGTAATTGCTGAAGCTTTCAAAGGAAAGAATATCCAGGTCGCCGTCGTGGTCCACATCTACTATCGCCGGAACGTCGGAACTTGGCACGTACATCCAAAAGGTGTCATTTGAAAATACGTATTCATAAGAAAGCTTGAACGTCATGCTGTCGGTGCCCAGCAGCACATTTTTATAGGCTTTTACATAAGAAGCTTCGTGTCCGCAATAGAGGTCCGCTCTGCCGTCGCAATCGTAATCAGCCAGCAACGCCCAATTGTTGCAATCGCAGTCGGAGAACATGTACTTAAATTCCGGGGCGTATTCGTAGCGCTGGGTCGTGGGGTTGTACCGATACGTGGTGAAGGTCTGGTCGCTTCGGTCAAATGCCACCAGGTCTTTTACGCCGTCCATATCGAGGTCAATGGACGAAAGCTGGGGGGTATTCATCCCGCCCGTCCATGCATTGATAATGGGGCTGCCATTGTCGGTCTGTACCGGAATGCGGTTGGTTTGCAGGTAAGTATGCTGCGAAAATACCTGGCTGGTTGCCAGCAAAAGTAAAAGCGGTAACAGTACGTATCGAAACATAGCGAATAGGATGATGATCTTCCAAACGAGTCAGAATCCTATCCGGTTCTCGGAATGTTATCAGCCGTTGAGGGAAGAATCGGGTTTAAGCAAATCGTCGAGTGCAGGTCGCAGGCTCGGATAATCAAAGGTAAAGCGTGCTATTTGCAATCTACGAGGAATCGCTTTTTGTCCTCCCCAAAAAAGGACAGACCGTTCTCCAAATATCAATTGAAGGGCAAATTTGGGAATGACCCAGAAGTCGGGTTTACCCAGCACCTTGCTCAGCGTGAAGGAAAAGCGGCGTTGGTTCATTACCTGAGGCGCCACGAGGTTCACGGGGCCGGTTAAATCTTCTGTTTCAATCAAAAAATTTACGGATCGAACGAGGTCAGCGATATGGATCCAGGAGTATCCCTGGGTACCCGAAGCGAATTTTGCGCCGAGGTAGGCGTTATAGACCTTTGTCAGGATAGGCAGGGCGCCGTCTTCTTTGCCCAGCACCACCGATATCCGCATCAGCACGGTGCGGCAGGGTGCATCTTTGGCGGCCATTTCCCATTTTTTGCATACCTCAGCCATAAAGTCTTTACCCAGTCGGGAAAACTCGTCGGTTTCTTCCTCTCGGTTTCCACCGTAAATGCCCACTGCCGATGCATTCAGAAAAACTTTGGGCTTGGTTTCGCTTGCCTGAATAAACCGCACACAGGCATGGGACGCATCCACCCGGCTGTCGATGATCTCTTTTTTGTAGGCTTTGGTCCATTTTCCACCGGCAATACTGGCGCCGGTCAGGTTTATCACCACATCGAACGGGCCTAATCCTTCGGGCACTTCTTTACCTGACCACGCGCGATACGTGATTTGGGAACTGGGAGTTTGTTTTTCTTTGCGAGACAAAATTACCACCCGATGCCCTTGGTTCACAAATGATTGCGTAAGATGATGACCAATAAAACCGGAGCCTCCGGCAATGAGGATATTCATGGGTGGGTTTCCTTTCGGACAGAAAGCTAAAATTAGTAAATAATCGGTTTTTGGTAGCAAGTTTCCCTATTTTCTCAATTTGCAAATGGAAAATCAACCACATATACTACTTACTCCCGGCCCGGTGCCGATTCCTGCTCCGGTTCAGGCGGCAATGAGCAAAGCCATTATCCATCACCACAGTGGGGAATTTGCCGCTTTTTATGGAGAAATGCGCGGAAAACTCAGGTACCTTTTCCAGACAGAAGGAATGACCCTGGCCGCTCCCGGAAGTGGCACCTACGGGGTAGAAATGGCGATCTACAGCTTTTTTTCTGCCGGTGATTCGGTGGTGGTGGTTAGCAATGGCAAATTCAGCACCCGGTGGGCCGCCTATTTGCGCAGCCGAAACGTGTTCGTGGAAGACCTCGTGATTCCCTGGGGTGAGGTGCCCGACCCGGTGCGGGTAGCTGAAGCCTGCGACCGTATCCAGGCACGGGGACTGGTGGTTACCCATTGCGAAACCTCAACCGCTGCCCTCCTCGACCTCGAAACCATCGCCTGGCGCGCCCGCGAAGCCTGCCCCGACCTCCTGATCGTGGCCGACACCATCACCACAACCGGCGCTGTGCCCATGTACGCCGATGCCTGGGGCATTGACGTGGCCGTGGTCGCCAGCCAAAAAGCCCTCATGAGCCCCGCCGGGGTCGTTGCCTATGCGTTGAGCGAGCGGGCCTTGCGCTATTTTACCCCTTCGGATGCCGCCGACTTCGCCCACCTCGCCAACCATGTACGAGCCGCCGCTAACGATCGCTCGCCTTTTACTCCGCCGCTGACTTTGTTTTACGCCGTAGATGCCGCCCTCGACCTGGTAGCCGCCGAAGGCCTGCCTGCGATCTGGAACCGCGTACACCAGGCGGCGCATACTTTTCGGGATGGGTTTGTGGCTTTGGGAGGGAAGGTGTTTGGTGAGTCGCCGTCGGATTCGCTGTCGGCCGTTTATTTCGAAGAAAAAAACCTCGATGGCTTGCGTGAAAAGCTGAAGTCGAAGCACCAGATTACCCTCTCGGGTGGACAAGATTCATTGAAAGGAAAAATCATGCGCATCAGCCACATGGGGTTAACGGATGCACGATTGATGCTAGCGGTGCTGGAGGCGATCAAGTCAGAGCTGTAACGGGGTTGGTTTTTTGCCAGATAAAAGACGCTTCTGGCCAATGGAATCGCGCATTTTTAACTAAAAAAAATAGCAAAAATCGGGTTCCAGGGTAAAACTTAGGTCAAAGTTCGTTTACTTTGAAAGAAGGCATTTACCTCCCCATATGAAGATACTGCATACAGCCGACTGGCACCTGGGCAAGCGACTGGACCATTTTTCGAGGCTGGAAGAGCAGCGGGCCGTGATGGAAGAAATATGTGAGCTGGCCGAGCGGGAGCAGGTAGATGCCGTGATTGTCGCGGGCGATCTGTACGACCAGTTTAACCCTGCTACCGAAGCGACCGAACTATTTTACCGCACCCTCAAGCGCCTTGCCGGCGATGGAAAACGGGCGGTGGTCGGCATAGCTGGTAACCACGACTCGCCCGACCGCATCGAAGCGCCCGATCCGCTGGCCCGCGAATGTGGGATTATCCTGGCCGGATTTCCCGATACCGTGGTGCAGCCTTTTGCCCTGGCCGGCGGCATTGCCGTTACGCGTTCCGGGCCTGGATGGATAGAACTAAAGCTGCCCGGAACTGCGGTGCCGCTGCGACTGATTCTGGCCCCCTTTGCCAATGAAATACGTCTCCGCCAGTTTTTGGGAAAAGACCAGGCCGAAGGTTTGCGCGATGCCCTGGGCGAAATGTGGGGCCGGATCGCCGACGATATTTTTGACGAAGAAGGCGTGAACATGCTCGTGGGCCATGCCCTGGTGATGCGCTATGGCGAAGCCGCGCCCGAAGAGCCGGAAGAGGAAAAGCCGATTTCCACGGTGGGGGGCGCGCCCGATATTTTTACCTCCGTTTTTCCCGAAAAAACCCAATACGTGGCCCTCGGTCACCTGCATGGCTACCGCGTGGTGCAAGCCGAACCTTTTCCGGTGGTGTATAGCAGCAGTCCGCTCGCCTACAGCATGAGCGAAGCCGGCCAGACCAAGCAGGTGGTGCTGATCGATGCCGAACCCGGCAAACCGGTGCAATGGCGGCCCGTTTCCCTTACCTCCGGCAAATCGCTGGTGCGGAAGCGCTGCGCCTCGGTAGATGACGCGGTGCTGTGGTTGCAGGAAAATACCGGGGTGTGGGTGGAGCTGACGGTGCAAACCCCCACGTTTCTCACTTCGGAGGAGCGGCAGCGCCTTTTTGAGGTGCATACGGGCATCGTGACGCTGATTCCGGAGCCGATAGATACGCAGGACGAAAACCTCGTGAGCACCCGCCATATCGACCTTTCGAAGTCGATAGAAGCTTTGTTTGCCGATTATTTTATGCAAAAACAGGGCCTTGCCGTGCCCGACCGCCTGATGGATTTGTTTCGTGAAGTGCTGGCTGTTGATTCAGAAAAAGAATAAGCAATGATCCCTAAATACCTCAGCATCGAAGGCCTGTACTCCTACCGCGAACCACAGGAAATAGACTTTACCCGCCTGACCGAAGCCCACCTCTTCGGTATTTTCGGTGCCACGGGTTCGGGCAAATCGTCCATTCTGGAAGCGATTTCTTTTGCCTTGTATGGCGAATGCGACCGCCTGAACGCCCGGGAAAAGCGGGGCTACAACATGATGAACCTGCGCTCGAACCGCCTGGCCATCCGCTTTGATTTTGACCTCGAAGGTGTCGGTTACCGCTTTGAGGTACTGGGCAAGCGCCACTCAAAGCGATTTGACGAAGTAGGGACTTTTGAAAGGAGGGCTTTTCGGGAAGAAAACGGCAACTGGATTCCGCTCGAAACCGCCAACGCAGAACCGATTCTGGGCCTCAGCTACCCTAACTTTCGCCGCACGGTCATTATTCCACAGGGGCAGTTTCAGGAGTTTTTGGAGCTCACTGAAACGGACCGCACCCGGATGCTGAAGGAGCTCTTTGGCCTCGAAAAATTTGAATTGGCTAGTAAGGTGGGCGTGCTGGATCAGCAAAATCAACGTGCCCTCGACCAGGCGGAGGCCCTCGTGCAGCAATACACCGAGGTAAATCCGGAAGCGATGGAAAACAGCCGCACCAATCTGGAAGCCCTTCGTCAGTCACTCGTTACCCTCCGTCAGCAACTACACACCCGGCAGCAAGCCGTACAGCAGGCAGATGAAGCCCGCAAAAAAGGCGAGATCCTGGCTTTGGCGGAAGCCGAACACCGTGCCCTTTCTGCCCGCAGCAGCGACGTATCCGCCCGCGAGCAACAGCTCAAAGCCTACGAAACCTGCCTGCGCGATTTTCAACCTTTGCTCGAAAAACGCCACGACCTGCTCCGGCGAATCCATACCCTCGACAGCGAAAAGAAAGATTCACAGGCGGTGGCCCTTCAATCGGAAAAACACCTCGAAGAAAAACGCGCCGTTTTTAAGACCGTGGAAGCCAATTACCTGCAGCGCGACCGTTTGCAGCAATTGGCGCAGGAGCTCGATCAGGCCATTGCTTTGCTCAAAATAGAAGAAGAAATAAGGATCAGCGAGGATCGGATCGAAAACGGGAAGCAGCTCATTCTTCAGAAAGAACAGGCCATTGCTGAGCGCACAGATGAGATTCGGTTGATGGTAGAAAAGCGTAGTCAGTTGCGGTCGCAGCTTCCCGACACGCGCATGCTGATGGCCGTGCGGGAGTGGTTTGCGAAGCGGCGGGAGCTGGAAAAAGGCAAGCAGGAGGTGGAAAACCGCATGGCCCAGGACCAGTCTGAGCTGGACGAATACGTGCTTTTGCGCACCAAAAAACTACGGGAAGCGGGCCTTTCTCCTGACCAGACCCAACTGGCACCGGCGACGCTGACCCAGGCATTCGGGTTGCTGATCACCCAGGCGGAGGCCACCTACGAAGCTGCGGCCCTTGCGGCAGACAAGGAGCGGGTGCGGCAACACCTCACCAGCATTGCCGACAGCCTCCAACCCGGCGAGCCTTGTCCGCTGTGTGGCTCGGTGCACCACCCCGAACCCGCCAAAAATACCGCTGCGACCAACGAACAGGAAGAAGCTTTATCCATGGCCAAGGCCCAACTTCAGCGTTTACAAACCACCGCCGCGCAGCTGTCTGAATGGCTGGCGCGTGAAGACCGGATGACGCAGCGCCTGGCCGAAGCCCAAAACCAACGCCTGGTGGCCGAAAAAGCCCTGCGTCAGCACGTGGCTTCGTTTGAGTTTGCAGGGCTTTCCCCTGACTCGGAGGAGGAGGTAAACCTGCGCTTGCAGTCGGTTTCGGATATGCAGGCATCGATTGAGTCGCTGGAGCAGCTGGAGCGTTCGCAACGCGACCACCTGGCACTCGAAGAGGAGGATCTGGGCAAATACCAGCGGGGTTTGCAAAAAATACAGCAGGATATCAGCGGGAAAAAGGGCGAATGGAACGCGGGAACCAAGGCGCTGCGCCTCGTGGACCTCGACGAACAGCGGTCACGCAGCCGCGAAATGCTTGAGAACGAGGCCCTCGAAAACAGACGCCAGCACGAGCAGATCGAAAAACTCTACCAGCGCTACACCCTCGAAATAAAGGAGCTGGAGTCGGGCCTCAACCGCGTGCGGGGCGAATTGGCGCAACTGGACAAACAGCTCAAAGACCAGACCCAGGAGTTTGAGCGGCTGCGCAAGCAAACGGAAGCCGCCATCGCCGCCTCTTCGTTTGAATCGCTGAAATCGGTGGAGGATATCCTGGCCTTGCCGATCCAGATCGACCGCGAGCGGAAGGAGTTGCAGGAGTTTCGGGTGGCGCTGCAAACGGCGGAAAAGCAACTGATAGAAGCCCAAAAAGCGGCACTGGCGAACCCCTTCGACGCCGCAGGCTACGATGCCCTGGTACTGTCTGTGGCCGAAACTGCGCGGGAACTTCAGCAAAAAGAACAGGAACTGGGTGCCGCCGAGGAGACCTTGCGCCGCCTGGAAACCGCCTGGAAAGCGCGGCAGTCGCTGGAAAAGGAAATCAAGGCGCTGAAAAAGCGGGGCGAAGACCTGCGCACGCTGCGCAACCTCTTCAAGGCCAGTGGCTTCGTTAATTTTGTGTCTGCCATCTACCTCGACCAGCTGTGTAAAGCCGCTAACGAGCGTTTTCATCGCCTTACCCGGCATACGCTGGAGCTGATCATGGGGCCCAACAACAGCCTGCTCGTGCGCGACTGGCTCAATGGCGGCAAGGAGCGCAACGTGAAGACGCTCTCGGGCGGACAAACCTTTCAGGCAGCGCTTTCGCTGGCTCTGGCCCTCGCCGATCAGGTGCAGCAGCAGTCCCGCGCCCGCCAAAACTTCTTCTTCCTCGACGAGGGCTTTGGTTCGCAGGACAAACAGTCGCTGATGGTGGTGATGGAAACGCTGAAATCGCTGCGCCGTGAAAACCGGGTCGTGGGCGTGATCTCGCACGTGGAGGAAATGCAGGAAGCCCTCGGCGCTTTTGTGCAGGTGACGCTTGACCCCGAAAAAGGAAGTATGGTTCGGAATAGCTGGGAATAGGCGTTAACGGGTAACGATAAATTTTAGCAGATTAGGGCCAGTAACTTGTTTTCCAGGTGCGAGGTACCAAGCCGGAAATGATAGCCATGCAGGCTGCATTTTTCCAAAACATGACACCCGAAGCCCGGGCAAAAAGTTTTTTTGAGATGGTGCAGGAGGTGCGCGAAACGGTAGAAAGAAGCATAAAGGAGAAACATCCGGAATATACTGACCTGGAGGTGCTCCTTGCCGTGGTTGATCGCTATTAAAGTCACGAATTTACCCCCGAAAAAATGGCCAGGATTAAAGCTTCCATCCGAAGTTTCCATGAAGCGAAAGGGGCGGATTCGCAGGAAACGGTTGAAGAAAAAATATGAAAGTGCTAGTGTTCATTAAGCACAATCTATGTCTCTGCTTCCGTCTATCTCCACCGCTGTGCTGTTTCCCAAGGTCAATCAGCACCTGATAAACCTCCTTTCTCCCCCCCCTTTTCCGCCGAATATGTTCAGGGTATAAGAAAGGCTGAGGTCGCGCCATTTCAGGCAATGGGGTAATTTTTCGATATTGCATAGGCTGAAAGCTTCATCGCTTTTGCCAAAAGAATCTCAATAAAGATGGAGGAGAAAATTCAGGGCTACCTTTCGCAGATAGAGGCTGAGAAAGGGGTAAAGATTTTGCTGGCTTGCGAAACCGGCTCCCGTGCCTGGGGCTTTCCCTCAATCGACAGCGACTACGATGTGCGGTTGATTTACCGCCATGAGCCGGATTGGTACCTTTCTCTTTCGGAAAAAAATGACACCATCGAGGCGATGCTCGAAGACAGGGAGCTGGACATTGTGGGTTGGGATGTGCGAAAATGTCTGCGGTTGCTGTGGAAATCGAATGCTGCAATTCTGGAGCGGATTCAGTCGCCGATTATCTACCGGCAAGCACCTTCCTTTGTGGCCGGTATCCATGAAATTGCCCCCTCGCACTACTCCCGCATCGCCACCATGCACCACTACCTGAGCATGGCCAAAGGGATGTTTTGGGAAGTAGAAGGGCAGGAGAATTATAAGCTGAAAAAGCTGTTTTATGCCCTGCGCACGGCTGTAGCCAGCCGCTGGATTATGTTGCGGGAAGACATTCCGCCCATTCGTTTCGATCTCATGATCAGGGGATTGGACCTCCCTGCCGGGCTTATTGCCCAAATAGAGGCGCTGATTGCCTTTAAGGCTACGACCGACGAATCGTACCTGCACACCGGAGAACCGGAGCTTATGGCCTTTATCCAGTCGTGTATTGCCCAGGCCGAAGCGGTTGCTCCCACTTTGCCCGGCGCTGGCAAACCCAGGGCGGAGCTGGATTCCTTTTTTCTGCAAACCATCAAAGCCGGATGACTCTCGAAGACCTGAAGAAACGCAACCTGATTATCCTAGAATGTATCAGCGGAAGTAAGGCTTACGGGCTCGATACGTCCACGTCTGACACCGACATCAAAGGGGTTTTCCTGCTTCCGAAAATGGACTTTTACGGGCTCGACTACGTGCCTCAGGTGAGCAACGAATCCAACGACATTGTCTTCTATGAGCTGCGCAGGTTTATGGAGTTGCTGTCGGTCAACAACCCCAATATCCTGGAATTGCTCAGCACGCCAGCTGAATCGGTCCTGTTCAGACACCCCCTGCTCGATCTCATTCAACCGGAGCTTATCCTTTCCAAATTGTGCAAAGACACGTTTGGCAGGTTTGCTTATGCGCAGATAAAGAAGGCCAAAGGGCTGAACAAAAAGATCGTAAACCCGATGTCGGAAGCGCGGAAATCGCTTTTGTCGTTTTGCTATGTTTCGGAAGGGCAAGGGTCGATTCCTCTGGAGACGTTCCTCTCCCGGAAAGGGTGGCAGCAGGAAAATTGCGGCTTGGTAAATATCCCCAACATGAAGAACCTGTTTGGCCTGTATTACGGAAAAGGGCTTGGTTATCAGGGCGTTATCAAAGGAGAGGATTCCAATTATCCTTCGTTGAGCTCCATCGAAAAAGGTGCGACGCAGGAGGCAATGTTGTATGTAAACCTAGAGGGGTACTCCACTTACTGCCGGGAGCACCGCGAATACTGGGATTGGGTCGCCAAACGTAACGATGCGCGGTACGAAAATACCACGAGCCACGGCAAAAACTACGATGCGAAAAACATGATGCATACCTTCCGTTTGCTCGACATGGCCATCGAGATCGGGCGCGACCAGCAGGTAAATGTACGGAGGCCTAACCGCGATTTTTTGCTGGAAGTAAAGCACGGGGCTTACGAATACGAGGAGTTGCTCGACCTGGCCGAAGCCCGCAAGCAGGAAATGGAACAGGTGTACGCCGCCTCTGATTTGCCGGAAACGCCCGACCTGGATGCGATTAACCGGCTAACGTATGAGCTCAGGGCACGCTTTTATGCAGAAGGGGGCAATTAATCGGGCGCTTTAAGTCTGGAAGGGTAAATACTGCCTACCTAAACTTCGCCTTTTCGCGTTCGATAAAGGTCCGCAAGGTGGTAGGTTTTTTGCCCGTTAATTTTTCGTAAAAATCAGATATCGCAGGCGCTGGCTGAAATCGGGGCAAGAAGTGCAGCAAGATCATGACGAGGATCAGCCCGGTAGCCATGCCCTCCTTTTGCTTGATGGCAAAAAAACGAATGGGGTTTACGCTTCTGTACTGAATCGGGCGATCGATCGCGGCATTGATCTGGGCTACCACCTGAGCAAAATCTTCATTTTCGTAGCCGGTTATTTCCGGGGCAGTGTTTTTATGCGCATCAAACCGGTCAAGTAAAAGTGCGCCAGCCTCTCCGATATTTTCTATGTCTATCCAATTGAACTTTGCCTTTCCGGCGGGCAGAATAATCTGTCGCTTCGACTGAATGTCGCCGAGCAGGGTGGTCGTGAGGTTTTGCATAAAGTAGCCCGGCCGTAAAAAAATATAGTCCAGCCCGAAGGTTTGTATCAGCTTTTCGATCTTGTGGTGGGGAATAATGCTGCTTTTTTCGGTTCCCTGCACCGAGAGAAAGACCACCTCGGGAACCTGTAGCTCCTTTATTTTGGAAATCAACGGGTGGAAATACCGCTCCACATCAGAAATATGGGGTGGCCTCAGCAGGAAAATGCGGTCCATTTGTTGTAGGGCAGCGGCGAAGGTATCGGGCTCCTCAAAGTCGAAATGCACATACCGGAGTTTGTCGTATTCCGCGAACTGTTTTTGGGCTTTGGCGATGTCTCTCACCCCGGCAAAAACCGTATGGCCGTGTGCGCTCGTCATGAGGTAACGAATAACTTCGCTGCCGATATTACCGGTCGCTCCTGTGATGAATAGGTTACTCATGGTAGCAAATATTTCGGGTATTATTTATCTGATTGCAGGTCCTTCAAATGATCATTGCGCTTAAAGATATCCATTGTTTGGTCGATAAGCGGGGCTATTTCCAGAAAATTGCGGGCGAGAAGCTGTACCGACTTTTCGAGGGTTTCGTTCTCCAGCGTGCGCCAGCCTTGCATCAGGGTCAAAGGGCCAAAATCGACACTTACCTTTTCCCATTTGGGATGAAAGGGCTTGAATGCCTCTCTGAAATGGTGGGCAAATGCCCGGCTGGCGATCTTATATCCTGCTAACTGGCGCATCTTGAATGCGTGGATATTGTAGTATAATCGGTTGTCACTCAGCGAATCCTCATTTACCCAAATAGAGAAAAATATACGGGTGCTGGCGTTTACCGGATCGGACTGATCGTTGGTCCAGGCTTTTTTATACAATTTCAAATACACCGAGTCCAGCGTCACGCCCACGGCTACCTCTATGTGTTTTTCGCGAAGCAGGGCATGGTCGAGCTCACGGGCGCAGGTGTGGAATTTGCGGAGGTAGGAGTCTTTCAATTGGGCCATATAATCCTGGCAGGCCGTAAAAGTAATTATATGGGTATTTCAACCGGAACCCTGATCATGGTTTGAACGGCCGTGAATAGCTCAACGTCTTGGGAGGGTGTGTCAAGCGAAACAATTAACGAATAGCGTGTCCGGTTTTCCACTCTTCCCAGATGCTTTCTTTCACGCCACCAGCCAATTACCGGATAAACGGCGATATGATTGCAGGTGGCTAAATCTGCCGCAGTTCCTTCCCAAAAATCGGAATGGATAGAGCCGTTACTACGATTTCTCTGTCCGATAGTCCAGCGGTCACTTCCTGCATTTGTTCCTATTTCTTCATTTTCTTCCCTTGCCGCAATGTTTATCCGCCTTCTGAACTCATCTTCACTTTCGTTTGAATTATTCACATCGAACCGTAAGCCGTGAGACTGATAACGATATTTGTCCTTCCATCCGATTTCACCAGCGCCAGGTTCTATGAAATAAGAAAGGGTGATTCTAAGCTTTACGGGAATTGCACCCATACCTATTAACAGCTCCCTGGGCCAGGGAAGATTAAAAAAGTGTACTTCATTGGTTTCGGGAATACTTTTTCCTGATTTGAAACTGAATGGCTGAATTGTCTCCTGTGCGATGAGGGTCAGAGCGCTTTCCTGGCTATACAAGGCGCGATCTAAATTGGGAACTCCAAAGCCAAAGACTCTCAATAAAGACCTAAAACTAGCTCTGTTACCCGGGCGTACTTGCGTCTGTTCCTGCATTTCCAGGTTCCAATTAGCAGAATGAACCATTAAACCCCTGATTGTTTCCGGCCAAGCAGAGGGATATTCGAAGGCAATTTTTGCTGCAAACCATGCAGCTTGTGCAGCGGCAGCGCTTGTGGCGTTGATGGTGTCAAATGGCTTTGTGTTGAATGACTTTGAAGTGGACAACAGCTCTAAATCTTCGTGCGGTGTTATACTACCGTCGGTGGCTCTTAGAAGGTTACCCCCTTCAAAAACCACATCGGGCTTCAAGGGCCACTTTCGTTCCCACATTAGTGAGGTTGAGCTGTAAGGCGAAAGCTGTCCCTCCCTGGCAACGGGTGTGTAACTCTGAAAACTTGGGTCTGTAACCTGAATTTTTTCAGTATATGCCCCTACTGTAAGAGCATTCCACGCTTGGGCGGGATTTTGAACGGGCGAGGTAGTATTTGAGTTAGGATAATCCCTCCAGGCATCTTCGTCACAGATGTTCCCCGCAGATACAATGATCAATCGCTGGTTTTCACCCTCGCCAAAAGCCAGATTGTCCACCGCACCTGACCACGAAGAAGGTCTGCCTCTGTCGGTATCATCCAGCGAAGTAACGGACATACAGTAAACCAAAATCATTTGCGGATTTTGAATTTCAGCCCTTGCAATCCCTTGCGCCGTTACATCACCCCACAGTTCTCTTGGCGTTTGTAACTGATTGGGCCGTGGGAGGATTTTTACCGAACACAATTTATGTGTCAGCGGAACTGAATTCTGAGAAAGAAATAATGGCTCCAATTGCCCGTAACCCGCAACCCCAGCCATTAAAGTACCGTGACCTGCACCTGATTCGTGGTCGTCTGTACCCCAAGCCGCATCTACTGTAAGGACATTTTCATCGTCAAGGAGAGGAAGCAAAAACGGATGCCCATTATTTACACCCGAGTCCAGCAAGCAAACTTTTACCTTGCTTTCAACCAACTCGATCCTCCTCAGCAGGTCATTAACCCATGTTTGTTGCTCGACCCGGCTTTCATTTACCCAAAAACCAGCGGGTTCCTGACTTGCACGGAACTCTGCAAGCAGATCGCTTTGCAGCATGAGTTCGATGAGTTGCTGGCGGGTTGCGCAGATGAGCAGCACAGCCCTTTCTGGAAAGACAATGCTATTTGATTTATAGGCTATGCCGATGTTTTCTAGCGTTCCAAAAAACTGTGCAATCTGTTCCTGCTCCCGATGCCCTTTGGTATCGACATTCAGCCAGGCCTCACACCACTTCGCGTAATCTGCTGGGATAAGTTGCGGATTGCTGGTCCACAAGCTTTCCAATAAAGCTACGCTTACATCTTCAATACTATTGACTAACGGTGCATTTTTAGGTTGTCCTCTAGCTGTTTCTTCCTGTTGGTATTTTTGAATTTTAGAAATGAAATATCCTTCTTTACCATTGGGAACATACACTGTTGCTCTAACCTGTGTTTGATTCTCACCTATGGAAACATCTTTGATGTTTAGCAGACGTATACCTTTGCTAAGGTCCTCCAGGCTTTTGGTAATCAAATCATGATCTGCCGAACTGTTAAACTGAATATACGTTCCTTCTCGTGTGGCAATTTGTTCGGCACTACGTTGTTGTTGCAGATGTTCTTTTTGTTGCCGAATTTCAGCAAACTGGTTTAAGAGTTTTTGACTTTGAGTTGCCCTATCACGAACGGGTATGCGTGGTTTCGCTCCCATTGCCGAAGGTGCTCTATATTTCTCGCTGCTTACATTTCCTTGTATGAAGATGTGTTTGTACGAAGCCATTCCTAAAAATTATTTATAGTAAGCTGCATTACGATCTTTAATCGTCTTTAATATCAATTCATTACTCATTTCCTGCTTTTCATTCAATATGGTTTCTTTGATAGCATCAAGGCAGGCAAGGGAAATTTCTGCATGGCTCAACCCATTGATGTTGGGAATCAGGTCGTCGAAATTAATTTTCTTACTGAATTGAGCAAGTCTGTTTTTCAGCAGTCCGCGTTTTTCTTCCAGACTTGGGAGATTGTATAAAATCACATCGTCAAACCTTCGGAAAAGGGCTTGATCCAACAACTCTTTATTATTTGTAACGGCAACAATCAAGCTATCAGATTTGTCGCGCTCAATGAATTGGAGAAACGAGTTTAATACCCTTCGCATTTCTCCTACATCATTGTCACGGCTGCGTTCGCCTCCAATAGCGTCAAATTCATCAAACAGATACACCCCTTGTTTTTGCTCGATCAAATCAAATACCTGCCGCAATTTAGCACTGGTTTCGCCCATAAACTTCGTTACCATTTTATCCATCAGAACGGTATAAAGCGGTAGATTCAACTCATTGGCAATAATAGAGGCTGTCAAGGTTTTGCCTGTACCAGGAGGGCCAGAGAGCAGAATTTTTCTTCGGTTTTCCAAATTATACCTGCGAAGCTTGTCCCGTTGCACAAACTCGGATATAATGCGGTTGATTTTGGATTTAATATCTTCTGAAGCAATCATATCTGCCAGATTAACCGCAGGAACATTTTCCTGGATCAAGCCTTGCAAATCGGGAGAAAATGCTTTTAGTTTATTCTTAGTTTCCTTTGCTTTGTCTATAATATTTTTTATCTCGTTAGCAACTATAGTATGTCCCAGCTTGGCTTCGTGGGCAGCAATCTGCAATGCAACAGTGGTGAACCTTTCAGGCTCGCTGATGTAATGCGATTTTATCAATGATATTATGTAGTCTGCTCTTGCCATTTGAATTCAAAGATACGAATTTTCAAAAGGGCTAACCTTATATAATAGAATGCTATAAGTGCTCAATTTGTTAGATTGACATTTGGGAAAAACATTCTGCTTCTTCCTGGTTTTAGTGATAAACCCATGGGGTTTTGGAATTATACTCCTCCTCCGTCACCTGTTCCAGCCATTCCACCGCCTCGCCATCGAGGTACTCGTGGATGGCGATGTGCGACATAGCCGTGGTCGCCGAAGCGCCGTGCCAGTGTTTTTCGCCCGGTGCAAACGATACCACATCGCCCGGATTTACAGATTCAATCGGTCCGCCAGCCCGCTGCACCCATCCGCTCCCGGCGGTGATAACCAGCGTTTGCCCCAGCGGGTGGGTATGCCAGGCTGTGCGCGCACCCGGCTCAAAGGTAACGAGCGCTCCTCCCGTCCGGGCAGGTTCTTCGGCCTGAAACAAGTGATCTATCCTCACCGAACCGGTAAACCAGTCTGTGGGTCCTTGGATGGATGGGCGTGACCCGTTTTTGTGTATGAGCATGGGGAGTATGTTGAGGAATAGTGCCAGGTTTAAAGGTAGGAAATGCGCGGGATGGAGCAAGTGACAAGGAAAGAATATCCCCCGTATTTCAGTACGTAGCTTTCCGAAGGCCAAGGTACTTTCTGGAACGAGGGTAGATTTTCGTGTTTTTTACCCTCGTTCAACATACAAGGGTAAAAACTACCCGCGTTCCCCTTTTCTTTCGGCGAAGCTCACTTCCCAAACTCCGCCTCAAACGCCGCAAACCGCGCATCGAGGTCTGCCTTAAGCCGCTGTTTATCTGCCGCTGACAAAAAGCTGAAGGCGATGCTGTTGTACACATATTGCCGTATTTCGGCATAGGTGATATCGGGGTATCGGTGGGCGAGGAGCACGTATTGCTCGGTGAGACTGGTACGGAGGATGCCTGCATCGTCGGAGCTGATAACGATCGGCACACCAAAGGACCGGTACAGCATTGTCGGGTGACGGTCGCCTTGCACGTGAAGGATAAACTCGTTGCTGGTGAGGTTGATCTCCACGGGTATCTGTTCGCGGGCCATGTGGCGGAGCAGGTCGTAGCTGTGTTGCTCATACGGCACGGCCACGCCATGACCAATGCGCCGGGCACCCGCCACGTACACCGCCTCCTGAATATGCCACGTCAGCTCCTCGGGTTGTACCATGCCAAGGGCCAGTTCGCCGGCGTGCATCGCAAATTTCACGTCCGGATACCGGCTGTGGATGTACCGAAACATCCGCATGTGCAGCCAGTAGTCGGCCATCGACACCTCGCCGTCTTCGGGAGCTACCACATTTACCCCCACCACGAGGTCGCTGTTCTGGTCCGATTCACAGCAGAGGATGAGGCTTTTGAAAAAAGGAACCGGATCGAGGAAGCGCAGCACAAAATTCTGGTACCGCATCGTAAAGGCCGAATCATCGATAGCGAGGCCCTGGTGCAGGCGCTTGATAACGTTTTCGTTGTAGTCTAGTGCGCAGCCCCTGAGGTCGTGGGCCACGAGGGCGGTATAGAGCGAATCAAGCAGTTGGTTGGTCAGAGAATCGTTGTGTGTTTGCTGACAGAGGTGCAGGGCATCATTGAAAGGCAGGAGGTCGGTGACTGTTTGCGGGCAAGGAACGGAGAGAAACATCGTTTCGAGGTACGACACATTTTCGCGGATGGCGCGGTTTTTCAGCTCCAGCAGGCCAGCCTCCACGGTATAGGCCGAGGCGTATTTGAATTTGTCGAAAGAATCAAAAAAGTGCTTGTCAGAAGGGCCCGAGCTGGGTTCGTAGTCTTTCACCGACCATTGCATGAGCAGCAGCTGGCTGTAGCGGGCAAGCGCACCAGAGGTTTTCAGTGCCGAAAATGTGGTCCACTCCTTGTCGGTAGGTTTTTCGGGGTTAATCTCCAGCGTTTGGAGGTTGACGGCGTAGTCGTTGGCGATGACGTAGTCGAGGAACGTTTCGGCGTACACCGATCCGGTATAGTGGTGGTGCAGGTCGCCGCCCTTGGGCATCTGGGCCATAAAAGCCGTGAGTTCGGCGCTGTTGTTGCGGATTTTTTCAAAATATCGTTCAACCGGAGATTGCGCGAATCCTATTTTAAAGACCAAAACGAGGGCGAAGGCGATACAGCTTCTCATGGAATAAGGGTTCAATCCTGAAATTCGGGACGAAGTTCGGACGGAAGCAGGGGATGGACAAGTGAAGTTGGAGCACATACCGACATTCGAGGAAAAAGGAAAATCCTCCTCCTTAAATCCTCGCCCCTCACCATTCACCCCGGCAGTTTTTTTATTCAGCGGATTAAACCCTACATTTTAATTAGAGTCCCTGAATAGTCCCAATCGCTGATGGACTAATTCTCCAATTGTATCGTTTTTATTCTGGCAGTATTTTCCACCTTCAATCCCTGCCTATGCACCGAATCGTACTCCTTCCTGTTTTCCTGTTTATTTCCGGCCTTGCCTCCGCGCAGGTGTACACCGACTACCTCGGTGCCGGGCATGGTCAGGGCATCACCGTTACCACAAGCAGCCAGGTGGATTCCACCGCAGGCAGCGTTACGGTCAATGGCGCGGGCATACAGCCCGATTTGTACGCAGCTTCGCGGTTTCTGGGTCAGGCGGCCTACGGGGCCGACTACGAGCTGCTCGGGCAGGTAGCCACACTAGGCTACGCCGATTGGATCAACGACCAGTTTGCGCTTCCAAGGGCTTCTTATCTCGATACCAGTAACCTGATCTGGGAGCATTTTAAGCAGGCCTATATCACACAATGGGGCTCTGCGGCGGTGGTGAATAACGGGGCGGTACAGCCCTTTTCTTTCTACTGGCGCATGGCCTGGTGGAATAATACCATGAAATCGCCCGACCTGCTCCGCCAGCGGGTGGCCCTCGCCCTGAGCGAGATCATGGTCATTTCCGAGAAATCGGAACTGAATAATTCTGCCCCCGGGCTCGCTTCTTATTACGATGTGCTTTCCCGCAACGCCTTCGGCAATTTCCGCACCTTGCTCTACGATGTCACGATGCATCCGGCGATGGGCTTTTACCTCGACCACATCAACAACCCCAAGTCCGATTCAATCAACAATACGCATCCCGACGAAAACTACGCCAGGGAGGTGATGCAGCTCTTTACCATCGGCCTCTATCAATTGAACCCCGACGGTACCCACATGCTGGACCAAAACGGCAACGAAATCCCCTCTTACGACAACGACGACATCAAGGAGTTTGCCAAGGTATTTACCGGCCTGGGTCCGCAGCAATACTACTGGCCCTGGACCGATTATTCTACCCTGCCCGTGGTTTGGGGGCTGGGTTTCAACGGCAATCCGTCCACGATAAACATGACGCTGCCCATGCAGATGTTTAACCAGTGGCACGAACCGGGACCCAAGTACCTCTTCAACGGCCAGGTACTTCCCGCGGGGCAAACGGGCATGCAGGACCTCAACGGCGCCGTAGATAACCTCTTCAATCATCCGAATGTAGGACCGTTTATCGGTCGTCGCCTGATTCAGCGTTTGGTGAAATCGAACCCCAGCCCGGCCTATGTGTCGCGGGTGGCTGCTGCTTTTGCCAACAACGGCCAGGGCGTGCGCGGCGACATGAAGGCCGTCATCAAAGCCATTTTGCTCGACCCCGAAGCACGCGATTGTGCCTGGATCGACGACCCCGCCAGCGGTAAACTCCGCGAGCCCATCGTGCGGGCCATCCGCTTATTCAAGGGATTTGACCTGGAAAATAACTCGAAGCAGTACTGGAACCTCGGCATCAGCCTCGAAGCCTCGGTCAGCCAGCACGTATTGGCGTCGCCTTCGGTTTTTAATTTCTACCTGCCTGATTTTCAGCCCAATGGCCCCATAGCCAATGCCAACCTCGTAGGGCCTGAGTTTCAGCTGCACAATTCGCGAACTGCGGTGGACTACTACAACTACATGTATTTCTCGCTGTTTGCAGATTATTTCATGGAAATATCGACCACGGCTGACTCCACCATTTTCGGCAGTCCGAACAGAAACTTTAACCTCGGAGCTGACCGGGTGCTGCTCAACCTTGCCGACGAAGAAGCGCTGGTAGATAACCCGCTTGCCCTTGTTGACCGGCTGGACATGATCATGGGCAGTGGTGGTTTTTCGGAAGAAACAAAGCAAACCATCGCGGACATTATCCCCCTTTTCTCCGCCATTGACCCCGCCATCGCCACCAAGGTAGCCCTCTACCTTATGACGCTCAGCCCCGATTACAACATTCAGAAATAACCAGCCCCTGCTGCTCATTCCTAAAAAATACAGCCATGTCTAAGCGTACCATGTCCCGCCGCCACTTTTTGGGTACGGCCAGTTGTGCTGCCCTCGGCACCACCACCATGTTCAATACCCTGCTCAACCTCGGGATGACCAATGCCCTGGCGAACCCCAAAGGGCGAAACGGAACAAGCGACACCAACTACCGGGCCCTGGTTTGTATTCTGCTGGCAGGGGGCAACGACAGCTACAATATGCTGGTGCCCAACAGCGGCAACGCCTATACCCAGTACGCCACCACCCGCTCTAACCTCGCCCTGCCGATGGGCAACCTGCTTCCGCTCAACTATACCGACGGACTGGGCCGCACCTTCGGCGTACACCCTTCCATGCCTGAGGTGCAGGGTTTGTTTAACTCGGGGAAATTGGCTTTTCTGGCCAATACGGGCACCCTCGTACAGCCAACCACTAAAATACAGGCCGTGAACCAAACGGTGCCCCTGCCCAAAGGGTTGCTCTCCCACTCCGACCAGATCCAGCAATGGCAGACCTCTATTCCGCAGTCGCGGGAGGCCAGGGGCTGGGGCGGACGCATGGCGGATATTCTTCAGTCTGGAAATACCAACAGCCAGGTGTCGATGAGTATTTCGCTCGGGGGGACGAATGTGTTTCAGGCGGGGCAGCAAACCACCGAATTTGCGATACAGAACAGCGGAGATGGCAGCGTGGGCATACACGTCTACAACAGCCAGACCTGGTACGACCAGCTCATCCGCGACGGGGTCGATAGCCTGCTCAACCAGCAGTACCAGGATATTTTCAAGCAAACCTACCGCGACCGCGTAAAACAGGCCCAGGACACCCACGTGCAGTTTAGCAGCGCGCTGGCAGCGGTTCCGCCTTTTGCTACGCAGTTTTCGACCAGCGGCTTGTCAAAGGATATGCTCATGGTGGCCCGGACCATCGCCGCCCGCGACACTTTGGGCATGGGTCGGCAAACGTTTTTTGTGCAGTTTGGCGGCTGGGACCACCACGACGAAATACTCAACAACCAGCAGGTAATGCTCGGTATTGTGAGCAAGGCGATGGGCGAATTTCAGGCGGCGATGGTTGAACTGGGTATCGACGATTGCGTGTCCACCTTTACCATTTCTGATTTTGCCCGCACGCTCACCTCCAACGGCAACGGCACCGACCACGCCTGGGGTGGCAACGTGATGGCCATGGGCGGCAGCGTAAACGGAGGCACCATTTACGGCAATTATCCTACCCTTTCGCTGGGTAGCAATGAAGAACTGGGAGGCGGCGTATTGCTTCCCGGCATCTCTACCGACGCCTATTTTGGGGAGCTGGCTATGTGGATGGGGGTATCGAATACCGACCTGCCCTATGTGCTGCCCAACCTCGGCAATTTTTACACCATCGGCTCGCCCGTCAACCCCATTGGTTTTCTGAATATCTGACGCATATGAAACCATTTTCGATACTCATCGCCTGTATTCTCACTGTACAATCGCTCACAGGTTGGGCCCAGTGCGGCGACACCACCCATACCACGCGCATAGATCACGTATGGACCTCCTGCCAGCCTTCGGCGAGCCCCAATGCCGTGCGCGGCAACAGCCACTGGATTCAGTACGACCTCGGCTATGTCTATACCCTCGAGGCTTCGTGGGTTTGGAACGCCAATGTAACCGGCGATACCGACAAGGGCTTTAGACAGGTAGCGGTTGATTATTCGCTGGATGGCAGCGCCTGGACCTCGCTGGGTACCTTCGAATTTGCACAGGCATCGGGCTACAACAGCTATACCGGTGCTGCAGGACCGGATTTCGACGGCGTGCAGGCGCGCTATGTATTGCTTACGGCCCTCAGCAACTGGGGCGACCCGGGCTGCTCGGGTCTCTCCGAAGTGCGTTTTGACCTGAATCCTGTTTCGTCGATTGACCAACTCACCACCACCAGCCCCCTTTTGCTGTACCCCAGCCCGGCTACCACCTACCTGCAGGTAGATTGGGGAAATCTTCACGCCACCCAACTCCGCATCGTCAACCTCGAAGGCCGTATTTTGCGTGAATTTTCAGGTAATATCCCCGACCGCCTTGACCTGAACGGTATTCCGGCGGGTATTTATTTTGTGTCGATCCTCGATCAATCCGGACTTTACTACAGCCGTGGGTTTGTGAAGGAGTAACTACCTGGCCAGCGGCAGATACACAGAGAAGGTTGTACCTTCGTTTGACTTGCTGGCGACCTCCATGTGGCCATTCATTTTGGCTACCATGTCGCGGCAAAGGGTGAGCCCAATACCGGAGCCTTTTTCGCGGTTGGTACCCATGGAGGAGTGGTGCTTGTTTTCCTTCCAGCTCTTAAGCGCATTGGGGCTCAAGCCCACACCGTTATCGGCTACATCGATCTTTAGGTAGTTGTCTTTCTTGGAACAACGGACCTCCACCTTGCCCCCGGTTCGGGTAAATTTTACGGCATTCGAGAGCAGGTTGCGGATAACGAGGCCAAACGACTGTGCATCAGCCAGCACGTGGAGATCTATGTATTGATCAAACACCAGGGAAATGTCTTTGTGTTCGGCCATAGGGATGATCAAATCAATGTTTTCGCGCACGACCGGTACCAGCGAAATGGGCGTAAGCATGATGGACTCCTCCATGTGCACCTTGCCCCATTCGAGGAGGTCGTTGAGCAACCATACTGTGCGGTGCAATTCCTTCTCGATGCCTGGCAACCATTTGGCTACCATGGGGGAGCTGACACTGTTTTCTTCAATGAGCTCTATCGAATACTTCAGCGAATTGAGCGGAGAGCGCATATCGTGCGAAAGCACCGAAATAAAGTGGTCTTTGAATTTATTGAGCCGGATAAGCTCCTGTTGCTGTATTTCAATTTCCCCGCGCTGCTTTAGGAGATTTTCCTGATAAATACGGTCGCGGATACGTAACTGCCCTACAAAGCCAAGCACCACCAGGATGATCAACAACAGGCCACCCATGAGCCAGATGGCAACATTTTTCCGGGTAATAATTTTTTCTTTTTGTTCATTTTGACTGGCAAGTATATTGAGTTCCACGTCCTTTCGCATGAGTGCATCAGCCTGTATTTTATCTTTATCTGTCAAAATCTGGATGCTGTCTTTGATGGCAGTAGCTATTTTGTAATACTTGAATGCAGAGTCTGTTTTATGCATGGCTTCATAAATCCTGCTCAATTGATCTGCAAATTTACCCTCTACGGGAGGAAAGCCTTTATTGGCCAGTTGATCGTAACCGAGGTGTGAGGTAAGGATCGCATCTTCGAATTTTTGCTGATCCAGATAAATCTCTGCACGGTTTCCTATGGCATGGAGCATCCCGAACTGCGAACCACCATAACTGTACAAGGAATCCGCTTCATCGGTATAGCTTAGCGCCTCAGCCCATTTTTTTTGCTTGCGCATGAGTTCAGCATAGTTGATGATACAGTCGGCGTATCCACGGACATCGTGGAGTTCCTGAAATGCCGCTATGGATTCTTTGAAATAGGCTTCCGCTTTCTCAAATTCCTCCTTGTCGCGGAAAAGGTTGCCAAGGTTCATCGTTGCATTCGCCACGATTTGCGTATCATCAATCTCCCGGCCTACTTTTTCGGCCAGCAGGTAGCGTTTTTGGGCTTCAGCTATATTCTGTTTGTCGTAGTAATAGATCCCCAGGTTGTTGTTAATGGCTCCGATCTTTCGGGCATCACCCATTTTTTCGCATGCGGTCAATGCCTTTAAAAGGTATTGAACAAAAAGTTCACCAGCTCCCAATCTATAGTAAATGAGGGCTATGGTGTTGTTGGCTTTACCCTGTAGTTGAAGATTAGCTAACTTATCGGCAAGGATTGACGCCTGCTTTACGGTGGCGATCGCCTCTTCAGAATGATCCAGTTCCAGCAGCGGATAAGCCATCATGGACAGCGCACCACTGAGCGCAAATGTGTCCTTTATCTGTTGGGCCAATACCGCAGCCGATTTGAAATTTTCTACCGCCTCCTTGTACCTCCCTCCAAACTCGTATGCAACTCCCTTGGCGTTGAGGGATTTGATTACCAGGTCCTGATTTCCCATTTGGCTCGAGGCAAATAATGCCTTTTCAGCATACATCAGCGCAGAATCAGTCTGGAGGGTACTGAATTTTTCAGAACGTTTAAGCCATCCCTTTACCTGCGAGCTATCATACCGGAATCCGGAAGTCATTTCGGCAAAGGAGCTTTGCTGCGCATAGAGGCTGGTCGCGAGCAGGCAGGAAATTAAGATGAATATGTATTTCATACTAGGGGCTTCAACTTCCAATATCATGATTATTTCGGCGATCAGAAGAAATTGCGGCTGAAAGGTAAGATTAAGCAGATAATCAGAACAAAACCAGAGCGTGTTACTTGCTATCCAAGGCTAATTTATGAGTCTGAGCAGATATGACGTTTTTTATACTTTTGAGCTATGTTCTCTTTTTTCATCGCAATAGTCTATTTTCTGTAAACATGAACTCTTTTTATCCTCCAGAAAACACACTCATCATTGTAGGTAAATGGAAGAAAAATGCTCATTCAAATACAAGCCGCTCCGAACCGGTAGCTTAATTCTCCTGGCAGAAACCAGAACTTCCGTCGTTTCGGGTGTTATTTTCCGATAGATTTTGACCAAGCTTCAAGCAATAAGTGTTTGATCTTCATGCACAAAAATTTACCTGGCATGAAAGGCATTGTATTCACCGAGTTTTTGGAGATGGTCGAAGAGAAATTCGGCTTTGAAATTGCGGACCAGATCGTAAATCCGGATCAGCTGAGCACCCAGGGCGTATTTACCGCCGTGGGCACCTATCCATTTTCTGACATGATACACTTGCTCACCAACCTGAGCCAGGCAACCCGTATCACTCCACCCGAATTGCTGCGGGTATATGGCAACCACCTCTTTGGCCGGTTTGCTGTTTTGTATGCACCGATGATCAAGGAAATGACCGGCACCATGGACCTCCTCGAAAAACTCGACCGCGTGATACACGTGGAAGTAAAAAAGCTATACCCCGATGCCGAGCTGCCGAGGTTTATTACCGAAGAGCTTACCGAGGATACCATTTCGGTCATCTACCAGTCTGAGCGTGGGTTAGCCGATTTTGCCCAGGGACTGCTTGAGGCTAGCATCGCCCATTTTAACGAATCGATCGCATTTACCCGCGAAAACCTTACCCCTGACATGAAAAAAGTCCGGTTTACCCTCGTGAAAAGCTAAAAATTTATCGCAACCGTTTTTTTCAATGAGCGAAGAGATAACCGCGTTAAAGCGCATTTTAGACAGGGAAAGAGCTGCCAGAAGGGCGGCAGAGCAGATTATTGAACAAAAGTCACGTGAGATTTTTTTAAAAAATGAAGAACTCGAAGAGCTGAATGGCTCACTTGAGACAAAAGTAGAGGAACGCACCCGCGAGATAGAGGAATCACGAAACGAATTGCTGGTTTCCAAAGAAAAAGCAGAACGGGCCGACCGCGCCAAGTCAGACTTTCTCTCCACCGTTTCGCACGAATTTCGCACCCCGCTCAATGGCATTATCGGCCTCTCAGAGCTGATGTCGCGCGAAGTGACCGATCCCGACCTCAACGAAAAACTCCTCCATATCCGCAACTCCGGGGAGAACCTGCTCCACTTAATCAACGAAATCCTCGATTTCTCCAAAATAGAAGCAGGGCGCATCACCCTCGATCTCATCCCTTTTTCTCTCGTCGAACTCATCGAATCGATCCGCCTTTCGTTTGCTTACCGCATGACCGAAAAAGGGCTGGAGTTTCCCATTGTGGTAGAAGACAACCTACCCGATCAACTCATTGGTGACAGCCACAAAATCAGGCAAATTCTCAACAACCTCGTGGGCAATGCCATCAAATTCACCAATGAGGGCAAAATTGCTCTTACTGTAAAAGTCGTTTCCAGTGAATCCCAGAAGCTTACCCTGAGTTTTGCTGTATCGGACACAGGCATCGGTATTCCAGCTGAAAAACAAAATGCTGTTTTCGAAGCCTTTGAGCAGGCCGAATCCTCTACCACGCGCCTTTATGGAGGAACTGGACTGGGTTTGTCGATCGTAAAACGGTTTGCGCTGCTGATGAATGGCCAGGTAACGCTCACCAGCGAGCCGGGCACAGGTTCAATCTTCGAGCTCATAATCCCCCTCGGTATTTCGAAGGAAAACCTTGAAACCAAATCTCAGCTACTCGAAGTCGATGATACCCTTATTTCGCATCTGAAGGTACTCCTCGTTGACGATCAGCCAGTGAACCGGTTCTTGATGGCGCAGGTATTTAAGAAAAAGGGGATCAATGCCACGCTCGTCGAAAACGGAATGATGGCCATCGAAGCTTTACAGAAAAACGATTTCGACCTCGTGTTTATGGACCTGCACATGCCCGGGATAGATGGATATCAAACCGTGAATAAAATAAGGACAGGCGAAGCTGGCGACCAGAACAAAAATCTCTATGTGGTAGCCCTCACCGCCGATGTGCAGGAGGATATTCGAGAAAAAGTAATAGAAAAAGGCATGAACGACTACCTCTCCAAGCCCATCAGGATGGATGAGGTATATAACAGGCTACAGGCGGCCGCGCATATCCTGATAAAAGGCGAATAGCCAATCCTTTGTTTAGTTAAGTCGGCTTAACTTGCTGAAAATCAAGGAATAAATCTATTCAGCAAAAGGGCTTTGCAGGAAGGATCGTTCCTTTTACCTCGCCAAATCCTACCCGTTTGCCAGGCTCACCTGCCCCGCCCCGCATCACCACCGTGTCGCCGTCTTCTATCCAGGTGCGGGTAATGCCCTCAAAATCGAGGGTGTTTTTGCCCCCCCAGGTTAATTCCAGCAGGGAGCCGAAGCTATCGGGACTTTCTCCTGAAATGGTGCCGGAAGCCATCAGGTCGCCGGTGCAGATCGGGCAACCATTGACGGTATGGTGCGCCAGTTGCTGGGCCATGCTCCAATACAAATACTTGTAATTGCTTCGGGAAATAACCTTTTCCTTCCCTTCCCTGGGCGCAATGGCCACCGATATCGGCAGGTCAAAATGCCCGGGGCTGTTCACTTTCAGGTAAGGCAGTACTGCCGGGTCCTGTACCGGACCTTCGCAACGAAATGGCGCCAGCGCGTCCAGGGTCACGATCCAAGGCGAAACCGAAGAGCCGAAATTTTTCCCCAAAAAAGGCCCTAGCGGCTGGTATTCCCATTGCTGGATATCGCGGGCAGACCAATCGTTGAACAACAGGAGGCCGAAAATATGCTCCTCGGCTTCGGCAGTGCTTACCCGGCTGCCCATGGCCGTAGGGTTCGCCACCACAAAGGCCATTTCGAGCTCGAAGTCGAGGCGGGCAGAAACGCCGAAAACCGGATCCTCCGAACTAGGCGGTTTGCGCTGACCCATGGGCCGCACAATGTCGGTACCGGATACCACAATCGACGAACTCCGCCCATGATACGCCACGGGCAGATGCTTCCAGTTGGGCATCAGGGCATTTTCGGGGCCGCGAAACATGCTGCCTACATTGAAGGCGTGCTGATAGCTGGAGTAGAAGTCGGTGTAATCGCCGATGGTTACCGGCAGGTGCAGTTGCACATCGGACATAGGTATAAGCCAACGCGAAGCATTTTCCTGCCAGCTTTCCTTTTCTTCGGTTTCCAATAACAATTGCTGCACCCGCATCCTGATCCATCGGCTTTGCTGCCGGGGCAAGGCCATGAGGGTATTCAGCACCGGTTGGTGAAAGACCTCCCCTGGGATTTTTTCTTCGGCAAAAGCCCCCATCTCAGCCAGTACCTGCAGGTCCACCACCTGATCACCGATGGCCATTCCGGGTCGGCGACTATGGTTTTTGGAGGAAAAAATGCCAAAGGGCAGGTTGTAAATACTGAAATCGCTTTGGGGATCTATGCTAAGCCAGGTTTTCATGGATTCAGGTCAGGGTCGTCGGCATCTTCATTGCCGTAAAAATTATGCGAGATGGTTTCCAGGATGCGAACCAGGTCGTGAAAATCCTGGCCGTTGAGCGTTTCCCAGCCTTGCTGCCGCCACAGTTTTACCTTAGGCAACAGTACATTCACCAGGTCGCTTCCTTTAGGGGTAAGTTCCAGGGCAATACGCCTGCGGTCCTGATCGCTCGAAATGCGGATAATCAATTCCTTTTTTTCGAGCAAATCGAGGATACGGGTGACCGTGGGGGCATCCTTGAAAGTGCGTTTTGCAATTTCCTGCTGGCTACACCCTTTCTGGCGATTAATCACATCTAATACCACCCACTGATCCACGGTGATGTCGGAGTTGGCATCGTTGAGCAGGCGCTGAAAGTGTTGCTTGATCTCTTTGTGCGTCCTTTCAATCAGAAATCCGTAGTTGGAAATTTCGGTAGTGTTCATAGGTCAGAGGGTTCCGCGGAGCTCCTGCTCACGCTCAATGGCCTCAAATAACGCTTTGAAATTTCCTTTTCCGAAAGATTTGGCTCCTTTTCTTTGAATAATTTCAAAAAAAACAGTCGGGCGTGGCATAATTGGCTTTGTGAAGATCTGAAGAAGATAGCCTTCATCGTCGCGGTCCACCAGTACACCGAGGTTGCGGAGCGGCTCCAGGTCTTCGTCGATATGGCCCACACGTTCGAGCAGGTCGTCGTAGTACGTAGTGGGTACTTTCAGAAATTCTACCCCGCGGTCGCGCAGCGCGGTTACGGTTTCGATGATGTTATCAGTAGCAACGGCGATGTGCTGTACCCCAGATCCACCATAAAAATCGATGTATTCCTCAATCTGTGACTTCTTTTTGCCCTCGGCCGGTTCGTTGATCGGGAATTTGATGCGACCATTGCCATTGCTCATCACTTTGCTCATGAGCGCGGTATAGTCGGTCGAGATATCCTTGTCGTCAAAAGACACAAGCTGCGCAAAACCGAGCACCTGGCCGTAAAATTTCACCCAGTCGTTCATTTCTCCCCAGCCCACATTGCCCACCATGTGGTCCACGTATTTCAGTCCGATTTCGGCAGGGCGGTAGTGCGGGTTCCAGGCCTGGTAGCCGGGCAGGAATACGCCGTTGTAGTTTTTGCGCTCCACAAAGATGTGCACCGTTTCGCCGTAGGTATGGATGCCTGATCGCACCACTTCTCCGTGCGCATCGGTTTCATGGATAGGCGCCATATAGCTTTTGGCGCCACGCTTGATGGTCTCCTCGTAGGCCGAAGTGGCATCCTCCACCCACAGGGCGATCACCTTTACGCCATCGCCATGCTGGTCGATGTGGTGGCCCATGTCGGTACCCGAATGAAGCGGGGTAGTGAGCACCAGGCGGATTTTGTCCTGCACCAGTACGTATGATTCACGGTCGCGCAGCCCGGTGGAAAGGCCGGCATGCGCCAGGGGTTGGAAGCCGAATGCCGTTTGAAAATAATGCGCCGATTGCAGGCTGTTACCGACATATAGCTCAATGTAGTCGGTACCCTGGATAGGCAGGAAGTCGTCCTGGGCATCGAAGATTTTTTCGTTGGTGGGGGTAGCTGAAAGGTTGGACATGATCTTTGTTTGGGGTGGATTTATAAAAAGCGGTTGATACGACCTTGAGACAGATTTCAAGGATAAACAACAGCAGATGTGGGTCAGGAATTGATTTTTTCGGGTTCAAGCCACGACTGAAAGTATTTACCATCGTCCAGGGCCATGGCCTGGGTGGTGAGTTTCAGCGGCTTAAAGGTATCGACCATCACGGCAAGCTCTTCGGTGGAGGTTTTGCCAATGCTGCGCTCAGTGGCTCCGGGGTGCGGTCCGTGCGGAATGCCGCCGGGGTGCAGGGTAAATACACCGGGCTTGATGTCGTTGCGGCTCATGAAGTCGCCGTCCACGTAGTAAAGCACCTCTTCCGAGTCGATATTGCTGTGGTTGTACGGGGCCGGAATGGCGTCGGGGTGGTAGTCGTACAGCCTGGGGCAGAAGGAGCAGATCACGAAATTGTGCCCTTCAAAGGTCTGATGTACGGGCGGTGGCTGGTGTACCCTGCCGGTAATTGGCTCGAAATTGTGGATGGAAAAGGCGTACGGAAAATTGTAGCCATCCCATCCTACCACATCAAAGGGATGGCTGGCGTAGGTAATGGGGTGGATAAAACCCTCTTTTTTCACCTTTACCACAAAATCTCCCATTTCGTCGTGGGTTTCCAGGTTGCCCGGCAGGCGGAAGTCGCGCTCGCAGAAAGGTGCATGCTCGCCCAACTGGCCAAAGTGGTTGCGGTAGCGCTTGGGCGTATATACCGGTCCAAAAGCCTCTACATACAAAAGGAGATTGTCCGGGGTCTCAAACTCGATCTGGTAAATCATGCCCCTCGGAATCAGCAGGTAGTCGCCGTATTCAAAAGGAATATTCCCCACCATGGTTTTTAAAGTGCCGGACCCGCGATGTACAAACAGCACCTCGTCGGCATCAGCATTTTTGTAAAAATAGCTGGTGAGCGATGAAGTAGGAGCCGCCAGCCCCAGGATCAGGTCATTGTTGAACATCAGCGGTGTGCGGCTGTCGAGGTAGTCGCTTTGGGGCGCGATCTGGTAGCCGAGCAATTTTCTTGGGGTAATATTATGTGCCACTGCTGCCTGAGGGCGCACATCAATGGGCTCGCCCACCTGCTTGATCTGCGTGGGGCGATGTACATGGTACAGCAAGGAGGCCATGCCGGAGAATCCTTCGGTGCCGAAGAGCTGCTCATAGTAAAGGCCTCCATCCGGTTTGCGGAAAACGGTGTGGCGCTTGGAGGGTACCAGGCCAAGGTGATGGTAGAGGGGCATAAGCGGGGGCTTAAAATTAGTTGTTATACTAACGAATGCGAATTTAGTCCTTCGCCCGGAGGTAAACAAGCCCAAAAGTGGGGAGTAAACAGATAACGTTAAGGTCGGTATTTTCAGGAAAAAACAGCGCAAAAGTTTAACGCTGATAAGACACTCAATGTCTCTCCATGATCTCAGTGCTTTAGGGGTAAAAAATCATTTTGCGTAAAAACAGCAAAAAATTTCCCGGGCCAAACACGACATTTGAAGCTCAAATTTTGCCCATGCCCCCTGTCCTGACCGCCATTTGTTGGATCGCCCTCTTTCTGCTTACGCCTAAGGTGCTGCTTTGGCTGGAACCCAGGGTAAAGTTGATCAAATGGTTGAGTCCTGCCTTTTTCACCTACGCCGTGGGAATTGCTGCGGGTAATATCGTCAAGCCCCCCTCCGCCGTAGTCGAGCCCTTTCTTGCGGCCACCGTGCTGATTGCGATACCGTTGCTGCTTTTTCCTACCGACCTGCGTTCCTGGATCAAGGCCGCGCCCCGGACGCTCTTTTCCTTCGGGTTGTGGGTCGCGATCCTGCTGGTAGTTACCACCCTGGCGGCGCATTTTTGGGCGCCATTCATTACCATACCGAACGAACGTGCAGGCATGGCTGCAGCCGTTTATTCAGGCGGTACCGCCAACCTAGGGGCTGTTCACCTCGCCCTTGGGCTGCCAGGGCCCATATTGGCGGAGCTTACCCTTTCCGACCTCATGGCGGGCGGGCTTTTCCTCATGTTCGCCCTTTCCGCCCTGCCTCCCCTGCTGCGGAGGTGGTTGCCCGGAAGTGAATCCGATGCACCCGTTGCCCACAGCGAAACGACCGAAACAGACGACCTTTTACCTTGGTACCGCCGCATAGCCGCCTGGCAGGCCTGGGTAGCTATGCTGGCCGTTATTGCCCTCAGTGTGGGCATCAGTTTTTTGTTTTTGGGGAAAACAGAAGAAATCGTGGTCGTGGTCAGCATCACCTTGCTCAGCCTCGCCTTTTCGCTGATACCTCCCGTGCGGCAGGCGCGCTTCAGCTACGAAAACGGCGAGTACCTCTTCATGAGCTTTTGTGTAGCCACGGGCACCCTCGTCGATGCGCACATGATGCTCGAAGGCGGTCCTTTGGCCGTAGGTTTCATGATGACCTGCGCCTACGCCACTGCTTTGCTCTTTTTTCTCGCCGCCAGATTTTTCCGGATCGATGCCGACACCGCGCTCATTACCACCACGGCTGGCATTTTTGGTCCGCCGTTTATTGGTCCGGTAGCCGCTGCCCTGCACAACCGCAAGGTAGTAGCTCCGGGCATGATCATGGCAATTATCGGCCTGGCCCTCGGCAACCTCATCGGATTGATGGGTTACCAGCTGGCGGCCTGGTGGGGATAAGGGTTAGAGCTTATACCTGAAGGTCAGCATGGCCGCCTGGGTTTCGTAGTAGTTGGTGGTTGTGAGCGTAAGGCCCTCGGTGGTCAGCACTTTCGCTACCTGGAAGGTGTGGAGCAGGTCCGTGGCGGCGAGTATCCATTCGCCTTTGCCGTTCCATATTTTCTTTTTCAGGCCCGTATCCAGCGAAAACCGATGCAAGATTTTTCCTTGCGGAACCAGGTCGGGCGCGTAGTACACGGCGGTCACCTGCCATTCCACATTGCCGGCCAGGCGCAGGGTATTGTTGAATTTGGCATTCCAGGTCAGGATTTTTGTTTCACCAAACTGAAAAGGCTGCTCGTAGGGGTAGTACAGGGTGCCGCTGGCAGCGTTGATCCAATTGCGGTAAAGGGAAAAACTTGCGTTGAAGCGCCATTTCAGATTTACGGCCTGCTCAAATGCGACCTCAGCGCCCAGGTTGGTGCCCTTGCCGATATTTTGCGTGATGGCGTTTACCACGGGGTAGATCGATGCTGTGTCCTGCCCGTACACCCGCGAAAAAATGCCGTCGATCTTGCGGTAAAAGGTGGAAACGTAGATTGAGCCTTTGTCCCACGAGTTTTTGTAAGCCACCTCAAACGACTGTGTAAACTGTGGCCGGAGGCTAGGGTTGCCCGTTTTCAGGATCTCAGGGTCGTCGTATTTAGGGAAAGGCCTCAGGTCAAATTCGCCCGGACGATCTACCCGGCGGCTGTAAAAAGCCGATAATTTCTGTCCAGCAGGCAGCTTCCACGACAGGCGCACATTCGGAAACAGCGGCAGGTAATGGTACTTCACCGCTCCGTAGTACCTATTGGCCGGGTCAATGGTAAAATCCACAAACGTAGGTTCGAAGCGCATACCGGCCTCTACCGTCATCACGCGGGCTTCGCGGAGGTAATTTCCGTAAAAAGCGTACACGTCTTCGCTATAGTTGGAGTAGGCGCCCAGGTTGCGGTCGAGGATGCTGCCCGAACCGGGAAACAAGGTATAGGTAAGCGGAATATTGCGGAGGCGGATGCGCGTGCCCATTTCGAGACGACCCGACTTGAGCGGCTTGGTGTAGTCAAGGTTAAAGGTATTGATGTACTCAAACACCGTAAGGAAGGTATTGTCCTTAGACTGGCGGATGGCGCTGGAGTCGGAAAAAGGAAAAAATTCGTCTTCGCCGCCACCGGTGTACAGGTAGCCGAGGGTCAGTTCGTGTCCTGCCTGCGGAAACTTGTGGTTGACCGATGCGCTGTAGTTGATAAAGCGGGTGTGCTCGTCCTCGGCCCAGCGCCATAGGCGGATGCGTTGCCCCGTTTCTGCATTGTCGTAGGGCACGTCGCCCCGGTCTATGTGGTATTCGTCCTGCCAAAGGGCAAATGCCGTGACGGTAGTGCGAGGGTTCAGGTAAAAATCGAGTCCGCCTTTGATGTTGTACAAATTTTGGGTGCGGTTTTCGAGAAACTGGCTGGTGATATCCGGCACATTGGGGTCGGTATAGTTGCGTAAGCTGAACTCGTTGGCATTGATGCGGCGGCGGGAAAAGCCGTCTGCTTGGAGAAAGAAATTGGTTTTGGTGGAGCGGTAATTGAGCCGAAGGCTGGGGTTTACCTTGGGCGTAAAGCTGTATTTCCGCGAAATATTGGGCAGATTTTCACGGCGGGTCGTCCATTCCCCAAAACCGGCGCCGACTCCCACCTCTCCATTGAGGCCTTTCTGCTGTTCTTTTTTATAAATGATATTCACTACCCCGGCCATGCCGCGCGACTCAAATTTGGCCGAAGGATTGTTGATGATCTCGATGCGGTCCACATTCGATGCTGGAATCTGGTCGAGCCCCTTTTGGTTTCCGAAACCCGTGAGGCTCGATTCGCGGCCATCCATGAGCACCAGTACCTGCTCGCTGCCGCGGATAAGCACCTTTCCCTGCGGGTCCACGGTTACGCCGGGCAGGTTGCGCAGGGCATCGAGTACCGAGCCGCCCGACTGCGAGATATTGTCGTCCAGCGAAAATGTTTTTTTCTCCAATCCCTCCGAAACCGTCGAGGTGCTGCCTTCGATGGTCACTTCACCGAGGGTAGTGGATTTTACCTGAAGAAATACTTTGCCGAGATCAAATACCTGGTTCAGCTCGCCGATCAATACCTCGGTTTGCCAGGCTTCGTATCCGGGGGCATTTACAAAAAGCACATAGCTCCCGCTGGGGATATTTTCCATGGAAAAACGCCCTTCCATGTCAGACAAGGCACCTGCCCTTATCGGTTGATCGGCAGCCGGAGCGAGGGTTACGGTAGCCAGGGCGATGGAGGAGCGGGTTTCCTGATCGAAAAGCCTGCCGGATAGGGTGGCGGTTACTTGCGCATAACCATTAATAATAGCCCCTAGAAAAACGATCAGGCTGAGGGACAGGCGCATATGAAAAATATTTTTGCTGAAATGGGCAATAAGAGGAGCCACAAAACTTGGATCAGATTCTGAAGAAAACCTGAAGAAAGTCCGTAATTGAAGTAAGCTGGGGAGCAAAAACAAAAAAGCTGCCCTTAGTGAGCAGCTTTTTGTGCGGATAAGAGGACTCGAACCTCCACGGTGTTACCACCACTAGCTCCTGAAACTAGCACGTCTACCAATTCCGCCATATCCGCAGCGATTTTGTTAACGGATGGCAAATATAGAAGGTTTCATTCAATCCATGCAAGAAAAATCACCACTTAAACGAAGATTTCCCGACACATGTAATTTTATTACGAAATTGGAATTGTTTCAAGCACGATAACAGCCAGCACATTGCATATGAAAAAGCTAATTACAGGGGTATTGCTCGTTTTTTGGGGAATCGGAGCCTTTTCACAGAGCTTTATCAGCTTGAACCATACGCGTAAGAATAAGCAGATATTTTTCCAAACAGGCGAGATTATCCGGTATCAGGTCAAAAATGACCCGGGAATTTACAGCGGAGTGCTGCGTGGATTTGACGAGAGCTATCTCTACCTCGGGTTGAATGACAGCCTGGAAGCCGGGGCCGACTTCGTAGCACTTTCGACCCGGGCTACCCGTGTACCGATTGATACACTAGCGGCTATTCTCAATCCAGGCCTTAGCTCCTGGCATAAGATCCGCCGCACCAGTGCCACGGTATTAGCCGGAGCGGGCACTTCTTTTATATTGGTAGCTTCGATACAAACCCTGACCGAAGGCCATACGCCCAACCCTACCTCGCACCTAATGGCGGCAGGGGCATTAGCCACCGCTTTTGTTTTGAGGTATGGCTGTGGCGAAAAATGCCGGCTGGGAAAGCGCTGGGACCTGGCATTTTACCCCGAAGAATCACAGTTATACCCGGCTGAACAAAACACCGGATCGTCCAGTAAATAGGCCCTGAGAGCCACCATGGATTATTATTATCATAAAATACAGGCAAAATTGCCGTTCAGTTGGGGTTATTTGAGAAACCCTTTTGGAAAGCCGCTAATCTGTTCCTACCTTTGTCGTCCATTTTACGGAAAATATAGTGGACATAAAACCAGAACTTTTTAAGTTCGAGTACGAAACGACATTCATCCTCACTCCCGATCTGCCAGAGGTTGAATTGAGAACGGCAGTTGACAAATTTGTCAATCTGATCAAAGAGCATAATGGTGAGGTGCGCAATATTGAGCACTGGGGCCTGCGCAAGCTAGCCTATTCCATTGAGCGCAAGACGAACGGTAACTACGTATTCGTCGAATTTAGTGCTTTCCCTGATTTTGTGAAGGTGTTGGACCTCGCCTATCGTTATGATGAGAAGATACTTCGGTACCTCACCGTGAAGATGGACAAGCACCACCTCGCATTCAACGTAAAGCGCCGTGAACAAGGCTTTGGCCTGCGTAAAGATGCGGTTAAGCATTGATCCCCCAAACAGCTAAACAATGGCCAGAAGAGAATCTGTAATTGGGCCTACCGCGGTTAACAAAATTAAATCGCAGGCCCGCGACAAGAAGTACTGCCGCTTTAAGAAAGCCGGCATCAAGTACATCGACTACAAAGACCCTGACTTTTTGCTGAAATTCGTGAACGAACAAGGGAAAATCCTTCCCCGTCGCCTCACCGGAACCAGCCTGAAGTTCCAGCGTCGTCTATCCGTCGCTATCAAGCGCGCCCGTCACTTGGCATTTTTGCCTTACGTTACCGACCAACTGAAGTAATCACGCCATGGAAGTCATCCTCAAATTACCAGTTCGCAACCTAGGCGATCCTGATGATGTGGTGAAGGTTAAGTCCGGCTATGCCCGTAACTTCCTGATTCCACAAGGTCTGGCCGTAATGGCAACTGAATCCGCCAAAAAGTCTCTTTCCGAAAAAAAGCGTCAGGCAGCCCACAAGCATGAATTTGTGCTTGCTCAGGCCCGCGCCGAAGCGGAAAAACTCGTAGGTGTGCGCGTTGAAATCGAAACCCTCGCGGGTGCCGGTGGCAAATTGTTCGGTTCCGTAACAGCCCTTCAGATTTCTAACAAACTGAAGGAAATGGGAATCGATATCGACCGCCGCGCCGTATTGGTGGATGAAATCCGCCAGGTAGGGGAATATATCGCCAAAATCCACCTTCATAAAGAGTTGAAGGCTGAGATTCCGGTAATCGTGACCCGCAAAGAAGACTGATTTACGATTTCGATCGTTAACCTAAAGGCTGCTCTCCACAAGCAGCCTTTTTCGTTTTATCCCCTCTTTGCTGAAAATATTCTGGTCATGCGTTCCCGTATTTTGATTACCCTGGTTTTCGCCCTGCTCCTTTTGCCGCACATCGTCCATGCACAGGCCGGTGGGCTTAACCAGGGAGGACCCGCTACCGAAGCCTATTATACCGAGGTGCCTTTTGAAGTAGTGCGCAACAAACTCGTGCTCCTCATCGAAATAGGTGATAAACCCCGCAGGTTTTTGCTGGATACCGGAGCCCCCATGCTCCTTTCCAAAGCATTGAGCGATGAGCTCCACCCGGAGGTATTGTCCGTAAGCTTCACGAGCGATGCCAATGGCAATACCGACTCCTTAAAAATGGTAAAAACCCCCACCTGGAGCCTGGGTGAGGTCGTATTTGAAGGTGTGCCCGCCCTGGTTGCTGACCTGGGGCTGCTGGGTACCTGCTTCGGCATAGATGGGTTTATCGGCAGCAATGCCCTCCGCCAATCCATTATCCGTATTGACAAACAGCGGAACCTGCTTATCCTGACCAGCGATTCCGCTCAGGTGCCGGGCAGTCCGCTGCACCAGTTGCCGCTGTTACTTGACCGGCAGAGCAGCCCCTTTGTGGAGGTAATGCTGGGCAAGAAATACGCCCATCCGGTGCAGGTGGATATCGGTGCCGATGCCTTCTTTGACCTCGGCAGCCCGCAGGTAGCCAGGTTTCTGAAAAAAAAGCGGGTGACATTGATAACCAAGGGCTTTGGATCCAATTCCATGAGCCTTTTCGGGATGGAAGCCCCGGTTGAAAAATACCGGGTGAAAGTGCCTGCTTTTCAACTGGCAGGTACTGCCTTTTCAGGGGTGGTAACCGAAACTTCCGCCGACGAGGAGTCGCGGTTGGGTGCTACTGTGCTGGACTATGGCGTGATAACGCTTGACTACAGAAACAAGGTCTTCGGCTTTGAGCCCTATTTACAAGATCAGCCCATTGTTTGCGACAGCACCCGCTGGGATGTAAACCCCATGGCCCTAACGGGTAAGCTGCAGGTCGGGACCTCGTGGGTGGATAACGAGCTGCTAAAATCAGGAACTGAAATTGTTTCGATGGACGGTATGCCGCTTGAAAACATAGATTTATGCGAGGTAATCCTGCATCCATTGCTGGAAAATAAAACTTCAGCAACGCTTGGTATTCGAAAAACCGACGGGAAAGTGGAGGAGGTAAGGATCTACAAACGGTAAATAACCGGTTGGAGTAGATGCGCTATCCGGAATATTCATGCAATTTGTTGCCTGATTCGCTGGATTTTGCCTAATTAAGGGCTGTAAAGCGCAACAAAACGACCATGGGTATATTCGATTTTATCAAAGGACAGTTCATCGACGTCATCGAGTGGGTAGATTTCTCCCGCGAGGTGTTGATGTGGAAATTTCCTGACCAGGACAAGGAAATAAAGATGGGCGCCCAGCTCACGGTGCGTGAATCTCAGGCCGCCGCCTTGCTCAACGAAGGCAAAATGGCCGATATTTTCGAGCCTGGCCGCTATGAGCTCACCACCCGCAACATGCCTATTCTCACCACGCTCGAGTCGTGGAAGTACGGGTTTGAGTCGCCCTTTAAAGCCGACGTTTACTTTTTCAATACCCGCCAGTTTACCGACAACAAATGGGGCACTCCCACGCCGGTATATGTGCCCGATGCCAAGTTTGGCCAAGTAGAGTTCCGCGCATTCGGCTCGTATAATTTCCGGATAAAGGACTTTGCTGTTTTTTTTAAGGAAATAGCGGGCACCAATCCGCAGCTGTTGCTCGATGATGTGAGCGGCATTCTGAAAGGAAAACTGGTGGACCGCTTTTCAGAAATTGTGGCTGAAATGGCCGATAACAATTTTTCCTTTGTGCAGATGCAGGCCCAGAAAACGGAATTTGTAGAGGCGCTGATGCCCCGCATGACCGATTATTTCGCTGCATTCGGACTGGAGCTTACCGACTTCTCTATCCAGAGCATTACCCTGCCGGATGAAGTAAACGAGTTTTTGAGGAAAAATACCCAGATGAACATGGTGGGCGACCTGCAGAAGTTCATGCAGTTTCAGGCTGCAACCGCCCTTGAAAAATCGGCTCAAAACCCCGGCGGCGGCAGCCCCGGCATGGACATGGGTGCAGGCATTGCTTTCGGGCAGATGATGATGAATCAGATGAACCCGGCTACCCCTGCCGCACAACCTGCGCAGTCTGCTGAATCGAAAGAGGACATCATGAAAACCCTCAAGGACCTGGCCGAACTGAAAACGTCAGGTATCATTACCGAGGAAGAATTTGATGCCAAGAAAAAAGAGCTGCTCAGCCGATTGTAATTTCCCCTTGATCTTTAGCCTCCCCTGAGGCACTTGCATGTCACTAGACTCAACCCAACTGAAACAAGCACCCATGGTCATGGTTTCTCCCCTCGACTGGGGATTAGGCCACGCCACCCGGTGCATACCCCTCATCGATGCTTTGGTCGCCCGCGGGATGCGGGTACTCCTGGCCGGTGATGGCCGCTCTCTCCAGCTGCTTCGGAGAAATTATCCCGAATTTCCCTTCGAAGAGTTGCCTTCTTACGCCGTACGCTATTCCAAAGGAAGGCGACACGTGCTGATGTTGCTCCGTCAACTTCCGCACATTATCCGCACGGTAAAAGCCGAACATCAGCGCACCGAGGAACTGATCGATAAATACGGACTTTCGGCCATTATTTCTGATAACCGCTATGGCCCATGGACCAAGCGCATCCCTTGTGTGGTGATGAGCCATCAGCTTGCGGTCATGCCACCCGATTGGCTGGAGTTTACCCGCAGGTCGTTGTTTAATCGCCATATGAAACTGCTTCACCGCTTCAACCAGGTGTGGGTTCCCGATTTTCCGGGCAAGGCAGCGCTATCGGGCACTTTAACACAGGCCTTTCCCTGGCCAGTCTTTATCCATGCCGTGGGTCCGCTTTCGCGGTTTACGGGCAAAACCGCCCCGGACGACTACTCCTTTGATGCGCTGAAAGGACGCAAGCCCAAAGTAGCCGTGATCCTGAGTGGACCTGAGCCCCAGCGTACGATTTTGGAAGAAAAAATTCTGGAGCAGGCCATAACCTTGAATCTGGACCTTTGGCTGGTGCGCGGCTTGCCGGAATCCAACGAAATAACGGTTGAAAACGGCGTTACCCGCATCAGTTTTATGGACCGCCCTGACCTGCACCGTATGCTGGCCGATGCCGAGGTGGTGATCTCCAGGTCGGGCTACAGCAGCCTGCTGGACTATGCCGCCATCGGGCGAAACCGCCTGGTACTGATCCCTACACCGGGGCAATCAGAGCAGGAATACCTTGCCCGTTATTGGGCCAAAATGGGGTGGTCTGTTTTTCAGGAACAAAATACACTTGACCTGGGAGCGGCCGTGGAAGAGGCAAAAACACGTATTAATCCTCCCGGAGGAATGGATGGTGCAGACTTACTTCAGCCTTTGCTGGATACTTTCCTCAAGGGTTTGGGATGAATGGGTAAGAAATACACGGAATTTCCGTAAATTTTCGGCCCACATGCTTACCTTTTTTCCACCAAAATGCCTGAAAATTTATTATGAAGAAATTCCTACTTATGGGATTAGCACTGGCTATTTGCAGTCCGGTAATGTCCCAGTATTACTACATGAAACGTTCGCTGGGACAGAACCCAGGCGGGCTTAATACCTCTCAGGAGCTTCCCTGGGGCCAGGGTCTCGATCCTCAATGGACCGTTATCTACAACGGAGGCCTTGCAGCAGCTTCCTGGACTACAGTCCGGCCCTTGCCATTTCCCTTCGAGTTCAATGGCTCGGTAGTGAGTACTTACCGTGTTTCGAACTCGGGAGTTCTTACCTTTAATGCAGGCGCTACTGACGCACCTGGCTTTGACAACAAGGCACTTCCTTCTGCCGAAATCCCTAACAATTCTATCTGTGTATGGGGCCTGAAAGGGGACTATGTTGACGATAAGATTGTGGTTCGCACTTTCGGCAGCGCGCCTTTTCGTCAATTCTGGATTCAGTTCAACAACTTTAACTACGGCGGCGGTAACCCTGCCTGTAACCTGTATTGGAGCATTGTGCTGGAAGAAACTTCCAACAGTTTCTACCTCGTTGATCAGAAAAACTTCATTACCTGCCTGCCTACCCTTACTGTGGGTGTGCAAATCGATGCCAATACCGCCATTCAGGTTGCCGGTAGCCCGAATATCTCCAGCCTGGCTACCAACGACCCTCTGCCTGTTGACAACAGCTACTACGAGTTTGTACCCGGTGTACAACCTAAGTATGACCTCAGCGCAGTGAAAATGCTGAACCCCTCCTACCTTCAGCTGAGCAAAACCCCGCTGGTTATTTCCGGTAAATTTGAAAGCCTCGGAGCTAATGTTCCTGCAGCTTTGGATGTAAGCTACCAGATCAACGGCGGTCCTGTGGTTATGGGTCACATTACCAATACTTCGAACCTGGCAGTCCTGGCGCACCCCAAGCCATGGAAGCCAACCACCACAGGAAGCTATAACCTCAAAATGTGGGTATCTAACCCAGATGGCGTGGCTGATAACCGCACGGTAAACGATACTGCCTATTCGCAGATCGATGTGGTAAATGACCTTCCTTCGCGCATGGCTTTGCTGGAGCACGCTACCCAGCACAACTGCGGACCTTGTGCCGCTTACAACCCTGCGCTGGAGGCATTGCTTACCAACAACAACGAACGTCCTTCTACCGCAGTTATTAAGTACCATACCTGGTGGCCCGGTGCTAATAACGACCCCATGTACCTGTTCAACACCGCAGATAATGCCTCACGGGTAAACTACTACAACATCAATGGAGTGCCCACCGCGGTGGTTGCCGGTAATATTTTCAGCGGATCGCCCTCTAGTGTAACTACAGGCCAGCTTGATCAGGCCCGTGCCAACGACGGCCTTTACAATATCAACATTACAGAAAGTGTAAATGCCACAGGCGACTCTCTTACTGTATCGGTAACGGCTGTTCCTGAGGTATTTATCGGTTCTAACAACCTGAAACTACGGGTGGCTATTGTGCAGGATATGCTCAGGTTTCCTTCTTCTTCCGGCACCAACGGAGAAAAAGACTTTCCGGATATCATGCGTTATTATGTACCAAATGGTACAGGCATGAACCTGGTACCTATTATTGGTGTCCCTACATCGGTCACTGCTAAGAAACTGCTGCCAGCCAGCTTTAAAAACAGCGTAATCCGCGTGGTAGCTTATGTTCAGGACGATGCTACGAAGGATATTTACATGGCTACTAAGTCCACAGGTCATTTCCTTTGTCCCAATGGTGGCGTATTGACCGGTGCTGTTGCGATTGAAGATGCTTCGTGTACCACAAATAATGGTCAGGTATCCGTAACCATGACTGGTGGCTCAGGCAACTACACCTACACCTGGAATGTAGGAGGCAGTACCACCAGTACCGCCACCAACCTTGCTCCTGGCAGCTACACGGTTACCGTTTCAGATGGTGCTGGTTGTGAAATGCCGGTTTATGCAGTAGTAAAGCGTAAGCAAGCACCTACAGTTGCACTCGATGTTACCCCCATTTCTTGCGTTGGTCAATCAGATGGAGCTGTAAAAGCGATCGTTGGCGGTGGAACCGGAACCCTGACCTATGCCTGGAATACCGGTGGTACCTCCGATGAGGTAACCGGATTGGGCGGCGGACCTGTGTTGGTAACCGTTACCGATGAGGTTGGCTGTACCACCACGGTTAATACGTCCCTCATCGCACCTTCTGCTTTGACATTGACCACTACTACTACGCCCGATAACGGCACCCTCAATGGTACTGCTACCGCTAATGTTACCGGTGGTACCGCTTACTACTACTATGAGTGGAATACCAACCCGGTACAAACAACCAAAACGGCTACAGGTCTGGCTTCCGGCTCCTACTCCGTTACGGTTCGCGATTACAACCAATGTCTGATCGACGAGATAGACGTAGTCGTAAACTCAAACGTAGGTATCGAAGAAGAGCTGGCCATGGGAATCCGCGAATTCCGCCTTTCTCCTAACCCAACTCAGGCCCTTACCTACCTCGACATTTCACTGGATAAGCCCGTGGAACTGACCATGGAAATTCAGGACCTGCACGGTCGTACCCTGAGCCGCGAAGTGCTGAGCCGTTCTTCCGAGCATCACCGCCTGGTGGACCTTTCTTCCCTCAGCGCCGGTGTATACCTCATGCGCCTCAACATTGGCGAAGGGGTTGTTTACCGCAAAGTGGTGAAGGAGTAATCTTTCCTTTTGAAAACAGAAAACGGGCAGCCCAACAGCTGCCCGTTTTTTTATGCCAAACAATCAGATCCTGCTTTTCGAATCGAAGAGACTGTTGTTGACTTCGTTGGATTTTACAGCGTAGTTGAAGCCGGGTGCAATGCAATAGGCGCCGTATTCTCCGGCTTTGTTGAGGGCGAGGAACCCCACCTGAATCTCTTTCCAATCGGGGTTTTTCTCGATTACCCGCTCTACGGCCAGTCGGCAGGCCTTTTCGGGGGAGTGTCCCTGTCGCATAAATTCCACCACCAAAAAGCACCCTACTGCACGGATAACGGCTTCGCCCCAGCCGGTAGAAGTGGCTCCTCCGACGGCATTGTCAACGTACAGCCCGGCCCCGATAATGGGCGAATCTCCCACGCGGCCGTGGTATTTGTACGCGGCTCCGCTCGTGGTACATGCGCCGGAGAGGTTGCCTTCCTGATCGATGGCCAGCAGCCCGATGGTGTCGTGGTTTTCAATATTGATGGGCGGGCGTTCAGGGCCCTGCTTTTCTTTCCAGGCTTTCCAGTCAGCTTCGGCTTCGGGCGTGAGGAGGTTTTCGCGTTTGAACCCCTGGGCAACAGCAAAATCCTGGGCTCCCTTGCCTACGATCATCACGTGGTGGGTTTCTTCCATCACTTTTCGCGCTACGGAAATGGGGTGCTTGATTTCCTGAAGAAAAGCTACCGAACCACAACGGCCTTTTTCGTCCATGATGCAGGCGTCGAGCGATACGATGCCGTCACGGTCGGGGTAGCCGCCATAGCCTACAGTGCGTACTTTGGGGTCGCCTTCGGGCACGCGAACGCCAGCTTCCACCGCATCGAGTGCTTTTCCTCCCTTCGAAAGGATTTCCCACGCGGCTTCGTTGGCGGGAATGCCGTGGTCCCAGGTAGAAATAACGAGGGGCTTTACGGTTTTTTTCGGGCTAACAGAAGCAGCAAGTCCGGTAAGTACCGAACCTGAAAACCAGGTGCCAAGGGCAGAAAGGCGGAGAAATTGACGGCGGTTGTGCATGGGTGGTGAAAGGGCGTATGGAGTTGAAGGGATACTGCTGCCCGGCTTGGGAGGTACGCACAGCTATATTGCTATTTCCCCAACCGGACGGGCGAACTAATAATTTTCTTAATTTACAAAGACAGATGGATTGTCCTGCAACCGTAGCGTGTATGGAGCAAGCACCCCTTCTTCCAGATAAGGAGCAACACTTTCTGGAAACGTATTTCCCCACCACCTATCAGGAACTGAAGCGGCTAGCCCTTTCTCAACTGAGGGGTGAGCGGGAAAATCACACCTTTTGCGCTACGGACCTCGTGCACGAAGTGTACCTCAACCTCGCCAGTCAGGACAAGCAAGCCTTCGAATCAAAGGGTCATTTTTTTCATGTGGCCTGCCTGGCCATGCGCCGGATATTGATTTCATATGCCCGCAAAAAACAAAGCCAGAAGCGGGGTGGAGACCAGATCCTGATCACCCTCGAAGCCGATCAGGTGAGCCATGTTACCCGCTTCGATGACCTGCTGGGGCTGGACGAAGCATTGGACGATTTTCAGCGCATTCAGCCGCGTGCTGCCTCTATCATCGAATGCTGGTTTTTTGGCGGGTTTAAGCAGGAAGAAATTGCAGAAATACTCGGTATTTCAGAAGCAACCGTGCGCCGCGAATGGCGCTTTGCCCGCGCCTGGCTCAGCAGCCGCCTGAATGATACAAATTCCCTTGCGCCATGACACAAGACCAATGGCTTCGCGTCGCAGCTGCTTTTGAGGAGGCGGTAGAAATGAACAGTGAGTCGCAATCCGCTTTTCTCACAGCGCTCCATGCAGAAGAGCCTGACGTGTGGCAGGAAGTAAAAAAGCTGCTGGAGGAAGAAAGCCGTCTGCATCCTTTGTTTCAGACTCAGAATCACGGACCCTGGCTCGTGCAGGAAGACGTATCCCTCGTCGGTACCTCCATCGGACCTTACCGGCTGGTGAGCCACTTAGGTGCCGGAGGCATGGGTTCCGTATTCGAAGCCCGGAGGCTGGAACAGGATTTTGAGCAGAAGGTAGCCCTCAAGCTCATTCGCCCGGATGCCCTCTCGCCCGAAACAATGGCCCGCTTTCGGAAGGAGCGCCAGATTCTGGCCGGGCTTCAGCACCCGCACATTGCCCAGCTTTACGATGGTGGACAGACGGAGGAAGGGCGCTTGTTTTTTACGATGGAGCTCATTTCAGGTAAAAACCTGATTGAATATTCCCGTGAAAGTAGCCGAACCCTTTCCGAGAAAATCCACCTTTTTCTACAGGTCGCTGAAGCCATTGCTTACGCGCATGCGCGCCTGGTGCTGCACCTCGACATCAAACCCGGAAACATCCTGGTGGATGAAACCGGCGCTGTGAAAATGCTGGACTTTGGCGTCGCCGAGCAATTGGGGGGAGAAAGCCTCCCCTCGGGCAATTATCCCGAAAGCACCCACCGCTACACATTGGCTTATGCTTCTCCTGAGCAACTACGCAAGCAGCCACTGAACACCCGAAGCGATATTTACTCCCTCGGGGTACTGCTCTACGAATTGCTTACCGACTCCCTGCCTTTTGCCACAGGGAAAAAAAGCCGCGAAGACTATCGCCGTGAGGTGCTCTCTGCAACAATTTCGCCTCCTTCCGTTGTGAATAATGAGGTGCCTGCCGACCTCGGCGCGGTATGTATGCGGGCGTTGGAAAAGAACCCTGACGACCGCTACCCCTCGGTGGACGTGTTGATTCAGGATTTGAAAGCATGGCTGGCCGGCCGGTCAGTTTCGATTTGGGAAAATAAAACGGGCTATCGTGCCGCGAAATATATCCGCCGAAATCGGGTGTGGCTTTCCCTGGCGGCGGTGCTGGCGATTTTGGCACCGACGGTTACGGGTTACTACACCCTACGGCTGCAACAGGAGCGGAACCAGGCGCGCGAAGAAGCCGAGAAATCGGAGCAACTGCTGAAATTTGTAACCGATATTTTTGAAAAAGCTGATCCGATGTATGCCCAGGGAGATACCCTTACCGTGTACGACCTGCTGGAGCAAGCCACCCAACGGGTTGCTACGCAATTGGGCGACAAACCCGAGTTGTACATAACCATGCTTCACACCTTGGGGTCCATTTATTTGGGGCAGGGCGAATATGGGCGTGCCGATACCCTCTGCCAGCAAGCATATGCCGTATTGGCCGATAATCCGGTGCTATCCGGAGGCAAAACGGAAGGGAATGTGTATTTTCTGCAGGCAGATATCCACTATGCATTCGGCGATTATGCCTCGGCAGAAAAGGCTATGCGCACGGCCATGCGCATCTTTCAATCCGAAACCGACGAAAGCAGCCAGGTATGCCATTGCTATCTTTTCTTGGGCAGAACCGCCTTCGAACAATCGGACTTTAACCGCGGAGACTCGCTTTTGCGACAGGGGCTGGCTTGCTTTAGTGCACAGGAAAAACCCTTACCCGAGGACCTCGCCCAGTGCGACCTTGGCCTGGGCGACGTAAACCGAAAAATGATGCGGTTCGATGAAGCGGCCGGTTATTATGCAGAGGCCCTTCATTTTTATGAAAAAATCTACCAGCCGCCCAACAGTGAGCTGGCCTATGTGTATAACCACCTCGCCAGCCTCTATTTTGATCAGGGATTGTATGAAAAAGCGTTGCCCGCTGCCCGGGAATCCTATCATCAACGGCTGGAGATTTTCGGAGCAGATCACGTGGAAACCTGCGCCAGCCTGAGCAATATCGCCCGCATACAGGCCAGTTTGGGGCACAGTGATTCGGCATTGGTGCTGAATGACACCGTACTGCTGCGGCTGGGCCGTATTTTCAAGGGGCCGCATCCATACCTCGTGGCGTTGCTGGGGCAAAAAGGCATTCGGCTGAACGAACTTCACCGGTACAAAGAGGCAGAAGCTGTTTTTCGGCAAGGGCTGGATATGTACCATACCTTGAGCCAAAACAACGAATCCAGCCATTTGTCAGGGGGCGTGATGCATACCCAGGGCTTGGGCATCGCAATGATGGGTCAGAAGCGGTACCCTGCCGCCCTTCAACAGTTACAAACCGCTGAGGAGATGGCCCTCCAGCTTTATGAAAAAGATTCTCCTTTATATGCTAGTCTGGAAGCCTGGTTGGCCAAAGCCTTGATACAGAACGGAAAGAAGGATGAAGGTCTCATGCGTGCCCGGCATGCAAAGACAGTTTTAACCCCTTTTGAGGCCGGTTTCCGACCGCAACTTGCCCGCATCGATAGCCTGCTGGCCGGGCAGGATAACTAAAAAACCGCCTCCCTCACCCTAAGGCAGGAAGGCGGGCAATCCCAACTTATCAAGTCAACACGTTACTTCGAGGTGGCCACAAACAAGGTGGCATTTACGCCGGGATTGATCCAGATGAGGTCTTTTTTCTGGTCTCCGTTGAGGTCGGCGAGGTACACCTCGAACTGTGACCAGGTTTCGGTGAAAGGGGCATCCTGTTTCACCGGAGAGAAATCGAACCGTCCGTTGCTGCTACCAAGGGCAGTATAAACGTCACTGGTGATGACGCCTACTTTTTTCTTTACCCAAACCAAATCTGAAATGCCATCGCCATCCACATCACCACAGAGGGTGAGGTAAGGAGTCCAGTCCTGCAATACCGGGTGATCTTGCAATCCGATAGACATATTGAAGGTGCCGTTGCCGTTGCTCAGGCTGGTGTACACCCGGTTGATACTCACACTCGGATAGTTGTAGATCATGTCGGTATTGGAGTTGTTATCCGCAAAGCCTGTGAAAGCCTGGTAGGGCGTCCAACCATTCTCGGGGCGCTTGTTGTAGGGTGTAAGGTAAAAGGAGGTATCGCCCGTAGAAATGCCGACATACAAACCATTGATTGAATTTAATGCATTGAAAATCAGGTCGTCGCCTCCTCCGTTGACATCCCCTACAAATGCCTTGTAAGCCCCCCAGACACTGCTGAAATCGGTGGGCTGGTACCTGATCAGGGTGGTGCCTGCGTTGTTCAGCTCTCCGACCCACGTACGGTTTACGCAGCAATTATCGGTGATATTCCACAGCAATTCGTCTGCGCCGTCGAGGTCGATGTCGCCCACAAGGAGGTCGTACTTATTCCAGCCGTTGCTTTGAAATTCAACTAGCGGGTAATAATCGAACTGGCCGTCGCCCTGATTGAGGGCAAAGTAGGTTTTGTTGGTAGCGGGACCGAGGTGGTTCCACACGAGGTCGGGCAGGTTGTCGCCATTGAGGTCGGCCACCTGGGTGGTATAGTTTTGCCACGACTCAGCGGGCATTTCGGTATTCACCTTCACCGATTGCAGCGCCAGACCACCCTGCTCGGTGCCAAATCCAAATTTAAACTGGTTGAGTCCCCCGTTTTTGTGGTTGAAGAGCATATCCTCGCGGCCGTCGTTGTTGAAGTCGGCGGTGAGTGTTTCTACCGGAAACCCGATGTCGGACAAAGAGAGATTTTGCGGCGGCAAAAAATCAAATACCCCCGGAACCCCAATCTTTTCGGTGCAGGAAGAAATGCTGTATTCATCCGTTTCGACAATGTGTGCGATAGAGCCGTCGCCGAGGTTGCGGAAGGTATAGGATAGCGGCGCAGCACTGGTCAGCGGGGCGGTGTTTGTAAAATAATCTTTCCAATTGCCGCTGCGGATCATGTCGAGGGTGGCCTGAGCATCTCCGCCGAGCGAAGTAATGGCAATTTTGGATTGCTCCAGGATGGTTTTTTGCTTGAGGTTCATGCTGCTTTTTACATTGCCGCCAATGCCGTTGTAGGCGAGGTTGAGCATGGCCCTGATTTCGGTTTCGCTGGCAGTAGAAGTGAGGGAGAACATCATCATGCGGCCATACACCACATTGGAGACATACACCGGCAGGTTATCGGGACCCATGCGCCCGAGGCTTACCTGCTGCTGGAGTTTTTCGGGGGTAAAATCCTCGCTGAAAAAGTCGGCAGGTGTTTGCGGAGGAGCAACCACGACCTCGTACATTTTTTGATAAAACTGAACGGTAACCGTGGTTTCAGATTTATTCTGATCAAAATTACCCGATGCAGAACCGCTGAAACCGAGGTATTTGCCTGAAAGCTTCATGCCCAGCGCCATCTGTTTTTCGTTGTGGTACGATTCCATTTTAAAGGAAATGGAGCTCGGGGTAGCGAGGTTGTTCAGGGTGGCACTGCCGACCATGTCGCCGATGGCCGAAGCCACCACGGCCTGGTTGGGCTTTACCCGCCGGAAATTGTCGCCCGTGGCCAGGCTGGGGATCGACACATTGATGGAGTCGCGCTCCTGAATCACCAGGCCGAGGAGGGAACCAACCTGGTTTTTATGTGATTTTCCCTGAATAAGCGCACCCGGCCATAGGATTTCCACATCTGGGCTGTACATCACGATCTGCTCGGGATTTTTGGTGAGGCTGTAGGGGATTTGCTCGCAGGTATAGGTAACGTTGTAGAGCGTGTCAATGGAGCCGTCCTCCTGAATCTGAGGCACATCAAGCGTTTCAGTAGTTGTCTGGCCTGCCTGCCCGGTTGGCATGGGGTTTTGCTCGGGGGCATTGTCAGCAAACGCTTCCCAGGTCGGAAGCGATTTGAAAAAGTCCGGAACAGCCATATTGGGCTCCACAGGTTCTTTTTTACAGGAAAAAACCAACAAAGCAGCCAGGAGCAACACGCTCAAACGACTAAAGAGTGAAAATAAGTTCATAACAAACGTTTTGGGATTGATCTTACCCTACACGCGCAGGACCTTTCCAAAACCGGTCATTTTTCTGTAAAAATTTTTGGATATGTTTTTTTGTCCGACAGTTTGAATTTTGATCTGAATAGGAGAATGTTTGCCACATCTCCCTGGGTATCGTTCATCCGTAGCTTTCCGCGCTCTCTATACTTCCAACTCCACCTGAATCACTTGGGTGAATTCAGGCCTATGCTGTGCTATGCATTTCCAAAAACTACTTTTTCTGCTGCTTACCGTAGCAATTGCTCATCCGGCTGCGCTGAAAAGCCAGGAGCGCCATACCCTCAGCGGCTATGTGCGTGCCGCCGAAACCGGACAACAGCTCATCGGGGTATCTGTGGTGGACCTGAGAACCAGACAAGGGGCGCTCACCAATGCCTTTGGTTTTTACAGCCTTACCCTCACTAGCGATTCCGTCACGATCCGGGTGTCGTACGCTGGCTTTGAGCCGCAGGTGCGTACCCTTCGCCTGCAATCGGATACGCCGCTGAGTTTTGATTTGCAGGTATTTACGACGGATGTGGTGGAAATCGTGGCTGAAAATCAGCAATCGATTCAGGAGCAAACGACCATGAGCACGATCGATGTGCCGATAGAGCAGATACGGAAAATACCGGCGCTGCTTGGCGAGGTAGATGTAATCAAGGCCATACAGCTCCTGCCGGGGGTGCAAAGCGGCAGCGAAGGGGCCACTGGCCTGTACGTGCGCGGGGGAGGTCCTGACCAAAACCTGATCCTGCTCGATGATGTGCCGCTGTATTATGTGTCGCACCTCGGTGGGTTCTTCTCGGTATTCAATGCCGATGCCATCAGCAGCGTGCGGCTGATCAAGGGCGGATTTCCGGCAAGGTACGGCGGGCGGCTTTCGTCGGTGCTGGATATCCGGATGCGGGAGGGGAATATGCAAAAACTACAGGTACAGGGCTCGGTGGGGCTTATTTCGTCGAAGCTTTCGGTAGAAGGGCCGATTATCAAAGGCAAAACCTCCTTCATGGTATCGGGCCGCCGCACCTACCTCGACCTGCTGTCACGCCCGCTAACCGCCATTGCCATCCGGGCAGGCTCCGAAGGCACGGCCAAAGGCTCTACGGGGTACTACTTCTACGACCTCAATTTTAAGATAAACCACATTTTCAACGACCGTAACCGCCTCTATCTCAGCACCTACCTCGGCGACGACCGCCTGGGGCTTTCTTTCAAAACAGATGAAACCGATAGCCTGGGCAATTACGACCGCTCGGGGGTGAAGAGCCTTACCCGCTGGGGCAATCAGCTCGTTTCGCTCCGCTGGAATCACCTTTGGAGCCCCCGCCTCTTCAGCAACCTGGCCCTGATCTACACCAATTACCGCTTTGGGGTGGAAAACGACATTACCCAGGAGTCGAAACAAGACCAGGTCATCGAACGTCAGTCGTCCTTTTTGGGCTATGCTTCCGGCGTCCGCGATTTCGGGCTGCGCTACGATTGGGACTTTTACCCGAATCCGAAACACGATGCGCGCTTTGGATTCCACGCCACCCGGCACACCTTCAATCCCGGCATTTTGGGGTTTAGCGTTAAAGATGCGGGAACCACTGTGATAGACACGGCCCTGGATCAGCGGAGCGCGAATACCTACGAATTTTCGCTTTATGCCGAGGACGAATGGAAAATAGCCACCGGGCTCAGTGCCAATTTTGGCCTGCACTACGACTATTACCTCACCGAAAAACGCGGATACCAGGCGCTGCAACCCCGTGCCTCGATGCGGTATTTGCTCAACGACAAGGTGTCGATAAAGGCTTCCTATGCGTCTATGATGCAATTTTTGCACCTGCTGTCGAACTCCAGCATTGGCCTGCCCATCGACCTGTGGGTACCTGCCACGGGCAATATTCCGCCGCAGCGCGCCAGGCAAACGGCCCTGGGTATCGCTGCCACACCGTGGAACAACGGCCTGGAATTTAGCCTGGAGGGGTACTACAAGCACATGACGGGCCTGATCGAATACCGCGAAGGGACCAATTTTTTCAGCAGCTTCACCAACGAAAACTGGCAGGATGCCGTGCAATCGGGCGGACAGGGCTGGGCCTACGGCATAGAGGCATTTATTCAGAAAAAATATGGCAAAACTACCGGCTGGGTCGGCTATACCCTGGCATGGAACTTCCGGCAGTTTGATCAGCTCAATGGCGGCCTGAAGTATCCCTACAAATTTGACCGCAGACATGACCTCAGCGTGGTGGTTTCGCACCGCTTCAGCGACCACTTTACCCTTTCGGGCACCTGGGTTTTTGGCACAGGCAACGCCCTTTCGCTGGCTACCGGCAAATACGAACGACCCATAGAGTATTTTTTACCCAATTATCCGGCGCTTGCCAGTCAGTTTGCCAGTTCGAATTTCTTCTTCGGAGGAAGCGAGGTAGATGTATTTGATGAGGGTCGCAACAACTTCCGCATGGAGGCTTATCACAGGATGGACCTTTCGTTTGAATTTACCAAAAAGAAAAAATGGGGCGAGCGCACCTGGAGCTGGGGCGTGTATAACGTGTATGCCCGGCAAAATCCCTATACCTATCTGCTGGAAAAGCAATACATAAACAGCAATACTACAGGGCTTACCCGGGTCTCGCTTTTTCCCTTTCCCATTCCTTCCATCAGCTATCAATTTAAGTTCAAATGAAATTTTCTATCAATTGGCTCCCCTTGGTTGTGCTGACGGTTTGGGCAGAGGTTTCTTCCTGCCAGAAAGAGGTGTTTCTCCCCTTGCCTGAACACCAGCCCCGGCTGGTGATTCACGGATACCTGGAGCCCGATTCGGTGGTGACGGTGCTGGTGGGGCGTAGCTATGGGGCAAATGAAGCTGTAAAGTATGAAGATCTGGTCGTGAAGGATGCTACGGTGAGTCTGTACCAGGATGGAGTGTTGCTTGAAACCTTGCCTTACTTACCGATAGAGGTGCCTTTCTACAGAAACTGGGTAAACGATACCACTATTTTCAAACTTGGCAGGTATGAATCCTCGGTGCGGCTGACGGCGGAGCCGCATACATACGAGATACGGGTTTCGCACCCCGATTACGGTATGGCATCCGGCGTCGCTTCCATCTATCAAAAGCCCGTATTGAGCGGAGTGACCCTTAGGCAAAACTTCATCACCCTAACCGACCGTTTCGATCCCAGCTTCTCCTTTACGTTGAGTTTGCTTCAGGTAGCGGTGAACGACAACCCCGCTGAAAACAATGCTTATACCTTTGATCTTGAAGGAGCCTTTTATTCTCCCGGTACGCGCGACACCGTGCAATGGTATCGCAAAGAATCACGCATTTCCCCCGCCGTAATAACCCCTCAGGGATATGATTTTGCCAACGACGCGTTTGTGCTTGATACGGCCTGGAACGGGCAAACGTACCTCCAGAATTTTCTGTTCGATACGTGGGGATTTGATCGGTTTCAGATCGATAGTGTGGATTGGGATACCCTTCGGGTAGGAATTACGACTATCCCACCGGAAGAAGTGCGTTATCGCCGCGCTATGTCCCTGCAACAAAACAGCTCCGATATCGACTTTTTCCCAACTGAGCCCGTGGTCGTGCGCGGGAATGTAACCGGGGGCTATGGGTGTATTTTTACGAAAAGCCGGGCGGAGTATGTGTTTGTGCGGTAGAGGAATAGACTTGTTTCCTCAATTCATTGCATCAAGTCCGTTACTCCTCCAAATCCTCTGACTCCTGGGGCGGCACAGGCTTGCTGCCATGTTCTATGCCGTTTTCTTCCATGAGCGTTACGCCATAGGCGCGGATAACCTCGATAATGGGAATGGCTCTTTTGCCTGATTCGGTGATGGAATACTCCGTGCGGGGCGGCACTTCGGCGAATACTTCCTTGTGGATCAGGCCAAACGATTCGAGTTCACGCAACTGCGAAGAGAGCATCTTGTCGGAGATGTGCGGCAAGGTTTTTTTCAGCTCCCCATAGCGGAGGCGATGTTTGTTTAGCCGCCAAAGGATGGGCATTTTCCAGGTTCCGCCGATGTATTTCCAGGCGAACTCTACGGGGTTGTAGTAAATTTTATGGTCGAAAAAGAAATCTGGCATAGGATAAATCGGGATAAAAATGGGCATTGAGCTTTAAGATACACTCCCTTTAGCTATTTCCATACTTTCCTTTTGGTTAGTAACTCACTTTGAAGTAACGGTATTGAGGCTGTAAGCGCGCGTCGCCAAATTTGTATCAGCTCCTTTCAATAGTCCGGTGCGCAGGGCAGAAAGGGATATGCTATGCTTGGCAAATTTCAAGTGTTTCTGATGAATAACCGATTCGCAGTAATCTTCCTCCGTCACGAATTTTAACGATGAAACCCGTGAACCAACTCCTTTTTCTGTTCCTGGCCCTTGCCGCCGGCATGATGATTCCCTTCCAGAGTGCCATGAACGCCCAACTGGGAAAAACGCTCGCCAGCCCGTACTACGCTTCCCTCACGGTTTTTGCGGTGGCATTTTTCGGATTATTGATCTTTATCCTCTCCAGCAGAATGGCCATTCCTTCAGCCCGTCAGTTTGGCGAAGTGCCGTTTTGGAGCTTTGCGGGAGGTCTGCTTGGGGGGGTATACATTTTGCTCATCGTAGTCACCGCGCCCAAACTAGGCATTGGAAACGTAACGGTGCTCGTGTTGCTGGGGCAAGTTATATCGGCGGTGCTGATCGATCAGTTTGGCTTGTTGCGATCTCCGGTACACCCGATCAACTGGCAAAGACTGGCGGGGGTAACGTTGGTGGTGCTGGGCGTGTATCTGGTCAAAAAATTCTGAACGGAAGCAGGATTTCAGCCTGCAAACTGGCAGCTATCGCCTGCGCTATAGTTTTTGGCCCTTTAAAGCCTACCCTGTTACCTCTTTCTATTTCTTCCAATAAAAACTTAACTCACCTATGAACATTGCCATCATTGGCGTCGGAAGCATTGGCTCCGCGCTTTCTCAGCGGCTCGACCAGCAAGGCCATTCGCTTTGGCTGGGGGTTCGCGATATCCATGATTCGAAAGCGGCCGAACTGGCCCTCACCGGTAAACAAACCCGGGTGGTCGCAGTGTCAGATGCGGTTGCCGCAGCAGAGGTCGTGATTCTGGCAGTGCCGCAATCGGCTATTCCTACCCTAGCCGCATCCCTGGGCGATATCAAAGGCAAAGTAATCCTCGAAACAACGAATGCATTCGGCAGCAGCCTCCCCGGCTATGCTCATAGCCCGGCAGCCATCAAGGCCATTACTGGCAATGCAGATGTGGTCAAGTGCTTCAATACCCTCGGTGCCGAAAACCTCGCCGAGCCCTTATTCGGGAGCGAACAAGCCGATACCTTTGTCGCTGGCGATAGCGCCAAAGCCAAAGCGGTGGTACAGGTGCTGGCAAAAGACATGGGCTTTGGTACGTGCTACGACCTCGGCGGCGACGAATCCATTCCTTTGCTGGAAAGCCTCGCCCAAGTATGGGGAGCACTGGCCTACAAAGGAAAACTGGGTCGCAGGTTGGCGCTGAAGGTATTGAGGTAGGGCGTTTTGAAGGAAAGGGGGTGGATCAGATAATGATCTGCCCTGGTTGTAAGGGTGCTTCACCCGTTGGCACCGACATCGAATGTCTCCTACCTGAGCACGTAGTGGTGCCCGGGGAGGGATACATTTTTACGAGTAGCTGGGCGGAGTAGGTGATTGTGCGGTCGGGGGAGTTGTTGTGAAAATTGGGTTGTGAAAATTTCAGGTTTGCATTTTAAGTAATTGAAATACAGGGAACTATGTTGGATTATTTTTCAACATGTCCCAATTTATTTCCGTAAAAACTTATATTGGTTCATATTTTCAATGAATATGTCTATTTCAAAAGAGGGAAAATCCCCTAAAGATTGGGAGGCAATACTCGAAAATAGCCTCATTACCCACACACCCTTAGCTACGTCCTCCCAAATCAGACTCTGGGCCGACAAGATGATTACCCAGGTAGAATCGGGCAATCTGGATGTGGCCATGGTTAATATCGCCTTTAATCTGGCTCGATTGGGTAGAAGTTCGGCCAATTATGCCCTTGCCTATTTTAAATTAAAATCTGTAGAAAACCCCACAGCAGCATGGATAAGCAAGTTTGGGGAGTATGTGATTAATATTAAAAGGAAACACGGCTCCGGCATTCGTTACTTACAAGAATCGGATATCGTTGCGCCGGACGAACATCCCGCCCCACATCCTGAAAACTACGTGATGGCGGCCTGGTATGGCGTTGTGCGTGGGTTGAATGAAAATCAGGAGATAGCCAATAGCCTCGTAAGCCGGATGTCGAGTATCTGAAGGCGGCTAATTACTTAACTCCTGGTCAATCCGGGCTATGTCTTCTCTGATCCGCAGGCCGTGCTGATAATGCGTAGTAGCCAGGTCGTTTTTCTTTTTGGCCTTAAATAAATCGCCTAACTGGTTATGTATTTTGCTCATTTCTACCTGTATATCTATCCAATGAGGGTTGCTTCGGTTGATGGACTCGAAAATGACCAACGATTTTTTGAAGTATTGTATGGCTTGTACCTGATTATCGAGTTGTAGATAGACATCGCCCATTTTTCGGGCAACCCTGCCAAAGATTACCTCTCTTGCCCCGATTTTTTTTTGTTTCCAGGCAGTTTTAAGTAACGGAAGGGCTTCTTGGTACTTTTCTACCCTAATCATCATCTCAGCCAGCTGAAGCAATTGGGAAGGCTTTCCTTTACTGATTAGTTTCCTTGATGCCAATTCAAAAAGAATCTCAGCGGCATTCCCGGGCTCATTTATTTCTAAGTACAGTGTAACCAGCGGAATGAAAACTTCCTGGTAAGTGGTGGAAGCCTTTTGGGCCATGTCCAGAGCCGATAGCTGCCTGAACTCCTCAATTTTGTTTTCCAGAAAGGTCTTTCTTTGTTCCTGCAAAGCATTTAACTGAGGCTTGATCAGGTCTGAGAACTCTTTGGGGTTAAACGCTGGCAGGGTGTCAGCTGTCCTTTTTTCTTCAAAAATGGCGGTAGAAAAACGACGTTGGGAAAATAAATCCCCCGCTTTGAGGGCAATTTCCTGTAAAGTGATCGTGTCAACCCAAAATAGCATAGCCCGGTTAGCGTGGTTTAGTGACTCGCGCAGGTGATTGACCTCCGAAAGTCCTTCCCTGCCCCTAACCGCAAGGTAGTCGCTTAGGCCATTAATAATCAGGGCATGAGCCGGGGATGCTTCTCCGGCTGGAAATAATTGATTCAGTAGTGATTGGTTGCCCGTGTTGAGCTGAACGATTTTCAGAGGAACTCCCTGAAAATCAACCAGTTTATATATTTCTTCCTGAATGAGGTCTTTTTCTCCTTCATTTAAAACCACTGCAAATCCATACCCATATTCTCCCTGCCTGGATAAGAACCTGGAAATCAACCGGATATTTTCTTCGTAATCAAGCATCGTAGTTTGAGGGGAGTTTCCCACGCTCAATCAAGATTTTCCTGACCAAAGGGTGAAGGTCAACCCAGCCTTCACCATTATAGCTCAGAACACACAGGCTCTGTTTGAGGTACATGATGACCTCAGTATTATCAGGTTTTTTGAGCGGATTGTTTGCCAATTCAACGAGTGTGTTAAAAAACTCTTCTACTGTAATATGGATATTCCCTTCCCGAAATTCGGCAATGGAGCTGTCATAGTCTTTTTTGAGTTTTTGCTCGGCCCGAAGCCGGTCGTTTTCGGTGAGGATGTTACGATCCTGATTGAGGGCAAACTCAGCGGCTTCGTAGATCATCAGAAACAGGTCGCGCAGACAACCACCCGAATCTGCGATGATTTGATCAAGCATGGAGTTTTCTTCAAATAATTTAAGATCCATTCTGCTTTGCACGATCTCCCGAAGCGTGGAGATACCCGGCAAATAAGGGGCCCCGTTTTTCTCTGCAATTTTGATCATCGGCAGTTCGCGAATAATGGAGAAGTAAGGTTTGATACTCGCAAACTGGGTAGAGTAGTATATGGCAATGGGAAAAGTGAAAATGAGGTGGGTCTTGAGTTGGGTTAGCTGGTGAGGGTGGTTGTAAAAAAGGCGTTGGGATTGATCAAGGGGCATTTTATCCAGATCCTCGATAATCAACAGCATATCCTTTTTGTTGATTTCACCCAGGTTTGATTTTATTTCGTGAATAAGCCCGTTACATAGCTGGAGCAGATCCGAAAGCCGGGGTTCAATATTTTTACGAATCAACTCTTTAAGCGAACCACTGGTTTTTGCCGTAGCCTTGAATTTTACAAAAAATGCCTTCCAGAACGGAATACTCAGTTCTGCCCCAATGGATCCATCGACGGTGATATTGTACTTTTCTTTGATCTCTTCTATTTCCTTCGTTGCTCCCCAGCTTCGAAGACTCTCCAGATAATGCGTGGGAATAACAGGCTCAAGCCCGTTTCGCATCACGGTATCGAACAATCGCTCCATGGTCACGATCACCAGCTCAATGAAAGAGACCTGGGTTACATCCAGTTCTTCTACCACCGAAAAATTCAGCACCAGAAAATCTGTCCCCAAATCTGCCTGAAGGTGATTAAGCTCGGTAGATTTACCGCATCCCTTGTGCCCCATAAACAGAATGTGTTGGGGCTCTTTCGATCTCCGAAGCAAGCGGGCCATTTCCTTTCGGGGATGTGCGTCTCCTCTGGCCTCGCTGGCATCTACGTAAAAATGGTCGAGGTTTTCTTTGGAAAGGGGAGTAGCCCTAAAGGCTTGATAAATTTCGCGTACCTGAATTGCCTTTTCCATGGTGCTAGATTGCTTCAGTAAATATAATCACTTCATATCGCCGACATATCACCCCTGAATGGAAATTACGGTCGATAATACCTGGGAGCAATGCCATTTTACCCATCAGATTTACATTTTAGGAAACTGGGTCCTACCCATTTTTCGGGCAATCGCTCACGAAATATACCCCGAACCTCACCCCCGCTCCTTAGAAAGCGCCTGAAAAGCCAGCATCTCATCGCGCAGACGGGCGGCTTCTACGAAATTCAGTTCTTTGGCGGCGGCTTCCATTTCCTTGCGGATGCGTGTGATTTTCTTTTTCAGCTCCTCGTCGGTCATGTACTCGGCTACCTGCTCGGCGGCGGCGTTTACCTTTTCCTCAAACTCCTCGTAGGTTTTGCTGCGGTCGCCGAGGGCCGATGCGAAAATATCGCGGTTGCTCTTCGTGACGGTAGTTGGCGTGATGCCGTGTTCGGTATTGTAGGCGATTTGCTTGGCGCGGCGGTAGGTCGTTTCATCCACGAGCTGCTGGATGGCATCGGTCATTTTGTCGGCGTAGAGGATCACGCGCCCCTCGGAGTGGCGCGCAGCACGACCAGCCGTCTGTATCAGCGAACGACCCGAGCGAAGAAAGCCTTCTTTGTCAGCATCCAAAATAGCCACCAGGCCCACTTCTGGCAGGTCGAGCCCTTCACGCAGGAGGTTTACGCCCACCAGCACGTCGAATACGCCCTCGCGGAGTTGCCGCAGGATGTCCACCCGGTCGAGCGCGTCGATGTCGGAGTGGATATAGCGCGATTTGATATTGAGGTCGTGGAGGTATTTGGTGAGTTCCTCGGCCATGCGCTTGGTGAGGGTGGTCACCAGCACCCGGTTGCCGCGCTTCACTTCTTCGTCTATTTCTTCGAGCAGGTCATCTACCTGGTTTACCAAGGGGCGAATCTCCACGGGAGGGTCCAGCAGACCGGTAGGCCGCACAATTTGCTCAATCACCACGCCGTCGGCCATTTCGAGCTCGTAGTCGGCGGGGGTGGCGCTCATGTAAATGACCTGGTTGAGCAGCGAATTAAATTCATCGAATTTCTGCGGGCGGTTGTCCAGCGCCGAAGGCAGGCGAAAACCATTTTCCACGAGGGTGAATTTCCGCGAACGGTCGCCGTGGTACATGCCTCGAATCTGCGGAATGGTCACGTGGCTCTCGTCCAGTACCAGCAGAAAATCGTCGGGGAAATAGTCGATGAGGCAATAAGGACGGCTGCCCGGCTCGCGTTTGGAGAGGTAGCGGCTGTAGTTTTCGATGCCGGAGCAATAGCCCAGTTCGCGCATCATTTCAAGGTCAAATTCCGTGCGCTCCTTCAGTCGGTTGGCTTCCAGAAACATGCCTTGGGCTTCGAAGTACTTTACCTGCGTCATGAGGTCGGCCTGTATCTGCTCGATGGACTCATTCACGGTTTCGCGGCGGGTAACGAAGAGGTTAGCCGGGTAAACAGTATAATCGCGGAGGGCTTCCACCCGCTTGCCCGATTCCAGCTCAAAACGGTCTATTTCCTCTATTTCATCTCCGAAAAAGATAAACCGGATGCCGTAGTCCTCATGGGCGGGATAGACCTCGATGGTATCGCCTTTTACCCGAAAACGCCCCGGTTCCAGTTTGGCCTGTGAGCGGCTGTAAAACAGGCGCACCAGCTTGTCGAGGAACATATTCTGCGAAATGACCTGGCCCCGGTGCGAGTAAAAAATATTTGCTTCGAAATCTTCAGGACGTCCGATACCATAAATGCAACTTACCGAGGCCACCACAATCACATCGCGCCTGCCGGAAATAAGGCCGGTCGTCGCCCGCAAACGAAGCTTTTCGATGTCGGGGTTGATGGCCAGGTCTTTCTCGATATAGGTATTGGTGGAAGGAATGTAGGCTTCGGGCTGGTAGTAATCGTAGTAGGAAATGAAGTATTCGACTAGGTTATTGGGAAAAAACTCCTTGAACTCGCCGTAGAGCTGGGCAGCCAGGGTTTTGTTGTGCGAAATAATGAGGGTGGGGCGATTGAGCTGCTGAATGACGTTCGCCACCGTGAAGGTCTTTCCCGAGCCGGTAACCCCCAGCAGTACCTGATGCGGTTCGCCTTGCTGGATGCCGGAAATCAGTTGCTCGATGGCCCGGGGCTGGTCGCCCGAAGGCTTGTAGTGCGAAGCGAGTTCGAAAGGGTGATCAGACATAGGATAATCAGGGAATGGGTCGGTGGATGACCGGTATATACGGATTTTGGGCGGGGAGGGTAAGTTACACAAACACTTTTGTTCAGGAGTTGTTCGCAGCTCCCTCATCAGATACAAAGCAGGCACCAACCGTTGAATTTCGATATATTGGCCTATGCTTCGATTTTTGCTCATACTGCTTGCATTCGCGGCCTGTACCTCCCCGAAACCTCCACCTACCGAGCGGGAAATCCGCGGTTACCTCGAAGGAAACTACTGCGCCGACGGCGTGCGGCTGGTGCTCAGCGATGACCAATACCTCATTTCCAGCAGGGTAAAAACCCCCATGCGGACCGGTTTGCTCTACGAACATTGCACGGGAAGCTACGCTTTGACCTCCACCGATTCCACCTGGACCCTCACCCTTGCCGCCGACCCCAATCCTTATGCCCTTGGCGACTGCCAGGCGGTGGTGTCGGTTTGGGAAAAAGGAAAAGGCTACCTCGTGGGAGACACCGCCGGAATCCGCGAGCCGCTTTCGGGTATCGTGGTTTTGAAGGGTAAATGTGAATGAAGCTGTCCGAAAAGTGGCCTGTATGCTGTTTCCTCCTTATTTTTGAAAAAACACCCCCATGCAAATCATCTGTGTAGGCCGCAACTACGTCGAGCACGCCAAAGAACTCGCTAACCCGGTTCCCGCTTCTCCGGTCATTTTCCTCAAATCTGAGTCCTCGCTCTGCGCAGCCAAGGGCATCGTTCCTTTTCCCAAAATCACCCACGACTTACACTTCGAGTGCGAGCTGGTTTTTCGCATGGGCAAAGGCGGCTTTGACGTGTCGGAAGCGGAAGCCCCCGGCCTGGTGGACGGCATCGGGCTCGGTATCGACCTCACCGCCCGCGACCTGCAGTCGGAACTGAAGGCCAAAAGCCTGCCCTGGACCCTCGCAAAAGCCTTTGCTCACGGGGCACCCACCTCTGATTTTCTGCCCATCGCCGATTTTCCCGACTGGGCCGACCTTAACTTTACCTGCGAAATCAACGGTCAGACCCGCCAGAACGGGCACAGCGCCGACATGATTTTCTCGGTGCCTTACCTCATTTCCTTCATCAGCCGCTACATGCGCTGGCAGCCCGGCGACCTCCTGTATACAGGTACACCGGCAGGCGTAGGCCAGTTGCAGCCCGGCGACCATGTCACTGCTGCGCTGGCTGGGCATGCCTTAATCGATTTTCATGTGGAATAAACTGCGCATACTGCCTTTGTTGTTTGCGGCCCTGGGGCTGCTGGCTGCCGATACGCCGGGCGAATACCGCTATCCGCTGGACGGTTTCTACTCGTTGAGCGGAACCTTTGGCGAGCTTCGGCCCAACCACTACCACTCCGGCATCGACATTACCACCGGTCAACAAACCGGGTTTCGGGTGCTGGCCGCCAGCGAAGGGTACGTCTATCGGCTCAAGGTGAGCCCGTATGGTTTTGGCAATGCCGTGTACCTCAAACACACCGACGGCAACTTTTCGGTGTATGCCCACCTCGACCATTTTACCCCGGAGCTGGAGCACTATGTGCGCGCCATTCAGCGGCAGCAATCGCAGTATATCCAGGAAATTTATCCCCAGCCCAACGAAATCAGGGTGGCCAAAGGCGAATTGATCGCATTCAGCGGCACTTCGGGCTCCTCCACTGGTCCGCATTTGCACTTCGAAATCCGCGATTCGCTGGAGCGCATCATGAACCCCATGCGTTGGTATCCTACCCTTATCAAGGACCACCGCCCACCCCGTGTGGACCGCATGGCCTTCGCACCCCTGGCCGACAGCTCGCGGGTAAAAGGGCGCTTTCGTAAATGGAGGGTGGTGCCAACAGCCGCGGGCGGCGGTAATTATGCTCTGTCCGGCGTACTGGAAGTAAACGGCCCCGTGGGCATCGAGTACCAGGGCGTGGACCTGCTCGATGCTTCTGGCAGCCCCTGCGGCATTGTGGGTGCCCGCCTGTACCTCGACGACCAGCTCGTTTTTCACCGCGACCTCACCCGCTTCGATTTTGAAGAAACGCGGCTGGTAAATATACATTTCGATTTTCCTGAATACCTCGACCAACGCCGCCGCATGGAGCGTGTCTACCGCGAACCCGGAGATGTATTTCCTGCCTTGGATGCCAGCCCGGGCAATGGTTTTCTGCAATTAACCGACGACAATGTGCACGGCTTCCGGCTGGTGTTGCTTGATTTTCAGGGAAACAAGGCCACCGTTGAGGGGAAATTAAAGAGGGGCAGCGTTGTACCCGTTTCTACCGCTACCTACACGCCCGGTAACAGCAGATTTGCCGTAAACAGAAGCCGCAATGTGTTGGAAGTGGCAGTGGTGCGGCCCGGTGTTGCCGTAGCCAAAGAGGGCCTGCTGTGGGAAACCGACGGAGGCACAAAAAGCAACTGGTCCCCCGCTTACCGCAAGGGCGATACCCTCTTTTTTATTCAGCATTTTTCTCCTGCCAATTGGCCTGTGCGCATTTCCGCGCCGGGTATGAGCTGGACCCACGACACGTATTTTGCCGACTGGGTAGCCAGTGACCGCTCCACACGGCTCGACCGTACGGGCGTAAGCGCGTACTTTCCCGCACATTCCGTTTTTGCCGAATACCTCCTTTCCTGGAAAACCCTCAGCCGCAGTGGACTGGCCCTCACACCCATAGAAACCATCGGCAGCCCCGACGAGCCTTTGTGGAAGTCGTTTCAGGTGGGTTTTTACCCGCCGAAGGGCGTGGATACCACCTGCCTCGTGGTGGCTTACCGCAGCAGCGCCGGCAAATCGTGGGAATACGCCGGTTCGGGGCGCAATGCCGCCGGCCAGGTAACCGCCGAGTGGAACACCTTCGGGCAATTTACCCTGCTGGCCGATAGCACAGGGCCCGTGGTTACGCCTGTCAATTTCACCGCTTCGAAATTGATTCCCGCCAGCCAGAAGACCCTCACCTGGCGCGCCAAAGATGGCTTTGCCGGGGTGGATGCCCCACAAATTCACGTGACACTCGACGGCGTGTGGATCCCCGTTTCGTACAATTACAAAAACCACACCCTCACCTGGGTCATGGAGCAACGCCCCTCCTCGGGCAAGCATACCCTGCGGGCCGCAATCGGCGACAAAGCCGGAAACTTTACCACGAAGACGTGGGAGGTGGTTTTTTGAGGGGGGAATGTATCTTCAAAAAGCTACCAAAACAGCTGTAATTCCGGATTATTTATCGGGAACCGCTTTTTCAATTGCCGACCTGACGCAAAGCCAACAACTGGATGACTGATCTGCATTCGTGGTAATGTTGGGGGCGTGATTTTTCTATAATCCTATCACCCCTACCGGGTTTTCGGTACCTGAGAGTATTCATTTGCCGAGCTCAGTGACAGGAGTAGATACCGACTTCCGCGGAGTCGAACCTTTGTAGCTTCATGCTCCTTTAGGAAAATCGACCTCAGTGAGGTCGCGCTGCTCACGACTAATCCTATAAATTTGGACAAAAAAATATGAGCCACCCCAAGATCTCGGGATGGCTCATTTTACTATACCAGCGCCTGATTATCAGGCCTTTTCTGTCGATTTCACTTCCTTCATGAAGTACTCCAGCGTACGCTTGAGGCCTTCGTGGCGGTCGATCTTCGGTTCCCAGCCCAGGATCTGGCGGGCGCGGGTGATGTCAGGTTGACGCACCTTGGGATCGTCTTCAGGCAGCGGCTTGTGAATGATCTGGCTTTTGCTGCCGGTCAGTTTCAGGATCTCTTCGGCAAATTGGAAAATGGTGATTTCCGAAGGATTGCCGATGTTTACCGGATACGACTCATCGCTGAGCAGCAGGCGGTAGATACCTTCCACGAGATCATCCACATAGCAGAAGCTACGGGTCTGGTTGCCATCGCCGAACACAGTGAGGTCTTCGCCACGGAGGGCTTGTCCCATGAATGCAGGCAATACGCGTCCATCATCCAGGCGCATACGCGGGCCATAGGTGTTGAAAATCCGGATAATGCGGGTTTCTACGGCGTGATAGCGGTGGTAGGCCATGGTAATGGCTTCCATGAAACGCTTGGCTTCGTCGTACACTCCACGGTAGCCGATTGGGTTTACATTTCCCCAATAATCTTCCTGCTGCGGGTGAATAAGCGGGTCGCCATATACCTCAGAGGTAGAAGCGATCAGCACACGAGCACCTTTTTCCTTGGCAAGGCCGAGGATTTTGTGGGTACCCATGGCGCCTACTTTCAGCGTCTGGATCGGCAACTTGAGGTAGTCGATCGGGCTGGCAGGAGAAGCAAAATGGAGGATATAATCGAGGTGACCTTCTACGTAGGTGTAGTTGGTGATGTCGTGCTTTACGAAAGTAAAACCATCGCGACCGAAGAGGTGGGCAATGTTCTGGAGGTTACCTGTAATCAGGTTGTCCATGCCCACTACGTCGTAGCCCTCTGCCAGCATGCGGTCGCTAAGGTGCGAACCCAGGAAGCCGGCGGCACCTGTAATGAGTACTTTTGGTTTTCTGCTCATGAGTTAGGATACCTTGGCGGTAGCTTGAACGGTTTTGCGACCGATTGAGTAATAAGTGAAGCCTTCTTCTTCCATGGTTTCGATGTCGTACACGTTACGTCCATCGAAAATTACCTGGTTTTTCAGGCTAGCCTTGATGCGGCCAAAGTCAGGGGTGCGGAATTCGTTCCACTCGGTTACAAGCACAATTGCATCAGCCTGATCTGCAGCTTCATAGATATTTGCGCAATACTCGATATCGAGCTTGGTGTAAGACTTCACCGCGTTCATGGCCTCAGGGTCAAAGGCTTTTACCTTAGCACCCAAGCTGAGGAGTTTTTCGATGATCACGAGGGCCGGAGCTTCGCGGATGTCATCGGTATTGGGCTTAAATGCAAGGCCCCATACACCGAAAGTTTTTCCGGAAAGGTCGCTTCCGAAGTGGCTTACGATTTTTTCGGCTAAAACCGTTTTCTGGAAATCGTTTACTTTCATCACCGAATCAAGGATGGCGAAATTGTAATCGTATTCCTGTGAGGTCTTGTAGAGGGCTGATACGTCCTTGGGGAAGCATGATCCACCGTAACCTACACCTGGGAACAGAAAACGCTTGCCGATACGGGAGTCGGTACCGATTCCGCGGCGTACATGGTCCACATCGGCTCCTACCAGTTCGCAGAGGTTAGCTACCTCGTTCATGAAGGAGATTTTGGTAGCCAGGAAAGAGTTGGCGGCATATTTGGTCAGCTCTGAGCTGCGCTCATCCATAAACAGGATGGGGTTACCTGACATCACGAAAGGCTTGTACAGGCGGCGCATCACTTCGATGGCACGATCAGAACGGGTACCAACCACGATCCGCTCAGGCTTCATAAAGTCTTCTACAGCCACCCCTTCGCGCAAAAACTCAGGGTTTGATACTACGTCAAAGTCAAGGTCGGTGTGCTTAGCACAGGCGGCGCGAACTTTGTCGGCAGTGCCTACGGGTACGGTACTCTTGGTAACCAGTACACGGTAGTCTTTCAGGATTTTGCCGATATCAGCAGCAACTCCCAGCACATATTTCAGGTCAGCCGAGCCATCTTCCATCGGAGGAGTAGGCAACGCCAGGAAAATAACCTCGGCGTGGTTTACTGCTTCTTCCAATGAATCTGTAAACCGCAGACGACCATCCTTGGTATTGCGATCAAACAGGATCTCCAGACCAGGCTCGAAAATGGGCACAATGCCCGCACGAAGCTTGGCCAGCTTCTCCTGGTTGTTGTCCACGCAGAGTACCTCGTTACCAGCCTCCGCAAAGCAGGTTCCCGTTACCAGACCTACATAACCGGTTCCAACAACAGCAATTTTCATGTTGGTAAAAAATTAATAATGATGTGAAAAAAAATAAATTCTTTGGGGGAAGGATAGGTTAATATCTTGGTTTCCAGATACTTAAAAACAATTCTTAACTGGGTATTTGAACTTACAGAAATGTTTAAAAGTCTGATTTTTTGACCAAATGTAGGGCTTTAACACCCATGTTGAGGCCGATTTTCCCAAACTGCCATACAAGCCTCCTGACTGGTTCGGAATCAGGGCCTTAATTGCATTCCGACACAAAGCAGACTGTCGGGTTGAGAGAGAACGTGTAAAGCCTTATTTTTCGGAAAAATAGAGGGATCATTTGCTATGTCTAATTCAAAATGGGTGCATTTATTACACGTATCTGAAGTATTCAGATTATCCATGTGCCTGCTAGCTGTGGGTTTGGCCTTTTTAAGTACCAGCCAGGCACAGCTTAGTATGCGTGACTCTACTATAACGCACTTTACCCTCGAACTGAGGTACCAGGGCCTCGCGCCGCAAAATCAGATGCAGGATCGCTACGGCTACTCCTCGCTGGTGGGCATCGAAGGTGGGGTGAAATTCTATAACCAATGGATGCTTTCCACAGGGCTTTATGGCTTTTTTACCGATGCCGTTCGCGAAACAGATATGTTAAACGACCTCATTACCGATTCAGGTTTTCTGGTTACAGATGATGGCCAGCTCGTAGGCGTTAATATCCAGGGCAGGGGCATAGCGGTACCATTGAAGGTGGGTCGCATGTTTTCGGGTCCTTTTGCCCCTAATCCTAACTGTGGATTTTATGTAGAAGTGGGCGGTCAATACCTGCGCCACCGTATCAAAACCCGGCCTGCAGGTGCCCGTGTGGCCGGTATTACCAACCAATACACCAAAGGCTACGATCGCCTGAGTGCTGGTTTTGGGGTGGTCGAAACCCTTGGTTACCGCTACCTGAGCAACAGAGGAGGTGTTAACTTTTCCCTTGGCATCACCGCCAGCCAAAATTTCACCCAGGGCCGTCGCAGCATTCAGTTTGATACGGGCCAGCCCTACCTCAGTGCCCGCCGCGATGACTGGGTGGGCTTCTTTGCCAGCTGGATTTTTCCGGTTTACAACAAAGCGCCTGAGAGCGTGTACTACCGATAGCCATGTTGCTCTACTCCGCGCTTATCTGGTTTTATACACAAGCTATCCGAACTGCTGCTCTCTGGAACAGCAAAGCCCGGCTGTGGGTGCGGGGTCGTAAAGACTGGCAAAAGTCACTTACCAATCAGTTACAAGGCCGAAAGGGTTGGATTTGGTTACATGCTGCCTCGCTGGGCGAATTTGAGCAGGGCCGTGAAATAATCGAAGCCATCCGGCGCCATCACCCGGAGCTGCCTCTACTCGTTACTTTCTTTTCCCCTTCCGGTTACGAAATCCGCAAAAATTACGCGGGGGCAGAGGTCGTGTGTTATCTGCCTGCCGATACCGCCGCCCATGCCCGCCAATTCCTCGACCTGGTGCAGCCTGCGTTGGTTTTTTGGGTGAAATACGATTTTTGGCTCCACTTTCTCCGCGAACTTGCCAGTAGAAATATACCCACGCTGCTCATTGCGGCACGGCCTACCACAAATAATTTCTACCTAAGCGGTCCGGTAAAGCAGCTATTTGCGCAGGGGTTCAAGGCTTTCCGGGCGGTTTTTACGCAGGACGAAGCCAGCAAAGTCCTTTGGCAAAAGGCATTTCCTGAGCAGGTAGTGGAAGCAGCCGGTGATCCCCGTTTCGATCGGGTAAGCGCTACCCGCGATCGCTTTTCCGAATTGCCGGACATCGCAGCGTTCTGTAAAGGACGGAAAGTGCTCGTTGCCGGAAGCACCTGGCCCGTGTGTGAGCACATGATACGCGAAGCCTGGCCCGAACTGTCGCAGGACCCTTCCTTCGCATTGATTATTGTTCCGCACGAAATACACCCCGATGCGATTGACGCTGCTGTGAACGCTTTGCCGGAAGTATCGGCACGCTACACCGCTGGTTTTGGGCCACATCACCGCATTTTGTGGGTGGATACAATTGGCATGCTCAGCCGGATTTACCACTATGCGGATATTTGCTACGTAGGCGGCGGCTGGGGAAGCGGCCTGCATAATATCCTGGAACCTGCTGTTTTTGGAAAACCCGTGCTCTTTGGACCCAGACACCGCCGTTTTCCCGAAGCAGATGCCCTGATAACTGCCGGGGGCGGCCTCGAAATTGGCGTTAAAGAAGCTTTCGGCCCGATAGTTGCCGATTTACTCCGGAGCCCCGAAATGCGCGAAGGCGTGGGTGCCTGTGCCAAACGCTTTGTGGATTCGAAAACAGGTGCCACACAACGAATCTTGTCGTGGACGTATCAACAAAAGTTGCTGCCGGTGAACCCACCAACCGCTAATCGTGCATGATCCGGGGCAAACCCGTCGTTGATTTCCATAATCGTTTAATTAAATTGCACCTTATGAAAAAAGCGCTGTTGTTTTCCCTGCTGCTTACGATCACATTCTCTTTCACCCCATCTGTAGAAGCCGGGCCCTCTCCGAGGTTATATGCGGAGTCTCCGGTAAACAAAGGGGAGTATGTAGAAATCGTCTATGACATCAATTTTCCCGGCTTTGTACAACTCTGTCTTTTCAACGAAGAAAAAGAGCAGATCTGGATCAAGGGGAGAGTGACCGACCGGGTCGGCAAAGACTATTTCCGCATTTCTACCAACCCCCTAAAGGCCGGCGCGCGCTATACCTTTATCCTCAAATACAAAGGCAAAGACTACCCCGGCTCTTTTTATATGTAAGAACTTTTCGGCTTTGTTTACCCGTTAAATCCCGATCATGGCTTCTCAATCAGGTACTATCTCTTTGGAAAAAGTAACCCAATCCCGCCTGCAATCGGTGGACATGGACAACCTCCCTTTTGGCCGCATCTTCAGCGACCACATGTTCATCGCACATTATCAGGACGGTGCCTGGCTTGCCCCTGAGATCGTACCCTACGGCAAGCTTTCATTTGCGCCTTCGATGATTTCCCTGCACTACGGTCAGTCTATTTTCGAAGGAATGAAGGCTTATCGCGACCTAAACGGTGCTCCCGTGCTCTTTCGTCCCGATGCCAATTTTCAGCGCCTCAATCGCTCCGCTGAGCGCATGTGCATGCCTGCTATCCCTGAAGCCCTTTTCATGGACGGCCTGCGGGAATTGATTCAGCTCGACAAGGACTGGATTCCAACCATGGCACAAGGCTCTCTTTATATTCGTCCGGTTTATTTTGCTGCCGATGAAGCCGTGGGCGTACGTGCCTCTGAAAGCTATGTGCTCGCCATCATTACTGCGCCTGTAGGTAAATACTACAGCGAACCAGTAAGCCTCCTGGCCAGCCGCGAATTTGCCCGTGCAGCTGTGGGCGGGGTAGGTGCAGCCAAAACTGCCGGAAACTATGCCGCCTCTTTGTTTCCAGACAAAGTAGCCAAGCAAATGGGCTACAACAACGTGCTTTGGCTCGATGCCAAGGAAAACCGCTATATCGAAGAGTGCGGCACCATGAACATCTTCTTCGTGATAGACGAGGTGGTGGTTGTGCCCATGCTTACCGGTACCATTTTGCCCGGGGTTACCCGCAATGCTTGTATCCGCCTGCTAAAAGACAACGGATTTAAGGTGGAAGAAAGGCCCGTGAGCATCTACGAAATTGCCGAAGCCTATAACGAGGGCCGCCTGCGCGAGGCTTTTGGTACAGGCACCGCTGCCACGGTATCGCCCATTGGCCGCATCGGTTTCTCAGGCCGCGACATGTTGCTGCCTCCTGTGGAAAAATACAAAGTCGGTAACTGGTTGCTCAAGACCATGAAAGCCCTGCAAAGCGGCGAAATAGAAGATCCTTACGGCTGGATTCAGCATATATGAGCATAGCGGTTTCAAACCGTAGCCTCTTTCTGCTTTTCAGTTAATAGCGTAAGCAAATAATTCAAGACCCTTGTACGCAGATGCGCGCAGAAGAATTCTTATTCCTCTGCGCGCATTACTTTTCGCGACCTGCCGGGAAGGGTCACTGCGGCCTCCGGCTCTCTTCTCCAACTGCCTCCGGTTTCGAAGCGCACTTTAGCACCCGACTCTACCCGCCAGTTGGCACGTGCCTGCAGGTTAAGCCTGCTGCCTGCCCTAACCACGAGCTCGCTGCCCTTCTTTAGCCAAAGGGTAGCGCCGTCTTCCAGCAACAGGGTCGAGCGTTCGTCAAGGACAAGAATGCCATTCGCTTCTACCACCACCGAGCTGCCGCCAGGGACAGACAGCCGCGAAGGCTTCGCGAAAAATCCACTTACACTGTCGGGTACCGTTTGCGCAGCGGTTTGAGATTGATTGATGAGTAATTGACCACCGCTCAGCACCTTCAATGAAATTGGCACGGCGGTAGTTGCAGGCAATTGTAAATTTCCCGCCCAACGAACGGCGGTTCGAACGTTCCAATCGTGCAGCTTGATCCTGATTTTCATGCTGCCGTCGGAGTAGCGGGAAACAATTTCTACGCTCGTTCCGGAAATGATGTAGGGCGCGAGACTGTCCTGCTTCGGGTAAAATACCGGGTAGTTGGCCACGGTGGTCGCTGCATTTAGGCCCAGCACAAGACCCGACTCCAGGGCACAATCAGGCGTACCGGTAGATGCCAGGGTATAGGTATCTGTTCCGTTGAGGCGCTCGGTCCAGATATCAAACTGCTCGCCTCCCCCGCCGTCGGCATTCCCATGCGAGCGTCCGATAACGATTTTTCCATTCTGGTTGAGGTCGGCGCGGATAAACTGGAAGCGATCCTGACCGCCCACAGGTGCCGCCTCTACGGCTTCAAAAACGGGCGTTTTCAGAAACCGCGTTTGCATGCTGTCGCCCGTAAACCGAAAATCAGTATTGCCCTGACCATGTAGTACCCGCAAAAAATTGCAGTTATCGGGCGAAAAGGGGTTGAGTTGTGGCTTGGAAGGATGGGTGGCCGGTGCACTGGCTACCAGGGCCATGAGCCCGTAACCTGACACGGGTTCTCCGGATTCGGCATTTCCGAAGAAAAACTTCCTGTCAAAAGGGCTGATGCCGGCGTGATTTTCGAGAAAAAGAAGGTCGTCTGTGCCTTCAATCGGTATGCGCAGCGCCTCGCCGGTGGTTACAAAGTCGTGCAGCACCAGCTCGGTGTCCTGCCGCACTTCGGGTACCGGATGCCAGCCTAGCCACCAGGCTTCCCAGGAGTTGCAGGTGAAGTAGGGCGCATGGCCCGCGTGCATGAGGCCCCAGCCCTTTTGGGTATAAAACCGGTTGCCGTCGGTGCGGTTGGCGCCCAGGTAGTGCGGCGAGGAGAAGAGGTTGTGCGAAAATTCGTGGTTGAAATACTCCATTTGGTGGGGCGCATCGGGATAGCCCAAAACGCCCGTATGGCCCGATTGCATCTTGAACCGGGTGCCCGGAATGGCCATATTTCCCGCAGAGCCTATGCCCCCTGCTCCTCCGCCTGCCCGGTGGATAAAAATCACGTAATCCAGAATGCCGTCGGGGCCGGAGCTGCTGTTGTCCTGGGTGAAATTGGGGTTATTGGTGCGCTGATCAAATGCCGACCAGTCGAACCCAGGGTCATTTTCGGCAATCCAGCGAACGGCGGCTTCGTTCATCTGGCTTTGGCGGGAAAAAAAATTGCCACCCCGGAGCGCGATGTGGTTGATGGGCACCTGCACGGGGTACACCTTGCCGGTAATCACAAATTTGCCTCCGGACATTTCTTTGTAGAAAGCCGAAAGGTTTTGAGGTTGACCTTCCTGCCCGATGGTTGATTCGTTTTCGTTGAAAAGTGCATTTATTTCTCCCTGGACAAAATCGGGCAATTGTCCGGGATCGCTGCTATCGGGCCAGGAAACGACTCCCTTCATCAGGTCGGCATCGGTATAGCGCACCACCACCGCCAGGATATGTAAGTGACCTTTGGGGGTGTGTACCTGCCCGTTGCGGGAGGAAAGGGTAGCAGGCTGGGTGAAGGCCGAGAAGCCCATCAGCAGCAGGCAGAGGAAAAGGTTAATTTTTGCCATTAAATTTTTCGGAAGTAAGGTCCGGCCCGGCCATTACGCCCCTGGGAGCAAAGAATTGGCCGAAAGTCATGAAAATAATGCGCATATCCAGGCCATGCGACCTATGATCAATGTACCACAAATCGAGGGCAAACCGCTCGTTGAAAGTAAGCTGATTGCGGCCTTTTACCTGCGCCCAACCTGTAATGCCCGGAGGTACTTCGTGGCGGCGCAGCTGCATTTCGCTGTAGAGTGGGAGGTATTCCATCAACAGGGGCCGCGGACCGACAAGGCCCATTTCACCCATGAGCACGTTCCAAAGCTGCGGAAGCTCATCCATGGAGGTTTTGCGCAGCCATTTGCCTACAGGGGTAAGGCCGCCTTCGAGTCCGCTCGTATTGTGGCTGCCTTCAGGGGCGTCGTACAAGGTGCTGAATTTTACCAACCGAAAAGGTTTTCCATTTTTTCCGGGGCGTAGCTGAAAAAAAAGCACCCGGGGTTGCGTAAGTTTTAGCGAGAGGGCAATGAGCAGGAGCAAAGGACTGAGCACCACGAGGGCAATACCGGCAACTACGCCGTCCCTGAGCCGGAATGTCCATGCGGGAGCCATGCTGCAAGTAAGCAACTCAGGCTTAATTTCCGGTGCTTTTCGGAGGCCGGGGATATAGGGGCGAATGACTGAAGGGCAAAAGGCTGGCCTGAAGCACCTCCAGGGTAGCCGGGTCGAAGCCTTTTTCGTAGGCCATTTCAACCGAACGATATACTACGAGCGAGTCGCCGGCAGCAGCTGCAGCAGCGGCAAGCAAGCCAAAGCCCCGGCCAGAATCGGGATATTGGCGAAGCAGGGTTTCGGCGCTGAATCGTGCATCGGCTATTTCTTTAAGGCTAAGCAGCAGCAGTCCTCTTTGAAACCAGGCTTCTTCCAGGGTGCTGTCCTGGTCAAGGGCCATCTGGTAGTCGTCGAGAGCTGAGGCAAAAATACCGTTCAGGGTGTTGAGCCGGGCGCGGAGGAGGCGCATCTGCGGATCTTTTACTCCCTGATCTATGGCCAGATTGGCGTAGGCAAGGGCATAGGCCGGGGTTTCCTGGCGGCTGTACAGCTCGGCAAGCAAGGCAGCCACGGGGCCGTAATCGGCGCTGTTTACCACCGGAATTTTGAGTAACTGCTCGATGGCAGCTACATTTTTGCCCCTATCGGCCCATACTTTCCCCAATATCCAGTGAAAGAAGTAGCTGCCCTGAATCTGTTTGCTGTGCCAGTTGAACACAAGGGGGTCCGCCGAAACGCCTACCGCCGTATAGGTCCAGTTGAGGGTGTCGCCTTTCCACGGCTGAGATTGGGCGTAGAGCACCCATTGTGCCTGACATGCTTCGAGTTTTTCAGCGATAAAAGGGGCAGCAGGCAGGGTGATTTGTGTATGACTAATGGCCGAGGTAGCTGGTTCCCGCACGATTTCAGGCTCCATTTCTTTCCAGCATGCATCCGAAACGTTGGTCAGCAGTTTTCCTTTTTCGTCAAAGGCCCCCATCCAGATCATGTTTTCGTCGGAGGTGGAGGCAAAGGTGCAGTCGTTTTGCCAGGCGGTGAACCTGTCTGCCAGCCCTCGGTACATGCCCGGGCCTCCTGCAACAAAGAAAAGCAGGGAGGCAAGTGCCGCTACAATTAACCCACTGCCCCATAAACGGGACCTGCGGCCAATGGAGGTGAGGCTAAGGGAAAGGCCCGCCCCGGACTGTTTTATTTTTTTCTCTATGGTACCTGCAACGGGGCTCCAGGTAAGCACTTCCTGGCGGTCGCTGAGGAGGTAAACCCCGGCTTCGATATCCGAAACATTCGATTTGCTTTCCCAGGTAAGGGAGTCACTTTCGAGGTCGTAGTCCACGAGGTGCATGCTGAAGCTCCTGCGAAATTGAGCAATCGTTTGATTGAAGCACTGCTCCAGCGTATTTCTGGCTATGAGGGTGCGGTAAAAAACGGCGGATTCTTTGCCGGGATAATCTTTTGGGCCCAAAAGGGGTATAGCCACTACCGCGGGGATATCACAACGCAAAATCTGCGTAACGAGGGCATGTGAGGCACATCCGTCGAGAAAAACGAGCTTGAGGTTGGGGAATCGGCGGAGCCATTTGCCCAGTTCTACCGGGTCCAGCCCTTCGTCGAGGGGGTCGTCGGTGAAGATCAGGTGGTCTTCTTCCCCCAAAAAACCGGAAAGGTGCAGGACCTGGAGGTCGTCCTGAAACACAAGTTGACGTGCTTCTTCAAAAAGAAGAATGCCCGCGTCCGCTGATTCCACTTTTACTTTAAAAGAGGATTCAGGGGAAAGGTTTTTAAACCAAGAGGTAAACAAGGCAAGACGTTGATCGAGAAAAATTCGGCTTTTCCGGTCCCGTCTGCCATTCACCACACCCACCAGCATAAGGGTATCCGACACACGCTGCATGTCCATCCGTTTTGCGACAGTTTCTGGAGTTAGTCCGAGCAAGGGCTAAAGGAGAGTAGATATCGCCTTTGCAAGGTACAAAACGGGAATAGTATTTCCGCGACATGTTTTTTGTTTTGCTGGCAATTATTCGATTTGAAAAAATTTTTATAAACAAGGAAAAGTATTTGTTCTGAAAATATGTCAATAGCTCACCTATAACATAGCCAGGATTGGCTGATGTAGCAGCAAGTCGTTGTTTTTCAGGGAAATAGGAAAGAAAGCCGAAAGTCAGGCTTTAGTCAAATGAGCCTGTTTCCACCTATCTATTGACGCTCAAACGCTCCTACTCCGCTGGCAGGATGGAGTGCTTGCCGGGCTATTTCTGCCCGGAGCTGGCGGGTGGTTTTGCGCTCACCGTTGTGGCTGTATCCGGGAGGGCCGGCGAGGTAGCCGATTTTTTCTTTCCAGGTAAGGCCGGGTTGACGAAGGTCGTGCGCGATGTCGATCCACTCATGGAAAGCGATGCGGAAAGGGTTGTAGCTCTCGATGTTTTTGGTGAGGCCGTAGTTGGGTTTTTCTTCCTCTAATTGAAAAGTACCAAACATTCGGTCCCAGATAATGAGCACACCCGCGTGGTTTTTGTCGAGGTATTTGATGTCGGAGCCGTGGTGCACGCGGTGGTGCGAAGGCGTATTGAAGATAAATTCGATCGGCAGGGGCAGCTTGTCAATGACCTCGGTATGAATCCAGAACTGGTAAATGAGGCTGATGGCCTGCATGGTCAGGATCATCACGGGGTGAAAGCCCAGTAGGGGCAACCAAAGCCAAAATACAAAGCCACCGGTGAAGTTGCCTGTCCAGGTTTGGCGGAGGGCCGTGCTGAGGTTGTAGTGCTTGGAGGAATGATGCACCACGTGCGAAGCCCAGAAATAGCGCATCGAGTGGCTGGTGCGGTGAAACCAGTAATAGCTGAAATCCTCGGCAAAAAAGAGTGCCACCCAGGCCCACCATTTATCCGGACCTAATTCAAAAAAGTGAAACTGATACACCGCCATGTACACCGCAAATATCAACAGCTTGCTCAGCAGGCCGGAAATGACGTTGCCGATGCCCATCAGCAGGCTGCTCACGGTATCCTCTGTTTCGTACAAGTGGCGCTTGATGATGGCATCAAAAATGACCTCGGCGGTGAGCAGGAGGATGAACCCAGGGATTGCAAGTTGAACAAGATCAGGCATGTATGGTCCGGTTTAGTGCTGAAATTTATCGCTTTTCGGACGAATATTAATTTTTCTATTAGGGTAAGGCCACGTTTTTCAGGAAAAAGAGCAAATTGATTTCAGAGATCGTTTTACCTCCATGGAAAATACCCGTACCCTAACCCTGCCCGAAAGATTGGTGATCCTTTTCAGTGGGTTCGAATCCCAGTTTGGCTGGCTTTTCTTTGGTTTTGGAATGTCATTCGCCTGGATTTTCGGGATGTTGTCGCCATTGCCTGACTTGTTTATCCGCCACGACGGCACCACCACAGGAATTATCCTGGCAGAAAATTCAACCTCAACCTCCTACGTAAACGGAAATGAGGAACAGGCTTATACCTATACCTACACAATGGAAGGCAAAAAGTATGAGAAAACAGGCCATGCCCGACCTGCCGCGTTTCAGGGAGGCGAGCAGGTTACGGTCCGCTACTCCACGGAAAAACCCTTTCGTTCAAAAGTAAAAGGCCTGCGGAACGCTCCTTTTCCCTGGATTACGGCGGTGGTTTTCATTTTTCCCCTGGTGGGACTGCTCTTTATTGCTTTTTCACTTCGAATAAATTTCAAGCGCCTGGATCTCCTGCGCCAGGGGATTTTTGCCAGGGGAAAACGCATCAGCAAGGAGCCTACCCAGGTAACTATCAACAAACAAACGGTGTATGAGTACACTTTTTCGTTTACTGCCAACGATGGCAAAAGCTACCAGGCAAAGGGAAGCACCCACCTTACCGACCTCCTGGAAGACGAAGAAACCGAGCGCATCCTGTACGCCAGTACCGACCCTACCTACTCCGTGGTGTACGACACTATTGCTAACGCACCTACGCTCGGTACCGACGGCAATTTCAATCCGTTGCCTCCCAGCCGCTATCTTGTGCTCGTAATTCCCGCTTTAAGCATCCTGGTTCATGGCTATGTCACGTTTCTTTTGCTCAATATTCTTTAAATCCCTGCTTGCGACGATAGTTGCCCTGCTGAGTTCTCCGGTCCTGGGTCAGTCTGCTGCCACCTGGCTCACGCCTTACGAAAAAAGCGAAGGAAAAGCTTCGGCCACCTACGAAGAAGCCATTGACTATTACCAACGCCTGGCCACCAAATTTCCGGAAGTAAAGATCCGCACCCACGGACTTACCGATGTGGGTCTGCCGCTGCACGAAGTGGTAATAGCCACCCAGGGCCACCACGATCCGGAGCGGGTAGCCATGACCGACAAGGTGGTGCTGATGATCAACAACGGCATCCACGCCGGGGAATCCTGCGGAATCGATGCTTCGATGATGCTGGCCCGGGATATCCTCTTTGATCCGGAAAAGAAAAAATGGCTCGACCAGGTCGTGCTCGTCATTATTCCGGTGTACAACGTGGGTGGCAGCCTGAACAGAGGCACCCCTACGCGCATCAACCAGGTGGGGCCGGAGGCGTATGGTTTTCGGGGAAATGCCCGCAACCTGAACCTCAACCGCGACTTCATGAAAGGAGACGCCCGCAATACCTGGGCATTTTGGGAGATATTTCAGGCCTGGTCGCCCGAGCTTTTTGTAGATACGCATACCACCGACGGGGCCGACTACCAGGCGCCTTTGACTTATCTGCAAACCCTGGCAGATAAAGCCGGTACCCGCACGGGCCCCTACATGACCGATACCCTCGTGCCCGCCGTGGTGAAAGCCGCCGCCGACCGCCAAACCCTCCTCTCGCCCTATGTGATGTCGATCGGGGAAACGCCGGACGAAGGGCTGATGGGCTTCTTTGATTCGCCGAGGTACAGCAGCGGCTATGCGTCGCTCTTTCACTGCATGGCCTTTATTTCGGAGGCGCATATGCTCAAAACTTTTGCGGAGCGCGTGGAGGCTACCCGCGTTTTTCTCGAAACGATGACCGAGTATGCCTGGAGCCACCACCACCAGATCGGGCGCGTGATCCACGAAGACCGCTCCGAAACCATGGCGAAAAAGCACTACGAGCTGAATTGGACGATAGATACCTCGGTGGTGGACACGATCCTTTTTCCGGGCTACGAGGTGGAAATGCGCCCCGGAGCCGTTACCGGGCAGCCTTTGCCGCACTATCTCCGCAGCAAGCCCTACACCAAACCCGTGGCCTGGTACGGAACCTACGTGCCGGTGGCTGAGGTTGAGGCTCCGTCTGCGTACCTTATTTCCCAGGCGAGCCACGAGGTAATTGAGCGGCTGGAAGCCAACGGCGTGAAGGTTCATTCGTTCAAACGTGACACCACGATGGTGGTCGAAACCTGGCGGGTAACCAGTTTTACCAATAACCGCTCGCTGTACGAAGGGCATTTTTTTCATCCGGAGGTGAACCTTTCGCTTCAAAAGGAAAGTATTTCGTTCCGGGCCGGAGATGCGATTGTGCGTGTAAATCAGCTAAGCAACAATTTTCTGGTGCATGCCCTGGAGCCGGAAGCCACCGATTCGTACTTCCGCTGGAATTTTTTCGACAGCTGGCTGGAGCGCAAAGAGTATTTCGATGCCTATACCTTTGAGGAGATGGCTGCAGATTTGTTAAAGCGGGACAAAGACCTGCAAAAGGCATTTGAGGCAAAGAAATCCGCCGAAGCCGATTTTGCTGCGAACCCGAACGCCCAGCTGTTTTACTTGTACGAACACTCCCCTTACGTAGAAAAAACCTACCGCCGACTGCCGGTTTACCGCTGGGAGGGCAATGCCGATCTGCTGTTGCGGTAAATTTTCCCGGAAAAATTTCCTTGTTTTGAAGTTATGAACCTGACCCGCTACTCCCTGCTGCTTTTGACAGCAACGCTCTTTGCCTGCCAGAAGCCTGCCGCTACTGAGCAAACCGAAACTCTGGTAGAAGAAGTGGTACCCGCCCTTTCGCAGGCATACCTCGATTCACTGGCTGCTATTCCGACCGCCATTCCCGAATCGCCGGAGGCCAGCCGCCAACCCGCTAACCTTAAAGTGAATCCGGCTAAAAAGACCGGGTTGCCCTTTGATATGCAGATGCCCGAGGAGGTAGAAGTGGTACAGGTAGGCACCGCCAAATGGATTGTTTACAATCCGGACAGCACCTTTTGCTTGTTTGTGGTGGATGATGGCTCTTCTATTGACACGCTCAGGAATCAATGGAAAGCAGGCCCTGGCACTTTTTCCTGGGGGCAATTTTTGCTCGATACGCCCAATGGCTTGTTGGTAGAAGCGGTCCGCAATGGCAAACGCGAGTACCAGGTGGAGTACCTCAACCCCGTAGATGAAACCACCTACCGCATTTATTCCGACCAGAAACGCACGTTTTCCCGAAGCCAGGCCGAGCGCATGTTCAATGCCTGCCGGATGCTGGGCGGTGGCGGAAGGTAAGTATTGAGGTTTTGAAAGGCCGTTCGGTAGCCTGTAGCTGGCGCCTTTGTCATACTTGATGCGCTCACGGTCGATTTGCTCCCGGACGTCATCAACCCTGCCGAGGTTCATGACTGGGTTAATTTCCTGTATCACTGATTAACAGCCGACTTCCGGCAACTGGTCGAACGCATGGCGTAACAGCGTGTGGATGGTTGGCGCACGTCCTGTATTTTGGGTTCGGTACCTGGCGGTTTCCGCTTCGTGTATTCCCGGGCAGAAAGGAAGGCTATGCCGATCAGGCAGTAGCAAAGAAGTGCTTCATGTAAAAGGTCCAACAGGGGCGTAGCCATTACGCATTGCCCTGTGCGGCGGTATGTGCCGATCTCCTCTATTCAAAAAGCTCGGTCAACGAAACGCATGTTTCGGTCAACGAAACACGGGTTTGGGACAATAGGCATGGGTTACAACCGCAGAGGGGACCACCTTACCCACACAGTAAGCGCTTGAGTAAGCGATCTGCAAGGTTCCTTATTGACCATGGTTACCCTCTCTTTTTTCCTGTTACCCTAAAGCTTCTGTTATGAAAAATGCCTTCTTTTTCTTTGCCTTATGGATGGGCAGTATGCTTTTCCTGAGCGCGCAGGACTACTACCTGCCGGTTTCTACCCAATCGGAAACGGCTAAAAAAGCTTACCAGGCCGCCTCCTACCTGGGCTCAAACGCCCGGTTTGACGCCGCAAGGGAGGAACTCAAAAAAGCCCTCGAAGCTGATTCCAAATTCTTTATGGCTTATGCTTACAGCTATCAGGTGCTGGCCAGTAATGAGCAAAAGGCAGACGTGCTGGAACAGGCATTGGCAATAGACCCCACCGGTTTTACCGAAGCAGAAAAAATCACGCGTGGCCTATTGCTCGCCTGGAAAACCGACCCTAAGACCAGTCCCGCTGAGGCCATGAAAGCGCTCACGGAGGCGTACCCCAAAACAGCCGAAGCCTTTGAGTGGGCGTATCTGCACGCTTTTTACACCGAGAAAAACGCGAAAACAGGCTTTGCCTACGCCCAAAAATTCATTGCCATCGACCCCAATTTTCCACCCGTCTACAACACGCTGGGGTACTACTACATGGGCCAAAAGGAGATGGAAAAGGCCAAAATTTCTTTTGAAAAATACCTTGAACTGGCTCCTTCCGAGCCCAATGCCCACGACAGCATGGGCGAGTACTACCTGACAGTTAAGGACTACGCCAAGGCTGCCGGATACTACGACCAGGCGGTGGCCCTGGGCATGGAAGCCTCGCAGGCCGGTGCCGACAAGGCAAGAGAGGCAATGGCTAACCCGACGAATTGACCCCCTCCTTCCTCCTCAGGTACCCTTCCGTTTTCCTTGGATGGCATATTTTTTTCAGCCATTTCAATGAGCAATATTCAACTCAGTACCATGAAAAAAGGAGCAATAACCCTGTTGAGGTCGATTCACTCCCGAATAGGAGGCTATACCGATGTTGTTACCCGCAAGTTGGTCGTAAACCACTGAGGGTAGCATTCCCAGATGCTACGTGGAGGGCGGGGTCACCTGCCCTCCGTTATTAACCGGGCGATGGTCTTGAGGGACAATCGCCCGGTTTTGTTTTTGACTGACGATAACACTATCATCGACGCCCTTCCGGAAGCCAGGCAGAACTAACGGTACGCTCTCGCTTTAATTTCCTATCGAAATTTGGCCGTACTTCACCTTATCACCAATAGTCCTATGGAAGTAATTGCATGTGTTTTATCCTATGTGTTTCTGTAACTTTGATACTTGTGCTACAATTATGAATGTTAAATAGCCATAAGATTTTGATAGTCAAAAGGTTATATAGCTTGAATAATTGAACGCAATCCAGAATTTTCCAAAACATATAGCACTTACACATTTGCTCCTATGCGACTGCTTCTACTTTTAGGCTCCTGCCTGTTGCTGTTTCCACGCATAACAAACGCCCAGGTCGTTCAGGATGATTTCGAAGGAAATGGCAATATCACTTCCTGGTTTGGAGATGATTGTGGGTTGGATATCAACTTTGCGAATCCTTTTCCCGACAGCGCGAATCCCTCTGCCACCGTGCTTCGGTACTCCGACACAGGCGGTACTTACGCCAACGTTCGGTTTGATATCGCCGGTACTTTTGATTTATCCAAGAATGGCACCTTTTCCCTGGCTATCTACGTGCCTTCCAGCGGCCTGACGGGAAATCAAAACAACCGGATTTCCCTGAAGCTCCAGAACAATAACCTTGCGGAGCCTTGGACCACCCAGTCGGAGGTCATCAAATCTATTGCCCTCAACACCTGGCAAGTGGTCACCTTTAACTTCAACACCGACCCCTACATAAACCTTGATCCCACCTCCTCTGCTCCGGTGTTGAGGACCGACTTCAACCGTGTGCTCCTTCAGGTAAACGGCGAAAACAATGCGGATAAGGTCGTTGCTTATGTGGACAATTTCCTCTTTGACAGCGCAACAGCCCCTGTACCCTCTATCTATAGCGAGCTGGTTTGGAGCGATGAATTTGACGGAACCGGAGCAATAGATGGCACTAAATGGTTTCACCAAACCCAATTGCCCAATGGCTCCAGCTGGTACAACAACGAACAGCAGCACTACACCAACCGGATCGAAAACTCTTTTCTGGACAGCGGCTACCTGCATATCATGGCCCGGCGGGAAAATTTTACCGACCAGGGCCAAACCAAGCAGTTCACCTCCGCACGCCTCAACTCCAAATTTGCCTTTACTTACGGGCGGGTCGAAGTCAAGGCCAAGCTCGCTTTTGGGGTGGGTACCTGGCCAGCGATCTGGATGTTGGGCAAAAACGTGAATGAGCCCGGGGGCTTTTGGCAATCTCAATTCGGCAATACGGGTTGGCCCGCATGTGGCGAAGTGGACATCATGGAGCATTGGGGCTACAACCAGAACTATGTTTCGAGTGCCCTGCATACCCCCTCTTCCTTTGGCAACACCGTGAATGTGTCCGGAACCCGGCTGCCGGATGTGTCCAACACCTTTCATGTATATGGCCTGGAGTGGACCCCCGAAAAAATGAAGTTCAGCGTAGATGGCAATGTCTTTTACACCTATGCGCCCATTCCCCGCGACGCAAGTACCTGGCCCTTTGACGCCGACCAGTATTTGCTGCTTAATGTGGCCATGCAGCCCTCCATTGATCAGAATTTCACGCAAAGCCCGATGATTATTGACTACGTGAGGGTGTACCAGGAGGCCGATACCACCACGTCTTTGAGCGACAAAGCCATCTTGCCTGGCGTAAAGCTGTTCCCTAATCCGACCAATGACCAGTTGAACATAGAGCTGCCGAAAAGTTTGCTGGGTGCCAGCGTCAGGGTATTTTCTTCTCTGGGTCAGTTGATGCACTCCACCATCCAGCACGAAACACAGCTAACCCTGGATTGTACTGCCTACCCAACCGGCGTATATTTTGTGGTAGTGAACGCTCCTTTGGGGGAGCAAACCTTTACCTGGCTCAAGCAATAAGGGTAACCGGGCTTACTGGATATAACCCAAGAAGGCGGACTTGAGATATGCTCAGGTCCCCCTTTTTATATCCAAATGAAAGTGGTTTGCGAAATATTCCGAGGGTGATCCTTTGAAAATCCCGCAAATCTTATTCCTGGTTTACTTCTATTTGCGGAGTCAATCCTCTTTGCCCGCACATGAATACCCCAATCGCCCATTTCCTCGGCCTTACCACCGTGGACCTGCAGTACGACCTTCCGGTTTTCCCAGAGCCCAATACCAAAGTGCGGGCTACTGATTCGCGCCTGGACAGTGGCGGGCCAGCCTTCAACGCAGCAGCCACCTTTGCGCACCTCGGCGGGCAGGCACACCTGCATACCATCGTGGGCAAGCATGCTTTTTCGTCATTTATTCAGGAAGAAGCGGACCGCCATGCAGTAATCCTGCACGACCTCGACCCGCAAGCCCAATCCATTACCCTTTCCTCGGTGCTGAATACCCCCGGCGGTGCCCGCACCATCGTTACCCACAGGCAGGAGGGGCAGCCGGTTGTTCCTGTTTGGGAAATGGGCGGAGTGGACATCGCCCTCGTAGATGGATTTCACCTCGAAGCGGCCATTCCTTTTTCCCGAAAATGCCAATCGATGGGCGTGCCAGTGGTGCTCGACGGCGGCAGCTGGAAACCCAGCCTGGAACGCCTGTTACCCTTTGTGGACATCGCCATTTGCTCGGCCGATTTTCGTTTGGCGGAGGGGTCTTTGCCTGATTGGGAGTACTTCCGGGAAAAGGGTGCTACAGCCCTCGTCATTACCCATGGGGAGGAAAATATCGCCTACTGGTCAGCCGAAGAAGCGGGCGAAGTAGCCGTGCCCGTTGTGCAGGTAATGGATACGCTCGGTGCAGGAGACGTATTCCACGGCGCTTTTTGCTGGTTTTTTTCACAGAAAAACACCCTGAAGCAAAGCCTCGATGCCGCTGCCAGGGTCGCTTCGCTGGCCTGTACCTATCCCGGCGCCAGGGGCTGGATGGCAGATTAGCGGGCTCAGACCAGGCTGGGTGTTTTGAGCATGGGCAGCATGGGGGCTTTTTTCTGGCGAAAATTCTGCATCGAGCTGAGGATGTCGTGGAGCATCTTCACCGCTTCCAGGATATACGGTCCTTTGTTGAGCATCACGCATTCGGCACGCTGACCCATGGCGGCATCGGTTATTTCGGCGCGGGAAGGACGGCCCGTTTTGGCCAAGCTTTCCAGCACCTGCGTCGCCCATACGATGGGGATATGGCCCGCTTCGCATACCCGCAAAATCTCTTCCTGCACCTCCGCCAGCAGGTTCCAGCCCGCCTCTACGGCCAGGTCGCCCCGGGCAATCATGACTCCCAGCCGCGGACGGCGCATACCCGCCAGCAGAATGGCCGGTAGCTCGGTGAAGCCGCGGAGGGTTTCGATTTTGAGAATAACCCCCAGGTCGGCTGGGGCATTTATTTTTTCGAGGATGTCGAGCAGGTCCAGCACATCCCGGCTATTGTTTACAAACGATACGTTTACGATGTCGGCATTTTGCGCTACAAAAACGAGGTCTTCGCGGTCTTTGGCTGTGAGTCCGTCGAGGTGGAGGTCGCTGTACGGCAGGTTAATGCCCTTGTCGGCGCGGAGCTTACTGCCCCCCGGCCTGGCAAAAGTAATCCGCAGCGTCACCGACTCCTCAGCCATTGCCTCAATGATGCCCTCTATTTCTCCGTCGTCGATGAGTACCTTTTCCCCGATTTTTACCTGCTGGTAAAGCTCTGGTACCGGACACGAAATATGCGCGGGCTGCCAGGTACCATCCGGACGCATACGGGCATTTTCACCCGGATTTTCATCCAAATGCAGCACCAAGCTGTCCCCTGTGTTCAGCATCAGGGGTATTTCCGCGACGGGCAAAGGGCCGGTCGCCCCGTGTGCCTTGGGTTTTCCTTTGTGAAAAAGCTGCAAGGGCAACCCAGTGCGGAAGTAGGTGGTTTTTTCGCCGGAAAGGCTGCAACCGTGGGGGCCGGTCTCGACCACTTCCAGGCTCCGGCGTTTGCCGCGGGCGTCGTGCAGGTAAATGCGGTCGCCCTGCCGAAAGGCAGCCAGAAACTCCTGGGCCACGGGCACAATTCCGGGAAGGCTCTGTTCCGTTTCCTCCTCAGGTACCATCCGCATCAGAAAGGGCGCGGTTACCCTGCCTTGTACATCTTTTTCGGGCTTGAATTTCATTACCTGCGGGCCGGGAGATAGCCTGCCGGTTCGCAGCTTGGGTCCGCCGAGATCCATGGCCACGAGGCAGGGTTTGCCGGTTTCCTGCGAGGCCCTGCGCACATGGGCGATCATGCTTTTCCAAATAGCGGCATGGTCGTGGGCGCAATTGATCCGCACGCAGTTTACCTCCGCTTCCAGCAGTTGCTTTACCAGCGCGTAATTGTGTGCGGCCTCGGTGGCGAGGGTAACCATGATCCGTACCGATCGGGAATGGCTTTGGGGAGCCAGGAGCTCGGTGGCGTGCAGACGAAGCAATTCGGTTCCTTCTCTGAAGTTAATTTCCCCTATGGGCAGGGTTTCGGTGGGCAGGTCGTTCATGCGCCGCAGGTTGTTGGTCACGGCAACCAGGGTGGCGAGGGTATAGCTCTCGGCCCTTCCCAAACGGGTTACGCCCAGCTCCCCGAGGCGGTTCTGGAGGTCGCGGATATCGTGCTGGCGTAGGGCGAGGTAGTGGAGCAGGTTGCGGGCGCTGGCCCGGTAACGGGGGTGTGTAGCGGCTATTTCGGGTTGAAATTGTACGACATGCTCGTCCACCTGTTTGCGGATGGCTTCCAGTTGCTCAAGGATGGGCAAAGTGGACACGGAGGGGGTTTCCATCGGGGGAAGGGATTTTATTTCAGGGATATACGTTCGCCAGCTAAAAGAGGGTTCTGCATTTTGCTCCTCCACCCAGGTTTGGGAATTGAGCTCCAGGGCAATTAAATGCCCCATGCCGGGCCTTTCTCCAAAATAAACACAGCCATTGTCGAGCGGAATCACCAGCGCGTTGGATTCCAGCGCTTGTCGTATTTCGGAGGCGGGCTTTGGGTTGTGGCCATGTACGATTCTCCGGCCTTTGGTTTGAAAGCGGGATGCCGGAAAACCGCGGATATTCATCTGGCTATTGACATCGGCAAAAGGCAATAAAAGGGAAAAATTGAACCCTGCATGCACCAGCAGATAGTCGCCGAGGTCGTAGGCCAGCGGGAGGTTGCTGAGCCAGTCGGCGTATTTTTTTTTCAGAGATCCATCCGGCTCAAAAAGGCTTTTTCCTTCAGGCATATGGCTTCTCGTATCAGCCGTGGAGCCATTAAGCAGGGCTTCGTCGTGGTTGCCCCGCAAGGCAAAGACCTTGATTCCACTTGCTTCGAGGTCCATGATCAGGTCCAGCACCCCGGCAGAGTCAGGGCCTTTGTTGACATAATCGCCCAAAAAAAACAGGTAGTCTTCAGGGCCAGGGTCAATTCGGGTAAGTAGCCGTTCGAGGGTATGGGCACAGCCATGGATATCGGATATCACCCACCGCTTACCCTTGCAGGGCGGGGGTACTTCGGGGCCGGAAATATGAGACAGGTCAAATGCCAAAGCAGCTTTTCAGGTTTTAGCCTAAGGAGGCTATTTTTCTGAAAAGCTGCAATGACTTGAGGCAGAAAACTGATACGAAAAGGTCAGTCGACCGTTAGTTGGTCGCTGCCATGCTGTGGTCAGCGGCCTTTCCCAGGCGCACCGAAAAGCTGAAATTGATCAGGTAATCGGCAAATGCGGCGTCGCCATTGCGGGGATTCCCTGTAGCCAGTTGGGTTTCAAGGTCGGTTACGCTTTGGGGGCGATTACGATAAAATACGATGGGCACAGAAGCGGTTACGGTTACGCGGTCTTTCATGTACGAAACGCCGGGCTCTCCCGAACCCACCATGCCCGGACGGCGAAATCCTTCGCTGCCGCCGATAAGGTCATGTACTGGCACGCCTTCGTAGCGGGCACCCGCAAAGGCACTCAACCCACTGTTGCCAAAAGCATAGCCCAGGCCTGCACGCACGCTGTACTGATCGGGCACCGACATAATGGCTTCGTTTTGGAGAATGGGACTGAGTGTTTCGCGGAAAGTGCGAACGCCGTTGGTTTCGCGGGGGTTGGCGAGGTAAAAGCCCATGGCGTAAAACGAAAGGCCATTTTTCCATTGATTGAAAAACTGAAAATCAGCCGTGATACCGAAGCCACCGTCGCCAGGCTGTATGGACTGGTCCACAGGGCGTACCTCGGGGGAGCCGCCGGGTCCTACGTTGTAAAAAATGTCGGTGGACTGGTAATTGCCGGTGGGCAACTTCACGCCGAGGCCCACGGCGAGGTTGGTGAGGGGGTGTTTTTCGGGGTCGTGCATCCAGTAGCCCAGCCCGATGCGGCTATCGGCCATGCCACGCGAAAAAGTAGTGTGGCGCTCGTTGCGGCCGTGCTCGTACAGCGACGAACGGGCGTTGATCACAAAAGGTAGGGTGACGCTGCCAAAGAGGCGGTTGGTAATGCCGTAGTTGAGGGTAAGGTCCCAGGCGTTGGCGTGGTTAATGACCTCGGTGCCACTGGTGACGCGGTCGGCATTTTCGGTAGTACCCGCAAAGTGGCGAAACGACTTGAAGTAGCGGTAGCTGGTATTGACTTGCCACATGCCTTTGGGCAAAAGGGCGGTTTGGAGGCCGTTGCCGGCGCAGGTCGAAAACTGGCGGATGGCAACGCAGCCCTGGGCGGAAATTTTGGCGGAAAATATCAACACCAGGCAAAGGGTCAACAAAAGTAAAGGCGTGTTTTTCATATAATGGCAGTAATCAATTAGGGGGACTCAAAGGTGTGATTATCACTCATATCCGGTGGCCAATCAGGGGTTAAGGACAGTTAAGGAAGAGTTAAAAGGAATAAGGATTGGCTAAGAGATAGTTGTGCTATCTTCAAAAGCCGAAATTAGGGTGCGAGATTGCCCCTGACCCCTTCTCCCAATAGCCATTGTTCGCCGCATGTCAATAGTATCGTCACGTTCCACCCGGTTGATCATTGTTGTGTTGATCGGATGCCTGATCGGGATCGGCTACGTGCAGTATCGCTTTTTGGTGATCGGGCTGCGGCTGGAGAAGGTGCGTTTTGACCGCGAAATGGCCACGATCCTCAGCGCGATCGACGAGGAATTTCAGGAAGAAAACCAACTCACGGCCCTCGTGGTGGCAGCGATCTCTCCCAGCGAACAGCGTTTTCGGGTGAGCAACGATACCGTGCAGGATGCGGCGGCTTTTTTCCTTGAAAGCTACCTTCAGCAAAAACTCAAATCAGCCAGTATCAAAACCGATATAGGTTTTCGCCTGACCGATTATTCCGGCAAAAAAACCTACCTGCAATCGGCTGGATTTGTAGCAGAAAAAGAAGGAAATGCCGATTTCAGCCTGGCCCTGCAGGGCTTTATTCCTGCCAGTTGTGCGTGCAAGGTCAGCCTGCGCCTGCAAACCCCCGACCTGCTGGCATACTTCTTTGGGCAGCTCACCGGCCTGCTGCTTCCGGCCCTGGGGCTGCTGGTGCTGGCCACGTTGTGCATTGTGTGGCTGGTGCGTCTCCTCCGGCAGCTCAATAAGCTCGATCAGGTAAAAAACGATTTCATCAACAACCTCACCCACGAGCTCAAAACGCCCGTTTTTTCGATCAGCCTGGCCGCCCGTATGCTCGAAAATCAGCTCAGCCCCGAGCAGGCTGCCAAGTACCTTTCCCTCATTCAGCTGGAAAATGAAAAGCTGAAAACCCATATCGAACAGGTGCTCAACCTCGCCAGCCTGGAGCAGGGCAGTGCGGTCGTAAATCTGCGCTTGCAGGAGGTACAGCCTATGCTTGCGCAGATCGCCCGGGTGTTTGGTGCTTCGTTAGAAGCCCGGGGAGGTACTTTTCGATTTGAAAATGAAGCTCCGCACGCCCAGGCTAGCATCGACGAAGCTCATTTCGGAAACGCCATCCACAACCTGCTCGACAACGCCCTGAAGTATAGCCCCGGAGAAATCGACATTGCGCTCCGGGTGCATGCCAAAGCGGGGGTGCTGTACGTGGAGGTTTCGGACAAAGGCATGGGCATCCCCAAAGCCGAACAACAGCGTATTTTTGAAAAATTTCAACGCATCAGTCAGGGCGACCTCCATACCGTGAAGGGCTTCGGCCTGGGTCTGAGCTATACCCGCGAGGTGGTGCGCCTTCACCACGGCAAGCTGTCACTGAGTAGCGAACCCGGAAAAGGAAGTACGTTTACCCTGGAAATTCCTCTGAAAGCCGATACCCAACCTGCAGATTTATGACCAAAATTCAGATTTTACTGGTGGAAGACGACGATAGCCTGGGCCAGCTCCTGCAGGACTACCTCGGCATGAAAGGCTTTCAGGTAACCCTCGCTGCCGATGGCGAAGCAGGGCTCAGGGCTGTAGGTAAGAAGGGATTCGACCTCTGTATCCTTGACGTAATGATGCCCAAAATGGACGGCTACACCCTTGCCGGTGAAATAAAGGCCGTTTATCCAGCCATGCCTCTCATTTTCCTTACGGCCCGCTCCCTGAAAATAGACGTGCTCAAGGGCTTTCACCTCGGTGCCGACGATTACATCAAAAAACCCGTGGACGAAGAGGAGCTCGTGGCGCGGATACACGCAGTACTGGCCCGCACGCAGGCAAAAACACCCCTGAAAGACGATGTGATTACCCTCGGAAATTTTCGCTTCGACCCCCAAAACCAAAAGCTGATTTTCGGAGAAGAAGTCCAGACCCTGACCAAAAAGGAAACCCGGCTCCTGCATATCCTTTGCAACAACCAGGGCCAGCTCACCGAGCGCGACGAAATCCTCCGCGAGGTTTGGGGTAAAAGCGATTACTTCAACCGCAAAAGCATGGACGTGTTTATCTCGCACCTGCGCAAGTACCTCCTCGCCGACCCCCGCGTAAAAATTACCAACGTGCACGGCAGCGGATTTGTGCTGGAAGTGGAGGAGTAGTAGGGGTTAAATGCTAACCTTTTTTGCTACAGATTACTCATAGAAAGTAAGGTCGAACTATTCTCTCGCTGCGTCAATTTCGTGCAAATTGAAAATATGATTTTCAATTTGCATAAATAGTAGGCCCTGATTGATCAGAAATGAGGTTTGCTTTTTTTTGCCTAGTCTCTGCGGGCCAATTGCGCGAGGAGCCAGCCCCTTTCAGCGAGGGGATTGGTTTCCAGAATCCGGGCATGGAGGCGGGCTTTTTTATCGGGGTTTGCGGGTGGCAGGTCGAGGATCAGCTGCGCAAAAGAGAGAATGTTGAGGTACACCTTTTTGTGGTAGCCGAGGGCTGACTTGCGCTGCAGGTAGCGGCGAAAGCTGTTGATCAGCGCCTGGAGGGCATCGAGCTCGCCTGCTTCGTAGTAGATTTTGAGCAGCATCATGCGGGCGCTGAGGTTGAAAAATTCGTCGTCGAAATCTTCTACTTGGGTAAGGAGTCGGCGGGCTTCGTGGTGGTCGCCACGGGCAAAAAAGAGCCGGGCGAGGTTAAAATTTTCGTAGCGCTCGCGGTAGTGCGGGTCGAGCCGGGGGCTGTAGTCGCGGATAAAAGCCGCTGTCCAGTCGTAGGCCTGAACCTTTAGCCCTACCGAAACGATGTTTTTGAAATTGAAGCGGCTGATGCTGTCCTGATCGAGGAGGAATTTGCTTTCCAGGCCCTTTTGGTACAGGTCAAAGGCTTCGTGGGCAAAAATTTCCTCGCCGGTGTTGAGTTTTTTGATGCAAAAATTGAGGGTAAGCAGGAGCAGTTCCTGGCGTTCGTCGGGGTGGAGGGGAATATCGGGGTTGAAAAGCGGTTCTTTTAGCGCGGAAAAATAAACGGGATCGGGCTGGGTAAGTGCCTGATACGCCTGAAAGTAGAGATTGACCACGGGAACCTCCTTCCATCCGCCGGCGGCTACCTCCTGCAAAATCGCGGCAAGCAGCGGCACCTCGTATTGCTGGGCGGAAATCTGGGCGTGGGAGGCGGCAATGCAGGCGTACCGCAGCGTAGAAACGGCGAAATAGGCCGAAAGGCTGGCAAAGAGCGCGGGCAGGTTGTTGGAGGCGGTGCGCTCCGCCGTGCCCGAAAGGTCGAAAGCGAGTTTTTCGAGGTGGTAGGCTTGTTCGAGCCATATTTCGCTGTGGGCAGCCTCCTGCGCTATCTCAGCCCTGGCCCGGAGGAGGTGCTCCTGGGCCATGCCATTAAATCCGTGGCTGATCAACCCCGATACCATGCCCAATTCTGTTTTTCCCGGAATGGAAAGTGCCTTAAAATATCCAACAAATGCTTTCAAAGTTTCCAGTGCCTGATTTTGGATAATGCGGAGGCGGGCATCATCGTAATCTTCGCCGGGAAAGAGGGTGGAAAACACCCGGTCTTTGCGCAGCGTGACCGCAGATATTTGTTTTCTATTCTCCAGAAAATCAAATAGTTGGACTACTTTTTCATGCTGGTGGTGCAGCGGCGACCGCAGCCATTTTTTCAGGTTGCGGAGCTCTTCCCGGGAAAGCGAGAGGTAGAGGCGTATGAGCTTACTCTGGTGCATAAGCAAAGGAACAAGGAATTTTTTTTTCCAACAATTTCCAATATTTGTTTTTTCCGAGGGCAGGATTTCAGGGTAATTTTCGGATGTTCGATTTTCAGGTTGCGACTCTGTTGAGGATTCTCAATGCATTAAGTGGCTGAAAATCAATATTCTACCCCTATATTTTTGATTATGTACCAGCGATTACCCCGGTTATTTGCAGGACTGTTGCTCCTCATGAGCGTGTTGCCTGCTTTTGCGCAGTTTCAGCGATACTACCCTAGCGGAATAGCCTACGACGGCATCCAGACCAGCGACGGCGGCTATGCCATTTTTGGGGAAAGCAACTACTTCGGGCTGGGCCGAACCTTTTACCTCGTGCGTACGGACCCTTTTGGTGACACGATCTATACCCGCTCCTACGCCCCTGTTACCGCTAACTCCTGGGGAAAATCGATCCGGGAAACGGCTGATGGCGGGCTGATCATGTTTGGAGAAAGCGCCGTAGGAAACGCCACCAACCAATCGCTGGTCAAGACAGACGCTGCCGGAAATATCGCCTGGAGCCGCAACTATGTGGGCTTGGGTACCGCGCAGGCACGGGCCGTGCGGCAAACGTACGACCACGGCTATGTAATGCTGGGTTCCACGGTGACTACGATTCCTGCCTCTGCTTTGATGGTGCGCACCGACAGCCTGGGCGATACGCTCTGGACCCGCAAATTTCCTCTGGCCAACGGCACCCACCTGGCACGTTCCATTGAGCCGCTGGCTGATAAAGGCTTTATCCTCGGTGGCACGCTGGTACCTACGCAAACCACCCAAAGGGGGAAATTTACCCTCAGTCGCCTCGATAGCCTGGGCCAGGTGCTGTGGTCTTTCATTTACTTCGAAAACGATACCCTCAAAAACTACGAGCTCAGTGCCGCGATCCCTACCAGCGATGGCGGTTTTGCAGCTATTGGGGTTTATCAGGATGCAACCACCGCCTGGAATCAGGGTTTTATGCTCAAAACAGATGGTACCGGGGTGGTGCAATGGGTCAAATATGAGCAGGCTTTTCAGGCAAATATTGGCTTTAGTTCGATCGTAGAAGTGCCTTCGGGGGGATACACGCTGTTTGGCATCAATACCAATCCGCTGATTGGTTCGAACTTATTGCGAATCAATGCTTCGGGCCAAACCCTGTGGCAGCAGACAATTTTTCGCAACAACGGCACCTATGGCATCAACTCCCGGCAAGTTGGCCTCACTACCAATGGCGGCTATTACGCCATCGGCGACTTCATGATCCTGGACAATTATGTGCTCACCGTTACCGACAGCCTTGGCAATTTCATCACCAACGCCATCAATGGCAGCTTTTTCGAAGACCTGAACCAGAACTGCGCCAAAGACCTCGGCGAGCCTGATTTTGACACCTACCCCTTTGTGGCTGTGGCTACCCGCGTGGGCACCACCGACAGCTACTACGGCAAGGTGGACAGCAGCGGCAATTACCATATCGATGTGCCCGGCGGCACCTACCAGGTCACCCACAATACCCAGCACCCGTACCTTGCTTTTCCCTGCCCGGTTGCTCCCGCCGTTACCCTGAACCAAACCGGACAAACCGCTGTGGTGAACCTGCCCGTGCAAACGACCATCGCCTGTCCCCTCAATTTCGTGGATATTTCGAGCCAAAGGATGCGGATTGGCGACACGGCGCGCGTAGAGGTATTGGCCTGCAATTACGGCACGGCCCCTTCTTTCCCGACGACGGTTACAGTTACCCTCGACTCATTTCTCACCTACGGCAGCGCCACTGCTCCCCTGATCAGCCAAGTGGGGCAGGTGCTTACCTTCGATCTCGATACCCTGCAGGCGGGCGCATGTACCCATTTCAGCATAAGGGCATTTCTCGACTCCACGGTGGTGCCCGGCCAGACCCATTGCCTCGAAGCGCATATTTTTCCTGATTCCGTTTGCAGCGGTCCGGGAGCGCTCTGGTCGGGGCCGGTGATCAATGCACGGGCCATTTGCATGGGCGATACCATTCGTTTCGACCTCCGCAATGAGGGTCGGCATATGCTCACCCCGCAGCATTTTGTGATCTACATCGACGATGTGATTTTCCGAAGCGGCAATTTTCTCCTCGACAGCGGTAATGTGGTTTCGGTGGTGGAGCCCGCCCAGCCGGGGGCTACCTACCGCATTGAAGCGCAGCAAAGCAGCGGTTTTCCGCCTATACTCGGCGATTCGGCGGTGGTGGCTTTTACCGAAGGCTGTAATCCGTTTATGAACGGAACCTTTAACCTCGGCTGGATCACCGCCTATTACAACGGCAATGTTTCGCCCTTCGCTTCCATCAGTTGCGTGCAAAATACCACCTCACTCGACCCCAACGACAAGCAGGCTCAACCCGCAGGCTACGCCTCCTCCCGCTACATTTACGAAAACACGCCCCTCCAATACCAGATTCGCTTTCAAAACACGGGCAACGACACGGCCCTGCGGGTGGTGGTGGTCGATACCCTGTCACAGTTTCTCGATCCGGCCACGGTGGTGCCTGGCACCGCTTCGCATCCTTATAGTTGGAGCATGACTTCCGGAGGCACGCTGCGCTTCGTGTTCAAGCCCATTGCGCTGGTGGACAGCCTGACAAACGAGGCCGAATCGCAGGGTTTTGTCCGGTTTTCGGTGGCGCAGCGGGCAGGCAACCTGCCGGGTACCGAGATCCGCAACCGGGCTTCGATCTATTTTGACTACAACGCCCCGGTCCTCACCAATACCACCCTGCACACCGTAGGGAAGGATTTTGTTACACGAATTGTTACTCACAACCAGGGCCTTCAGCCAGCTGGAATCGGGGTACGCATATCTCCTAATCCGGTCGTGCGTTCTGCCTGGGTTTCGCTCAGCGAGCCGCCCCTGCCAGGCACCGAATTTCGTCTGATGAATATTTTGGGGCAAACGGTTTACTCCCTCGAAGTGACTGAGTCTTACTTTGAAATTACCCCCAAATCGCTTCCAAGGGGTATTTACCCTTATCAACTGCTTCAAAAAGGGGAAATAATAGCCGTCGGAAAGCTGGGGATTTCGCAGCAATAATGGGATAATACAGGTTGCCTGATTTTTTGAGTAGGGTCATACAACTTATTTGTTTTGGTATTGTCGATAGCAAGTGGAGGCCGAAATCACCAACTTCGGTCTTCACTTTTGCTTATGGGAAAATCAATCAAAATCACCCTGCTTTGCTGCGGTTTACTGGGTCTTGCGGCAGGCGTTTATGCGCAGAACAAAGAAACCCGGATCGAAGAAAAGCAGATCAAAGAAGAAAACCGGCAACGGACGAAAGCCCTCACTTCTCAGTTTTTGGTATTCGACTACGGCGCTTCGTGGGGCACCTTACGCGATACCCGGATGAGCACCCTTCGGTATGCCGGACCGGGAGCCGGGCTGGCGGTTGGCTATTGGCCCGACCAACCCACGCACAACTGGCGGTTTACCTTTGCTTCGGGTCAATACCAGGCCCTGGCGGGTGTAGGCGATAATTCCCTAACACATGCCGTACGCCTCGAGAGCGAAGCCGTTTACCTGCGTCAGGTGGCTTCGGTGCTGTATGGCGCCATGGACATCCGCGTGGGGGCGAGTGCCGGCAACCTGCTTTTTGCACGCATCAATCCTGAGTTGAGCAATACCTCGGTTCATTTCGACGACGCCCTTTCCATTGGTCCTTCGGCGATGTCGGTGCTGGAAATGCCGTGGCGAAACAAGCCCCTGCGCATCGAATACCAGCTTACCGTGCCTCTCACGGGCGTATATTTTCACTGGCCGGAATATGTGCTCAGTGGCTGGGGTTCGGGCGGTGCAACGGCCATTTACCCCGGACGGTATGAGCGGGTGAAATCGCAGCTGCGCATTCAGCGCGCGCTCGGTCGCAATGGCATGAACCGCATGCAACTGACCTATACCTGGGACTATTCCCGCTTTCGCGATCCCCTGGGCTTTCGTGCGCAGTACGCCAGCCAGGGGGTTAACTTCAGCCTATTATTCCGTTTGTGATGAAAAATAATTTCCTGCTTCCGATACTTTGGGTGTTTGCCGCCAGCCTCACCGGCTGCGAGCTGTTGCTTTTTCCCGAAAAATCAACCGCCGATCCGGTAGCCGTTTTTGAGGAAACCTGGGCTTTCGCCGACCGAACCTATTCGTTTTTTGAATACAAAAATATCGATTGGGATGCAGTTCACGACCGCTACCGGCCCCTGATCAACGCTGACATGACCGAGGTGGAGCTGTTTGAGGTATTGGCAGATATGCTTTTTGAGCTTCGCGACGGCCACGTAAATGTAAGTGCGCCCTTTGACCGCTCGCGCAACTGGACGTGGTTCCTGAATTCGCCCGCCAACTTCAACTACGACCTGCTGGAGCGTAACTACTTCCAGAGCAAACAGCGCTTCGTTGGCCCGTTTGTTTATTTCGATTTCGGCGACGTGGCCTATGTGCGGTACAGCTCTTTTTCCAATGGATTTACTTCGGAGCAAATGGACTTTGTGATCAATGCCGCCAATGCACGCAAGGGCCTGATTATCGACATGCGCGACAACGGAGGCGGCTCGCTGGGGAACGCCTTTGCTATTGCCAACCGGTTCTCAGACAACGAAGTGGTTGCCCTCAGGGAGCAATCGAAAAATGGCCCGGGCCACGAAGATTTTACCGCACTGGAGGATAGGAAAATCACCCCTGCCGATGGCCCTAAATTCCTGAAACCCGTGGTGCTTCTCACCAACCGAAGCTGCTATTCCGCCACCAATTTCTTTGCCACGATGATGCTGGCGCTGCCCCAGGTAACCTCGCTCGGCGATACTACCGGCGGCGGAGGAGGCGCACCCGCGTTTACGGAGCTGTCAAACGGTTGGATTCTGCGCGTTTCGTCTACCCGCACCTTTACGCCCGACGGCTTCAATGTAGAGTCAGGTGTAGCGCCGGATGTGCACCAGGACCTCACCCCCGAAGACGAAGCCAACGGGGTTGATTCCATGGTAGAAAAAGCGCTCGAAATACTGCGGCAGTAGCCGTGGCTCAGTCTGCTACCCGGTCGAGGGCTTCGTTCAGAAAGTCCTTGAAGGGCTGCATGATGCGGAACCCATTGGCCAGCCAGTCGATAAAGTCGGGCTGGGATGCCTGCCCGGCGGTGAAGGCGTGGGTCACTACATAGCTTTTGAGCTGCAGAAAGTGCAGGTAGGGATGGTCTTTGTCAAATCCCTGTGGAGCGGTTTTCAGCCTTTCGCCTTCTATTTCGCCAAAGAATGCCTTGAACTCGGGATCTTCGATAATCTCGGTAAGGTCGGCGCCGTGTACATCGAGGTATTCTCGGATTTTGCGGAGGTCGGCGGTTTCGGGCTGCCACATGCCCCCGCCCATGAAGCAGTTTTCGGAATCGAGGTGCACGTAGTAGCCTGCACCCGGGAAGTTTTTGCCTCCGCGCGATAATCCTGCGCCGAAATTCGTTTTGTAGGGGTCTTTATTTTTGGAAAAACGCACATCCCGGTTGATGCGGAACATGGTCTTTTTACCTTCCAGCCCCTGCACATCGGGGTCAAATTCAGCCATTTTTGCAATGAGCGCGTCGAGGTTTTTGGCTACATCGTTGCGGGCGGCTTCGTAGCGTTTGCGGTTCTCTTCAAACCATTCCCGCACGTTGTGGGATTTCAGGTCCTGAAGAAATTGAAAGGTTTGGGGTGCAATCATGGCCTTAAATCGAAATAATGGTACAATATTGGGTTTCCCGGTTGAATATGCGGGCTAACTTTGGAGACAATCACGCGTTACAACAAGTTATGAGAACCTTCGTGACTGTGCTATGTTTTGGGATAATTTCCCTGGGATTTTCTCAAAATCCTGAAATCGCCAATTTCCGCATCGGCAAGCTCAAGTACGAGGGCGGCGGCGACTGGTATGGCAACCCGAGCTCGCTCCCCAACCTGATCGCCTTTATCAATCAAAATTCCACTACCCACATCGCGGTGAAGGAAGAAGTGGTGGAGCCGGGCAGTTCGCAGCTCTTTCAGTATCCGTATGTGTACATGAATGGCCACGGAAACGTGCGTTTCTCCGATGCCGAGATCCAAAACCTGCGCGCTTACCTGCTCTCTGGCGGTTTTTTGCATGTGGACGACAATTACGGGATGGACCCCTATATCCGCCGCGAACTCAAGCGCCTCTTTCCGGAGCTGGAGCTGGTTCCCCTGCCTTTCAGCCACAAAATTTATCACCAGCAATTTGAGTTTCCCAATGGCTTGCCCAAGGTGCATGAGCACGATGGCAAACCACCTGAAGGCCTGGCGCTGATCTGGGAAAACCGCCCCATCGTATTTTATTCCTACGAATGCGACCTTGGCGACGGCTGGGAAGATCCTGAAGTGCACCGCGACCCCGAAGCCATTCGTCAGCAAGCCCTCAGGATGGGCGCCAATATTGTGCTTTGGGCCATTTTGCATTGATCAGAAATTAACTGCGAATCGGTGCCAGTAGCGAAAAATCGCTACTTTTATTTTTATTCAGATATAGAAAGATAGATATAAAAATATTTCCTATTTTGCAGTCCCGAAAAGCATTTCGGAGGGTTGTTTCTTCTACAAAACCTCCCTTTTGTTTCACCTGCAACTTGTAATTCAGCTATGCAACACCGTATGATTATCTTTGGCGCGAACGGCCGGGTCGGTCGTAAGCTTGTAGAGTACGCTTTCAAGGCAGGGTACAAAGTGACTGCTTTTGTGCGGAATAGCGCTCAATTTCCTTTGGGACACCTCACGGATCGGGTAATCGAAGGCGACGTGCTCGACGCCCAGGCGGTAATGTCGGCCATGGCGGGGCACCAGGTGGTGATGTCGTCCATTGGTACCCGCCAACTCGATGAGCCGGTAACGACCATGTCCACGGCCATGCAGCACATTGTAGCAGCCATGAAGGCCCATGGGGTGTGGCGAATTGTGGGCGTAGCGGGTGCGGGTATTTTACAGGATTCGCGGGATCAGCTCCGGATGGATAATTCCTCTTTCCCCCAGATGTTTCGCCACGTGTCCGAAGACCACCTCCGTGAGTGGAAAATACTGGAAGCCAGTGGATTGAAATGGACGTTGGCCTGCCCGCCCTATGTACCTGATGGACCGCGTACGGGTCAGTATGCCACCAAAGGCGATTATCAGCCCCATGCCGTTTCGTCTATTTTTTCGGCTGACCTTGCCGACTGGATGGTGCGCGAAGTGATGGAAGAGCATTACCTGCGGGCCAGGGTGGGGATATCGAATGTGATTGCTTCCCACGAAAGCCAGACGAACGCCTGATTATAGGCCGGAAGGCAGCATCGCCTTTAGTTCGCGGGCCTGCTCCAGGTGCCGCAGCTCGTGCGTAATAATGATGTTATAGGCCATTTCGAGGGTGTAAACCACTACTTTACTGGCGGGTGAATGGATGACCTGGCCTGCGTCGAGCAGGTCGTTGGTGCTGATAATCAATCGCTTGAGGGAGGATTGCTGCTCGGTGAATTTGGTCAGAACCGTGGTTTCAAAATGGCTGCTGGCGGGTTCCCACATCGGAAAGGTGCGCATCTTTTTGCGTGTTTCCGGCTGTATGGAATTGAATACAAATTTCCCGAAAAAGCGCACCATGAACGGCCATTTGGCATGAAAAGGCAGCCTGAGTGTACCTGCGCGCACGTGGGCAACGAGGGGATAATAGCTGGCATTGATTACCATGAGGTGATTTATCACCTGGGCGATACTCCAAACATCGGCGGAAGGCTTCCAGTTAAGCTGAGCCTGGTTCAGGTTCCCAAATGCGTCCTGGAATTCACGCGTGGTTAGGTCGATGCGATCCAGCCAGGGTTGGAGGTTCATAGGAGAAATTGCTTATCGTTAAATAAGCTATTTTTTGTGAAAAGAGCACGAGTTGCTGTGGAAAAAAGTGCTGTGTGAGACACTTTCACCACAAAGCATATAATCGAATAAAAAGGAATTTATCCCCAGAACGATTCCCTGACGCAACAGAGGAAATTAATTTCCCTTCTTCAAAAAGTCAAGGGACATACCAAACCATTCTCCCCATCGCTCAATTCCCTCACACATCCTTAACGATCAGGTCATAAATCAACCGTAACCTTGCTGACAAAACCAGCAGCACCATGCATCCGATCGTAGCCGAAATTGTTGCCATGTTTCACGCAAAGGGCGGTTCGCTCTATGGTGGCGAGGCCGTTACCCAGATCCAGCACGCCTTGCAGGGGGCTACTTTTGCCCGAAAAAATAACGCTACCCCCGCGCTGGTTACGGCTACTTTGCTCCACGACGTGGGCCACCTCCTGCACGACCTGCCCGACGATGCGCCCGACCACGGCATCGACGATGTGCACGAAGACCTGGCTGCGGATTTTCTCACACAATACTTTACGCCCGCAGTGGTTGAGCCCGTACGCCTGCATGTAACGGCCAAGCGCTACCTATGCGCCACCAAGCCGGGTTACCTGGAGCGCCTCAGCGAGCCTTCTATCCAGAGCCTGGCCCTGCAAGGCGGACCCATGACCGAAGCCGAGGTCGTGATTTTTGAACAAAATCCTTATTACCAGGACGCCGTTCGCCTCCGCATCTGGGACGACATGGGCAAGGACCCCGAAATGGTTACGGAGCCTATCGAAGGTTTTGTTGCCGACATGGAAGCCGCCCTGCTTATTGCCTGATCAGCGGTTGCGGCCGTACTTTTCGTGGCTCGACACCCAGTCGGAGGACGAAATAGCCGATGCCAGCGACAGTTCTCCGGCCAGCACCACCCCCGCCACAATTTCGGCGAACTTCAGCACCTTGCCTTTGCCGGAGCAGCCCAGCATTTCAAGGCATTCGCGCTGGGTAGCGAGTCCGGTACCGCCGCCGTGGGTAGCCACGATCAGCGAAGGAATGGTAATGGAAATGTACATGTCGAGGTTTTCGAGCAATTCGAGGTACACAATCCCCGCCGACGATTCGGACACGTTGGCTACGTCCTGCCCGGTGGCAATGAAAATAGCCGTGATGGCATTGGCGGAGTGGAGGCCGTTGTTGTTTGCGCCAGAGAGAATGGTGCCGATGCTGGCCACCCCCGCGTGGTAGGCGAGGCTGCGCGTATCGACCCGCATGTGCTGCTGCAAAATTTCGTGCTTGATGACGGCCTCGGCGGTTACGCGTTTGCCGCGGGTGTGCATCACGTTTACCTGCGAAGCCTTTTTATCCGTAGCGAGGTTCGATTCGAGGTAAAAATGCTTGATCGGGTGCTCTGTATAGTTGTCGAGGATCCAAGAGCAGGCGGCGAAGGTCGCGCGTCCCACCATGTTTTGCCCGGCGGCATCGCCGGTGTAGTAGTTGAAGCGGAGGTAGGCAAATTTGCTGGCCTGGTAGCAATCGATATAGGAGAGCTTGCCCACGCTGGTGGTACTTTCGGCCTCCTCGGAAATCTTGGGCACGTGCAGTTTCACCCATTTGATAAACTCGCGGGCGCCGCGGGCATCTTCCATCACAAACACCGGTGCGCGCTGCATTACGTCGTCGGTCACGGTGCATTTTACGCCGCCACAGGCATTGAGGAGCTTGATGCCGCGGTTGTAACTGGCGACGAGGGTGCCCTCAGTGGTGGCCATTGGTACGATAAAATCGCCTTGGGCGTGCTCACCGTTGATGGTAATCGGGCCTGCGATGCCCACTGGAATCTGCGCTACCCCGGTAAAGTGCTCGACATTGCCGTTGGTAATATGCGGATCAAAGGAGTAATGCGTGAGATGATCGAGTTTTTGGCCGGAGAATTTTTCCGCAAATTCCTGCCGGGTCTTTATGCTGGATTCGCTGTAGTCGTCGTTTTTGTCGCGGGGAATAACCACCGCCTGCTCGTTTTTCTGAATAATGGAACCCTCCACTTTCAGTTTCATTTTGCCGAAAGGCTTTGCTTCGAAAGCCAGTTCAATGGCATGTTTTCCCTCGGGCAGCAGGGGCATAATAGCGGCCACCTCTACCACTTCTTTTAGCGGAAAAGGAATGGGCGAATGCTCGGTAATTTCAGCGGGTGTGCGGGTAGAGCCGTCTTTGAGGATCAGGGTAATGTGGTCGGCATGCACAGATTTTCCGCCAATAGATAAGCTATCTAGCCGGACGAGCGTGCCATCAGAAAGGCGGTTTTTGAGCGAAAAAATAACTTTGTCGCCTTCATTGCGGAGGCTGCCGAAGGTGTAGAGCTGCTTGATAAGAAGGGAAGGCACGAGCATAATCGGGGGAGGTTGGGGGTTGAGCTAAACAGATATTGGAAAAGCAGGGTTATTACCATGAATATAGAAAAGTGCCGGTGAAATTCCACCTTTTGGCACTTCCTACCTGCTTTTTTGAGTTTATTCTCTCCCTAACACCCGCCCGGGCTCAATCCTTATATTCCTCCGTGACGGAAGTAAGCAACCGCCCGAGTGCCTCAAGTCCCGATTCGTGGGTTTCGTACTTGATCCAGGGCCGCTTGCGCCAGTCGGTGGGGATGTCGCGCTCGTGTTGAGAAATGATGACCACTTCTTTGCCGAGGGTGTCGGCTATGCCGAGCATATAGAGCACGTCGGGGTGCTTATAGGTGAGGTCCACCAGGATATTTCCTGCCTCGTTAATGGCGGTCCAAACGTCTTCACTCGATCCGTGGTCGAAAATGCCGGGTGCCTTTTCCACCTTGTAGCCCAATTTGGTCAGGGTTTCCTGTATGCGTTCGTACACCGTTTCGGACCAGTAGGCCTCCAGCGGCATAATCACCAGCTGATGTCGGGGCTGCTCTTCGAAGTCGCGGGCATGGTAGCGGGGGCGCACGCGCATGGTGGGCGAGGTTTCTTTCTCTTTCAGCGTAACCGGAAAACAACGCCCCAGCGCCTGCCAAAGCACTTTCCCGGCTTCTTCCGGTAGCCCGTGCCCTTCCATGCGGCCTTGTCCGGCTTTATTTCCCCGCAAAGAAAACTCCAGCAACAGGTAGCTTCTGTCGGTATCGCCCGATTGAATTGTCAGTTTTTCGATCTGCTGCTCCAGCGCCTGATATTTTTCCCGCAGCGGATCGGGCCTCAGTCCTGGGTAGTTGTCGCCGGCCAGGGTGCCCACAAATGCCTTGAGGGGCGAGCGGCTCAGGTAACGCAGCGAGGCTGCCGCCATGAGTTGCAGCACCTTGTCGAGGTTAAAGCTGTTGGGGTCGAAGGTAAATTCGCTGGATTTGGGGTGAGCGGGCTCATTTTGCCCCATTTGCAAAAACTTGCGCAAGGCCCCCAGTATCTGTCGGGCACGGGGCGAAATGAGGTACACTTCGGCGTTAGGACCCGTGCTGTTGGGCGCAAAACTCAGGTTGAGGTCCAGCCATTCTCCTTCCGGGGTAGCCATTTCTACCAGCAGCCGCAAAATCTGGTCACGGTGATAGCCGAGGGCATCGCGGAGCTGGTCCTGGGTAAGGCTGTTTTGGGAGTCGCCGCCCCGGTTGATGAGCCGGAGGTTCAGCGAAGCCCCTTTGAGGTATTCGGATTGGAGGCGATCGAGCAGGGCGTCAATGCGCTCTACGGGTAGGTTTCGGGGAAAATTGAATGCGTCTTTGACAATGTCCTCTTCGTCGCCGCTGGTAGTGGGGCGCCGGGAAGGTTCAATCTTGACCGGTTTTGCAGGTTTTTGCCGAACGATCTGGTCGGGCTCGGGTGCATTTTCTGCCTGGCGCATCACTTCCCTGAGGTGCATTTCCTCCTGGGTGGGTGCTACATACTGCCCCATGAGCATGCTGCGCATGTCGCCCTGGTCAAATTTGTCGCTGGCAGCGATTACGTACTGGCCGCGGCTGATCTGGCCCGTTTGACCAAAGCGGAGCGTAATGCTCATGCTGCGGCCCGAAGGTGTGGTGGCTGAAAGGGTCAGGCTTTTTAATTCCTCGAGGTAAGGAGTCATCGATGCTTCCACCGACACCAGTTCCAGCCCATAGATATTGCCCTGGTTTTGGGTGGTGAGGTAGCCGCGAAAGCTTACCCCTTCCAGAAAGTCGTGCGAAACCCGGTCCAGGCGCTCCACCAGTTCGTGGATCGTGGCAATGGCAAAACTACCGATCAGCGGTGCGTGGGTCATAAGAAGCGTAAACCTGATTATTTATTTTGAAACCATTTTCCCGATCATGATAGCTCCCCGTTCGCGTGAAATTAAGCGACTGAAAACGAAGGCACTGAGCTTATTCTGCCAACCGGTGACTACCACGGTCCGGCGGCCCAATTTTGCGAGTGACTCGTCCACCACGTCCTGGGTTTTCATCAGCGTCACCTTTCCGCGCATCCCATCGGTCATTTCTGACTCGGTGTAGCCGGGGCACAGGGCCTGCACCACCACATTTTTGCGCTTCCATTCTACGCTCAGGGCCAGTGCCAGGCTCAGTATCCAGGCTTTGCTAGCTGCATAGGTGGACAAAAAAGGTGCCGCAAAGTATGCTGAAAGCGAACCGACAAAGATCATGGCTCCCTTGCCTCTTGTGGTCATTTTGAGGCCGGCGGCATGGGCTATCACCAGCGGAGCGCGTACGTTCACGGCTTCGAGTTGCAGGTGATGGGCGAGGTCTTTTTTGATCAAAGGACCATCTACGGCTATGCCCGCGTTGTTTATCACGAGGCCTATTTCGTATTCGTCGAGGTAGGGTTGCAATCCTTGCAGAAAGTCGGGATGGCCGAGGTCCAGCGATACGGCGATGGTTTGTACCCCATGGTTCTGCGCCAGTTCTGTCGCCAATTCCTCCAGTCGGTCGAGCCTGCGGGCAACCAGTATCACGTTCATGCCCCTTTCAGCGAGGGTACGTGCAAAGCAGGCACCTATGCCGGAAGATGCTCCGGTGACCAGGGCCCAAGGCCCATATAATTCTGAAAGGTTCGAAGCCATGATTTTTTTACTGTTCGGGAAAATTGGCATTTTTTCCTTGGATGCCCTAACGGAAAAAGGCGTTTGGGGTTTTGTAATGGCATAATTCACCGAATAGTCGATTCGATCGTCTTCAGGCAGTATTTAGGCATTAAATAAGGGAGGCCTTTTTCAATTATGCGGCTTCAACCCTTTGACTCGGGGGCATTTTGAAGGAAAAAACAAACCTGAAATAGCCAACGATTACGCGCTATTGTGCCTTGCTGCCCAGCCATACCTTCCGAAAGGCGATCATCTCCGGGGTAGTTGCCTTACCCAATGCTTCAAACGGGATAAGGGCCAGGTTTGCCTTTTCTCCTAAAACGACCGAAGCTTCGTGGCTTTTGCCCTCACGAACAAAGGTCACGGCCCAGGTATCTCCGGGACTGGCGGCACCCAGCACCTTTCTCAGCATTTTTTCACTGGTTACGGGTTTGTTGTTTATTTTTTGAATCAAATCTCCTCCTTCAAGGCCCGCCTGATAAAGTGCTCCTCCCTTGAGGGTACCTCCTGAAATCCGTAGCCCATCCTGCTTAAAGGTCAGGCTTTCCATGCCCAAAGAAGCTACGCCGGGAGAGGCTTTTTGCAGTTGCAGCCCCGCTTGGGCTAGCAAGGCGGTGTAATCGGGGCGCTGGTGGCCAAAAACATACTGGTTGAAAAAATCCTCGGCAAATTGTTTGTCATTCAGCACCCCCGCGAGGGTGGCCTGAAGGTCGAGGTTGGTGTAAGGGACTTCATTTTTCCCGAAATCACGCCACACTGCCTGCAGGTAGTCGTCGAGGCTCTTACCCGGAAAACGGCTGCGGATTTCGAGGTCGAGGGCCAGGGCGGTAATTTCGCCGTAGGGGTAATAAGAGGTGAAGGTATTGTAAAAAGCGGTCGGGTCTACGGCGGTAGCGGCATCGACAAAAGGGGCCATTTTGCTCATTTCTACCGGAGAAGCTTCGTTGGCGCCGGGGCTGTTGAGCACATAGTTGAGTGAATTGTTGAGTTTTTGGGCAAAGGTGCCGAGGTCGTAGTACCCCGTGCGGGCCAGGATGAGCTTGCCGTAGTAATTGGTAAACCCCTCGGCAAACCACAGCTCGCCGCTCATGTTTGCCTGCTCAAAATTGAAGGGTTCGAGGGCCAACGGGCGGATACGCTCTACATTCCAGCTATGAAAAAACTCGTGTGAAACGGTGCCGATGATGTCCTTTTCCAGCCCGGCGGGTGAAGCAAGGTCGGTGATGATGGTGGAGTTGCGGTGCTCCATGCCATCGCCTTCGTTGCCGGGCAGGTAGTCGCAGAGAAAGGTATAAGCGCTGTTTTCGTAAGGGGGCATTTCTCCGAATACACCGATGGCTTCGTCCACTATTTGCTTTACCGGAACCAGAAACGCATCGACCACGGCATCGCTTCCGGTGTGGTGCACCACCAGTTTGAAGGTTGCGGTTTGGCCCGTTTTGTCGGCTACGGGCCATTCCCTCAGGGCAAAATTGCTGAGTTCGGTAGGACTGTCGAAGAAATATTGCAGGTCACGCGCGGCGAAGGTGCCGGGCTTGCGAACAGGAGTAAGCTGGGTGGCTATTTTCCAGTCCGGGCCTTGGGGCAAATGAAAGGTAACGAGGATCGGCCGTTGCTCCATGCCCCGGGCCCACATAAACGTGGCGGGCATGTTGAGGTGGGCGTGTGCTTCGTCGATGGCCGAATAGGTGCCGTCGGTGAGGTCCGCAAAGAGGGTGTAGGTCACTTTTACAAAGCCGCTGTGGCGCTTCACTTCCCACATTTCAGGCGTGGTGCGCTCGATGTCGAGGGGTTTGCCTGCCTGGTCAAATGCGCGGACATTGCTCACATTTTTCCCAAACTGGTGGATGGCATACCGCCCCGGCGACGAAAGGCTCATGCGCACCTGAAGGGGTCCGGCGGGAATTTCAGGAATGGAAACTTCGATTTCGGCTTCGTGGTGTACGCGGTTCGCAAAAGAGATGTCGTACTGAATATCCGATTGGGCAAAAAGAAGGCCCATGCCCATCAGGCAAAGCGTGAGGAAGTATTTCATGGTATTTAGAAAATAAAAATGGGGTCTTTGAAAATAAAAACGGAGGATTTTGACTACAAATAACTCAGCCACCACTGCTGTTTGTGGCTCTTTTTGTACAAATCAAACCACCGGCAGGCAGGGTACAAAATCGCAATCACGAGCACCCACACGCCATAGACCACAGCCAGGTTAAAGCCATAGCCTTTGAGTTCCGGAATGTACGATACCCACGTTTCGAGGATCATGACCTTCCAGCCGTAGCCCGTGAGCTGGGCCGCCAGCATAGCCAGCAAATGGATAACGTAGAGGTGAAGGATGTAGTAAAAGAACGGCACCCGCCCAAACGTGGAGAAAAACGCAACAATCGGCCCTTTCCAGCTTTCGGCAAGCGCCAGCAAAATAAAGGCCGGTCCCAGCGTCATGAGCAGGTAGTCGAGCGAAGGCGGATATTTCAGCGGGTCCATGAAGGCGATAATTGTGGACGTGAGGTTGTCGTACTGCGTCCATTGAATGGGGTCGCCGTAGATGCTGGTGCTGCGCAGGAGTAAAAACAGCGCGATGCACCCGGCACCGATACCATAAAATAATTTTCGCCTTCGGGCAGCCCCAAACGACGGGTCAAACCACGCTCCGAGCCAGTAACCCAGCGACATCACGGCGATCCACGGAATGATGGGGTAGCCAAAAAATAGCGCGTAGCCGTTGCCCAACGTGAAAAACCCGCCTTGGTGTAAAAATGCCCAGAAATAATTGCCGGGCAAATCGATGGTGTCGAGCAGGTTGTGCCCAAGGATCATGACAAGGCTGAAAACCAGGATCAGATTTCGGGGCAAATGCACCAGCGCCGCCAGTACAATCATGCTGATGCCCAGGGCCCAGATCACCAGCAACGCCAGGGTGTGAAAACGGATGTCGAAGAACCACGCAAAATTGACCACGGTAAGCTCAATGAACACCAGCCAGGTGCCCCGCTTGAGCAGGAAGCCGGACAAGGCTGCTTTGCTTTTTCTTTTTCCTACAAAAAATGCCGACGTACCCGCCAGCAGGCTGAAAATGGGTGCGCAGTAATGGGTGATCCAGCGCGTGAAAAAAATGGGCAGGTTGGACTGCAAGGGATCAGCAGGGTCGAACAGAAAAGCTTCGGCGTGGAAGTAGTCGCGGATGTGGTCGAGCGCCATCACGACCATCACCAGGCCTTTGAGGATATCGACAGAGGAAATTCGACTGGCAGTATTTTCGGCCATAAATCAGGGAGTGGATGGGGTAAAAAAACAGGCGGCTGTTTATGGCCAATGGGGAGGAATGCCTTAGGGAGTGAGGGTGACGGCTTTGCCGCTTTTGGCGCTCTTTTTGGCTGCATCGAGTATTTCTACCACGATAAGGTTGTTTTCGAGAGAAGACAAATCGAAGGGCGGCAAGGTGATTTCCTTCCGGATAACGCCTGCAAACAAAGCAAAAGGATCGTTGTAGGGGTACGCGCGCTCGGCCAGTTTTTGGCTTACTTCCGGTTCGGCTTCGCTCAGCCGGGAGCGCATATCCGAGCGGTTGTCGCAGTAGATATAGCCATGCTGACCATAAATTTCCATGTCTTTGCGGGCAATGGGCCAGTTCCACGAAGCCTCGATCACGGCCTGCATCGAAGGATATTGCAGTAAAATAGTCGCCTCATCGTCCACTTTGGGATAAATATCGGGTTTGATGGTTTGGGTAAAAGCAGTCACTTTCAGGGGCTTTTGGCCATGGGTCATCCAGGTAACGAGGTTTGCGCCGTAGCAGCCAAAATCCGTAACTGCGCCGCCGCCATTCTGTACGGGATCGGTTAGCCAGTCCAGAAATTCCTGATTACAGCCGATCTCTTTCGGACCCGGGTGCCCATCCCGCACCACCAGTCGGCGAAGGTCGCCGATGTCGTGGGCGTTTACCATGTCAAATGCCATGTGGTGGGTAGCGTACCAGGTGGTTTCGTAGTTGGTGAGGAGCTGGATATGGTATTTTTCGGCCAGATCTTTCATTTTCAGGGCATGCGCATAACTTACTGCGAGGGGCTTCTCCACCATCACATGAATGCCCAGAGGCGCGCAGGTTTCCACCACGCCGAGGTGTTCGTAGATCGAGCCAAAAGCCGCCACCGCCTCGGGGTGGGTAGCGGCAATCATTTCTTCGAGGGTGTTGTACACAATGTCCATCGAATAGCCGTGCTCTTTGGCATAGCGCTCCGCGAGTGCCCGGTTGGGTTCTGCGATGCCCACCACCTCGATATCTGCTGCTTTGGGTCTGCCCAAAATGCCGTGCACGTGCGTATGGGTTAACCCCGCTACGCCTATCCGCAGGGGCTTGGGCGATTCCTGCCCGAACAATCCGAGGGTAAAAGTAGCCAGAAGAGAAAGCAAGATCAGGAAGCTGAGGGGTTTCATGGGGGCGGGTATTTGGGGCAAGATACTGAAAACCAAATGAGTAAAGAGATACCTGAAACCCTACTTTTTGGTCCCGATCACGATACCTGTGGCCCAATCGAGGCGGGTGAGGAGCAGGTCGGTACGGGTATCGAGGCGTGCGAGCAGGTCGGTTGCTTTTTCGGCGTGGCCATCGGGCCAGTTGGGCTGGGGGAGCATGTCGTCGATAATATAGAGTCCGCCCGGAGCGAGCATGTCCAGGGCTTCGTCAAGCAACAGGTATTTGCCGTGCCAGGTATCGGCAAAGATATAGTCGAACATGGGTTTTTCCTGCCGATGAATCCACTCACCTCCGTCAGAAAGCACGAGTTGCAGGCGCGGGTCGGCCCCCACGTGTTTGCGGGCAATGGCTAAAACCTCAGGGTCGTTGTCGACAGAAATGAGGGTGGAGTAATCGTCCATGCCATCGAGGATCCAGGCGGTGGAGAGACCAGTGCCGGTGCCCAGTTCCAGAAACCTGCCCGTAGGTTTGGAAGCAGCCAGGGTGCGCAGCAGGGAGCAGGTGTTCACGTCCGAGGCCATGGTAAAGCCGGCTTCCTGGGTAGCGGCAAAAATGGCTGCATAGGCAGCGGGTTGGGGTTGGTGGCTGGAGACCTTCATGGGCTCAATTTACCTTTCAGTCTGCATTTAACAGTATTTTCACATTCAATTTTAAGAAAGAAACGATTGATTGGTTTCGATGATCAGGCTTTTGGCCATTTGGTTTTTGGCTACATATGAAATGCGGACAACAATATGGCGGGTTTTGTAAACCCTTGATCTTAAGGAGGATATTTAATCCGCAGCCGGGGAATGCCTCATGGCAAAATTTATACCCCCGTTCCTCGTATTTTTATTTGAAAATTGCGACGATCCTATCCGGATATTCCCCTAACTGTATCCCTGATATCCCACCATGTCCAACCCTTTTGTAAAAAACCTGCAATTGAAGGTCCTTTCCGACAACTGGTACACGCTCCGCAAAGCCACCTTTGAGTATCAGGACCGGGCGGGCAACTGGAGCACCCAAAGCCGCGAAGCCTATGACCGGGGCAATGGCGCCACCATTTTGCTGTACAACCGTGCGCAAAGTACTGTGATCCTCACTCGCCAGTTTCGCCTGCCGACCTACCTCAATGGCAACGAATCGGGCATGCTCATCGAAGCCTGCGCCGGCTTGCTCGATCAGGACAATGCCGAGGACTGCATCCGCCGCGAAACCGAAGAGGAAACCGGCTACCTCGTGACGGACGTTCGAAAAATATTTGAAGCGTATATGTCGCCCGGCTCTGTGACCGAGATCGTGCATTTTTTTGTAGCTGAATATACCCAGGCACATAAGGTACACGATGGCGGCGGACTCGAAGAGGAAAAAGAGAATATCGAAGTGCTGGAGCTGTCCTTTTCTGAGGCCATGAACATGATTGCCACCGGCGAAATCAAAGACGGTAAAACCATCATGTTGCTCCAATACGCCCACATCCACCAACTGCTCCCCCATTCATGAACAGCCCTGAAATGATTCTCGTCGCGGGTCCTTACCGCTCAGGCACCAACGACCAGCCCGAACTAATTGCCGCCAACGTAGCCCACATGGCCGAGGTGTCGCTGACCCTCTTCCGCATGGGCCACCTGCCCGTAATGGGCGAGTGGTTTGCTTTGCCGCTGATCGAAACCGCAGGCTCCCACGAGATCGGCGACCCCGTTTTCAATGAAATATTCCACCCCGTAGCCATCCGCTTGCTTGATAAGGTCGATGCCGTGCTCCGGATCGGAGGACCCTCCCAAGGCGCCGATGACATGGTAACTATCGGGCGAAGCAAAGGCAAGAAGATTTACAGCAATTTGGAAGAGATAAGTGTAGTGGGCTGAAAAGCGGTTTTTGAGACGGAATCATTTTCCCGTTTTCGTTCATAAATGCTTTTTGGAAAAATGACCGGGTCTGTAACCTTTTCCCCAAATACCGCCTCTAAGCAGGAGTAAACCACTTAACTTTCTCCTTATGGGTCCTGAAATTGCCATCCAAACGTTTGCCTTCCTGGGCACCGTCATCTGTATTTCTATTGTGCTGGTGAAATACTTCGTCATCCGGGCACAATCGGCTGAGCGCCATGCATTGATCGAAAAAGGCATGAAGCTCACCAGCCACCTGCCTTCAGTGGCAGAACTACGCCAGCTTTCCCGTATTCGCTGGATCAGAATTGCCTTTTTAGGGATCGGACTCGGGGTAGGCGCTTTGGGCAGCCAGTTTATCAACGGCCTGATTTGGGACACCAGCGCTCACCGGAGCTTCCCTCCCAGGTTTATGAACCTGGTCTTCACCATGATCTCTGGCGGACTGGCCATTATCCTGTATTACCGCCTGGAGCCTGACTACATCGACCCGGTAGATCCGCAGCCAAATGAAACACATGATCCTGAGTGAACAGGATCGGCTACAGCGTATCCTCGAAGGCGATACCGAATCTTTTCGCTGGTTGGTGAACAGGTACCAGGGGCAGGCATTTTCGCTGGCCATGGCGGTGTTGCGCCACCAGCAAGAGGCCGAAGAAGCTGTGCAGGATGCTTTTTTTCAGGCTTATACCGGCCTGCCTAAATTCAGGAAAGATGCCAGGTTTTCGACCTGGCTTTTCCGCATCGTTATTCGCGAAGCCTGGAAAAGGAAAAAAATCATCGGCGAACAACCACCGGTTCAGGACATGGAATCTACCCCGGTTTACAGTGTAGCCCCGCACGAGGGAGGATTGATGGTGCTGGAAAAAAAGCAGATCCTCGCCAAAATCATGGAGCAACTCAAACCCGAAGAACGCCTTGTGCTCGATTTGCATTATTTTCACGAAGAACCGGTGCGCGAAATCAGCAAAATAACCGGATACCACGTACCTCACGTAAAAGTATTGCTCCACCGGGCACGCAAAAAACTCGCCAGCCTTGTACCTCCATACCTCCGGAACGAATGGATGAACCCATGAAAATCTTTGCCGATACCGAAGACCGCCTGGCGCAAAAGGTCATTCACCTGCACCACCAGGAGGAAAATACGCCCGACTTGGCGGATGCCATCATGCTGAAGGTATCCCAGGCGCCGCTGCCAAAGCCCGCCGTGCAGCGAAACCTGCGCCTTGCCGGAGTCATGGCCACGATCTCTTTTGCCGCTTCGGTTACCCTGCTTGCCCTGGTGCCGTGGTGGGGTCCCTGGCTCAACGAAAGCCTGGTATTGTGGGTCAACACCGACCTGCTGGAGACGCTCGCTCCTATCGGGTTTTTAATTATAAGCATTGGAATATTTCTGACATTCGAACCACTTATTGCCCACTTTTTCAGAAAAAACAGCCCCATCCGCTGAATTAGGGCATATATTCTTGTCCATTCAAAAATATATTTTTCTCAGGCAACCTTTTCCGGCATTTGTGCACCACCTTTAAAAGTGCTCAATCTGCCGCATGGAGAGGAAACCAATCTTTCAAAGCATAGGCGATTTTTACCAGATATCCCTGCTTCCAAAAATCGGACTAGGCCGCACGGCTCCCGTTGTGGAGGGTTTTACTTCGCCCGCCTGTTTCCTGAAGCTCCGTCCCAGTGAGATTCCCCACACCTTCAAAACCCAGTATTTTCGGCAAAATATCGCTGAAGGCAGACAAGGTATCGGCATTACCTATCGGTTTAGGGTCGTTGACCACCATGGCTCCCCTATCCCCAATGCCTTTGTCGATATCTGGCAGTGCGACAACGAAGGGGTCTATTCTGCTTTTTCGTCCCGGGAACTTGCCGGGCAATCAGTACTCAGGGGCTCTCAGTTTACCGACGTACAGGGTATCTGCGAGTTTTACGCCATTTATCCTGGCTGGTATCAAAACAGAATCACCCATATCAACCTCAAGGTAAGGTTCGTGAACCATACCTCGCTAGCGACCAGCCTGTATTTTCCTCAACTGGTCAACCAGCTGGTCTATGCCAGCCCGTCATATCCCAAGGGGCAAAATCCAGCAAGCCTTGTCCAGGACCAGGAGCTGAAAGGTAATTCCAGCGAGTATCAGAACCTGAAAATGAATCTTTCAGGTGACATCAACCAAGGTTTTGTGGCGACCTATACCCTTGGAGTTCATGCCAGTGCTGCTTCCATTCAAAAAAACGAGCGGGAAACCCAAGGTCAGTTCTGGTCGCAGCTAATGCCAGGACCTACCTCGGGGGAGGTAGCCCTCAGGCTTTCGCTGGTTCAGCCATCGGCGGTTTCGCTGGTCGTTTTTGATTTCAGCGGAAAAGCGATATTACACGTACTTCTGGGCCGTAAACTTGACTCCGGCATCCACGACCTGCCTGTGGTTTCTCCTGACAATCAGCGCGGTTTACCTCCCGGACAATACCTCTTCTCCCTGACCATACAGAACAAGGCCGGCACCTTCAGCCAGGCACGTGTGATGCAGGTAGAAGCATAAAGAAACTCCTGTTTTTGCTGTTTTTAGGCGCCCGTTTCCCTGACGAGGCGCCTTTTTCTATTTCTGGCCCAGTCCTTTGCGCTGGCGCACGGCCTCGGCCAGGGTAATACCACCTGCAACCGACACGTTCAGCGAATCTACTTTGCCAAACATCGGGATGGTTACGAGGCTATCGAGCCTTTTGAGCAATTGGGCCGAAATACCTTTTCCTTCGTCGCCGAGCACAATGCACAAAGGACCACTCAGGTCTTCGTCAAACACGGTATTGGATCCTTTTTCGGAGCAGCCTACCGTGCGGATTTCGTATTCACGTAGCAGCATGAGGGTATCTGGCAGAAAAGCCTCGCGGCACACGGGCAGGTGATTGAGGGCACCCGCAGAGGTTTTGATCGCATCACCGTTTACTGCAGCGCTGCCCTGGGCAGGCACAATGAGGGCGTGGGCACCAAAGCCTTCGGCCGACCGGGCAATGGCTCCGAGGTTGCGCACGTCGGTCACGCCGTCTAGCATCACCAGCAGGGGCACCTCCCCGGCATCCAGCACCTTCAGGATTATTTCCTCAACCGACTGGTACTCGAGCTTGGCAATCATGGCCAGCACGCCCTGGTGATTCACGTCGCCTACATGGCGGAAAAATGCAGGATCGGGCACCGTTTGGCAAGGCACATTGTGGTCGCGGGCCAGCGCACGAATCTCTTTCAGTCGCTCATGGGTGCTGCCCTGGCGGATCAGAATTTTTTCTATCGAACGACCCGACTCCAGGGCTTCTACTATGGGGTGGGTGCCAAAAATGATGGAGGCGGAAGTTTTAGGTGGTCTCATGGTTTTGGATTGGGAGCCGGGCTGCCCTGTTTGCGGATAATATCCTGGATAATGGATTCGCCTGCATCAACTCCGGAAATGGAAGCGATGGTAGCGGAAAGTTTTCGGGCATCTTCCAACCGGCCAACCCTGGCCAGGTATTGAATAGCGATCATGCCAGAACGTAAAGTAAGGTTGGAAGCGTCTAGTTTTTCGCCCCGGTCAGCGGCATCCTGTAGTTCTACCGGAACGACGTCCATCACCCGCCGGAACTCATCGGCAGCGAGGTCGTCGAGGTGTACACGATCCAGCAACTGTGCCTGGGTAATGAGCAGGTTTAGCGGACGGGGAACGACTGCGTGGGGCATTTTGGCCTCGCCAGCAGTTACTATTTCGCGGATAATGGCCTGTTTGGCTGTTGCTGTGGCGGTATCGCCTTCTTTTTCAGCTTTCAGGTATTGCTCCACGTAGCTGTTGGTGAGGCGGAAAAAAGTGGTGCGGTAATTCGACATGATCACGCTTCGGATGTGCTCGTCGAGGTTTACGTGGGCATCATTCAGGCCATTGAATTTGAAGCTATCTGTGAGGTTTTTACGGAGCGTTTCCTGGTCAATGGTGCCGTAGTAGAGGTCGTTGTTCGTCAGCTCCGACCTTTCAAGTGGTACCAGGCGGTAAGCCATGCCTTCGAGGCGGAGAAAATTATCAAGACCCAGAAAGCTGGAGCCGGGCATGGTATTGGCGAAATACACCGGGCGCTTCCAGTTGTCGGCGGCAATGTTGCGCACCATATTCAGGATTACCGAATCTTTGAGGAAAATATAGCTGTTTGCCTTGGAGCCCCGTGCTGGGAAGGTCCAGTTCATGGTATCGGCAACCAGGGCAACCTCCTCCGCATTCAGCACGCCATTTTCGAGCAGGGCTTTTTTGTCCAAAGGAAAGGCAATCACCTGCGACTGCACATCGTAAATCACGCGTCCTTTTTCGCCGTTATAAGCCGATTTCTCCATTTCGATGGGCAAAGGCTCGGCTCCGTTTTTGGATTCACGCATTTGATCGATGTACCAATCCGAAATGAGCAATTCGAGGTTCACGACACGTACATCGTTGCGGTATCCTTCTACTTCCTGCACATACCAAAGCGGGAAGGTGTCGTTGTCGCCGCCGGTAAAAAGGATGGCATTGGGCGCACAGGAATCGAGCAGGTTTTTGGCAAATTCAATGTCCACCCAGCGGTTTTTGCGGGTGTGGTCGTCCCAGTTCTGAAAACCCATCAGCACCGGTGCGGCCAGTGCCAGGGTAAATGCCAGGGGAACGGCCAGTTTTTTCAGCCATTTATGCCATATATCTACCAAAAAGATAAGGCCCATCCCCACCCAGATCGCAAATGTCTGGAATGAACCCGCATACGAGTAGTCACGCTCGCGCGGCTGCATGGGGTATTGATTGAGGTAAATGATAATGCCCACGCCGGTGAGCAAAAACAGCATACTGACCACGAGGCCATCGCGCCCCCGTTGAAAAAATTGCCATACCAGGCCAAGCAAGCCCAGCAGAAGCGGAAGGAAATAGTAGTTGTTGTGGCCTTTGTTCGCCGCTATGCCAGGCACCTGCGATGGGCTGCTGAACAAGGTGAGGAGCGTAGGGTAGCCATCGTCCTGGATATCGCTGTTTTTCCCCGCAAAATTCCACATGAAGTACCGCACATACATGTGCATGAACTGGTACTCCCAGGCATAGGCCATGTCTTCGCCCCGGGTGGGCTTGTCGTCATAGGGGCTATCGAGATTTCGGCCTTTGCGACGCACATAGTTTTTGTAGCCGTAGGCACCGGCATCGTAGTGGTTGGCGTCCCACATGCGTGGAAAAAACACCTGATCTTCGGATTTGTATTGGTACGTGATGTCTTCCACATCTTCCACGTACTTGGCCTCTCCGCCCACCAGCATGTATTTTTTGCCTTTGATCTTATACTCCGGATAGCCCCGGCTGTCGATCATGGGCGTAGCATTATACAGCGGTCCGCGCACCAGCGGACGTTCTCCGTATTGCTCCCTTTTCATGTAGGAGAGGAAAGTGAGGAGGTTCTCCGGGTTGTTCATGTCAATCGGAGGATTGGTTTGCGAGCGGAGGAAGATGGTGAGGTAAGAGGCAAAGCCGATGTACACCACGGCGGTACCGAGGGCTGCCACGTTTACCGCTATCCACTTGCGCTTATTGCTATACCAGATGAGGCCGGTGAGGATACCCACGAGCAGTACCACAAACAGGGTTGCGCCCGTTCCCATCGGCAGCCCCATGCCCGTAGGTGAGGTGCCTTCGCGGGTAATGGTGCCCGTAAATATTTTCTCAAACCACCAGGCAATACTGAAGGTGTATTGCAAAATGCCGTATTGAATGCCCGCCAGAATAACCAGCGAAATGCCCATGGTGAGCAGAAATCCGGGAATGCTGAAGGTATGTTTCCGGAAATAATAGATGAGCGCCATGGCCGGAATCGCCAGCAGGTTGAGCAAGTGTACGCCCATCGAAAGACCCATTACGTAGGCAATGAGCACGATCCAGCGAAGGTTACCCGGTTCATCGGCACGGGCCTCCCATTTCAGCATCAGCCATACTACCAGCGCCGTAAAAAACGAGCTCATGGCATATACTTCCGCCTCCACGGAGTTGAACCAGATAGAATCGGCAAAGGTGCAGGTAAGCCCCGAAATAACCCCGGCGGCCAGGGCACTCCACTCCTGCACTTCTGCGGGCAATTCTGATTTTTTCAGGCCCTTGAGGGCAAAAATGATTGTGATCCAGGCGGTAAACAGCGCGGTGAATGCCCCCGACAATACGCTGAGGTAGTTGATCATGTGGGCGATCTGGTCCACCTTGCCAAAGGCAAACATGGCAAAAATACGCCCCAACAGCAGGAAGAGCGGAGCCCCGGGAGGGTGGGTTACCTCCAGTTCGTTGGCGCAGGCGATAAATTCACCGCAATCCCAAAAGCTGGCAGTAGGGGCCATGGTGAGGCCATAAACCACCAGGGCCACAGCGAAAACCAGCCAGCCGGCCAGGTTTATTTTTTGTTTAAGTAACATGTCGAGGGGTGCAGATGTCAGCAGGCATATTCCAGGCGCAAAGCTAGTTAATATTCACGGGCCTGAAAACCCCCAATTCTCCCTCCAGAAAGACAGGCAGCAGGGCCTATTCCGGCATATGGTTCCGCATTTTATCCCAAATAACCTCGCTCAACAGGGCCATATTGCCGCCGAAGTCGTGCCCCCCTTTCAATACCCGGTATTCTATAGCTGCGGTCTTCAATTCGGAACTGAGGCTTTCGGGTTCTTCATCACACACGATGAATACGGGCGTGAAGGCCATTTTTTTCAATTCCGGCAGTACCGGGTACGCGCCTTTATTTTGGGTAAGGAGGGGCAACAGCCGCACTTCATAGTCGGTAAACCGGGTGGGCGCAATCAGGACGACCTGAGAAATTGTGGCTTTATATTCCCGGCTAAGCTGGTTAAAAGCTGCCGGAAGCACGTTGGCACCCAGCGAGTAGCCGACCAGGAACACCTTTCTCCGGTACCATTTTTTCTGGTAAAGGGTAATGAGGCTTTGGAGGTCGTGGGCTATTTCGGCAGGATCATGCGGCTCCCACAAGTAGCTGCTCACGTCAATGCCCACCACCGGAAGGTTATGCTGCTGATAAAAATAAGCCATGTTAACCGACAGGTCTTTCCAGCCGCCATCGCCGGTAAGGAGGATACAAAAAGCGTCTCCCGTTTCCGTTACTGAAAATTCACGGACGGGAAGGCTGGTATTCTGGGCAAATACATGGACAAATGAGGAGCTAAGTGCTCCTGCCAACACACAAATTTTCCACATGAGCAAGGGGTATGCAAAGGTAGGTTTTTTTACAGATGTGGAAATATTGCGTTCGTGGAAAATTTTCTCAACCCCATTACCTATTTATTCAGGCACACCCTATTATATGTGTGGCAGCAAAATCGGTGCCCAATTGGCTATTTCAACAGGTCTCTATTTCCTCCTCATGAATGGAAAAAGATGCCGGAAAATCACACCTTTTATTTATGCAAAAACCGAAAGAGACCATGATATGGGCTTCCGGCCTTACCTTCCTGTATGCAAAATAACTGCTATCAATTGGCGATCCATTGGGTAAGGCGTATTTGTCTCTGGCCATTGACAATCGCGGGGGTATTTGCACAAGGGCCATTGGATAGTCTCGCAACTGAACTGCAATCCCGCCTGAATCAGCACCCGACTTTCCGCACTTTTGCGCTTCCGCCCGTCGCCTGGGCCCCCGACTTGCCGGTGAATGCCCGGTTTGTGCGTGATACGATATTTTTGGGCACGGTGCAGCCTGATTTTCATACCCGGGGCGATAGCCTGAGCCTGATTTTTCATGAATACCTCCACGGTTTTTTCAAGGAAAAGGGCCGCTTTATTTACTCCGGCGGCGACTCGATTCCGCAATGGGACACCGATGAGTGGGTGATCTACCGCCCTTCACAAATGCAGGTACGCGCGACCCTGAATCAGCTCCACCTTCTGCCCGAAGCCGAAAAAAATATGCGCAAAAAACTTGCAGCTCCCAGCCGGTTACCCTTTCACTACGCGCCCTCACGCCTGGCCAAAGAAGAGCTCCACGCCTATCGGCTACAACTACGTTGCCTGGGAAAAATAGGCTACCAGCTCTCCCCAGAGGCGGTTTTGTCTATCAAAATAAGGCGAAAGCAGCTCCGGACCACCTTACGGGAAAGGCGCCGCTATGAGCACAAGGCGGGTTATTTCCCCGACGGTATGCCTAAAAACCCTTCCTGATTTCAAATATTTTTTTGCCCGTAAAGCTTGCAATGAGGAAATGGATTTCGTAGTTTACTTATCCGTTGGTGAAAAGCCAATCGTTCTTTCAACAGAGATTAAAACATCCCGCATGGGTGCCACTTGTGTTTTTGAAACCTAACACGATGACTGTTTGCGGTAGACTTCATCTAAAAAGGGCGGGCCTCACCTCCGCAAGGAGTTTCCAATACGTTGGAGCAGAGGATTACCAATTTTCATGAGCTGCCCTAATCCTGTCTATGGGGGTTTCTTACCTTCATTGGCATTTGTGCGGGTTTTTTTTGCCGTAAGGTTTCCCTCTGATTCGGAAGCGAACATTCCCCTATTTTTATTTTTTTTACTGAAATATTTACTGCAACTGGACGATTTCAGTCTTTTCTGCGTTATCCAATTGTACCGTCTTGAAAATATCCGAATTACCCGGCAAACCCCTCACCCGTCAATGACGTAGGAAGGGGAAAGCTTCGATTGGGAAAAGCAATATGCACCTTCCGGCCTATACCACCTACACTCCCCAAGGGATCAGCCTCGCCTACCGGGCCGAGCTGAATCACTTGCGTAGCTGGCTGCCGGCCCCCTTTCTCCCCCGCGATTTTAATGGCTACGGCCTCATCACCTTCCAAATGTCCCGGGTGATGGGTTACCACTTCGAAAAGCCTTTTCCCGCCATGATTCCTGGCTCCTGGAGGGCTGCTATCCGTGTGCCGGTGGAGTGGGACGACTGGCAGGGGCACCACCAAGGCGAATATGCACCCGCACGTTTCACGGGCTCGCCGCTTTTTCGTTTCGCTTATCAACGCCTGTTTACCAATGGTCCTGCCCTTGGCAAATTTCGCATGTCGGATAAGTGTGGCGAAATCAGGCTAAAGTTTCAGACCCGTGAGGGGAAAGGTTTAACCCTGAAAGCGAGAGAAACCCGTCATTTTCCGATGGATTCGGTGCTCGACAACCTCGACAATGCTGCCTGGCTCTATGCACGTCCGGAACTGGTGATGCATCCGCTGCCGTCAGGCTCTGTATTTGGCACTACGTTGGGTCGTGCGCGGGACGGCATTATACAGGCACTGAACGTGCATCAGCTCGAAAACGACCTCCTGCCTTCAGTTTTTCCTATGTTCGACCGTGGGCTGGCCCATTTCGACCATGCGCTTTTGCTCAGCAAAGTAAAGGAATACTGGCAGCCCGGCGAGTTTATGCTACAGCCTAAGCCCCTCTTTGTAGATCCGCGTTTTCCGGAATGGCAAAAAGAGTGGAGCGGAAACTCCGACACCGAGCTAACCAACAACCGCTGGTAGGTCTATTACTTTTTCTTTCCTGAAAAATCAGGACATGTAGAGGTAGGGCTTCCAGTCCTCGCGCACCACGCCGTGGTAGTTGCTGAGAAACATCACAAAACTTGGCCGGAAAGGCTCGCTGCGCATGCGCATATCTGCCTGCTCGGGGGTCATATTGCCTTTGCGGGCATTACACTTCTGGCAGGCCGTAACGAGGTTTTCCCACGAATCACGCCCACCCATAGAGCGGGGCACCACGTGGTCGATAGTCAGCCCTTCTGAGCTGTTGCAATACACGCAACGGTTGCCGTCGCGCTTGAAGATATTGTAGCGGGAAAGATTAACCTTTTTGTAGGGAATATTGATGTAGCGGTTGAGCCGGATAACGGAAGGAAAGCTGAAGCTTTGAGAAATGGAATGAAGCTTTTTGTCAGCCAGCTCGCTGAGCATTTCAGCCTTTCGGAGGTACACTAAAATAAAGGCACGCTGTACCGAACAAACCCCGATGGCCTGGTAATTCTGATTCAGAACCAATACGCCTTCCCTTGACATCGCTGTTAATTTACAAATTTTGGTGTAGGGTTTTGCCTGTTTTTTCAGATAATTCGCCTGATATTCAGAAGATAATGGGAAGAACTCCCGGTTTCAGGCACCAGTATTCCTTTTTCTGTGAAAGAATCTATCCGCACCCGCACCGAGGCATGGATGAGGGTATTTTCGGCTCCCACGATTCCGACGTGAGACACTTTTCCTTCCGGAGTGCTGGCAAAGAAGGCCAGGTCGTTTTCCTTCTTTTGGCTAAATGCTACTTCCTCTCCCATCTGCACCTGCTGCGACGCGTCGCGCGGCAACGAAATACCGGCAAAAGCGAAGGACATTTGCACTAATCCTGAGCAATCGATGCCCCAGTTGGTGCGTCCTCCCCAGAGGTAAGGGGCATGGAGGTATTTTTTTGCATAGTGGAAGGGGCTTTCTTGGATCACCGTGTTTACCTCCTGCGATCGCCAGGTTTTGCCATGAAGGCTAAACTCCCCGTTGTTTCCAATCCATGCACCAAAGGGTAAGACCTGGCTGCCGCCATCGGGATGCAGGTAAGCCCCGCCCCAGGTACGCGAGAGATCGAGGATGGGTCCATCAACGGCTGTGAGGCTTTTGGCCACCACCCAGCCTGTATAGTCGTCGTGGAGGGTTTGCACTTGGATCCAGTTGCCTTCCTGCCCCAGCGACCGGGCAAATTCACCAAAAAGGACCTGGCTCACCATTTCGGTGCGCTCACTTGCCCCTGCCCGCATGGGCACGTAGCTCTCCGTCGTAGTAAACCAGTTATCCACAAAAAAAATTTGTCTAGTAAACGAGGGAGCTTAGTCAAGGGTTTTCGGAAGGAAAGTGTTATTATTGAATCGGATACCCTTCCATTAACTCCTTGCAGGCCCCCATGGTGGGGGCCTTTATTTTTTTCACGGGCAAGTGTGTGGAAATTGGAGTTTTTCCTTAACTTTGCCGACCAATTAAAAAGCAGAGGGGTATGTCGCGTGACCGAATGTTTGAGCGAACCTATTCTCTGAATGTAGCCAGGCTGGGTCCTGGTCCACATCAGGAGGAATACACCTTGGATGCTTCGTTCTTTGCCCACTTTGACCAATCGCCCATCGAAAAAGCGGAGGTTAAGGTAGTTCTTGATTTGTACCGTTATCCCGGCCATATCGATGCCCAGTTTGTGCTGAGCGGAGAAGTGGAAGTAAGTTGCGACCGTTGTGGCGAACCTTACCTTCAATCGGTAGATGGTGCTTCTTTTCGGATATTTTTCTCCTTCGAAGAAGGAAAAGAGTTTGACGATGAGGAAGTTATCTACGTAGAACGGGATGAAGCGCAATTGCTGTTGACGCAGGAACTGTATGATTTTGTAAACTTGGCTTTGCCTATCCGCAAAGTTCCAGAACCACAAGTTCATACCTGCGACCCCAAAGTGCTGGACCTGTTAGGCCTGGATGCCGAAGGAAATCCACTCAACGGCGAGGATGATATCGACGAGGAATACGAATCTGAAGACACCGATACCGACGAAGACGAAGACGATGGCGTTATTGATCCCCGGTGGGCAGCATTAAAAAACCTGAAAGACAGACTTAACTGATTTCGAAGAAACCAATATAGACCATGGCACATCCTAAACGGAAAATTTCCAAGACCCGCCGCGACAAGCGCAGGACCCACCATAAGCTGACTCCTCAGACTTATTACCTCGATCCAACCACCGGTGAAGCAACCCTTTACCACCGTGTATGCCTCGTAAGCGGTCAGTACCGTGGTCGTCAGGTAATTGAGCCACAGGCTGAATAAATTTTCTTAGCCACAGGCTAAGTTTTTAACAGCAAAATCACGCATAAAACTTATGCGTGATTTTGCTGTTTTTTTTGTTTTTATGCTTCGGTGCCTTAGCTCAATCCATCAACCTTACGCCCATAAGCTTCGTTAGCGCTACTAATTTTCCTTTCTTAGAAGCTCAAAGTCACCACACGGTAGGGTTGTCCCACTCAAATCCCGCTTTCTTACCTTGAACGAAGAAGAATTTTTTCTTTTTTGCCAGGAGATCGGAGACTTGCAGGTAGAGCGCGCCGCCGATGGTACAATTATGCTTATGGAACTCACAGGCGGAGAAACCTGTAATTTCAATGCAGACGTAACCACCGAGGTAAACCTTTGGAACCGCCAGCAAAAACTCGGCAAGACCTTCGATTCAAACACAGGGTTCACCCTCCCCAATAAAGCAGTCCGCTCACCGGATACTGCCTGGATCGCACTCGAACGCTGGCTCTCCCTCCCCACCGACGATCGCAAGCGATTTGCCCATATCTCCCCCGATTTTGTGATCGAGATTCGCTCCGAAAACGACGACCTTGCCCGCCTGCACGACAAAATGCGCGAGTATCAGTCAAACGGGGTGCGCCTCGGCTGGCTCATTGATCCGCAAAAACAGCAGGTGTGGATCTATCGCCTCAACTGTACCATCGACCACGTGCCTACCTTCCAAACGGCACTCTCGGGCGAGGAGGTTCTGCCGGGTTTTGCGCTGCGCCTTTGGGAGCTGTGGGAAGGCTAAGGCTATTTCCCTTTCAACGCCATGTCCATTACCACGAAGGTCCCCGAGCCGGAGCAGGGGCTAATGTTGCTGTGGGCAAATAGAGGGGTGGTGAAAAATGATGGAGGCAACTGCGGCTGAATGGAAATGACATGTAAGTCTTTACACTTTACCCATGCAGATCGAATTTCTACCCAAGTACGCTTGCACGCCCACTAGGTATTTTTTTCGGACCTGTGTTTTATTAAAATAGGACTATCAAGTCAAAAATTAACCCGGTTTGATTCAACTACCAGAGATGAAAAAGCTAACCCTGGCCCTAATCCCTTCCATTCTTGCCCTCTTTTCATTCGGCTGCAACGCCCATCGTTCGACGGCCTACCATGGTGAAGTGACCCCAATAAGCAGTGGACTTGCATATCAAAATCCATCCTTTGCTGAATATTCAGAGGATTTAACCCAAATGAGGAGCTTAAATCGTCCCTTTCATGAATCTCACTCAGTAGTGGAAACCCGGAAGATGGTTTACCAGGCCGACCTTACCCTGGTAGTAAACAAACCAGATTCGGCGATGACACAGTTGGCCAGCATTGCCAAAAAATTCGAAGGCTATGTGCTTTCCTCGGGCACCTCTGGAAGTGTAATTAGGGTAAAAAGCGAAAACCTCGAAAGTGCTATTTCAGCAATTAGCGGTTTGGGAAAGATTACACAGAAGCGGTTGACTGGCGAAGATGTTTCAGATACGTATCAGGATTTTCAAATTCGTTTGTCCAATTCGGAAAAAGCACGAGAGCGATACCTGGAGCTTTTGGGTCAGGCCGAAAATGTGGAAGCGGCATTAAGAGTGGAAAAAGAACTGGAAAGATTAAATCAGGTAATCGATTCACTGAAAGGTCAAATGAACCGACTCGATCATCTGGAAGCCTATTCCACCATTACCCTCACGATTAATGAGCGCAAAAAACCCGGTTTGCTGGGCTACATCGGTATTGGACTTTATCATTCTGTGAAGTGGTTATTTGTACGGAATTGAGCATTTTTAAAGCGCCAGATGGCTGATGCCGCTAACCTACTCTACAACCTGAATCACCATGCGCACAACTTTGCCATTCATCGTACTTTCCTTTCTGCTCGGCAATTGTGCCCCACCTGCCCCCTCCAAAGACGTGACTACCACAAAACCCCCCACCCCCGAAAAGGCCATTCTCTTCGCCCAAAAACACCCACAGGTACTTGCCGGAAGCGGGCAGGTACTGGTGGTGTATAACGCCCGGCCCGAAAGTCATGCAGCGACCCTGGTAGCCCTGGAAAAAACGGGATCGGAGTACCGCGTCAAATTTGGACCTATGGCTGCCGGAGTGGGCAAAAATGGCTTCGCTGCACGTGGGGATAAGCGCGAAAGCGACGGTAAATCGCCCACGGGGTGCTACCGGCTCGGGCGGTTATTTACGTACGAAGCCTCCGTCAACACGGCATGGCCATTTACCCAATCCACCCCCGAAGACAAGTGGATCGACGACCCCGAATCGCCGGACTACAACCGATACGTGCACGGACCCACCTCCGCCAAATCTTTCGAAAAGCTCCTCCTCCTGTCAGACAGCTATAAGTATTGCCAGGTAATCGAATACAATACCGATTCGGTGGTAAAAGGCATGGGCAGCGCCATTTTCTTTCATTTGAGCAACGCCACTCCCGGCCCTACGCTCGGCTGCGTGGCCATTCCGGAGCCCGCCATGCGCGATATCCTCGCCTGGTTACAGCCCGATCAGCAGCCCATGATCCTGATGGGAAATGAGCAGTCGTTGGCGGAAGGGTGGTGAGGGGTAAGGGAATTGCAGTATTATTCAGCGAACCTTAAAAGTTCAGCTACCTAGGCTTCATACAACTCGATTGGCAAATCGTCGGGATCGGCGAAGAAGGTGAATTTTTTGCCGGTAAATTCATCTACCCGGATGGGCTCGGTCACGACGCCTTTTGCAGCCAGTGCCTCAAGCGCTGAAGCTATGTTTTCCACCTCAAATGCCAGGTGCCGCAAACCAGCTGCTTCGGGCCGCGAGGGGCGCGGAGGCGGTTCAGGAAAGGAAAAGAGCTCTAGGAAATATTCGCCTCGCAGGGCCAGATCGAGCTTGTAGGAGTCGCGGGCTTCGCGGTACACTTCCCGCACGACCTCCAACCCCAGTACTTCGGTGTAGAAAGCCTTGGAAACAGCGTACTCGGAGCAGATAATGGCGATGTGGTGTACGCGACTGAGCATATTTTTTTGTTAAAAATAAGATACGCGCAGCTTATTCCAGCTATTCAACGCAGGTTTTCCCTACAGGTCGAAAAGCTGGTAGCGGCTGCAGCGATGGTGTATTTGCGGTAAAAGAAAGCGTTTTGGGAACATAGCGGGCGGAATATGGGTCATTTGGAGCACATTCCGCCCGGTATCTTTTTTGATAGTGGGCGGAATGTGGTACGCTACTCCCCAAAAACACGACTAAGACTGGCTTTCCCCAAACCGGCACACCTGCGCACATAGGTGCAACAGCAACCCCAAATCTGCGTCCCTTAAAATTGTGAATACCCTCCATCAGCGACTCAAGGCTTCCTTTGACAAGTACTTTGATGCCCCCATGGATGTATGGGAGCAGTTTGCGGCCTTGTGCGACCTTACTTATTGTGAAAAAAATGAAATCCTCAAGCCCAGCGGGTCAGTGGAGAACAACGGCTACTTTATTCTGAAAGGAAGCTGTGGGGTATTTGTATGGAAGGAAAACAACTACGTTTGCCTCGACCTGATGTACGAAGATGCCTTTTTCGCCGACTACATGTCCCTCATTACCGGCGAGCCCTCGCCGCTCGAAACCATTGCCCTGGAAGACTGCGAAATGCTGCGGATCTCCCGCGAAAACATCCACCAGCTCAAGCAAACGCCTTATGGGAAAATGCTGTTTTTGATTTCAGCGGAAAGCACCTTTGTCGAAAAGCAGCAGCAGCAAATAGACCTGCTCCTGAAAACCGCCGAACAGCGCTACCTCGATATCCTGGAAAAGCAGCCCAACCTCATCCAGCGCACCCCGCAAAAGCACATCGCTTCGTACCTGGGCATCACGACCCAGAGTCTGAGCCGGATCAGGAAAAAGATCGGGCAGCGCTGATTTATTACCCTACGGTAACTTTTTTGTAGCAGCTGGACAGCAGTTTTGTGCCTGTTCTACTTCAAAAAAGACACCAGATGAAAACTGCTTTGCTCCTCCTCTTTTCCGGATGGATGTTGATGGCTAACGCCCAGCGACCCAATGACCCGGCTTTTGTGCGGAAGGGGTTCTTCTTTGGCACAGGCATAGGCGTATCTGCCCTCCAGTTACGGGAGCCCGGCATCCCGCTCCAAAAAGAAACCAACCTTTCCTTTCCGAATTTCAAAATCGGAGCCATGATTACGCTGCGCACCGCCCTGCTGGTGTATCTGCCCGGCAGTATTTATACCTCTAAGAGCCAGGGACGTACGCGCCAAAGAGGGTTTGAAGCCATTTTACCATCGGTGCAGTACTGGATAGCCAATCGCTGGTGGGTGCTTGGCGGCGTGGGGATAGGGATGGATGCCCCCGCGTTTTACGACATCAAAAGCGAAGAAGAAAGGACGTTCTACTTCGGTGGTTCGGCACTGGCAAGTACCGGATATGAAGTGTGGCGCAGAGGAAAATTTGCATGTGAGGTGCAGGGACGTGTACATTTCGGTACCGCTAAAGTGGACTCCGGCACACAAAAAGGGACCGCGGTTAGTTTGCTCCTCGGCTTCAACTGGTACTAATTCCTTAAAAAATGATTACAACTATTGCCCTGGTGGGGATGATCGGCATTTTCGCACTCCTCCTGGTATTTCATCTGCTGGTAATTACCAAAGTGATTCCTTACGGCATGGTTTGGGGGGGGAGGCTTACCAGCGACCGCGACATGTACCGGTTCGAAGCGGTTTCCCTGGTGGTGAATGCGGTTTTTCTGGCCGTAGTGCTGGTACATGCAAGGGTGCTTCCGCTCTCTGTTCCGGCCTGGGTCATGCAGGTTTTCTTCGGGCTGATGGCCGTCCTGTTTGCGCTCAATACTGTCGGGAACCTGCTTTCAAAAAACACTTTTGAAAAATATACCTTTACGCCTATTACCCTCCTGCTCACAGCCTTTGCGGTGATATTGCTGGTCATGAGCCTCCGATAGCCAGGAAACAGGGCAAATTGACTCCCTTTTTCAGGTAAAATGGAGGGATTAATAGAAAAAACACGCGACCTCTCTGAGGTCGGTTTCTCTCTGTGAACGCGCTGCTACAAAGGTACGACTCCGCTGGAGTCGGGCTTCGTTAGCTCCCTGTTCGCAGGATGTCAAGGCAAGCAAAACACTGCTGCTCAAAATGTACCTTCTGCTAACTTCCGGGTGCCTTGTTCTGTATTTAATATTTTCCGGAAAGCAGGGAAAAGGAAAGGGGGATAAAAGAAATGAGCCATTCCGAATGTTCGAAATGGCTCATTTTTATGTTGTCATTTTCTCTCAACCCACCGCAATCAGGGTCGGGCTAACCCTCGCCTCAAACTCTTCGCGGAAACGGGTGATGGTATTGCGCACAGGCCAGGCAGCGGCGTCGGCGAGGGCGCAAACGGTGCGGCCTTCCATGGTGCTGCACAGCTCTATCAGCAGGTCGAGGTCGCGGGTGGTACCGTGGCCACTGTCAATTTTCTGGAGCACTTTCACAAACCAGCCGGTGCCTTCGCGGCAAGGGGTACACTGTCCGCAGCTTTCGTGGTCGTAAAATTTAGAAACGCGGAGCAGGAATTTCACGATGTCGGTGTCCTCATCCAGCACACACATGCCGCCGGTACCCATCATGGTGCCCACGGTACGGAGGCTGTCGGCGTCCATCTTGATGCCTTCTATCATGTCGGCACGGAGGATCGGCACCGAAGAGCCACCGGGAACGACAGCTTTCAGTTTTTTACCTCCCTTAATTCCGCCAGCTACTTTATAGATCAGGTCGGTAATGAGCATGCCGGTTTGGAACTCATACACGCCCGGACGGATCACATGGCCGGAAATGCCATACAGACAAGGGCCCGGATGTGAAGGGGTGCCCATAGCTGCGTACCAGTCAGCGGAATTGCGCATCACGAGGCTGGCGTGCAGGAGGGTCTCTACGTTGTTGATGGTGGTGGGCTTGCCCCAAAGGCCAAACTGGGCCGGAAATGGCGGCTTGGAACGTGGGTATGGGCGCTTGCCTTCCAGCGATTCCATGAGCGAGGTTTCTTCTCCGCAGATATAGGCACCCGCCCCTTTGTGCACATAGAGGTGGATCGTTTTGCCGGAGCCGAGGATATTTTCGCCGATATAGCCTTTGGCGTAGGCGTCGTCCACAGCTTTTTGGAGCATATCGATCCAGTCGGCGTATTCACCGCGGACATATACATAGGCAGCTTCCATTTCCATGGCGTAGCAGCCGATGATGGCTCCTTCAATGAATCCGTGGGGATTGTATTCGAGGATACGGCGGTCCTTGATGGTACCGGGCTCTGATTCGTCGCCGTTGCAGGCGAGGTAGCGGGGCACGCCTTCTACCTTGGGAGGCATGAACGACCACTTGAGGCCAGCGTTGAAACCGGCACCGCCACGGCCTTTAATATTGGCTTTTTTCACCTCATCTACCACTGCTTTGGGGGTCCAATCGGGGTTGGTGAGGGCTTTTCGCAAACCGGAATAACCGCCATTTGCCTCGTAAACATCTATCTGATGGTAATTCGGGATATTGGGCAGAATCACCTTCTCGTGGTTTCTCCAGTCTTGCATGTTATTCAATCGGTTTTGACGGCTCAAATTAAGGAATCCCGGAAAGAAAAAAGGTCAAAATCACGCAGGATCCGCATCATTTTCATTTTCTGATGCAGTGGCCTCTTCGTTTGCGGGTATTTCAGGGGAGATTTCGGGCTGAGTAGCTACTTCGGGAGTTGTTTCTTTAGGGGAAGGGGTTTCAGCAGCGGTTTTCCATTTCTCATCCTGACGGAAAAAACGCCCCTGGAAAACGAGGATAATCACGATACCGATTGAGATCGCCGAATCAGCGATGTTGAATATCGGCCACAGCGAATAGTACTCGCCGCCCATGCCCGGCACCCAGGCAGGGATAAATCCTTCCCAGATATCGAAGTAGAACATGTCCACCACCCTGCCGTGAAATAAACCACCGGAATAGGCGAAAGGCTCAGGCTGGCTGATATTTAGCTCATTAAACCAAAGTCCGTAGAAGGTGCGGTCGATGATGTTGCCGAGTGCGCCACCGAAAATCATGGCTACGAACCAGGGCAGCCGGGAGTGGTGGTCGCGGAGGCGAAAAAGCACGTAACCGATAACCGATACCGCCACGATGCTGAAGAGGGTGAGGATGAGTTTGCCCGTAGAATCCGGCAACTCCATCCCCATTCCTGCCATGATGTGCGTAACCGTAAGCCCGAAAGCCGCACCGGGGTTTTCGATAAAATGAAGCTTAAACCAATCGCCCAGGATGGGAATTTCTCCCGCACGGCCAATGGTCATGTTCAGCTTTACCAAAAACTTCACCAACTGGTCCAATGCCACGATACCCGCAGCCAGGAGAAAAAACTTCCGGGCTTTGGCCCATGCAGAAGGGGTAGAAACAGGATTGGACACAGAGAAAAATTTATGCGGTTCAGGCAGGTACACGCACCAGTTCGATGGCACCTGAGATTTCGTTGATTTCGACGGTGTCTTCGCTCGCCAGTTCGGGTACGAGGGTCAGCTCCAGGCTCAGGGTTTCGTCGGCGATGTAGCTGGCGAAGCGGTTCACAGCCTCGTTCCACACCTCGTTCATGGCAATTCGCACCTTGATGCGGTCCGTTACCTCAAAGCCTTTGGTCTTGCGCAGGTTTTGGATACGGCTCACAAATTCGCGGGCGATCCCTTCCTGCAGCAAATCTTCGTTCAGGGTCACGTCCAGCGCCAGGGTGAAAGGCCCGTCAGAAGCCACCGACCAACCGGGGATGTCTTCGTTGAGGATCTCCACTTCTGATTTTTCTACAGGAAATGCCCCCGAAGGCAGGTCCAGTTCGATATGGCCCGCCTGTTCGAGTTGGCGGATAGCGTCCTGGTCAAGGGCAGCCAGAGCAGCCCCGATTTCCTTGATGCGGGGTCCGGCTTTGGGGCCGAGTACCCGGAAGTTAGGCTTTACCTTGCGGATAAGCAGGGTGCTGTCTTCGGGCAAAAATTCCACCTGCTTCACATTTACCTCCGAAGCGATCAAGCCATCTACGAGGTTGAGGTGCGATTCGAGGTCGCGGTCGTTCAACGCAAGCAGTACCCGTTGCAGGGGCTGGCGCACGCGGAGTTTTTCTTTTTTGCGAATGCTGTGTACCAGCGAAGTCACGTGCTGGGCCATGTCCATTACGCGCTCCAGCGAAGGATCGATCAGCGCAGTGTTTACTGCCGGAAAGTCGGTCAGGTGTACGCTCTCGGCTTCTTTGCCATCGGTAAGGTCGAGGTAAAGGCGATCGGCGTAAAACGGCGCAAACGGACTCATGAGCACCGACACCGTTTTCAGACATTCATACAAGGTATCAAATGCCTCCTGATTGCCATCCCAAAAACGGCGGCGCGATTGGCGCACGTACCAGTTCGACAGTTGCTCATTCACAAAATAGTCGATGGCGCGCACCGCACGGGTAGGATCGTAGTCGTCCATGGCCGTGGCAACTTCCTGGATAAGGGAGTGCAGATAGGACACGATCCAGCGGTCGAGGATATCGGTGCGGGTGGCCGGGTCGCTCGGTTGGTCGTATTGGTAACCGGCGATATTGGCGTACAGCGAGAAAAAGCCGTAGGTGTTGTACAGCGTGCCAAAATACTTGCGCAGCACTTCGTTTACGCCTTCGAGGTCAAACTTGAGGTTTTCCCAGGGAGGGGCATTGCCGATCATGTACCAGCGGGTAGCGTCGGCACCGTATTTATGGATCGTTTCGAAAGGATCGACAATGTTGCCGAGTCGCTTGGACATTTTCTTCCCTTCCTTGTCGAGCAGCAAGCCCGTCGAGATCACGTTTTTGAACGCAGGGCTGTCCTCCAGCATCACCGCTATGGCGTGCAGGGTAAAGAACCAGCCGCGGGTTTGGTCCACGCCTTCGGAGATAAAGTCAGCCGGAAAACTGGCTTTGAAGATGTCCTGATTTTCGAAAGGATAGTGCCACTGGGCAAAAGGCATGGCCCCGGAATCGAACCAAACGTCGATCAGGTCAGACTCGCGCACCATGGGTTTTCCCGAAGGGCTCACGAATATGAGTTCGTCCACGCCGGGCTTGTGCAGGTCGAGGTTGGCAAAAAAGGCATCCGGCACGCTGGCATCCATCAGCCCTGCGGCTACGGATTGTTCGGCAAGGCTGCGCAATTCATCTACCGAGCCTACGCACACACGCTCAGTGCCATCTTCGGTGGACCATACCGGCAGCGGCACCCCCCAGTAGCGGGAGCGCGACAGGTTCCAGTCCACAAGGTTTTCGAGCCAGTTGCCAAAGCGGCCGGACCCCGTAGAGGCGGGTTTCCAGTTGATGGTCTGGTTGTGGGCAATGAGTTTTTCGCGGGCAGCCGTGGTACGGATAAACCACGAATCGAGCGGATAATAGAGCACAGGCTTGTCTGTTCGCCAGCAATGCGGATAGTTGTGCTCGTATTTTTCTACCCGGAAAGCTTTATTTTCTTCCTTGAGCCTGACCGAGATATCGATATCGACCGAGCGGGGTTCGGGTTCGGGACCGTAGTCCTTCACGAAGCGTCCGGCATAATCGGTGATTTCTTTTACAAAACGGCCCTGCTTGTCCACGATAGGCGCGGGGCGACCTTCTTCGTCCTCCACCAGCACCATGGGGATGCCATTTTGGCGGGCGAGGAAAAAGTCATCGGAGCCAAAGGTAGGCGCGATGTGCACGATGCCGGTACCGTCTTCGGTAGAGACAAAATCGCCAGCCCATACCTGAAAGGCGGGACCCGGGCCGGGGGCTACATATTTGAGGAGTTGCTCGTAGGTGCGGCCCACGAGTTCGCTGCCCTTCATTTCACCGAGCAGGCGCCACGGCAACACCTTGTCGCCGGCGGTGTAGGTATCGAGGTCAGCGGTTTGGCCATCAGGGGTGAAGTACTTGCCCAGGAGGTCCTTGGCGAGGATCACGCGCTGGCGGCGGCCGGTGTAGGGGTTGCAGGTATCTACCCGCGCATAGGTGATGTTTTTGCCTACGGCGAGGGCGGTATTGGCTGGTAGGGTCCAGGGGGTGGTCGTCCAGGCGAGGAAATATTCTTCGTCGGCGTCCACGGCCTTAAACTGTGCCACAGCCGAGGTGTCTTTCACCTCTTTGTAGCAACCCGGCAGGTTGAGCTCATGCGAGCTGAGGCCCGTACCCGCAGCCGGGGAATAGGGCTGTATAGTAAAGCCTTTGTATACGAGGTCTTTGTCCCAGAGCCTTTTTAGCAGGTTCCAGACGGACTCGATGTAGGGGTTTTCGAAGGTGATGTAGGGATTTTCGAGGTCCACCCAATAGCCCATGAGGCGGGTGATGTCATCCCATACGTCCTTGAACTTCAGCACGTCTTCGCGGCAGGCATCGTTGTATTCGCGGATAGAGATCGTTTTACCGATGTCCTCCTTGGTAATGCCGAGGCGTTTTTCGACCTGAAGCTCTACGGGCAGGCCGTGGGTATCCCAGCCACCTTTGCGCTTTACCTGAAAACCCTGGAGGGTTTTGTAGCGGCAAACGAGGTCCTTGATGGTGCGGGCCATCACGTGGTGAATGCCCGGGCGACCATTGGCTGAAGGCGGACCTTCGTAAAAGGTGAAGGAAGGGCGGTCGTTGCGGTTGGAGACGCTTTTTTCGAAAGCGTGAATTTCCTCCCAACGGGCGAGCATCTCGCGCTCGAAGGCAGGGAGGGAGAAAGACTTATGCTCCGGAAATCGGTGACTCATGTCGCGGAGAGCGGGTTATACAATGGATAAATAGGCCTGAAAGTGCGGCGAATATACGACTTTTGAGGGGAATAGGTTGGCCCGGCCCTGAATCCGAAACACATCCCTGACCGCTAAATGTATGCGTGGTTTTAAAGTGCTTACCCCCGGCGGACAAACCCTCCATTTTCTGTATTACCTGCTGGAGGCTCCCGTGACCTCGGCGGCTTTTCATGGGCTTCTGCCCTTCCGCCGCACCTTTACCCATGCGCGGGTGTCGGGCCAGGAAATATGGATAGACGATGTGCCTCCGCTGGACATTATTCAGGAAAACGCCACCTTGTTTACCGAACCCGGCGAGGTGGTTTTCGGCCCCGCCTATCCCCTCCGCAACAAAACCGCCAACTGCATGGGCATCTACTACGGCGAAGGCAAAGGGCTCGACGCCTGCAATGTATTTGCCCGGGTGATGGACCGCGACCGTGAATTGCTCAGCGCGCTGGGTGAGGCTATCTGGAAAAACGGGCAACAGGAGCTGGTTTTTGAGGGGTGGGATTGATGACGAATGGCCAAGGTTGTCTCACCGCACGTTTCGCTTTTTAATATGGTGGTGCCTGGCATCCACGGGTATCGCAGGTATTCATTTGGGGGAATAAAATTGATCCTGGTCCCAGTTGTCGGGGTTTGAGACGATATAATCGGAAATGCGCTGGTATTCGGCATCGTCCCGGATAATGCGGTCGTGAAAACGGGTTTGCCACCCATGGGGCAGCGCCAGCCGGTTGGCGTGTTTGGTCACGGCAGATTTGTAGGAACCAATAATGGAGGAAACCGTGTTTTTTCCAATGTTTTGAAACCGTGTCTGGGCGATGGTCTGTTCATCGGGCAGGGGTTGGGATGATTCGTCCGTTGCGTTTTCGGTTTGTTGTGGGGTTCGTTGTTGCGTTGGTTGTTGTTGTAGAGACAGGGCATGCCCTGTCTCTACGTCGCGGTCGATAACGTCGTGGTAGATCGCGTCACGTTCGTCACCGTCCTGATTCTGCCGATCACGATCACCCACCCCGGTTCCCCTATCCGGTTTATTCAGGATCAAAATCCCATGCACATGGTTAGGCATAACCACGAAATCGCCCAATTCCACAAATGGAGAATGGTTGGGGATTTCGTGCCACAGAATATCGGCAATCACCCCAGCAGGCGACAGGTTCATTTTTCCATTCACAATTTCCCCAAAATAATGCGCCCTTTTGGTGGTGCAGATCGTGATAAAATAGGCCCCGTTCCACCCGTAGTCCCACCATTGGGCACGGGCAGAAGGTATGCGGTATTTGTTTTGGAATTTTTCAGGCATCGGATAAGCACGATTAAGCATTCCTGAATTTAGATTATTCCAATAACCAGCCCCTCATTTTACTCCCTCCTTCCAGTTCCACAGCACCACTTTCCACGTATCAGTCGCATCGGCAAACGTGTGGATGACCTGAAAACCCACCTTTTCGTGTGCCCTGAGCGAACGTGGGTTGTTGACGGATATTTCCGTGATGCAGCAGTCGAATCGATTGGCTAAGGTTTCGAGGTGGCGGGCATAGAGCCCCTCAAAAACACCCTGACCCCGAAATTCTTCGTCGATGCATATCTGGCCCATTACGTAGTAAGCACGGTCAGAGAGGGGCGCACCCGCGAAAGTCAGTCGCTTCAGCAACTCAAACATAGGCAGCAGCACGGGCACCTGCTCCGCAAATGTAGGTAGCATCACCAGGGCATAACCCACCACCCGCTCACCAGATTTGGCGATGACCTGCGGGGCGGCCTCGTTCATGCGTTTCAGGAGACCGAGGTCGTGCTTCACGGTGACAAAACCGTTGGTGGCGCGAGATTCGGCGGTGAGTGCGGCCACGTGGTTTGCTTCCTGCAAGGCCAGGATCTGGCGCAGATCGGCGTCTGTCCTTGCCACATCAAAGAAAAAGGAGTCTTGCATGGTGATGCAAAACTCCCGTTTTTATCCTAAAAAAAATTCTTTCCCGGAGATAAGCCGACGATTTCTTTGACTATCAACCTGCTGAAAATAACCCGGTCCCTGCCTTATCCTTTCAGGTGGTAGTACATTTCGCTCCAGCGCAGCTCCTGCTTGAAGCGGTAAAGTCTGGTTTCCTGATCAATGAGCACTATTTCCACATCAGCCATATCCGCAAAGTCTTCCATGTGCGACACGGTCAGGTTTTGACTATACATGGTGTGGTGGGCACCTCCGGCGAGAATCCATGCGGCAGCGGCAGTAGACAAGTTGGGTTCCGGCTCCCAGAGCACACGAGCTACGGGCAGTTTAGGCAGAGGCTGTTGAGGTGCGACTCCAAGTACGGGGTTTACAAGCATCCGGAAGCGGTCGCCCAGGTCAATTACCGACACATTGATTGCCGGGCCGGGATTGGCGTCAAATACCAGGCGGACCGGATCTTCTTTGCCACCGATGCCCAAAGGGTGCACCTCACAGCGAGGTTTTTGAGTCGTTATGCTCGGGCAAATTTCCAGCATATGCGAGCCCAGTACCTGGTTGTTGCCGGGTGCAAAATGGTAGGTGTAGTCTTCCATGAAGGAGTTACCTCCCGGAAGGCCTTCCGCCATCACCTTCATTATCCGACCGAGGGCGGCCGTTTTCCAGTCGCCTTCTGCGCCGAATCCGTATCCGTCAGCCATCAGGCGTTGAACGGCCAGGCCCGGTAGCTGTCGGAGTCCGTTCAGGTTTTCGAAGGTATCTGTAAAGGCCATAAAACCACCTTCGGTGAGGAAATGGCGGAGTCCGATCTCTATCCGGGCAGCTTCCAGCAGCGAATCTCTTTTTTCTCCGCCTTTCTGCAGCTTGGGGGCCAGGTCGTAGGCCGCCTCATATCGGGCCACCATTTCCAGTAAATCTCCCTCGCTTACAGCAGATATTCTACTATCCAGTTCGCTTAATCCGTAGCCGTTTACTTCGTACCCGAATTGAACCTGTGCGCCGACCTTATCGCCTTCTGTTACGGCTACCTGGCGCATGTTATCGCCGAAACGAGCCACCTTCAGTCGCTGACTCTCTGCCCAGCCGGCTGCGGCACGGCTCCAGCCACCTACTTTGTCGCGCACCTCGGGGTCTTCCCAATGGCCAACCACTACTTTGCGTGCCCGCCTGAGCCGGGCGTTGATGTATCCAAACTCCCGACCTCCATGTGCTGACTGGTTGAGATTCATGAAATCCATGTCAATTTCGCTCCAGGGGATATCCCGGTTAAACTGCGTATGCAGGTGTAGCAAAGGCTTCTGGAGCGATTTCAGGCCGGCGATCCACATCTTGGCCGGCGAAAAAGTGTGCATCCAGGCGATCAGGCCAATGCAGTTTTCATCGGCATTCGCAGCAAGGCATAAGCGATGGATGTCGGCCGGATTGGTTAATACGGGCTTAAAAACCACCTTTACCGGAATGGCAGATTCCTCGCTCAGTTGGCGAGCAATCTGTTGGGCATGCTCAGCAACTTTTAGCAGGGTTTCGGGGCCATAGAGGTGCTGGGAACCGGTGACGAACCAGGCTTCGTATTGGGAAAGTGACATGTGATTTGAATTAAAAGAAAGGGCTAAAAAAGGGGAGATCTGCGTTTTACCTGTGCTGTTTTACCGTTGTTCTTGTTGCTTCTTTTTACCAGAACAATCCGTAGAGCAGCGCTACAATCAGGGTAATTCCTAAGGCGCCCAGGTTGAAAATAAAGCCTGTGTTGAAAAGGTCGGGCGTGTAACGGATGGCGTGCCGGTCGGCAGTTTTGCTTCTGGCATTGGTATACAGCACCAGCCCGATCATGCTCATGGCCGTGGCAAAAAAGATGAAGGCTTCCACCCCGATATCGGCGAGTGAATTCAGGGTAGCCAGGCAAAAGATCAGCGACACCAGAGCAATTCCACCGAAAATGTAGGAACTGCGCACCATCATCGACTTAATTTTTTCCGAAAGCATAGAGGGTTCAACCCCGCTTGCCGCCGTGGTGCCGTCCCGGTGGTGTTCCTTGTCGTCGGGCACTTCATCGGTTTTATCAAAAAAGATAAGAATCGAAGCCACTGCTACGAGGGCAATGAATACGTAGCCCATTCGGAGCAAAAAGGGAACTTCGGGGAAAAGCAGTTTGGCTCCGATGCCCAGGGGAAAAGTGAGCAATGCTGCTGCTACTGCCGCGCGGGTAGTGGCTTTTTTCCAGAAAAGTCCCATGGTAAATACTACCGCTACCCCCGGATAAATGAGCCCGGTATACTCTTGTATGTACTGAAAAACCTGATCAAAACCACCCAGCAGGGGTTGGGCCACCAGCGTAGAAATGACGAGGGCGGCAAGAGCTACCCAGCGACCTACACGAACGAGGTCTCCATCCTTGGCATTTTTGTTGATGAGGGGGCGGTAAATATCGATGGTGAAAATGGTGGACGTAGAGTTTATCATCGAAGCCAGAGAAGATACCACCGCAGCTACCAGCGCCGCAAAGGCTAATCCGCGCACACCGGAGGGAACAAAGTTTTTCAAGAGCCAGGGATAGGCCTGGTCCGACTTGGTGATGGTCCCGATTTCACTCATAGGCTTGCCCAACAGTTCGGCCAGGTAGCCAGGGTTTGCGGCCTCCTGTTCAAACAAAACATAGGCGGCAATGCCCGGAATAACCACGATCAGGGGAATGAGGATTTTCAGAAATCCCGCGAAGATCAGTCCCCGCTTGGCTTCTTCAATCGACTTGGCAGCAAGGCCTTTCTGGATAATGTACTGGTTAAAGCCCCAGTAGCCGATATTGGTCAGCCACATGGCGCCCAACACCACGGCCAGGCCGGGAAGATCTGTAAAGGCATCCTTTAAACCGCCGGAGCCATTGGGGACCATGGTTGTTCCTTTTTGGATTACCATGTCAAAATGCTCGGTTGCCTGGCTGTAGATCACCCCAAATCCATCCCAGGCAGAACCCGGCGAAACGGCTTCAAGGGCGAGGTAAGAGGTGATCAATCCGCCACCGATCAGAAATATCACCTGGATCACATCGGTCCACGCTACCGCGACCATTCCGCCGTAGATAGAATAAACCCCCGCTACGACCGCAAGCCCGATTATTCCATAGAACACATCTATGCCCAGAATTTCGTGCATGGCCAAAGCACCGAGGTAGGTTACGGTAGTCAGGTTTACAAACACGTACACGAGCAGCCACATGATGGCAAAGGCGGAGCTAACCCCCTGGTTAAATCGACCAGCCAGAAACTGATTGGTGGTATAAAAGCCCCTTTGCAGGAAAATGGGAAGGAAGTATTTGCCCACAATGATCAGCGTAATGGCCGCCATCCATTCGTAAGCTGCTATTCCCAGTCCCAGCGCGTAGCCCGAACCAGACATGCCGATAAAGTGCTCAGCGGAAATATTTGCGGCAATCAGCGAGGCACCGATGGCCCACCAGGTAAGGTTGCGGCCAGCGAGGAAGTAATCCTCTCCTGAGCGGGTTACCCCTTTTTTACTTCGCGAAAGGTAAAGCCCCACCGCAACAATAATTGCGACATAGAGGCCGAAAACAAGGTAATCCAGCAGTTGAAATCCGGAGTTCATGGCAGAAGGGGTTGTTGGAGGGTTAAATTCAATGGGGGTTTTTCAGGGGTAGGTACAAAACCGGAACGGAGGAAGGGCTCAGTTTTGACCATAGTAGGCATTGGAGCCGTGCTTGCGCTCAAAGTGTTTTCGGATCAGGGCATCCTTCAGCCTAGGGGCGTCGGGGTTGATTTGCCGGGAGATAAAGGCCATTCTGGCCAGCTCTTCGAGGACTACGCTGTTATACACCGCCTTTTCTGCACTTTTCCCCCAGGTAAATGGCGCGTGGTTGGCCACCAAAATCATTTCCACTTCGGTATAGCTCAGCCCCCGATCCGCGAAGCAATCGAGAATCTGGTGCCCGGTTTCCAATTCGTAGTCGCCTGCAATTTTCTCGTCTGACATAGGAAGGGCGCATGGCACGTCAATGGTGAGGTGGTCGGCATGGGTCGTGCCTAATATGGGCAGGTCGCGCTGGGCCTGTGCCCACGAAGTAGCGTACGTGCTGTGCGTGTGGACAATGCCTTTTACCTCCGGCCAGTGCTTATACAGGACTGCATGGGTGAGGGTATCGGACGAGGGTCGGAGGCTTCCCTTCACCACTTTCCCTTCGAAGTCCACAATCACCATTTTTTCTGGAGAAAGAAGGGGATAAGGTACTCCGCTGGGTTTGATGGCGAATACGCCCAGGTTGTGGTCCGCAGCGCTTACGTTACCAAAGGTAAATAGCACCAGGCCCAGCGCCGGCAATTGCATGTTCGCCTCAAAAGCAGCTTCTCGGAGGGATTGATATTCCATGGGAAAGCAGTTAACGGGAAGCCTGTTTGTCGGAGGAAAGAACTTCTACGCCCTTCGCCACCTCGGATAATACCCAATTCCCGAGCGACTGGTAACGTGCATACCGCAGGTCATGGCTTTCGGTGCGGCTTGGGTTGGGCAGGTACGTCTGATCAAAACCCTGGCCCATGGCATGCATGGCATCTTCTACCTGGGTAAATAGCCCTGCAGCCGTAGCCCCAAACATGGCGGCACCCAGGGCGCAGGTCTGCTCAGTGGTTGCAATCCGGATAGGCCGGTTGAGCACATCTGCCAGGGTTTGCATCACAAAAGGTGATTTTTTCGAAACACCTCCCAGACCAATCAAGCCCTGAATCATTACTCCTTCCGCTTCAAACCGCTCTACTATTGCCCTTGCACCAAAGCAGGTAGCCTCTACCAATGCTTTGAAAACGCGGGGAGCATCGCTGCTCAAGCTGAGTCCGCTTATTGCTGCTTTCAGGCGCTGGTTGGCATCCGGGGTACGTCGGCCATTGAGCCAGTCGAGCGCTAAGATGTCCGTTTCTTCAGGAGGCAAAGCCGCAGCCTGCTCCGACAGCCGTGCAATGGTCTGATCGGCACAATCGGCGATGAGTTTTTCACGGAGTTCGGGCGAAAGGTCGGGGTGATTACCTATCAATTCCCGTATCGGCCAGTTGATGAGGTCGCGAAACCAGGCGTAAACGTCACCAAAAGCTGACTGACCTGCTTCAAGACCCACCAGACCCGGAATAACAGATCCATCCACCTGTCCGCAGATACCGGCAACGGTACGGTCGCCCAGGTCGTTTTCGGGTGCCACCAGGATATCGCAGGTGGAGGTTCCCATCACCCGGCTCAGGTGGTAAGGTGCTATTTCTCCCCCTACCGCTCCCATATGTGCATCGAAGGCTCCCACGGCCACTACGGCTTCGGGGTTAATACCAAGTTTTTCGGCCCATTCCTCGCTGATTACCCCCACAGGATGGTTGGAAGGCCAGGTTTCGGTAAACAGCCGCTCCCGCCATCCGGCCAGCCTGGGGTCAAGCCCCACAAAATAAGCCTCGGGAGGCAGGCCGCCCCAGCTGGCGTGCCAAAGGGCTTTGTGTCCGGCAGCACAACGGCTGCGCTTCATGGAATCTGCCTCTGTTCCTCCACAAAGCCAGAAAGGGAGCCAGTCGCAATGCTCCACCCAGGAATAGGCTGCATTGGCTACCGAGGCATCCACCCGGAGAATGTGCAGCAGCTTTGCCCAAAACCACTCTGAAGAATAGATGCCCCCCACATACCGAAGGTAATCTTGGTCCCAGCGGGCGTTATGGTCGTTGATTTCATCCGCCTCGTCTACGGCGGTATGGTCTTTCCAAAGCACGAACATCGCGTTTGGATTTTCTTCAAATCCGGGCAGCATTGACAGGGGAATTCCTTTACGGTCCACGGCAACCGGCGTAGATCCCGTGGTATCAATGCCGATACCTTTTATGAACTGACCTGTACCCTCGGGGCTCAATGCCAGCGCCTTTTGTACTGCTTCTACCAGGCTATCGAGGTAGTCGAGCGGATGCTGGCGGAACTGGTTTTGAACGGGGTTGCAGTAGCGCTTTTCACGCCACCTGGGATAATAGCTCACAGCGGTGGCTATTACCTCCCCTTTTGTATCCACGATCATGGCCCGAACCGAGTCGCTGCCATAATCTAATCCGAGGGCGAAGTCCTTGCTTTCCATAAAGGTAAAGTTGGAAAAACTATTTTAATTGTCAAAATAACACTTTAATTAATTTCGAAATTCCATCCGGTTTTTTTCAATTCCAGGTAGCGGCTCTGATCGAACACATACAGGAAAGCTCCCTTTTTGGAGCCAGCCCTTTCTTTTTCATTGAGCCGGTTCAAAATCCCCAATGCCTTGATTCTCCGGTTAAAATTTCCCCGGTCGAGCGCTGTTTCCAAAATGGCTTCGTAGAGACGCTGCAGCTGAGGCATGGTAAATTTCTGCGGCAGAAGCGCAAACCCTACCGGTTGGTGACGCGCCTGCTGTTTGAGCTTTTCCCGGGCGATAGCCACCATTTCGTCGTGGTCGAAAATAAGCTGAGGCTTTTGATCAATGGGAAACCAGGAAGCTGTATAATTTTTAATGTCCTGATTTTCATAGTTTTCCGCATTAATTAAAGCGTAGTAGGTCACCGAAACAACCCTGTCCACGGGGTCGCGGTCGATTTTTCCGAAGATCTGCATCTGCTCCAGAAAAATATCTGTCAGCCCGGTTAGTCGGTATAACACCCGGATGGCCGCCTCGTCAACACTTTCGCCTTTTTGAACAAATCCTCCCATCAAGGACCATTTGCCCTCCTCAGGCTCAAACGCTCGCTTCACGAGCAATAGCTTCAAACCTTGTTCGTCGAAACCAAAAATGATACAATCTACTGCCAGCAGCAAGCGGTCCTGATCCTGATAAAGAGCCATGGGCTACACAATTTGATATTGGCCGTTAACAGGCAAAATGCCAGAACGGAAATCAAATATGTGTAAAAATGACTAAAAATAAAATCTACTCTGATTTCCCTGCAGTCGAAAACTTGTGCAAGGTCTGGGTGCGGTAGGTCATGCCCGGATGCAAAACCGTAGAAGGAAATTGAGGATGATTGGGGCTGTCAGGAAAATGCTGGGTTTCGAGGCAGAAAGCATTTTGAAAATTATAGGCATGGCCCGACTTCCCGCTAAAACTGCCATCCATAAAATTGCCGCCATAAAACTGAATACCCGGTTCGCGGGTGAGGATTTCCATCCGGATTCCGCTTTTGTCCCCTTCCACAACCGCAGCTGTGTGCAGCGACTCGGTTACCCCGGCATCGAGTGCAAAATTATGGTCGTACCCTTTGCCGTACTCCAACTGGGTGTCGGTTACTCCCAATCTGGAACCGATGCGGCTGGAGGTTTGAAAGTCAAATGGAGTACCCACTACCGGGGCAAGCGCGCCAGTCGGGATCAGGGTAATGTCCACCGGGGTATAGGCAGCTGCGGGAATCCTCAGCAGATGGTCATTGATGGTGCCGGAACCTTCGCCGTTGAGGTTAAAATAGGCATGGTTGGTAAGATTTACTACCGTGAGCGCATCCGTATGGGCTTCGTAATCGATTTGCAAACCCGGATCTGCTGTCAGCGTGTAGGTAACGGTCACAGCCAGGTTGCCGGGGTACCCCATCTCCCCATCGGGAGATTGATAGGTCAGCACGAGGGTATGTTCGTCGGGTTGGGTAGCCTTCCACACCACATCAAAAAACCCATGAGGACCACCATGCAGGGTATTCGCGTCGTTGTTAAGCGGAATCTGATAGGTTTTCCCATCGAGGGTAAATTTCCCTTTGGCGATCCGGTTTCCGTATCTGCCGATGGTAGCGCCATAAAATCCACCATTGGTCTTGTATTGAGCGATGCTGTCAAAACCCAGCACCACATCTGTCCAATTTCCTTCCTGATCTTTTACCCAAAGGCTTACCAACCGCCCGCCAAAACTGGTAACAGCAGCTTTGATTCCCGCAGGATGGCTAAGGTAGAAAAGGTCCGCAGCCTGACCGTCAAGGGTATCCTGGAAACCTCCTTTGGCGGGAAGCACCACGGGATCAGCATCCGTTTCGGTCGTTTTGGAAGAAGGGGTTTTACAAGCGGCCAGCAACAGGAGGATGGCCAGGGGGAACAGGTATCGGGGGGTCATGGGAGAATGTTTAATTGGATGAAGATGGGGGAAAATTTTCCTTTTCAATAACCGGCCACGCATCTTTTTCCCAATTCAACCTCCGGATAATCAGTTTCGGGTGACCCTGATCGAGGTTGTCGTAGCCATGACAGAGAAACAAATCTTTTCCCTGGAAATGGACCACCGCATTGTGACCGGCTGCTGCCCAGCGTTCGTTCCCTTCAAAAATCAGGGTTCCTCCGCCTGAGTTCAACGGGGTGTTTTCTTTGTCGAGATATGGGCCCTGCAAAGCCTTTGAACGGCCCACACGCACGTGGTAGGTGCTTTTTTCGCCCCTGCAACAATAGTCAAAGGAGGTAAACAGGTAGTACCAGCCGTTGCGTTCTACGATGAAAGGGGCCTCAATTGCTCCGTCTCCGGGATGGATCAAGTCTTCAGGATTGGTTCGTTTTCGGGAGGCGAGTAACAGGGGTGGCTCCTCGTCGAGTCTTCCGGAAAGGTCGGATTTCAAGGGAATAAGCTGGATTCCATTCCAAAAGGAGCCGAAAGTAAGCCAGGGATTTCCCCGTTCGTCAAGGATAAAATTGGGGTCAATGGCGTTCCAGTCATCTTTACCCGGAGTGGAGCAGATGATCGCGCCATGGTCTGTCCAGGTGTAAGCGGTATCCTGTGGGTCGAGGGTCGGGGTGCTTACCAGCCCGATACAGGAGTTGTTTTTGGCAAATTCTGAAACCGAATAAAACAACCAATACTTCCCCTGGTAAAAACTAATGTCCGGCGCCCAGATGTGGTTGCCGAAAGCGGGAATTTTCTCAAGCACCCATTCAGGGGAAGAGGGGAAAATCCCAGGCAAAGATTCCCAGTGTATCAGGTCAGTACTCTGGTACTGGCTAATGCCTTTTCCAGTACAGAAAAGATGAAAAACGGAATCCTGAACGATCATGACAGGGTCATGTACCCGGATGTCCTGCGCCTGAATGATAGATGGAGCTGCCTGCGCCAGCAGAAACAATACCCCGAAAATTGTTTTCATCTCCCGAAAGTAATGCCACAGGAACGAAGCGCCCACCGGTTTTTGCGGTTTTGAAGCCTCGGTTCCTGTGGCTGGTTCATGTAATAAGAAATCAATAGCCCGGATTCTGAACGAGGTTTGGATTGGTGTCCATGTCCAGCTGAGGGATGGGCAGGTATTCGCGTCCGGGGATATAACCGGCAAATCCGGAGTCGCGCTGCTTGAGGATATTCAGTTTTGCGGGGTCATTTAACCAGCCCCAGCGCATGAGGTCGTCGAAGCGGTGACCTTCAAAGCAAAACTCGAGGGCACGCTCATGAGCCAGCAATTCGCGAAACTGCTCTTTGCTGTAACCTGCAAATTCTGCCTCACGGTTGGGGAGATTGGCGCGGTTACGGACCAGCTGCACATAGGTAGCGGCCACAGCCGAATTTCCCTGTTCGCTCATGCATTCGGCGTACATCATCAGTACATCCGAATAGCGCATCAGCCGCTCATTGATCCCCGAACGCCAGTCAAACTCATTCACAAAACCGTTGTCTGCATTTTGGTATTTGCGGGGGAAAATCTTGTTTGAATTCGGCCCGTAGGCGGTCTGGTAGCTTACGCCATAGAGGGTGCAACCGGTGTAGTTGTACACAATCGAAGCCCTGAGACGCGGGTCCGGCAGGCTATCCACTGTTTTTTCGATCTGAAATTCATTCAAAATCCAAGGGGAAGGATTGCAGTCGGAGAAGCCAAAGTTTTCTGCACCATAGGTGATGGCCCTGGCAGAGGTCTGGCCCCAGGTAGAAAGCGGCGCACCACCCCATGCCAGTACCGTACCTCCCGCTTCGCGGTTGAACTGCACCTCAAAAATAGACTCCTTGTTGTTTTCGCGCTGATCGGTAAAATTGTCGGCGTAGTTTTCCATCAGGCCATAAACGCCCGAGTCTATCACTTTTTTGAATTCGGCACCTGCTTCGCTCCAACGCTTGTTGTAAAAATGTGCTTTGCCCAGGTAAGCGGTGGCAGCACCCGAGGTGGCACGGCCCAGGTCATCGCCGGTATAACTGGCGGGAAGCACTCCCTGAGCGTAGGTTAAATCGCTGATGATCTGGCTCCATACGGCTTCCGGACTCGCCTGCGACGGATAGTAATCGTCGGCGGATTGAGGCACGGTGAGGATGAGGGGCACGTTACGGTAGAGCGTTATCAGGTGCATATAGTACAGTCCACGCAGAAAACTAACTTCTCCTTTGAGGCGGTTTTTCAGCGCTGCATCCATGTCGATGGCATCGATATTGTCCAGCACCTGGTTGGCACGGAATATACCCTGATAGCAGGCGAGCCAGGTAATTTCAGGGCCTAGACCGTTGGTGGCCAGCGAGAATTTTCCAATGTTCCCCAGTTCGAACCAGGGGCTGTCTCCGATGGTGTCGTCGCTCCGGAAGTCCAGCAGTGCTTGCCCGAAACGCATGTACAAGCCATCGAGCATCAGACTGGCGTAAGCTGCATTGGTTCCTTTGATGGCATCAGAAGAATTTCGCCAGAAAGTCTCAACCGTTTGCTCATTGGGGTTGGCAATGTCCAGAAACTGGTCTGAGCAGCTTGTCAGCAAGCCTGTGCCTGCCAGCAGCCCCAGGTAAAAAAGGCGAAGGTGAATGCGGATATTCATGGTTAATATCGTTGATTTTGGAGATTAAGAATCCTGGAGAATCAGGGAAAAAACGCTTCCATGCTGATTATTTCCCCTGATTTCCATTTTGCTTAGAATGAAAGTTGGATGCCTGCCAGGTAGGTACGAGGGTTAGGCCATGAGCCATAGTCGGTAGCACGGCTGAAAAGGCCATCGTTGGAAATGTCTGGATCAAATCCACTGTAGCCCGTGAAGGTGTAGAGGTTTTGTCCAGAGAGGTACACCCGTAGTTTGGTGAGGTGCAAAGGGGTAAGCGCAGCCAGTGGGAAGGAATAACCCAGCTGGGCATTCTGAATCCGGAGGTAGGATCCATTTTCCATCCACCGAATCGATTCCCTGCCGTTTAGGTTAGGGTCGCCGACAATGGGACGAGGCACGTCGGTATTGGTGTTGGTCGGTGACCAGAAATTGAGCATGTCCACTGCGTGGTTGTCAAAATCGAGGCGGGAAAGGGTCTGACGTACGCCATTGACGATCAGGTTGCCTGATTGACCTTGCATAAATATGGTCAGGTCAAAGCCTTTGTATCCACCGTTAAAATTAAAGCCGTAGTAAAATTTAGGAATGGCGCTTCCCAGGTACATGCGGTCTTCAGCGGTAATGAGGCCATCGGGCTGTCCCAGGAGCAGTTGTCCATCATCACCCCGACCGTTGATGTCGCGGAATTTGATATCGCCAGGAGCCGTCAGTGCTGACTGAAAAGCGTGTCCATCAATTTCTTCCTGAGATTGGAACAAACCATCGCTTACATATCCAAAGAGTGCACCAACCTCACTGCCTACCGAAGTGCGGCTCATATTGCCGAAGATAGGTTCGCCGTAATCGCCCAACGAAAGCACTTTGTTGTTCAGCGTAGAGAGGTTCACGTTGATGTCGTAGGTAAAGTCGCTCTCACCATCGCGGATACCGGCGGTGAACTCCAGGCCCTGGTTGCGCATCGAAGCGGCATTCACGATAGGGTTGTCGAAGGTTCCATTAGAACGGGGAATCGGTACCCCCACCAGCAGGTCTTTGGACTTGTTGTAGTAATATTCAGCTGAAAAACTCAGGCGGTTGTTCCACATGCTCAGGTCAAGGCCTGCAGAAGAAGTGGTGCTCTGCTCCCAACGCAGCAAGGGGTTGGCGTAAGCATACTGCGATGATCCTGCGGCAAAAGCGCCCCCAAAGTTGTAGTTGGAGTTGCTGTTGATAAAGGCCGAATAGCCATAGGTCGGGATTTCCTGGTTACCCAGTACCCCATAACCGCCCCTGATTTTCAGTTGGTTGATAAAAGGCACGTGGAAGAAGGACTCGTTGTGCACCTTCCAGGCGGCTGCAACCGATGGGAAAACCCCGTGACGGGAAGCCGGTGCAAACTTTGAAGATCCGTCCCTACGCACAGTCATCGTGAGCAGGTAGCGGTTGTCGAAGTCGTAATTGATACGGCCCAGTTGCGAAACCTGCCTCCATTCGGTTTCATACCCGCTGATGGACTTGCCGGTAGAGCCAGCATTGAGCACCCAGAAATAGGGTTCGGTATAGCCTTCGGCGTGTCCGTTTATGTCGCGAATTTTGTCGATCTGCACGGTGTATCCGGCTACAACGTTGAGCTGGTGCTTCCCAAATTTGTTGTCGTATTTCAGCAGGTTCTCCATCAGGGCTGTGTAGCCGTATCCGCGTGATTCGTCCATGGCGGCAATCTCATTCTGGAAAAACCAGCCGAGGTCATAACGCGGACGGGTGTAGATGGTCGAAAAGTCTTCGCGGTTGTAAGCGAGGTTCAAGCGGTACGAAAGGCCTTTTAGCAGCGCCAGTTCGGCATAGGTATCTGCGAAGAAACGGTTGCGGTTGGTGCGGCTGGTAAGCAGGTTGTTCATGCCGATTACGTTGAGGGTAATGGCTTTTTGGATCTGGTTGTCCGCACCACCGTATCCTCCCAGGCGATTGGGGTCATAAACGGGCATGGTCGGAATTGCCTTTATCAGGTCAACGATGGAGTTGCCCACATGCAGGGCTGTTGCGTTCAGGCGATCGGTGTACATGAAGTATATGGATTCGCCGACCGTCAAACGGCCTTTTTTGTACTCGCTGTTAGCCCGGATCGTCACACGCTCAAAACTGGGGGCGGGTCCGCTCAGGGTTCCATCCTGGTTCAGGTAATTCAGCGAAAGGAAACTTTTCAGGTTCTCTTTTCCTCCGGAAATGCTCACGTTGTGCGCCATGATCATTCCGGTTTTAAAGCCCTCATTCTGCCAGTCAGTATCTACATTGTTGATAAAGTCAGGTGAGTTGGGGTCGTTACCGGAGACCAGGGCTTGCCCGGCGTTGATTTGTGCGGCATTGGTAATGAGCTGATACTGCTCACGGTTGGTTACCGCAATTTTCCTGGGAACGGTCTGGGCACCGATATAGCCATCGTAATTGATCACGGTAGCACCGGAAGTTCCATGTTTGGTGGTGATGATGATCACGCCGTTGGCTGCGCGCGATCCATAAATAGCAGCTGCGGATGCATCCTTAAGCACCTGCATGGTTTCGATGTCCTGGGCGTTGAAATCACCTAATCCTACCACCGGCACGCCATCCACAATGTACAGCGGAGTATTGTTACCGAAGGTGCCGATACCCCTGATTTTCACTTGGGGTTCTGCGCCGGGTTCTCCGCTACCGTGGATCTGAACCCCGGCCACCTGGCCTTGCAAGGCTTTCAATACGCTGTTATTGGCCAGTTTTTTCACCTCGCTCACATTTACAACACCGACCGAGCCGGTGAGGTCTTCTTTGCGCTGGGTACCGTAGCCAATTACCACCACCTCTTCGAGGCTGCCAACTTTCAACTTCAGTTCGATGGTCAGGGGACTGACGCCGTTTACAGGTACTTCTTGTTTTTCGTAGCCGACCATGGACACTATAACGATGGCATCGGCACGGCTGAGGACCAGCTTAAACGCTCCTTCGTTACCGCAGAAGGCGCCATTACTGGTTCCCACTTCCACGATTCCGGCCCCGACGAGGGGTTCTCCGGTTTCTGAATCTAGTACTTTGCCCGTGACAGTAAACTGGGCCTGGGCTGCAACGGCTGTCAGCAAAAAGGACAGCGTCAGTAGCCATTTTTGGAAAAATCTTATCATGGTGATCAGAGTTTGTAGTGTAACCTGATCTAAAGTTATGTGCGCCCCTGCCCACAGGGGTGGACAGGGGCGCACAGCAGGTGGACCAAACAGGAAAATTTTTAGAAAACAGTCAAAAAACTAGATACGTGCATATTTTCAATTCCCACCACCGATAATTTCTGCCGAAACCAGGTTCTGCTGGGCATATTCGGAAGGGGACATGCCATAATATTTCCTGAAAATCCGGCTGAAATACTTCGGATCGTTGAACCCGCACCGGTAAGCAATTTCGGATATAGGCACCTCCGAGTTATTCAGCAGCCGACTTGCCAGCCTCAGGCGGTGGGAGTTGCTGAACTCGGTCACGGTCATTCCGGTTAGGGCCTTGATTTTTTTGTAAAGCAGGCTTCGACTCATGCACAAGGCCTCTGCTAACTGATCGTGCGAAAATTCGGCATCATTGTTTTGCGCATCCATCAGGTCGTAAACCCGCTGAAGGAACTGCTGATCGAGTGGATTGGCGGTTACTTCTTCGGTATGCGGACGCTCCTCTTTGGTAAAGAGCAACTTCAGACGCTGACGGGAAGCAATCAGGTTCTCAATCCTGGCAAGCAATATTTTGAGGTTGAAGGGCTTGGGAATATAATCATCCGCACCTGCCTCCAGGCCATCTACCCACTGCTCCACCTGGTTTCGGGCGGTAAGCAGAATAACCGGGATATGGCTCGTCTGGATATTGCCTTTGAGGTGGCTGCACAGCTCCATGCCGTCCATCACGGGCATCATGATATCGCTGATAATCAGGTGAGGGGTGTATTTGCGTGCCAGCTCCAGGGCCTCTTTGCCATTGTCGGATTCCAGAATCCGGTATAGGGGTGCTAGGCTCTGGGTCAAAAACGCCCTGAGGTCGTGGTTGTCTTCGACTACCAGAAGAATAGGCTTTTCGCGGTTTCCGGATTCATACTTCTGCGGCAACCGCTGGTCTTCCAGGGCAAGCTCTTCGCGGGTAAGGGCGACCTGGGTGGTGAGGTTGGAGTGGTAGGAAACAGGTTCATTTTCACGCTCATTTTTGGAAAATGCTTCCTCCGAGTAGGGCAACAATACCTGAAACGTACTGCCTTTGCCGATGGCACTCTCCACCCCGATTTCGCCATGCATACTTCCCACCAGTTCCTTTACCAGGGCCAGCCCTACGCCTGAGCCGTGTAAGTGTCTGTTTTCGGTACTTTCCACCTGATAAAAATGATCGAAAATCCGGGCCTGCTGGTCGGGTGAAATGCCGATGCCGGTATCTTTAACCTGAATCTCCACCACCGCACCCGAATCGGAGGGGGAGAGATAGGTCATTTGGAGTGCAATATTTCCCTCCTTGGGGGTGTATTTAAACGCATTCGCCAAAAGGTTGTAGAGTACATTTTCGAGCTTTTCAGGGTCGAACCATGTGGCCTCTCCCGGGTTGCCCTGAATGGTGAGCTCGTAGCGGATTTTTTGCTGACGGGCGAGTTCCGCAAAGGAGGCAAATACTTCCCGTACAAATCCGGACATATCCCCCTCGCCGGCCCGTACCCGCAATTTACCCGCCTCTACCCTTCTGAAATTCATCAGTTGATTGATGAGATGGAGCAGCCTTTGACCATTCCGGTAAATGATACGGAGGGTTTTTCCTGTGGAAGAATCCACGGGATATTCTTCCATCAGCGATTCGATGGGGTCGATAATCAGCGTAAGCGGGGTGCGGAATTCGTGGGAAACATTGGTGAAAAACCGAAGACGGAGCTGGTTCACCATTTTCACCTTCTCGTTCAGTTCTATCAGGTTCAGCTTCTGTTCCTCGAGTTCTGCTTTTTGCTCTTCAATTTTGCGGGTCCGGCGAACCACCTCGTGTTCCAGTTTTCGCTTTTGGAGGTGGAGGTAATGGGTCCTGAGCCGGATATAGGCCATAACGCCCAAAATGGTGAGCAGCACCAACATGCCAATGAACCAATTGGTTTTCCAAAACGGAGGCGCGATCACCACCGTAAGGGAGGCTACCTGCCCCGAGGGAAGGCCATCTTCATTCACCGCTTTTACCTGAAAATGGTAGGTGCCCCCTGCGAGGTTGGTATAGCTGGCAAAATGGCGATCGGAAGCCACCTCTACCCAGTTCTGGTCCACCCCTTCCATCTGGTAGTAATAGGTCAGCCTTTCGGGAAGATGGTAGTGCTGAGCTGTAAATTCGATGGAAAAAATATTGTCCTTGTACGACAGATGGGCTTCTTTTGCCTGGGAAATATCCTTATTCAAGGCAACCCTCCCATATCGCGATTCGCCTACTTCGAGCGAATGACTGGACACCCGGAAATCAGAAAAGACCACCCGGGGGGCATAAGGATAGGGTTGAATTTCTTTAGGGGAAAAGTAGCTCAGCCCATTTACCCCGCCAAAGTAGAGGTTGCCGGCCTGGTCCTGGCAGGAAGCCGACCAATAGAACTGATTATCGGCCAGGCCATCGCTTTTGAAATAGCTCCTGAACGACTGATTGGAGGGGTCGAACCGGGCGAGTCCATGGTCGGTCGTTAGCCAGAGTTCGCCTTCGGTTCCTTCCTGAATCGAATAGACGGTATTGTTGCAAAGGCCTTGTTCATGGGTGAACGAGTCAAAACCGACTACTTTCCCCTGATTGAGCCTTACCCTTACCAGACCATTGCCGAAAGTTCCCGCCCAGATAGTACCTGTTTTATCCTGATACAGGGAAATAATGTAATCGCCGGGGAGGGAAAGTTGCTGATTGCCGGCCTGAAAAAACTCCAGACTTTTGATCGGCTTTTCCTCCTGCCCGAAGCCGAGCTCACTGGCCTGAAACCTGAACAGGCCTTGACGGGTACCGATCCAGAAAAAGCCCTCTCGGTCGTGGAGGATACACCCTATTTTTTGAGATTCGTCGCTGGTTCCCTTCCCGAGGGGGATGGATTTAAACCCCTGATCAGCAGGATTAAAGATCATCAGACCGGAAGCCGTACCCACCAGCAGATGCCCGTTTTCATCTTCGGAGAGGGAGGAAACAAAATTATTCACCAGCCCCGAATTCGGTGACTGGAACCGCTGGAAAACCTTCATGTTGTCTCCCTCCATCCGGTTGATTCCCCCACCCCAGGTAGCCAACCACAGGTCCCCAAGCTGATCGCGGTGAATAGCCGTAATAAAATCGCTGCTGATGCTTCCGGTCAGGTGAGGGTTGTGGACGGAGGAAGCGATGGTTCCATTTTCCCGCGTAATCCGGTTGAGCCCACCGCCTGCCGTGCCCACCCAGAGGTATTTTTCTTCTGCCAAAAGCGAGTTCACCGTTTTGTGGGTCAGGCTCTTGGGGTTGCCGTCTTCGTGGGTAAGTTGCTTGAATTTTTTTTGAAACAGGTTGTAGGTATTGACCCCTCCTTTTTCGGTGCCGATCCATACATTTCCCGATTGATCGCAATACAGGCTGTTGACAAAAGCATTGTTCAATTGATTTTTTGCAGCGATTGTTCCTTCCAGATGATTGAAAACTTGTCCCCCCATGTAGGTACACAGCCCACCAAGGGTTCCGATGAGCAGGTTCCCTTGTTTGTCGCGGGTAATGGCCGTGACGGCATTGTGCAACAGGCTGGAGCTATTGTCGGGGTCGTGCAGGAATGCCTGCGGCAATGCTCCCGGGCTTTTGAAAAGGTAGAGGCCAAAATCGGTGCCCACCCACAAAGGGCCGTCTTTGTCCTGCCAGAGGCTCAGTATTTCGTGAGGAACAAGACCGGGTAATTGGACCCGGGTGGAAACGATCAACTCTCCTTCCTGAGTCACAACTTCCCGCAATCCAAGCCTTGTTCCAACAAGGCATCCCCCCCGCTTATCGGGCAGCAAGGAATAAATGGGGTTATTGTTGAGGGCAAAATGACGGACCGTGTAGCCCGTTTCTTTTAATTTTTTTTCCAAAAGAAAGAGTCCCTGATCTACGGTGCCGACCCATATCCTGTGGTCGCCATCCACGGCAAACGCACTCACATTCGCATTTGCCAGCTGGCTTCCTGCCCACTCCACGGATTCAAAACGGGCTTCGGCCAGGTTGTAGATGCCCAATCCCTGTGAAGTACCAATCCAGATTTTTCCCCCAGGCCCTTCACATACCCGTTGGACAAAGTTGCCGGGCAATCCCGAATCTTTGCCTTCTGCCTTAAATACCTGAAAACTGTATCCATCGTAGCGGCAGAGCCCATTCCAAGTAGCAAACCACATAAAGCCCTTGCTGTCGCAGAGAATATCGTCAACTGTATTTTGAGAAAGGCCTTCTTCGGTGGTGAGATACCGCAACCGGTAAGAAAAGTCCGTTTGAGCCTGGAGCGAAATAACCAGGATGATCATCAGAAAAGTGGGTATCAATCGCTTCATCTGGATATATTAGTTTATAAATATAGCCATAATTTACCCATGTCAGGCGGGGCCAAAAACAAGAAACCCCGCAAAATCTGCGAGGTTTCGATGTACGCGAATGAGGGAAAGCCCATTCGATCAACCCAATTTTCCTATTTGGTCAAAGCTACATGGACCACCGACTTAGCCGGAATGATCACTTTGAGCTGATTATTTTTGAGCGCAGGGGTTTTGAAGGGTTTGAGGCTTACTTTTTCGGCCTGGCCAAAATCATTAAAGTCCTGCATATTGGTGCCGGTGATAATTTCCCCGGTGGTGTTGCGGTATCCGTCAGCGCTGAGGTTGAGGACTATTTCGTGGTCCTGATTGGGGTCAAGGTTAGCGATGGTGAGGTTTATCACCCCGTCCTTGATAGAAGCAGAAGCATTGAGCGCCTGAATTTTTTCACCGTTGAGCTGGTATTCAGGGCTCTGAAAATTGAGCGGAAGAAGGGTTGCGCCCTGGTGCACCTTGTACATTTTAAACACATAGTAGGTGGGGGTCAGCACCATTTTTTCGTTTTCGGTAAGGATCACGGACTGAAGCACATTGATCATCTGAGCGATGTTGGCCATTTTTACCCGATCGGCGTGCTGGTTGAATGTGTTGAGGTGGATGCTGGCCACAAGGGCATCGCGCAGGGAGCTTTGCTGGTAAAGGAAGCCCGGATTGGTGCCAGGCTCTACCTGAAACCACGTTCCCCACTCGTCCACCACCAGGCCTATTCTTTTTGCCGGATCGTACTGGTCCATGATGGCGCTGTGGCGGGTAATCAATTGATCGGTGCGCATGGACTGTTGCATGGTATGCATCCATCCGGTTTCGTCAAATTTTGTCGCAGAAACTTTGTTGTTCCAACCTTCGGGCAAAGTGTAGTTGTGCAACGAAAGGCCCTGGATCAGCCAGGGGTAGCCTTTGGTTTTCTCCATCAGCACCCGGGTCCAGTTATAATCATCCACGTTGGGTCCTCCGGCGATGCGGTAAATATCTCCCCTGCAGTAGGTGGAAAACTGACGGAAGAGGTCCGCATAGTATTCGGGAGTCATGTTGCCGCCACAGCCCCAGTTTTCGTTGCCGATACCGAAGTATTTGACATTCCAGGGGGTTGATCGACCGTTTTCCTTGCGCAGCTTGGTCATCGGGCTTTCGTTGGCGGAGGTGATATAATCCACCCATTCGGAGGCCTCCTGTACCGTACCGGAGCCTACATTGAGGTTGATATAGGCTTCTGCACCGATCAATTCACAAAAATCCAGAAACTCGTGTGTACCGAAACTATTATCCTCGGTCACTCCGCCCCAGTACACGTTCACGATCGAGGGCCGCGTTTCCCTTGGGCCAAGTCCATCGCGCCAGTGATACGTATCACCGAAGCATCCTCCCGGCCAGCGAAGTACAGGTACCTCCAGCTCCTTAAGGGCCTGAATTACATCTGATCGAAAGCCGCGAACATTGGGGATGGTCGATTTTTCTCCAACATAAATTCCCCCATAAATACAGCGACCAAGGTGCTCGGCAAAATGGCCGTAGATTTCGGGGTTGATTTGGGGGCCGGTCTGGTCGAGGTGAACATATACCGGGGTCTGGGCTTTCGCCATCAGGGTACTTAATCCCAACAGGATCAGTAAAAGGTTGATTTTCAGTTTCATTGGAAAAAGAGTAGAAGTGCCGTTTTAAATTATTGTTTCTTACCCCAAACTGCGGTACCCACTTGATTCAGGCCCGAAAAAACCAGGCACTCGCGCCGGTTTTCCCAGTCGTATCCCCTTTCTACCCGGGTTTTGTCGATCCACTCGTCATTGTTCCAGGATAGGGTGAGGGCGCCTTGGTCGTAGGTCCAGTGATTGGCCGGATCGCCGTTGATCGTTCCGGCGGCATCAAGGGAGAGGGGTGTTGCGAATTGAAGATCAGGAAGAGTTTGTTCATTTGCAAACCCCGGAACAACCCGGTAGCCCAGCACGATCTGCTCCCAGTTTCCAGCAATTTCTTCCGCAGCAACCGGGCTTTGTACCGTAGCGGCGTACCTCTCCGGTGAAACTACCGGCCACTGGTCTTCGGTCCAGAATATTTTCCGAAAATGGAGCACCATCATAAAGCGGTCCACTACAGGCCGGCCCTGGTGCGCGAGGTAATAGTCGCCATTGGCTTCCACTACCGCATTGTGGGCTACCCCTTGCCAACCGGCATGACCTTCGAATGCATAAGGTGCCAGGATCATCGGACCATTGTCCGCTGCAAGGTTGAGGTCGTTACCGTTATAGTCAAGGAATGGTCCCGTAGGACTTTTGGATCTGCCGACCCTGACATTGTACTTGCTTTCGAGCCAGTCGTAGGCAATGAACAGGTAATAGTAATCGAATCCCGGATGGTAAATAATCTCGGGTCCTTCGATGTTGCCGTTGATTTTTCCATTGGTAAATCCACGTTGCGCCACCCGCGAGCCTTTGTCACCGGAGGTGAGGGCAAGCCCGGTGGCCGGGTTCAGTTCCATTATATAGATGCCATCGTAAGCGGAACCGTAGTACATATAGTGTTTCCCGCCGGGGGTTACGGTCACGGTCGGGTCAATGGCATTGGTCATCGCGATTCCGGAATTGGAGGTCACCACCAAACCACTTTCCTTCCAGGGACCGAGCGGATGACTGGCGGTCAGGAGACCGATCACACTCAGCTTTGATACGGCCGATGATTGTGAATAGTAGAGTCGGTACTCGCTACCAACCTTCATGATATAAGGCGCCCATACATTTTCAAACGGGGTGCTTCCCTGGCTGCGTATGTACGCACTGCCTTCCTGCGGAAGGGATGGAAGGGCCCATCCTTCAAATTTCCAGGCAACGCCGTCCGCCGAACTCCGCACCTGGATGCCCGCACGGAGGATAGAGGAACCGTACATTACATCTGTCGAAAAGCTGTAAAAGGTATCCCTGTCCCAGATTACGCTCGGGTCATGCACATTGAAAGGACCCCATTTACGGTATTGCGAAAAAGGAGCAAGGCTGGCATAGGTATCGGTGTAGTCCTCCAGTGAGGTGGGCAAAACCTCGGGGAGGGGAGTCGGTATAACGATAGGAGGAATTACCGGCTCGTCTGGTTTGCATCCCCACATTGTCAGGGAAGCCAATAAACATACATACAGGATTCGGTTGTAAACCATAGGGTTTAATAAAGTCAATAGCCAGGTATTCATCCTATAATAATTTTTTTGAAGGAGATAAAATGGGAGCAAAAAGTCGTGGGTAGGGTCTTTCGTTTTCCTAAAATGGGCTGCCCCAAAAGCTCCGAAGTTCCATGGGACAGCCCCTGACTGACGACCTAAATGCGCTAATTATTAGCTACCCGTACCAGTTTTGCCTGGTGGGTATGCGAGCCTTCTACCTTGACCAGGTAAATCCCGTCCTCAAACAGGCGAACCTCAGACTGGTCTTTGAGCTTGATTTCTGCCACCTTGGCTCCCATGAGGGTGTAAACCTCCATTTTTTCATCGGTAGCAGGTATGCTGAGTTCTGCCTTGATCTGATTGCCGAAGGCGTAAATCCGGGTAGAGATTTCGTTGATAGCAGGACGTATGCTGGTCACGCCACTGTAGATATCGCCTACTTCTCCCTCGGTCAGCGGGGAATAGTACACGCGAAAATCGCTGATGGCGCCGTTCCAGAGGGCATCCGGCCAAAAGCTTTTACCCAAGGCATTGGAGGTGTCCACCATGGTGGATATGTCGCGGGTTACTCCTCCTTGAGAGCGAACCCGGGTGCCGTTGTGATAGATCAGGACAGAGTCGGTTTTGATAACCACGGCTTGATGGTTCCATTGTCCCACCTTCAGATTGGTGAGGCTGGTATCCACATTGAGGTCGTACCACGGAAGGCCGGGGTTACTCATGGTAAACAGGTACCAATTGAGCTCGGGTGCACAGCAGCCATTGATGGGCACAAAGTGCATGATGTCCTTGGGTTCTACCTGGTCGCCGTTGCCAAAAGTGTAAACACGTGCCCAGATCTGGGCTACATCCATCCGGTACCAGATAGAAAGGGTCAGCTCGCTGTGGCCGTTGATAAACGAAGGAACATTCAGGTAGCTGCTTCCATTAAAAATAGCCACTGAGCCACGCTCCGGATCTGCCTGAAAGGTAACGCCATGGTTGGTGCCATTGAGTAAGCCAATGGTGTCGTTCACGTTGCTGGTAAGCGGCCAGCGGTGGGCTTGTCCGTGAGCAAGGTGCAGTCCAACCACCAGGGCAAAAGTGAGAAGTAATGATTTGTACATGAGGGTTTTGATTTTGAGGTAGTAGGAAAAAGAAATGCCTGCCAACCCCTTGCGGGTTTGGGATAGCTGTAATTCAAAATGAAATTAGATTGTCTGGATGCCTTTCAGGTGGAGATAGCCTGAAATGAAGTGGACATATCCGGATTTATTGCGCTAAATCTATCCAGACCTTCATCCGGGATACGCCCCGATTGGCCCAGGCGTAATACGGAATGGCCCGGAAGCCTTTTCCGTCGATAACATTCACTCCCTGAAGCAGGTTATTCATTTTTCGCACGTCGAAATGCTCTCCTGGGGTGAGGCGAATGTCAGTAAACGGCGTGGTTTGATCTGTAGATTCCACGGCATACACCAAGGGACCATATTCCAGCGATGCTTTTCCCCGATCTTCGGCCACCCGCTCATGGGCTAGCACCATACGCACCTGCATGGGAAGGGTCAGTTCTATTTCGTTGGTGGATTTCCAGTTTTGGGTGAGGGTGATATAGCCTTTATGCAGGAAATAGCTTTGTTTCACTCCGTTGACCCGTATTTCAGGAGCGGCATTTAGGGAATCCCGATAATGGTAAAGGTTTCCTGGCAGCACTTCGTTTTTTGCCCATCCGGGAATGCGGATTTTCAGGGTAAAAGTTCCGGGTTTTGCGGGAGCCACTTTGATCCTTACGCTGCCTTCCCAAGGATAATTTGTTTCCTGCACAAGAACTACTTCATTGCTGCTGAGCGGAATGCGCGCTTCGCTGGAAGCAAATAGGTTTACATAGGCCGTATCCGCCTGCCGGGCATAGATCAATTCGGGCATGGCTGGCAAAAACCGAATCAGGTTGGTCGGGCAGCAGGAGCAATCAAACCAACTCTGGCGGCTGCAGGCGCCCCGGTTGAAGGGATAAACACCATCCGACTCCAGGGCATTGGGATAGAAAAACCCGACTCCGTCGAGGGATATCCCTGATATGAGCCCGTTGTAAAGAGTACGTTCGATCACATCCACATACTTGCTGTCTCCGGTCAGCCGGAATAGCCGCTGATTCCAGTAAACGCTGCCAATAGCGGCGCAGGTTTCGTTGTAGGCGGTGAGGTTGGGCAGTTCATAGTTTTCGCCAAAAGCTTCCCCTTCGTGTCTTGCCCCGATTCCTCCGGTTAGGTACATTTTTTCCCCCACCATGTTTTGCCACAGAGCATCCACCGCCAGGCGGTAGGCGGAATCGTGCCCGATAGCCGCTATGTCTGTCATGGCGGCGTACATGTACATGGCCCTGACGGCATGGCCGACTGCTTCCTGCTGATGGATAACCGGCTCGTGATCCTGGGAATAGGAGCCATACAATACGTGGTTTTCCGGGTCTCCCCGATGGTCCAGAAAATAGCGTGCGAGGTCCAGGTAATCCTTTCGACCGGTGATCTGGTAGAGCTTAATCAGTCCTGATTCGATGATCTGATGTCCGGGAACGGCAGCGATTTTTCCTTCTCCTTCCCCAAAAGTGCGAACCATGAGATCGGCATTTTTGAGCGCAATATCCAGGAAATTGGATTTGCCGGTAGCGTGATAGTGTTGAGCTGCAGCTTCGTACAGGTGGCCTGCATTGTACAATTCGTGGCTGGCCTCCAGCGACTCCCACCGCTTCCCTTCGAGCACTTTTACCCAGGGAGCCGGTGGACGTGCAGGGTTGATTGTTCGCCAGGTGGTGAGGTACCCGTCCGTCTCCTGACCTACGGCAATGAGGCTGATCAGGGAATCGAGCAGGCGATCAAGTTGCGGGTTTGGTGCCGAAATAAGCGAGGTAGAAGCTCCTTCGATGATCTTATACAGGTCTGAATCGTCGAAAGGCATGACACCTTTTACCGGCCCCTCCATTTTTCCGCCTGCTATCAAAAAGTTATCCATCCGGCCTTCTTCCTCGCATTTCTCAATGGCGTAGGCGATGGTCTTCTGCTGAATCCGCTCGATAAGGGGCAGCCAAAAATGGTCGGTCATTTTAACTTCCCGGATGCCTACTGCATCGATCGGATAACCGGAATCCATTTTTGGATCCTGGCCGGAAGCTACCGGGCTACAACTGGTAGATAACCATATTCCGGCGGCTAATAACCCGGTAACAACTTTTCGCATAGGGATGGGTTAATGTTTTCCTGGGTCGGCCACTATTTTACCCTTTAGCATTGTAAATGAGTGTGCAGGAAAGGTATAGGTAACCTGAGCAGATTTCGCCTTTAGATCGGGTTTCCGAACGGTAACAATGGCCTCTTTTCCAAAGTCATTTCCGGTCTTCACATTCGGCCCGTTTACTTCATACACCTCAAAGGCTCCGTCAAAAATGCCCGTCTGGCTGAGGAGGTCGGTAGTGATTGATTGGTCGAGGTGGCGGTTGACCACGGAGATAATGACTTCGCCGTTTTCTTTATAGGTGGCTGAAACGTCCAGATAGGGCACATTGCTCAATTTTGCCTGCGACTCGCCCATACCGAGTGAAAACTGTTCGGTGTTATAGGTTTCGCAATCCACAAAAACATCGAGCGAGGTTCCGGTTACATTTTGGGCAAATAGCTGCATAGGGAAGTAGATCGTCTGGCGAAACATTCCTTTCTCCTCCGCAAAAATGGGGGCAATAACATTCACCAGCTGGGCCATATTCGCCATTTTAACCACATCTGCATTCCGAACAAAAGCATTGAGAAATCCGGCGATAACGAGGGCGTCTTCCAGGTTATACCGCTCTTCCAGGGCGCGGTCGCCTGACATGGTTTCGGAGGAACGCCAGCGATACCAGATATTGTACTCATCCCAGGCGATATAAATCGGGTCGCGGTCGCCCCGGTCTGCACGAGACATTACCTCGTCGATCAGGCCCTTTACCAGCAGGGTTCTCTCCTCCAGCACCATGGGCGTCGCCATAAAGTTGTAGTAGTTTTCGTCAGGGTTGCCAACATACATGTGCAGGGCGATGTAATCTACCACATCCTTCAGTTCTTCGAGTATCTCACGATTCCACTCCATGGGGTTGGCATTGGGCCGAAAGTTGGACGAACCTGCCGCCACGAGCTTGATGGAGGGATCGGTCAGGCGCATGAGCTTTGCTGCTTCACGGGCCTTTTTGGCGTAATCTTCGGCATTGAGGTGGCCCATTTGCCAGAAGCCGTCCATCTCGTTGCCGAGGCTCCAGTACTTGATGTGGTAAGGCTCAGGATAGCCGTGTTTTTTGCGCAGTTCAGCGTAATAAGGTCCTTCCTTGATATTGGTGTACTCCACCCAATTCTGGGCTTCTTCGATGGTGCCGGTGCCCATGTTTACCGAAAAATAAGGCTCGGTACCGATGGCCTTGCAGTACTGCATGAATTCATTGGTGCCGAAATGATTGGATTCCAGTCTGTGCCAGGCCATCTCCATGCGGGTAGGCCGGTTTTCCACGGGTCCGACGCCATCGAGCCAGTGATAATTGGAAACGAAATTGCCTCCGGGGTATCGGGTAAGCGCGACATTCAGCCTTTTTACGGCCTCCATTACATCGGTACGAAATCCCTGTTCATTTGAGAGCGGAGAACCCGGTTCGTAAATACCGCCATATACACAACGCCCCAAATGCTCGACGAAGTTGCCATACAGCATGGTGTCCACGTCTCCCACGACACGGTCAATGTCTAGCTTGATACGCGCATGTTGAGCGGTTAACGGGGACACCCCACCCGGGGCCAATCCGAACATTAAAACTGCAAACCCTAGAACCCGGTAATTCATCTTTCAATAGTTGATGAGTAGTAGAAATCGACCTGCCTCGCCTGATTATCCGTAGCCGATAACCCGGAAGGTCGGAAACGAAATTAAAGTTCCAGGGTATCTGTGAAGTGGACAGGATGGGAAAGGAAGTGGACCAGGGTGGAAAGAATGGGAATTGTGGGGAAATAACTCCCCCTTCCGGCCTTTAAAGCCTTAATCCTACCATTCGAACCGATAGTCAGGTGTCAAAAAAAAGGACCCGCTGAATGAGACGGGTCCTTTTTACGAATGATATCTGAATTACCCAATTAGGTAGTTCACCCTTTGCAGGTTGTCATTAATCTCAATCCTGCCCGATTACCTGCCGAAGGGTTTGCACCCCGCCAAAGCCCTGAATCCGGACCAGGTACACGCCTGCGGCGATCCCTTTTGCGTCCCAATCGAGGGAGGTACTTCCGGCAGACAGGGTTTTGCTTCCGATAATACGCCCATCTGCTGCGATCAGGGTCACCGCCAGGTCTTCGGCCAGGGAGTGATTGAGCACCACGCGGAAACGCTCCGTAGCCGGGTTAGGCTGCAGGGCTACTTCCAGTCCGGGCACGAGGGCTGTTACGCCCACAGCGGGTTTGACCAGGATCGTATCCATGAGGGTACAGCTGCCATTTATGGTGAGCGTAACGAGGTACACCCCAGCGGTGGAATACAGGTGCACGGGATTTTGGAGCAGCGAGGTATCGCCATCGCCGAAGTTCCACAGCCACGAAGTAGCTCCCGCAGAGCGATCGGTGAAGTTCACTTCCTTGATCAGGCTGTCTTCCACGTATTCAAATTCCGCATTTGCAACCGTAACGTTGACCGTTGCCTTGTCAGATTTGCACGATTCGCCCTGTACTTCCCAATCGTAGAGGTAGTAGTAAAAGGCCAGCGCTCCGGAAGTGGAGGAAGAACTGGTGATGCTTACGAGGTTGGAGAGATTGTACGGATAATTGGCGCCTGCATTGTTGCGGTAGAGATTGACCATGGTTCCGCCCACGCTGTATGTGCCGGGAGCGGGTATATTGAGATTCAGGGTTACCCGCTGTGCACCCGCTGCCAGGTTTACCGTCACCTGGTCCACGATATTTCCAGCTCCGTCAGGGCTATCCCAAACAAAAAAGGTACGCGGCCCGGCTGCTCCGGCATCTACCCAGGCTGAAAGGAAGGTAAAGGGCGCAATCGCGGTAAAATTGAGGGTGCCGGTGAAACTGGTATTGTGGTAACCGCCCGCCGCGAAGCTGCCGTCTACAGGCCCTACATGCTGGAGGGGACTGGTAAGGGTTTGCTGCACAAAAAATGCGGTATCAGCGCCCAAAGGTGCCGTTTGGAAAACCGCGCCGGTATCAAGCATCGTTCCCTGAGCGTCGTACCAGGTAAAGAAGCCCGTGCCATTTACGGCAAGGGTAGCGGGTTCGTCCACACAGATGGTGGCATTTGATACCGAAGGGGCCGGAGCCAGGGCGATATTTATCACCCGCAAAAGGGTATCGCTGCCGAGTGAGTTGGAGGTAATCAGCACCACATGATAGGTTCCGCTTTGCTGGTAAACGTGCGTGGCGTTTTGGGTCGTATCGCTGTTTCCGTCCCCAAAATCCCAAAACCAACGCTGCGGAAGATTGGAGGATTGGTCCGTAAATGACACCCGGTCGTTGCAGGCAGAGGCAAGCTGAAACTCGTAGGAAGCCACCGGTGGAGTTACCGGAATAAGACAGGAGGGAGGCAGATCGAACGCTTCTACCTGGTCGGCACGGCTGTTAGCCTGACCCTGACTGGCACTGAAGCCCAGGCCTCGACGGGCGAAGGTTTCCCAAATGAGGCATTTGTTGGCGCCACCGTTGTTGATCTGATCGGCGAGCAGAATGGCATCGCGGCCATCTACAAAGCCCGGGTTACAGTTCTGTAGCTTGATGCCGTCAATCACGAGCTGCATCACCAGGTTGTTTCCTCCGTTGCCGTAATAGAGGTCTTCGTCAAAGCCGTAGGTGTCGATGAAGTTGAGGGCGAGGTCCCACAGCATGGTGCTCCATACAAAGCCTATTCCGTGTGGCTGCGACACGTTGGCCTGGTCGTTGGTGTTGGCGTAGGTAAAAGGGTTGATATTAAAATCGCGGGAGTAGGGCGCATTGCGGATACCGGTACTGGTAATGGGTTGCGAGGTGGCGTAGGTGCCGATACCTCGGGTAACCATGCTGGTATCGATGTTGAGCATCAAGGCAAACCAATCGCTCCATCCTTCGCCCATCTGCTCGGCATTGCTCAGGCAGCTGCTGTTGGAGGGGCCGCCGGTGAGGCGGGTTGAGATACCATGGCCATATTCGTGGGCAATGATGCCGTTATCGAGGTCGCCGTCGCGGTCAGAGTTGTTGCCCTGGTCCTGCAAGGTCGCATTCACCGTCACGTTTGCCGAAAGCTGGGCTTTGAGGAGGTTTCCGTCTGCCTGCGAAATCATGACCGAAGGAATGGTAATGGCCGAACTGGTGCCGCCCATCGTAAAGGGAGCCCCTGCCACGTTGTTTACAATGATAACCCCAAGGGCACCGGCATTCTGTGCGGCGAGCACCTTGTTCACAAAACTACAGGTGCCCCGGTTGATGAGGGCAATTTTTCCACTCAGGGCTGCGGCATTGACCAGGGTTTCGCACCCGTCGTTGGGGTCGGGGGTAGTGCCGTCGTTTACGAGTACTACATCTGCGGTCAGGGGCGTTGAGCTTACTCCTGGGCCGAAAGTGGCACCGGAAGCGCGGTATTTACGGGCAATGCTGCCGGGCGCGTTTACCGTAAGCAGGCTGTCGTTGGAGGAAGCGGCGCTCCACAAATACATTTGCATGCGGCCCGAGGTGCCATCTGGCGGGGTTCCGAAATTGGCGTTGTTGGTGCCGCCGCCGTCCTGCGCATCGGCATTTACATAGTCGCCTGCCTGGCCTCCTTTGCCGTAGTTATTCTGCTGAAAATTGCCGCTTTGCTCGTCGAACCCATATTGGTACCACAGGTCGTGCATCACATTGTTCATGTAAAACAAGTTGGTGATGGCCGCATCCTGGTAGCCGATGGGCGCTTGATTGAGGTTGAGCGGGTAATCGAAAATGAGCTGTGCGCCGCCATCCGGGCTGTAGCCGCCGGTATCGTTGTCGTCACGATCTTCGCGGGCATATACATTGTTGCCACGGGTAATGGTGTACTCAGCCCCGGCAAGGGCGTTGGTGTCGTGCCATCCGTAGGGCGAGGCGATCGAGTCGGCAGGTTCTATTTCCAGCGTACGACCACCTTGACTGGGGCTTTCGAGCCGATAGGAAAATACGCGGTACTGGCCAGGGCTGCTGGAGGTTTGGGTAGCCCCGGCGTTGCCGTCGATATGAGGGATCAGGGAGTGGTGCTGGTGGGGGGTATTTTCAGGAAAAGTACACGCCAGCATCCAATCTACTTTGTCGATGAGGGCGCCGCTCAGGGCATCTACCCGCACGCTCCACCAATGCTTGCCATCCATCAAAAGGATCGAGAGGTCCCAAGCGAGGAACAGCTCTCCCTCGGGGCCCGGCACGTACATGAGCCGGATGGGGATATTTTCCTGCGAAATGTCGCCCTTGGAATAGACAAAGTTATGGGGGCCTTTTTCCTCCATCATCGAGAGCGAGGTGGGGGCTCTGGCAAACGTGGCTTGCGCTGCGGCCGAAATAGCAGCTGCCGGCGATAATACAGGCGCTTCTGCTGCTACCCTTTGGGCGATATTTTGCTGTAAACGACCCGCCATGTGCAGCACTTGTCCGCCCCGGATCGCAAAATTGGCTACCCCGTTATACACCGGAATGCCGTGGTATTGCTGGCGGATATGAACCTGGGTGACGCCGTTGTGCCGGGTGAGGTACTGGTCGGTGATCTCCCATTCGGCAATATCCGTGGGCATCAATGACAGTTCCTGCAGGTGGCCGTTGAGGTAATCACCGATCAAACGGTGGATTTCCTGTGCCTGGAGCAACGTGGGGAAGAGAGAAACACAAGACCAAAACAGGAGGGTAGTCCAAATTTTCATATGGCAGAATGTGGTTTTGAAAAGCCAGTATAGGGGCAGCCGGCCTCAATAATACCAATATTCCCATAAACCCCGTCCCCATACGAACCATTCGTCCGCAGCACTTTCACCCGATCCTTCTTGCTCAGACACGAGGCTTTAGAACCTGAAGCCTATGCTTAACTCGGGTGCTTTCACCACCCATTCTTTACGTGTTGTTCCGTTTTTATCAATTAAGTCATCGACCTGGCTGAATCCGTACCTGATGCCGGACCCTAGCGAAAGGAATACCCACCTGGTCGGGAAGTAGGTGATGCCCGCATGCGGGTTGACGCCCACGGTACGGTATAGATTGTTCACGACAGCTCCTTCTCCGGTAAATCCGCCTTCCAAATGGCCATTGTACCGCAGGCGGGCGTAATACAAATCGATGCCTGCACTCAGGAGCAAGTGGGCGTCCATTCCGGATAAAAAGTAATAATCGGAAGTGATATAGAAGTTGTCCTCGTGGAGATAGGCTGTGCCATAGAGGGCATCAGCGCAGTTTTTACATTGTTCATTCACGGTATTTAACCCGTGCTCGTACTTTACCCCCACGGCCCATTTATTGAATAGGCGCTGGTAGGCTATGCCCGTAATAAATTTAGGAATAAACCCGCCATACATGGTTTGGGAATTATTTTCCATCCGAATCAGTGAGGTGCTGATCTGGTTTTTATATGGCCCTTGTGCATAAGACGATATGCCATACAGCAGGATAGAAACGAGTAAGAAGATATTTTTCATAGAAAGGCGATTTTGGGGTAAACGTATATCCCCAGCCGAAAGCTGCATACTCCATGAAAGATTCCCCAGTCCTTGCGGTTTGGCTGTTAGGGTTGAGCGCCCGAATCGTACTTATTAAAGGAAAACATGAGAGCGGAAATCTCCAGGCTATTGCGTGTTTAAAATAGCAGATCAAGCAGGGCGCATACCCCTGCTCCAACGATGATTGTCCAGGAAACCCCGTCACGAAATTCATTTTTCTGATGCTTCAAAAACAGCAAATGAAGCCCCACGTGTACCATCAGGAAAATATTGAACCCCTGCATAAATACCTCCGGGTTGCTGCCATGGGCCAGTTGCCGATAGATGACAAAAAATAAGGGGAGGTGTGCAAATACAAATACAGGGTACCCTAGTTTATCGCTAAGGAGAGATAGCCCGGGAAAAATTTGCCACTCTTTGCAGCGTATCGCGTCCATTTCATGCAGGGTAATTAGCGCCACGCCGAGGTAAAAAAAGATATGCGGTTGCATTGGGAAAGGCATAAAGATTGGCGGTTCGCCAGCAGTATGGGCATATTGGGTTAAACCGATTGGGCCCGGTGCTAATTTCCCCTTTCGCCTACAAGCACCTTGTGGAGGTCGCCTTTTACGGTGATGACCAGGTACAAGAGGTAAGGGGCGAAAACCATGATGCCCCCGATCATGGCTACGACCGCAAGCCCGATGGCTCCTGCCGAAAATTTATTTCGCCACATGATCCATAGGCCCGACAACAGCAGGTAGCAACCAAAATCGAGGTTGAATTGCCCGCTCCAATTCAGCGCAAGGAGGTTGTCGGTGAATATTTGAAACAAGCCACAGCCTTCATTTTTCACTGCAAATGCCGTATAAACCACCAATCCGATGGTTTGAGAAATTAACAGGCTTTTGAAAAATAGCTGCTTGTTGTTTGAGGATGCCATATGCTCCTGGGTTAAAGTTTGGGGCAATATTCGGTATCCGAAGGGAAGCGTTTTAGACGGTAGCGTACAATGGGGCAGATTTGCTTGGAGTTGATTGCACGAAGGATGAAAATGATGCTCAACCGACACTTCGGACATAGGGGTGAGGAATACTATAGCGCAGGCATTGGCTGGGGGAGGCACGATTCAAAAAATCGCAGAAATTCAGCATATTTACCCCTGTGCCCGGAACCGCCCCGGGCCTGAACCCCTCAAAGCTCAAGTTGCTCTTACATGAAGCTCTACACCAAAATCCTGATTGGCATGCTGGCTGGCATCGTCGCGGGCCTGTTGCTCAATCAATTCGGAGGGGCTTCCCTCACGCAATACACCGACCCCATCGGCGATCTTTTTATCCGCCTCGTGAAAATGATGGTGGTGCCCATGGTGCTGGTTTCGCTGGTGCTGGGCGCAGCTAGCCTGGGCGATATCCGCAAAATAGGCCGCCTCGGCGGGCGCACCCTGGCGATATTTACGATCACTACCATGTTTGCCGCCATCATCGGTATCTTCGCGGCCGACCTCCTCCGCCCCGGGGCGGGCATGGGAGAAGCCGAAAAATCGCAACTCCTTGACCAGTACGCTTCCCAGGCCGAAGCCGTGGAAAACAAAGCCGAGGAGGGCAAAAGCACCGACAAAAACGCCTTTCTGACCATCGTCAACATGTTTGTGAAAATGGTGCCCACCAACCCCATCAAGGCGCTGGCCGATGGCGACATGCTGGCAGTGATCGTGTTTGCGTTGTTTTTGGGCCTGACGATCACCCTCATCGAACCCGCCAAATCGGCCACGCTCATCCGCGGCTTCGACGGGCTGAACGACGCCATTATCAAAATGATTACCCTCGCCATGGAGATCGCTCCCTACGGCGTATTTGCCCTCATGGCCAACGTTACCGCTAACCTCGGCTTTGGGGTGCTGCTGCTCCTCATCAAATACGGACTGGTGGTGGTGCTGGGCCTCATTATCCACGTGGGAGTGGTCTATTCAGGCATGTTGTATTTCATCGGCAAAGTAAAACCCCTGCTCTTTTTCCGCGCCATCAAAGAAGCCCTTGTGATGGGGTTCAGCACCAGTTCCAGCAGCGCCACCCTGCCCATCAGCATGAATGTGGCCGAGACCAACCTGGGCATTTCCCGAAAAATAAGCTCCTTTGTGCTGCCAATGGGCGCCACCATCAACATGGACGGCACCTGTCTCTACCAGGCAGTAGCAGCGATATTCATCGCGCAGGTATTCAACATGGACCTCACGCTGATGCAGCAGGCAACGATTGTGCTCACCGCCACCCTGGCCTCGGTTGGGGCTGCCGGTGTACCGGGGGCGGGCATGATTACCCTCGCGCTGGTGCTCGACACGCTGGGCATTCCGGCGGCGGGGCTGGCGCTTATTTTTGGGCTCGACCGCATCCTCGACATGTGCCGCACCACCGTCAATATCGTGGGCGACCTGACCATGACGGTGATCATTGCCCGTTTGGAAGGAGAAACATTTGAGGTGCAGGTAGGCAAAGACCTCGTGGGCGGTTGATTTTATAGAAATGAATTTATAGCAAAAAAGACCCACCTCAAGCCTATTCTCATGCACATCGAAGCGTTTCGTGAATATTGCCTTGCCAAGGCCGGCGTTACCGAAGGGTTACCCTTTGGCGAAGACACCCTGGTGTTTAAGGTAATGGGGAAGATGTTTGCCCTGATTTCGATCTCCAACCCTGTGAGCGTAAACCTGAAATGCGATCCGGAATACGCCATCGAATTGCGGGAAGAGCACCCGGAGGCCGTTTTGCCAGGCTACCACATGAACAAAAAACAGTGGAATACGGTGATGCTCAACCTTGGGCTTTCCCGCAAGTTATTGCTCGCATTGATAGATCAGTCCTACGACCTCGTAGTAGAAAAGCTGAGCCGTGCAGAAAAAGCAGCTTTAGCTGAACTGAAAGGATAAAGGGTTCGGGCTGTTTCCCTAATTTTAGGGAAATGATCCTTGCATGTACAAATTGATTGTATTTATAGCCGCTACCGGCCTGGGAGTAGCAGGTGCTTTTGCACAGCTCCCGCTTAATCCGGCATTTCAACATGCCCTCCAGTCTGGCACCCGCACCACCACTGGCGAACCCGGCTCCCGGTATTTTCAAAACACCGCCGACTACACCATCCGCGCAAAAATAGACCCCGAGGCTTACCTGCTTTCGGGTACTGAAACCATCGTTTACACCAACAATAGCCCCGACGAGCTGCCCCAGCTGGTGTTTCGGATGTATCAGGACATCATGAAAAAGGGCTTCAAAACCCAGGAAAAAATCAATGCATCTGACAAAACCAATGGCGTAGCGGTGAGCCACCTCGTGGTAAACGGCGACTCCATCGACCCCGTGGGCACCTACGTTATCCGCAAGGGCACGAACATGATCGTTACCCTCAACCAGCCCTTGATGCCGGGGCAAAAGCTCACCATTGACGTGGGCTGGAGCTTTCAGATTCCCCGCAAAACCCAGGTACGCATGGGCACCTACGCCGATACGGCCATGTTTATCGCCTACTGGTTTCCGCAGATAGCGGTGTACGACGACATCGACGGCTGGGACATGATCGACTACCTCGGCAGGGTGGAGTTCTACAACGAGTTTGGCAATTTTGAGGTAGCCGTAACCGTACCCGATCGCTACCTGATGTGGGCCACGGGCGTATGGCAAAATCCGGAGGATATCTTGCAGGACGAATACCTCGCCAAATACCGCGCGGCGTGGCAATCGGATGAGGTGATCCGGATCGTGACTCAAAGCGATTATGTGAGTAAAAAAGGCATTACGCTGGGCAATGGGCCGCTTACCTACCGCTACAAAGCCGAAGGCGTTTCCGATTTTGCCTTTTGCCTGAGCGATTTCTACAACTGGGACGCCGCCAGTGTGGTAGTCGACGAAAGCGGGCGCCGGGTGTACACCGAAGCCGTTTACAACCCCAAAGCCAAGGATTTTCCGATGGTGGCCGCCCATTCCCGCGAAATCCTCGCCGACTTTTCGATGCGCCAGCCCGGCATTCCGTATCCTTATCCTAAAATGACCGTGTTTCAGGGCGAGCTCTCCGGCGGGGGCATGGAATATCCCATGATGGTCAACGACGCGGCTTCTCCGAGCGAACCCGGCAGCTTCGGGCTTACTTCCCACGAAATTGCCCACAGCTATTTTCCTTTTTACATGGGCATCAACGAGCGCAAATATGCCTGGATGGACGAAGGATGGGCCTCCTTTTTTCCCGGCGACCAGATGGAAGCGAAGGGTTTTATGAACGAAGGACTTGCCTGGGAAATAAAAGGATTTGCCAGCGCATCTGGCACAGGTTACGATCCCGTGTTGATGGAGCCTTCCTATGAACTCGAAGAGGGTCTGTACTACATGCAGGCCTATTCCAAACCAGCTACCGCCTACGAAATGCTGCGCGACGTGCTGGGGCAGGAAAAATTTATCGTAGCCCTGCACCTTTACATAGAGCGCTGGCACGGCAAGCACCCCACCCCCTGGGATTTTTTCAACTGCTTCAACGAGGCGGCGGGCGAAGACCTGAGCTGGTTCTGGAAACCCTGGTTTTTTGAAAAGCACCGGGCCAACCTCGGACTCGATGAGGTAGAGATCAAAGGCAAAAAACTGAGCCTGGTGGTAACCAACGAAGGCCAGTTGCCGCTGCCTTTGGTGCTGAATTTTACCTTCAAAAACGGAGAAACCGGCACCGAGCACCTCGATCCGAGTGTGTGGAAAGAAAACGGTTCGCGCTACAGCTATTCAGGCGTTTTTGAGGCTAAAGTGGTATCAATAACCCTCGGCGACACCTGGGTGCCCGATCAGTCTCCTTCCAACAACAGCTTTCCCAAATGATGCTTTCCATTTTTACAGACGAGCACTTCATGCGGCAGGCATACCAGCTGGCAGAGCAGGCCTATGAGGAAGAAGAAGTGCCCATCGGTGCCCTGGTCGTGAGCAATTACCGCATCATCGGCAAGGGCTACAACCAGGTAGAGCGGCTCAAGGACCCTACGGCCCACGCCGAAATGCTGGCCATCTCCGCTGCGTGCGAACACCTCGGCAACAAGCTGTTGCAGGAATGCACCCTGTTTGTGACCATTGAGCCATGCGCCATGTGTGCGGCTGCCCTTCGCTGGGCGCAGTTCGACCGCGTGGTATTTGGCGCACGGGAGCCGAAGTTTGGCTTTTCGCGCTACGAGCCGCCGATCCTGCACCCGCGCACCCGCGTCACGCCGGGCATCCTCACCAATGAGTGCGGCGCCCTGATGAAAAGCTTTTTCGCTGCGCGCCGATAACCTGCCTTCAACGCCCTCCCCCGATGAACATCCTGTCTTTTTTCCGGAAAATGCCGATCTGGCTGGTGCTCAGCCTGTGGATAATATCCGCAGCGGCTCAGAATCCCTATTACCGCATTCTCACCCCCACCAATGCCGACCTCCACGATTTTTACACCTGGGCGCCGGATCGTATGCCCCTCGTGAGTGCGCACCGGGGAGGCACTTTTCCCGGCTACCCCGAAAACTGCATCGAAACATTTGACTACCTCCTGCACCAAACCCATGCGGTGATAGAATGTGACATAGCCATGACGAGCGACGGGGTGCTGGTGATGATGCACGACGACAACCTCGACCGCACCACAGACGCCACGGGGCCGGTAAAAAACAAGACCTACGCCGAAATACAGGAAGTGCATTTGAAAGATAAATTGGGCCTGGTAACCGCTTTTCCCGTGCCTACCCTCGACTCGGTACTGAGCTGGGCCAGGGGCAAAACGAACCTCATGCTCGACATCAAGCGGTCAACGCCGATTATCCGGGTGCTGGAAGCCGTACGGGAAGCCCATGCCGAGGCCTATGTGGTCATCATTGTGTACCGGCTCGAAGATGCCCTGACCGTGCATGCCTTTGACCCCAGCCTGATGATTTCGCTCACCATGTCTAAGCCTGAGGACCTGATCCGGGCAAATGAACATGGCCTTCCGGACAGCGTGCTCGTGGCTTTTACTGGGGTGTCGCTTGCCGACAGCGCTACCTACCAAACCCTGCACCAACATGGCATTACCGCCATATTGGGTACCATGGGCAACCTCGACAATAAAGCCGTGATCAAAGGGACAACGGAAGTATATGGCGGGCTTTTTGAGGCAGGTTGCGATATACTTTCCACAGACCTGCCCACGACGCTCGGGGAAATTATTCAGAAGCAGTATTCGCTGACCGAAGCGGAGCGGAAGTATTTTGTGTTTCCTGAGGGGTGAGAAATGGGGCAACCCGGAAAGTGATGTTTTTAACCAAGTAAAAAAAGAAAAACCCCATATCTTAACCCGATGAGCGAAGCATTAGCCATGGCCCCTGATGAGCTGTATTGCCTCAATTGCAGCAAAAAACTCAAGGACAAGCACAAGTTCTGCCCTTCCTGCGGGCAATCGACCCGGCTAAAGCGGTTTCAGGTAAACGAAATCTGGGACATGACTTTCAAGAAGCTCATTCACCTCGATGCGTCGTTTATCCATCTGCTGAAAGGCCTCGTGCTCAACCCCGGCGAGATGATCCGGAGTTTTCTGGCTGGTAAACGGAAGAAGGTATTTTCCCCGATCAAATTCCTCTTTTACACGGCGGGTATTTCGCTGTTTGTATCAGAATACTTCCATTTGTTTGACCTGATGCCCGGAGGCGATAACCCGGTTAGCCAGATCGCTTCCCGCTACAACAACCTGCTGGTTCTGCTGGAGGTGCCGGTAGCTGCCCTGCTGTCGTGGGCATTTTTCAGAAAATCAAGCTATAACTACGCCGAGCACCTCGTGTACAACGCATTTATGGCCGGAGCCAAGACCTTTTTCTTCGCCCTGATTCTCACGCCCTGGCTGGTATTGGCCCCTGCGCAATACAATACGGCCAGCCTGATATACCTGGTTTGCTGGCTGGCGTACTACAGCTGGGCTACCATCGGGCTCATGGGCGGGCCCTGGTGGCTAACCAGCCTGAAAGTGATCGCTATTTATTTCCTTTCACAAATCGCACTCATCCTCAGTGTAGTCCTTTTTCTTATGATTCGGACAAAAATAGCTGCCTGATACGTGCTTATTTTAGGTTTTCAGGGAAAATAAGGGCCATCGAAAGAAAGAAACCTCCACGGCAACGCTTGCCTGTTTTGTACCCTATTTTGCAAGAAATCACCCCTAAGGATTGCGGGAGAATAGCCGAAATTCGGAAATTCAATTTTCCTCAAATCCCCACCCATGCCCTTTTTGCCCAAAATTCTGCTTCGCTGCCTGCTTCTACTCTCCTGTACGCTTCCGTGCTACCTCTCCGCGCAGGTGGAATTGATGCCCTGGGGCAATATTATCGGCCAGCGCGTAGAAGGGCAGCTCCTGCCTTTTGAAACCAGCATCCAGGTGGCTTACCAAAGCTGGGACGACCTCAACGGTACCGGTAAAGAGCGCCAGCGCCCCCGCTATACCCACCAGGGCAATGTGCAAACCGTGCGCACCCGTCTCGATAGCCTTTTCGTAACCGAGACCCTTACCCTCAGCGAAAACAGCCCCGCGCAGCTTCGGGTGCACCTTTCTGCCCATGCCGACACGACCGTGCTGGGCACTTTTTTTCGCCTCGAATTGCCCGCTGCTACCTTTGGCAAAGCAGGCGTTACCCTCATGGAACCCGGCCCTTCGAACCTCGGCACCATCCGCCCCGACGGAAAAAATGTGTACCTGCGCATGCGGGCTCGGGGCATTACCCTGAGTGGTGACGGGCAGACATTTTCGATGGAAACGGCTCAGCCCATCGAGTTTTTGCTGCGAAAAACCGCCGACAACGATACCCTGCCGGTGCAGCTTTACCTGCGCATGCTGTCGGGCAAGCTCCAAAAGGGCGACTCGGCCAGCCTTTCCCTCACCCTCCACTGCACGGGCCAGGCCGATCACAGCCCCGCCACGGTGGTCGTAAATCCTGCCAGCCTGGGTGCACCTTTTCAGGGCTTGGGAGGTAATTTTCGCATCCAGAACCCACGGCAGGACCCCATGGTGATCGATTATTGCCTGCAAAACCTCGACGTGCGCTTTGGCCGGGTGGAAATGCCCTGGATGCTGTGGCACCGCGTAGATTCGCTGGACCCCCTGGTTGCTGCCAGAAAAGGGACGCTTCACCGGAGGGTATCTGCCGCCATGGAAATGGCCCGCCGCCTCGACAAACTGGGCATGCCCGTGGTGGTGTCGGCGTGGTGGGCACCCGAATGGGCCTTTGTGGGGCCGAAGGTGTATGGACAGCAGCCCGATGGCTCGTTTGGCAACCCGCTGCGCCAGGAAAGGAAAGAAGAGATCTATGCTTCGATCACCAGTTACCTGCTTTTTCTTAAAGAAAAATACGGGGTAGAAGCCGCCTATTTTTCCTTCAACGAATCGGACCTGGGCATCGACGTGCGCCAAACCGCCGAAGAGCATACCCTGCTTATCCGCGAGCTGGGGGCCTATTTTGCTTCGAAAGGATTGAATACCAAGCTCCTGCTCGGCGATACGGGCGATGCCAACGGCTGGCCATTTATCCAAAATGCCCTCTCCGACTCCACCTGCTATCCCTACATCGGGGCGGTGTCTTTTCACTCGTGGAGAGGCTGGGAAACGGCTACCCTGCAAAAATGGCGCGATGCAGCCGACCAGCTCGGCGTTCCCCTCATGGTGGGCGAAGGAAGCATTGACGCTGCAGCCTGGGGCTATCCGGATGCCTTTCTGGACCCGGTGTATGCCCTCGAAGAGATTAACCTGTACGTGCGGTTGCTGGCCATTTGTCAGCCTGTCTCTATCCTTCAGTGGCAACTTACCACCGATTACTCGCCCGTTATTGGCGGGGGGCTTTTTGGTAATAATACCCTGCCGCTCAGCCCTACCCAGCGCTTCTGGAACCTGAAACAACTCGGTCAAACGCCCGCTAACCTACCTTGGATTTTTGCCGAAACCCAAGCCCCAGCCCTCAGCGTGGCTGCACTTTATTCCCCCTCCAAAAAGAAAAACGACTTTGCCCTCCACCTCGTGAACCAGGGTGCCTCCCGCCCGGTAACGATCACGGGCCTCCCCGAAAGCCTGAAAACCCTCCAGGTATGGATCACGGATGTCACCCGAGGGATGGAGTCGCTGCCCGCCCTGACTGTAGAAAACGGCACTGTTAGCTTTGACTTACCCGCACGTTGTTTTGTGACTATGGGCGATTGGAAATAAAGGGCGGTTATTCACGTGGCCTGTAGATAATCGCGGATGATTAAATTCTCCTGAAAAACCGGCCCGTGTTTGTTAACTGGCCCTCGCCGTTAGGAGGCGAGGGTGAAGGTGGTATGAAGATTACGAACGTCAAAAAATAGGACAACATTTAAATATCAAAGGCTGATATACTTTAATCGCTTGATTACCAGCACAATATGCCTTTTAGTGTTTGAAAAAATGCTCATTTAGCGTTCAGGCGTTTGAAAAAATAAATCAACTAACCTAACTTATTGATTATCAGCTCCTCAAATTCCGGATAAGCGCTAATTAATGCATTTACCTTGCCGGGATCGACTATTAACATATAGTCTATATGTTCCGTGTATCGATTAACCACAAGCGATTATGAACCTCTCCAAACTCCAACTCCTCTTTTTCTCAGCCCTGCTCCTGCTAGCGCAGCAAACGTTGCTTGCCCAAACGCCCCAGCGCATCTCTTACCAGGCGGTTGCCAGAGATGGCAATAACCTGCTCGCCAATCAAACCATCGACGTACGGTTTACCATTTCTCAAGGAGCTACAGCTGTGTACCAGGAAACACATTCCCTCAGCACCAATGCTTACGGCCTGTTTTCGGTATTCATCGGTGAGGGAATTGCCGGAATTGGCACCTTTAACGGCATCGACTGGACAACGGGTAATTACAACCTGAAGGTCGAATTTGATTCTGGCACGGGATTTTTGAACATGGGTACGAACCAACTGGCAAGCGTTCCATTCAGCCTGTATGCCGAAAAAGCGAATATGGCGGTCAATGACCTTACAGACGTTACGGCTCCCAGCCCGGCAGCAGGTCAGGTCCTCAAATGGAATGGTACCGCCTAGGCACCCGCCAACGACGACAATGCATCAACCAGCTACAGCGCGGGTACGGGCATTTCCATCAGCGGCACGACCATCACTAACAGCGCGCCTGATCGAACCGTGAGTCTCTCTGGCAGCGGAGCAACATCGATTTCCGGCACATACCCCAACTTCACCATTAGCTCCACCGACAATGTCAATGACGGGGATGCCAGCCCTACAAACGAGTTGCAGACGCTGTCCGTTTCTGGCAGCAACCTGAGTATTTCCGGCGGCAATTCGGTGAGCTTACCGGTTTCGAGCTATACGCCAGGCACGGGCATTTCTATCAGCGGCACGACCATCAGCAACAGCGCACCTGATCAAACGGTGAGTATCAGCGGAACAGGCGCTACCTCAGTGAGTGGCACCTACCCTAATTTTACCATTAGCTCCACTGACAATGTAAATGACGCGGATGCCAGCACAACCAATGAGATCCAGTCACTTTCGCTTAGTGGAAACTCGCTCAGTCTTTCGCTGGGCGGTGGATCTGTAAACCTGGCCCCCTTTGCTTCGCCCTGGAGCAGCGCAAGCAACAATCTGTATTACAATGCCGGCAATGTGGGTATCGGCGACAACAGTCCGCTCGCTACCCTGACGGTGGGTAACGGCGACAAGCTGCAAATCAATGGCGCTGATGGAGACATCGTCTTTTCTGACGACGAGGGCAGTGTACGGTTTGCCAATTCCAGCGGCACCAATGCTCCCATGATGCAAATGTTCCAGAGCGGCACCAACAACAGCACCCGTATGTTCCTGGCGCATTCACCCTCTTTCCCTACCTGGGGCCTTAGATACAACGATACCACTGATGCCTTCACCTGGATCGGGGATAATATTCCCGTGATGCATGTCCAACTTGCAGGTCAGCAGCGGGTAGGCGTAGGTACGGAAAGTCCGGAGGCCAAACTGCATGTCAGTACGAACAGCGCATCAGGATTCGGGCAACTTAAGCTCACGGAGACCCAGCTGGACTTTTCCCGCATTACCTTCAATAACAACATCCATTCGAATTATTGGGATATCGCAGCCCGCACCGATACCGACCTCTCCAATGCGCAGTTAAACTTTTATCACAGCAGTGTAGGAGATATTTTTTCGGTCAATGCGCAAGGCAGAATTGGAGTTAACAACTCTTCCCCTGACTACACGATGGAGATCAACGGAAATGGAAACAGCCGGATCATCAATGCCTATAATGACATGCCAACAACCACCAACACCACCTACAACTACGGCTTGCGGATAGGACTTTCTCAGGCAGCCAATACCGGTTTTCCCCGCTTGTACAACGTGTATGCGATCACTACAGACGCAGACGCCTACCTCACCTACGGTTTGTATGCCTATGCTTCAGGTGCTTCCAGCAACAATTACGGCGTCTATGCCTATGCCCCGACCTCAAACGGTTATGCGGGCTATTTTAGTGGCAACGTGTATACGACTGGCGCTTACCAACCCTCCGATGCAAGGCTGAAATCGGATATTGCTCCGCTGCAAGGTGGCCTCAACACCATCATGCAACTGCAAGCCAAGCGTTATACATACGACCGCGAGCAATTTGATTTCATGAATCTGCCGGAAGGGGAGCAATACGGATTCCTGGCCCAGGACCTCCAACAGCTTTTGCCCACCCTGACCCAGCGCGCTTTTCAGGCCTATGATGAGGCGCTTTCAGATACACCCGAAGGACAGGGATTTGAATTCACTGCTGTGAATTACATCGGGCTGATCCCCATCATGGTGTCGGGCATGCAGGAGCAGCAAGAGATCATCGAAGCGCAGGAAAAAAAGATCGAATCACTCGAAGCACGGCTGGACGCACTGGAAGCGCTACTCAAAAAATAGGCAGGCATTCTTTTCCAGTGTAAAACAAAACTGTCCGCAGACAGAATTGCCTATCGGGGTGTCGTTTGAGTAAAACGGCCCCCCTTTGCTTTTCAATGGGGCCAAAAGTCAGCCCTCCAAAATAGAGAAGAACACCGTACCTACATTTCTTCAAAAGAGTTAATACCCGCTTCCGGCCAGGCGTGGAAAGGGGGCGCCCGTGCTATTTATTCCGCCTGCACCATCTCCAGCAGCTTCCGGGTCGTTCTCCAGTTGCGGGTGGTGGCTGTTACCTTCAGGGTCTTTTCGATCAGCTGATTGGTGAGCTTTGTGTCGCTGTATTTGCCTGCACAAAAGAGGAATAAATCTCTGCCAACGACTTCAAACTGGTCCGGTACAAAGCTTTGACTGAGTAGTTTTTGGAGGGCTTGCGGCTTGGGGAGTGATTGCAGGAAAGTGACGTGCAGCCGCTCTTCGTCGGTGCCGGGTCGTTGCAAAAAAGGATTGTCCGTGCAGGTTGTGTGCATTTCCGCCGCAACGCGCACGATCACTGGCACCTCAAAACCAAAGGTTTCGCTGATGGCCGGGGCGAGTTGCTGCTCCAGAAAGAGCGCTGTTTCCGCTGAATCAAAAGCCACATTGCCGCTTTGGATATAGGTCACGATGTTTTCGCAGCCGAGTGAGGCATACACTTTCCGAAGGTCGTCCATCAGCACCTTCCTTTTGGTGCCTACGTTGATGCCTCTCAATATGGAAATATACCTGGCCATGGGGTTTTTTTCAGGGAGGAAGGGGATTTTTTTCGGTAAAACAAGGTCCGGATTAATGGGGGAATTTTCACACCATACGCCCGTTTTCAGCAGAAAGCCATGCCCTCATAGCCTATTTTCAATCACGGCTGTGTAGTGCTCCACTACAGGAAAGGGGTCGTAATAGGGATGAAGCAGGTTCTTCCACGACTGGTATTGCGCCGAAGTGCGGAAGCCCACGGTATGGTCCGTTATTTTTTCCCAGTTCACGAGCAAGAGGTACTTGTCCGCCGCTTCGAAGCACTTGCTCAGGCTGTGGCTGACATAGCCCGGCGTGGCGCTGATGTATTGCCCCGCCTCTACGAAATCTTTTTCAAACTCAGCAGATAAACCGGGTTTGAGGTGCAAAATGGCTACTTCCAGAATCATGGTTTGGTTTCTGTTGAATATAAGGAAGGCACTTTGTGGTGGGTGTCATTTCACGCAAAGAAAGCTGAGGCTTCGCAGCGTACGCCCGATCAATTCTTTTTTCTGAAAATGCCCTTCTTTTTAGGGGTCCGGATAATTTCTCCTCCGGGAAAGGTGGTATTGCCTTGGCTCTGGTTGTCGGGCGTGCGATCGGTGTTCGGATTTCGGACCGAGTCCACCTCAGTTTTTCGCTTAAAAATCTGAAGGATGCCATCGAGGATCGGTTCCAGTTCCATAGAATCCACCTGTTCGATATAGAGCGGGCATTCGTAGGATAGCGAATCATCGGAAGGTGGATAGGCCAGGTTGGGGGTACGGAGAAAGCGCATGTCGTTTTGGTAAAAGCGCGTCATGAAATTGCCCCAGATGGGTAGCGCCGTGCGGGCACCTTGCCCCAGCGACATGCTACGAAAACGCACCGTGCGATCAGGGCCACCGACCCATACGCCACAAGCAAGGCCAGGGGTAATGCCCATAAACCAGCCGTCGGCCTGGTCCTGGGTAGTGCCGGTTTTGCCGGCGATATCGGCATTGAAACCGAAGGTTCCGCGCAGCGACGCGCCCGTTCCCCGGTTTATGACCGAGCGCATCATGTAGGTAATCAGCCCCGCAGTGCGGTACGACATGGCCTGCGTGCTAGCTGGCGCTACCGGGTGATCGACTACCAGCCGTCCTTCGCGGTCGAGGACCTTTGTCACGAAGTGGGGCTCAATGTATTTGCCGCCGTTGGCAATGGCTGCATAGGCAGCGGTCATTTCGAGAAGGGTGATGTCAGCGGTGCCAAGTACGAGGGTAGGGTCGCTGGGGAGGTCCGATTCGATGCCGAGTTTTCGGGCAAATTTGATGGCATTGCCAATGCCTACTTTTTGCATCACGGCTGCTGAAATGGTGTTTACGGAGTAGGTAAGGCCTCCGGTCATGGAGTAAAAACCGCCGTATTTTCCATCTGCATTGGAGGGCGACCAGCCACCGTAGCCTTGGTAAGGCACTTTTTCGTTGGGGATATACTCGCAGGGATTAGCTCCGTATTCGAGGGCTGCGGCATATACAATGGGCTTGAAGGTGGACCCTACCTGCCGCTGCGAGAGCACGTGGTCGTACTTAAAGTGGTGGTGATTGATACCGCCGACCCAAGCCTTTACCTCGCCCGTTTGCGGATGAATGGCCAGCAAACCTGTCTGTAAAAATCGGTAGTAGTGCGCCACCGAATCGTAGGGCGACAGGGTCACTTCCTGCTCGTCGTCCCAGGTCCAGATTTTCATTTCCACGGGCTTTTTCATCGCCTCCAGGGCCTGTTTGTCGTTCATACCGCCCTCGCGAAAGCCATGGTAACGCTCGCTTCGGCGCACGGCTTCCAGGAAGGTATTGGGCTGTTTGTCCCAGGGATTGCCTTTTTTCCAGTGCTCTTCAAACTGCTTCTGGAGGTATTTCATGTGTTTGGCCACGGCGGCTTCGGCGCTTTCCTGCAAGCGGCTGTCCACGGTGGTGTAGATCTTAAGGCCGTCGGTGTAGAGGTTGTAGCGGCTGCCGTCGGAGCGGGGGTGGCTCTCAAACCAGTCTTTGAGCTGCGAGCGCACGGCCTGCCGGAAATAGGGCGCGGGCCCATCGCTGGGCGACATAAAGCGGTACCTGATTGTCAGCGGCAGGTGGATGAGGCTATCGGTTTCGGCTTTGTCGATGGCGCCGTATTTCTGCATCTGGCGCAGCACCACATTGCGGCGCACCTTGGCGTCGCTGGGGTTCTTGCGCGGATTGTAGGCCGTGGTGGCCTTGAGCATGCCCACCAGCATGGCGCTTTCTTCTAGGAGCAAGTCCTTGGGTTCTTTGCTGAAATATCGCTGACTGGCTGCCCCGATGCCGAACACGTTTTCACCGTAGGGCACTGTGTTGAGGTAGAGGGCGAGGATTTCGTTTTTGTCGTACACCTTTTCTAACCGACCCGCGATAATGGCTTCGCGAAATTTGGCTACAGGCAGGCTGAGTGGACCGAGCCGGGGGCGCTTGAAGAGGTTTTTGGACAGCTGCTGGCTCAGGGTGCTGCCTCCTCCCGAGGATTTGTCACGGAAAAGGATACTCTTCACAAATACCCGCACCATGCCCATGCCATCCACCCCGCCGTGATCGAAAAACCGGGCATCTTCTGTGGCAATCAGTCCCTGAATCAGGTGCTGGGGGAGGTCCTCGTAGTCCACTTCTGAGCGGTCTTCGAGGTAAAAGCGGCCCAGTAGCACGCTGTCAGCACTGAATACTTCCGAAGCGGTATAGTTGCGAATGGAAGCCAGGTCCTTTTTAGAGGGTAATTTTCCATAAATCCCCGACCATACACTGAGGTAAAACAGCCAGCCAACGAATATCCAACCCACCGGAACAGCCATCGCCACGCAGAAAAGGCGGCCATGCTGGGTGTTTTTGCACCAATCAATGAACTGGAAAAATCGGGCTTGGATCGAAGAAAAGTCCATACGGAGGAGAATGTAGGTCGAAAGTCGGGTGATCGGTACTTAACGGATCGATTGGGCTATACTCGTGCCAAAGATACAACCTTGTCGTTGTTTCTGCTTTGTGATGCATCAGGCTATAGGAGGTCACCCCGGTGCGGGTAGTGAAATTGTAAGAGGCTTGACTCTTACTATACGGTGCTCATCAGTTATAAGCTGGGCTGCCTATTTCTCCCCAAACACCCTGCGCGCATACGCCGAGCCGGGCACGGGCCACCACGGAGCAGGCATGCCTGTCGATATCCAGGCGGGATCTTGGGAGGTACGGCTGTAGGCTTTATAAAAATGGCGGGAAGGCTTCAGGGTATCGGCCACCCCGTAGCGGAGGTCGGCTATTTGCAGGGTATCCTTTTGCTGAAAGGCCGCCCAAACAGGAGTTACGAGCGCAATCAGGGCTACATCGGCAGCGGGCAGGCTGTCTTGCATGAGGGGGTATTCGGCAAAAGAAATGGGCAGATCCGGATTCCAGGCCGTGGCTTCGCCCACATACAGGGTGGTGTACGATCGCCCGATTTCGGTAAACAGCAGCGTATTGCCGGGGGTAGGATAGGTTTCGTGGTTAAACACACTCACGCCCTGACGATGAAAAGCATTTTCCATGCGGGCGTGAACCGCCGATTTATTGGCCACCGCTAACAGTACCCAACCCGTTGCGGCCACCATCACCAGCTGCGCGGCCAGCTTATGCCAGTTGTGCCGAAGCATCAGCAGCACCCCCAGCCCCAGGGCAAGGATCAGGGCCAGCACAGGCTCAAAATGGGGCAAAATGGCCCAGGAGAAGCGTTTTTCATAAAACGGAGACAACCATGCAGCCCCCTGAATGGAGCAGGTATCCAGAATCAGGTGCCCGATCACGACGCTGGCCGCCATCCGGGTCCAGTTGCCAAATTCGGCAGGTTTCCAGCGACTCACCACCCAGCCGGTCAGCAGGCCCAGCACCAGCGCAAAAGCGAAAGAGTGGGTCATGGTGCTGCGCAGGCCATCGGCTTGCAGGGCGGGACGAACCAGAAAAGTAAGTGCGTCGAGGTCAGGCACCATGCCGATTCCGGCACCGGCCAGCCAAAGCCAGCGGGCAGAAAGCCTGTTTTTCCAGGTGGAGGCAACGAGGGCGCCCAGCAGGGCTTGTAGCAGTACGTGCATGAAACAGGGCGATTGGGCTTCGAAAGATACGCACGGCCGAGGGTCTATATCAAAGGGACTTGCTCCAAGTCAGGGAAAAAGGAAGCTACTCTTTTCGCACCCGAACGACTATCGGTGGGGTCTGCTTGTCCCTGAACACTGAGAGCGCATATATGCCGGGAGACAACTCTGCGAGCGATAGCCCTTCTCCGGGGGTAAAAACAGCCACTTTTTGCCCCAGCACATTTTGCAGTACGGCGTGGTCCCAAGGATAGACAGCCCCTATTTCGAATTGGCTGGATATGGGATGGGGGTACACCCACACGGGCATCGAAGCAGGTTGCAGCTTTTCTATAGGCATAAAGTTGATGTACTCATACGCGCCCATGTCCACCGTCGGACCATAAGGGCGGGGATATTGTCGTATGTCAAACCCCAAATCATAGCTGTTGTCCCCGGCATCAACTGCAGGGCTTAGCGGCTTTAACTCAAAATCAGCGGTCAGGCTTAATCCGGGATTAATCATTAGCGGGTCAGCGAAAATCGTGTGCGGCCCGGTGAGGCTGGCAGAGGTACCGCCCCAGTGGAGGTTATAGTCGTAGGAGAGGTTGGTGTTGTTGTAGTTCGAATTGATCTTATTCAAATCTGCCGCCCAGAGAATATTGTTGTAGATCAGGACATCGTTGCTGCTGTTGGCGAATATTTCGCCATTGTCGATTTCGCTGCTTTGGGAGTTGTGGTAGGCCGTATTGTTAAAAATAGCCACGTGTTCACTTTCATAGGTATGAATGCCCGAACCACCATTGTTCCACACCAGGTTGTTGGCTATCTCAGTACCCGCAGTATAGGCACCGAGGGTAGAGCCGTTTTGGGTATTGCGGCTATCGTCGATAATGATGCCATTGCCATCGGTTATCTGGCACAAGCCTATCCAGGGCACATACAGCCGGTTGCCAAAGCATCGGTTTCCCTGCACAAAATTATGGGTGGTGTTGGTTCCATCCGAGTTCCAGAGTTGCCAGAAGGAAATTCCACTTGTGCCATAAATGGTGTACCAGCTGTTATTGTAAACAAGGTTGCTATTCACCGTGATATAGTCCGATTGGATGGCGGAAATACCCGCTCCTCCGCAGTCGTGAATGGTGTTGTATTCAAAGAGGAGGTGATGGGGTTTGTTCGTGGCATTGCGCCCGTCGGAAGAGATGCCGCTTCCATTGTAGAGGGGGTTTGAGGACCCGCCGGGATTGGCACAGCTTCCGGGCTGATTGAGGGCATCGTTCAGGGCTACATTGGCATTGTTTCCGATAATCTCAAAACCTGAAATAACGATATATGCCGCTCCGTCTCCCAGTTTAAAGCCGTTCCAGCCATTGAATTGAATAACAGGGGTTTGGCCTACCTCATTGATAAAAGTGATCCACGCTGCGGGTGTTCCCGATCGGGTGATATTGACCACATCGCATTGGGCACAGGCATTGGTGTAAACGCCGTTAAGCACATGTACCACATCGCCCGGCATGACGATATCTGCTGCCCGCTGTATCGTTTTGAAAGCTGTATTTTTTGAAGTACCGGCGCTCTGATCATTTCCGGTAAGCTGGCTTACGTAGTAATGATTCCCCCAAACGGGTAGATAAAACCACAGCAGGACAATAGAGAGTAGGGTATTTCGCATATCTGGAGAGAAATAAGGGGGTATTTTGAAATCAAAAACGGACGATCGTTTTAGGTATTGCTCCGCAATCCATTCAGTCCTCTAACTTCAGTTTTTCTTTTAGCCAGGAAATGAGCTGCTCGTATCGCGCTTCCAGAGGCGAAAGCTCCTCTTTGTAGGCCAGTCGTTCGGCCTGGCGGATATCGGCCTCTTCCTGGGCTTCTACGAGGCGGTCAAAAGGCAGCTTTCGGCGGTTAAATTCTGCTTCGGAGACCTCTACCACTTCGCGACGGTAGTCCTCCCGGTGGAGCAGGAGGTCGATCAGTTGCTCGTCGGACAAATGGCGGATGCGGAGTATTTCGCTGGCAAAATCCATGGTAAGTCAAATATACGCACCGGGCGTTAAGCCTTTTTCGAAAACTGGCACTTTCGGTTGCAAAGGCGCAGGTCCGGAAGTAGCTTTGAGCTGCTATGCGGGCCTTTTTCTATAAAAATACTGCCCTCTACTGGGTCGTCACGCTGTTGCTTTCGGGCATCAGCCTGGGCGTTATCCAGTGCCAGCGGCCGCTCACCACCTTCGCCAGCCTCGACCCCGCCACCACCTATGTGGGCGATGCTTCCTGCCAGTCGTGCCACAGCAGCATTGCCCATTCGTACCACCAAACGGGCATGGGCCGCTCCCTGTATAAGCCCGAAGGGGCACCGGTCATCGAAAAATTTGGTCCAGACCAGGGGGTGTACGATCCACAAAAGGATTTTTACTACCTGGCCCTCCGCAAGGGCGAAAGCCTGTATATGCTGGAGTATCGCCTGCAAGGCAACGACACCGTGTATCAGCGCACCGAAAAGGTAGATTTCATCGTCGGCAGCGGCCACCAAACCCGCTCCTACCTGCTGCAAAGGGAGGGTTTTCTCTACGAAATGCCCCTCACCTGGTACGTTCACCGGGGCATCTGGGACCTCAGCCCCGGCTACCGCGAAAACAACAGCCGCTTCGACAGGGCCATTGGCGAAGACTGTCTGGCTTGTCATACGGGCGATTTTCAGATGGAAAAAGGCACCCAAAACCGCTACACCCGCGTGGAGCTCGGCATCGATTGCGAGCGCTGCCACGGGCCTGGTTCTGAGCATGTGAAGCGAATAAAAGCAGGTCAATTGATCGATGTGGGCGAAAGGATCGATTACTCCATCGTAAACCCTGCCAAGCTCGAGGTGCGCCGCCAATTCGATATTTGCCAGCAATGCCACCTCCAGGGCGTGACTGTGCCCCAACCCGGCCGCACGGTGCGCGATTTTCGCCCCGGCATGGACCTGGCGGCTGTGTTCGATGTTTTTCTGGATAATGTAGCCGACCCCGACGCCTTTGGCATTGCCTCCCACGCCGAGCGGTTGCAGCAGTCGGCCTGCTTTCTGGGTTCGGCGGGCAAGCTCACCTGCACCACCTGCCACAATCCCCACCAGTCGGTGAAGGAGCTGGGCCCCGATGTGTTCAACGAGGCCTGCGCCAGTTGTCACCGCACCGGAAAGGAACCCCTTTGCACCGAAACCGAAATGCTCCGCACCGCCCAAAACAACGATTGTGCTGGATGCCACATGCCCGCAGGCGGCACCCGCGACATTCCGCACGTGTGGTTTCACGATCATAAAATACGCGTAGTGAAGCCCTTGGACCCGGCAACGGTGGCGGCAAATGCGCAATTTGTGCGGCTGGTGAGTGGCGTGCGAACCGACCCTCCGGCAGGGGTGGAAGCCAGGGCCTGGTTGTCTTTTTTTGAAACACAGGAACACAACCCCGAATGGCTCGCAAAGGCCGCAGCTTTGGCCCCCCGCGAAGCGTTTGCCACCCGCGCCCGCATTGCGCTGCTGCAGGGAAAGGTAGCCGAAGCCGTCGATTTGCAGCAAAAAGCCCTCGCAGAACAGCCTGGCGAACTGTTGATTCAGTTTCAGCAAGGCGAAGTTTTGGAAGCAAATGGGCAATGGCAGGCAGCATTTGAAGCGTATGACCGCCTTTATCAGGCAAATCCGCAGGCGCTGGAGGCCGGCTTCAAAGCGGTGGTTTGTTTGTTAAAAGCAAATCCCGGCAACCGAACTACCCTGAACGATGCCCTGGGCCGCTTTGACGCGCTGCTGCAAGCCAAGCCTTTTGATACGCGATTTTTGGCCAACCAAGGATTTGTGCTGCTGAACCTGGGCCGCCTGCCCGAAGCGGAAGCCGCCCTCATCAAGGCCCTCGGCTACGATCCCGACTACCCCGTGGCGCTCGAAAACATGGCCGGACTCCAATTTACCAAAGGCAATACCGTGCTGGCCAGGACCTACTTGAACCGTTTGCGGAAAGCCAGCCCCGGCTATCCTGGATTGTCGCGCCTGGAAGCATTATTTCCTTCGGCGGGTCGCTGAAGTGTCGTGCATAAGTAGGATATTGCTGCAGCAAGGGCATTTTTAATTGAGATAGCCCTTTTTTTTATGCTTCCACCTACCCCCCCGAATTCCGAGAAGCAAGTGGCCCGTCACCTGCTGATGGTGCGCCCCGCTCGTTTTGGCGCTAACCCCCAAACGGCTGAGAGCAATGCCTTTCAGCAAGAATTGCCCCCCGAAGAAGCCTCAGAAGTAGCCCTCCTCGCCCAAAAAGAATTTGACCTTTTTGTAGCAAAGCTCCGTGATGCGGGGGTTACCGTTACGGTGGCCGAAGACAGTGTTTCGCCGCTTAAGCCCGATGCGCTTTTCCCCAATAACTGGGTTTCGTTTCATGGCGATGGCCGTGTGGTGCTTTACCCCATGCTGGCGCCTATGCGCAGGCGCGAACGCAATCCCGGTTTTGTGCAGCAGGTGGTGGCTGACTGGCCATACCATGAGTTGATCGACCTTTCGGGATGGGAAGCGGAGGAAGAATTTCTGGAATCGACCGGCAGCATGTGCCTCGACCGCATGCACCGCATCGCCTACGCCTGCCGTTCGCCACGAACCACGCCCCGGGCTTTCGAAGATTTTTGCGTGAAAATGGGCTACGAAGGTATGATGTTCGATTCGGTGGACCAGGCCAATACGCCCATTTACCACGCCAACGTGATGATGGCCGTGGGGGAGCGCCTCGCGGTCATTTGCCTGGAGTCTATTCCTGATTTTGAAGAAAGAGAAAAGGTAAACGCCCGCCTCGAAGCCACCGGCCACGAAGTAGTAGCCATTACCCAGGAGCAGGTGCTGCAGTTTGCTGGCAATATGCTCGAAGTGGAAGGAACTCAGGGCAAACGCTGGATGGTGATGTCGCAGCGGGCCGCCGAATCGCTTACACCCCTGCAGGTAGCTACGATCAGCCAATGGGCCGAACCCCTCGTTATTCCCCTCGACGTGATAGAAGTTTATGGCGGCGGCAGTGTGCGCTGCATGATGGCGGAGGTATTTTCGCCGGAAGAAAACTGATTTATCTGAAAAATCCCCATATGAAGCCCTCAATAACCTCGGAGTACAAAAAACTGAAATTGGTGCTGGTGCATACCCCCGGCGAAGAGCACAACCAGGTAATCCCCTGGGAAGGCGACCACCCCATGATGGGAGAATATCCCCGGGTATTTGCCGAGCTGCGCCGCAACCACAAGGGACTCAAGGATTTTTTGGTGAGTGAAATAGGGGCCGAAAATGTGCTGGAAGTGGCCGATTTGCTGAAGGATATTTTTGAAAATGAAGATTACCAGCACCGCTACCGCATCCTGTCCGATACGCTGCACACCCTGGCCGATACCTATATCGACCATCTCCAGGCAAGGGGCATCCGCCTCGAAAAATACCCCGCCGCCGACATCGTCCGCGACCTGATCGAAGGCTACCCGCGCGTGCTTACCCTCAACAATGGTCGCTTGCCCAACATCATTATTCCACCCAAAAGGGAGCTGATGTGGGTGCGTGACTCGTCGGCTACCACCCCGGCCGGGGTCATTATCAACTCCATGGCTTCGCCCCGCCGCCGCGAAGAGCCTACCCTGGTTCGTGCCATTTTCAGGCACCACCCCCTCTTCGACCGCGATTCGATTTTCCTCGACATGGTCGAATTTAACCGGAAGCTCGAAAGCGAACTTGCCAGCTCAGGCCTGCAGGACCGATACCTCATGGAAGGCGGTAATATCCTGGTGCTGAGCGAAGACACGATTGCCGTAGGCGTGGGCCAAGGTGATTCGCTGTATGCGAACCGAACAACCAAGGCCGGATTTGAGCTGATGGTGAAGCACCTCTTTGCCGCCGATGCCCAAAAGAAGATCCGGAGAATATACATGGTAAACGTGCCCGACCTGCGCGGTTTTATCCACCTCGACACGGTATTTAACATGGTGGGGCCCAAATCGGCGGTATGTATGCCCTATATTTTCGGTCATCCCGACCCCGGTGTAGAAGAAAGCGCCAAGCGGGTGCTGCAGCGGTTTGTGGGTTGGCTGCGCAAGTCGATGGGTTTTTACGAAACGGACCTTACCCGTATCCCCAGCCGCGACCATTTTGAGTACGCCGGCAAGGTGGAGGTGTACGACCGCGAACACATCGAAAAATCGGGCCGCATCGAGCGTCTGCCGCAACCGGCGCGCTATTTTCTGGATCAGCTCGTGGCCGACGACCTGCTCGACCTAGATAAAGTTACCTGGGTAGGTGGCCCGCTCGACAACTACGTGTCCCCGTACGAACACCTGAAAGTGGCCCTCTTTGAGCAGCACAACATGGCCGGAAACGTGTTTACGACCCAGCCCTATCGCCTCGTGGCCTATCACCGCAACCACGCATTTGCCCAAAACCTCCTCGCCGACATGACCCGCTTCAGCGACCAGGCCCACGTATCGCTCATGCCCTCCAACGAAATCCGCACCGACAATGGCGGCCCACATTGCTTAACGATGCCGCTGCTGCGGGAGGAGTAAGGTGTGTGGAGAATTTTATTATGAAGATAAACCAGCTACCTCGTAAGGATGCCGGTCAAAGTCTGTTTTCGGAACAAATGACGATTACTCCATCCCCTCCAGCAGCGCCTTCGCCTCCGCTTTCCGGTAGTGATTTCCTGCCGAAATACGTTCCAGCAGTGGCTTTGCCTGAGCTGTTTCGCCCAGAAGCACATAGTTGAGGGCGAGGTTCCACTCGGCTACATCGCCGAACTGCGTAGAGGAAGTAAGCGGCTCTAACAGTCGGACGGCCTTGGCGTATTGGCCCAATTGGCTGTAACAGGCAGCGAGGTAGATCGGAGCCTGTGCGTCTTCGGGATTGGTTTGTATCAGCGATTCCAGAAAAGGCACGGCACGGTTGTAGGCTCCTTCGGGGTAATAGTTGGCCACAGAATCCCAGGCTGGGAGGGTAGCCACGGCAGCGCCCCGGTCGAGGTTCAGACCATAAGGCTCCAGGTACGACTGCGCCAGAGCGTTGGAAGAAGGGCGTTCGGGCATCGCAATCCAGAATACCAGCGCCAATGCGGCGGCTACGGCCAGCGAAAATCCCACGATCCGTGGATACATGTTGATTACAGGTGCCTGGGCGAGTTGGGCTTTCAGGGCCGATTTAGCTTCGGCACGGGCGGCAGCGCGCAGCATGTACAGGTGCAATTCTTCGGCCCGAAGCGCCTCAGACAGGTCGGGTTCGTGGGTAATCCGGGCGTCCATCGCCATTTTTTCCTCGTGTGTCAGGTCGTCAGCCAGGTAATCGGTGAGTAGCCTGAGGTCATTGTTGTCCATGAGAAGGCTTGACTAGTTGTTCAATATGCCGGATCCACTGCTGGTAGCACCGATGTCGGGTTACCTTTACCACTTCAGGACCACTCATGCCCAGTAGTTGGGCTATTTCGCGGTGGGGAAGCTGCTCCACATACACGTAAGTAAGGAGTTTGCGGCAGGTTTCGCCCAGTTTATTCAGGGCCAATGTTACATGGTTTATCTGCTCCCGCATCAGCTCGGCTTCGGTTTGTTCGAAGGGAGCGGCTTCCTGACCCAGGATCAGCAGGAGCTGACGTTCCACCTCATTCGATTCTTTGGCCCATTTTTCGCGTGCGCGGTTGAGGTCACGCCACAGGTTATAGCAAATGCCGAAGAGGTAGGTCTGAAGGTTGGAGAGCTGCTGTAGTTTTTCAGAAAGGAGGTTTTCCCGGAAAATAAGCAGGGCATCCATGTACAGGTCTTCGGCATCTTCGGTGTTGACTCCCGTTTTCTTTACGAGGGTACGTGTGCAGTAGCGGTGTGTCTGTTCAAACACGAGCCTCAGGCCTTTGTCATCTCCTTTCCGGATTTGATCTCTGAGTTCCTGAAGTTCGCTTTCGGTCATGGATTCGGTGAAAAAATGGCCTGACTACGGTTGGCCACCTGCACCAAATTACACAAAACTATTTCACCTCAACGCATCCTTTCCACAACGAACCGGACAGGGAAGCGCGGGGTTAATATTTCTTTTTCCAAAGCTCATATACCGAAGCATTGGGGTTTTGCATGTTGTTGGTACCGATGTACTCGCCGGTGTTGGGGTTTACGTAGTACTGGTTATAACCAGCTTCCACCTTGCCCTGGTACGCGCCATTGGTCACGGTTTCTTCTTCGCGAATCATGTCCACAAAGCGCTCGTGCTGACCATCCTGGCTGTTTTGGTTGTTGGACCAGGCCTGGTTATAGGCATCGTTGGCGGCGTAGCGGTCCTGCATCATGCGCTGGTGCGAATCGAAGTTTTGCTTCATGTCGGCCATGCGCTGGTTGTGGGCCATGGTATTGAGGCGAGTCTGCTCGTCTATCTGGCGGGTTTGGGCCTGCATAGCGGCATTGCGTTGTTGCTGGCGCTGGTTTTCGCGGGCCTGCCATTCAGGGCTGGTTTCGAAAGAAGCCATTACCTTTTGCATGAGCGTTTCCATGTCGGCGGGGTTGTCTTCGGTGAGGTACCCATGCACATCTACCATCCAGATACCCTGCATCCGGTAGGTGGTGCCATTGATCTGCCCGTGGATGGTTTTTCCATTGTCGTCAAAATCAAAAGCGACAGCAGTCGTGGTGATGAGGGCTTGAACGCCATATTTAGCCGCTACTGCTTCCACCCGCTGCTGAAGTTCGGGGTGGGGCTGGTTGCTCACGAGCCTGAAACCAGGAAGCTTGCCGTATTGATTTCTTACATAGGACTCAAAGAAAATGTTGGCGGGCTGATAGCTGCGAACCTGGGTCACGGGGCCGAGGCTCATTCCTTCACGAATATTCATTTGGGGGTTTGGCATCCAGAAAATGGGCATTTTCACGTCGCCAAAGAAAAGCATGCTGCTGCCATCGGGGCTTTTGGCAAAACCACGCGAGCGGGTCTGGTCGCTTACCCTTTCCAGGCTGGCTTCGCCTTTCCAGCCTTTCGGCATTTGGATAGTAAAAGCGCCTTCGCGCGGATCGGTAACCGGCACAAGCGAGGTGCCTCCGGAGAAAAAGGAAGTATTCATGGAAGAGTTGGAGGAATTTCCGCAGGCAAACAGCAGAAAGGTAAGGGGAAGGAATGCGAGGAGGGAGATGGGAATACGCATAGAAAATCGTTTATTGGTGTAGGCTTTCGGGCTCTTTGTATAGCTATGGGGTAAACAGGGAAAAGGTTAATGGTACCGAAGATAATTTATTCAATAAATTTTTCATTTCCGCTAAAAGGCCTGCTGATTGCCGGGCTGCTGGCGATAATCCTTACCGGGCAGCAAATCCCCCACCCCACCCCCGTGCCCGAAACCCTGCTCGAAAGGGGGCAGAGACTCTGGGTAAACGGCGACTTTGACAGCGCATATGTCGTTTACCGCCAGGCTCAGGCTGCAGCAGTTTCCTCCCGCGATACCCTTTCGCTTACAGCCAGCCTCCGCCAATCGGGCAAATACCTCGCCCGCAACGGCTACCTCGACGAGGCCGAGCTCACCCTCGACAGTGCCATTGCCTTCGCTTCCGTGGTAGGTTCTCTGAATACCCATGTGCTTGCTGCCCGATGCGAACGCGCCGATGTGGAAGCCAGCCGGGGGAAGCTCGAAGCAACCGTCGGGCTGTATCGGACCATTCTCCACGACTGCGAGCAACTTCCCCCGAGCCAGGATTCGTTGCATGCGGTGCTATATAGCTGGTATTCCAATGCCCTTTCCACGAATGGCGACCTGGATGAGGCTTTGGTAAACGCCCAAAAATCGCTGGATATTCTCCAGCGCGTACTCCCGAAAGACCACCTCGAAATTGCTTTTGCTGAAAATAGCCTCGCCGTTATTTATTCATATCTCGACCAAACCGAGACCGCCATCACTCACATGGAGCGGGCACTGGCCATATTTGAAACACGCTTGCGGCCGGGGCATAGCTACATCGTACGTGCACGCAGCAACCTTTCGGCCATGTTTCGGGACCGCGGCCTGCCCTGGGAAGCCCTGGAAATGATCCGCAACAACTTGCCTCTGCTCGACAGCCTGAGCCCCTCTGCTCAGTTTTTTACCCTTTACAATTGCGCCACCAACCAGATAGTCATCGGCGATTTCCGTCAAGGATTGCATACCCTCGACCGGCTGGAACTTTTCCTGAAAGAGCACCCCAATGTGCGGGCAGATGGCCTGAGCCTGCTTTACTATGAGCGGGGTGCCGCCTACCAGTCGCTCGGGCAATACGATTCTGCCCTTATCTGCATACGCGCCACCCTTGCCCAGGATGCCAAAGTCTACGGCAAACAGCATGAGCAGCTCACCATGGACTATTTCCGGGAAGGAAAAATCTTGTCCCTCATGGGCAATCAGGATGCAGCCATTGTTTCTTTGAATAAAGCCCTCAACCTCGCTGAGCAGCACCTCGAACCGTTTGCCCTACGCAAAGCCTGGATTCTGGAAGGCATAGGGGAGGTGAATCTTTTGCAGAAAAAACCTCAGGAAGCCCTTCTCATTTTCGCTAAGGCCATCCACATTTACCAGCAGCTCGAAGCCAAGTGGAACCTCACCGACAGCTACCGCGGCCTCGCCAATGCCTGGCGGGAGATCGGCAACACGGACTCTAACCAGTTTTACCTCCGCCTCGCCTGGCAATACGTGGTGCCTGAAATTGCATTCAGCCCTGCTCCCGGACCGGAAGTAAACGCCTTTTGGGCACGCACCACCCTCTCTGGCATGCTGCACGACCAGGGCCTGGGTATGGAAATGCGCCATGCTGCTTCCGGGTCAATGCGTGATCTGCAGGCTGCTTTGGCGTGCTACCGGGCCGAAATTGCTGTGGCTGACAGCCAGCGCCGCTACTTCGAATCGGCTGGTTCGCGGCAAGACCTCGCTGCTAGCCAGCTGACTGTGGTGGAAAAAGCCATAAGTCTGGACCTCAAACTGTATGAAGCCACGGGTGAAGAGGGTTTGCTGAAAGACGCTTTTGCCCTGGCAGAAAAGCACAAAGCCGGCCTGCTCCGCGACCATACCTCGGGGCAATACGCTTTGAAATTTGCAGGTGTGCCCGATTCGCTCGTGCGGCAAGAGCGGTACTTCCGGCAGCGCATGGCTTATTTGCAGGTTCCCGACAAGGCCGAAGACTGGACCGACGAAGACCTCGTTTCGGGCAGGAAAGACGCTTTTGACCTCTACCGCCAGTATCAGGATTTTCTCCGCGAGCTTGAAAAAGACTACCCACGCTACTATCAGCTGAAATTCCCGGATTCAGATTTTTCCTTCGAAAAAGTGGCACAGTCGCTGCCAAAATCCACGGCACTCTACAGTTATTTCTGGGGAGAAGAGCAGGTATTTGTTTTCCGGGTGTTCGAGGGAAAACTAACCCTAAACGCCTGGGACGGCGACTCACTTGCTAAAGACTTTGACCCCTGGCTGGCGTGCATCAGTCACCCTCCGGGAACTGCCGGAAATCCGGAGGAACTGCAGGCATCGGTCAGGCGTTTGTCAAAGGCGTTATTGCCAGGAAAAATAAACGAGGATACCCGTCTGCTGATCAGTCCTGCAGGAAAATTAGCGTACCTGCCCTTCGAGAGTCTTTTGCTTTCGGAGGTAACTACAGGAATCAGGGACTGGGATTTTTTGGTGAAAAAGTACCCCGTTGCCTATACCCCTTCCGCAGAAATATGGGTGCAGGAGCAGCAATACAAGCCCGGCAAAGCGCGGGTAAATTATGTAGGCGTCGCCCCTGATTTTTCAAAAAAAACAGCTGAAGGATCAGCATTCGGTCCGCTAAGCTTTAACCAGGAAGAGGTACGCCAGGCTGCAGAAGCCCTGCATGGAAAAGCGTATCTGGGCGTCCTGGCTTCGGAGGCCATTGTGAAACAAGCTCCTCAAACACCTCAATTGCTTCATTTTGCGACCCACGCCCTTGCCGACGAATCGGCGTTGCTGCAATCGAGGCTATTTCTGGAGCCAGATTCGGATCAGGCAGAAGATGGTGTATTGCATGCCTTCGAAATCTATCAACTACAACTCAATAGCCCGTTGATTGTGCTCAGCGCCTGCCAAACGGGTGCCGGACCGGTCGTGCAGGGAGAGGGAGTTATGAGCCTTGCACGGGCATTTCAATTTGCAGGAAGCCGCCAGGTCGTAACAACGCTCTGGAACGCCGACGACCGGTCGAGTTTTGAACTGATGACCCGTTTTTTCAAAGCTTTGGTTAAAGGTTTGTCAGCAGAAGATGCCCTTTCCTTTTCCCGAAAAGCATGGCTGGCTACCGCTGATAACTTTCACAGCCACCCCTACTTTTGGGCGGGGATGGTGGTAGTAGGCGAAGGCGGTCCCATGCAGTTTGTTAGCGGCATAAATTGGGCGCTCTGGGGGGTTGGCATCGCAGCATTACTGGTTTTGCTGGCGGCTGGATGGTGGTCCAGAAGACACATTTTTTTTCAAAGAAAAGGCTGAAACAACAAATTTATCCCAATCAAGCAGCCCAGGGATCGTAAGAGCCTATTGACCGGATATGTCCTTCGGGGTCGTCGCAATTAAAGGATTGGCCGCAGTGATCTGCTGTTTTGAAGTCAAAAGGAATGGGAGTGTGTTCGGCTTTTGCGTGGGGTAACAGGCTTTCCCTTCCTGAAGCATCAATGACGGGCAGCAAAGCTGTTGATATCCTGCCAAAAATATTTCCGGGCAACGGGGGGGGATCATATTCCATTTTTTTCACATTTTGTAGGTCTGTCACCTGCACGTATGTCCGACCAAATCCCCAAGCCTCACGACCGGTTTTTCAAGTTGGCATTTACCGATACCTCCAAAGCAGTGGCATTGCTGAAGGGAATGTTGCCGGCTACCCTCGTCGGGCTGCTGGACCTCGACAACCTGGAGCTTGACAGCAACAGCTATATTGACGAGCGGCTCAAGGAGCACTTTTCCGATCTGGTATACAACTGTACGTATCAGGGTTCGTCCTTTTCGCTGAAGGTAGTGCTGCTGTTTGAGCACAAGAGCTACGTGTCGAAGCATATTCACCTGCAGCTGCTACGCTACATGCTCAATGTCTGGGAGCGCATGGAGGCAAACAAGGAGCCCCTCTGCCCGGTGATTCCGCTGCTGGTTTATCATGGAGACGTTCAGTGGCACGTAGCCCCCCTGTGGAGCTATTTTTCCGATCCTTTCCCTGAAAACCTGCTACCCTTCCTCCCTTCATTTGAGTACGTGATGCTCAACCTGGAGTCGAAACCCGTAGCAGAAATCGAGACAGACTTCAAGGACCAGATCCTGCAAAAAATCCTTATTTTGATGAAATTTATTCGTGACCAAGAGCTGGAAAACTACGCAGATACGATCTTCGCATACAAGGGAATTGACGCCGAACCGGAACAGCTGAAACAATATTTTCGTAAATTCATCGAGTATCTCTATAAAGGAAGCAAAATGAGCAAGCAAACCATCGCACGCATCGAGAAATCCCTGGATGAGTACTGGGGCTACGAACCCGGATCAGCCGCCGAAGAGCTTGTCAATGAAGGTTTACTGAAAGGACGACAGGAAGGACGACAGGAAGGACTCGAAAAAGGTCTTCAGGAAGGGCTAAGCGAAGGACTGCAAAAAGCCCGGCAGGTTATCGTGCGATCAATGATGGGGAAAGGACTATCTGCACAGGAGATAGCGGACCTTACGGACATAGCCTTAGAGGAAGTATCGGGGATAATGGCAAAATTTCGTTGAACAGCGGGTATCAAAAGTTAGCAATCGATCGAAAGTATCCCATCACTGCTACTGTTTTTTCCACTACATCTGCTGAAAAGCTTCTGAATAAATTCAAAGCGTAATATCGACTGGTGTCGATTATCGGGTTAGTTTCTGTTCAGCCGGATGTGCTGCACCATGGCCTCCTTTGAGATCCGCACAAATTGCCGTTGAAAATGGCGCGCAAGGGGCTTTGCTACCCTGGCTGCCCAAAACCTGGGCTGGCTGAATGCTTCGATACAATACCACACACTACCATCCTCCCGCCGTTCAACCCGGAATATTTCTTCTCCTTTTTCGAGGTGGTTGTACAAGGTGCCATACACAAAGCCGTAGCGGAAGGGCGTATCCCACACCTCAATGACCCGGCAACTGCTCCACCACCATATTCCAAACTGGAAAAGCATGGCCACTTCCTGACCCGCTGCCTGCTGTTCATGGGGTGAATAAAGATGCGCAATCTTCGGTGAAAACATTTTCCATGAGCGGATGGCTGCTTTTGCCGCTTCCCATACCGCGTCGCCCTCACCCAGCCATACCTCGTTGTGGTCGTGGTCGTACCCTTCAGGAAAAGGCTTTCTCGCACTGGCGCCTACTTCTGGGTATGAAAATGCTTCCCCTTTTCGCTCGTTGAGCCACTGTGTCAGGGAATTTTTGCCGGGAAAGGTGAGGGATATTTTCATACTGTAATTAACGTATAAATCTTTCAGAAAGTTTTGAAAGATTGTAATTAAACCTGTTAAGGACCATTTTTCCTATTCAACGTTTCCATTCTTAAATCAAGTCAGCTTTCAATTTTCCAGCAAACGCACGACTGCTTCTGCCTGCGCTTCCCTTGAATAGGCCACCACCAATGCCTTGGGACTCAGGGGTAAATTTCCCTGTTGATGCAACTGATAGTGCTTGGTAAGCCATTCGGCCATGTCGTGAACAGATTCCCGCTCAAAGGTTTGTCCCGCTTCGCAACCAGAAATAATGGCCGCCGCATCGCCTTCCACAGGTCCCAGGCTCAGGATCGGCCGCTGAGAGGCCAGGTATTCGAATACTTTGCCTGTGAGAATACCTCCGGCATGGTCGGTAACCGGAATAACAAGCAAGAGTACACTGCTTTTGAGCAAATACTGAATCGATTCGGCGTGGGGCACATACGGCACCAGGTCCAGCACATCGCCCAGGCCCAGATTTTGGGCGTATGCCAGGAGGTTATCGGAGAGCTTACCTACAAACCGGAGGGTAAGGGTTGCCTCAGGCTTTTGCTCACGGAAAAGCTTTACTGCTTCGAAAAAGGCCTGGGGCTGGTAAGTATCGGCCATGGTGCCGGTGTAGGTGATCGTAAATACCGCCGGAAAAGGGGCCGATTCTTTGGGGAAATCATCCGGATCGAAGCCATTTGGAATCACGGCGGTCTCCTTGGCGGCTATGCGCGGATCTTTTTCAGCAAATAAATCTTTAAGTCCCTGACTCACCGTGATGAGCTTGGTCGATTCCAGCAATACACTCCGCTCAAACCCGAGGTTGATTTGATGCGAAAGGGCGGTATGGCCAAGCTGGGGATAGTAGTAAATGTCGGTCCAGGGATCGCGGAGGTCAGCTATCCACGGAATTCCGGTTTCGCGGTGGAGGGTACGGCCAATGAGCTGGGATGAATGCGGCGGACTGGTGGTAATAATGGCGGCAAAAGTCTCTGTTTTGAGCAACTTCCGGGCAGCTTTCAGGGCGTAATAATTCCAGCCACGGCGGGGGTCTGGGATAAAAAGGTTGCTTCGCAGGCTGTTAACGAGTTTTTGGAGGGGCTTGCGGTTGTCCACATTGGAAAAACCAGCAGTGGGCACCTGCTTCTTACCCACCATTTTTCCGTACCAGTTTACCGGTTCGATGGAAGCCGTTCTGATAACCCGAAGGCCCTCATGAACATCGTGCATCAGAGAAGGATCGAGTTGCAGGTAGCTGGCTTCCTTTTCATCTACCGTAATAACCACGGGCTCCCAGCCTGCACGCACGAGGTACTTGGTAAGTTTGAGCCAACGTTGTACCCCGGCACCTCCGCTGGGTGGCCAGTAGTAAGTGAAAATCAGCAACTTGCGAGCAGACATTTTCAAGTAAATTATCCGACTATTCGTAAAAAATAGGAGTTTCAGCGAAAATCAGGGGCATAACCCACCCCTGGGTTTGGGCTGTCAGTTGCAAACTACACCCCCTTCCTGTAATTTTATCCTTGAAAAAAGAAAAAGACGCCCTACTCAACCCTAACCGAAATGGACGACCAAGTAAAATCCCTCCTCCTTTCCATGGAAGATCACATGGAAAAGTCTCTACAGCACTTCGAATCCGAGCTCGCCAAAATCCGCGCCGGCAAAGCACATGTTTCGATGCTGGACGCCGTTATGGTGGATTATTATGGTACCCCTACGCCCATCAACCAGATAGGCAACATGTCGGCCATGGATGCACGTACCCTGACTATCCAGCCCTGGGAAAAAAACATGATCAACCCCATCGAAAGGGCTATCATGGAAGCAAACCTTGGTCTCAACCCTTCTAACGACGGCATCCTCATCCGTATTCCGGTGCCCGCACTTACCGAAGAGCGCCGCAAAAACCTCGTGAAGCAGGCCAAAGGAGAAGGCGAAACCGCTAAGATCGCCATTCGTAACCTGCGCAAGGACGCCAACGAAAAGCTCAAAAAGCTTCAGAAAGAAGGCGTTTCTGAGGACGAAGTAAAAACTTCTGAGAAAAAAGTACAGGACACCACCGACAGCTACATTACCAAAGTGGACCAGATCCTGAAAGTAAAAGAAGATGAAATCATGACCGTCTGACACGCCGGTTTTCTGCCCGTTACCTTAATTTTTCCCCTATGTTGCGTTGGATGCCGTTGTTCGTCGTTGGAGTTGTCCTTTTTTCCTGCAAACAGGAGCAAAGGAATCAAGCCAGTCATGCAGGAAATGACACCCTGCGCCTGGAGCTGATGTGGGAAACAACGGGGTTTAAAACCCCTGAATCGGTGCTTTACGATTCGTCCCGGCAGGTACTTTTTGTCAGCAATATCAATGACGCGCCCGGCGACAAAGACGGCAACGGATACATCTCCAAAGTATCCCTCGATGGCCAGACCATGGTAGCTTCCTGGGCGCAGGGGCTGAGTGCACCAAAAGGCATGGGTCTGAGCGGCGATACCTTGTATGTAACCGACGTAAACGAACTCGTGCTCATCGACGTGCGCGATGGTACTGTACTGAGCAAAATACCTTTGGAGGGTACCCCTTTCCTCAACGACATTGCTGTGAGCGGACGCACCGTTTATATTACCGATTCGCGTAACCAAAGGTTGATGCGCTACCTGCCCGGCGGACAGCTCACCCTATGGCTCGAAGCCGATACCCTCGCAGGGATCAATGGTATTTTTGCGGAGGGAAATTACCTCTTTGTCGGAACACCCAGGGGCGTGATGCGCATCGACACAGCGACCAAAATGCTGGAGCGCGTCGCGCTTTCCACTGCCGGAATCGATGGGCTGTCCCCTTGGGGTGGCGGCTACCTCGTATCTGACTGGGCAGGCGAAACCCGCTTCCTGAAAGCCGATATGGCCCCTTTTACCCTGCTCAATACCACGGCCGACACCATCCAGTCAGCCGATTTTTCCTTTATTCCCCGCGAAGAAATGCTGATTATCCCCACTTTTTTCGACAACCGGGTAAGGGCCTATGCCCTCAAAGGAAAGCCTGTGGCCCAGCACTAGCCCATAGCCTTATTGCCCATGCCGGAACCCGACAACGAGCATAGCATCCCCGGATTCCCCAGCGCGCCTAACCTTGACCAGGTGCGGGATTCGGCACTGCGTTTGAAAATTCAGGAGGTTTCTCTTCGGATTCAGGAGGTCATGCGGGCACATGCATTTCTCGATTATGCCCGCAACCGCCCCCTTATCGATGAGCTAAACGAGCTGGTACGCCTTTACCACGAGCGCCATCAGCGCGACTATGTACGTTTGTATGAGGTGTGGCAAGCCCTCCGTAAACACCTGAAGGACAACCGCGACGCCGTTCACCCGGTGCATTGGCAGCAGCTGGAAAGCAAAATGGCTACCATCGAACAGGGCTTTGCGGCGGATTCCTACGATATTTCTGCTCAAAACGAACCCCTGCTCGAAGACCTGAGGCATGAGTTTGAGCGGGTGCAAGGCATGATGGCGAAATGGGAGGCTGAGCTCGGCCAATTCCGTGTTTCGCAAAAAGAGCTGGTAAAAAAACTTTGGGAAGAAGACCTGGAGCAATACAGACTGGCCTACCATCAGGTGCGTACTGCTTTGGAGGGAAATACTTTGCCGGAGCCCTGGCCACTGCCAGATCAGGAGACCATCGCTGCTGCTGCCACCCAAAGGTCCGAAGCGATATCCACTGCCATTTCCCATTTTCAGCGTTGGAAAAAACTCAGGCAGCAGGTAGAGGAAATTCAGGAAAAGCCCTTTTCCAAATCCGCTTTTGAAGCCCTGCAAAAAATACTCGAAACCAAGCGGAGAAATGCCCTGCTATTGGCTGCCGGAGGGTCCATTGGCATTGCCTTGTTGATGGTTGCCCTCGTTTGGGGAGGACCACAAGGCATAAAACTCCAGCAGGAATACCGCCGCTGGCACCAGGCCGAACTCGACAACGCCGTTCAGACGTACCTGGACTACCTTCACGATTACCCCGAAGGAAAGCACAGCGAAGCCGCACGCAAAGCCATTGAATCCATTTCAAACGGCAGGCTGGTCGCCTACAAGGACCCACATGGCCTGGTACTCGACTACACCGGCGACCTGCAAAATGCCGTTCCCAATGGCAGCGGCAATGCCCTTTTCGACAATGGAAACAGGTACGAAGGCACCTGGAAAAAGGGCTTGTTTGAAGGAAATGGCACTCTGTTTGAGCCCGACAGCAGCACCTATCAGGGCGGCTGGCACGAGGGGCTTCGGCAGGGGCAGGGGTTGCAGCGCCGCCCGGGCGGTTGGGTGTATCAGGGCGGCTGGCTGGAAGATAATTTTCAGGGAAAAGGCCGCCTGAGCCTGCCCGACGGTACCCGCTACGAAGGGGCATACGCCAAAGGGCTTCGGCAAGGGCTGGGTACCTTTACTTCGCCCAAAGGCTGGAAATACACCGGTCAGTGGAAAAGCGATGTGTTTGACGGGCGCGGAGCACTGGCAGATAGCCTGGGGGCCTATACCGGCGAGTGGAAATCCGGCAAGCGACAAGGGGCAGGAATGCAGGTTTCTGAAGATGGATCGCGCTTTTCGGGTATGTGGGTGATGGACCAAAAGCAGGGTGAAGGCGAAATGACCTGGGCTGCCGGAGGCTCGTTTAAAGGCCTGTGGGTACGCGACTCTATCCGCGGAAAAGGCGTGTTTACCTCCCGCTACCGCGACCAGTATTCCGGATTTTGGGAAGGAGTACCGGCCAATGTCGCACTTTTCGACGGGCAGGGGAATATTTTCAAGCGCGGAAAATTTCATCAGGGATTATTTGTAGGACAACCATAATACCCATCTGCTCGGGGTTTGTGGCAATATTGGTCGGGGAAATGACCATTAAGCCATAGGTGGTTTTCCAGTTTTCGGGGGAGAACTAACTTTCCTGATATGATGGGGCGCCGACAACTTCAGGTAATTGCTTCTGACTGGGATTTCTTTGCAAGAGAAGAAAACCTGGTTCCCAGATTCTATATGGTTGACCTGGGGCTGAAAAATTATGCGCCGATTCCCGATCGGGGATTTTTGGTTCAGGTTGAAATCATACTCCAGGAAGCCGATCAAAACGGGCTTACCCGCCCCTCTGAGGCCGAAGTGCTTTTTGTATTAGAGGACTATCTCTCACGCCATCTCGCCGAAACGGTAAACGGAATCTATGCCGGACGAATCACGGGCAAAGGAAAGCGAAGCTTCTATTTCTACTGCCAAACCTCCGTTGACATCCACAATATCATCGCCGAGGTTACCTGCGATTTCGAAGAATATCAGGCGGTTACCAGTGTGAGGAAGGATGCCGGCTGGCAATTTTACCAGCAAGAATTGTATCCCAATCCGGGCGAATACTACGTGATTTTGCAGCGCAGGGGTGAAGAAAGGGGATACTGATTAATACCCCTTCCATTCAATGCCATCTATTATTCCGCTTCCCACTCTGCCAACATCTCCTCCAGTTCCACTTTCAACTTAGCCGGGACATAAGGGTGCTGGGTGCGGAACCACCACACCAGTACCCCGGCCAGCATCAGCGCTATCAGCGCAAAAGCGCCACTTACCAGCAGGTCTTCCAGCGACAAAGGCCCTTCCCGCAACACCTCATACACGAGGATACCCGCATAGATCACACCCGGGATAATCATCACTTTTTGGGCACGGATTACCTGGTTTACCAGCCGGAGCTGCGCTTCAAGGTAGGCTCGGGGAGCTATTGCAGGATCCGGAAGATGGGAAGCAAGCCGTGCCTGGATGCCGAGTTGCACCCCGCGCATAAGGGAAATGATCCCGATGGAGCCAAAAATCAGGTTTCCTTTGATAAAACCCAGCACGCCCAGCAGCAGGCCGAAGCTGAGCAATACCACGGTACCCGCGATGGAGCTGTTTTTTCCCTGTTCAAAATCGAAGAGCTGCAGCTTACTTTTGAGGCTGTTTAATTGGGGAGGAAGCGGTGCTGCGGCTTCCTGGGTTTGCCAGGCTTGTTGAATTTTTTCGAGTTCCATGTGCGGTATTTTTTCTGCTAAAGATATTTCTTTGGAAAGCTGTTCAGGCAAAAGCTGCCTTGAGGCGCTTGCGGATGCGGTTGATGCGTGCCCCGACGTTGGTTTCGCTGAGACCCGTAATGGTGGCCATTTCTTCGTAGCTAACCCCCTCCATGAGCAACAGGAGCAGCGACTGGTCCACGGGTTTGAACTGGGTGGCAAAGGCCCGGATGGCACGCAGGAGCTCCTGCTGGTCGAGCTGAATTTCGGGTTGGCTGGCCGGGTGCAGGTCAGGCAGCTCCTTCATCTCTACCTGATGCGGTTGCTTGCGGCGATGGAGGGCCAGGCAGGTGTTAAGCGCTACGCGGTACACCCAGGTGCTGAGCCGCGACTCTCCTTTAAAATTTTCGAAGGAACGCCACAGCTGTACCGCGATCTCTTGGGTAAGGTCGTCGAGCCCCGCCTGAGGGGAGGCATAGTAGCGAGCCATACGCACCACAATGCCCTGGTGGTCCTGCCAGAGCTGGTTAAAGGCGGCTTCGCGTTCGGTAGAGGAGGAGTATTTCATCTATTGCTTAGTAGCGGCCTCAAGGAAATAACTTACATTTTCGATAAAAAAATCCAACACCTGGTATTCAGCTATTTGGTGCACTGGCCGCCGCTTTCCGAATCGGTTCACGCGCTTTGGTGTCCATCAAGGAGGAAGTTTTGCATTTAAGCTAGAACTGCACACCACTTCTGCCCTCAGCTTGCCGCAAAATGCCGGACAATAATTTGCAAACCTGAACACGTGCTTCTTCCACCCGCATGCAGCCTCTCAGAAAAAAACCGACTATATAACCGGCAAAAAGGGCAATTTTTGATTCAGCAAACCTACAAGGCTCCGGGGATATATAAAATTCCAGATGATTCTAAGCCCCTCATTTCAACTGAATACCCTGAAGTATAAGCCGTTTAATCCACTCGTCCGAAATGTTCGTTTTTATTTGGTAGTTTCGGAGAGGTAAAAAAAAATCCACAAATAAACTTTCTGAATGCATCAAGTTTCCCTGCTAAACAGCTACGATGAAGAAGACGAATTGATTGAATCATACCTTCGGTCACAGGAAATTTCAAATTCTTCAGGATTGCAAATTTTGGAAGCGGGTTGTGGCACCAACTGGCCCCACAAACTGGACGGAGTTCCGCATGTACTTACAGGCGTGGACCTCGATGAGGCTGCTTTGGCGATCCGGAAAAACAACAAGAATGACCTCCATATCGCTATCCACGGCGATCTGCACACGGTGGAGCTTCCCAAAGAAAAATATGATGTCATTTTCAACTCCTTTGTGCTAGAGCATGTCGATGGTGCCGAAGGCCTCCTTTCGCGGTTTCTGAGCTGGCTAAAACCCGGTGGTATTCTGATTATCCGGTTTCCTGATCGTAACTCGGCTTATGGAGTCCTGACCCGCATGTTTCCATTTTTCATGCACGTATGGTATCGCCGCCTGGTAGAAGGAGACCCCAACGCAGGCAAACCCGGGCACGACCCCTATCCTACTTTCCATGACCGGGTGGTTTCCCGCAAGGGTTTCCTGGAGTTTATTGATAAAAACAACCTGAAACTCATCGAAGAGCGCGGTCACGGCCATTACCTGCAGGCTGGCGGAGTCAAACACCAGATGGCACGTTACGCAGCAGAGCTGTTCTCCGTTTTGTCGTTGAGGACATTTACCGCTCGTTACAACAACCTGCTGTATATTGTACAAAAACCTCTCAATTAATTTTCATCGTATTGATAATCAGTACGATAAAATAAAAAAAGCAGCCATTGGCTGCTTTTTTTATGTGGTATAAACCGATGGCTTAGTTGAGCTTCAGCACTTTTTTCATCGCGATGGACTCGCCCGATACCACGCGCACCAGATAGGCGCCTGCAGGCAAAGTAGCTACATCGATATCCAGGCTGTTTACCTGATTGAAGGACTGGCTGATCAGTTCCTGGCCCTGAAGGTTCATCAGCGTTACGCTACCTGGGAGCAGCGCAGCATCAGCTGAGATGTGCAAAATATCCCTTACCGGATTAGGCGAAACACGCAACTGGTCAGCCAGGGTAGGGTCGATAGCGGTATTGAGGTTGGCCACCTGGTAACCGGTCCACAGGTTGTTGTCGAATAACCACAGCAGGTTATTGGCATAAGACATGCCAAAAGAGCTCCGCTGAGGGGCTGTAGCTGGCAATTGGCAGAAGCCATTGTATTGCCCGTTGGCTTTGTCAATAAACAACAAACGCTGATTGCCATAGTCGTACACCCCAATTTCGTGTTGAGGGCAACCGGTATATACCACCGAATTGGAATTGAGTGCTGATTTGGCAACGGGCAGGTTCAGGATAAGGAAAGAACCCAGTAAGCCGTTGTCCACCCGGCTGTAGCGGTAGATAAAGCCGTCGTTGTAGTAGATGATTTCGTTGCTGTTGTAGTCCAGATCGCCGACTGATTGCGCATCAGGTTGATTGGCAGTGAAGGTAGTGGTGCCCGTTCCCGTAGGAAACGCAGTACCGGCGGCAAGTGTCTGGATAAAAATACCGCCTGTACTAAAGCCATTGCCCTCCAGCACATTGATGCTCGGATTCCACCAGGCCCCACGATAATCAAATCCGGAGGCGGTAGAGTCTAACAAAACACCCGAAGCATTGTACGTATCGATGGGGTAGCCACTACTTCCGGCATTTACTGAATAATAATACTGTTTGGCGGGGTTATAGGCCAGTCCTGAGCGGTTATTGGTTCCGGAGATTGATTGGCGCAGGCTGATGTACTCAAATGCATTGGGTAAAATACTGCATTGGGCCCGGAGTTCAGCGACGCTGAGCACCAGCATAAAAAGTGCAAAAAAAGCGTGAGTAAAAGTTTTCAATTTCATAGATAGTTTTTTTTTAAAAATAACGCTTTAACTCCCATTTCCTTGTACACATGCAGCACCTTTAAAACATCAGGTCCTTTAATTTATCCAGATAAGACCTTCCGGCGCGCACCACTTCCCCGTTGCTCATGATCAGGTCCATGCTGTGCGGGTAGCGCTGGATTTCCCGGATGGCCTGAAGCTGGATGATGGAAGAGCGATGGACCCGTAAAAACTGCGCAGGAGGCAGCCTTTTTTCGAGTTCTCCAATCCCAAATGCGCTGAGGTACTCGCCGGTCAGGGTGATGAGCAAAGAGTAGTCGCCGCTGGCCTGGATGTACAGGATGTCGCGCACGTGTAAGGCCAGCAGCCGCGCGCCTTGCGAAACAAATATTTTTTCAGGAAAAGGCGTGTGCTGCACCATGTTCGACTCGGTGAGCTGGTGCAACGGACTCTGCCACTGGACGCCCGCATCGAGGGCTTTCAGCACCGCTACCCGGAATCGCTCGCGGGTGTAGGGCTTGAGCAGGTAATCGACGGCGTGTACTTCAAAGGCTTTGAGGGCGTACTGGTCGAATGCGGTGGTAAATACCACGCGGGGCATTTCTTCGAGGTGGGTCAATACTTCAAAGCCATTAAGCCCCGGCATCTGCACATCCAGAAATAGCAAATCTGGCCGGAATTCGTTGATTCCCTTCACGGCGTCCACCCCGTTGTTATATTCCCCCAGCAGGATGAGGTCAGGAAAAATACCGAGATACTCCTTCAGCAATTGCCGGGCGGGGGCTTCGTCGTCTACGATTATTACTTTTTTCATGGATGCTGCTTCGGAATGTATCAGGTGTAAAAATAGGGAGTATGTGTGGGTAGTGGTCAGTAAAATCGATCAGCAGCCATTAGGGGCGATGGGTGGGTGGTTATTGTTGGGTAATATTTTGGTACCTGCTAGTGTGAGGCAACGTCTCATATTTGATTGACAGAAAACAAGATCATTTTTTTGTTTCATGTGTTTAAATCGTTCCCAATGAAAAATCTAATATTTTGGATGTTATCGCTCTCTATTCCTTTTTTTTCGCACGCTCAGGCTTTTTATCTGGAGGCATTTGCAAGTGGAGGATGGAATGTGTCTAAGGGAACAACTTCTGAACACGTCAGGCAGTTGCCCTTTCTCACCTGGTATGGTCAGGGAAACATAGGATATTCCTTTGCAAACGGTTTTGGAATTGAAGCCGGGATGACACATTTTCCAATAGGAATTACCCGCGTTTTTTCTATAAAAAATGGAGAACCCAAAGGTCTGGTATGGAACAAAAGCGTTACATCGACAACACATACCTACATGCCACACGTATTTGGATGGTATAGCATTTCTGGGAAAAACCGCTTTCCCGACTCTCAAATTGGATTAGGGTTACTGTATGCCGAATTTGATGTAGATTTATCGTTTAGTGGTTCGCAAGTGTATGAGCTTCCGGATGGTCAAATAGTTTACACCCGTCAAACAAGTCGAAACAATCCTTCCACTCCCTTTTTAGGATTAGAAGCCAGGTGGGATGTCCGGCTTTGGGAAAGCCCAAATCATGAATTATTTGCCGTATTTCATGTAGTGAAGGGGATCAATCCCATACGTTATACTTCATATGACTATTCTATCGGCAATACCTCCTATGATCAGGTTAGCGAGTGGACCACCCTGGGTGATTATTTTGGAGTAGGTCTTAGTTACAAGTTGAAGTGGCCCATTCGGCGTACAAAAAATCATCCATCCCGAGTCCACGAATCGGAAGGTGGGGGTAGTTCTCAGTGAAGACTTTGTATTGGGTAGCACGGAAGCGCGAAGCGTCCTTTTCCGGATAAAACCGGAATCACAATCCCTTTTTATCCGATATTTCAGGAATCAGAATCCCGTTTTATCCGATTTCGCTGATGAAGGCGCGGAGGGTTGTATTTATAAGGAGCACGAGGTTGAAGCCTTGCTGTATTTTGGCACGCTGGGCGTAACTGGGGAAAGCTGGGCGAAGCCAATCCTTAGCGGCGGGTTTTATACCTGCCCATAAGGAGGCGAAGGCTATCGGCCTTGTCATCAGGCTAGGATTAAAAATCCTCGCGAGCGAAGCAGCCAGGCCGTTGGCTACACACCTTCTGGGCGACTGAAGCTCGCCCGTACCAAAAACAAAGGCGAAGCTAATCTTTAGTGGTGGGTTTTATACCCACGTCAAAGACCAGCGGCTTTGTTGTTTAGCTCGGATTACACACAAAATTCTCCCTCAAGCTTTCACCAACGGAAGGGTAAAGGAAACCCGCGAACCTGAGGGGGAATTTTCGCCGATTTTTAAGGGTTCGCCGTACATTTTTTCGAGTCTCAGCCGGGTATTGTCGAGGCCCACGCCTTCGCCTTTGGTGGCTGGATGGGTGTAGCCGAATCCTACGCCGTTGTCTGCTATCTCTACCGAAACACGTCCATTTTCCCGGAAAATCCGCAGCACCACTTCGCCTCCTTCAAGCTTGGGGCTGATGCCGTGCTTGACGGCATTTTCTATCAGCGGCTGCACCAGCAGCGGGGGCAAGAGCATATCCATCAGTTCCGGCGCTACTTCCAGGCGATACACCAGCCGCTCGCCGAAGCGTGCCTGCTCCAGGTCAAGGTATTTTTGCACAAATTCCAGCTCCTCCCGCATGGGCACCAGGTCGCGGCGCATGGCTGAAAGCACGTAGCGAAACATGTCACTCAGCTCGGCGATCAACTCGCGGGCGTGTTCCTCCGAGGGCGGAAGCGTGGCATTGATGGCGTTAAAGGCATTGTATAGAAAATGCGGATTGAGTTGGGCACGAAGCACCGCCAGTTCGCTTTTGAGCATCGATTCGCGCAGCTCCGCCTCGGTGCGCTGCTGGGCTATCATCAGGCGGTAGCTTTCATACACATGAAAAATACCGAATTGAAGCACATAAAACAGGATAGGAATGTAGATATCCCAACCCTCGCTGGCACCCGTCAGGTGACCGATTTGCAGGAATTCAGAACACTGATAATAGACAAAGCGCCAACTGAAGGCAAACATCGGGGCAAAGACTACATGCACCGAAAGCCGCCAGATCAGCGCTACGTTTTTCATGAGCCGAAATACAATGAACCAAAAAAAGCCCGTGAAGATGAGCTTTAGGCCATAATCGAGGCTGGCATTTTTCCAGTAGTCAAATTCGGCATTGGACGTGAAACGGATGGCGAGGTAATAGGCCATTCCGCTGAAAAAATAAAAGGTGAACAAGGCCAGCCATTCCCCTACCCGGAATCCGGCCACCTTTTTTACCAACCAATCCGGGAATTCATTTTTCATCAAGGAAAATTACCGCTTAGCTCCCACAGCACCCCCATTTTTTCGACCAATCGCCATTATCGTCGTTGGGCGTACCCGGCAAACGCTCGTCGACGCAGCGGGCTGTTGGTCGGTTCTGGTTTCGGCGGGGGCTATTTATGCCCAATCTTTGGGTAAAATAATCACCCATGAAACACCTGATCCTCCTTATCATTGCCGGACTTTTTGCCAGCGTTGTCGCTGCCCAGCCAGTGGCAACCCTTTCGGGCAAAGTCACGGTTGCAAAAGACGAAGTGGCCGCCTTCAGCCCGGTTTTGCTTTTTGCCCAAACGGCAACCACGCCCCTGCTGGTGCAGTCGGTATTAACCGACGAGGCTGGGAGCTTTGTGTTTACGCCAGGCGATTCGGGGGTTTATGTGCTGGAAATCAGGGTCTCAGGCTACCAGAAGCTGGTTTCTCAGGCCATTTATTTTTCGGGAAAAGAAAGCCTTGTGCTGGATGACCTTCAGGTAAATGCTGCCGAAACGGCCACGGTAGAGATTTCGGCCACCAAGCCTTTGCTGGAAGTGCGCGCCGACATGCTGGTGCTGAACGTGGCGGGGTCGATTCTGGCTACCGGTGCCGATGCCTGGTCGTTGCTGCGCAAAGCCCCGGGGGTAAACGTGGATCCCAACGACAACCTCAGCCTCAAAGGTCAGCCCGGCGTCGCCATCTGGCTCGACGGAAGGCCCTCGCCCGTATCGGGTGCCGACCTGGCGCAGTGGCTCAAAAATCTGCCCGCTGATGCCATCGAGTCCATCGAAATCATTACCCAGCCTTCGGCGAAATACGACGCAGCCGGGGGGGCAGGCATTATCAATATCGTGCTCAAAAAAGGCGTTCGTCCGGGCCGCACAGGCAATGTCACCACAGGTTGGGCCGTAGGTAAATTTCCGAAATACAACCTCTCGGCTGACTTTGGCCAGAAAAACACCAAGACCTCGCTTTTTGCGCAGTATTCCCTCAACCACGCCACCGACTGGAGCTATATCCGCCTCAACCGGCAACAGGCTGGCCTGCAGCTCAACCAGTACGCGACCACCATTTCCCATCCTACCAGCCAGAATTTCAGGTTGGCGGGTACCTGGAGCCCTTCGGAAGCCAGCCAGTTTGGGTTTTTGTTAAATGGAAATATTACCCAATCCACCGCGCACAACAGCAGCACCACCCCCATCACCGAAGTCGCTACGGGCACCTTGCTTGCTACGCTGCGGGCGTTCAGCGACCAGGAGTCTTTCCGCTACAACGTGAACAGCAACCTCAACTATGAATTTCGGCCAGGCAAGCAATTTTCCTTTACCGTAAATGCCGACTATGGCCGCTATGTGCGCGACAACCAAAGCTACCAGCCCAATACCTACTATGCCGCCGATGGCCAAACGGTGCTCAGCAGCTCGCTTTTCAGCATCCAGACCCCAGCCCTGATCTCCATTGCCTCGCTCAAAACAGACCTTACCTCCAGCCTCGGGGGCGGCACGCTGTCCTACGGTGCCAAGTTTTCGGCGGTGTCCACCGACAATGACTTTGGCTTTCTCGATTGGCAAAACGAGGTGTGGACCAAGAACGCCGAGCGGTCGAACCGCTTTACCTACGAAGAAAAAATCGCCGCAGCCTACGCCCAGTGGAAGGGAAAACTGAAAGAATACGATGTACAGGCGGGCCTGAGGGCCGAACAAACGCTGGGCCTGGGTTTGCTGGAAAGCGCGCAGCCCAATACCGACAACCGCTTTGTGCGCCAGTACCTCAACTTTTTTCCCAGCGCGGGCATTTCCCGTTCCTTTGGCCAAAATCACCAGGCGGGCATCTCTTATTCGCGCCGCATCGACCGGCCTGCTTACCAGGAGCTCAATCCCTTTCAGAGCAAACTCGACGAACTGAGCTACTCCAGCGGCAACCCCTACCTTTTGCCGGAGTTTACCCACAAAATAGAGGTTTACCACACCTACCGGTATTCCATTTCGAGCTCGCTCTCCTACAATTTTACCAAAAACGTAACCGTGCAGCTCACCGACACCACCGAGGGCAGCCGCAGCTTTATCCGCCCCGAAAACCTGGCTCAACAGCAGGGCCTGAGCCTGAACTTCAGCGCGCCCTGGTCGCCCCGGAAAGGCTGGGACCTTTATGGCAGCTTCACCGGTTCTTGGAGTGCGTTTAAGGGCGAATTTGCCCCCGGAAAGGGCATCGACCTGGCGGCTTTCAGTGGCAATGTGTACGCACAGTCGGTGGTGCAGCTCGGCAAAACAGCCAGCGTGGAGGTTTCCGGGTTCTTCAGCACCCCCGGTATCTGGGGCGGCACCTACCGCAGCCGCAAGTTTTGGGGCATGGACATCGGGGCAAAAAAATCGTTCTGGAACGAGCGCCTGACCGCCCGCGTGGTTGTGACCGATGTTTTCTGGGGTATGCAGTGGGGCGGCCAAAGCCAGTTTGGCGGGCTGAATATCGACGCAGGCGGAGGCTGGGAAAGCCGCTTGCTGCGCGTGAGCCTCAGTGCCCAGCTCGGCGACAGAAACGCCCGCCAGCGCAAAGGCAAGTCTGGCATGGATGAGGAAGCGGGTCGGGTGTATTGAGATTAGCAACCGTACGGAAATTAAAAACCGACCCCATGATGGTGCTGGGGGGCGGTTTTTACTTTAAAGCAAGCGTGGGTTTTGTATGTTTCCAGAGGGGAAAATTGCTTTTTATTTGAAGGGAGGATGCTCTCCTATGGCAAAGAGCACAGATCGTAGCCGAACCAATCCGGGACGGTTTAATTTGAGCGCATTTACAGTTCCTCTTCCCACAGGAGTCAGCCCAATAATGGCACTACAGTCCTCATTTCAGACAAAATGCTGATCCCACTCATCCATACGTGGGTGATAAAGAGGGACCATTTCCCCTGATACCGGGTCGAGTGTGGACGTTTTCGTATATTTATAGTTGTTGCATCCCTGGCACGCAAAGGCTAGGTTTTCCTCCTCATTACCTCCACCTCCATTAACCGGAACTATGTGTTCAATGGAGAAGGGCTGAGGGGAAAATACTTCCTGCGACAGGCAGTATTCACAACATCCCTTTGCTTTGGCAATAACCTTTTTCTTAACAGTAAGCGGCACCCGATACTTGCTCATTTTAGCGCCCGGGTATGTGCAATTGCAGCATCAATTCACGTATGGGTACCTCCTTTAGCGTAGCAAGCTCCGCTAATCCTTGCATCCTTTCTGCCTGTAATGCTTCTGATTTTTCCGTGAGGGAAATAAGGTATTCCATTTCTTCGGACGAAATAGTTTCCGCTTGTCTTTTGACAATAAGCGCGTCGAAAAGAGATCGCTCTTTTTCTGATAGGCCGAGATTGATACGCTGCATCAGAGAAGCTTCCTGTTCGTCAACGAGGGGGGCCACACGCGCAGCACGGATACTTAGCACCCTGGAAACGAAATCGTCCAGATCCTGCATGTTGAGTTGGGCTACAGCCTGTAGCAAAGCACTTATTCCACCGTTGTTTACAGGTTCTGGCATAGCAGTATCTTTCATTAAAGAGGTTACATTTTAAACATTGACCAGAAAAAATAGTGCATCTCTGGCCTGAAATCTTACCAAACAATATACGCATCTATACCCTTCCTGTTTTTTTTAATGGCTTGAAGTGTTTTTTGTGAAAATGAATGCTGAAAGGCTATCCCGATAACCACACTATTTTCTCATAAAAAAACGTGCGTCATCCCGATGGATATATTTGGAATTGCTTTTTCCGTTTTCGAACTGAGGTATGCCACCAAACCGAAACCTGATGTGCTGTGCGCTCATGTCGGGGGCGTAATTTCTATAATCATTTCACCCATGACGGGGTTCCTCATGGGCGAGATTTAGTTGCGGACAATCAGCGCCACCGTCATTCGAATAAGCCCGACTCCAGCGGAGTCGAACCTTTGTAGTACGAATGTTCATCAGGAAAACCGACCGCAGAGCGGTCGCACCCCCTCCTGCCGAACCCCTTAGATGGAGACAAAAAAAATGAGCCACCCCAACATTCGGGATGGCTCATGTATGCTTTATTCAAGCCAGGCTATTCCTGTTTCCAGGGCACCTTCGCCGAAGGATAATAATCCACTCCCCAGGCTTTGAGTCGGGGCGCCTGTGCCGCCAGCCTGAACTTGTAGGTTTCCCAATCGCGGGAGGCCTGGGGCGACCAGCCGATTTCGGCATAACCAATCAGGCGCGGATACACGAGGTAGTCGATGTCCTTGGTCTCTTCCACGGTTTCGGTCCACAAAGCGGCTTCGATGCCGATAATATTCTCTGCGCCGATGCCCGGAATGAGCGCCACCGGATCCCAGATATAGGCGCTGTCCACCTCGATATAGGCCGCCCAGTGGAGGCCGATGCGGCTTTTTTTGTCGTATTGCATGTCGAGGTAAGCTTTGGTGGCAGGCGACATAATCATCTTAGCGCCTTTAGCCACGGCCTGGCGCCCAAATTCAGGACTGGCCCACAGCTGCACGGTAGAAGTAGCGTCCAGATCCGTCTGCGCGGTTTCGTCCCAGCCGATCATTTGCTTGCCGTGGCTGGTAACAATGGTGTGCACTCGGTTCACGAAAGGAATGTAGTCCTCTTTTTTGGTGGCATGGCTCTCGTCGCCGCCTACGTGGATGTAAGGCCCGGGTGTAATGGCAGCCAGTTCGCGTACCACACTGTCAACAAAGGCATAAATAACCTCTTTGCTGGTACACAGCGTGCTGAAACCCACTTCCCTGCCGGTGTAAATCTTGGTGGCTTTGCCATCGCAGTTCAGTTCCGGGTACGAAGCCAGGGCAGCATTGGTGTGGCCGGGCATGTCGATTTCCGGAATAACGAGTATATAGCGGTCGGCGGCATACTGCACCAACTCTTTGTATTGCTCCTGGGTAAAAAATCCGCCTTCGCCGCCGCCAATCTCGGTTTTGCCACCGATGGCGGTGAGGTTGGGCCACGACTTGATCTCGATACGCCAGCCCTGATCATCGGAGAGGTGGAGGTGCATGGTGTTCATTTTGTAACCGGCCATGAGGTCCATGTAGCGCTTCACGTCGTCCATGCCGAAGAAGTGGCGGGAGACATCCAGCATGGAGCTGCGGAAACCAAAGCGGGGCTGGTCTTCGATGGTACCCGTGGGCACGATCCAGGGCCCGGCCTGGGTAGATTTTGCCTCGATGGTTGCAGGCAGGAGCTGGCGAAGGGTTTGTACGCCGTAGAAAATGCCCGCAGGCTTGGCGGCAGAGATGGTTACGAGGGCTTCGGTAACCACCAGCGTATAGCCTTCGTCGCCCAGGACAGTGGCCGAGGGATCGAGTTTCAGGTAAATATTGCCGGGTTTGGGGGCCGATTCGGTTGCCTCAATGGCGAGGGTAAAACCCGTGGCGGGCTTCAGCTTATCGGCGAGGTAACCGGCAATGCGGCCCATTTCTTCCGTATTTCCCGCGGTGTAAATGCCCGTTTTTTCGGTGAGGAGAAACGAGCTTCCGGTGGCGGTGAGCGATGCCGGAATCGGAATAAGGGGCACAGCGGCCATGTCGGCTGCGGGTCGGGGCTCCTGGCAGGACACGGTGGTCGCCAGTCCCAGTGCAACGAGCAACCACGTAAAGGGTTGAATCAGGTATTTGTAAAACATGGGGTGAAGGGATTAAGCCCTCAATCTAGCAGTCCGCCGCCGGATTTTCAACGTGGCGGGTAAAAAGACCCTGTATTAGCGTAAAAGGGTTATCGTTTCGGTGAAAAATACCCGATAATTTTCCAAAAAAATCTAAAAATACCCGATAATTTTTCCTGAGTTGCTTTTCAAAATCGAAACCGGCTGGCAGCAGGTAATGCCCAATCCCTCCAACGACATTTTTTACCCCCACCTCGAAATCGAATCTCGCAGCTCACCCTCAGGTTGAAAACGGAGAGGATCGAAGGAAAAGTCAGCAGGTACAGCATTTGTCCTTAAATCAGGTGTAATAGATGTTTACACATCCGGATTGAAAAACCCGATTGACAAAATCAGAACTCGAAACCACAACCCTGGTAGTGCCCTCGCGAAACTTCTCCGCTTCGTCAGTCTTCAGGAAGTCGCTTCTCAGTCCCTGGCCAGGTTCACGAAATACATTTCTATCATGCCCCGGCCTTTGATTTCGATGCTTCCCCGGGCCACAAATTCGAATTCAGGATTTTCTTTAACGAGTTCGTAGGTATATGCCGAGAGGTTGACTTTTTCCGCCTCGCTGCTCGATTCTAGGCGTGCGGCGATATTCACGGTGTCGCCCCACACGTCGTATTGAAACTTTTTCACACCAACTATTCCGGCTACCACTGGTCCGGTATGAATGCCGATGCGCATTTCGAAGAAGGGAAGTCCCTGAGATTGGTGGGCCTGTTTGCGACGGCGGATAAATGCCTGCATTTCGAGGCCGGCGTGCAACACGTCTCTGGGGGTGGCACCGAGGGGGTCAGGTAAACCACCAGCGGCCATATAGGCATCTCCGATCGTCTTGATTTTTTCCAACCCATGGCGGGTAATGATCTCATCGAAGGCCTGAAAACACTGGTCGATCTCTGCTACGAGTTCGCGCGCGCCAAGTTGGGCAGCTATCTGGGTAAAGTGGATAAAATCGGTAAAGAGGATCGTGGCCTGCTCGTACTCCTTTGCGGCAGCGTATCCTTTGGCTTTGAGTTCCCGGGCCGTTTCAGCTGGCAGGATATTGAGCAATAATTCATCTGATCGCTTTTTGCCCCTGACCACGACCACGGCCAGAATCGCCAGCGAAAGCAAGGCGATACCGGCAACCAGCAGGCCGCTGCGCTGCCGCCAAATCTCCAGATCTTTGATCGCTTCGCGACTGGCAAAGTCGAGGCTGTCGGACAGTGCTTGTTTTTCGTACGCAAACTGATATTCCAGCCTGATGGCCGCCCGCTGGTTGTCTTCACGGCCGATGCTGTCGCGCATCTGCACATAGAGCTTGTACATCTCGAGGGCAGGACCGGTTTGCCCCAACGCCTCGTGGCTGGCGGCGAGCATTCCCGCTGCATCGCGAATGATGTCCAGTCGCTGGGATCGGCGGGCGGCCTCCAGTCCCTGCTCCAGGTAGGGAATTGCCTTGGCGTGTTGTCCCTGCATCTGCTGCAGATAGCCGAGGTTGCTCAAACTGGTGGCCAGCAATGCGGGTAGCCCGGTTTGGCGGGCGATCTCCCATGCGCGGGTATACTCCTGTCCGGCACGGATATAGTCCTTGCGCCCCACATAGAGGCTTGCGATGCCGTTGAGGGAAGAAGCGATACCTGCCGGGTCTCCTATCTTTTGATATAGCTGCTGGCTTCGGGTATAGGCATCCATGGCCGGATCCGAGTCTCCCGATTCTTTATAAACAATACCGAGTTTTTGCCAGGCAGCGGCGGCTCCGGCGGGTTTGTCTATTTTTTCAAAAGTCGCCAGGGCTTGCCGGAAATAATCCATTGCCTGGGGCATATCCTGAAGCAAATAATATACATCTCCCAACCCCAACTGCACCGAGGCTACGCCATCGCCATTTGAGATAGCGGTGAAGTGGGCCAGGCTGCTGAGATAGTGCACAATCGCCCGGTTCAGGTCTCCCCGGTCCTTGTACAACCCACCTAAGCTCTGCTCCACAATGCCCAGCCCATACCGGTTGCTGTCCTCCTCGGCAAGTTGTTTCACGCGCCCGTAGTAGGTGATTGCCTCGTCATAATTTCCCCGGGATTGAGCAATGTCCGCAAAGCTATTGAGCAAGTTGGCCATGGGAGCCGTTTCCTTGAGTTCTTCGGCCAGTGCCAGGCCCTCGCGCAGGTATATACTTGCTGAATCGAGGCTTTTTCGGTACATGAAGATATTTCCCAATCCGGTGAGCGATGCCATGATGGTCCTGGGATCGCCGCTTGCCCGTGCCAGATCCAGGCTACGGGAGAGGTATTGTTCCGCCGTTGCAAAATCGTTTACGCCCTGGTAGTAATAGCCGATCCCTCGAACGGCCTGGGCGAGCTGCTTTTTGTGCCCCCCTTTGAGCGCCAGGTCGTACTGCATTTGCGAGAAAAAAAGGGAGCTTTCCATCATTCCTTTTCCAAAACTCTGCTGCGCCAACTGGGCCATGGCAGCGAGTCGGTCAAGATCGGGGAGAGATGTGTTTTCTGCCGTTTTGCGCAGAGCGTCCATCGGCATTTGGGTGCGTCCGGCGACGGAAAACACAATGAGGAGGAGTGAAAGGAGTAGTCGCTTCATGAAGACTGAGGGCCATCTGGCAAAAAAGATATCTTTCCAATAGATTCACTATCAAAATATAATCCCTTAATGACTTTTTCAAATATACTTCCTCCTGCTTACCTGTAGGAACGGGAGGGGACGCTTGCTGAATGCCGTTTCGCATCAAAAAACAGCAAATGTTCCTACCTCTCCAGATCTGGTTGCTGGCTTCTCCTTCGGGCTAAGTAGAGAGGATATTTCCTTTTCGCACATTTTTCCTTTTTTGAGCCTCCACAATCTAGGCAAGCGTGTTAATTTTGAACCTGTATGGAAAATGAGACGATGGAACCGGAAGCACGTACCACCCACCTCGAACTCGTGGTGCGAAGTTGGACTTTAGATATGTATAACCAGGTAAGCAACGCCAAATTCCTCGAGTTTTTGGATGAGGCCCGCTTCAACCACTTTCAGGGGTTTTTCGAATCCGGAAACCTGATTTCGGAAGGGCTGGCCCTGTTGCTCGTGAACGCGAACCTCGATTACCGCTCCGCCGCACACCTCGGCGATACCCTCGAAGTAGAAACTTTTGTGGAGCGCATCGGCGAAAAAAGCCTTACCCTGAGGCATACCATTTTTCATAAAGAATCGCGCGAGGTAGTGGTAGAAGGCAGCATGACCTTTGTGATCAAAAACCTCAAAAAGGGCCATGCCGTTCCCATTTCCGGTCGTCTGATGAATATGCTCCTGCAAGGCCATGCCTAAATCGCCCGAAACAGCCACACGCCCGCTCCTGGTACTGAAAGTCGGCACGGCCTCCATCACCCGTCCCGATGGCAGCCTCGACGAACCCGTACTGGTGGACATTGCCCGCCAGGTGGCCCAGCTCCACGACCGGTATCGCCTCGTGATCGTGTCTTCGGGCGCAGTCGGTGCGGGCAAGCGATTCCTGCGCAACTACAGCGGCAGCCTCTCTGAGCGTAAAGCCGCCGCCGCCATCGGCAACCCGCAGCTGATTCAGAAATACGCCCAGTTTTTTGCGCCCTACGGCATCGCAATCGCCCAAAGCCTCTGCGAGCGCAACCACTTTTCCCAGCGCAAACAATTTCTCCAGCTCCGAGAAACCTTCGAAACCCTCTGGGAAAACGACATTATTCCCATCGCCAATGAAAACGACGTGGTGAGCAACCTCGAACTCCGGTTTTCGGACAACGACGAACTCGCTACCCTCATGGCGGTAGGCTTTGGGGCCGACCTGCTTCTGTTGGGCACCTCCGCTCCCGGCTTGCTCGATGGCGCCGGTCAGGTAGTGCCCGAGATTTCTCAATTTGACGAGCAGGTACTTGGCCTCGTCAATCCTAACATGAGCTCCGGTTCGGGGTTGGGAGGCATGATCTCCAAGCTCACCTTTGCCCGGCTGGCCACCCGCATGGGCATCCCCGTCACGATATTCGGGGTACGCGGCGCCGACAGTATCCTGCTCGCAGCCCGGGGAGCAACCGGAACCCGTTGCCTCGCGCAGCCCTGCCCGCTCCATGCCCGTCAAAAATGGCTCGCGAGTAGCAGCCTCGTTACTGCCCGGGTAGAAGTGGATGCCGGTGCCGCCGATGCGATCCAGAAGCGGCGCAGCTTGCTCGCAGTGGGCGTGCGGCAGGTAAGCGGCCATTTTGAAAAAGGAGAAGTGGTGGAAATTGCCCTCAAAGGCAAACCGCCCCTGGCCTTGGCGCGCGTACGGCTTTCGTCGGAGGAGCTGCAGGCCCGCATGCAGGAAAAAAACCTGGAAGTGGCCCACGCCAACGACCTCGTGCTGCTCTAGCGGCGCATTCTCCCTTAAAAAAACGGATATTTGCCGCATGGACGCCTCAATCGCTGCTGCTACCCTTACCCCTTTGCTCGAAGCCGCCCGCCAGTCGGCCCGGCACATGGCCCGTGCTACCGACTCGCAACGCCAGGCCCTGCTGCATCGCCTCGCTGATTTGCTGCTGCAAAACGAAGCCGCCATCCTCGAAGCCAATGCCCGCGACATGGCCCGCATGGATCCGCAGGACCCCAAGCGCGACCGCCTGCTGCTCACCTCTGCCCGTATCGCCCAACTGGCCGAAACCACCCGACAAGTAGCCGCTTTGCCCGATCCCACCGGGGTGCAGCTCCTGAGCCGCGACCTGGAAAATGGACTTCATCTCGAAAAAATAGCCGTCCCCCTCGGGGTCATTGGCGTGATCTACGAGTCGCGCCCCAACGTAACCATCGACGTGGCGGCCCTTTGTCTGCGCGCGGGAAATGCCTGTGTGCTCCGTGGAGGCTCCGAAGCAGCCGACTCCAACCGCGTGTTGGTGCAAGTGGTACATGAAGCGTTGCAGGCGGAGTCTTTGCCCGAATCGGCCGCCACACTGCTGCCCATCGACCGCGAACTGGTCAAGGAGCTGCTTACTGCCGACCGATACATCGACCTGCTCATTCCGCGGGGTTCGCAGGGGTTGATTGATTTTGTAAGAAAAAATGCCACCGTGCCCACCATCGAAACCGGGGCAGGGGTATGCCATACCTATGTAGATGCCGCCGCCGACCTCGATAAAGCCGCCGCCATCGTGGTGAATGCCAAGGTGACGCGCCCTTCTGTGTGCAATGCCCTCGACACCGTGCTGGTGCACCGGTCGGTAGCTGCGGAACTGCTTCCGCGCCTGTTGCCGGGGTTTACGCCTTATTCTGTGGAGATTTTTGCCGACGAAACTGCCTTTGAGGTGCTTGCCACCACGGGCTACCCGCATTTGCAACAAGCGGTATCGGCAGATTTTGGCCGTGAATTTCTCGATTACAAATGCTCCGTGAAAGTGGTGGATTCGCTCGAAGAAGCCCTGGACCATATCGCTGCTTTTTCCTCCCGGCATTCGGAGGCCATTGTGTCAGAAGATGCGGCAGCCTGCGAGCGGTTTCTGCGGGAAGTGGACGCCGCAGCGGTATATGCCAATGCTTCCACCCGGTTTACCGATGGCGGGGAGTTTGGATTGGGAGCGGAAATAGGCATTTCTACCCAAAAATTGCACGCCAGGGGGCCTTTTGCCTTAGAAAAATTGGTGACCGAAAAGTGGGTCGTACGCGGAACCGGTCAGGTAAGGGGCTGATTTTTTCCCATTGGAGACAACTAAGGCGTTGCTTTTAGCGAGAACTTCGGCTGCCAGTCGCTTCTCCGTGGAATAATCCGTCCTCAACCCCAAAGGTCTTCCGGTGCGCCCTCCCGGCTGCTACTTTCAGACAAAGCCTGCTTCCAGGCACTTATTTGCCGGATTTCCCTTTTTTTCCCGCAATCCGCATTTTCCCATTCCTTTCCTTCTCCCTATCTTTACCCGCAAGATTTTTTTTGTCACAGGCTACAACGGTAGATATTATGGCCATTGTCAACATAGACGGCAAGTCGTACGAGTTCGAAGGAAAGCACCGCCTCCTCCAGTGGTGTCTGGATAACAGCATCGAGATTCCTTACTTCTGCTACCACCCGGCCATGAGTGTGCCGACCAATTGCCGTATGTGCCTGGTGGAAATGGGTACCCAAGCCCGCGACCGCGAGACCAAGGAGCTTGTTTTTGACGAAAACCAAAGTCCGGTGATCAACTGGATGCCGAAGCCTACGACCTCCTGCAACCTCGGCATGAGCGACGGCCTCTTCATCAAAACCCACCGTTCCTCTAAGACCATCGCTACCGCCCAAAAAGGCGTTCTGGAATATATGCTCATCAACCACCCGCTGGATTGCCCTATTTGCGACCAGGCCGGTGAGTGCCCCCTCCAGATCTGGACTTACAAGTATGGTCCAGAAGGTTCTCGTTTTGAGGCCCTGAAGGTGCATAAAAAGAAACACGTGGAGCTCGGTCCGCGGGTGGTGCTCGACGAAGAGCGCTGCATCAACTGCACCCGCTGCGTACGTTTTACCGACGAAATTTCGAAATCGAGCCAGCTCACCATTGTGGGCCGCGGCGACAAAAACTGCCCCGGTACCGCTCCCGGCCAGTCGTTTGACGATCCTTACTCGATGAATACCATCGATATCTGTCCGGTGGGCGCCCTTACCAGCAAGGCGCACCGCTTCAAGGCCCGTGTGTGGGAAATGGCCTACGCCCCCAGCATTGACCTCAACGACAGCACCGGCACCAATATCCACGTGTGGATCCGCGACAACAAGGTGCTGCGCATTACCCCGCGCAAAAACCTGGACGTGAACCAGTACTGGATGCCCGACGCCCACCGCCTCAATACGGCCCTCTACAACGACAACCGCGCCAACGGCGTGAAAATAACCGGCGATATCCCTGTGCCTTTTGCCGACGGTATCTCCAAAGCGGGTGCGCTCCTCGCCACTGCGGGCTCCGATGCCCTGCTGCTGGGTTCGGCTTACGCTTCGCTCGAAAGCAATTTTGCCCTTCGCCAGCTCGCGAATCAGCTGGGCGTGAAGGACGTGTACTACGTCACCCACGTGGTGCCCGGACATGGCGATAACTGGCTGATTCAGGACGACCGCACGCCTAACGCCGCCGCCTGCGAGCTCCTCGGTTTTGTGCCGATGACCGCCGCCGAACTGAAAACGAAGCTCGCCGGGAAGGTTCCTTTCCTCTACAGCCTCGAAAACGACGCAGCTTTCGCTACCCTCGACGCCGAAGCCCTTTCCGGCATCCCATCTATCGTACACGCAGCGTATAACCACCCCGCTTACACCAGCGCCGAAATCGTGCTGCCTGCCGCCATCGCCATCGAAGCCGAAGGCACCTATATCAATAAGCAGGGCAAAGCCCAGGTTTCGAGCCTCGCCAAGCAGATTCGCCAGATGACGCCCGACCAGTGGATGCGCCTGCCCAAAAGCCGCATTGACAAGGCCGCCGTGGCCGTGGACCGCTGGCGTAACCTCGAGCATATCTTCGATGTGCTGCCCAGCTGGCTGCTCATTGCCCAGGTAGGCCGCGCCGCTAAGTTTGACTTCGCCTACACCACCCACGCCGATATCTTTCCCGTCGTTCAGGCGCAATTTGACGCTCTGGCCGGTATTACCGTGTCGTATCTTCCTCCAAAGGCTTCGTTCAAAACGACCCAGCTGGAGTTTGCGCCGAAGTGGTAAGGAGGGGGATATTTCATTCTCGATCTTTCGCACGAATTTTACAATTCCTTTAGAGACAAAAACCAATCACTTGATTAAAATTCATGTGATTGGTTTTTGTTTTTTGGTGTAACTAAGAAGTTGAATATATTTTAATCTCTTCTGTATGGAAACAGGACTTTATGAGCAGCTCATCAATAAACTCATTGCCAATAAGTTGGATGCGCTTGAAAAGGAAGCATTCCATGTCAATAAGGTCCTTTTAGATAAGCAGGAGGCCGCTAAATACTTAGGAAGCTACCTGATGCGGGTCATTCGGTATGCGCTGAATGAAGTCGAGCAGGATGATAGGCCGATGAGGCAAATTGAAATTTCGAATAAAATTATCCGGTTACTCAATCAAGAGTTACGGCATATAGACTTATCGGAAGATATTTTAGAGTCAGAAGGACAAATATTGAACGCAGTTTTTTCCAAGAAAAACTTCCCGTATTCAAATTTTCTTGATAGAATTAAAGAAATAACGCCCTATACCCGGCTTACACACAGCGAATTGTTCACAGGAAACAGTTCTGGATTGTCACTGGACAGCGAAATTAAAAAAGAAATTCAGTCTTCGGATGAAATATGCTGGTTAGTTTCCTTTATCAAATTTTCAGGAATTCGAATTTTCAAAAAAGAGCTGGAGGAATTTGCAAATGCGGGTAAGTCTATACGAATCATCACTACTTCGTACATGGGCGCCACGGACCTTAAGGCCGTTGAATATCTAGCCTCGCTGCCCAATGCCCACATTAAGATTTCGTATAATTCAGAGCATGAGCGCCTGCATGCAAAAGCCTATTTATTTAGGAGGAAAACAGGTTTTCATACTGGCTACATCGGGTCTTCCAATATTTCGCGCAGTGCGCTCACAAGCGGACTCGAATGGAACATGAAGATTACAACCGCAGAGGTTGAGCACATTATCGAGAAATTTCAAAAAACCTTTGAGACTTATTGGGAAGATAAAGATTTTGAAGATTACCATTCGAGCATTGACGCCCCCAAGCTGAAATCATCCTTACAAAAGCAGCGGTATCGAGCCTCAACAGATGTCCAGTTTTTCTTCGATATAAAACCTTTTACCTTTCAAGAAGAAATTCTCAGTAAACTTCAATCGGAGCGGGAGGTACACAGTAGATTTAGAAACTTGATCGTTGCTGCGACAGGAACAGGCAAAACAGTTATTTCAGCATTCGATTTTAAGAGATTTCAAAATAAATTCCCGAATGCAAAACTGTTGTTTGTTGCCCATAGAAAAGAAATTTTGCTTCAAGCAAGGGCCACCTTTCAGCAAATTCTTCATGATTTGAATTTTGGGGAACTTTGGGTAGATGGAGAAAAGCCTGAACACTATTTTCAGCTTTTTGCCTCTGTTCAAACATTGAACAACCAGATTTCAAGTCTCCGTTTAGATGCTAACTTCTTCGATTTTATAATTATTGATGAAGTGCATCACATTGCCGCAAATAGCTACCGTCAAGTCTTGAACTTGTTTCAACCCAAAATTCTTTTAGGCCTTACCGCTACGCCTGAAAGGATGGATGGAGAAGACATTCTGAATGATTTTTCTAATACCATAGCGGCCGAAATACGACTGCCTGAGGCGTTAAATCGAAAGCTGCTTTGTCCTTTTCAATATTTCGCTATATCTGATTCGGTCGATTTGACAAACGTAGCTTGGACAAGTGGCAGATACGAAATATCCGAACTTACTAAAATCTACACCGGAAACGATCGGAGGGTGGGCGAGATATTGAAGAATATGGAGCGCTATTTGACCGACGTACACGACGTTCGTGCATTGGGTTTTTGTGCAAGTCAGGAGCACGCGCGGTACATGGCTGAAAAATTTACGCTCGTAGGATTAAAGGCTGCTTATCTGACCAGTGCCAATTCAAGTGAAAGAGATTCCGTCAAGCGCAGGCTCATTCGAAAAGAAATTAATTACCTTTTTGCTGTAGATATTTTCAATGAAGGGGTGGATATTCCGGAGATCGATACCGTACTATTTCTTCGACCCACAGAAAGCTTAACCTTATTTCTCCAACAGCTTGGGCGTGGATTGCGCATTGCAGACAATAAGGACTGCTTGACCGTTTTGGATTTTGTGGGGAACTCGAGACCAGAATATGACTTTGAACAGAAATTCAGGGCGTTAGTTGGGAAAACCAATTCCTCCACCCTCAAAGAGATCGAAGACGAATTTCCGCATTTGCCGCTGGGTTGCTCAATCGTTCTCGAGCGAAAAGCCAAGGAAGTAATTTTGAATAATATAAAAAATGCAATTGATTTAAGACGAAATAAAATCATAAATAAAATAGTCAACTTTAAACACAACACTGCGAAGGTCTTAACACTGAGCAATTTTCTGGAATTTCACCACCTGCACATAAAGCAAATTTATAAACGAAGTGGTTGGATGCGCTTATGCGCAGATGCAGGGGTAATTCCAAATTTCATTGAGCCTAACGAAACTCAACTGACCACATTTATTGGAAAAAAATTATTGAGTTGCAATGCTACAGGATATCTAAAGTTTATTCGTAAAATATTTTCGGAGCCGATCGATCAAATTGCTTTTACACAAGAAGAGCAAATAATGAAGACGATGCTTCATTACGATATTTGGCAAACCGCAGGGTCCAAACTAGGATTTACAAGTATCGATGCAGGGTTTATTTCCTTAAAAAACAACCCCATCATGGTCCAAGAGGTATTGGAGGTGGTAGAAATATTGATTTCAAAGGTAGATGTTATTGAAAAGTCGTTGGATCTTGGTTTTGTGTTTCCACTCAAGCTTCATTGTAGGTACTCTAGGGATCAAATACTTGCAGCTTTACGACTTCATACTTTCGACAAGGCTTCCTCAAACAGGGAAGGGGTAGCGTTTCAAAAAGAACTAAATGCAGAAGCATTTTTCGTTACCCTAAAAAAGTCCGAAGAGAACTACTCTCCCACGACCTTGTATGATGACTACGCCATTAGTGAAACGCTTTTTCATTGGCAATCGCAAAACAGTGCTTCAGAGGACTCCAACAAAGGGAAATCATACATCGAGCATAAGAATTTAGACAAGAAAATCCTTCTTTTTGTTCGAGAACAAAAGGAAGACGAATATGGCTTTACCATGTCTTTCGTATTTCTGGGAGATGTGAACTACGTAAAGCATGAAGGAGGAAAGCCCATGAATATTGAATGGAAATTGAGTGAGCCTATGCCGTCTTTTGTTTGGAAAGAAAGTGGAAAGCTTGCAGTAGGTTGATATTCCATAACTGCAAAGAGGTTGGCCCGCCACCTCCTACAAAATCTCCCTCCCCCACAACAATCCCAGCCATTCGTGAGTTAACCTCACTCTTTGTATATTTGTAATTCACCTGAGTGTGCGTTTATGAAAGTTCAGCCCGGATCGTTGTTGTCACGTGTTACCTACCCTGAGGACCTGCGTAAGCTCCAGCCTGAGGAGTTGTACGACTTCTGCCAGGAGCTGCGGGAGTACCTAATTTCTACGGTTTCGATCAACGGAGGGCACTTTGGCGCAAGCCTTGGGGTGGTAGAGCTGACCACGGCGCTGCACTATGTGTTCAACACCCCTTACGACCAGCTCGTATGGGATGTGGGCCACCAGGCATACGGCCACAAGGTGCTTACCGGTCGCCGCGAAAACTTCCACACCAACCGCAAATACAAGGGCATTTCGGGCTTTCCGAAGCGCGAAGAATCGATCTACGATACTTTCGGCGTAGGGCACTCCTCCACGTCTATCTCAGCAGCGGTGGGCATAGCCGTAGCCGCCCAGTACAAAGGCGAAGACCGCAAATCGGTAGCCATTATCGGCGACGGCGCCCTTACCGGGGGCATGGCCTTCGAAGCCCTCAACCACGGCGGCTGGGCCAAAGCCAATATGCTGGTGGTGCTCAACGACAACAACATGAGCATCGACCCCAATGTGGGCGCGCTTAAGGAGTACCTCACCGACATTTCCGCTTCGCATACCTACAACAAGCTCCGCGACGACCTCTGGCACCTGCTCGGGAAACTCAAAAGCTTTGGCCACAAGGCCCGCTCCCTTGCCGGCAAACTCGAAATGGCCCTTACCGGCGCCGTTACCAAGCCCGGCATGTTGTTCGAGGCGCTGGGTTTCCGCTACTTCGGCCCCATCGATGGCCACGACATCAACCACCTCGTGCGGGTGCTCAACGACCTTAAGGACATCCCCGGCCCCAAGCTTCTTCACTGCATTACCGTGAAGGGCAAAGGATTTGAACTTGCCGAAAAAGACCAGACCAAGTGGCATGCGCCCGGCCTGTTTGACAAGGTGACCGGCGAAATCTTTAAACCCAAGTACGATAGTCCCCAGCCGCCCAAGTACCAGGACGTGTTTGGGCACACGATCATAGAGCTGGCCAAAGCCAACGACAAGGTAATGGGCGTAACCCCTGCCATGCCGAGTGGCTGCAGCCTCAACCTTATGCTGAAAGAAATGCCCGACCGCGCCTTCGACGTGGGCATTGCCGAGCAGCACGCCGTTACCTTCTCCGCAGGACTGGCGACCCAGGGGCTCATTCCTTTCTGCAACATCTACTCCACCTTCATGCAGCGCGCCTACGACCAGGTGATGCATGACGTGGCCCTGCAAAAGCTACACGTTATTTTTTGCCTCGACCGCGGCGGACTCGCCGGTGCCGATGGGCCTACCCACCACGGGGTATTCGATATTCCGTACATGCGCATCCTCCCCAACATGGTGGTGGCTGCCCCCATGAACGAGCAGGAGCTCCGCAACATGATGTACACCGCCACCCTCGAAACAGCGGGCCCTTTCTCCATTCGTTACCCGAGGGGAAATGGCGTGATGATCGATTGGCGCACCCCGCTGGAGCGTTTGCCGCTGGGCAAGGGCCGCGTGGTCAACGAAGGCGAAGAAGTAGCCATTCTGACCATTGGGCATCCCGGCAACCTCGCCGCCGACGCCATCAAGCAGTTGAACAAAGAGGGTATTTTTCCGGCTCACTACGACATGCGCTTTGTAAAGCCCATCGACGAAGAAATGCTGCACCTCGTTTTCAGCCAGTTTAGCCGTGTAATCACCGTAGAAGACGGCACCGTCGTGGGTGGATTTGGCTCAGCGGTAATCGAGTTCATGGTGGATAATGGCTACCACTCACAGGTAAAGCGCCTGGGCGTTCCCGATCACTTCATTGAGCACGGAGAGCAAAACGAACTGTGGGCCGAATGTGGCTTCGATGCAGCTGCCATCGCCGAGGCTGTGCGCAACCTGATCGAATCGCCCGTACGCGTTATCGGCTGATTTCCTTTATTCCTTCTTCGCCTGCGCTTCCCGCCAGGCATGTACCAACTGAATCACGCGGCTATAGCTGGCGGAACCTTTGGCTACGCCCTGCTTTTTGAGGTAGGCATCGTAGGTTTTTTCTGAGAATTTTGGGAAAAATCCGGGATAGGTGACCAGGGTTTGCTGAATGGCGCGAATGTCGGACCACACCCCTTCCGGAATGCTGTCCCTTGTTGCGGCATAGATCTCCGGATATACCTTGCGGTAGGCATTGGCCACGTAGCGCCAGTAACCCAGTGCACCGGCATAGCGCACAACCGGGTCGGTATCGTGGGCGCATGCCAGCCAGGCAAGAAAATTACAGTCTTCTTCTCGGGCAAATCCGTAGCCGTGGCTCATTTCATGGGCGAGGGTAAAAGGAATCGTAGCCGCAGGCATGGCCGGATCGTAAACGGCTTCGAAGGTCCAGGGAAGGTACACGCCACTGGCACCCAGCTGCATCAGCAGGCCCTGTGGCCAAAGCGCCTTCACCCGTGGGCGGCCTGCAACCGATATTTCCAGTTCATGAAAAACAGACACGAGGTCTTCGCGCACGTGTTGCTCCAGTTGCGGGGGCAAATCGCCTTTGAGCAAGAAGCTGTCTGGCGAAGGGGGAAGTGCTGCAAAGGCAACGAGGAGCTCGTCGGTGGCCAGGTGGTATTCCTGCCCGATGTCTAGGGTTTGGTTATCCGCGCCTTCGATTCCTGCTTGGTTTTCGAGGGGCATGCGGTGGTAATTGTAGCCCCAGCCGACCATAAACAGGCAATACACTGCAGCAGCCAGGGCCAGCAAGGACAGCAAGGGGGCTATTACTCTGTGCCAACCCGTTCGTTTCTTCTTTTTTCGCAGGAAAAAAAACCAACCCAGCGCGAAAAAAGGCAGCAGGTACACCCAGGGCAATGGCATCCAGCCAAGCGTGTAATCCCAGGCAAAACGTTCCACGGCAAACACTCCCCGGCTGTAGGCTACCTCAGTAAAGGGGGGATTGTTGCGGAGTAAACCCCGGAGCAAAGCGACCAAGCCGCCAGCGATGAGCCACAGCCACCGCACATCCAGGCGGGGAACGGTTCTGGCAGGGTTGTTTCCTTCGGGGGAATCAGGGGTAATCATGAACAGGAATACTAAGCAGCAAAGGTATGCGCAAGGGTACGCGGAATGAAAGTGATAAGTTTTGGGTAAAGAACAGCCCGGATTGTGTCATTTTTCAAGAAAAATCAAACACAACTGCAGGAAAAGACTTTTACACATAGGAAGGTTAACAGAGATTTCGCATTTTTAAGTATGTTCAAAAAGGTACTTATACTCGCAATCGCGGTAGTCGCAGCATCAACGGCAGGTGCACAAGGCTATCAATACACCCTCAATTGGGGTGAACCTAATACCCACACCTACCAGGTATCGTTGGAGGTAGCACCGCAGTCGGATACAGCTACTTTTTTCCAGCTGGCCGTTTGGCGACCGGGCCGGTATTTCCAGCAGGATTATGCCGCAGCTGTGTGGGGTTTTCAGGCAAAAGATGGGAAAGGAAAATCGCTGACCTGGGAAAAAGTGTCGGGCTCTTTGTGGAAAGTAAAGCACCCGAAACTGGAGCAGATAAATATCGCCTACAGCTACTACGCCAACAATGCCGATGCAGGCAGCAGCCTCCTCGCGGAAAATCAGGCCTATTTCAATCCGGTAAACCTCTTTATGTACGTCCCCGGTCGGCTGGACGAACCCGTTACACTCACGACCCCCGACCTGCCAGCAAGCTGGAAAATAGCCACCGCGATGCAGCAGGAGGGCAACCCGGTCCAAACCTTCAAAACCGCCAGCTGGCACGACTTCGCCGATAGCCCCACCGTTTTGTCCCCCGAAATGAAGACCCTCAGCTTTGAGGAGTTGGGCACCCGATTTTATATCCACCTGCAAGGCGATTACCGGGGAGACAGTACCGTGGACGAAGCCTTAATCAAAGGCATATCGGCCATTTGCCGGGAGCAGGGCGCTTTGTTTGGCGGATTTCCTTTTACCGAATACCACCACATTTACCGCCTGCTGCCCTACGACATGCGCCACGCGGTAGAGCATGCCAATTCGGCCAGTTATGCCCTTCCGGCACGCATCACTCAGTCCACGGCCACCATCACCAGCATGTTTGGCATTACCAGCCACGAGTTTTTCCATGCCTGGAATGTAAAACGCATCCGCCCGGCGGCCCTTTGGCCCTACGACTACAGCCAGCCACAGTACACCCGCCTGCACTGGTTTACCGAGGGCGTTACGGACTATTACTCACAGCTCATTATGGTGCGTGCTGGGCTGATAACCACGGAGGATTTCCTGAAAAATATCTCCGACGATGTCGCCAGTGCGGAAAACGACCCCGCCGCCCACGTGGTTTCGCCCGAAGAGGCCAGTTTCGATTCCTGGCTGATGACCTCCAGTTACCTCCCTGCGGGTCGAAAAATCAGCTACTATACCCTGGGTGCCCGTGCAGGCCTCATCCTCGACCTCACCCTCCGCGAAAAGTCTGACGGCAAGATTTCGCTCGATCAGCTCTTTAAGTACCTCTACCAGGAGTATTACCTCCAAAACAAAGGCGTGCCTGAAAATGGAATCCAGCTCGCTGCAGAAACCCTGACAGGGGATTCGTGGGAGAAATTTTTTGGCCAGTACCTCAGCGGAACCGAGTCGCCGGATTACGAACAGCTGCTCGGACCCTTTGGCGTAAAAGTATTGACCACCCCCGACGAAAAACCCGGAGCGGCGGGCATGGGCATTTCTCAATACAAAATGTACTCCAGCGGTATCCAGGTAGCTAAGCTCGATGGCCGCGGCGATGCGTTCTTCTCCGGCATGGATGAAGGAGATTTTATCCTCGAAATTAATGGCAAAAATGCAGCTTCGGTGGACCTGGAAGAGTTTGGCAACGCCCTCAAGCCCGGCGCTAAGGTTACTTTCAAGATCAACCGCCAGGGAGTGGCCCGTACCATTCAGCTGAAATACACCGGCATTACCCGACCGACGAAGTACATTTTCACGGAGAACGACAGAAGCAATAACCGCGAGAAAGAGCTGCTGGAGGGGTGGATCGTAACGCTGCAAGGAACGTGATCGTTGGGTGGATCTCACGCAAAGAACGCAGTGGCATCGCAGAGAACGCAAAGAAAAGCCCTTTGCGAAACCTTTGTAATTCACACTTTGGCTGGGTGGATCTCACGCAGAGAACGCTATGGCATCGCAGAGAGCGCAGAGAATCCCCGCTAAAGATTATTTACCACCCGCTGGATGCCGTCCTTTAGCAATACCGAGTTGAAATTAATCAGTAGCCCTAGTTTTAGGCCGGAGAGGCGCAAATAGGTCATTACCTGTGCCTGCACTACCGGGTTAAGGTACTCTACTGATTTGATTTCAACGATGACCTTGTGCTCTACGAGCATATCTATCCTGAAACCAACGTCCTGCCTTACTTCTTTGTAAATTAACGGTATAGGCACCTGGGTGCGAACGAATAAGCCACGGAGGGTGAGCTCATAGCTGAGGGTTGCTTCATAGGCCGACTCCAGAATTCCTGGCCCGAGTGCTTTGTGAACCTCCAGGGCGGCACCAATGATCTGGTGAGAAATTTCATTTTCGTTCATACAGTTCCAATAATCAGGTTGCTTTTTTCAGAGGCAATCGATGGCTTAATAATAGCCATAGAATTGCCTTTCCGGGTACAAGCGTACTTTTGATTTTGGGAAAATATATAAAAATGGGGCCGGAGATTAGAGCTTGTTCGGAATTTTTTGGCTCTGAAAATCAATGAGTTAGGTTGGATAATTTGACTTTGCTGAGGGCTAAATTGGCAAAAGGAAGTTGTTTTTATGTCACAATAAGAAGTAAGTCGCTGGTTATCAAGGATTTAA
>JBGSTW010000048.1:0-2405 GCA_041753595.1 Bacteroidia bacterium | reverse complement strand
TAGATCGTTGGTTACAACGGTATCATCACCGATGCCACCAGGGAATCGACAGTAAAAAGCCCGTTGAAAAGTATCGGATCGCCGCTTGATTCACATTAACAAACACCGCCAAGTGGTCTAAACAAACCGAGGTATTTCACTAAATACCTAAATTGATCCCCGAATAAATAGGTCTTTACCTCTATTTTACTCATTCTCCCGCCGCCTGTAAAACCCTGTGATACAGCGCTTCACTCAACCAGAATCCCCCGGTATGGCGCATACTATCCAGAACCGGCCTTACCTGATCAATAAGTCCCCGAAGCTTTAGCTCTAAAATCACACGTAGCAGGCCAATAGTGGGCACTCCCAGATCCGCCGCCCGCAGGCTGCCCTTCCGTTCGTCGATCAACAAATAGTCGGCTTTCGTTTCAATGGCCAGTGCAATGGCTTCGCTTTCTCCCAAGTCAAGTTCCAAGCTAAGCTGCTGCACCAGCTGCTGATTTTGAACGGTGTTTACCACCAGCCAATCAGCCGATTCGATAACCCGCAGGTTGTGTCCTGCCCGTACAAGCTCTTGCAGTTCATTATATACCGTCTGGGGAATGCAGACCTGGTCGAATAGTTGAGGTAACCAGTCCAATTTCCCAATCAGGAAAAGCGTACTCAGGGCCGTAGTATCGGACACAATGACCATTACAGGGGTTTCCTCAGGTCACCCTCAAATTCGGCTACATCGTAGTGTAAGGAAATGTGATGATGGGCAAGGGCCTGCTGGAAAGAAATGACATCGACACCCGCCAAACTGCGCGCTTGTCCAAAGCTCAGCCGTTCTGTTTCGAACAGGCGAAGCGCCAATTCCATGCGCAATTCTGCTTCGTTGAGATTGGTCTGGCGGATCAGATCGTCGGAAATGGTGAGGGTCATAGCGGTAGTTTTACCCTATTTTAACGGAAGATACGGAAAAAAGTAAAGACATTAGGGTGGTTGCGATATTTACCCATCGGGATGAAGACTGAGCCCTCCCCAACCGGAGCTTCTCAGATAAGAACATATATTCTGGTACAAATCCCCGTCAACGGCACCTTGAGCAAAACAACTGACTATATCGGCGGCATCCAGTGCGAAGGGGGCACCCTAAGGAGCTAAATCACCTTCAAATCTAAAGTAGCCCAGGAATTTTACTAATCATCCCTCTGGCAATTCAGACTCCGGATTTTCTATCAAAAGAGTGTACCAGGCCAGGGCGGTTTCCTGGGATACCTCCGTGAGGGTAATCAAATCGGCCATCTGCAAACCCATGGGCACCCCTTTTTTGAAGACCTGGAAGTTTTTGTGGATACGTTCTTGCTCGCGTCCTTCTTCGCGCCCTTCCTCACGCCCTTCCTCCTTCCCCCAATTTAGAATCTGATCATAAGAGGATAGCACTTTTTCTCGGGCGGGGGAATTTATTTTGTTGATGGTGCGCATGATTTCTTCCTTTGATTGGTATTGTGGGTCACCTGCCTGAAGTAAATATACGACAACTACGTCAAAAAAGTCAACCAGGGCGTGCTGCACCTCCCATTCTGTGATGTCAGCGAATATGTGTTCCAGGCCCTCTATCGTTTTTTGCCACCTGCTGGCCTTCAGTGCTACAAAGGCGCGTTTGGCCCAACTGCCGTCCATGGCCAGGAGTTCTTCGGGGCTATAGTGGCTCAGGTCGTTGAGCAGGTACTGAAACTCGGGTACAAAACGCGACAGCTGCGCGTCCATGCCTTCAAAATAACTGGCCACGGTGCGAATCTTCCACTTTTGCTGTCCGTGATACACGATGATGGGTACCACAGGGGTAAAGTGCTTATGCGCGGCCTGAGCGGTGTACACATTAACGAGGTATTGCAAGAGTTGCAGCCACGGGTTTGTCGGCACATAGCTCTTGTGCTCCAGGAGTAAGGTAAGGGTGACTTTCGTTTCGCCGTACCCCACGGTGTACACCACATCCGAAAAGTACTGATGCAGGTTTTTGTCGAGGTAGCTTTCCTTCTGCTGCTGTAGGGTATCGAGGTGAAAATGCCGGGCAAGTTCTTCGGGCAGAAAATGCTGCACATACTCCTCCATCAATTCGCGGTGAGCGAATACGCTGCGAAAAAACCGGTCGTGAAGATGGTGAGAAGAAGGCATGAATCAAAGCTAATAAATTTGGTATTTTCTTCAAAATAATTGCGTATACTTTTAGTAAATTGTTCTTCAACTGCCGACTATACTCAATAGAAATTGGGCAAGGAAAATTGCAGAAGCTTATCCTAAGAGCTTGTTCGGAAATCTAAGTTGTTGATTGTCTGAGCATTCTGTTCAAAATTATCGTAATGTTCCCCCAAAAAACCCAATATTTTGATGATCTCACGGTGTATTCGTAGTCTTTTGTGAGTCTTCGGAAGTAGTTT
>JBGSTW010000047.1:0-67089 GCA_041753595.1 Bacteroidia bacterium | reverse complement strand
GTTACTTTGATGTAGGTGCGTCGGTCTTTCTCCTTGCGTTGTAGTCTGCGAAGTTGCTCTCTGGTGGCGGTATCTAGTATTGACATGCTTCAATTTACCGAAAATTATACTTCCGCAAACCACTTTGTGTTGGGTATAGATTATGGGTAATTCATCGATGGTGCCAATGAAGCAGGATAAACAGAAGATATAGAGGATTTTTTTCATGAGCCTGGCAAGGATGATTTTTACTCGAATCCTCTAATAATTAAATGGTAATAAAACCGGCCATTACCTCAAATGCAACAAAAATTACCGCAAAAACAATGACCCAAAAGAAAAAATACAACCTTTTCTTGTTCGAAGGGGATATGTTTTTACTAAGTCGTATTTCATTAAATCCAATAATAAAAAAAATAGCAAGTAAAATTGAAGAAATCCAGGTAACTATTTTGTTTTGTGATACATAAATAATCAACATCAGGCTAATCGGAATGATCGTGGTTAATATGCGGTATTTTTCAAAAAAAGATTCAGCAGTTACCACTTTTTCGGGTGCAATATCATATATCAAAGCTGAAATATCTGCGTATCCATTTACTTCATGGGGAATGCTGATTATGTCGCTTTTCTTTTCCCCTTTTACAATAATATTCCCGTTTCGCTGAAAACGAATACTTTGAATCTCATCGAAAAACAAAGTAATACTGGGTAGATTGGACTGATCACGGCGAATAAATTTATCGGAAATTGAAAGCCTATAAGTCCCGAATATTGTGATCAGCCTGTTTACATTTCGAAAATAGGTGAAGCCAAACGATAGTATAGATACCGGTATGAAAATAAAGAGCCCATCTAATCTATTATCACCTAATTGTGTATTAAAAAAATTGAAGGCAATTCCGACTACAATAAAAATCAAGAAAAAGAAAACTATTCGAATTCTGAATTTTTTCTTTAACGCTGACAGGCCTTCCTTGCCAAATATAAATTCACTCATAACCGATAACATAATTTAACCGTCCGAAATTTGCTAAATTTTTACAATATGCAAAAGTGTTGGTATTTTATTTCACTCCTCCGCCCACTCCCAAGCCGTCCGATACGCCCCAATCTCCTCCACATAATCCAGAAACGCATTATAAAAGGCGTGTTTGCCGAGGGTAGCGGTATCGCCCACCACCACGAGTTTTTTGCGGGCGCGGGTAAGGGCCACATTCATGCGGCGGGTGTCTTGCAGAAAACCGATTTCGTTGCGGTCGTTGGAGCGAACGAGGCTGATGTAGATCACGTCGCGCTCCTGACCCTGAAAGCCATCCACCGTGTTGACGGTGATCATGTGCGCATGGGCACTGAGCAGGGGGCTGGCCTGCACCTGTTCGCGGAGGGTGCGAACCTGGTCCTTGTAGGGTGAAATAATGCCGATGGAGAGGTTTCCCGCTTCGAGGAGCAGGGGTTCGGTGGCCTCGACTTTGTTCAGGAGCAGGGCCAGGTGCCGCAGCAACAGCATGCCCTCTTCCGGATTAGAAGTGCTGAGCGTATCGGGGTTCTTTACCTCGTTGAATCCGCTACCGGCCGTATCTACAAACTCAACCGGGGCCTCATCGGGCAGCAGCGTGTGGTGCTTCACCGAAGGATCGGCAAAGAGGTCGTCGCAGTAAAACTGCCGGGCGGAAAAGGTCATGATCTGCTGGTTCATGCGGTATTGCTGCAGGAGCATCACCGAGGTCTCCGGCTTTTCGCGGATCACTTTTTCAAACAAAGTAATGCCCAGTCCTTTTTGCTCGGCTTCCCGAGACTTCACGGTAGGCGGAAGCTGGCAGTGGTCTCCGGCCATGATCACCCGGTCGCTTTTGATAATCGGAATCCAGCATGCGGGTGCCAATGCCTGGGCAGCTTCGTCGATGAATACCGTATGAAACCGCTTGCGCGAAAGCACCGAATGGTTGGCACCCGAAAGCGTGGCCGCTATCACTTGCGTGCGGCTGATGAGCTGGTGCAGGATATAGTCCTCCAGTTTGCGGGCCATACCCGTAAGCTCGCCTGCCTCTCGCAGCATCTCCCCGCGCTGTTGCCGCTCGGCGTAACCAAAATTCCGCTTAAACTTCAGGGCCTTCACGCGGAGCTCTTCGGCATCGCGGCGCAGCTTTTTGAGGGCGCCGTAGTCGGGATGGTCGAGCATGGCGCCATCGAGGGTATGCTTTTGCAGCGATTCCTCCACGCGCACGGGGTTGCCGATGCGGATAACGCTGAGGCCTTGCTCGTCGCACTTGAGGGTGAGCAGGTCCACGGCCGTATTGCTCGGCGCGCAGACCAGCACCTGGTGTTCGCGCCTGAGCACCTCCTTGATCGCCTGCACGAGGGTAGTGGTTTTGCCGGTGCCGGGAGGGCCGTGGATAATGGCCACGTCCTTGGCTTCGAGCACCTTTTGCACGGCTTCCTGCTGCGAAGAATTGAGGTTGGGGTTATTGTATTCGTAGTCCCAGCGATGAAACTCAGGGGCGGGCTTGCCGATGAGCACATTGCGCAGGTCTTTGAGGCGTTCGTTTTTGCCCGGCAAAATCACCGTCCGCAGGGCAAGGTCCATGTCCTTGTAGGTCTTGTCGTCGAACTCCTGGTCGATGCCGAGGGTGGAGCTGTAGAGCCAGTCGGGGATATGCTCCGAGCCGAGGGCGATCTTGATGAGCGATCCACGCATAAAAGCGATGACCCCGGTTGAGCGTCCGGCCTCCTTGTCGCCTTCCATGCCGAATACCGACACGAGCCCACCCGTCTGAAACGAGCCGGGCTTGCGGCCTTCAGGGGAGGAGCGCTCCAGTTCGAGCACGATATTTTCGCCCAGCCCGATGTCGAGCCGCTTCACCGTTACGGGGTACCAGCTCACATTGTCGGCGACCCGCTGCTTCAGGCTGCGCTTCAAGACCGTTTCCTGATACAGGCGGAGGTCCTCCACCCGTTCCACCTGTAGCAACTCCTGCCATAGCGCCAGCTGCGCGTTCATGTCCATGTCGCAAAGCTAGGGAGAAAAAGGGGAATGGGGCGACCCGAAAGGAGCGGGAAGAAGTGAAAAAGGAAGTGCGGGTGTGATCGGTGGGAAGCAACTTGTTCTCCCATCAGTTGTATTTTCTCGTCCGATGAAAACTGCTGCCTGAACGCCAAAAAAAGCAGGAAGCATTTCGCTCCCTGCTTTTTCAATATCCGTTTGGCGTTTCCTTTTCAGAAAAAAGCATACCCAACCAAAGCCAACCCTTCAAAAATTGAGGATATAGCTCAAAACCGGGAAAGTCGCCAGTTGGTTGATGTCCATGATTTTACCTGAAGCGGGATCAAAATACTGGTCAATAACGGCCTGCTTTCCCGTCAGGTTTTGGACGTCAAATTTGATTTCGTGGCTCACCTTCGGGTTATTGAGGCGATACAGAATAGAGAAATTGACGGTAAAAACATCGTCGTTTTTTTGCTCAAAAGCCTTTGACTCCACGTACACCGACCGCCCGGCCGCAATAGAAGCATCAAGATCGATGGGGAGAAGTCTACGCCCGCCCAGCAATGCCGTGCGGGTGTTGATGCCGATCACCTGGTTACCCCCCTTGTTTTTGTTCAGGATAAATTCCTTTCCAATGAGCACATTGCCTAAATAATGGCCATTGAACCGGGTGTTTCTCCACACGCCATCGCCCGCCACGTAGCGCGAATCGTACAACGAGGCCGTTACCAGGAAGTAGAAATTACGGTTAAAATACCGCTCCAACGTCACTTCTACGCCATAGTTGCGGCCTTTGCCTTCGTTTACCAGCGCACGGTCGGTAAAGGCCTCGTTCAGGTTGAGGAGCGAATAGGAACTGGCTGGATTCGGATCAATGGGAATCTGGTACAGGTGCTGGTAGTAGGCCTCGGCTTTGAGGAACAGGTTAGGCGCAAGTTTATTTTCGTAGCCGATCACATAGTGCATCGCTTTGGACATGTCCAGACCCTGATTGGGCATGCCGGGCGTACCGGAGGCGTCGTTTATCAAAGTGAAGTAATTCGGTAGCGCTGTCATTTTGCTGTGCACCCCAAAGCCTCCGGTAAGGGCCTGACCATTTCCCAACTCCCAGCGCAGGGCACTTCTCGGCTCAAAAGAAACGCGGTTGTTTTGAGAGGTTTTTTGAAAATGAATGCCATTGACCACGGAAAAACGCTCCGAAATCCGCCATTTCCAGCTCATAAAGCCCTGGGCAAGGTCTGCGTTGCCGTTGTTGTTTTGATTTTGGACATACACTTGGGTCAGGTCGTCGAAGTAGCGTCCACTCAGGTCAAAGTTATAGCGCGAATAGATGATGCCCGCTTGAAATTGCTGCTTCCGGCTCAGCTTGATGTTTGCAGTGGAGGCAAAGCGAAGCACTTGGTTTTCGAGATCGGTCCTCTGGTATTCTTTGAGGGTTTCGAGTTCCTGCGGGCGTTTGGCTAACTGTCCGCTGCCATTGAGGGAATAAGAAACGGTGTTCTGAAAATAGAGTTTGTCATTCACGGGCAAAAACTGGGTAAGCCCTCCGATAGCAATCCGGCTTTTCAGATAGTACGTTTCCTGCAAAACCTCCTGGTCTTGGTCGTCGAAGTATTCCTGATCAATGCTGCTATTTCCTCCAAGCCCGAAAATAGAAAAGGTGCCAAGCTTTTGGGTGGGGATAAATACTTTGAAGGAAAGGTCCTGGTACGTTGGTACCCCCTTGAAATCGACCACCTTCAACTGGTCCAGAAAGGCCAGGGTAGAGTAGCGGTAATTGAGGAGGTAGCTTGATTTCTGCGCTTTGCTAATCGGGCCTTCGAGGGTGATATCGGTGCCTAACACCCCCACTGAAAAGCTGTATTCGCGCTTTTCGTTGTTCCCTTTGCGAAGCTTCATGTCAAATATTCCCGCCAGGGCATTGCCGTATTGAGGGGCAAATGCGCCGGTATAAAAGGCCGAGTTAGCCAGCATCTGGCTGTTGAGGGCACTAATCGGACCTCCGGTAAAGCCTTCCTGGGCGAAATGGTTGGGATTTGGAATTTCTACGCCTTCCAGCCTCCACTGTATATTCTGGGAGTTATTGCCCCGCACGATGATGTCGTTATTGCCGCTTCCATCTGAATTTACCCCTGCGTAAGAGGCTACCATGCGGGCCGGGTCGTTGATGGCACCCGCATATCGCTTGGTTTCCTCCACCGAAAAGCCCCGGGCAGATACCAGCGACATCTCGTTCGCATTTTTCGATTTGTCCTCGCCAGCTACAATCACCACTTCGCTGAGCGTAGTGAAAGATTCACGCATTTCGATTTCGAGCACGGTTTCTTTTCCTGAAACAATGAGCAGATTGGGTACTATTTTTTCATCGTAGCCCAGCATCCTAATCTTGAGGTCGATGCGGCCAACGGGCACCTGCGGGATACTAAAATAGCCATCAGCATCGGTCAAGGCACCCAGTGCAGGGTCAGTGCCCGGCACCACAACCGTTGCTGCCTGCAAACCCGTTTTAGCGTCGGTATCTACTACCCGGCCGCGCACCGTTTGAGTCAGGTTTTGGGAAATGACCAGGGCTGGAAACCCTAGTAAGCAGGCCAGCATACTGACAGCAATTCTCCATTTTACCGAAAAGTTCATAAGGCTTTTTTTAGTGATTTGCCTTATGACAGTCGTTGACCGGCTTACCCTTATCGCTACCCAAAAATTTATTTTCTTTTTTTCCCTGGACCTTTTCTACCAATGCACCGCCACATTCAGCCCTATCCAGCTTTCGAGGCGGGCGTTTCCCAGTTGGGTTTGCAGCAAATAGTAGGGTGCAAGCGAGGTATTTCCGTTGGCTTGCCAGGAGTCCATTCCTGTGAATAACACATTGATGGTAGGGCCGAATGCAAGGGCCATCCGCTGGTCGTTTAGTTTTCCAAATTGCACCTTAGCCTGAGACAGGTAAGCGTTGCTCCGATTGGTGAATTGCGTAGCCTGTACCCAATGGTGGCTGAACGCATAATCTAAAAAACGACGGTCACGCAGCGCTTTTTCCCAACCAAACCCCAAACCATAGCCCACTACCGGGCTACCTTTGGTCCAGCCAGCACCGACACTGAAAATATTATAAAACCGCTTCACGCCCAACTTGACTGCAACCTGACCAAAAAGCAATTCAGAAACTGAAAATTCGGGGCTGAAGTACCCGCCCTTTCGCACAATACTGATAACGCCAATCGGGACACCGGAAGCCGTATCGGCGAAGTTGATGACTCCAAATTGCCTGCCCTTCAGGTTTTTGGCATAGTTGAACGGCGCTGCCTGAATACCCCACAAGGTATCCCGAACCCAGTTGAGCCCCCCACTAGCCTGCACGCCGCCTGCATTGTGGGCAATGTTGAATGCTCCGGCAAATTGAACTCCCTGAAAATCTCCGGCGGTGGCACTCATCGCTCCAGAAAAGACCATGCCCCGCGTGTCGCTTGCATTGATCACAGTCAATCCAGCCAATTGAAACCCTTCAGCGGGGCCTTTTACCACATTCAACACCCCTCCAATCTGAGTAGCCCGGAGGCTGTCGCCCGAGTAACACACGACGCCCGCCAGTCCAAAACCATTTACCGGACCTTGGGTATTATTTATCAGCCCTGCCACCTGTACCCCCGACATGTGGCCTTTTACCTGATTGATACCACCGCTCATTTGTACGCCGCGCTGGTTGCCCCCGGTGCGGTTAAGCCCTACGGCAACCTGTGCACCCGTTACCGATCCTCCCGTAAAGTTAAAGGCGCCCGCTAGCTGTAGCCCGTGAACCTGCGCCCGGTTAACGTTGAATACCCCTCCCAACTCCGCTTTTTGTACCCCGTAGCCGTAGCCACCCAGCAGGTTGAGCGAATACTGATTGTTGACCAGTCCGCCCATTTTCAGGTTCGTACCCAGCACCGGCAACAAAGAAAGCTGAAACGGACGGGAAATATAGCCCTCCAGGTTATTGGCCCGGTTAACGAGGGCCGGAGCAATGAAAGGTGTCGCAAACCCCAGGTTATAGGCCGCAAAAGGATTAGCCGGCATGTCCTCCACCTGCACGTTGGGAGTGGATCTGAGGAGTAAAATATTAAGGTGCTGGTTATTGGGGGAAAGGAGCAGGACGGTATCGCGGTAGTTTTTCCGGCTAATTGAAAGCGCTATCCGGTCGTATGGATTGGGAAAAACAAGCTGGAAATTACCTGCCGAATCGGTCAGTGCCGACTGAAGCCCCGATACATCGAAAACCAACGCATCTACTAAGGGGTACTGCCGCTCCAAATTCAGAATGGTGCCCGTAAGGACGATTTTCTCCTGCCGGGCCTCCTGTTTTTTGCGCACTTTTTTGAGCAGCACCAGGTGGTTGCCCGAGGTGCGCATATCGATATCGGGAGGCAAAAGCACCGATAAAACGGCCTTTATCCGCTGATTCTGAAAACGAAAGCTCACCACGCTATCTGTGGGTAGGAGCGCTGCATTGTACGAAAGGCTGAAATGGCCTTTTTCGGCCAACAAAAGCAGCGCGTCCTCCAGCGTTGTCGCACTGGCGGAAAGGGATACCCTCCGGTTCAGCAAGGGTTCGGCCTCCTGCGCAACCAACCCGGTAAACATACCCCAAAGCAAAATCGCCAGGCAGATACTTGCTTTCATGCCTTAGCAGCCCCCGCCTTCAATCGTCACCTTCGTGCCTACCGTGTAGCGCAAATCAAAGCTCAACTTCAGTTGATCCAGTATTTCGGTAACATTATTACCCACAAACCTGCCCGTCAACCGACACGTGCGGAAGGCCTCCGCATTGTACTTGAAGGGCAGGTCAAAACTGGTTTCCAGTTGGGAAAACACCTCGGACAAGGGAGCATCTTTAAATACCAAAACCCCCGTTTTCCAGTAAATACGGTTTACCTCCATCGGCGCTACCGGCCCGAAGGATTGGCTTTGGAGCGAATAGATCACCCGTTGTCCGGCGGTCAGGTACACCTTTTGTCCGTTTTGATTTACCCTGACTTCTACCTTTCCCGTTTGCACACCCACTTCCACCGCAGACCCATCCGATGCCACCTGGGTATAAAAGGAGGTCCCCAGTACCTTTACTTCCAGCCCGCCGGTTGCTACCACAAATGGCTTTTGCTCATCCCGGGTGATTTCAAAAAAAGCCACACCCTGCACCTGCACAAAGCGCTTTTTTTCGTCGAAATCGGTCCCATAGATCAGCGTAGAGCCTTCTTTGAGGGTAATGTAAGAGCCTTCGGGAAGGGTTTGTATTACATTTTTACCGGTAGCTTGTATCGTCAGGGATGCTGATTGGGGAGAAAAGTACAGGTAAAGGAACGTGAAGCAGGTACCCAACAACAAAGCCGCGGCTATTCCGGCTACCCAGCGGGGTAACATCGATATCCTTTTGGGTGCTTTGTCAACAGCTTCGGGGCGGATACGCGTCTCCATTTTTTCCCAGGCACGGTCCACATCGAAGTGGAGGGGTTTACCGGTAAATGGGGGGCGGCTTCCTTCCCAGAGCAACGACAATTGCGCCAGCATATCCCGAATTTCGGGCGACGACCTCGCGCCTTCGAGGATGGCAGCTTCCTCCTCTACGCTGGCTTCACCCGCCAGGTATTTGGCGATCAGCGCTTCGTCGATATGTGGTTGCGGTTGTTCCATTTCAAGGCTTGATACTTAGACATTTGTAAACGACAATACCCTTATTTCCTCGTGAAAAATTCCAGCCACGCCAGCATCGGGATTAACACCATCGGCAGGTATTCTCGGAGTACCTCCCGTAGATATTTGAGGGCCTTTCCCATCTGTGCTTCCACGGTTTTGATGGAGATACCCAACTGATCGGCGATTTCCTGGTACTTAAGCCCCTCGTTGCGGCTCATCAAAAAAATCTTCCTCCGCTCAGGAGGCAACTCCCTCACCGCACCCTCAATCATCGACTGCAGCTCAGATGCCTCCAGCGTGGAGGAGGAAAATTCGGAGGCAGACTCCGCTTCCAGCATTTGTTTTTGATACTGGCTGCGCACCTGCAAATGCTTGATTTTATTCAGGCAGGCATTGCGAACCGCACCATAGAGGTATGCACGCAACGAAACGGATATTTCAATTTCCTCCCTGCGGCTCCAGAACTTGTAAAAGGTGTCCTGAACCGTTTCTTCTGCCTCTTCCCTGTTTCCTAAAAATCCGATTGCGAACCGGCAAAGCCCCTCGTAGTAGGTGCGAAATGCCTGCTCGAAGGCTCGGGGGTCCCCTTCACGGATTAGCTTCAGGAGATCAGGTGCAGCGGATTCCATATTTAACCTTTCAGGAGAGGTAACCTCCGGATAAATGCCAATCTCCTATTTTTTTCAAAATATACCTTGGCTGGTGAATAATTGGCGGGTTACCCAGGTGGTGTGGGGTCGGCATTGAGGAATATTCCAGTTACCCTGCACCGAAGCAGACGTTTGATTTTGAATGCAAAAACGGCAAACATATTCCTCTTTTTTCAAAATCCTCCCTTTTCTAATGAATCCTTACATCCTTGGCCATTCTCATTTTTCCTAAATACTACGAAAATCGTATCAAATAACGCGAACGGTTGATATTCAGCCCCCAACAAGCAATAATAATTACTACGAATCTTACATTATCCGGTTTGGGTTAGTATTTTTGTAAAAACAATACCTTTATGCGGTTACGGATATACTTCACCCTGATTGGCCTTCTCCCTTTGTTCCTCGTGGCACAACAGGCGAAGCGCGAGGTTTCAGGACAAGGAAGAACCCTGGCCGTAAACAACGCCCTGCCTTATTGGGTAGAGCCGGGCATGGATGCCGACAAGCAACCCGTGGCTTACCGCTCTTTTAACCGCCATACCTCCTGCGACGACTGCTCGGAAACCATCAGCCTGCCGTTTGATTTTACTTTCTATGGCAATACCTACCGCAGCGTGTACCTCAACGCCAACGGCAATATCACCTTTGGTGGCAGCCTCGCTACCTTCACGCCTGAGTCCTTTTGCCTGAAAGGCCCTATGATGGTGGCTCCGTTTTTTGCCGATGCCGACCTCCAGAAAGGCGGGGAACTGAAGTACCTGATCGCAGATCATTATTTCATCGCTACCTGGACAGGCGTTACCCACTTTCACCAGCAGGGCGAATCGCCTACCGGCCTTACCAATACCTTTCAGGTGCTGATCCACGACGGCACGCTCACCGCGATCAATGGCATCGATTTTCCCGCCAATGCTACCGTGCTCTTTAGCTACCGCGACATGCAGTGGACCACCGGACATTCCTCCGGCGGAGTAGGCGGACTCGGCGGCACTGCAGCTACCGTGGGCCTTAACCAGGGCGATGGCCTTACCTGCCATGCATTCGGTCGGTTCGACCACGAAGGTGAAGACCTCACGCCTTATTCCGAAACCCTGAGCGGGGTAAGCGCCCTCGACTACCGCCACATCGCCTTCAACGGGGCTGATGCCTCCGCCGTGGACCTCGAAGCCAGCCAAAGCCGCCAGCCTCAGTTTTCGGCTACAGAATGGAAATTATTCCCCAACCCCTGCACCACCACTTTTCGTTTGCAGACCGACCTGGCGAACGATGTACCCGTTACCTACGTGCTGCGCGACATCACCGGACGGCTCGCCGACAGGCAGGTAGTGTACGCTGAATCAGGGGAAATCGCTTTTGAGCGGCAGGACTCCTGGGCTCCAGGTATGTATTTTGTGGAAATAACCTTCGAAGGAGGCCACTGGTCATCCACGCTGTTGATCCGCTAAAAGAAGAGGCAGAAATAAGTTTTAATTGGGAAAGTATGTCTTTCCATGCCAATTCTCCCAAACAGGGTTGCTGATATCAGTTGCTTTATAAAAACTATCTCGCTCTCCAAAAGCAGCCTGGACGACATTTTCCTCCATCTTAATACCGCATTTTGATAAAAATATGCGCCTGTGAAATCTATATTCCAATCTCTGCTGATCCTCTATTTTGCATTTGGAATATTTTCGCCTTCAGGTGCACAGCTTATCAGAGGGACTAAATCAGATTCTTCGGCCCTGGAAACTCCAGATCACCACAAACTAAAGTTGGTTGCCTATCCCAGCTTGATCTTTACCCCTGAAACAAGCTTCGATATGGGCATCACAGCCGTCGCTTTGTGGCATGCGAAAGGGGATAGTAGCCAGAGTCGCTTAAATGAAGTAATCGTTTTCCCTTTCTACACCCTGAAAAAACAGTACGGGCTATCTACCCGCCATGTGATCTGCACCCAGGGAGAAAAGTGGTTTTTTATCGGTAGAAACCGGTTTCAACACTTCCCTTTGCTGTACTACGGTGCTGGACGCCACTCAGACCCGGAAGGGGTAAACGTAATTACCGGCGACTACCTGATCGCCCAAAACCGATTTTTGAAAAGAATACGACCGAATACCTTTGCAGGCCTGCAATCAAATATTCAGTGGCTTTCGAATGTGGAAATGACCCCGGCTGGTCCCGGACAAATGATGATGCCCCTGCCAACCGGCGGAGAAGGAAACCTGACCACGGGAGTTGGAGCTGTATGTATGTATGACGACCGGCTGAATATCCTCAATGTAAGGCATGGCAATTACGCAGAAGTGGGTTTTACCCGATTTTCCCCAATCCTGGGCAGCGATTTCAATTTTTCGACCCTGGTATGGGACGCCCGTTTATACCGCACCGGGGTAAAAAGCAATCAGGTAATAGCCTTGCACACCTTTGCACAATTGACAAATGGGGTCGCCCCTTTCAATCAGCTGGCAGCTGTCGGCGGAGAGTCTATCCTAAGGGGCTATTATTTGGGGCGGTTCCGCGACAAACAGTATATGGCATTCCAGATGGAATACCGTTGGTTGCCTTTTTCTTTTTCCAAACGCATAGGGGGAACCGCCTTTCTGGGTACCGGATTGATTGGGAATAAACCCCGTGAACTTTTGCGCAACGCCCCGCTCATTGCTGGTGGGGCTGGTTTACGTGTCCTTTTATTTCCTGAAAAAGATATTTATGCACGCCTAGATATCGGCCTTACCCCAGAGGGCAGAGGCTTCTATCTTTACCTGGGTGAGTCATTTTAAATAAATTTGCTGCGAAGGAGGCTACTGGTCGGCTACGCCGTTTATCCGCTAAGCCCGTTATTCATTCCCGGTCCTTTTCGGTACTTTGCCCCAACACCTGGCTTATGTACCGATACCGTCAAACTTTTCAGGTCCGCGCCTACGAAACCGATCCGAACGGAGAACTGACCCTGCCCTTTCTGGTAAATTATTTTCAGGAAGTAGCCTGGAACAGCTCTGCCGAAAACGGCGCTTCTACCCATAAGCTGCACGACATGGGGCTAGCATGGGTGCTCTACCGCATGCAGATTGAGATCGACCGCCTGCCCCGCTATGCCGAAGAGATAGAAGTGCAAACCTGGCCATCGGGGCGCGAGCGGGTATATGTGTTCCGCGATTTCCGGATCATGGCAGGTGGCGAGGAAATCGCCCGGGCAAAATCCACCTGGCTGGTGTTTAACCTGGAGCGGAGGCGGCTGTCTCCCGTTCCGGACTTTATTATTCAAGTCCTCGACAACATCGAAACCCCTCCGGGCTATGTACCCACAGAACTTCCGGTAGCTGAAAACGACGATTTTACCTGGCAAACACCCGCCCAACCTACCCGCATGGACGAAGACCTGAACGGCCACGTGAATCACGGTCTGTATTTTCGCTGGCTGCTGGAGTCGCTTCCTCCCGAAACCGCCGCTCAACGAAAGCTCCACCGGGTCGATCTCACCTTCCGGAAAGAGGTATTACCCGGGGATTTGCTTTCTTTACAGGCAAAAGCAGGAGAAGAAAATGCCTTTTTCCATCGGTTTTTGCGCACCAACGACCAGGAACCCGTAGCTACCGGCACAACTTTCTGGCTAGCTCCGAACCATTTCTGATCTTTGGAGTTTAATAAAATTAGATTCAGAGCTTTCAAAACATTCTGAAAGACACTACCTTTTGATATGCAATTTGAAGAAGCAAAGGAGAAATTCATCCAGGCATGGGGCGCGCTTGGGTCGAACTGGGGCATCAACCGCACCATGGCGCAGGTACATGCCCTGTTGCTGATATCTGCCGAATCTCTTTCTGCCGAAGATATCATGGCTACCCTGAATATTTCCCGGGGCAACGCCAACATGAACCTCCGGGCACTGATGGATTGGGGGCTCGTGAACAAAGAACACCGCTTTGGTGAACGCAGGGAGTATTTTTCAGCCGAAAAAGACATCTGGCAGGTAGCCCAGCAGGTGATATCCGAGCGCCGCAAACGTGAGCTCAAGCCCGTGCTAAAGGTGCTTGAAGAGCTTAAAGCCATACGCAAAGCAGAAGTCAATACGGATACCCAGGCTTTCCTCGAAACCGTAGAAAACCTAGCCACCATCGTGGAGCAGGCAGACCAGTTTCTGGAAGTGGTCGTGCAGTCCGATAGCAAGTGGTTTCTGGAAAGTATGGTCAAAATATTCAGCCAAAAGGCTAACTCCTGACCCCAACTTCCTGATTCTGTGCGGGTACTGATAATTTCCCTTGAGCTTCCAGTTGGAGAAGTGCAAGGGATTTAGTTTTTTTGCATTCCATTTTACAAACGGCAAGTTAAGGTATGGCGGACAAGCCCAACAAGAAGGAAATCCAGGAAGAGTTAGATCTGGAAACCCAGGAAAATGTAAACGATACCCTGTCAGCAGGTACGTTCGATTTTATTAAGAAGTACCAGCAGTACATCTATATCGGTCTGGGAGTACTCGTACTGGCTATAGCCGGTGTGGTATTTTTCAACGAACAGCAAAAAAGCAAGAACGAGGAAGCATTCAACGAGATGTTTCATGCTACCCAGCAGTTCGAAGCTGACTCCATCGACCTGGCCCTCAATGGCCGCGCAGGTGAGTTCATGGGTTTGCAGGAAATTGCCGACGATTACGGCAGCACCGATGCAGGCAACCTCGCCAAGTACTACGTAGGCGTAGGCTATCTGCAGCAAGGTCGCCTCGACGAAGGACTCGACGCGCTCGAAAGCTTCTCTAAAGGAGATAACCTCCTGTCAATGGCTGCATACTCGGCCTTGGCTTTTGGCTACGAAGACAAAGGCGACGTTTCTAAAGCAGCCAATTACTTCGAAAAAGCAGCCAATACCCCTTCGGCTAACGATCGTTACACTCCTTATTTGCTGATGCAGGCAGCCCGTTGCTACGAAACGCTCAATGAGCCGGACAAAGCACGCAAGCTCTACGAAAAAATCCGCGATCAGTATCCGCTTTCTGCCGAAGGCTCACGGGTAGAGAAATACCTTGCAAGGGTTAAGTCCTGATTTATGAGCTTCCTCGCTGAAAACGAAGATCGCCTGCGCTATACTGGCAAAGAAAATCACGCTGCCGACCGGGTAGCGATCGTTGTCAGTAAATGGAATCCCTCCATTACCGAAAAGCTCTTCGACGGCGCAAAAAACCTCCTGATGGATGCCGGGCTACGTCCCGAAAACATCCTTCGCTACGAGGTGCCGGGTTCTTTTGAACTGCCTTTGGGTGCCAATATGGCCCTTCAGCGCTATTCAAACCTCGATGGGGCAATTTGCCTCGGCTGCATCATTCAGGGAGAAACCCGCCACTTCGATTTCATTGCACAGGCAGTAGCCAATGGCGTGATGGAAGTAGGCCTCGACCACAACAAGCCGGTTATTTTTGGGGTACTTACACCCAATACCCAAGAGCAGGCCGAGGACAGGGTGGGTGGAAAACACGGACACAAAGGTGCAGAAGCGGCAGCGGCCCTCCTCGAAATGATCGACCTGGCCCGTAGCTGATTTTTACCGATCCTCTTTTCTGATAAAGTACAAACGCCCGATCCATCCAGGACCGGGCGTTTGCTTTTGCTACTTACCGCAGTTTACCAGCCGAAGAATATCGCATTTGCCAGAAGCAATTGCCCACTCCGCCAAAACCCGCGGGTAATCGGCGATTCGGCGAAATACAGGATCTCCCCCTTGCCGTAAGACTCTGACCCAAAAGCCAGCGAATGGGCAATGCGCTTTTTCATTTCAAACCCCATAAACCCACTGATGGGCTCACTCCGCTCAAATACCCCCACATTCCAGCCATCGTCCGGCGGTAACAAAGGATACACCGCCCTGCGGCGCTTGATCTGGTAGTAAACGCTGTCCTGTCCGAAAGCAATGGGGTGCGTAGGGTCGAGCTTTACCTCTACAATACAGCCAACGGCCTCGTCCTTCAGGTCCTGGCGTTCGCGGTTGGCGTAGCTGAATTCCCCGTCCGAATTCATGAACATCGCGGGGTTATCTTTTCCTTTGGCCTCCTCCGCAGCATGCATCGCCTTGCCTAGCTGGGTTAGGTATTTGTCGTCTTTCTTTGCTTGGGTAAACAGGTTAATGGCTTCTTCCAATGCGATGACACGCCCGCCATTGCGCACGTAGCCCAGCAGTTGATCCTGGTACGATCCATAAGAGCCATCCGGCAAAATGACCACCTGGTATTGATCAAGCCACACCGACGAGAGGTATTCGGTACTCAGGAGATCGACCCTGAGCCCTAGGCTTTGCTCCAGAAAATACCACAGCTCGCCATAAGCAGTTGCCGAAACTCCTTTCCCCCCGATAAGCGCCACTTTGGGCAATTTGAGCAGGTGAAAAGAGGAAGAGCCCATTTCTGCGCCCACAAGAGACAGGGAATTGTTTACGGGAATAATTGCCTGACCGGACGATGCGGCGAGCGACATCAGGTTTGCAGGGAACTGAGCGCCCGGGTTGTCGGTGCGGGTAAATACGAGGGTACCTGCTTTCAGGGTTTCTTTTCCGGTTAACATCGGCAATTCCGAAAAACGCGGACGAATACCGGCTGCCAGTGCCTGTGAAAGAAATTTTGCATCCTCTACCCCTTGCCAGGCTACCGCATAGCCATAGCTGGCCGAAGCTCCGGCAGACACTCCCACCGGAGGCGCTACGGCGGCCTCTCCTTTGGCCGGGGTTTCCGTAAGTGCCCAGGCGGGCAGGTCATAGGCATACACCAACGACCAGGCCGTAAGGTCGTAGGTGAGCGAATCCTCAAGGTAGGTATTCGGCTCAAGAATGGCCTGGGCCATGCGTCCGTTGGGCTGAGCAAGCGGCACCAATATGTCGCCCTCGCTTATTTTTACCGGAGAAACGCGCTGGGTATGGTAGTCATAACCCGAAATCGTGCGGGAAGTAGCCGCAGGCGAGTAATAGGTGATTTGTTGATTGTCGAGCAAACGCAGCAAAGCAGGCAAGGCATCAGGATCCGTTCCGGGGCGCAGAAGGAAAGACTTGTAGGCCGATTTCACCTTTCCTTCTCTGGCGGTAGCGAAGTATTTGCCAAATTCATCCACCAGCTTTTTGCTGTTTCTTACCGCAGTTTCCACCGTTGACATCCCCGTAGTGATGTGGTGGGCCATGCGGGCATCCAGGGTAAGGGTATCGCCCAGGTCGAGTATCAGGCCCACCCCGGCACGGGCAGAGCCGCCTTGCTCGTAGGTAAAGCCCACAGCACCATTGAGCGTGGACCAGCTATCGCCATAGCTGGGGTAGAGCAAGTCATATACTTCGCGCGTAAAAAACAACCAGCCAGCTTTGTCGAAATAGCGCGCGTTGTTTTCCCCTACTTTTTCCTGAAACTCCATTTGCCAATCAGAAACCAGCGCGTGGATCGGCTTGGCTGCCGGACCAAAAAAGTACGAAGATTCGGCCCCCATTTCATGAAAATCCACCACTACATGGGGCATCCACTGTTGGTAGAGCCTGGCACGCTGGCTACTTTCGGCCTGGGTTTGCCAGCACCAGTCGCGGTTCAGGTCAAAGAGGTAATGGTTAAAGCGGCCACCGGGCCAGGGCTCGTGGTGCTCCAGCCCTTCGCGGCCATAGGTAATGGGATTCGTCCACACCTGGTTGTACCAGTTGGCGTAGCGGTCGCGGCCATCAGGGTTGATGCAGGGATCCATGATCACCACCACGTTGTCGAGCCAATGGGCGGAATCCTCGGCCACCAGTTTATAAAGCGTAACCATGGCAGCTTCCATACTCACCGATTCATTTCCGTGAATATTGTATCCCAGCCACACAATCGGCAGGGGCATTTCCGTGGGGGTTCCGGGCAATAGTCCCGTAAGGCGGAGGTTATTAAGGCGGATATCTTCAATTCTCTTCATGTTGGCTTCCGAAGTAAGCACCGCTGCAAAAAGGGGGCGCCGCTCATTCGTTTGACCATAAGGAATCAGCTTTACCCGGTCGGACGAGGCCGCTACGGCTTCGAAGTAATCGACCATGCGGTGGTGGTAGGTAAAAGCCTTGCCAGGCTCGTAGCCCAGGAAGGTGGCTGGATCGGGCACCCGCTGGGCGTGAGAAGCAGACCAAAGCATCGCTAGCGCCAGCGTAATCAGAAAAAGAGGAATTCGGCTCATTGCCAAAGCTAATTATTCAGCCTAAATCGAGCAAACCGGACATTTTCCAGCTAAAACTAAAAATATTAACTTTATCGTTGGATAATCTAAAAATATTAGCTAATTATGTAATGAATTCATGCAAAAGCTACAAACGTTGGTAATATGGACCTGGGCAGTTTCCTTCTTCGGTTTAATTCCGCCCTCCAACTCAGGGGCCTCGTTTGTGCCTGCCAGGGAGCCGGGTGGGAGGAATTGCTGAAAGCCGAAATCAGCCCGGCCTGCCGAACCAGCATGCTTTCGAATTTGTGTGAAAGTCAGGCAGTTAAATCGCCTTTTTATCAATCAGGGATGGTCTTTTGTGATTTTCAGGTAAAGGAAGGGCGCCACATCTGGCAGATACAGGTCGCCCTCGGTGACCCTTCAGCTCCGGCGATGTGCATGGGTTTTCACCGTTCATCTGCTACGCTCAGCCGCGCAGTCACACAGCCCGGCGCACAAGTTTCTCACGCTTTTAGTATTCAAGGATGATCAGCCCATTTTCAGGAAAAGAAGCCATAGAAGTGTTGGTCCCTCAAACGCGGACCTACCGGCACGAATCCTACGAGATCTGGGAGCACCATTACCGCTGCCCCGTTACCGGCAACCGCTTCACCACGCCGGAGCAGGATCAGCTGAACCTGACTCAGATCCACAACCAGTACCGCACCCGTCACCGAATCCCCTTCCCGGAGGAAATTCGCCAGATACGGGAACAATACGGCCTTTCTGCTTCGCGTATGTCGGAGTTTCTCGACCTCGGTGTCAACAGTTTTCGCCTCTACGAGCAGGGCGAAATGCCCAGTCTGGCCAATGCCCGCCTCATCCGGCTGGCGGCCAATCCTATCAACTTTAAAACCCTCGTGCAGGAAAAGCAGCACATTTTCAGCCAAAAGACCTATCAACGGCTCATGGAAAGGCTCGACCGCGAAGCCCCCGACCAGCTTCCCGCCATTGTGGCTTACCTCTGGAATTTTCACCTCGATGCCAACGAGTTCACCGGATACGTAAAGCCCCGCCTCGAAAAGGTAGCGCAGTTCGTTACCTATTTTGCCTCGCATGTGCAGCCCCTCAAAACCAAGCTCAACAAGCTGCTTTTTCTGGCCGATTTCCTCCACTTCAAGCGGTTTGGCTTTGCCATTTCCGGCTTTAACTACCGCGCCATCCCCTACGGTCCGGTACCTTCGCACTACCACGAGCTGTTTGGCATTCTGCAAAACGAAGGTTACCTCCACATCGAAGAAGAGCACTTCGAAAACGGCGGACAAGGCGAACGCTTCAAGGCCGCCCGCGATTTTGATGAATCGCTATTTAGGAAAGATGAGTTGGAGGTAATGCGCGAAGTGATCGAAAAATACCAGTCGCTGCGCACCGCCGACCTCGTAGCGCTTTGCCACGAAGAGCCCGCCTGGATCGAAAACCACGAAAAACGAAACCTTATCAATTACCAGCAATACGCCTTTGCGCTCAAAGCTGGCTAACTACCCAGGATACCCGCCAGTCCGTTCTTTTACCACACGCGTTCGTAAAGAGAAAGAGGCAGGCCACACTGGCGCCTGCCTCCTCTTTTTTTGGGTATTTTTCCGAATAATTCACCCTGAGCAACTGCCTGATTCAGGCGAGGCTCTCTTCTATCAACTCTGCGAGGTCTTTTACCTCCACTTCAGCTTCTTTACCGAAGTGCTTGACGCCGTCTGTCATCATGGTCATGCAAAATGGGCAGGCAGCGGCAACCACGGTGGCACCGGTAGCCAGTGCTTCTTCGGCACGTTCCACGTTTACTTCTTTGCTTCCGTGCTCGGCCTCTTTAAACATTTGCGCGCCCCCGGCTCCGCAGCACAGGCCATTGGTACGGCAGCGCTTCATCTCGGTGAGGTCGGCATCCAGGGCTTCGAGCACCGCACGCGGCGCTTCATAAATGCCATTGGCCCGGCCCAGGTAGCAGGAGTCGTGGTAGGTTATCTTTTTTCCTTTGTAGGTGCCGCCTTCTTTCATACGGATGCGACCTTCGTTGATCAGCGCCTGCAAAAAGGTGCTGTGGTGCACCACTTCGTAGTTGCCTCCCAGAGAAGGATATTCGTTTTTGAGGGTATTGAAGCAATGCGGGCAGGCCGTCACGATTTTTTTCACCTGGTACAGGTTCAGGGTCGTGATGTTTTGCATGGCCTGCATCTGAAACAAAAATTCGTGCCCGGCCCGCTTGGCGGGGTCGCCGGTGCAGGTTTCTTCCTGACCCAAAACCGCAAAATCGATGTTGAGGTGCTGGAGGATACGGGTAAATGCCTTGGTTACCCGCTGGTAGCGGCTGTCAAATGAGCCCGCGCAACCTACCCAGAAGAGGTACTCGGGGGTACGGCCTTCGGCGGCCAGCTCGGACATGAGGGGGATATGGTTCATGGGTGCCTGATTGACCTAAAGATAATGTGGCAGCGGCAACAAGTAAAATTTGTTATGCTTGCATACTAAATTAGAAAATATTCCTTTCTCCCCAAACATGGAATAGGAAATTACCCGGTTCTCGTTCGCGCTAGTACACGTTTAGTCTTTTTGTGGATGACCTTTTAGTTCAGTACGCTGTACTCCCATCAGGAATCAAGTTCTATTGCGTCCTTCGTTTAATGATATAATCGGTAGAACTGGATATTTTATCCTGATAGATATCGCTAACACTCAGCACCGCGTCCACGTACTCCCAGCCTGCATCATAGAGGATATCCAGAACTTGCGAATAATTGCGGAAGACCACATAACTGCCGTCTTGATTCCGAAGCGCAATTTTTGACACCTGACTGTTTTCTTTTTCGCAGTAGCAGAGGTTGGTCCAATTGCGGGGAGGAGGGGCTACGTCACTCACTTTCATCAAAGCCAGGCTCTGACGCATCTTTTTACTCGTTTCGCTCATGCGGCAACTGTAAAAAGTGAAGGAGAGGTAGGTCACATGTATGGAGTCAAGGGGCGTACCTCCGACATAGAGCTGTGATGGGTTCTGGGCGGCGGCACCCACCCAGGCGAGAATAAGCGTAAGTAAATGCTTCATGGCGGTTGATTGTGGTTAATAATAACCCCGGAGGATGTTCCGGGGCGTTATCCCTGACCAGAGCTGCTTCGCTCACTTTCCGGTTGTGCCTGCTTCCTCAGGGTTGTATTTTTTCCAGGATAAACCAAGTTGTGGAGGTAATGGGCCGATCCTCGCCTCCCGAATTGATTACTACCGTTTCCACCAATCTCCACCCTTGCCGCCGGAAACCGTTGAACATATCCGGCCAGTTATTCACTCTCACCGGCTCCTTATCCTTATCCGTCAACCGGTTTGCAAAAGCTTTCGACCCGGGCAGGTACTCCTCCGGAAGCTGGCCCAGTAAAGTATCCTCTTCCACCACTACCTGAAGGATATATGTCCTGTGGAAAGAATCAGATGCCTTCGGGAGAACCGTGATGTAGGGACCGGGCAGGTCGCGGATGGCCTGGTTTCGGAGGAACCAATTGTCCTCCTGCGAAAAAAGGGGCTGGATGCTCAATAGCATCAACAAGGGTATGAGGTATTTCATCGGATGGATTTACGGCTTAATTTTTTCGAGAATCAGGACCATGTTGTTAGTTACAGAGGTCTCTCCCCCGGAGGTTTGCCAGTTCATGGTATTTACCAGTCGCCAGCCTTGCCGGTAAAAACCATTGGCTATACTCGCCCAGTTTCCAACAGCGATCGCTTCCCCGTCTATATCCTTCAATTGGTAGTTCAGCAGGTGTCTATAGAGGTCGGATGGAACAAATACACCAATTTCCGCCGTGTCCTTTTCCTGAACTACAGCCAGATAACTCGCAGTTAAAAAAGGTACGCGAGAAACAACATAAGACGTGATATAAGGGCCCTCCAGCTCTCTGATGGGCTGCTCGTTGAGGTACCAGGGCGTCTGCTGCGCCAGGGTTTCAGCAATCGGAAGGAGTATCAGCAGGAAGAATAAGCTTGCGAATTTCATAGGATATTTTACCTACAAGTTCGCAAACATATGGTATCTGATCGGAACGAATGATCGGAAAAACGACACGCTTATTCAATGCCGTATTTCAATTCATCCATTCGCCGCGGTTAGCAGCAGGCATGGCCCAGGGGTTGCCGGTGTTTTCGATATTCGACACCATGCCGTTCCATTCGGCGGGCATCGACGACTCCTCCATCACGAGGTAGCGGCGCAGCTCATTAATGATGCTTACCTGATCGATGTTCACGGGGCAGGCTTCCACACAGGCGTTGCAGGTGGTGCAGGCGCGAAGTTCTTCGGTGCTCACGTAGTAATCGCTAAGCAGAAAATGGCCTGCAGCGTCCTGTGCACCCGGTATGGTTTCTGATCCGATCAAAACCCCGTTTTCGTCGGGTTTGAGCTGGTATTTCTGAATTTCTTCGAGGCGGTCGCGCACATTCATTACCACCTTTCGCGGAGAGAGTTTTTTGCCGGTGATATTGGCCGGGCAAACGGAGGTGCAGCGCCCGCATTCGGTACAGGCATAGGAGTCCATGAGACTTTTCCAGGTGAGATCGGTCACGTCGCGCGCGCCAAAACGCTTGGGTCCGTTGGGGTCCACCACCGGGGTGTAGCTGTAGTCAAAGGCGGCCTTCACTTCCTCCTGAATATTGGCGGGCGAAGTAAACTCCCCGGCAGGCTCCAGTTTGGAGAAATATACATTCGGGAAAGCCATGATGATATGGAAGTGCTTCGAGATGGGCAGGTAATTCAGGAAAAGAAAAATGCCCGCAATATGTCCCCACCAACCTATGCGCTCGATCAGGTGCAGGGTTTCGGGATTGCTGCCCAGCAAGTTCAAGCCCGCCAGCATATCCGATATCGGAAAAGCACCCGGAAGTCCCCCTTTCGCAGAAAGCACCCCATGGCCCATCTGGTGCAGCGTAACATCGGCGGTATTGAACAAAAACAAGCCCACCATCAGCACGATTTCGGTAACGAGGATAATATTGGCGTCGAGGTGGGAGTAATTTTTCAGGGTAAATGTACCCTTGGAATCGGCCATCTCTACTCCTTGAAAACGCTTGACCTTCAGCACGTTGCGGCGAATGAGCAAGATAGCGGAAGCGACAATCACCAGAGCACCCAGCCATTCGTTGATAAACATCAGCACATCGTACAACGGCCCGGTAAACTGGCCCAGGATGCGGTGCGTGCCAAACAAGCCGTCTATGACAATTTCCAGCACCTCAATGTTGATCACCAGAAAGCTCACGTACAAAATTCCGTGCAGCACGGCGGGCAGCCATTTTTTAAACATCTTTTTCTGCCCAAATGCCACCAAAGCCATCAATCGCAGCCTTTCTATCGGCTTATCAGTGCGGTCGAGCGGCCTGCCGAGGCGGATATTGGCCATTACCCGGCGAAACTGCCAGGTGAAGGTACCTGCTGCAGCTGCCAGCAAAATCAGGAAGAGGAGTTGGCTCACGAGGTTCATAGCGGAAATTTAGTATGCAAGCATAACAAATATAAGGAAACCTCTTTTTAATCCAACTGAAATAACGGCGAAACGAGCACAACTTTAACCCCTGATATTTTTAACCTATTTCACTTTAAAGCGTAATTTAATTGGTAATTTTCTCTCCTGAATTTCTTCGAAACAGATAATATACCCGTTCATATGTTAGCTATAGAACCCACACCTATGCGTAAACGTCTGCTGATTGCCTTGATTTCAACCATCATCGCCTCAGGCTTTTTTATCCTTTTATGGTGGGGATTCTATAAGGATTTTTGGGGTGAAAACGTCATGCGAAATCTGCTCATGAGCTTTGGTCAAGGCGCCGGGCTAGGTATTAGCTCCTTATTCTTAACCAAAACACAACTGGCCAAGAAAGATCGGCCAAAATTTCGGTGAAGCTGATAATCAACGCATTATCATTTAACCTTAGACATTTTCCCATAATCCTTTCACCCCATACAGGGTTCTCGTCACCAGCAACACCCACCCCGTACCGGCGAGCTTCATTCGCCGACCTCAGATATGACCCCAGTCCCGACTCCAGCGGAGTCGAATCTTTGCAGCAATCGAGATCATACAGGTAGATCGACCTTAAAACCGGCGCACCGCTGACCCATTGAATTTTCGCCAAAAAAATGAGCCACCCCAATTTTGGGATGACTCATACAGGATGGTCGTGTGTTTATTTTCGAAAAAACTGCTTACTGAATAAGGTAGCGAACCAGCGCGGCTCCTTTTACCCCATTGGCGAGCTCAACGCCATACACCAGCTGGTCAAACCCTGAGGCCAACGAATCGGCCTTGTAGATAAGCTGATTGTTGGCATCGAAGCGTGCGCGCCCTTTTAGCGGCGGAACCAGGATACCCACTCGCAGAACCGTAGCCCCGGCTGGAATGAGGTCATTGGCGAGTACATCGGTGCTGTCCACGGCTCCCGGTGCCACGATACCGCCGCGGTCGTAGATAGCAATCCCGCGCGAATTAGGCAGTTGGTTGTGGTGGCGAATGAAGAACCGCAGCCGGCGGAGGATACGGCGCTGTCCGAAAGTAAGCTCAATGTTGCAAGAGTCATTCAGGTCATTGGTGCCGGCAGCCGGGGTATAGAGCACGTAGGAATCGCCCACGATCTCTACCGAGCCATTGGCCGGAGCAGTTACCAGGGTAATGGTTGGCATGCCGGATTCGGTAATGCCGCCCATCAGGTCTATCAGCTCGGGGGTTTCGTATTCGGTGTACACCTCCAGGTTAGCCGCTTCGGAGGCGGCAATTTCGTCGTTTTGCTTGCAGGCATTCAGGGAAATGAGCAGGGCTGCTATCGCTGTGAAACTGAACAATCGGTACTTCTTCATGGCTGTAAATCTTTGCTGTTTAATATCAAGACCTTCGGAGTCAAGTATCCGTTAACCCCTTTCTGATTTTTTTATTAAAAATATCACCCAACCCGCGTTTTCTGCTGTTTTTGACAGGTTGTGAAAAAGGGTTGAATCATTTTTCCGCAATAAATCCCCTGGCATAGACGAAATTTACCCGAAATATTGCCATGAACCGAATTACGTTAATAACCATCGGCGACGAGCTTCTCAGGGGCAGGGTTGTGAATACCAATGCCTCTGAAGCAGGAAAAATGTTGCAGGAAGCAGGTTTCCCGATAGGAAAGGTGGTTTCCATCGGTGACGATGGCGAAGCCATCCGCAACACCCTGCAGGCCGAAGCCCCCCTCGCCGAGATCCTGATTCTCTGTGGCGGCCTCGGCCCCACCCGCGACGACATCACCAAGCATACCCTGGCTGGCCTGATCGGCAGAGAACTAGTCATGCACGACGCCACCCTGGAGCACCTCGAAGCCCGTTACCGCCAAAGGGGCCGCGTGCTCAACGAACTTACCCGGCTTCAGGCCCTGGTTATCGAAGATTCCGAAGTAATATACAACCGCCTGGGTACCGCTCCCGGTCTGGGCATTCAGCTCGGCACCACCTGGGTCGTGGCCCTGCCGGGGGTTCCTTATGAGTTTTTGAACATGCTCACCGAGGAAGTTTTGCCCCGCCTGCACCAGCGGATGACGCCCGCACGGGTATCCAAGCGCCTGATCCGCATGGAAGGCTTGCCCGAATCGACCATAGCCGAACTGATTGCCCCTTTCGAAAGCGATTTTCCCGAAGGAATGTACATTTCCTACCTGCCCCGCATCGACGGGATGTGGCTGGAGCTCATTCTCCCCCGCGAAGACCCACACGGAGAGCTAGCCGCATGGCACGAAAAGCTGGCCCGCCAATTTGAACAAAACACCTTTGCCCTCGACGACACACCCATTCCGGCATTGCTGAAAAAGCTGCTGCTGGAAAAAGAACTGACCCTGGCCGTGGCGGAAAGCCTAACCGGCGGCAGGGTAGGCAACCTCATCGTTTCGGAATCGGGTTCGTCTGAATATTTTTTAGGAGGAATGACGACCTATGCCACTCCGTTGAAAACCGATTGGCTGAACGTACCTGCTGAGACCATCGAAAAATTTGGGGTTGTTTCGGCGGAAGTAGCCCTGGCTATGGCCAAGGGCGTAGCGGCAAAATCGGGTGCGTCTATCGGCATTGCTACCACCGGACTGGCCGAAACAGATGGCGTACGCCCACCACAGGCATGGGTCGCCTGCGTAGGGCCGGGCTTTGAAGAAGCGCGCCTCATTGGCATGTACGGTGAGCGGGTGACTAACCAGGAGCGGTCGGCTTATCAGGCGCTCGTATTGTTGCTGAAAAACTTACAGCCCGAACTGGTAGCCACAGCGAAATTTGGCTAATTTCGTATTTCACAGCGTGAACAACGACTACTTACCGCGAAACAAAAGATTATGGCACAATACGAAGTAACCCTCCCTAAGCTCGGCGAAAGTGTAATGGAGGCAACCCTACTTCGCTGGTTAAAACAACCAGGGGAAGAAATTACCCAGGACGATACCCTGGCCGAAATTGCTACTGACAAGGTTGACTCCGAAGTACCGGCGCCGGTCGGCGGCCGAATTATTAAGCTCCTTTTTAACCAGGACGACGTCATTCCCGTAGGCCAGGTCATTGCCCTGATCGAAACTTCAGCCGCCGGAAACGGCTATACTGCAGCGGCTGTTTCGGCTCCTGTCATCGAAACCGTAGAGGAGGAAATGACCGAGTCCGTGCCCTATACCCCAACCCCGGTTGCAGCTTCTTATGACGAGTCGGGCGATAACGAAGGTCGGTTCTACTCCCCGCTGGTGCTCAATATTGCCCGCCGTGAAGGCGTTTCTATCTCCGAACTGGAGGCCATGTCGGGCACAGGCCATGCCGGTCGCGTGACCAAAAACGACATTCTGGAGTATATCCAGCAGCGGTCTACGGCTCCTAAAGCTGCCCCCGCTGCACCCGCAGCCAAACCCGTAGAGCAGGCACAACCGCCCATTGTCTCGAAACCCAGTTCACCCCAAATTCAATTTACCCACCACGGCGAATACGAAATTGTGGAAATGGACCGCATGCGCAAGCTCATTGCCCGCAACATGGTCAACTCCAAGCAGACCTCGGCGCATGTTACTTCTTTCGTAGAAGCCGACGTAACCAACCTCGCGCTTTGGAGAAACCGCACGAAGGATGAATTTAAGCGCAAATACAAGGAACCGCTTACGTTCACGCCGGTGTTTCTCATGGCCATTGTGAAAGCGCTCCGCGAATTTCCGGCCCTGAACTCATCTGTGGAAGGGGACAATATCCTGCTGAAAAAGGACATCAATATCGGGGTAGCCGTGGCTTTGCCTACCGACAACCTGATCGTGCCCGTGATCAAGCACGCCGACCGCCTGAATTTGTCCGGATTAGCAGCTTCCATCAATGACCTCGCCAACCGCGCCCGCAACAACAAGCTCCGCCCCGACGAACTCGAAGGTGGTACCTATACTTTGTCGAACGTAGGCTCATTTGGCAATCTCATGGGCACCCCCATCATCCTGCAACCACAGGTGGGCATCCTGGCCACGGGGGTTATCCGCAAGATTCCGGCCGTGCTCGAAACCCCAACCGGAGACGTCATCGCCATTCGCCACAAGATGTTCCTTTCTCATTCCTACGACCACCGCATCATCGACGGATCGGTAGGAGGCAGGTTTGCCCGCCGGGTAGCGGACTTTCTGGAGGCATGGCCAATTGATACCGAAATTTAACCTCACCGAAGCGATACCCGGGCTACGGAAAGTCCCTTGTTTCTCGGCTGAAAGTACACCGCCAGCATCTGACCATTGTTTATCTGGATACTTATTCCCGGCGAATAGGTAGATCCTGCGCGGTAATCTTTGATCAGGGGCTTGGGCGTTGACTGCTGCCCGTTTGGCGCAATGGCGTAGTAATAAATATTGTCGCGCATACCGCTCGGCCGCTGCTGCACAAACACATATACCTGCTCGGTGCCGATACCGGTGTTAAATGCCACGGTGGGCTGCTCGTACACCTGCTCCTTGGGAATAATGCTCGTCCACTCGATCTCACCTGCAGGGCTGATGGAGGTAACGACCACATCTCGGTAGTACCAGAACGTGCGGTCAACAAATACCCCGAGGTAGTCGCGGTAGGTACGGGTAACGGTATAATTCCATTCTGCCACGAGCAATACCCCGCCGTCGGAACGCATCACGATGTCGCGCAGGTTGAAGTTCGTCAGCTCACGGCCCCGGTTTATTTGTCCGGAGGTCATGTAGTTGCGAAGAAAAGTTTCGCCAAAAGGATAGGTAGAAGACTTGATCACCTGTCCGTCGGTGTTCATTACCTGAAGCAGGGTACCGGCGAGGTTGTCGGTGGATTTGTTGGAGTAAAATCCGGAGAGATAAATGGCTTCGTCGCGGTTGACCCGCATGGCGAGGTCGCTGATGTATTTGTTTCCAATGTCCACCTTCAGCTCCTTTCCGACCTGTTCGCGGGTATTGTAACGGTAAACGAGGTAGGCGTAGGTATCATTCGCAATCAAAGACACAGATTGGTTCAGCCGCCCTAATAGGTAAATATTTCCCTGATTGGACAACACCACATTCTGAATAGAAAAACGGTTGTCGGGGTGATCGAGCACTATTTCGCCGTTTTGAACGAGGGTGCCCGTTTCGTCAAACATGTAGTACAGAACCGTTTCTGAGTCGGCCTTTTTCTTCAGGCTTTTGAAGCAGAGTAATCTTTTGCGGTTGGGCGAGAGGGTGTACTGCAGGGCTACTTTCTGCGATTTATCGTTGGGCAAAAGAGCTAAAGTGGCGTCATCTTCGATGATATTTCCTTCGAGGTCGTAGGAGGAATAAAAATTGCGGATCAGCTCATCCTTGGGCAGGGGTTCCGAAGCAAAAAGCAGGATCCGGTTGCCGATCACAGATACAAAATCCACATTCTTGCGCGAGTTTTGCTCATATACATCTTTCTTCCATTGCTGATTAAACTGCTGGTCGTATTTCGCAAGGGAAAGAAACCTGCTCGAAACCCGCGAAGCGGGACCAAAAGTAACCAGCCCGTCATCCGCCGGAGAGTACTCCAGAAAATATGGAACCGCCTCTTTGCGGCCCAGATCCAGCCTGTCCAACACTTCCTGGCCAAAAAGCCCCGGCATGGCACAAATCAGGATCAACCAAAGACTTGTTCTAACAATCATGATAGAGACTTTAACTGCTTAAATGCCCGGTAGAAACGGAAGATGCCGTAAACCACCAAAATAATACCTACGAGGTAGTGCGTGTAGCTGGGTTCGCCTGCAAAGAGGTGGATTTCATACCGCAGGAAATACAATCCGAGCACGAAAAAGATCACGCTCATCACAAAGCCGAGGTAGGTAGTAAACTTGGTCATAGCAGTTTTGGGTTGAAGAAGGTACAGGAACGCGAATAAACTAGTATTTTCCCGCTCTTTGTCCCAATTGTACACGAAATTTATCAAACCTGCGTAAACCTTGCTCATGGGAACAGCAGTCCGACATTTGCTTTTTGTCAACGCCTGTATTTGGGCAGCCAGTAGCTTATACGCACAACCCTACCTCTATGGGGGTCCGGAAGACGACCGTCCGTCAGTTTTAATCAAAAGCGCCCAGGGCGATTACCTCATGGCGGGCTATACCCACTCTTATGGCAGTGGAAAATCTGACCTCTGGATGCTCCGGCTGGATACCGATGGCGACGAACGCTGGCGCGATTACGAAGGAGGTACAGAAAACGACTGGGCCAACGACCTCCTCGAAACCGATCAGGGAAATCTTCTCCTGGTTGGTGCGAAAATCAATGCCCAATCCAAACATCGGCAAGCCTGGATCCTGCTCACCAACCGCGTAGGAAATTTCCTCTGGAGCCATGAGCTTAACAACAACGACGAACGCGAACTCAAAAGCGTTATTCAGCTGCGGTCGGGTGATTTTGCCGCCGTGGGCCTCATCCGATCTCAACCCAAAGCCGCTGCGGATGCCTGGGTCATTTGCTTCAACAAATCCGGGGATATCCTTTGGGAAAAGATTATCGGCGGATACGGCCAGCAACAGGCCAATTCCCTCGCCGAAACTCCTGAAGGCAACATGCTCGTGGCGGGTTACCAGCAGTCCGATACCGTAAACAAGGCCGATGTGCTTCTCGCGATGATCAGCCGGACCGGAGAAGAAATTTGGAGGAAAAAATGGGGGAAATCGGGAAATGAAGTCGCCAACAAGGTGTTGATCAGCCGCGAAGGAGAAATGACCGTGGTGGGCTGGACCAGCTCCGAAGGAAACGGTAGCCTCGATGGCCTGATTATTCGTCTGCAAACCGACGGTACCGAAAAATGGCACCAAACCTACGGCGGGGCCGGAAAAGACGCCTTTTACGGGGCCTGCTTTACCCCTGAAGGAGGCGTGGTAGCCACCGGCCAGTATCAGCCAGTCGGAAGCCCGGACCCCGCCTGCTGGCTGGTAAACGCTGATCAGCTCGGTAAGCCCCGATGGAGCAGCTTTTTCAACGGAGACCTGGCTGCCATCGGAAAATCAGTGGTAGCAGATGCCAACGGCTGGGCTGTGGCCGGAGAGGGGCGAAAAAAAGGGAAAGACGATTTCGATTATATGCTGCAAAGGGTAGATTTTCGGGGAAAAGGAACCGGCTGGCTCTCTACCCAGGTGGCTCCCGGCGTAACCAAGCTCCCGCCCCGCCCGGTAGTTTCCGCCAATGCCCTTCCCGCCTTATGGGTCACCACCGTAGGGGTAAGCGAATTTCAAGAATCAGCTTATAACCTGAAATATGCCAACCAGGACGCATTTGCCCTCAAATTTGAATTTGATAACATGGCTCCGGGTATGTTTCGTGAAGTAAATACCTTATGCCTCGCGGACGATCAGGCATCCCGTGCGCGCGTTACCTATGTGCTCGACTCTATTGCAGCGCTGGTTCAACCGCAGGACCTTTGGGTGATTTACTTTTCTACCCATGGCGTGCTCGACGACCTCGGCAACCTGGTTTTGCTGCCACACGATTTTGACCCCAACCACCCCGAAGAAACCGGCTGGCAGTTTGCTGACCTTTCGCTGACCTGGGGAAAAGCACCCGCACGAAAGCTGGTATTGCTGGACGCCTGCCACAGCGGCGGATCAAGCCAAAACTGGCTCAGCGCGTCATTGGCAAACCCGGCCTCCCTCAATGCAGCCGCCACTACAGCAGCCGTAAAAGACGGGCGTATCACGGTCATGACCTCTTCCAGCAGCGAAGAATATTCCTACGAGCAAAGCGCCTGGGGGCACAGCGCCTTTGGTTTGGCGTTGGTCGAAGCCCTGCGCGGGGGTGCCGACTACAATGGCGACCGCAAAATTTCCCTCTACGAGATGAATCTATACGTCATCGAAAGGGTGCAGGCCCTTACACAAGGTCGGCAGCATCCTTACACGCCCATCAATTTGTTCGGCAATATTCCGATCTATCAAATGCGCTGAGTCCAGGCGCGGAGCAGTTTCTCCACCTCTCCGGCATTGGCGGCGAGGTGGTCGGCACCTGCCTGTATGAGCTTTTGGTCGTGGCCGGCGAAAATATGGCTGGCACCCAAAAAGCCGATTACTTCTAGTCCGGCGGCTTTTGCTGCAGTAACTCCTGAAGGGCTGTCCTCAACCACGATGGTTTCATCGGCGGTTAGGCCCAAGGTATTCAGCGCAAGCAAATAAAGGTCCGGTGCCGGCTTGGGATGCGCGACCATCTGGGATGAAAACATGCGCTCGCCAAAATAATCCGCCATGCCCGTTGCTGCGAGGGAGTCCTGCACGTGTTTCAGGTGGCTGTTGGAAACTACGGCTTTGGGCAACGAAAAAGCAGCTAACAACTCCGGCATTCCGGCAATGGCTGTAAGCTCTTCACGGAAAGCCTGCTGCATGGTGGTCTGCAGGTCCTGGTAAAAGTTTTCCGGCCAAACAACCGCCAACTCCTGGCTCAGGATATCTAAAATGGCCGTGTCCATCATGCCCGCAAATCGCTGGGAATGGGCTTCTTCGTTAGCCTTATAGCCAAATTGCGCAAGTTTTCGGAGACTGATACGGGTAGCGAGAATCTCACTGTCGATCAATACCCCATCGCAATCGAAGAGGAGGAATTTTTTATCGGCCATAAAAAAGGCTTGTTATTGTTCTTCACCTGCGGGTTGACCGGAGAGCAACTGCTTAATCAAAACCGAAACATCTTCGATCCAGAGTTTACGGGTCATCCAGAGTGCGAATAAAAGGGATCCGAGAAACCAACCGATCACGCCCCATTTCAACCACGATTTACCTTTTCGGTCAAAGGGAGGCTCAGGTGAATCCAGTACCTGAATAACCGGGGTACTTTGCTGAAGCTGGGCAACGGCTTGCTCGCGGCTGATGCCGAGGCTGATATACATTTCTTTCAAAATTTCCTGCTTTGCCCTTAGCTCGGCTGGATATACTTCGCTGGTGGCGCGGATGCGGAATTGATTCTGGTCGAGGTTGCGGGCCAGGGAGTAGTTGACCTTGTCGAGCTCCCGTTTTACCGAGTCTGCACGCTGGGCAAAGAACTCCACGTTTAGCTTTGCTTTTTGGGTCCGCTGGTCGTTGTAGTAGCTCCTCAGATGCTCGATATATTTGTAGCTGATCGGCCCGGCAACCTTATTGTCCAAGCAGGAGAAGGTCATTTCAATGAATCCATTGTCGTTGCTTTCGGCATTCATCAGGCCTGAAAGTATTTTCCCGGCAGTTACGACTTTCGTACGTTGCGACATGGGCTCATCCTTGATAAACAATCCAATGACCCAGCCTTTAAGCGAAAAACCCGATGCGTACAGCTCCAGTATTTTTTCTGCCACCCATACCTTCCCTGATTCCGTCTCTATTGAATCTGCAGCTACCGCCTCATTCAGCATCCGGCTTTGCATGATCTGAAGCATTTGCAGTTGATCGCTGCCCTCAGTCTGGTTTCCCAAAATAAGCGACAGCGGGTTGTCGATACTGCCCATCATGGAATTTCCTCCCGAATCGGGCAGAAATACGCTCTTGGTGGTATAAGTAGGAGGCGTAAAAAAAGCCTGAATTCCCATCAGAATACCCAATGGCAGACCTATCAGCAGTATCAACCCCCTTCGTGGCCAAAGGGCGCCCCAATATTTTTCGATAAGGGTGAGAAGGTTCATTATCCGTTGGAAGCGTTACGGAACAAGATATACAGGGTGAGGACCGAAATTACCGATGCCGTTATCTGTGTCCAGTTAATGTCAATTGTTTGCTTTTCTCCTTGTTCAGGCTTTTTCTCTTTTGCCGGTTTTTTATTCACCGTGATCATTGCGCCCTGGTCTACCCGTGGATAATCCTTGAAGCCCCAGAAGGTCTTGGTTCTTCTCAGGCGGCCATCTACATATTTCACGGTCAGCATTTTCTTTTTGGTCTTTTTGTCAAAACCACCCGCTTGGTTAATGTAGTATTTCACGTGGCGGTGATTGGGGTCGAAGAAGAGCACGGTTCCGGGCTGGAGCACATTTCCATCTACCCTGACCACATCTACCCTCGGAGGAATAATGATGGAGTCGCCTGCCTGGAGGATAATGTCGTGCCGCGAACCCTGGCGCCGAACGGCTTTTTCGAGGTTAATGGCCACGACTCCCGTAAGTCTACGGTCCAGTTTGGCACCCTTGAGGTAAGCGAGCTCGGTTACCCCTCCAGCCCTTCCCACGAGAGAACTCAACCGCTCTTTTTCCTGCACTTTGTTGTATTCTCCGGGGATATGCACCTCGCCGAGCACATACACGCTTTCCTGTAGTTTAAAATTGACATCTTTCCTCACAAAAACCTGGTCATAGGGCTTGAGCTTGACTTCGTCGAGCTTGCTGTCCTGCTGCCAGTTTTGGATGGTACTTACCCACTGGCTGTTTACCGGTACAGGCTGTAGGGTACCGTCAGCGTCTTCGACCAGGATCACATGCGTAATTTCAATGCGGGTAACATCTGCCCCTAATTTCAGGCCTCCGGAAGTATAGATCAGGTCGCGCAGGGACATGTTTGGCATAAGTTCTACGCGTCCGGGCGAGCCTACCATCCCTTTCACATCTACATAGGTTTTTTTGAAAAACTCATCTTCGGAGCGAACATGTATTTTTCGGAAACCAGCGACCTTAATGCTGTCGGTAACAGGGTCTTCGCGCCAGTCTTCGTTTATCCTTACCCGAATCACCTCCCTTCGGGGGCTGCTGAGGTTAAAGTTGCCCCTTTCCTCTACCTCAATTTCGCGATAAAGCTCAATTTCTTTGGTATAAGCCTTGTCGGTAAGGCCGCCAGCGAGGTACAGCACATCGCGCAGCGACATATTGGTCTTTTTTTGGATCCGGATGCTATTTTTCACTTCTCCATCTACTTCCAGAAATCGGAAAGAAAGGAAATCGTACCGGGAAAAAATTCTCAGCGAATTGAAGCCCTCCACCATCACGGTATCGAGAAGAGGGTCCGTTTGCCAGTTGCCGGTAATGGAAATCCGGCGGATAGATTTTTTGTCCTCGTCAACTTCAGGTACCTCTACCGCTTCACCCGCAGCTTCCTGCTCGGCCTGCAGCGTGGTAGCCGCTACATCCATGGGCTGGGTAAAGGTGGTCAGTTGCAGGTTATTGGAGTCGGCGTCTTGTGTGAGTCCGCCCGCCAGATAGATCAGGTCCTTGAGGGTCATGCCCGGCAGAATAGGAAATACTCCCGGCTTTCGCACCTGACCCTGCACAGCTATGGTCTTCCGATCAATAAACTGCTGATTGGAAAAGACCAGCATGGCATCTCTTTTTTCCAGCAAAATATCCTCATCAGGCCCGGCGGTACCGTTTACAATGGCCTGAAGGTCGATGGGAATATAAATAAACTGGCTGGAGGAGTCGATGATACGCACTACATAGGCCCGGCGCAGGTACACCTGAGGCACGAAACCGCCGGTACGTTTAATCAGCCCCGAAACCCTTTCGCCGGGTTCGTAGGCATATTTACCCGGAAACTGAAACATGCCCGTGGCTTGTACAAAGTTTTCGATAGGTTTCGTGAGCTGGCGTAACCGCAGGATATCGAGGTGCTGCAACTCCATATCAGATTTGGGGATAGCGAGCAGCGAGTCAAGCGAAAAGTCGTAGTAGCTTTCCCGCTCAATTCCCTGGCGGATAAGCTGACCAGAGGTTTTTACCTGAGGCTCCGGAAGGCCTTCGGCAAAGCGAAGCAGGTCACGCAGGTTTTCGTCTTCCTTGAGTTCATAGCGCATGGGGCGACGCACAGCCCCTGAAATACTTACCACTTTACCCTGCACAGGAACAAAGATGAAGTCGTTTTCCTGTAAATAAACGGGCTTATCCTCTCCTTTGATGAGGTAATCATACAAGTCGAGCACCTGTACCACTTTATCGTCCCGTTTTATCTGAATATTCCTCACGGTACCAAAATCGGTAACTCCGCCAGCCAGGTACAGCATAAACAAAGCCGTGGAGGCCGAGCTTACCTGATAGGCACCCGGCTTATTGACTTGCCCCACGATGTTTACGTTGAGGGTGCGCTTCGTTTCGGCCAGGGTAATCTCGATGTTGGTGCTGGGATTGCCTGAAACGAGTCCCCTGCGGTAACGCCCGGCAAGGAGCTCTTTTACTTCGCCAAACGTAAGTCCTGAAACATGTATTTTGCCCAGATAAGCCCGCGAAACAGTACCGTCAGGAAGGACGTACAGGCTTTCAGAAAGCTCATTATCGCCCCAAACCGTCACATCAATCCGGTCGCCGGGGCCAATGACGTACTCATTGTGTGGGGTAATGCGGTTTGCCTGAAAGAAGGTCTCGGCTTGTACCTGTTTGAAAATATGGTGTCCGAATATTTCGGAAGGGTTTTCCTTTAGCTCGCTTCCCGGAATACTGTACCGGGGCAAGGTCGTTACGCTCTGTACCGTTTCCACTGCAGGCATTTCGGCTGGCGTGAGATTCGGATCTACATTCTGAAGGTTTACCACTTCCGGTGCGGTAGCAGGCGGGGGGGAGGCGGGTTCATTTTGTTTCGCGGTAAGGTCATTACCGGAAGTACTCTGAATGCCACCCTCATCTTTGGCTTTCATTTCATCCCCCAAAACCTGCATAATCTCGGTTTCGGACTTGCCTTCAGACCTCATTTTCAGGATACGGTCCTTGTACTCGGGTGGAATATCAGCGGGCGTAACACCTGGAGGAAGTTTGCCTACTGCCGGAGCAATAACTTGCGCGCTTAAGCCTGAAAAGGCAAATAAGCAAATAAGGCCAAACGTGATGTTTCGGATTTGGAGCTTCATGAGCGATAAGATCGGGGCAAATCTACGAAAACCGGGGTATCTACCGCTAACTGAATGATTACTAATAGGCAATGTTCCTTACGTAACAATAGTCCAACCTGTCGAACGATTTAACATTTCTGTTTTTCCGGAGTTAGATCTCATGTTCGTATATCAATAAGCTATGCCCGCACAAAAATCGAAATCCCATTTACCTACTAAGGTATGTGCGACCTGTAACCGGCCATTTACCTGGCGGAAAAAATGGGAGAAAAATTGGGAAGATGTGAAGTATTGCAGTGACCGTTGCAGAAATGCAAGGAAAATTGACCGAAAGGACGCTCCGGCCATCAACTAATTACGGTATGAAAAAGGGGCAGGAAGGCCAGATCAGGCCATAGCCATTTTTTTGTACTCGGCAGCAGTCATGAGGTCCGCTTGTCCGGGATCTTCGTCGAGCTGTACCTTGATCATCCAACCTTTGGTATAAGGATCGGTGTTTACGAGGTCTGGCTTATCTCCCAGTGCTTCATTTACTTCAATCACTGAACCCGTTACGGGCATAAACAGGTCAGAAACAGCCTTAACCGCTTCTACGGTGCCGAAGGTAGAGTTGCGCTCCACGGTTTGGCCGAGGGCTTCGATATCGACATATACAATATCACCCAGTTGATCCTGAGCAAAGTCAGTGATGCCAATGGTAGCGATCTGGCCATCAATACGTAGCCATTCGTGTTCGCGGGTGTAGAGTAAATCTGCGGGGAATTCCATGGTTTTTTCTAAAGGTAAAGCTGGGTGAAAGTAGTAAAAAATATCGATGAGACAATTTGTTTTGATCCCAAGCCGCATCAATCTCCTTTTAAGTGGCACCAAATGCAGCTAAATAAAAAAGCCCCCCAGTCGGGAGGCTTTATATTGCAGGAAATAAATCCTTACATGATCTTCTTAAGCAGGTCAACCACACGGTTGGAATAGCCCCACTCGTTGTCATACCAAGAGATCAGTTTGAAGAACTTGCTGTTCAACTCAATACCTGAACCGGCATCGAAGATAGAGCTGTGTGAATCGTGGATAAAGTCGCTGGATACCACTTCGTCGTCGGTATAAGCGAGGATACCTTTGAGGTAAGTCTCAGAAGCACGCTTCATGGCTGCACAAATCTCTGCGTAAGAAGTTTCCTTTTCGGTTTTCACGGTAAGGTCAACCACAGATACAGTAGGGGTAGGTACACGGAAAGACATGCCGGTCAGTTTTCCTTTTACTTCAGGAATAGCCAAACCTACAGCCCTGGCAGCACCGGTTGTAGAAGGAATAATGTTGATAGCAGCGCCACGGCCACCTTTCCAGTCTTTTTTCGAAGGTCCGTCAACCGTTTTCTGGGTAGCGGTGTAAGAGTGAACAGTGGTCATGAGGCCTTCGGCGATACCAAACCCTTCTTTCAGCAACACGTGTACCACGGGTGCGAGGCAGTTGGTGGTGCAAGATGCGTTAGAAATAATGTGGTGCTTTTCGGCGTCGTATTTGTCGTCGTTAACTCCCATTACGATGGTGATGTCCTCATTTTTGCCAGGAGCAGAAATGATTACCTTCTTGGCACCAGCGTTGATGTGGCCTTGAGCTGCAGTAGCATCCACAAACAAACCGGTACATTCGAGTACAATGTCAACACCGAGTGCTTTCCAAGGCAAAGCCGCAGGGCCTTCCTTGATAGCAAGTGTTTTGATTTTGTGGCCGTTTACCACGAGGGTATCGTCTTCTGCGATTTCAGGAGAAGACTTTTCGCTGTGAACAGAACCGTTAAAGCGGCCCTGGGTAGAGTCATATTTAACAAGGTAAGCGAGGTTGTCTGCGGGTACGAGGTCGTTAAGAGCAACCACATCCACTTCTTTGCCGAGCAGGTCCTGCTCTACGATGGCCCGGAATACCAGGCGGCCGATGCGACCGAATCCGTTAATGCCTACTTTAATTGCCATGAGTAAGAAATTGTTTAGTAAAAGGCGCTTGTTTCAAAGGCGGCGCTAAGTTAGAAAGGCAGAATGGGAAAATCAATTGATGACCCTCTCTGTTTTCGCCAAAAGCCTGATTACGCGTATTTTATCTTTCTGTTGCCGCTTTCGGGTCGGGGTTTTTTTTTCAATTCGTTCTGATAAAAAAAAATTTCGCTCCAGGTATTGACTTTTATATCAATTAAGTCTTAACTTTGTCCCCGCAAATAAAGCAATGTCCTGTTCGTCTAGTGGTTAGGACTCAAGATTTTCATTCTTGCAACAGGGGTTCGACTCCCCTACGGGATACCAAAAAACCTTCTCTCACCGGGAAGGTTTTTTTGCTTTTTAGGGCATGTTTAGGGATGAATATGGCTCAATAGGGCTTGCTTTGTTTTGCGCTAACCAACCTTTCGTATATTGTATGCCATACCCTGAGCCAGATGTCCTTCAGACTGCTGATTTTCGATTTTGATGGTACCATAGCCAATACCCTGGAGGTGGCCGTGCAGATTGTGAATGAGCTCGGCGAAGAGTTCGGCTTTCCGACGATATCTGAGAACGAATTCGTTGACCTCAAAAACAAGAGCATGTCGGAGCTGATGCGTATGTCGGGCATCTCCTGGATGCAGCTTCCTTTGCTTGTAAAACGTGCCCGCGACCGATTCAAGCATCACCTGGAGCAGGTACACCCCGTGCCCGGCATGCTGGAGGTACTTCTTACGCTCAAGGAAAAGGGCTACCCCATGGGTATACTAACCTCCAATACCGAGGACAGTGTGCGCGCTTTTCTCGATCAGTTCGACATCAACGTATTCGATTTTATTCACGCACCCGACTCTATTTTTGGCAAAGCCAAGGTGCTCAAAGACCTCCGGAAACAATACAAAGCCAAGGGCAGCGAACTGCTCATGATAGGCGACGAGGCCCGCGACATCGAAGCAGCAATTAAGGCACGGGTAAAATCGGTCGCCGTCGGATGGGGGTTCAATGGCGAAGAGTTGCTTTCCCGGTTGGAACCTACCTATATTATTCATCACCCCTCCGAACTGCTCGGACTGGTAGGGGAGCCTATCAGGCCTTGAAGCTGGCCGACATCGCCCGCTCGCGCAACCGCACAATCATATCTGCCGCCATGCCTTCCAGGTCATAGCCGGGCATCCAGCCCCAATCTTCGCGTGCGGCACGGTCGTCCATACTGGCAGGCCATGAATCAGCAATCGCCTGCCTGAAATCGGGTGCATAGCTCACTTCCAGTTCGGGAATATGTGCACGAATGGCTGCGGTGAGCGCTGCTGGCGTAAAGGTCATGCCCTGTAAGTTATAGCTGTCGCGCTGGCGAACGGCCGTTGCAGGTGCCTCCATGAGGGCCAGGGTAGCCCGTATGGCATCCGGCATGTACATCATGGGCAGCGGCGTATCTTCTTTCAGGTAGCAGGTATAAGATCCGGTTTTGAGCGCTTCATGAAAAATAGCTACCGCGTAATCCGTTGTTCCTCCGCCGGGCAGTGATTCATAGCTAATCAGGCCGGGGTAACGGAGGCTGCGCACATCCAGCCCATATTTTTCGTGGTAATAGGCACACCACCTTTCACCAGCCAGCTTGCTGATGCCATAAATGGTGCCCGGGTCAGTCACGGTATGCTGAGGAGTAAGCGTTCGGGGGGTATTCGGGCCAAAAACCGCGATAGAACTCGGCCAAAAAATACGTTTAAGCTTGAGTTCTCTGCCTACTTCCAGGGTATTGAGCAGGCCGTCCATGTTTATTTGCCAGGAGCCAATGGGGTCTTGTTCCCCTCTGGCAGAAAGAATGGCAGCAAGGTTATACACAATCGACACCTCGTTATCCACAATTATGCGCTTCAAGGCTTCCCTGTCCAGCACATTCAATACCTCGAAGGGTCCTTCGGCAGGTGTATCCGGCATGCGGATATCGCTGGCGATTACCTGCATAGTGCCGTAGCGCGTACGCAAGGCTGTGGTTAAAGCCTGGCCTATCTGGCCAAGGGCGCCAATAACTAAGATTTTCTCGTTTGGGGTCATGGAGGGGCTTTTCTCAAATTTCTTTGAAAGTCGGAAAATTAACAAACGAATAATCCGGACCATGGTTAAACTTCCGGTCCGGATTATCAATTATGTCAGCAGAATTACTCTACCGTTACAGACTTAGCCAGGTTACGGGGCTGATCCACATTGCATCCACGAAGGCGGGCGATATGGTAAGACAACAACTGAAGCGGGATAGCAGTAAGCAGAGGCATAAGTGAGGGAATGGTAGAGGGAATCTCAATCACAAACTCAGCCAGGTTGCGGATATGCTGGTCATTTTCGGTAACCACCGCAATTACCCGTCCTTTTCTTGATACTACCTGATCCACATTACTTACGATCTTGTCGTAATAGGGGTCCTGGGTGGCAATGAATACCACGGGCATGTTCTCATCAATCAATGCAATGGGTCCGTGCTTCATTTCAGCAGCAGGATAACCCTCGGCATGGATATAGGAGATTTCTTTCAGCTTCAAGGCCCCTTCCAGCGCTACAGGAAAATTGTAGCCCCGGCCGAGGTAGATAAAGTTGGTAGCATCTACGAAGGTTTCTGCGATCTCCAGGATCTTATCGTTCATCTGGAGAATCTGGCGCACCTTTTCCGGAATCTGGAGAATCTCCCTGATTTTATCACGGCTGTTGAAAGGGCTATTGCCGCGAAGGTCAGCCAGGTAGCTGGCCATGAGGGCAAATACCGTTACCTGTGAGGTAAACGCCTTGGTAGAAGCCACCCCGATTTCAGGGCCGGCGTGGGTATAAACTCCAGCATGGGTATGACGTGATATAGACGAGCCCACCACGTTACATACCCCCAGAACGAGCGCTCCTTTTTGTTTCGCAATTTCTACTGCAGCGAGGGTGTCAGCCGTTTCCCCACTCTGGCTGATGGCAATAACCACTTCGTTTTCACCCACGATAGGATCGCGGTAGCGAAACTCAGAAGCATACTCCACCTCTACCGGAATCCGGGCATATTCTTCGATCAGGTATTCAGCCACGAGACCCGCATGCCAGCTGGTACCGCAGGCAACGATGGTTATTTTTCTGGCTTTTTGCAGCTGATCACGCACATCTACAAGCCCACCAAGCCAAACCTTGTTTGTTTGCGGATCAATACGGCCCCGGAGGCTGTCGGCGATGGAGCGGGGCTGCTCCATGATCTCCTTCAGCATAAAGTGCTCGTATCCGCCTTTTTCTATGGCTTCCACTTCCAGGTCTATGCGCTGAAGGTGTGGAATCTGTACTACATTGGCCACCGTTTTGATGGTATGGCTGGTAGCCGTCAGTACCGCAATTTCATTGTCCTGGAGGTAGATTACATCCTTGGTATAGGCCACGATAGGGGTAGCATCAGAGGCGACGAAGTGTTCGTTTTCTCCAATACCGATCACAATGGGGCTACTCTTGCGGGCCACAATAAGCTGTCCAGGCTCTGATTTGCACACCACCACAAGTCCATAAGCACCCACTACCCGGGTAAGCGCCAAGCGAACAGCTTCTTCAGCCGTTACCTGGTGGTTCAGGTAAATGTCTTCGATAAGATGTGCCAGTACTTCTGTATCTGTATCACTTCTAAAGGTATAGCCCTTTGAGATCAGGTCTTTCTTGAGGGTGGCGTAATTTTCGATGATTCCGTTGTGAATCAGCGCAAAATTTCCTGACTGAGAAAGGTGAGGGTGGGAGTTGATGTCGTTGGGTTCGCCGTGGGTAGCCCAGCGGGTGTGACCGATGCCGATATGGGCATCTACCGACTGATCTCCGATGAATGCTTCCAGATCGGCTACTTTTCCCTGTTTTTTGTAAACTTTGAGATCTCCATTCAGCAAGGCAATGCCTGCTGAGTCGTAACCTCTGTATTCAAGCCTTTTGAGTCCACTGATCAGAATAGGATATGCATTCCTATGACCAATGTAACCTACGATACCACACATACGGTGAAAATTAAGTTGGCGGAAAAATGCGGGCTTAGATTAATTTCGAGCAAGTTAATCTTTCAGCTAGCTAAAAAACAGGCTAAAATGCCACCTGTTTCTGACACCGGTTGGGGGCTTATTTCGGGAGGGTCGTATAGGTCAGTCGCAGTACCGGTTTAGCTCCGGGGTTAGAGGTTCCGTGAAGAATGACGCGGTTAATAGAGCTTGAACGGCTCACTGGATAAATAGTTAGGCCATAATTAGGCTGCCGGCCAATAAGGATCGCCTGCACATAGGACGAAATATCGACTGCGTAGTCACCTGAAACACTATTGTAGATAATGGCGGAGCTGTGAGCGAGCTGGTTATTGCCAGCAATCAGCACTTCGGCTCCTGTCGAATCGAGCACGGCAAGCTGTATTTCGGAAGGTGGGCGAAAGCGACTGCTGCTGCCCAGGTATTCGGTCGCCACCGGTAAAATCAGCAAAGCGCGGAGCAATCCTACCTTGGGGAGATTGGATAAACCGGGCATTTCCAGCTTCCCTTTGATCAGAACTCCTGCTTCCAAAAACTCGTAGATGCTATCCGTATCCGGCGAAAACAGGTGCTGGCTGAGCAGGGTGCGGGTTTCAAAATCGGTTCGCTGGATGGCGGTGTATTTGTTTCCGGCGTTTGCTGAGAGCAATACCGATTTCGCTTCGTAGTCAGAGGTATCCGTTTTGATCTGATAATAGATTCGGATAGAAGTTGCACCACTGTTGGCTACATTACCCGCAATTTCGGTTTGAGCAAACAAGCGGTAAATGGCCCCCGGCTCGCGGGAAAGGTATTCCACCGGGTCGGTAGAGATACGTAGGCCCTTAAACATTTTGCGGAACAGGCTGTCATCTGCCAGGGAATCGGGATCGCCAAACAATATTTTTTCTCCTAAAGCATCATCCAGCCTTACCCGTACCACTGCTCCGGACGAAGACAGGTTTTTGATTTCGGGATTGTTAAGCGCCAGGTCTTTGGGGTAATAAGCCAGTGAACGACTGGAGTAGAGCGATCCTGTATCGGGGATCGACTCCATTATCTCATGCACATGCAACCGCTGAGGGGTTTCGGTACGCCCATAGTAGCTTTCCGCATCCAGAAAAAGGACCAGTGAGTCGAACTTCAGGTTGGCGGCGTTTCCGAAGGTGAGGCCTTCGCCGGGAGAAATTTCGAAGTAGGTCTGGGCAGAAATATTACCGAATTCGGGGTCGATATAATTTCCGAATAATTGCCGGATGGAATTGAGGGTATTAATGCTGTCAACCCATTGGGTAGAAAGCAGGAGAGTGGTGGTATCGTTGTACTGAATTTCAACGAGTTCGCTTTGGGGCAGCACACCAATGCCGGCATCACCAAAATCTTCTTTGCAGGCGGGTAAAAAAAGAATGGCTGCCAATGCAACAAGCGTTGACAGCCAACCTTTTCCGAGGTGCGTAGCAGCTACCTCAGTTTGATATGTCTTCATAGAGCCGATTGTAATTCTCGACATACGACTCCTGATCGGCCGTATCGAAGTAGAATTTTTGGGACTGTTTTTGAGCAATGTACTCTTCAAGTTTCTGATTGATATTGGGTGCGCCATGGGTTACCACATCTGAGAGGGCGATCCCACCTTTGCACAAACCAACGTAGTTATTTCCCTGGAAGTTGTCCAGGTTATCTTCAGAAATGCCATCTACGCGCATTTTTTCCAGAAAACCATCCGACAACTGGGTATCGAAATCGTTGTTATACAAGGTGAATACCGTTTTGGTATTCTTGAACATGGGGTCGTCCTTGTAATGGGTGCGCAAATATAGGGGAATGAACGACGTCATCCAGTCGTGGCAGTGAATGATATTCGGAGACCAGCCCAATTTTTTCACCGTTTCGATTACCCCTTTGCAAAAGAAGATCGAGCGCTCGTCGTTGTCCTGATGGAATGCCTTTGAAGCCGGGTCGGTTAAAACAGACTTCCGCTTAAAGTAATCCTCGTTGTCGAGGAAATACACCTGTAGCTTGGCAGTAGGAATAGAAGCGACCTTAATCGTGAGGGGTTTTTCCTCTCCTGCAACCCGGATGTTGATACCGGAAAGCCTTACTACTTCATGGAGGCGGTTACGACGCTCATTGATTACCCCAAACTTGGGCATGAAGATGCGGATGTCGTGGCCTTTTTCCTGGAGCTTTTGCGGAAGGATTCGGATGATATCAGCGGCGGAGGTTAACTTGAGAAAAGGATCAATCTCGGAGGTGACGTACAGGATTCGGAATTTTTTGTCCATCGCTGTTATGTTAATTCAATACCGGGGGAGAGGTTTTTTCTTTCTTTCCGCCAAAAATCTTTACAAAAGTACAAAAAAATTTGCCGGAAACAATGTTATGAACCAATATTGCTACGGATACATCTTAGGTTAGGGGAAATCTTGGCTCCATGAAGGTGATTTTTGAACTCGGGGAGTTTTTGGAGTTTCGCAAGACCCTTACCTACCCCCAAAACATTGGTTTGGTGCCTACTATGGGTGCTTTGCACGAAGGTCACCTTAGCCTTATGCAGCAGGCCCGTGCCGAATGCGACCATGTCGTGGCCACCATTTTTGTCAACCCTACCCAATTCGGCCCCAACGAAGACTTTTCACGCTACCCCCGCACCCTCGACGCCGACCTCAAACTGCTCGAAGCTGCTGGTGTGGATACCGTTTTTGTGCCGCAGGTAACCGACATCTATCCCCGCCATTCGCATTTTTTTATCCAGATAAACGACCTCTCTGACCGGCTTTGTGGTGCCAGCCGCCCCGGACACATGAACGGCGTGGTGCAGGTGGTATCTATTCTCTTTCACCTTATCCGGCCCGATACCGCCTATTTCGGCCGCAAAGATTACCAGCAGCTCACGATTTTGGCCAGCATGGCCGCTGAATTCCATTTTCAGTTAACCGTGAAAGGCGGCGATACCGTGCGCGAACCCGATGGGCTGGCCCTCAGCTCCCGCAACCGATATCTCACCGCCGAGCAGCGCAAAGTGGCGCCGTTCCTTTACAATACCCTCTCTCAGGTGCGCGATCAAGCTGCCGAATGGGCCTCGCCCGCAGCTGCCCTGGCCTGGGCCACCGACACCCTGCTGAATACCGACGGCATCCGACTCGATTATTTTGAGATCCTGAACGGCCGTACCCTTGCGCCCGTCGATGCCCTGACCCCCGAAAACGAACCGGTAGCGTTTGTGGCAGCTTATCTCGGCACCACCCGCCTCATCGACAATGTGGCGCTGTACGGCTACCCTCACTGAGGCAACTGGCTATTTTTTCTTTTCCGCTGCAAGCATTCCATACGATACTTTATCAGTAGCCAGTGGATTGCTGATTTTGCCAGGGAACTCATGCAGGATTTGATATTTATCAAAAAGCAGTGCCTGGAGGGGCAATTGCAGGCATTTGAGTAGAAAAATAAGGTTATCCCTTCAATTCTGTTAATTTTAGGCCCTTAATCATTATCCCCCATGACGAGTCTTACCCTCTTTTGGTCTATCCTTATCGCCAGCCAAACGGCTTTGGCCCCTGCGCCTGCACCGGCAGCCAAACCCCTGATCAAAGGCGAAATCGGCATCCAGCTCTACTCTCTGCGTGAAGCTTTCAAAACCGATGTACCCGGCACCCTCGCCTGGATCAAATCCCAGGGAATCAACGAAGTGGAAACCGCTGGCTTTTATGGCCTGGCACCCGATGCCTTTCGTGCCGAACTCGATAAAGCAGGCCTCAAAGCGGTGTCGATGCACGTGTCATACGAGCGTTTGAAAAACGACATTGCCGGTCTTGCAGCCGAAGCCAAAGCTACTGGCGCTACCTATGTAGGCCTGGCCTGGTACCCACACGACAGCAAGGAGTTTACCATGGCCGATGCCGAAAAAGCAGCGTCCGACTTCAACGAATTTGGCAAAGCCCTGAAAGACAATGGCCTGATGTTTTTCTACCACAACCATGGATACGAATTTCAGCCCTGGTCCGAAGGCGGCACCTTGTTTGACTACCTCGTAACCCATACCGATCCGGAGCTTGTTTTCCTCGAAATGGATGTGCAATGGGTGGTTTTCCCCGGTCAAGACCCCACAGGTCTCCTCAAAAAATATCCCAAGCGCTTTCGCCTGATGCACATGAAAGACCTCAAAAAAGGAGTTGTCGGTAACCTCACCGGAGGCGGAGGCCCTGACCTCAATGTGGCCATGGGTGACGGACAAACCGACTGGCCATCCGTTTTCAAGGCAGCCCGCAAAACCGGCATCGAGCATTTCCTCCTCGAAGACGAATCTTCTCTCGTGAAACAACAGGTACCGATGAGTATCAAATACCTGCGGGGAGAATAAATAACCCAGCCCTGCTATAAAAAAGGCCTCTTCCATGCGAAGGGGCTTTTTTTGTGATCAAAATTTCCTGCTTAAATTAACCTCTTCATTTGCCCCCCTTCCCCCATGAAAAGATTGAAAATAGTCCTGTTCGTTGTTGGCGCACTGGTGGCCCTGGTCGCCCTTTCGGGATTTTTATTTTTCCAGCACCTGAAACCTATATATGCGGGTGAAGTGCAAGTACCTGGAATGACGGCAGCCGTATCAGTAAACTACGACGCCTATGGCATTCCACACATCGAAGCCCAAACTGACGAAGACGCATTCCGAGCCCTAGGGTACGTACACGCGCATGACCGCCTGTGGCAAATGGAGCTCATCCGCCGGGTGGCTCCGGGGCGTTTATCTGAAATGTTTGGTAAAGACCTGGTGGAAACCGATCGCTTTTTCCGCACGCTGGGTCTGGGCCGTTATTCAGAGCAGGCAGTGAAAGACCTGAAGGCCCGTCCCGATAAAAAAGTCCTCCACCTGCTTCAGGCCTATATCGATGGCATCAATGCATTTCAGCACACAGGTCCCGACCCAGTGGAGTTTACCCTGCTGGGTATTCAAAAAGAAGATTTCACCCTCGTCGATTTTTACAATTCGGTAGGATACATGGCCTTTTCGTTTGCCAATGCCCACAAAACTGAGCCGGTGATTACGGCCATGGCCGCCCTCGGCCCCGAATACCTGAAGGCGCTTTCTATACCGATATCCGATACCACGACCATTTTGCGCAGCTACCAGCAGGCAGGAGACTACGTGGCCCTTTCCACCTCCGTAGCGGATATATTTGAAGGTTTGCCCCTGGCACCGTTTATCGGCAGCAACTCGTGGGTGCTGGGCCCGAAAAAATCGGCTACCGGCAAGGTCCTCTTTTGCAATGACCCCCACATCGGATTTGCGCAGCCCTCGGTTTGGTACGAGGCTTCCATTACCTCGCCCAGCTTCAACTACTACGGTTACCACCTGGCGCTTGACCCATTTGCCCTGCTGGTGCACAACGACCGCTATGCGACCGGCCTCACGATGTTTGAAAACGACGATGTGGATTTTTATCAGGAAAAAGTAAACCCCGATAACCCCAACGAATACTACCAGGTCGATCATTGGGAAAAATTCGATACCCGGGAGGAAATTATCCAGGTAAAAGGAGGCGAACCGGATACGCTTCAGGTACGCGAATCCGATCACGGACCGATACTCAATGAATCGCTACCGGCCCTCACCGGCAAAGCACCCGTGGCCATGTCATGGACCTACCTGCAGTTTCCGGCCATGATTGCCGAGGCCAATTGCGGTATGCTGAATGCCCGCGACATGGACGATTTTGTGGCGCATGCCTCGCTGATACACGCCCCTGGTCTGAATGTGATGTATGGCGATACCGATGGCAATGTGGCCTGGTGGGCCGTGGGCAAACTCGTGAAGCGCTCCCCGCATGTAAACCCCAACATGATCCTGGACGGTGCATCGGGCAACGACGACCCCATCGGCTACTACCCTTTCAGCGAAAATCCACAGTCGGTCAATCCGCCGCAAGGCTATGTATATAGCGCTAACAACCAAACGGAGCTCAATATTCCGGGCCAGCATGTGCTATACCCCGGCTATTATTTGTCTGAAAACAGGGCAAAGCGCATCGTGCAGGTACTTGACAGCAAACCCACCTTTGACCGGGCGGACGTTAAGGCCCTATTTCTGGACAACACCAACCTGGCGGCCATGCAGGTAGCGGCTCAGATGACCCGTGAGATCCAGACAGATGGCTTTTCGACCACGGAGCAAAAGGCGTTTGACCATTTCAAAAACTGGAACGGGAAGCACGAAAAAGGCTCATTGGGAGCAGCCTTGTATTATCCGATGGTGATTTTTGCCTACGAAAAAGCCATGAAGGATGAGCTGACGAAGCAATATCCAGCGCAGGCTGACGCGCTCATGGAGGCATTTATGGAGGCCCATGCCATGAAAGTGAGCATACAGGGTTTCTTTACCGGCACCCCGAATGTGTGGTGGGATGACGTAAGCACCCCCGTAAGTGAAACGCGGTCTGATATCTATACAGCTGCCTTTCGCGAGGTGGTGGCCTTCCTGAGCGAGCGAAATGGTCCTGACCCCGACCAATGGCAGTGGGAAAGAGTGCATACGGTAGAGCACCAGCACGCCATGGGAAAGGTAGAAGCCCTGCAAAGTTTTCTGAATGTAGGCCCTTTTGAGGTAGAAGGATCGGATCAAACCCTCAACAACCTCGGGTTTTCCTACAATAAAACCACCGTGCACCAGGTGAACTACGGCCCTTCGACGCGGCGGATCGTCGATTTTTCAGATATCGCCAGCAGCGAAAGCATCCTGCCAACGGGCGAATCGGGCAACCCTTCGAGCGCGCACTACCGCGACCAGGCCGAAATGTACGCCCGGGGCGAATGGAGGCCTATGCTTTTTGGAAAAGACGCCATCCGCAAAGGCAGCAAATCTTTGCTGAAGCTGATTCCCTGAGGCAAAAAACGAGGGTACATCAGGATTAATAAGATTTGCGGGATTTTCAGGATTGATTTCCAAAGAATTACCCCCGGAATTTTTCGCAGACAACTTTCATTTGGGTATAAATCTTGTTGCAGGTGTACTTTTTCTATTATGTTGCGTTTTTCTCCAAAATCAAGGATATGAATCGTCTTGGGTTGTTTGGTCTGCTGCTCTTATTTGCGCCCTGGGTTCAGGCACAGGATAGCATGGCTCGTTTTCCGATAAATGAAACGGGCTGCTCGCTGCTTTTCCCTGATGATCCCGGCCAATTTGAAGTGAGTTATTCTGACGATGGGCTTCCTGTTTACACCGCCGAAACCATAGGATCCGGAGAACTTAACTATGCTGCCATCGTGATACAGCTGGATGCCAATTTTGCGGGCTCCGACAGTGCTGCCCTCGAAAGCCTGATGGAAGCCTACTTCGAATACCTGCAAGGAAGCCTGGGTTACGATTATGGCATTGGCACCGTGAAGGGCCTGAAAATGGAAGAAAACCCGAAAGTGGCGGGCATTTCCGATTTTTGGTCCAATGAAAATGACAATTACGCCGCTGTAAGGGGCTGGTCTTCGGATACGTTCCTGGCGGTATTGCTCATTTTTGCCAATGAAATGCCCGCCGACCCTTTGCAAAAGGAATACTTCGAAGGGTTTCGTTTTCCCTGAAAATCACTTTAGCATATCAAACACACCCGGATAGATAAGCTCTACCCACTGGAGGTACATTTCGCCTGAGGGGTGGAGTCCGTCGCTGGCAACAAGCTCGGGATGGTCGATGGCCTGGCGGGAAATGGGGGTGATGTCGTAAAAAATAACGGCTTTTTGCAGGCAAATGGCCTTGGCAGCAGCATTGAATTCGTCCAGTTCACGGGCAATTTTCTCCGGGTTGCGGTTTTGCCCAAAAGGCGTAACCCCGTAGTCGGGGATCGAAACCACAAACACGCGCGAGTTTTTGCCATCGGCAAACGCAATGGCCCGATCGAGCAGGGCCGCAAATTCGACTTTGTAGTTATCCAGCGAATAGCCCCGGTACTGGTTGTTTACGCCGATAAGGAGGCTCACCAAGTCGTAGGTGCCAGTGGGGTTGGCGTTATTAATCCCTGTATTTAACTCGTTGGTGGTCCAGCCGGTGCGGGCTATGATCAGTGGAGCATATACCGGAACATCATTTACACTGAGGCGATTGGCGAGCTGTACGGGCCAGCGTAAGGTTTCGGCGACCGATTCACCGATGGTATAGGAGTCGCCAAGCGCCAGGTAACGGATAGGGGTTACTTGCTGGTTAGGATCGGGTAAGGGCATGTTATTGGGGTCGGGTTGGGCCTTGCACGAAGAAAGGCTTAGGATCAGCAAAAGATAGGAGGACCAACGCAGAAGGTTCATAACTTAAAGATAAGGGGTATGGAACGAAAACTACGAATCTGCCAAAAAGTTGGATGCCTGCAACCCCATTTTCCATTCAAACGTACCAGCCATTATGCCTGAAAACATCCCTTCCCATTTATTCTGGCCCTCCGGCCTGGAGCTCCCCGAAATACGCCGTACGCTCTACCGGGTGGCTTATCGCATCACAGGCGACCAGGACGAAGCCGAGGACCTGGTGCAGGAAACCCTGCTGAAGTGGCTGACGCTGAACCACCGGCCACTCGAAAATCCGCAAGGATACCTGGTGCAGATGCTCATCAACCGGGCGCTGAACCAGCAGCGTAATGAAAACCGCCGCTCACGTATCCGCAAATTTCTCTTTGCTGAGCCCGAACTGACCTTTATTCCCGAGCGGATCGACAACGCGCCGGTTCTTTCGCTGGCCGTGCTGGCCATGCTCGAAAAGCTCAACCCTTCGGAGCGCGCCGTGATGGTTCTCCGGGAGGCATTTTCTTATTCCTATAAAGAAATAGCCGAGATTCTGGGCCTGCGCGAAGACCACTGCCGCCAGCTGCTCAACCGTGCCAAGAAACACCTGCGCAGCCGCGATGCCCGGTTTGAAGCTGACCCCGACCTGCACGAGGCCCTCGTACAGCGATTGGCAGAAGCCAGCGAAGGCGAAAACCTCGGCGAACTGGTCGAGCTCCTTACCCGCGATGCCGAGCTCGTAACCAGCCCCGAACCCGCAACTGTACAAAACAATGCCTTTGGCGTGGCAGAAACCCTCATGGGCTTCCGCCACGAAGGCTTTGCCTTCGGGATGGAATACCTGCTGGGAATTCCGGTGCTTACCCTCAGCCACACCACCCAGGGCATCGTTCATTTTCTGGTCACAGCCGAGGGTGTCGCGGTTACCAGCCTGGAATTGATCGGAAATGGAAAAGTAAGCGCCTTGCCTCGTCTGCTTCCCTGCTGTTAATTCCCTATTATCCCCATATATCTGCCTCAAGAAGCACTTTCCCAGGGCTTTTTTTATGCAAAATAAACCTCCGGGATACCTTTACCGGAAGGCTTCATTCATAAATAACAATCTATATAGATACCTCGGTTTGGGTAGCAGTTTAAATGTTTTTTCAGAAAAATAAACTTTGCCAGGGTTGCCTATTCCCCTGTTTAGTGAAATAAAATGCTGAAAATGACCCCAATAGCTGTCGTCATCGTGATTTCACTGCCAATCAAACCGCGAATCCTCGTATCTTTGCGCCCGAAATCCCAAATGGAACATTTTCATGTATCAAATCCGCAACATCGCGATTATTGCTCACGTTGACCACGGCAAGACTACCCTCGTGGACAAAATGCTGCTCGCCAGCCAAATGTTTAAGTCACACGAAAAGCCTGGTGACCTGATCATGGACAATAACGACCTGGAACGCGAACGCGGCATTACTATCCTTGCGAAGAATGCCGCTTTCCGCTATAAAGACTACAAAATCAACATCATCGACACCCCTGGTCACTCCGATTTCGGTGGTGAAGTAGAGCGTGTTTTGAATATGGCCGATAGCGTGCTGTTGTTGGTCGATGCCTTTGAAGGCCCCATGCCTCAAACCCGGTTTGTGCTGCAAAAGGCGCTGGAGCTGGGTCTCCGCCCGATTGTGGTTATCAACAAAGTTGATAAGCCTAACTGCCGCCCCGACGAGGTGCACGACGCTGTTTTCGAACTCATGTTTGAACTGGGTGGAACCGACGAGCAGCTCGACTTCCCTACCGTTTATGGCTCTGCCAAAAACAACTGGATGGGTCCTGATTGGAAAAACCAAACGGACGACATCTCCTACCTCCTCGATACCGTAATCGACTATGTGCCGGCACCGATTATTCAGGAAGGTACCCTGCAGTTGCAGATCACCTCACTCGACTTTTCGGCTTATGTAGGCCGTATCGCGGTGGGTCGCCTTACCCGTGGTACCCTGAGTGAAAATCAGGCTGTTTCGCTTGTAAAGCGCGACGGAACGATCCAGAAATCACGCATCAAGGAGCTTTTCGTGTTCAATGGCCTGGCCAAAGAAAAAGTAACGACTGTTCCTGCAGGTGAAATATGCGCACTCGTGGGCATCGAAGGCTTTGACATTGGCGATACCGTTGCCGACCTCGAAAACCCCGAAGCCCTGAAGCCCATTACCGTGGATGAGCCAACGATGAGCATGACGTTCATGATCAACGACTCCCCGTTTTTCGGCAAAGAAGGCAAGTTCGTTACCAGCCGCCACCTCAAGGAGCGCCTCGAAAAGGAACTGGAAAAAAACCTCGCCCTACGCTTAGAGCCTACCGATACCGCCGATGCGCACAACGTTTTTGGTCGGGGTATTCTGCACCTTTCTATCCTGATCGAAACCATGCGCCGCGAAGGGTATGAGATACAGGTTGGCCAGCCCAAGGTGATTATCAAAATGATCGACGGCAAAAAGCATGAGCCAATAGAGGACATGGCCGTTGACGTACCAGATGAATTTTCGGGTAAAGTGATTAACCTCGTCACCATGCGTAAAGGAGAGCTGCTGCACCTCGAAAAGCGGGGTGAGCGCGCTTTCATCAAGTTCCGCATTCCTTCACGCGGCATCATCGGTTTGCGTAATGAAATGCTGACCGCAACTGCCGGAGAAGCGGTGATGTCCCACCGTTTTGAAGCTTTCGAGCCCTACAAAGGAGACCTCGACAAGCGCAACAACGGAAGCCTCGTGTCGATGGAGCAGGGAACTGCTTTTGCCTACGCCCTGGATAAACTGCAGGACAGGGGTAAATTCTTCGTTTCGCCCCAGGAAGAGGTGTACGAAGGCCAGGTAATCGGGGAGCATATCCGCGCCGAAGACCTCATGGTGAACGTAACCAAATCCAAGAAACTGACCAACATGCGCGCCTCTGGTTCTGACGACAAGGCACGCCTCGCACCTGCGATCAAGTTCAGCCTCGAAGAAGCACTGGAATATATCCGTGAAGACGAATTGGTGGAAATCACTCCTGCCAGCATTCGTTTGCGGAAAACATACCTGAAAGAGCACGAGCGCAAGCGCGGCGGAAGGGCCTAATCTTCCGAAGCCTCTGCCTGTCGGCGGGCTTTCATTACCGCATCAAGCTCCTGATAAAAGCCCTCACCGAACTTTCGGATGAGGGCTTCTTTCAAAAATTCATATACCCGCAAGCCCACGGACATGCCTTTTTTGCAGGCAGGCGCGCAAATATCCCATCGGTCGTAATTAATGGCTTCGTAATCGAGGCTCTCTTTTACCCGGATGGGGTAGAGGTGGCAGGAAACGGGCTTTTTGAAGTCGATATCTCCTGCCTCATAGGCGAGCTCTATGCCGCATTTAGCGATCCCTTTTTGGTCAAAAGTAACATAGGCGCACTCCCGGCCATGGACGAGCGGGGTGGAAAATTCGTTGGTAAAATCGAGCACATAAGCGCCTTGCTCGGCTATGGCCAGCAAGCCTTCGCTGCGGAGGTAGGGCTTTACTTTGGGCAAAATATCCTCTATGATGGCAAGTTCCTTGTCGTCCAAAGGAGCCCCCAGGTCGCCTTCCACACAGCAAGCGCCTTTGCACTTGACCAGGTCGCAGAGAAAAAACTCGTCGTTGATGTCGGAGCTGATCAGCTTATTGTCCAGCACGACCATGCCGGGAGTTTTTCTGTTTCTGTTAAAAAAATTACTCATGGTAGATTTTCAGGAACCTGCTTTGCGGCAGAATCAATAAATGCGCTGTGCGTTTATGCCTCGCCAGGTATTCTTGTCCAGGTCAATGCCCTGAATCTGGATCACTCCGGGGGCAGTACCAGTCCGGAAATATCCGAATTTTTCAGCTAAGCCCAGCGCTTTGGCCCCATGTGCCGTGAGGGCATCGAGCAACCAGCGGGTGCTGAGGGCGGGAAAAGCCTTTTTCAGGGCAACTGCTTCCTGCAGTACATTGAGGTCTGGGCAACTGGCGAGGCTATCGGTGCCCAAACATATCCGGTCCAGGAACGGCTGAAACCTGGCCATGTCGGGTAGGGTGCCGTGTAAATATTCGTTGGAACGCGGACAAAGGCAAAAATACATTTCAGGAAACTGCGTATCAAGCCACGCCAGGGTGGTTTCGTCCGCCTCGGTAAGGTGAACAAAGATGCCATTACTTTTTGGCGGCGCATGTTGCAGCAGGTATCTCTCCGGAGAAAGGCCCTCAGCTTCGGGGGCAGGCAACCCTAATCCGGAAAAAAACTCCCCAAAGGGCCCCTGGTTTTCCCGAAACCATTGCACCTCTTCTGTCGACTCCATCAAATGGAGAGAAATAGGCCCATCAGCCAAAGCATAGAAGCTGTCCCGCAAAGCAGCAGATACCGAGTAAGGCGCATGCAGCGTGAGGCTGGAGGAGAGTCCGGCTTCCCGAAACACATCGCGGGTAGTAGTGGCTGTTTCCAGTATCTGCGGGGCACGGTCAGGAATCAGGCCCAGCAATTCTACAAAGGTATGCGTAAAGACTTCGGAGTGTGCCAGTTTAGCAGGCAAGGACGAAAGGTCGTTGCTGATGTCGCCCAGTACCTGTACGCCTTGTTCGTACATTTCGGCGAGGGCTTTTCCCGAAGCAGCTTCCAGCTCGCTGGTAGGTATTTCCCGACGGATACCCACCACTTCGCGGATAAAACCAGTCATGCCCTTTCCGGCGGGTATTCTGTTCACCAGAGCGCTCAGCTCCAGGTGGCAATGGGCATTCACAAAACCCGGCGTGAGAACACCTTCGTGGTGGATGGTCTGCTCTTTATTCTTCTTAATTCGCAAATCAAGAATATTCCCCTTTTCATCCAGCTCCAACACCTGATTGGGCATCAGTCCGTGTGGGGTAAGGAGGTAATCGGCGGAAATGGCAGGCATCAGGCGAGGATTAGGAGTGCAACGGCTTGGGCGATCATGCTTTCTTCGCGGCCCACGGCATCGGTTTTTTCGTGCGTGGTGGCCTTGATGGAGATATTGTCTACGGTGGTTTCGAGCAATTCGGCAATGACGGCCTGCATGGCAGGAATGTGCGGATTGAGCTTAGGTTTTTCGGCAATAACAGTGGAGTCAAGGTTGCCGAGGCGGTAGCCACGTTCTTTCACGAGGCGGTACGTGTCGCGCAAGAGCACCCGGGAGTCGGCTCCTTTGTAGGCGGGGTTGGTATCCGGAAAATGAAAGCCGATGTCGCGGAGGTTAAGCGCACCCAGCAAAGCATCACAAATGGCGTGGAGGAGCACATCCGCATCTGAATGGCCTAACAGGCCGGTGCTGTGCGGAATTTCAATCCCTCCTAAGATAAGCTTGCGGTCGGCTACCAGGCGGTGGGTGTCGTAGCCGAACCCGATACGGATTGGGTTCATGGTATAAAATTAAGGGTATTTGCCGCTAACCCATGAGGAATACGCAGAATTACAAAATGCTTTTAGGCAGGGTTATCGTTTCTCTTCATTTCCAATAAATAGCCTATACCACGTGCACCCTTACTTTCTTGGTTTTGAGGCGGGCCTGATCTACCAGCGGCAATAACCGCTTCACTTCGGAGTCCAGTACCGCCACAAAGGCGCAATCTTCTTTGATCTCAATATTTCCCAACTGCTCCTTTTGCAAATTTCCCTGCTTGAGGAAAAAACCCGCGATGTCGCCTTTGGAAATTTTATCCCTCCTGCCGCCGGAGATAAAGAGTGTTTGCCACGGCGTAGGGCTGGGTAGCGGAGCAGATTCCGGCTCCATTACTTCGTGCTTTCCGATATAATCCGGCAATTCCTCGCCCTTCCATTGCAGGATATAGGCCGCCCCTTCGCGCTTCATTCGGGCCGTTCTGCCGTTGCGGTGGGTAAATTCGTGCTCCTTGTTGGGCAGTTGGTAGTGGAGAATAAAGGTAATCTCGGGAATATCCAGCCCACGGGCGGCCAGGTCGGTAGCGAGGATCAGGCGATAGGTGCCGTTGCGAAACTTGATCAACACCCTCTCCCGGTCTATTTGCTCCATGCCTCCATAAAACCTGCCGTGGGGAATGCCATTGGCGGTGAGGTAGTCGCTCACAAATTCGATGGTATCCTTGAAATTAAAAAACACGATGCCGGGCTGGTCACCCAGTTGGCAAAGGGTCTTTACGAGCACTTCGAGTTTGTCCTTGACGGGTGAAAGGATCGTTTTTATTTGCAGGAGGTCATTTTTTTCCTCTAAAAAATCGAGGACTTCCGGGTTTCTCAGGCCCACAAACTTAGGGATGGCTACGCCCTGGGTAGCTGAGGTAAGCACCTTTTTGGAGAGGTTTGGCAGCGACGAAATGATCTCTTTCATCTCCGACTCAAACCCTACCTCCAGCGATTTGTCAAACTCGTCGAGGACCAGCGTTTGCACCGTCTCCGGGGAAAAAGTGCCCCTGCGTAAGTGATCGGCGATGCGGCCGGGGGTACCGATGAGGATGGCAGGTCGGGTTTTTAGCTCCAGTTTGTCTTTCGAAATGGCACGTCCGCCATAGACGGCATTGCTTTTCACGCCTACGCCTGTGTCGCGGGTAACCTGGGCTATCTGGATCGCTAGCTCGCGGGAGGGCACCAGCACCAGGGCCTGCACTTCCTGCACCGCCGGGTCGAGGGTAGCCAGCACCGGCAGCAGAAAGGCGAGGGTTTTGCCCGTACCGGTAGGCGAAAGCAGCACCACCTCCGCACCTGCTTCTACGGCCGCGAGCGTTGCTTCCTGCATGGGATTGAGCTGCTCAATGCCGAGCTTGGCGAGTATCTCCTCTTGATTTCTGATGGTACCTGTCATGCCGCGAAGGTAGGGACATTTCGCTTCGGAATGTCCGGGGGATTTTGGATCAGGATTTTTAGGATTTTAGGATTTACAGGATTGATCCGCTTGATTAACAAGGTAGGGACATTTCGCTTCGGAATGCCCGGGGGATTTTGGATCAGGATTTTTAGGATTTACAGGATTGATCCGTTTGATTAACACGGTAGGGACATTTCGCTTCGGAATGCCCCGGGGATTTTAGATCAGGATTTACAGGATTTTAGGATTTACAGGATTGATCCCCTTGATTAACAAAGGATTATCCTCTGGGCTTTTCCCAGGTGAAAATTTCCTGCGAATGCTTCTCACGCATTAATCTTCCTCCCGGAAAAGCTTGACGGTGGAGGTACTGATGTCGCGGAAATAATGCACTCGCACCCCGGCAGCAACCAGCACCTGCAGCACATCGGTGGAGGAGGTCTCCAGCGGCGTTTGCACCAGCAGCAGCTTATGTACCTCGCGTACCTCCCAATTGGCCGGAAAACCCGTAATGGCCATCAGTGCGGCACGCGGCAGATCGGTCGTGAGTTCGTAGAGGTTATGGCCGCGGTCGGAGGCAAAGTCCACCATCGGTCCGTTGAAGAGCAACTGGCCATTGCGGATAAACACGAGGTGGTCGGAAATACTTTCTACCTCCGACAAATGCTGGGAGGTAAGCACCAGCGCGGGCGGATTGTAGGAGCCGCTGGCGAGGTAGCGCAGGTCCTGCATGAACACCTGCTGTGTGTTGAGGTCGAGGTTGGCGAGGGGTTCGTCGATTACCAGCAGATCGGGGCTGCGCAAGAGGGCGCGCGCCAGCTCAAACCGCAGGCGGTACCCGCTGGATATTTCTTTCCAGCCGGCGTTGAGGTAGCGACTGAGGCCCAGCCGGTGGATCATCAGCGTAACCTGGTCCTCGTTTTCGTCGCCCAGAATGCCGTGGAGCGCGGCCGTGTATTGCAGCTGTTGCTTGAGTTTTCCGGGCCAGGGTTCGAGGTTTTGGGGAATGAAGGCAATTTTGCGTTTGATTTTCACCCAATCGAGGCCCACGTTAAAGGCCGGATAAGCGAGTTCGCCGCCGTCTGATGCCAGCTCACCGGCCAGCATCCGCAGCAGGGTGGTCTTTCCGTTGCCGTTTTCGCCTACCACCCCGGTAATCGTTCCCCGGGTAAGGCTTAGGTCCACAGGCGGCAGGGTAAAGGTAAAACCTGCCTGGCGAAAGGTTTTAGTAAGGCCTTGGGCGATGGTTACTACCTGATCGTCCGGCGTAGCTGATTGGGTAGCGGGTGCACCTTCCAAGTCGGCCAACAAAGCTACTGCCTCGTTCAGCAACGATTGCTTCACCTCCTCTACATCGCCGGTTTGCTGGGCCAGTTCGAGGTTGTACCGGGCACGGAATGCAATGATGCTCCGGCGAGCGCTGGCAGGTACTTCGTAGTCGATCAAAAAATCGACCATCCGGCGGCTCAGCCGATTGAGGTCGCCCTCTTCCAGCAAAAAGTGAAGTTCATCCAAACGGTCAGGGTGCATCGGGCGGCTGTTTCAGTCATTTACAAAAACGGCATTTTATCCGAAAAGGCAATCATTGACCCACTTTCCCTTGCTCACATGACCGATTCCAGCGATTTTTCCAAACCAACCGCTTCAGGCGCGGGTCCTCAGTACAGCCCCGGAATAATTTTATACTTCACCTTCCGCTTATATTCCTGCCAAAGGTCGCCGTACTTGTCAGTGCAGCGCTTGTCGTCGTCGGCCTGGCGGGGAAAAAGGAGGGCAACGTAGTAGATCGGGTAAAGCCAGGGCCATATCATGGCAGGAAAGCCCAGGCTGAGGGCAATACCTGCGCCCATGAGCACTTCACCGAGGTAGTTGATGTGGCGACTCGCTCCCCAAAATCCGCTAACAAGCAAGGTGCGCTTGCCATCGCTGATCGTGACCGGGCGGATACCCAGAAAAGGCTGGTCGGGGTGGGTCTTGAAGCGAAACTTCTGCATGTTGGCGCCCCGCGAGGTCATCCCTCCACTCAGGAAAATAAGGGCGTAGATCACCAGCAGCCAGCCCGGCGTTTGGGGTGAGGGCAAATCGGCCGTGGCCCACAAGCCTACTGCGTAGAAAAACGGATAGAAAGCGATGCAGCCCCAGCCGAGCTTGAAGCCTACCCTTTCCGCAAAAAAATCATAGGTGTAGAGGTGCACCTCCTCAAAGGTGAGGTAATCGACAATGAAGTAGGTCATGAGCGCGGCATAGAGGAAAACGCCCGCCGAACTGGCTTCGCCGAATTTGAGGTAGTGATGCGCAACACCGCTCAGCACATTCAGCTCCAGCATGATGGCGCCCACGAGGTAGAGCCACATTTTGGCGTCGATGCGTCCTTTCTGAAACTGCGGATTTTCGAGGCGACCGAGGAAAAAATCGACCAGGCCCGATTTTCCTGTGGAGGGCTGGGGCAGCACCATCCAAAAGGAAAACACCAGCCCGAAGGTAATGGCACCCGCGAGGCTGTACCAGCGCACGTCGTAGAGCCAATCAAAAGGAACCCAGTTGAGGTAACCCAAAGCCGCCCAAAGCCCTACTGTGGTTATCAACACCAGCCAGCCGTTGAGGCGATAGCGGAGCTTTTCGCCGGTTTGTGAGTCGGTCACGTAGCCCGTGACCCAGCGGCCCGGCAAAAAATAGTGCAGCAGGGTAATGACTGCGTAAACGATGGCGGGAGCAAAAAAGCCGAGTACAGCGTTATTCATGCAAGGTTTTTGGTGTTTTGATACATCAGAGAAATGGCTGTTTTGCGGGGGAGCAGCCGACCCATGAGCAGGCTGGCGATGCGGTTGGTAAAGCCGGGAATAACGCCGGGCCCTTTGCCGAGGGCGTTGAGGGCGGTTTCGGCTACGGTTTGCGCATCGAGGGTGCCGGGTGCTTCTTTGCCAGTTTCGGCCTGCTGGTAATTGGGCGTGCGGATGGCACCAGCGGTACACACGAGCACCTCTACGCCATGAGGCTTCATTTCCTGCCAAAGCCCTTCGCCGAGGATGGTGTTAAATGCTTTGCTGGCGGCGTAGGTGGCAATATTGGCGCTTCCTTGTCCGCCGGCGAGCGACGACATGAGCAGGAGGCCGCCCCTTTTGCGGCTGATCATGCCTTCCGACAGCCATTTGCTGAGGAGGAGGGGGCCTTTTACGTTCACATCTACCACGCCGAGGAGCTGGTCTTCGGGAGTATTTTCAAACGCACCAATGGGCGCAAAAGCAGCGTTGTACACGAGCAGCCCGATCTCCTGGCTGAGCGATTGGATATAGAATTTTACTTGCTGGTGGTCGGCGAGGTCCAGCGATTGGGTCATTACCTCCACGGGGTAGCGTGCCTGAATTTCGGCGGCGAGGGCGGTAAGTTTGTCTTGGCGGCGGGCAATCAGCACGAGGTTTAGCCCCCGGCGGGCAAGCGATTCGGCAAAAGCGGCTCCTAATCCTTCTGATGCCCCAGCCACCAAAGCCCAGGGTCCATACTTGCTTTTGAAATTCATGGGGCGGAAGTTAGGAACTTTCCCGAAATCAAAATTTTTCCCCGGCTGAGTTTCCAAAAAATGTTGGGCATAAGACGTTTGAGCGCATCCTTTCCTCGAACTAAACCCTTTTCAGGTCTCAAATCCTTCTTCTAAACACATTAGCTGGAATTTGAGGCGAACAATAACGTGCGGCCGTGGTACTTGGGGCATGTTTAATCAATAAACCAAAACACATGAAAAAATGGATGTTGCTCTTTTCGCTGCTCTTCGCTTGCATGGCTACCCAAGCCAACCCTGCACCCGAGGTGAGCTTTACCCTGCACAACAATACGCTGGCGTCGATTCCCCTCATCATCCCTAACGTGATGAACCCTAACCTCAACCCCATGTCGAACAGCGGGGTGGACCTCGAGCCGGGTCAGGAAGTATTTTTTATCTATAAAAAGAAGCGCTACCTGCTGCTGAAGGTAACCGAAGACCTCGAAGGGAAAACGCTGGAGGTAGGCACCCTGATCAATGAACGTAAGCGGGAGCTCGGGCTGGAATAAGCTAAGCGCATGTCATGGAACAGGCCGGGAGAACATTCCGGCCTGTTTTTTTGTTGGGCATGTGCCTGAGGTAGTTTCTTTCTCGAATAATCTTCGTGGAACCTGCCGCTGTCTCCTGCCAGCTTTAGCTTCCGTATTTTAGGACAATAGCCGCGCTACATGCCATTCGGATTTAACGAAAAAAGTGTCTTTCTGCTGTTCCCTGCCCTGCTGGCCCTGATCTTTGCCGGACTACTGGCCGTTCAGGGATATCGCAGCGACCAGCGATCCAGCCTTTGGCTGAGTGCCTTTCTGGGTTTGGGAAGCCTTTACCTCGCACCCTTTCTTTTTGGATATGCCGGTTGGTATGGCCTTGACGGCTATCGGGAAACGCTTTTTTACTTGCCGCTTCAACAGCAGCTACTCCTTGGCCCGGTGATGTATGGCTACCTGCGCAGTTTGCTGGACCCGGCTTTTCGGATACAGGGCCGTCAATGGTGGCACTTTCTCCCCGCCGTCCTGTACCTGGGTTATTCGCTGGTGGTGTGGATAACCGACGTGTGGGTGCTGCAACGGCCGTGGTTTTATGCCGATGGCCAGGACAAAGACCTCGATTTCAGCTACCAGATGGCAGGCCTGATCTCCATTTTGGGCTATTTCGCGCTGAGCCTGCGCCATTATAGGAGTTACCGGCAACTATCCTTGCAGGTGCTCAGCTACGCCGAAGCCGTTTCGCACCGATGGATACAGCGCTACCTGTGGGTATTTGTAGCTCTGCTGGTGCTACGCGTGCTCTTTTTTATTTTCAATCCGGAATGGGGAGAATTTGGGAGTAAATTCTGGTACTATGCCAATTTCTCGGTTATGCTGATGTACATCTCCTTTACGGGTTATACCCATGCCATTCGGATGGAGGACCAGTTTTGGAGAAAAGGAATCGAAAATCAGGGAGAGTGGCAAGCCCAATTGACCGCGGCAACCGAAGGACCGACGGCAACCACCGAGGCATTGCCTGACCTGGAACGCTGGAAAGCAAAACTTACCACCTGCATGGAGCAAGACCGCCTCTTTGCCAATCCGGGCCTGACGTTGCAGGAGGTCGCCTCCGTCATTGGGGCCAATTCGAGGGTGGTTTCCTCAGTGGTAAACCAGGGCTTCGGACTCAATTTCAACGATTATGTGAATAACCTGCGCTGTGAAGCGGTGATAGCACTTTTTAAAGCAGATCAACACCAATCGCATACCCTGCTTGCCATTGCCCTCGATAGCGGATTCAATTCGAAATCAACCTTTAACCGGGCCTTCAAAAAATATACCGGGCTGGCACCCAAAACCTGGCTGGAAGGAATCAAAGAATAAAACCTGGGAAAAAAATAAGGGCTGTCTTTGTCCCAAATCACGATCTGGAGCGCGGCGAATGGCTGAATAAGGGAAGTTGCTTCAAAATTAACACCCATGCATATCTTCCGTCACCTACTCCTCGCTTTGTGCTTTGTGTGTGCTGCGCATCTTTCTGCTCAGCTTTCTCCGAATCAACGCCTCCACCTCGATAGCATTCTGCAAGAAGACGTACCCGAAGGAGCTCCGGGAATGGCCGTGGCTGTGCTTCAAAAGGGCAAAGTTGTTTATCGACAGGCTGTGGGATTCGCCAATATCGAGGAAAACCTACCGATCACCCCCGATACCCGTTTCAACTACTGCTCGAATGCCAAACAGTTCACCGCCCTCGCGGTGCTTACCCTTGCACATCAGGGCCGTTTGCGCCTCGATCAGGATATAAGGGATTTTCTTCCTGAGCTTTTCCCCGACATTAAGGCTCCTATTCTGCTGGTGCATTTGCTCAGCCACCGCAGCGGCATCCGCGATGTATACGACCTCTGGTCTCTCCAGGGAACCACCTGGTGGGAGCAAACCTTTACGCAAAAAGACGCCCTCGCGCTTCTGGCCAGGCAGCACGAACTCAATTTTGACCCCGGAAGCCAGTACCTCTACAGCAATTCGAACTATATCCTGCTGGCGGAGGTGGTGGCGCGTGCCTCCGGTCAGCCTTTTGAGGGGTACATGGACAGCCTTTTCCGCCAATTGGGTATGCCGAATACGGGCTTTGTGGGCGAGCGCAAGCCCTTGTCCGGATTGTTTGCCCGGCCCTATTTCAATTTCGATACCTGGATCACCTATGATTGGATCTGGCAGGTAAACGGCGACGGCAACCTCTTCACCACGCTTGACGATCAGCTCACGTGGGAACGCTGGGTGCAGCAACCTAAGAAAGCCCCGATTCCGGCTTCGGTTATTCGGAAAAGTCAATCGCTGACGGACCTTACCGATGCGGATAACTATGGCTTCGGGCTCGAATTTGGCCAATTTCATGATCGTGCTTATACGTTTCACAAAGGGGCTACCGGAGCCTGGAAAGCTACTTTTATGCGGTTTCCGGAAGAGGAGCTGAGCATTGTTGCCTTGGTGAACACCGGCAAAACGACTTCTTCGTGGGTGGCAAACCAGGTTGCTGAAAGCATGTTGGGCATTTCAACGGACAAAAAGGCATTTGCTACGCGCCCGGATTCGGTGGCACCAGTCGTTTACACGGAAGACCTGCCCGGCATTTATCTGGGAGAAGGCACCTTCTACTTCCGGCTGGAGACGACCGATACCCCGGATGAGCTGCTTCTCAGCCGTCAGGGTCGGAACGATGTACGGATGGTGCGGGAATCGGGCCATGTTTTTCATCAGCAGAACGACCCCGACTTCAAGCTTGCCTTTGTCCGTGAGAAATCCGGAGATCTGACGCTCAAAGCCTATTACTGGAGCCATGCCCCTTACAGCCTTACCCGCCCGCAGGTGGATTGGAGCGAGTTGGAGGTAAAAAACTGGTTGGGAGAATATGTCAATAAGGAAACAGGGGCATCTTTCCAGATAGCAGCAGATTCCGGCCGGGTCTTTCGTATCACTTTTTCGGGAGAGACAACAGCAGGTATCCTTGCCCGCCCCGATTGCTTACTTGTGGACGGCTATGTTTTGCAACTTCAACAGGACGAGGAAGGTAAAACAGCCATTTTGCTGAACAGCGACAGGATTTTACTGGTAAAATTTGAACATAAGGATGCGGACTAAACGCAGGAGAGGCTTGATCAAGGCCTGCAGGCTTGAGCTCGGGCTGGAAAAAGGGATATCTAGATAATTAAACAGGCCGGAAGAACATTCCGGCCTGTTTTTTTGGGTGTAAAAGGAAGGGAAGTAAGGGGGAAAAAGCGTGTATTGTTCCGCTGGTTATTCACCATTTTTCCATCGATTTAACCTATAAATTTCGCCTTAAATTACTCTCTTGGCTTCCTTCTTAATCCCTTTTTCCAACAGAAAAAGACGACAGGGGCGGGATATTTGATTTTTGTCAAGTGAAAAAATCTGGTAGTGACAAAAGTCATTGACAGAAAAACTGAAAAGCTCATCAGTACGTGCGAAAATAGAGGAACAACTAAAAATTGTTTCTTTAATTTTCCTTTTGGAGGCCCGGTATTTCATTTCCGCCACAACAGCCCATGATTCCTTCCACAAATCCCCACGAATCACTTGCCAACCGCATTAAATCATTGGAGCAATCGCTGGAAAGGATCAGCGATGCTTGCATGGGCTTTGATACAATGATGAACTTTGTGTTTGTCAACAGTGGCGCGGGCAGGTTGCTCAACAAACACCCCGAAGACCTCGTGGGTAGAAACTTTTGGAAAGAGTTTGAGTACCAGACCGACAAACCCCTCGGTAAAGCTTTCCGGCAGGCCTTTGATACGCAGCAAACGATCACTATCCATGTTCCGGATACAGAAGAGGATAGCAGGATTACCTACAATATTTACCCCGGAATAAATGGATTGTCTGTCTTTGCCCAAAAAACCTACGGAGCTGACAGCCTGCTCAGGACGGATAAGCAGCTCCGGGCCGTGCTCGAAGGGCTTCCGGGCGGTGTGTTGGTAGCGGACGAAGTCACCCATGAGTTTCTGTTTGCCAACGAATCCTTTTGCTCCTTGCTGGGCTACAACCAGGAGGAGGTAAAAAAACTAACCTTAAACAACCTCCACAGGGCAGCTGATATGCCAAGGGTGCTGGAGGATTTTCAGAAAATCATTTTGGGCGAGATCAATCAATCCCTTAAGATCCCCACTCTCCGGAAAGACCAGACTACCTTCATGGCTGATGTGCACTCCGTCATGCTGCAACTGGATGGCCGGAACTGCATCTGTGGCATATTTACGGATGTTACGGTGCAGTATCGTTCCGAGCAACTTCAGCAATCAAGAAATGCCATTCTGGAAATGATATTGAAGGATATGCCGCTCGCGCATGTCCTCCGTGAGATCGTTTTAGCCATCGAATCGCTGTCTGACGAAGTCATAGCCTCTATTTTATTGCTGGACCCCAATGGAAAGCAGATGCGTACGGGTGCAGCACCCAATCTTCCAATCGCTTTTAGCAATACGGCTGATGGACTAGCCATCGGCCCCAAAGTAGGTTCATGTGGAACGGCGATGTTTCGAAAGGAACCTGTAATTGTTACAGACATCGCTTCAGATCCTTTGTGGGAAGACTCTGCCGCGTTCGCGGTTTCCTTCGGATTGCGGGCATGCTGGTCAACCCCTATCCTTGACGGAAAGGGGCAGGTACTGGGTAGCTTTGCGATGTATCGCCTGGAGCCCGGCCAGCCAACGCCTGAAGACCTCAGCCTGATTGATGATGCGATTCACCTCGCAGCCCTGGCCATAGAAAAACACCAGCGGGAGGAGGCCATTAAAGCAGCCAATAAACAAGTAGAGGAACGCGAAACCCTGCTTACTCAGGCCCAGAAAATAGGCAATATGGGCCACTGGGTAATAGATTTTGAGCGAAACGAACTTTCCTGGTCAGAGGAGATTTATACCCTCTTTGGAAGAAATCCTTCGGATGGAATAGCCACTTTCGATGAATTCCTGGAGTTAGTGTATCCGGATGATCGCGACCTGGTGGACCGCAGTTTCAAGCTTCACCTTGAAAAAGGCGCTGAGTACAACCTCGTGCACCGGATCATTACCACCAAAGGTGAACTCGCCTATGTACACCAGCGCTGCCAGACTACTTTCAATGAGGCCGGAGCGCCTATCCGTTCTTTGGGAGTAGTAGCTGATGTTACCGAAATCAAAGTGGCCGAGCAGGCCTTGTTGCTGCGCATTGCAGAAATAGAAATTGCACAAGAGGAGGTAAATAAGATTCATGAAGTAATGTATCTGACCCTCAACGGTGCCCATGATGCGGTCGTGACCATCAATGAGCAGCAGGAGATCATTTTTGTCAATGAAGCCACAGAGCGCATTTTTGGTTATCAAAGGGAAGAATTGCTGGGCAAAAACCATAACATATTGCTACCGGATTCATTAAAAACCCTGCATAAAAATTACATTACCGATCACCTGTATGCTGGCAAAAAGCAGGTAACCGCACACCCGCGTGATTTTGAAATCACCCGTCGGGATGGCGAAAAATTGTGGGTGCAGGTTTCTCTTTCCCGGATTGAATACCACGGCGAGGTACAGTTTACCGCCTTTATTCAGGATATCTCTGAACGCAAACAAGCCGAGGCCGAATCCTACCTCCTCCGCCAGGCCATCAATTCGAGCTCCATCGGCATTGTGCTCTCAGATGCCAATGACCCCAATTTGCCGCTCATGTTTGTGAATCCGGCCTTTGAAGCCATTACAGGCTATGCTTCTCAGGAGGTTTTAGGTGAAAATTGCAATTTTTTACAAGGCAGCGACACCAACCAGCCCCAACTCGAACTCATCCGTGAGGGCATAAAGAAGGGGGAAAGTGCCAATGCGATTTTGCGGAATTATCGAAAAGACGGATCGCTCTTCTGGAACCAGCTTACCCTTTCGCCCCTCTACAATCAGGAAGGAAAACTTACCCACTTTGTAGGCCTCCAAAAAGACATTACCGAGCTCAAGGAAGCCGAAGAGGCCCTGTACTATTACACCCTCGCGCTGGAGCAACGCAACACCCAACTGGATACTCTGATCAACACCGTGCCCGACCTCATCTGGCTCAAGGATAAACAAGGGGTATATATGCGTTGTAATTCGCGGTTTGAGAGCCTGACAGGCAAGTCTTCGCAGGAAATGGTGGGAGGAACCGATTACGACTTTTTCGACAAAGAACTCGCCGACTTTTTCAGGGCAAACGACAAGGCAGTCATTGCTTATGGAAGTTCTATCATGAACGAAGAGCTATACTCTTCACTGAGAGGTTTGCGTTGAATCAAGCTGCTGAGCGGATATGAAAATTTAGGGTCAACAGGGATTCGAGTGCTTTTTTGTGGACCTGTATTTTATCAAAAAATGTCAGTACAGCCGTACGGAACTCTGAA